>NZ_CBCOPO010000001.1:752500-2601476 GCF_965112005.1 Sphingomonas sp. Marseille-Q8236
GCGCAAAGCTTCGGCGACTTCGAGCTGGCGATCGTCGAGGGCCGTTCGACTGATGGCTCGTCCGCCATCATCGAGCGCTATGCCCTGCTCGACCGGGGCATTCGGGTAATCCGGCAGGCCAAGAGCAGATGGATCGCCAGCTTGAACCGGATCACCCAGGTCGGACGTGGCGATCATAGCGCGCTGATGGAGACGCTCGCCCTACGATATCCACTCTGCCATTCTGCGGTCATGATGCGGCGGGTACTCCTGCGATCTTGGGCCACCCGGATATCACGGTGCCATAGGCTGGCGCGTACCGAGGGCATGGCCGATCGGGAGACCGGGCGATGAGCGGTGCATCGGTGCGCGGCGCGGCGCTTTGGTCGATCGGCGCGCAATATATCGCCTTCGCAGTCCAGTTCATCGTCAGCGTGCTCATCTCCCGCTTCTTCCTGTCTCCGCCGGAGATGGGGCTCTACTCGATCGCCCTGTCCGCCGCGCTGATGGTGTCGGCGTTGCAGGATTTCGGCATCCGGCGTTTCGTCGCGGGGGAGCGCGATCTGACCGAAGAGCAGATCCGGACCTGTTTCTCCGTCTCGGTGATCTTCGCCTTCGGTATCGGCCTGTTGATCCTCGCGCTCGCCTGGCCGGTCGCGCGGTTCTATGACAATGCGCGGTTGACGCCGTTGCTGGTGATCATCGCCAGCTCCTATCTGATCGTCCCCTTCGGCATCGTGCCCAGTGCGATGCTGCAACGAAGGATGGACTATTATTCGATGTTCATGGTCAGCGTCGGCGCGGCGGTGGTCAACGCGGCGCTGTCGCTGGGGTTGGCCTGGGCCGGATTCTCGGCCTTTGCGCTGGCCTGGGCCGCGGTGGGACAGCAGGTCGCGCGTGCGCTGATCGGCCAGTGGCGCTCGGGTATCCGCCCGCCCTTTCCGCCCAGCCTGAAGGGAATTGGCCCGATCCTGCGCTTCGGATCCAACAGTTCGCTCCTCTATATCAGCGACGCGATCAGCTCACGCAGCCCCGATCTGGTCGTCGGGCGCGTTCTGGGCCTGACCGCCGTCGGGCTGTTCAGCCGTGGCTCCAGCCTGGGTGCGCAGTTGCAGATGCTGGTCAGCGGGGCGGTCGACGGCGTCTTCTACCCCGCCTTTGCCCGGTTGCGCGATGCGGGGGCCGAACTGGCCGCGCCCTATCAGCGCGTGGTCGCCGCCTATAGCGGGGCGACCTGGCCCGCCATGGCGTTTCTGGCGACCGCCGCGACGCCGATCGTGCTGCTGCTTTACGGCCCCCGCTGGGCCGGGGTCGCGCCGCTATTGAGCTGGATCGCGATCGGGCAGCTCTTCTTCGCCGCCATCCCGTTGCATTTCGAACTGCCGATCCTGCTCGGCCGTATCCGGCGGCTGGTGCTGGTCAATGCGCTGGACACGATTGCCTCGATCGGGCTGCTGGTGCTCGGCGCGTCGATCGGCCTGGAATGGGCGGCGGCATCGCGCATCCTGTATGGCGCGATCTGGTTCATCCTCTATGCCGGGCTGATGCGACCACTGACCCAATTCCGGTGGCGCGGAATGCTGATCGTCTATGCGCAAAGCCTGAGCGCGACGCTGGCGACGGTGGCGCCGTTGCTCGCAGTCTATTGCTGGGTCGCCGCGCCCGAGACGGTCGGGCTGGGGCTGCTGTGTCTGTCCGCTATCGCGGGGGTGCTCGCATGGCTGGCGGTGATCTATGCGTTGCGCCACCCGATCCGGCTGGAGATCAACGCGATCGCACAGGGCATCTGGGCTAGGATACCGATACGCCCCACCCGGCGACCCACCTGACCCCATCGCCGCGGGGGTCGCCATGGGAGCGGCTTGTTCCGACCGCGCACCGCAGCCATAGTCGGGGCATGAGCCCTCCCCCACCCGGTCTCGACGATCCGGAGCAGGCGGCTTTCGCTTGGGCACGGTTCCGTCGCATCATGGCGTGGATGACGCTGGCCGCCGCCGTTGCGGTCGGCTTTTCGCTGGCCGTGCTGGCCCATGTCCATGGCCCCCTCAACGGGGTGACGATATTGGGGGTGATCGGCGGAATTGGAGGCATGGTCTTGCTGACCGGTGCGCTGATGGGGCTGGTCTTCCTCAGCTCCGGGTCAGGCCATGACGAGGATGTCTACCGGCGCTGATCCCCGAACGAGAAAGGGCCGGTCCCCGCATGATGCGAAGACCGGCCCTTTGCGGTTCCGAACGGGCATGGCGCCCGGGTGGGCGGATCAGCCCGCCGCCGCTTCCGGCTCGATCGGAGCGGCCGCGCGGACCCGACGGCGACGCGGCTTTTCCTCGACGGGAGCCTCGGCCTCGGGTGCCGGGCTGAGCGCGGGCGGCAGACGGTCGGCGTCGAAGCCGGCAGGCTCGGCGCTTTCCTGAACCTCGACCGGGCGCTCGCGACGCGGACGACCGCGACGACGGGGCGCTTCCTCCTCGACCTGGGGCGCGGGAGCCTCGGCGGCGACCACCGGTTGTGCCTCTTCGGTCATGACCGGCTGTTCGACGCGGGCCGGGCGACGATCGTCACGCGCTTCACGGCGCGGGCGCTCGTCACGGTCGCGACGAGGGCGATCTTCGCGCTGTTGAGGCTCGCGCTGTTGGGTTTCGCGCTGTTGAATTTCGCGGGGCTGACTGTCGCGGACCTGGCGCTCGCGACGCGGCTGCTCGGCCTCGCCCTGCTGTTCGCCGGGGCGAATGGGATCGCCCTCGTCGCCATAATCCTCGGATTCATTTTCGAAGCCGTCGTCATACTGGTCGTCGCGCGAATCCTCGCGCTGGCGACGCTGATTCTGCTCCTCGAAGCGCGAGCGGCTTTCGCTCAACACCCGGAAATAGTGATCGGCAAACTGCCAATAATATTCGGTGTTGACCCGGTCGCCCTGACGCTGCGCCTCGGTCGCCAGATTCTTGTACTTTTCGTACAACTGATTGGCGTTGCCGCGCGCGCGGTTGTCGATGCGATTGCCATTGTCGGAACGGCCGGGATTGCCACCCGGACGCTGCCCACCACTATTGCCGCCACCACGACCGCGACGGCGGCCGGCCTGCCGATTATTGATCAAGCTGTTCGTCCTTAGTCGTCAAACCAACAAGGTCCACTTTTCCCGGCACCGCGCGTCCCGCGCGATGCGAAGCTCTGGCGCCCAGGGGGCGCTTGCCACGGCCGCCGGACAGCAGCGACTGCATGACGAAGGGTATGGGCATCGGCCCGAAATCAAACGACCCCGAAAAACGGTGAGAGTGCCGAATGTTCGCGTGCCCCTGTGCCCGCTCTAGCGGGTCGGACCTATGTCCTTCAAGCGAAATATGGGGCATCATCGCGATTGTTCAATGTGCCAATAGGGCACGCGGCCGCCCGCCCAGATCGCGGTGGAGCGTCACGGCGAATCCCTGCGCCTCCAGAAGCGAGGTGACGGCATCGGCTTGTTCATGCCCGATCTCCACCACCGCCGCGCCGCCGGGCGCCAGCAGGCGGCGCAGTTCGGGGGCGAGCCGCCGGTAATCGGCCAGCCCGTCCGGCCCGGCAAACAAGGCGGCGCCGGGTTCGTAATCGCGTACCTCGGCGGACAAGGGCTCCGCCGTTCCGATATAAGGGGGGTTGGTGACGATGCAGTCGAACGGCCCGCTCAAGGCGCTCGCCCAGTCGCCGCGCACGAAGCGCGCGCGATCGGCCATGCCGCAGGCGGAGGCATTGGCGACCGCATAGCCCAGCGCCTCGGCCGAGCGGTCGACGCCCAGCCCCCTCGCCCCCGGCCATTCGTCGAGCAAGGCGAGCAGCAGCGTCCCCGGTCCGGTGCCGAGGTCGAGCAGCGTGGCGGGCGGGCGATCCCCGAAATGCGCCAGGGCCGCGGTGATCAGCGTCTCGCTATCGGCGCGAGGGATCAGCGCGCCAGGGCCGACCATCAGGTCCAAGGTCCAGAAACCGCGGACGCCGGTGATATAGGCGACGGGTTCCTGTGCGGCGCGGCGCTCGACCAGCGGCCAGAAGCCGTCGGGTGCGGGCCGGGTCAGGTCGAGCAGCAGGGCATTGCGCTCGATCCCCAGCGCATGGGCGAGCAGCAGTTCGGCATCGAGCCGCGCGGTGGGAGAAAAGGCGAAACGCGCTGCGGCTTGGGAGAGCGCGGTACGGACGTCCACTACACCAAACCTACCACCCCGGCGAAGGCCGGGGTCCAGTCGCAGCCGGCTCGCAAGCGAAGGTCACGGCGCGCCTCGAAGGGCGTGGCGCCTGAACCCCGGCCTTCGCCGGGGTGGCGCGTGTCGGCAGTGAGGGTGATACCCCCCTCACCCATCGAGCGCGGCGAGCCGTTCGGCCTCATCCTCCGCCAGCAGCGCGCCGATCAGTTCGTCCAGTTCGCCTTCCAGGATTTCGGGCAGGCGATGGAGGGTCAGGTTGATCCGGTGATCGGTCACCCGGCCTTGCGGGAAATTATAGGTGCGGATCCGCTCCGATCGGTCACCCGAGCCGACCATCGATCGGCGCGTCCCCGCCCGCTCCGCCGCCAGCCGTTCGCGCTCGGCTTCGTACAGGCGGGTCCGCAGCACCTTCATCGCCTTGGCGCGGTTCTTGTGCTGCGAGCGCTCGTCCTGCTGGATCACGACCAGGCCGGTCGGAATGTGCGTGATGCGGATCGCCGAGTCGGTCGTGTTGACATGCTGCCCACCCGCGCCCGACGAGCGGTAGATGTCGATGCGCAAATCCTTGTCGTCGATCTGGAGGTCGACCTCCTCCGCTTCGGGCAGCACCGCGACGGTCGCCGCCGAGGTGTGGATCCGCCCCCCCGATTCGGTGACGGGCACGCGCTGAACCCGGTGGACGCCGGATTCGAATTTCAGCTTGGCGAAAACGCCCGCCCCGGCGACCGAGGCGACGACTTCCTTGTAACCACCCGTGTCGGGCACCGAGGCGGAGATCAGTTCGACCCGCCAGCCCTGCCGCTCGGCATAGCGCTGATACATGCGGAACAGGTCACCCGCGAACAGGGCCGCCTCGTCGCCGCCCGTTCCGGCGCGGATTTCGAGCATCGCCGCACGCTCGTCGGCGGCGTCGCGGGGGAGCAGGGCGAGCGCCAGATGCCGATCCGCCTCGGCCAACGCATTGCGGTTGGCGTGGAGTTCCTCCGCCGCCATCTCGCGCAACTCGTCGTCGCCATCCTGCGCCATGAAGGCCAGGCTGTCGGCCTCCTGCCGCAACCGGCGCACTTCGGCGGCGGCATTGGCGACCGGTTCCAGCTCGGCATATTCCTTCGACACCGCGACGAAACGGTCCGAGGGCAGGTCGCCGGTGGCCATCATCGCCTGCAGTTCGTCGCGTCGCGCCTCGATCTGCGCGATGCGTTCGGCGGAGATGGTCTTCATGCCTGCGCCAGCGCTCCCGCCAACTCGGCCAGCGGTACCTGGGTCTGGGTGCCGTCGGCGAGCAGCTTGACGCCTGCGACGCCCGCCGCCAGTTCGTCGTCGCCCAGGATGATCGCGTGGCGAGCGCCTTGGGCGTCGGCCTTCTGCATCCGGCGCTTCATATTACCCTTATAGGCCATATCGACCGACAGCCCGGCCCGCCGCAACTCGGCGACCAGGCCGGTCGCGCGCAGCTCCGCCGCCGCGCCCATCGGCACGACGACCGCATCGATGGTCGGCTTGGCAGGCTCGTCGAGCAGCATCGCCAGCCGCTCGACACCCGCCGCCCAGCCCACGCCCGCCGTGGCGGGGCCGCCCAGCGACTCGATCAGCCCGTCATAGCGGCCGCCCGCCAGCACGGTGCCTTGCGCGCCCAGCCGGTCGGTGACGAACTCGAATGCGGTGTGGCGATAATAATCCAGGCCACGCACCAGCCGCGCATTGCGCGTCCAGGCGACGCCCGCCGCATCCAGCCCCGCCGTCACCGCGTCGAAAAAGGCGCGCGCTTCGGGCGTCAGATAGGCATCGATATCCGGCGCGGCATCGGCGATCGGCCCGTCGCGCGGGTCCTTCGAATCGAGGATGCGCAGCGGGTTCTTCTCCAGCCGCACCAGACTGTCCTCGGACAACTGATCCCGGTGCGCCTCGAAATGTGCGACCAGCGCGTCGCGCCAGGCGTCGCGCGTCGCGGCATCGCCCAGCGTGTTGAGCTGGAGCGTCACGCCCTCGGATATGCCCAGTTCGCGCAGCAACTGGTCGGCCATGACCAGCAATTCGACATCCGCCGCCGGTTCGGCCGCGCCGAGGATCTCGGCGTCGATCTGGTGGAACTGGCGATACCGCCCCTTTTGCGGGCGCTCATAGCGGAAGACCGGCCCCGAGGTGACGAGCTTGAGCGGCGCATATTGCTGCCACCCCTCGGTCAGATAGGCGCGCGCGATCCCCGCAGTGAATTCGGGCCTCAGCGTCAGCATGTCGCCGCCGCGATCGGGGAAGGTGTACATCTCCTTCGACACGACGTCGGTCGTCTCGCCGATCGAGCGGGCGAAGACCTGCGTATCCTCGAACACCGGCAGGTCGAGCCGCTGAAAGGCGTAGAGGGCGTGGACATGCTCGAACGTCCGCAGCACATGCGCAAAGCGGCGCTGCTCGTCGCCGAAGATGTCCTGCGTGCCGCGCACGCGCTTGGGGGTTTCGATCCGTGCCATAGAGGTGGCGGTATCTAGGGGAGCGAGCGCCCCGGCGCTAGAGTGCGATCACGCCTCCTTGGCCAGCCAATCGGAAAGTGCCAGCCTGTCGGTCGTGCGGGTTTCTGCGCACATGCTGTGCCGCATGATCTCCAGCGCCCAGCGACGGTGCGAGTCGCTCTCGCTCGCCACCGTGTCGCCGGGTACCCACAGCTCATATTCGCGCATATGCGCATCGGCGGCGGTGAATAGCACGCAAATGTCCGCCGCCACCCCGGTCAGGATCACCCGGCTCACCCCCAGTTGCGGCAGCAACACCGGCAGGTTGGTCGCATAGAAACCCGAAAACTGGGGCTTTACGACAAAATAGTCCCGGTCGCGCGGACGCAGCGCGGCGATCAGCGCGCGGCCCGGACTGTCCTTGCGGTCGCAATGCTCCACGATCGAGGAGCGCTCCGAATGCCAATGGCCGAAATTGTCGTTGACATAGATGACCGGCACCTCCGCCGCATCCGCCTCGTCGCGGAGCGCGGTGATCCGCCGGGCGGCGGCCTCGGCGGGTTCGCGCAATTGCTCGCCGCCCTCGAAATCAAGATCGTTGATCATGTCGATGATGATCAGCGCGGCGGAATGGGGGGCGGAATCGGCCATGGCGGCAAGATGCCATGAACGGATCGGTCCGGCGTTGATCCATCTCAGTCGCCGCGATGGATGGCCCCAGCCCCCACCCCGCCCAAGGCGGAGAGGGGGCTGGGTCGGCGTCAGGCGTTCAGGCCCTTGGCCATGTTCAGATGCGCGGTGACCGTCGGGATCAAGCCGGTCGCGAAGGTCTTGAGCGGCGCGGAGTCGCCGGTCGCGGCATAGGCCTTGAGCGTGTCGAGCGTCTGCTGATGCCCGGCGGTCTGCTCGGCGATATAGGCCTGGTCGAACGCGGTGCCGTTCAGCCCCTTCAATTGGTCCAGCTTCGCCTGCTGCTCGGCGTTCAACGCGGGATCGGGGGTGATCGCCGGGGTGGCCGAACCCGCCGCGGTCTTCAGCTTGGCGGTCGAGGCGGTATGTGCCTCGATCATCTTGCGCGCATAGGACTTGACCGATGCCGAGGCGCCGTTGGTCAGGGCCAGTCTGGACGTCTCGATCTCGAAGGCGTCGCTTGCCGCCGCCGCATTGGCGAAGACCTGGGCGGCGGGAAGCGCGGCCGCCGTGGCGCCCGAATTGGGCGAGGCCTCGGTCATGCCGTTGTCGACCGTCATGTCGGTGGCGGCGTTGCTCTGCGCCTGCGGCTCGCTGCGGTTACAGCCCGCAAGGGCCAGCAGGGCGGCGGCACCAAGGGCGGTTGCGCGAATGCTCATGCCATTAAGCTCCTAAGATTATTCGACTAGGCGTCTAAGCGCGCCGTGACGCGGGACGTTCCGTCGCCCATCGGACCCGAATGCCGATCGCATCGTTGGAGCCTGGCAATGCCGCTGGGCAAATCGATGAGGGAGTCTGCGTTATGAGCATCTTCGGCAATATTCTGGGCAAGATCTTCCATCATGGCGGCGCGAAGCCCGCCAATGCGGCACCGGCCCCCGCGCCCACCACGACCCAGGCCGCTCCGCAGCAGCCGGCCCCCGCCCCTGCTCCGGTGGCGGAGGCGACGCCCGCCGCGCCATCTGCGCCGCAATCGGTCGACGTCGGCGCGGTGCTCGCCGAGATGGCGTCGATGAAGAATGGCGGCGGCAATTACCAAAGCTCGATCGTCGATCTGCTCAAGCTGCTTGACCTGGATTCCAGCCTGGCCGCGCGCAAGGAACTGGCCGACGAACTCGGCGTGCACGCCGCCGAGGATGGCTCGGCCGAACAGAATATCGCGCTTCACAAGGCGGTAATGGCCAAGCTGGCCGAAAATGGCGGCATCGTACCGGACAGCCTGCGCAACTAAGTTCGTCGCGGGGAGGGGGCGGGCGCCCCGCTTCCTCTCCGATATGGGCCATCTGTGCATGGCCGATGCAGGGTCTGTCTTCATTCCATCCATCCCCCCGCACGCCGCCGAACAGGCCTTGCCCGATCCTGCCCGCCATGCCCCATGGGGTCGGCAGCAAAGGCAGGGCGATCTTCGTGGACAAGACGGCATTCCGGTGTTGCTTCGTGGCCCTGCCCATGATCGCCTGCTCGGTTCTGCCGACCCTGTTGTTCGGCCTCTGGCTGGGGCAGTGGGGGAGCAATGTGATCTGGGGGAGCTATTTCGGACTGGGATGGTGCCTGTCCGCCTTATGGTCCGGCAGCATCGTGCATGACCGCATGTCGATGGCGATCGGCGTGGCGTGGGGCTGGCTGGCCGCGATTCCTCTATATCTAGCGTCGGGATGGCTATGGGAGCGCCTGACGGATCGGGGACGCAAGCGGGCCTTCCTTATGCTACTGATCTCGGGCCTGCCCATGGTCCCCGCTCAAATCTTGATGAGTTGGGACAGCGCCGGTTTTCACCTGCCGGATTACACTTTGCATCTGGCCTGGTCCTCTTGACCCGGCCATAGCCAAGCCTGTCCCGGCGCGCCTAAAAAGGCGTCCATGACCACCACCCGCTGGCAGCGCCTGAAGACCCATATCGGCGACCGCATCGCGCCGCCGCGCTTCGTGGCCTTCGCGCTGATCCTCCTCCTTTCAGGGGCGCTGCTGATCCCGACGCTGGGGCTGACGCGCGGCATCCTGGCCGGGTTCGATCTGGCGGCGTTCCTGTTCCTGGCGTCGTTGATACCGTTGCTGCGGCAGGGAGAGGCGGCGCGGATGCGGCGGCGGGCGGCGCGAAACGACGCCAATCGCGCGGTCCTGCTGGTCTTTTGCGGCGTGGTGCTGTTCGTCATTCTCGTCGCGGTCGGCGGCGAATTGCGCGGGCGGAACAGCGTCGTCACCATCGCGCTGGTCGTCGGCACGCTGATCCTCGCCTGGCTGTTCTCGAACATCGTCTATGCGCTGCATTATGCGCATCTCTTCTATAGCGCGGGCGAGAAGGGGGATGTTGGGGGCCTGCAATTTCCCGACACGCCGGAGCCCGATTACTGGGATTTCCTCTATTTCTCGGTGACGCTGGGCATGACCTTCCAGACATCGGACGTCTCGATCACCTCGCGCGGCATGCGGCGGGTGGTGACGGGCCAGTGCCTGGCGGCGTTCATCTTCAACCTCGGCGTGGTCGCCTTCACCGTCAACGTGTTGGGCGGCGGGAGTTAGGCTGCAGGTTGCGCTACCCAGGCGACCGCCAAAAGGGTCTGGACGACTGGCCTATCGGGTGCCTAACCTGCCCGCATCTCTTTTCGCCGCAAAAGGCTATTCATGATCCGTCCCGTGTTTCGCTCGCTGATCGTTGCGTCCCTGCTTTCGTCCGCCGCCGTCTCGCTGGCCCAGGTTCCCTCGGGCAATTCCGCCCCGGCGGCCCCCCTGCCCTTCGTCAACACCATCCCCGATGCGGTCGACACCCCCTATCCGGGCACGATCAGGCTGGTGGTCGACGCCACCGATACCGATCGCGGCATCTTCCGCGTGAAGGAAACGATCCCCGTCGCGAAGGCGGGGCCGATGGCACTGCTCTTCCCGAAATGGCTGCCCGGCGCGCACAATCCGCGCGGCGAGATCGAAAAGCTGGCAGGCCTGGTCATCAAGGCGAATGGCCGCACCCTGCCCTGGACGCGCGATCCGGTCGACGTCTTCGCCTTCCATATCGATGTGCCGGCAGGCGCGAAGCAGCTGGACCTAGAATTCCAGTTCCTGTCGGCGACCAAGCCCGATCAGGGCCGCATCGCGGTCACCCCGACGATGATCTCGCTGCAACCCAATTCGGTCAGCCTCTATCCGGCCGGTTATTACACGCGCCAGATTCCGATCCAGATGACGGCGATCTTCCCGACCGGCTGGACGGCGGCGGGCGCGGTTCCGGCCAAGGCGTCGGGATCGACCTACACCTATGACACGACCAATTACGAGATCCTGGTCGATTCGCCGGTGCTGGCGGGCAAGTACGGCAAGGTCTTCCCGCTGACCCCGCGCGTGAACCTGAACGTCTTTGCGGACAACCCCGCCGAACTCGCCGCCAAGCCCGAGCAGATCGCCGCGCATCAGCGTCTGGTGGATCAGGCGGTCAAGGCGTTCGGCGCGCAGCATTACGATCATTACGAATTCCTGCTGTCGATCAGCGACCAGCTGGGCGGCATCGGGCTGGAGCATCACCGCTCATCCGAAAATGGCGTGACGCCGGGCTATTTCACCGAATGGGATTCGGGGCCGGGCCGCCGCAACCTGTTGCCGCACGAGTTCACCCATAGCTGGGACGGCAAGTTCCGGCGCGGCGCCGATTTGTGGACGCCCGATTTCCGCACCCCGATGCGCAACTCGCTGCTCTGGGTCTATGAGGGGCAGACGCAATTCTGGGGCTATGTGCTTCAGGCGCGCGCGGGGCTGGTGTCGAAGCAGGATACGCTGGACCAATATGCCTCGATCCTGGGCATCTACGATACCGCGCCCGCGCGGCAATGGCGCGACCTGCTCGACACCACCAACGACCCCATCATCTCGTCGCGCAAGCCCAAGGGCTGGACCAGCTGGCAGCGGTCGGAGGATTATTACAATGAAGGCCTGATGGTCTGGATGGAGGTCGATGCGATGCTCCGCCAGAAGTCGAACGGCACCAAGTCGATCGACGACTTCGCCAAGGCGTTCTTCGGTATCCGCAACGGCGACTGGGGCGAGGTGACCTATACGTTCCAGGATGTCGCCGACACGCTGAACGGCATCGTGCCCTATGACTGGGCGGGTTTCCTGCGCCAGCGCATCACCGAGACGGGCAAGCCCGCGCCGATCAACGGCTTTGCGATGAACGGCTATAAGCTGGTCTACACGGCCGAGCCGACCGCGACCTTCAAGCAGGGCGAAAAGGGCAGCACCAATGTCACCTATTCGCTGGGCATGACGGTGTCGAACGGCGGCGACGTCACCAGTTCAATTTGGGACAGTCCGGCGTTCCAGGCGGGGATCGATGTCGGCACGCAAATCCAGGCGGTGAATGGCGAAAGCTATTCGGGTGATCGCCTGAAGGCCGCGATCCTGGCTGCCAAGGATCCGGCCAAGCCGGTCAAGTTGGTGATAAAGAACCAAGATCGCTTCCGCGAAGTGACGCTCAACTATACCGGCGGGCCGCGTTATCCGCGTCTGCAAAAGGTCGGGACGGGCGAAACCGGGCTCGATCGTTTGCTGACCGCACGCTGACGTCTTCCTGACGACGGCGTCACCGTCCTCTATCGACACCCTATGGCGGGTTGCGCTATCGCACCCGCCATTGATTTTCCACCGGAACTCTTCCGGTTCATTGGCAAAGAAAGACCGATCGATGCGTATCGACCTCATTCCCGTCGGCAAGAGCCCGCCCGACGACATCAATGTCGTGATCGAAGTGCCGACCGGCGGCGAGCCCGTGAAATATGAGTTCGACAAGGCGTCGGGCGCGCTGTTCGTCGACCGCATCCTGCACACGCCGATGCGCTATCCGGCCAATTACGGTTTCGTGCCGCACACGCTGAGCCCCGATGGCGATCCGCTCGACGCGCTCGTCGTGTCGCGCACGCCGTTCATCCCGGGCTGCGTCGTCCGCGCGCGTCCGATCGCGGTGCTCAACCTCGAAGACGAAGCCGGCGGCGACGAGAAGCTGGTCTGCGTGCCGGTCGACTCGACCTTCCCTTATTATTCCAATGTCGGCGGTCGCGACGACCTTCCCGAGATCGTGTTCCAGCAGATCGAGCACTTCTTCACCCATTACAAGGACCTGGAGAAGAAGAAGTGGGTGCGCATCGGCACCTGGGGCGACCGTGACGAAGCCCGGCGCATCGTCGTCGAGGCGATCGATCGCTATGACGACGCCAAGGCGAAGGGCGAAGAGCCCCATGATCACGACGTGCCCGGCCGCGCCTAATTTCAGCTTGATGGGTTGAGAGAATGCCCCGGTGCGAAAGCGCCGGGGCGTTTTTTGTGCCTCTCACGCGGAACGGAGCGGGGAGTAGCTCGCTGCGGCATCGATAGGCGAAGCCAGCTTCGGCCTAGCGCCCAGCCAGTCGCTCCAGCGCCTCGCCCGAAACCCGCTGGACGGTCCATTCGTCCATCGGCCGTGCACCCATCGCGCGATAGAATTCCACGGCGGGCGTGTTCCAGTCGAGCACCGACCATTCGAACCGAGCCCAGCCCCGGTCGCGCGCGATCCCGGCCAGATGGACCAGCAACGCCTTGCCGACGCCCGCTCCGCGCGCCGCCGGGGTGACGTAGAGGTCCTCCAGATAAAGCCCCTGCCGCCCGGTCCAGGTCGAGAAATTGGCGAAGAACAGCGCGAAGCCGACCGGTTCGCCGTCGCGCTCGGCGATCACCGCCTCCGCCGCCGGTCGCTCGCCGAACAAGGCCGCCGCCAGCATCGGCTCGGTCGCAACGACCGCGTCGGGCTCGCGCTCGAACGCGGCGAGTTCGCGAACGAAGCCCAATATGGTCGCGCTATCGGTGCGTTCCGCCGCCCGGATGGTGATGCTCATAATCCCGCCTCGCTCTGGGGTGCCAATTTGATTTCCGACCCCGGCCGCACCGCGACGACGCACCCCGCGATGATCAGCACCGCCCCGACCAGCGTGAACGGCGACACATGTTCCCCGAACACCATATAGCCCAGGCATGCCGACCAGACGAAGGCGGTATATTCCACCGGCGCCAGGATCTGCGCCTCCGCCCGCGCATAGGCCCAGGCGATCAGCAGCGCCGACAGGCTGCCCAGCGCGGCGGCGATGACGATGGCGGGCCACTGCCCCATGGCAGGCCAACCGGAGGCGAAGGGCGCCGCCGGAGTCATCAGCACGGCGATCACCAGCATGGTGAACAACGCCACCTCCGCCGGTCCCGCGACCTGTGCCTGCCGCCGCAGCAACACCAGGCTGACCGCATAGAGTATCGAGGCGGCGAAGATGGCCAGCGACCCCAGCACCACCTGGGTCGAGGCCTGCGCCTGCACCTCGCCTCCCGCGATCACCAGCACCCCCGTCGCCGCGATCGCCGAACCCCAGATCGCGGCGCGCCTGATCCGCTCACCCAGGGCGACCGCGGCCAGGAACAGTGCGATCAGGGGGGCCAGAAAGGTCAGTGCGACGCTTTGCGCCATCGGCACCCGCGCCAGCCCCCAGAAGAACAAGAGAACCGACGCGCCCCCGGCCGCCCCGCGCGCGATATGAAGTTTCAGCGCGGCACGCCCCGGCCAGCGCCCGCCGCGCGCCAGGAACAGGGCCCCGGTGATCGCCACCCCGACCCAGGACCGCCACAACACCGCGCTATAAGCACCGCTGTCGATCGACAGTTGCTTCATCAGCGTGTCCATCACCGAATAGACGGCGATGCCCAGGGCGGCCGCGCCAAAGGCGATGACGGGGGAGGTCCGAGCACTCATTCCCCACGCGTTACCGGCGCGCAACGGCAAAGGCGAGAGCGCCCTTCCCCGGTTAGCAGGGTCGGGATCGGGCCATCGTCGAAGCCGCCTCGGGATTAAATCGCATGCCGCATCCGTTCGCCCTTGGAAACCGGCACCAGGGGACAAAGGGTATGAAGACGGCTCTGATCGCAAGCGCGGCGACGATCATGTTGGCGGCAGCACCGGCGGGGGCACAGGTCACCGCATCGGTGGGGGCGGACTATGCGGCGGGCAAATATGGCACCGGCCAGCTGGTACGCAGCGCCAGTTCCACCGCGTCCCTGCGGGCCAGGCGCAAGCGGGTGACCGTCTTTGCCGCGCTGCCGGTGGTACAGGTCGATGCGCCGGGCAATGTCGTCGCACCGGGCGGGCCGCTGGGCCTGCCGATCTTCACCGACCCCACCCGACCCGCCACCCGCGTCCGGCGCAGTGGGTTGGGCGATGCGGTGGTCGGCGCGTCGGTCCAACTGGTCGAGCCACGTCCGCATCACCTCGCCCTCGCTCTGACCGGCAGCGCCAAGCTGCCCACCGCCTCGGCCGCGCGCGGGCTCGGCACGGGCAAGGCGGATTATTCGGTGGCGGCGGAAGCGGCGGTGCCAGGAAAGGTCACCCCCTTCGCCGCCGTCGGCCACAGCTTTGTCGGCCAGCCCGACGGCTATGCCTTGCGTGACGTCACCAGCGCTCGCGGCGGCGTTGCCCTGCGCGTCGGCAAGGCCAGCGAGGTCAGCGTGTCGTACAATTACGCGTCACGGGTCAGCGACCAGATTACCGACCGGCAGGAGGTCGGCGCGGGGCTCGACACGGCGCTGTCGCAACGCCTGTCGCTGGGCGTCCAGGGCAGTGCGGGGGTCAGTCGCGGCGCGCCCGATGCCGCCGCGGGCGTTCGGCTGGGGCTGCGGCTGTAATTGCGATCCCACCCCGGCGGAAAGGGCTTCAGCAACCCTGCCGATGTCGTGGCAGGATATGGTCGCGGGTCAACGGAGCGAGCGGCAGGCGTCGGCCTCAGCCGGATCGACCCACAAGGCCTCGGCAATCTCGGCCGCCGGCACCGGATCGTGATCGGTACACAGATGGAAGACGTGCGCATCGACCAAGTGGTCCGGCTCATTGGCCGCCGGTGCCGAAAATCGTCCCAGCAGCCGAAATTCGGAAGGAGCGACGATCAGCCCGATTTCCTCGTGCAGTTCGCGGGCCAGCGCGGCGGCGGGTTCCTCGCCCGGTTCGATCTTGCCGCCCGCCTGCATGAAGAAGCGGCTGCTGGCCTTGCGGACCAGCAGCACGCGTCCCGCTCGATCCTCGATCACGGCGGCGGCAATGCGGATGACGGTCATGCCGGCACCGTAACGGCGCGTCGTCCCCACGCACAAGGGACATCCTGGCTCGCGGGCTGGAACAGGCTACTCCGCCGTGATCGCCGCCTTGGCGACGTCGGCGGCTTCCAGTTCGGCGGCCTTGGCCTCGACCAGCTTGACGATATGGTCGACCATGTCGGCATCCTCGACCGTGTGGTCGGTCAGGCCGGACAGATAGACCATATGCTTGCCGTTACCGCCGCCGGTCACGCCGATATCGGTCTCGCGCGCTTCGCCCGGACCGTTGACGACGCAGCCCAGTACCGACAGCGACATGGGCGTGCGGATATGCTGCAGCCGTTCCTCCAGCACCTGCACGGTGCGGATCACGTCGAAACCCTGCCGCGCGCAGGACGGACAGGATACGACGCGCACGCCGCGATTGCGGATGCCCAGCGCCTTCAGGATTTCGAAGCCGACGCGCACTTCCTCCTCGGGCTCGGCCGAGAGCGAGACGCGGATCGTGTCGCCGATCCCGAACCATAGCAGCGAGCCGATACCGATCGAGGACTTGACCGTTCCGCCGATCAGCCCGCCCGCTTCGGTGATGCCGAGATGCAGCGGGCAGTCGGTCGCCTCGGCCAGCCCCTGATAGGCGGCGACCGCCAGGAAGACGTCGGACGCCTTCACCGCGACCTTATATTCGTGGAAGTCGTGGTCCTGGAGCAGCTTGATATGATCGAGCGCCGATTCGACCAAAGCCTCGGGACAGGGCTCGCCATATTTTTCGAGCAGGTCCTTTTCCAGCGACCCGGCATTGACCCCGATTCGGATCGCACAGCCATTGGCCTTGGCGGCGCGCACCACCTCGGCGACGCGCTCGGACGATCCGATATTGCCAGGATTGATGCGCAGACAGGCCGCGCCCGCATCGGCCGCTTCCAGCGCGCGCTTATAGTGGAAATGGATGTCCGCGACGATCGGCACCCGCGCCGCCTTGATGATCTTGGCCAGCGCGGCGGTCGAATCGGTGTCGGGGCAGGAGACGCGGATGATGTCCGCTCCCGCCTCTTCGCAGCGCCGGATCTGGTTGATCGTGGCGACCGGATCGCTGGTCGGAGTGTTGGTCATGGTCTGCACGGTGACGGGGGCGTCGCCACCCACGGGCACGTTGCCCACCATGATCTGACGGCTTTGGCGGCGGACGATGTCGCGCCAGGGACGAATGGACATGGGCCCTTATATACGCGCTGCGAGTTGCGGTTCAAAGTCAGTGCTGTACCAGACCTTCCAAAATGACCACGACCCCATGACCGCCGCCGCCCCCATCCCCCGCCATTACGGCCTAGACTGGTTGCGCGTCGGCGCCTTCGCCATTCTGATCCTCTATCATATCGGCATGGTGTTCGTGCCCTGGGGGTTCCATGTGCAGCTCGCCCGGCTGCCCTGGGTCGCGATTCCGATGCTGGCGAGCAATCCGTGGCGGCTGATGCTGTTGTTCGTCGTTTCGGGTTACGCCACCCGCGCGCTGGCGGTTCGGCATCCGACGATCCTCAGCTTTGTGCGGGGACGAAGCCTGCGCCTTCTCGTGCCGCTGCTGTTCGGCATCGTGGTGCTGGTGCCGCCGCAAATCTGGGCGGAGCTGGCGAGCAAATATAGCTATCCGGGCTCCTACGCGACCTTCTGGCTGCACGATTGGCTGGGCTTTCGGGCGATCGGCGGCGTGGTGCCGACACCCGCCTGGAATCATCTGTGGTTCGTCGGTTATCTCTGGGCCTATACCATGGCGGTGGCGGCGATGCTGGCGCTGGGCCGTCCCTTTGCGGCGGCGGCGCAGCGCCTGTTCGACCGGGTATTTGGCGGATGGGGCGGCGCGGTGCTGCCGCTAGTCTGGCTGATGCTGGTCGATATTCGCTTCTTCCCCGGCCAGTCGGAGACGCATGCCCTGCTCGGCGATTGGCTGGCCCATGCCATCTATTTTCCCGCATTGCTGTTCGGATTGGGCATGGCGGGGTCGGAGCGGGTGTTGGACAGCTTCCGGCGCGGCTGGGCGGTGGCGGGCCTGATCGCGCTTGCCAGCTATGGCGTGGCGGCGGGGCTGGAATGGCGCTGGCCCGGTCTGGCGGGGGCGCCGCCGGGCTTCGGCATCGTCTTCGCGGGCGCGCGGGCGGTGCAGGGCTGGATGGCGGTCGTCGCGCTAATCGGCATCGCCGAGCGATTCTGGAACCGCGACCATCCGTGGCGGCGGACGCTGACCGAGGCGGTCTTCCCCTTCTATCTGATCCACCAGACGATCATCATCCTCGTCGCCTTCTATCTGCGGCGGTCCGGGCTGCCGCTATGGCTGGACGCGCTGGTGCTGATCGCCGCGACCGTGGCGGGATGCTGGGCCTTCTACCGGATCGGACGCGAGGTGCGCTGGCTTCGTCCGTTGATCGGCCTACGGCCTAGGGTCCGTTGATCGGCCTACGGCCCAGGGCCCGCTGGTCGATCTGGGGCCGGTGGGGGATGGCAGGAAAGCCGCGATCTGATAGGGGCGCGGGGCAATTTCCCCCTTTGGTTTATCGGAGCTTCGTCCATGTCCGCTTGCTGGTCGCTGGTCATCCATGGCGGCGCGGGCCGGATCACGCGCGACGTCCTGGCGCCCGAGCAGGATGCGGGCGCGCGGGCCGGCCTCGACGCCGCGCTGAAGGCCGGGTCGGCGGTGCTGGCGGCGGGCGGCGCCGCGCTGGATGCCGTCGAGGCGGCGGTGCGCGTGCTGGAGGACGACCCGCATTTCAACGCCGGCCGCGGGGCCTGCTTCACCCGGGAAGGCACCAACGAGCTCGACGCCGCGATCATGGACGGGCGCGACCGGCGCGCGGGCTCGGTCGCGGGCATCACCCGCACCCGCAATCCCGTGTCGCTCGCCCGCAAGGTGATGGAGGCCAGCCCGCATGTCCTGCTCGCCGGGGCGGGGGCGGACCGATTCGCGATCGAACAGGGCGTCGAACAGGTCGATCCCGCCTGGTTTCACACCGACGAACGCCGCCGCCAACTCGACGAACTCCTGTCGCGCAACGCCGACGCGTTCGACAGCGACATGAAATATGGCACCGTCGGCGCGGTCGCCTGCGACACCCAGGGCCATGTCGCCGCCGCGACCTCGACCGGCGGCGTGACGGGGAAGCGCTGGGGCCGGATCGGCGATTCGCCGCTGGTCGGAGCCGGAACCTATGCCGACGACCGGGCGTGCGCGGTGTCCTGCACCGGATCGGGCGAGGTCTTCATCCGGGTCGGCGTCGGGCATGAGATCGCGGCACGCCGCCGCTTCACCGGCGACAGCCTCCAGGCCGCCGCCGACTTGGTGCTGGCCGAGGTGAAGGCGCTGGGCGGCACCGGCGGCACTATCCTGGCCGGGCCCGATGGCACGATTGCATGGAGCATGACGACCGCGGGCATGTATCGCGGCCGTGCGACGAGTGGCGGCGAACACAGGGTGGCGATCTACGCCGACGAGGGATAAAACCCGCGCCATGAAGCACTTGCGCCTTTTCGTCGCGATGATCGCGGCGTCGTTCCTCTCCTCCCCCGCCGCCGCCTATTGGGAATTTGGGCATGAGACCGTCGCGGCCATCGCCTGGGCCAATATCACGCCCCATGCGCGCGCCGAGATCCGCCGGATCCTGCGCGCGGAAGGCGAGCTCGACACGCCGACCTGCCCGGTGCGGACGATCGAGGAAGCCAGCGTCTGGCCCGATTGCGTCAAGCCGCTGAAGGACGCGGATGGCAAGTCGCGCTTCGGCTATGCCTATAGCTGGCATTATCAGAATGTGGACATCTGCCAGCCCTTTCGCCTGCCGCCCGCATGCGACACCGGCGATTGCGTATCGGCGCAGATTCCGCGGCAGCTTGCGATCCTGAAGGACAAGCACGGCAGCCCGAAGGACAGGGTGATGGCGCTGGCCTTTCTGGTCCATTTCGTCGGCGACCTTCACCAGCCGCTCCATGCCGGGGATAAGGGCGACAAGGGCGGCAACGATACCCATGTCGATTATGGCGACTATGCGACCGCGCGGCTGAACCTGCATTCGATCTGGGACGGATTGCTGGCCGAGCGGGCGATCTCGACACCCCCTAAATTGGTCCGCGCCTATCCGGCGGCCGAGCGGCGGCGTGAGGCGGCGGGCGGCGTGATGGCCTGGAGCCGCGAGAACTGGGCGGTCGCCAAGCGCGCCTATGCCGCCGCAATGGGCGGCGATCCCTGCCAGCCGACCCCCGCGCATATGAAGATGGATGACGCCGCGATCCGGGCGATGGCCCCGGTCGAGCGCGAGCAGGTGAAGCGGGGCGGGTTGCGGCTGGCGAAGCTGCTGAACCAGGCCTTCAGAGGCTGAACGCCCGACACCCGTTCGCACGGAACGAAGTCGAAGTCCGCGCCCTGGAGCGTGAAGAAAGCGCGTCCCGTGGCCTTCGACTTCGCTCAGGCTGAACGGAATTTTGGGGATGGCCCGCCGGGCGGGCAATCCCTCTGCGCCTCTGCGCGAACCCGAGAAAAAAGGCCCGGCTTCCTTTTGGAAGACCGGGCCTTTTCACATCAGCTCAACACCACCGTCACCGCGCGGCGATTCTGCGCATAGCTGGCTTCGTCCGAACCCAGCGCGATCGGGCGCTCCTTGCCATAGCTGATGACGTTCATTCGGTCCGGCGATACGCCCCGCGCGGCCAGATAGTTCTTGGCAGCGTTCGCACGGCGATCGCCCAGCGCCAGATTATATTCGCGGGTGCCGCGCTCGTCGCAATGCCCCTCGATGGTGAGGCGGACATTGGGATAACGCTGCAACCAGGCGGCCTGGCTGTCCAGGATCGCACGCGCCTCGGGATCGATGTCATATTGGTCGAGCCCGAAATGAACCGTGTTCGACGTCACCGAGCGGCGGAAGTCCGCGTCCGAACCCGGCACGATCGCGCCGTCGGTGCTGGTGTTCGCACCGGCATTGGGGTCGACGCCCGCATTCTGGTCCACCGGCGCGGGCGGCAGCACTTCGGGCCGCTTCTTGGCACAGCCGGCGATCGCGAGCGCCATCGTGGCGACGACGAGCGTGGTCTTGATCTTGGTCACTGGACTATCACTCCCTTTAGGTTCGTTTCGCCCCCGAAACTCTTGCTCGTAAACGCTTACGGTCGCAACGGCCCCCAGGCCGGATCCGATCCGTCGAGCGGCGTCGGAATCCGACGCTCATTCACCCCGGTCAGGTCGACCATCCACACGTCCGCCTTGCCCGACGCGCCTTGCGTCGAACGCTGGAAGGTGATGACGCGGCCATTGGGGGACCAGCTCGGCCCTTCGTCCTGCCAGCTATTGGTCAGCAGCTTTTCGCCGCCGCCCGACGGATTCATGATGCCGATGCGGAACGCCCCGCCCAGCTTGGTGAAGGCGATCAGGTCGCCGCGCGGGCTCCATACCGGCGTTGCATAGCGCCCGCCGCCGAAGCTGATCCGCTGCTGGTTCGACCCATCGGCGTTCATCACGTAGATCTGCTGTCCGCCCGATCGGTCGCTCTCGAACACGATCTTCGCACCGTCGGGGGAATAGCTGCCGCCGGTGTCGATGCCGGGCGCGTTGGTCAGCCGCTGCGGCGTGCCCCCCTGCGCCGAGACGCGATAGATGTCGGTGTTCCCCGCCTGCGCCATCGAGAACAGGATCCAGCGGCCATCGGGCGAGAAGCGCGGCGCGAAGGTCGTCGCGGCATTCTGCACCACCAGTCGCTGGCGACCCGATCCGATGTCATAGACATAGATGGCGGGCCGCTTGTCGATATAGGACATATAGACGATCGACTGCTGGTTCGGCGCGAAGCGGGGGGTCAGCACGATCGACTGGCCGTTGGTCAGGAAGCGATGATTCGCGCCGTCCTGGTCCATGATCGCCAGCCGCTTGATCCGCCGCGCCTTCGGGCCCGTCTCCGAGACATAGGTGACGCGGCTGTCGAAATAGGGGCCTTCGCCGGTCAGCTTGGTATAGATGGTGTCCGCGCATTTATGCGCCGCGCGCCGCCAGTCGGAAGGCGGGACCACGAAACCCTGCCGCGCCAATTCACTGCGCGCCAGCACGTCGTACAGATAGCAACCGACCGTCAGCGTCCCGTCGCCATTGGCGCGGACATAGCCCTGGACCAGCGCCTGGGCGCCGGTGCCGTTCCAATAGTCGAAGGCGGGCGCGGTCACTTCCGGGAAGGACACGGTGCGAAGCTGCGCGGGCGGGACGGGCGTGAACAGCCCCGAATTGCGCAAGTCGTTGGCGATGATCTGCGACAATTGCTGGCCGACCACATCGGTCGTGCCCGCCGCCGTCTGGACCACCGCGCTGGTCGGCATCGCCGGAATGGCGATCGGCATCGGCGCGGAGATGCCGCCCTCGACATCGACGACCAGCCCTTCTTGGCCATTGGCGGGGGCGGTCGCGGGCTGCTGCCCGGCGGGCGGGGCGGCCTGGTCCTGCGGCTGGGGCGCGGGCACGTCCTGTGCACCCACGGCGCTGGCCGCCAGCGCCAGAGTGAGCGGAAGAGTCAGCAGGGAACGGGGCATAAGCATCATCCTCAACCCGGAAGTTTGTAGCGCAGCGTGAAATTGCTCCAGCCGCCCGGTACGTCATAAAGTTCGGTGGGCAGACCACGTAGCGGCGAGCACCCCTTGAAGGTCGCGATCGCCAGCGCGTCGACGCGGTCGACATAGCGTTCATTCTCGCCGTCGACGCCGCTATGCCCCATCACGCGTGGTTCGCCGGCCAGGCTGCCGTCGCGGTTGAGCCGCAAATTCATCGTCACGCGAATCCGCTCCGCGCCCGGCCCCGGCGTTACCTGCCGATTGGCGCAGGGCTGCACCTGCCGGAGAATCGCCGAGGCGATATTGGCGAGCTGCTGTGCGCCGATCTTGGCGGCGGGGGCGGCGGTCGACTTGGACGGCGACGCGTCGGGCGAGAGGCCCTTCAGGAAATTGTCGCCCAGTCGCGATCCGCGCGGCTTGGCGGCCGTCGCAGTCGCGCTGCTGCCGCTACCGCGCGCGGGCGTCGCTGGCCTGGTGGGGGACGGCTTGGCCGCCGACTGGCTGGGCCGGGCAGGCGCGGAGGGCTTGGCCGCCGGAGCCGGTTTGGCGGGCGCAGGCTTGGCCGGTGCCGGTTTCGCAGGCGCGGGCTTCGTCGGCTGGGGCTTGGCCGGTTGCGGCTTGGGCTGTGGCTTTTCCGCGGGCTTCGGGCGCGGTTGCGGCTTGGGTTCCGGCTTGGGCACGGGGCGCGGCTCGGGCTTGGGGGCGGGCGCCGGTTGGGGCTTTGGCCGGGGCTGGGGCTGCGGTTTCGGCTGGGGCGCGGGCGGAGGCGGCGCGGGCTGGGGCTCCGGCTCGGCCTCGACCGGCTCGGGCGGGGCGGCGTCCTCGGGTGCGCCCTCCTCCGGCGCGATCGACTGGGCCGGTTGCTGGTTAGGCGTGGGCGACTCGGCCTCCAGCGCGACATCCTTGACCAGCGAGATGTCGATCGGGGTGACCTTCAGCTTTTCGGGATTCGGTGTCGACAGAAAGCCGACCGACAACAGGCCGAACAGGACGATATGCCCCGCGACCGCAACGGCCAATCCGATCCGCTCGCCACGCTCCATCAGCGGGGGCCCGCCCCCTCGCCAGCACCACCCTCGACCGTCACCAGCGATACGCGGTTGAGACCGGCGCGGTTCAACTCGCCCATCACCCGCATCACCCGGCCATAGTCCAGCGCCCGGTCGGCGCGCAGATAGACTTGCGGCACCTGCCCGTCGGGGCCTTTGCGCGCTGCGATCGCGTCCAGCCGGGCGGGCAGGTCGGCCTCGGTGATCTCATCCTCGTTCAGGTACATCCGCCCCTGTTCGTCGATCGAAATCTGTTCGGGCTTCTGTTCCTGCTCCAGGGCCTTGGCGCGGCTGTCGGGCAGGTTGACCGGCACGCCGGTGGTCAACAGCGGCGCGGTCACCATGAAGATGATCAGCAGCACCAGCATCACGTCGACCAAAGGCGTGACGTTGATGTCCGCCATCGGCGCACGGCGACCCCGGCCGGAGCGGGAGGGAAGGTTCATGGCCATCGCGGCGACCCCTTCAACGCGCCTGATCGAGCTGGCGGCTGAGCGTGGTGTGGAAACCGTCGGCAAAGCGGTTGAGCGATGCCTCGACCCGGTTCACGCTGTGGCTGAAACGGTTATAGGCGATGACCGCCGGGATGGCGGCGAACAGGCCGATGGCGGTGGCGAACAGCGCCTCCGAAATGCCCGGCGCGACGACCGCCAGCGAGGTGTTCTGCGCCTGGGCGATGCCGGTGAAGCTGCGCATGATGCCCCAGACGGTGCCGAACAGCCCGACGAACGGCGCGACCGAGCCGACCGTCGCCAGCACGTTCAGCCGGTCGGACAATTTGTCGATCTCGCCCGCGACCGCCGATCCCATCGCGGTCGCGAGCCGCTCGCGCGTGCCGTCGCGGTCGATATGCCCGCCCGCGGTCGAGCGCCGCCATTCCTGCACGCCCGCCGAGAAGACTCGCGCCGAGGGCAGTTCGCTGTCCTGCTCCATCCGGTGAAAGGCGTCGATATCCTCCGCCTTCCAGAAATCGCGTTCGAACCGGGTCATGCCCTTTTTCGTCCGCGCCAGCTTGCGCGAGAAGGCGACGATGATGGTCCAGGTCCAGATGCTGGCGAGCAGCAGCCCGATCATCACGATCTTCACCACCCAATCGGCGTGGATGAACAGCGCGACGGGCGACAAGGAAGCGGCATCCATGTTGAAGACGGGATTCATGGGTGTTCGGTGTCCCCCTGCCAGACAAGGCGTTGGTAGATGGCGATCCAATCGGCGGGTTGCCGACGCGGGCGACCGTTCCGGCCGACCCAGGCGACGGTCACGCGCGCATCGGTCAGCTTGACCGTGCCGCACCTGACTGTCTGATGAATGACGACGCGAACCGCACTGACTTGGATCAGTCGCGAGGTGACGATCAGGTCGTCGTCGAGCCGCGCCGAGGCGGCGTAGCGGATGGCGATGTCGGTGACGGCATAGGCGCCCTGCCCCGCCTCGTGCGCGGCACGCTGGTCGATCCCGGCCACGCGCAGCATATCCGAGCGGGCGCGCTCCATGTAGCGGAGATAATTGGCGTGATAGACCACGCCCGACAGGTCGGTATCCTCGAAATAGACGCGCACCGCGAAGCGATGCTCATGCCCCTCGAAGCGGCCGCCGATCGGCTGGTCTTCTCCCGTCACCGTCATGGTGCATGCCCGTTAACCTATCCGTTCGGGGGAAGAAAGGCACTTGCGCGCCTGTTACCTACAGGTTACATGATACCTATAGGTTACAGGAGGTCGTCATGAATCTGGTGGAAAAGGCCGAGCGGAAGACCCGAGACCGGGCGATCGTCTTCTACCTTTTGGCGCTTTGCCTATTGATGCCGGCCATGACGTCTCCCCAGCATCTCGATGGCGCTTCCACCCGCCTCATTCCCTGGTTCGTCATGGTCGGTGCCGCCGCGCTCAACCTGACGAGCGCGCCCTTCCGGCTCTGGAAATGGAACGGCATGGCGGCCCTGCTCAATGACGAGACGACCCGCGATCACCGACGGTCGAGCCTTGCCGCCGGTTTTTGGGCGATGCTGCTAGCCTCTGCCCTGACGATCTCGGTGGCCACATTCCAGCCTGTCGACGCGATCATGACGGGCCGCATCGTCATCACCGCCGGGTTGATGGCCGCGCTGATCGCCTTCGCCACGCTGGAACTGCGCGCCAGCCGATGAACGAGACGCTGGGCAACGACCTGAAGGCCGCGCGCGAATCGGCGGGACTGACCCAGGGCGCGCTCGCCGAGGTGATCGGGGTCAGCCGCAAGACGATCAACACCGTGGAAAACGGCGTCTTTCAACCCTCGACCCTGCTCGCGCTCAAGCTGGCGCGGGCATTGGGCCGATCGGTCGAATCGCTGTTCTGGATCGAGGGATGATCCGGCCGTTTACTGGATGGCGGCCGGATTTACCGTCAGGCTCGGCGGATTGATGACCGGCGGCGCATAGGGCTTGGCAGCGGGAACCGGCTGGCTCGACACTATCGGCTGGCTGGCCGCGCGCGGCGCGACCGGCGGATTGGCACTGGTGGCGATGCTCAAGGGCGACGCGGCCTGCTGGACCGGCACCATCGTGCCTGCACGCCACGCATCATAGGCGCGGAAGAAGGCGACGAAGGGTGCGTTCAACTGATCCAGATGGACCGCGGCGCGGGTTTCAAACCTATCGGCCGGCGCGGCGCTGATGTCGGACAGGACCTGTTCGGCGGCGGCGCAGAAGCCCTTGCGCGCCGGGGTGATCGAGAAGAAATTATAAAGTCGGGTCATCGCATCGTCATAGCGATCGCGCCAGTCGCCGCCCTGCGACTGATATTCCGCCGAATAACGCTTTTCCGCCGCCGCCAGCGCAATACGCTGCACCGTCAGCATCGTGTTGTATCGGGTGACGATCTGCCCCTCATCCGCGCCGCGACAGGCCAGCGCCGCGACGTTCAACGCCGAACGCAGGTGCCAGATGGTCGCCGCGCTGGTCAGCGAGCGATTCGGGGTCTCGTAATTCCCATCGGGGAGCAGCGCAGGGATCCGCATCCCCGGCGTGGCGCCGGGGGGCAGCGGCGCGCGGGCGACCTGCGGCGGGGCGGGTACCATCACCGGCGGCGGCGCGACCTTGGCGGTTTCGCGCGCGGCACATCCCGCCAGCGAGAGACCGATCGCGATACCCGATACAATACGCAACTTCGCCATAACCCGATCCTCGGAAAAGTCCGCCCCCCGGCTATTGGCGTACGTCATGCCGAATCAAGGTTAACACGTCGTAAGCCGTGCGACGAAACGAGCCGTATGTCAGAGGGTTCGGCGAGGCCGCAAATTTCCTCCCCTTGCAGGGGAGGAATAACTTCAGGCCGTGCGCGCGACCAGCGCGGCGGCAGCCTCGGCCATCAGTTGCGCCAGGATGTCGGCGATCGGCTCTTCCTTCGTGACCATGCCGACCGACTGGCCCGCCATCACCGAGCCATGTTCGACATCACCGTCGATCACCGCGCGGCGCAGCGCGCCCGCCCAGTAATGCTCGATCTGGAGCTGCGCCTCGGCCATCGCGACCTTGCCCTCGTCGAGCGACTGGGCGACTTCGCGCTGCTTGGCGGTGAAGAGTTCGCCGCCCGCATTCTTGAGCGCGCGAACCGGGATGACCGGCAGGCGCGGGTCGATCTGCACGCTCGCAACCGCGTCGCGGGCCGAGGCGCGGATGAACGCCTTCTTGAAGTTCGGGTGAGCGATCGACTCGGTCGCGCAGACGAAGCGCGTGCCAAGCTGGACGCCCGCCGCGCCCATGTCGAGATAGGCGGCGATCGCCTCGCCCCGGCCGATGCCGCCCGCGACGAAGACGGGGACTTGGGCCGCGATCTCGGGCAGCATTTCCTGCGCCAGCACGCTGGTCGAGACGGGGCCGATATGGCCGCCCGCTTCCATCCCCTCGATCACCAGCGCATCGACGCCCGAGCGGATCAGCTTCTTGGCGAGGCTGAGCGCGGGCGCGAAGCAGATGACCTTGGCGCCGGTCTCCTTGATCGCCTCCAGCGCGCCCTTGGGGGGCAGGCCGCCGGCGAGCACGACATGGCCGACCTGGTGACGGCCGCACACCGCGATCAGGTCGAACAACTGCGGGTGCATAGTGATCAGGTTCACGCCGAAGGGGCGGCTGGTCATCGCCTTGGTCGCGGCGATTTCGGTGTCGAGCAGTTCGGGGGTCATCGCGCCGCACGCGATCACGCCGAAGCCGCCCGCATTCGACATGGCGGAGACAAGGTTGCGCTCCGACACCCAGGACATGGCACCCGCCATGATCGCCATGTCGGCGCCGAGAAATTCCGCGCCGCGCGCCATGCGGGTGGCGAGACGCTGTTCGCCGGTGGTGGTGTTGAGGGTGTCGGTCATCGGCGCTCCATGCCGTGGAGCGCGGCGGACGGCAAGATTTGGTTCACGCGAAGCCGCGATGACGCGAAGAGTTTGTTCGCGCGGAGACGCGGAGGCGCGGAGATGATCTGTGCGCGGCAGCGCCATCACTTCATCAGCGATGGTTGAAAAAGGAGCGGCGGCGCGGCCGGATACACCACCTCCGCGTCTCCGCGCCTCCGCGCGCACCATTATTCTTCAAACGCTTCGCGTCTTCGCGGCTTCGCGCGAACCCATCCCCTATGACCGTCATCCCAGCGAAGGCTGGGATCTTTGGCGGGCGGGATCGTATCCGGGCCAGAGGCCCCAGCCTTCGCTGGGGCGACGGGGCATCGGTCGGGTCGTTACGCCGCCTCGGCGTCCAGACCATAAGCGGTGTGCAGCACGCGCACCGCCAGTTCGGTATAGTCCTCTTCGATCAGCACGCTGACCTTGATCTCCGACGTGGTGATCGCGAGGATATTGATCCCGCGCGCGCCCAGCGTCTGGAACATGGTCGAGGCGACGCCCGCATGGCTGCGCATGCCGACGCCGACGACCGAGATCTTGGCGACGCGGGTATCGTGGACCAGCGTGGCATAGCCGATCTCGCCGCTCGCCTTTTCCAGCACGTCCAGGCTGCGCGCGAGGTCCGCCGACGGCACGGTGAAGGTCACGTCGGTCGAACCGGTCGAATGCGCGATGTTCTGGACGATCATGTCCACATTGATGCCTGCATCGGCGAGCGGCGCGAAGATCGAACCCACCGCACCGGGCCGGTCGGGCACGGCGGTCAGGGTGATCTTGGCCTCGTTCTTGTCATGCGCAATGCCGGTGATGAGCTGGCGTTCCATATCGTCGATTTCCTCTTCGCCCACGATCAACGTGCCGCGATGTCCGTCTTCGTCCCGTGCGTCGTCGAACGAGCTGAGCACCCGCACGCGCACCTGTTCCTTCATCGCCAGACCCACCGAGCGGGTCTGGAGCACCTTGGCGCCGACGCTGGCGAGTTCCAGCATCTCCTCATAGGTGACCTTCGACAGTTTCCGCGCGCGGGGCACGATGCGGGGGTCGGTGGTGTAGACGCCGTCGACATCGGTATAGATGTCGCACCGCTCCGCCTTCATCGCCGCCGCCACCGCGACCGCGCTGGTATCCGAACCGCCGCGACCCAGCGTCGTGACCCGGTTGCCCTCGGCCACGCCCTGGAAGCCGGGGATGACCGCGACCACGCCCGCCGCCAGGCTCTCGTCGAGCGCGGTCGTGTCGATCTCGCCGATCCGCGCCTTGGCGAAGGCCGTGTCGGTGTGGATCGGCAATTGCCAACCCAACCACGAGCGCGCGGGGACGCCCATCGCCTGGAGCGTGATCGCCAGCAGCCCGCTGGTGATCTGTTCGCCCGCCGAGACGACGACGTCATATTCCTGGGGATCGTAAAGCGACGAGGCCTCGCGGCAGAAACCGACCAGTCGGTCGGTCTCGCCCGCCATCGCGGAGACGACGACCGCGACCTGATGCCCAGCCTCCACCTCGCGTTTGACCCGCGCCGCCACGTTGCGGATGCGCTCGATTCCGGCCATCGAGGTGCCGCCGAACTTCATCACGATACGGGCCATGCGGTTTTTGCCAATCTCCTTGGGGTAAAACGGCGGTCCTGATAGGTAGCCCCCATGACGAACGCAAGCCATTTGAACGATTCTACCATTATCGGCGCCGAAGCCGCACATTTCGGAAAGATGGCGGCCGAGTGGTGGGACCCGAAGGGGTCGAGCGCGATGCTGCACCGGCTGAACCCGCCCCGACTCCGTTATATCCGCGAGCAGATCGACCTGCATTGGGATGCCGATGGACAGGGTTTCACCCCGCTCAAGGGCAAGCGCGCGCTCGATGTCGGTTGCGGCGCGGGATTGTTGTGCGAGCCGCTCGCTCGGCTCGGGGCCGAGGTGACGGGGCTGGACGCCGCAGCGGAAAATGTCGCAGTCGCCGCCGCCCATGCCGCCCAGTCGGAACTGAACATCCATTACCGTGCGGGCAGCGTCGAGGGGCTGGCAAGTGAGACGTTCGATCTCGTCACCTCGCTGGAGGTGATCGAGCATGTCGCCGATCCGGCGCGCTTCGTGCGCGGCCTGGCCGATGCGCTGGCGCCCGGCGGGCTGATGATCCTGTCGACCCCGAACCGCACGCCGTTGTCGAAACTGGCGCTCATCACGCTGGCGGAAGGGACGGGCGCGATCCCCAAGGGCACGCATGACTGGTCGAAATTCCTGACCCCCGACGAACTGACCGCCTTGCTGACCCAGGCGGGACTGAAGGTGCGCGACGTGCGTGGGCTGAGCTATTCGCCGACCAAGGGGTTCATGGTCAGCGACTCGACCGCGCTCGACTATTTCGTCACCACGACGCGGTAATTTGGGTTTAGCCCCTGCTGCAAACCATCGGACCATCCCGGCGACGGCCGGGATTCAGTTGGGGAAGCGCCAATAGTCTCGCCACCGTCTCACCGCTGGACCCCGGCCTTCGCCGGGGTGGGGCGTGTGGGAGCGGAAGGCCCAATTTTCGTCAAGATCCGCTGCGAGGGGGCGGGTTCCTCTGGATTCACCTCATGTCGTCACGTCCAATATCATCCGCGAACCGTCCGGCCGCGTCAGGATCGCACCGCCTCCTGATCCTGCTCGCCGTAGCGATCCTCGCCCGCGTGGCGACCTTCGGCAATCCGGTGGTCCATGTGGACGAGGAATTCTACTTCTTCACCGGCCATGCGATGTGGCAGGGCGCGTGGCCCTTCGTCGATGTGTGGGACCGCAAGCCGATCGGGCTGTTCCTCCTCTATGCCGTACCCGCCGCATTCGGGTTTCCGGCGGGCATCTGGGTCTATCAGGCGATGGCACTGGCCAGCGTGGTCGCAACCGGATGGCTGATCGCGCGGATGGCGGAGCGACTCGGCTGGGGCGCGGGCGCGACGGCTGCGGGCATCGCCTATATCCTGTGGCTCGGCCTGCTCGGCGGACAGGGCGGGCAGGCGCCGGTCTTCTACAATCTGCTGATGATGGGCGCGGCCTGGGCGATCCTCGAATCGGATCGGCGGGGGGTGCGCAGCCTGGGGCTGGCCGCGATGGCGCTGGTCGGAGTGGTCCTCCAGATCAAATATTCGGCGGTGTTCGAGGGGATGGTCTTCGGCCTCTGGCTGCTGGCCGGCGAGTGGCGGCGGAGCCGGAGCCCGGTCGCGCTGGTCCTGTACGGCGCGGCGCTGGTCCTGGTGTCGCTGGTCCCGACCGCGCTGGCGGCGGGGGTCTATGCCATGATCGGCCAGTGGGACGCGTTCCTCTACGCCAATTTCCTGTCGATCTTCCATCGCAACCCCGATCCCATCGCGGAACTGGCGGGCAATCTGGGGCAGATGGTGCTGATCCTCTCCCCCATCGTCACGCTGGCGGTGCTGGGCCTCAAACGGGCGGAGCGCGATCGGGAGCGGACCTTCCTCGCGGTCTGGCTGGGCGCGGCCGTGATCGGCGTGCTGCTGTTCCGGCCGTGGTTCGACCATTATGGCCTGCCGGTCCTGCTGCCCGCCTGTACGGCCGCCGCCGCGATGCTGGGTAGCGCGGCGTGGCGGCGGCGCTACACCCCTGCCCTGTTGCTCACCGTGGCACTTGCCGGGCAGATCGTGCTGTTCAGCCTGCGCCACGAGCGGGGCGAGGCGACCGAGTTCGCCGCACTCACCCAGGCGGTCGGCAAGGGGCCGGGTTGTCTGTACGTCTATTCGGGCAGCACCATGCTGTACGTCGCGACCGAGCGATGCACCCTGTCGCGCTGGATCGTGCCCGCGCATCTCAGCCGCGCGCGCGAGGCCGGAGCCACCGGCGTCGACCAGGATGCCGAGATCACCCGCATCCTTTCGCAACACCCCGCCGTCGTCGTGATGCGCCCGCCCTATAATGGCGAGCGGGCGGAGGCCCATGCCCGGATGCTGGCGGCGATGGCGGACGGATACCGGCTGACCGCGAAACTGCCGATGGGCAATGAGATGATCAGCGTCTATAAATCCACGCGATGAAACGCCTTCTCGCCTCGATCCATGACGTGTCCCCCCGTTTCGAGGGGGCGGTCGATGCGCTGTTCGACCGGCTGTCGGGCCATCTCGGCGGACCGCGCCTAGCCATGCTGGTCATCCCCGACCATTGGAACAGCGCGCCGATCGCGCCGGGCACCCCCTTTGCCACCCGCCTGCGCGACTGGGCGGACATGGGGATCGAGATGTTCGTCCATGGCTGGTCGCACAAGGACGACATGGTCCACACCGACCAGAAGACCGCGCTGAAGGCCAAGCACATGACCGCGGGCGAAGGCGAGTTCGTCGGCTTGCCCCACGCCGAGGCGCTTCGCCGGATGAAGCGCGGCACCGCGCTGATCGAGGATATCATCGGCCGCCGCGCGACCGGCTTCATCGCTCCTGCCTGGCTCTATTCGGACGAGGCGCGGGCGGCGCTGGGCGATGCGGGCTTTGGCATTGCTGAGGATCATTTCCGCGTCTGGACCCCGACCGACGGCAGGATCGTCGCGCGCGGGCCGGTCGTCACCTGGGCGAGTCGCTCGCGCGGGCGGCAATTGAGTTCGCTCGCCGCCGCCGCCGTACTGCGCCACGGCCTGCGCCCGACTCCGGTCGCGCGCGTTGCGGTCCATCCGGGCGACAATGGCGTGCCCGCGCTGCTCGACAGTATCGACAAGACCTATGCACGGCTGGCGAAGACCCATACGCCGTCGCGCTATGCGGATTTGCTGGCGGCTTAAGCCCCACCTCCGTTCGGCCTGAGCGTAGTCGAAGGCCAAGGGAATCGTTAGCCGCAAGCGTTGAAGCGTGGCCTTCGACTGCGCTCAGGCTGAACGGGGGCGGGAGAAAGCGAGCCTCAGGCCGCTGCCCGCTCGCCCATCTCCCCATCGAGCAACTGCTGATAGCGTGCGATCAGCGCCTCGGCATGGTCGCGGTCGCTGAACACCTTGGCCGCCGCGACGCGCGCGGCGTTGCGCAGCACCCGCTGGTCGCGCGACAGGAGCCGCTCGATCGCCTCGGCACAGGCCGCACCGTCGCGCGCGCGGAAGGTTTCGGCGAAGAGCGGGCTGGCGACCTCGGCGCACCCGCCATAATCGGGCACCACCAGCGGCAGGCCGGAGGCCAGTGCTTCGGAGGCGACCAGACCGAACGTCTCCGTCTCGCACCCGTGCACCAGCGCGTCGCAGCTCGCCATGATCCGCGCCAGGCGCGGGCGGTCATAGACGGGGCGGAACAGGCGGATATGGGGGCTGCCCGCAATGCGCTTTTCCAGCGTCCGGCTGGCGACGCCGCCACCGATCAGGATCAGGCCGATCGGGCGGCTCGACGCCACCCGCTCGACCGCGTCGATGACCATCGGCCACCGCTTTTCCGGGTGATGCCGCCCAAGCCCGAGCAGCAGATGCGCGTCCTCCGGCAAGGCGCATTGGGCAAGGAGCGCGGCGCGCAGTTTATCGTCGCGGTGATCGGGCGAGAAGAAATGCCGCTCGATCCCCAGCGGGATCCCCTCGTCCACCCGCACGCCGCGCTTGCCCAGCCGCTTGACCAGCGCCGGGCCGTTGGACAGCACCAGGTCGTAATGGTCGAGGAAGCGGTTCATGTAGCGGCTGTACCAGCTGAACCAGTCCTCCACCCGTTCCTGCGCGACGATGCCGTCCAGCCAGCGGACCGGATAGGTGCCGACATTGTCGTTGTGCATGAAGAAGACCTTCTTCGCCCGCCCCTGCCAGCTGGCGACGAACCAGGCGGGCTTGGCGGGCGAAGAGACCTCGACGATGTCGGGGTCCAGCTCGTCGAGCAGTTGGCAGACCGGTGCGGAGTCCCAGAACATGCCGTAATTGGTGTCCAGGATCAGGCGCGGCGCCTTGATATAGATGATCTTGCCGCCGCCCGGACGCTCCTCGACCAGATCCTCGGTGCCGGGGGCGAGGACGATCAGTTCATGGCCCATCTCGGCCAGGATCGCCATCTTGCGGTCGATATAGGTCCGCACGCCCCCGCCGGTGGGGGAGTAGAATTCATTGACGTCGACAATGCGCATCGTCTTTCCGCTCCGCCTTCAGTTCGCGTCCACCGGACCGAAACCACCCAGCCCGCGCAGATATTGGGCGCGAATGGTCGTCGTCGCCACCCCATTGGGCACATCGATCAGCGCGGAGGCGAGTGGCGGCTTGCGGCGGCCCAGCTTGGTATTGGCTGGAAAGCCCGCGCCGTCGCTCCAGAAATTGAACTTGTTCTTGCCGTCACGGTCATGGGTGAACAGCAACGCATAGCGGCCGGGGCGCGGCACGCGGATGCACATGGCGATCGCCCCGCCCCCCGCCGGGGTCGGCACCGAGACCCGGCGAAACGTCTTGCCCGCGCGCTCCAGCACGCCGTCATCGGCCAGGAAATCCTCGTCGTTCGCGGGATAGAGTTCCAGCTTCAGATTGCCCTTGCGATCCTTCAGCCCCTCGATCCGCGCCAGGATCGCGGGGCCGCCATTGGCGCAAGCCGCCGCATCGCTGCCCAGGATCTGCGCCGGGGCGGTTTGCGGCATCGCGACCATGCCCAGGGCGGCTGCCATCATCATCGTCATCGTGCGGGTCATGCCCGTACCCTCTTCACCAGTTCCATCACACCAAAGCCTGCGATCAGGACGACATGGACCAACAGGGTCAGCGCCGCGGTGAACGCGATCAGCTCACTCAACTCCTGATCCTGCCCGATCAACAGGATCGCGAAATTGGCGAAAAGAAGGTCCTTGTTGGGCACCAGCGGCAAACGCGAGACGAGCAGCCGCGCCGCCGACAGGAAAAGCCACATCCCCAGCGACACGCTCGGCATCCCGTAATGCCAGGCCAGCGCGACGAGCAGCGAGTTGGCGATCAGGCGGACGCAGTGAACCGTGAAGATCCACCAGAGGGTCTTGCGGTCGAGCGAGAAGACCCGCCGCGAAAAGATCAGGAAGGGCAGGGAGGTCGCCATGACGATCGCGATCGATCCCCAGACGAGCCGCAACTGCTCCGCCGTCAACAACTCGCGCCCAACCGGCAGTGCGAGGCCGATCATGAGCAGCGTGATCGCATTGCCCGCGATCGCCGACAGAATTCCGACATCCTTGACCGCGCCAAAGGGGGCCGCGACCATCTTCGCATGGGCCCGCGCCCAGGCGTAGAAATAGGCCTCACCCGAATAGCTGAACGCGACCTCGTTCGCGATCCGCTTGCGAATCAACGCGGCGAGACCGCTGACCGGAATGCCCCACAGGCGGCGGAAGATGATATAGTCGCCGATCGGCAGCGCCATGTAGAGCCCGACGAACACGACATAGAAAAGCGGGTTGGTCGGCACCGAATGGCTCAACCCCACGAGCCCGCGCCCAAGCAGTTCCTGGCCCAGACCGACGACCATCGCGATCGTCAGAAGAGCGCCGATTATGGCGGGCCAGCGCCGCTTGACCGTCTTCAGCGGTTCGAGCGCGGCGATGTCGCGCGCCACCGGAGCACCGGTCCCGGCCGGCGATCCGACAGGCACGGCCTGTTGCGGGGTCATAGAATCATCTCGTTCATTCTGCACGTTAGGGAGATTCCTCGGCGGCGTTCGCCGGTGGCGCCCGCTAACCTCAACACTGCTTTCTCGCACCTGAATAAGAATTCACCTCTGTAGTGCGATTGTGTCCACCTTAGGGCTGAAACTGACATATTTACGCGACAAGCCGCACCTAACCCCGGTACCCGATCCTTTCCTCATCCGTTACCGGAACTCATGCCAGCCGATCACATCCTCACTTATGCGTTGGCGATGCGTGGCGGCGTGGAAGCCGCCCTGGCCCGAATGCTTCAAGGCTGGCTCGACCATGGACGGCGGGTGACGCTGGTCCTGGGCGAGGAAAGCGGCCAGTTCCAGCGCGGCGTACCATCCGGCGTGGAGATAGTGACGCTGGGGCACCAGCGCTATACCGGGCTATGCACCACCCTGCCCGCAATGATCGAGCGGGTGCGGCCCGACATCATCTTCTGCCCCGGCAACCACTATACGAGCATGGCGGCCTGGGCCCGGCTGCGGCTGGCGGGGTCGTGCCCGCCCATCGTCGGAAAGATGTCCAACGCGGTCGATCGGGGGGACCATCACCCCCTGTTCGCCTGGGGCCAGCGGCAATGGCTGGCCCGGCACCGGCTGTTCCTCGATTCGCTGGTCGCGATGACCCCGGCGACCGCGCGCGCCGCGCGCGAGGCGACCGGCCTGTCGGTCGCGGTCATTCCCAATCCCCCTTCCGCCCTGCCCGGTGGCGAGACCGCCGCGATCCTGCCGCCCGGGCGACGGATATTGGGCGTCGGGCGGCTGGAGCCGCAGAAGCGCTGGGACCGGTTGATCACCGCGCTGACCCATTTGCCCGAGGACGTCGGGCTGACCATCCTGGGCGAGGGCAGCCTTCGTCCCGCCCTGACCGCGCAGATCGCGGTGCTGGGGCTGGAGCATCGCGTGTCGCTGCCCGGTCATGTCGCCAATCCGGCCGCCGCCATGGCCGCCGCGCCGGTGCTCGCGCTCCCGTCCGACTATGAGGGCGTGCCGGGCGTGCTGCGCGAGGCGCTGTCGGTGGGCACGCCGGTGGTGACCACCGATTCGAGCCCCGCCGTACATGAGATCGTCTCCGACCCGTCGCTCGGCACCATCGTCCCGCGTGAGGATCTGCAGGCGCTGGTCGCCGGGTTGCGCCATTGGTTGAGCCCGGTGGTGCCGCGTCCCGATCCGGTGCCGCAGCCGGGGCAGGATTCGGCGGAACGCTATCTGGCGCTGTTCGATTCGATCGTCACCGCGCGCCAGCGACGCGACAATGCCGCATCAGGCGATGTCGGCCTCGGCTCGCGCGCTGTCGCCGTCGCGCGCCGCCTCGCGCTCCGACCGGCGCTGTAGCGCGGACTTGATCATCGCGGTCATCGGGTCGGCCAGCGCCAACCCCAGTATGCCGAACAGCGCGCTCGCCATGATCTGGGTCGACAGGGTCAGCGCGGGCGGCAGGTCGACGGTGCGCTTAGCGACCATCGGCACGACGACATAGCCGTCGAAGGTCTGCACGACCAGATAGGTGCCGATCGCCCAGAAGCCCGCATCGGTTCCCGCCGAAAAGCCCACCGCGACCATCAGGACGCCGGTGATGATCGCCCCGATATTGGGAATGAAGGCCAGGATCCCCGCGATGATGCCCAGCAGCAGCGCCATCGGCACCCCGCCGATCATCAGCGCGATACCGGTCAGCACCCCCTCGAACGCCATGCCCAGCAACCGTCCGGCGAGCAGCTTGCGCAGCGTATCCATGACGCGGCCCTGCGTGATCGCGAACTCGGCGCGGGCGGAACGCGGCACGATCCATTGCAATCCCCGCGCATAGCCCGCCGGATCCATCGCCAGAAACAGGCCGATGACCAGGATCATGAACAGCGACGTCACCGCCCCGACGGCGGTCCCGACCCAGGAGGTCAGCTTCCCGATCGAGCCCATGGATTGCTTCAGCAACCCGTTGATGTCGGAGGTCTGGGGCATCAGCCCCTGTTCCGCCAGCCAGCCGGTCAGCCGTCCCGCCTGAGTCTCCAGCGTCGAGCGAAGCTGGGTCACCTGCTGCGTTACTTCCACCCCGGTCAGGTAGAAGGTGCCGAGCAGGAACGCCGCCACCGCCAGCACGACGATCAGCAGCCGCCAGCCGCGCCCGATCGGCAGGACCCGGCCCAGCAACCGCACACCGCCGTCGAGCAGGGTCGCGAAGACCAGCCCGGCGAAGATCACCAGCAGCGGCTGGACCAGCAGCACCGCCACCGCCATCGCCGCGATCAGGCCCAGCCAGATCGCGGCGCGGGTCAACTCCCGCCGGACAAAGCCCTCGCGAAACTCGATGGGCGCGGGGGCATCGGTCAGCGGGGTGGGATCGCTCATGATCCGGGCTTCACCGTGATCGGATGAAGCGAACTGCCCGCCCGGCCCGAGCGTAGCGAACCCCACCAGGTCAGCGGGTTGAGCGTCGCGTCGCCGTCCAGGCTGAAGGTCACGAACTCGGCGCGGCCACCGATATTCTCATAAGGCACCGGCCCGCCCAGCCCCAGTTCGGCCAGCGAGAATCGGCTGTCGGCCGAACGATCGCGATTGTCGCCCATCAGGAAGACATGGTCGGCCGGAATGGTGATCGGCCCGTAATTGTCCCCCGGGCTCCAACCCAGCTCGACCGTGTCGTAGCGGCGATTGTTGGGCAAGGTCTCGGTCACGATCGGCAGATGGCAGACCCACTGGCCGTCAGGCAGCCGCACCTTGGCCTCCTCGCCATAGTCGGCCGCCTTGCACGGGCTGTTGGTGTCGACCGGAATATCGACATAATGAAGCGGACCGCGCTGCACCGGCTTGCCGTTCAGGATGACGACGCCGTCGCGCACCTCCAGCCGGTCGCCGGGCAGGCCGATCACACGCTTGATATAGTCGTTATGCGTGCCCGGCGGGGTCACGATCACCACGTCGCCGCGCGTCGGCAGCGATCCGAACAACCGGCCATGGATGAAGGGCAGTTGCGCGCTCCAGCTCTGCTCGGGCTCGTGCAGCACGACCGACTTGAAGAAGGCGATCGGGTTGGGAATGGTCGGCGAGATATAGGACCAGCCATAGGCGAATTTGCTCACCACCAGCCGGTCGCCGACGCGAAGGCCCGGCAGCATCGATTCGGAGGGGATGTAGAAGGGCTTGGCGATGAAGCTGTGAAAGCCCAGGACGATCAGCAGCAGCCAGAACAGCCCCTTGACCTCGGACCACCAGTCGGTGCCCTTTTTGGGCTGCGGCTTGGATTCCAGCGGCCTGGCCTCCGGTTGATCCGCAGGCGAGCCCTGGTTCGTGTCCAACACCGCGTCCTTCATGCGGAAACTTCCGGTCTTGCCTCGATCACGACAAAGGCCTGCGCCCAGGGGTGATCGTCGGTCATGGTCAAATGGATATGGGCGACGTGGCCCGCCGGGGTCATCGCGTCAAGTCGTTCGCGCGCACCGCCCGTCAGCACCAGCGTGGGCGCGCCGCCGGGTTTGTTGACGACCCCGATGTCGCGCATGAACACCCCTTGCGCAAAGCCGGTGCCGACCGCCTTGGAATAAGCCTCCTTGGCGGCGAAGCGCTTGGCATAGGTGCCCGCACGGGTGAAGGGGCGTTTGGCCGCCTTGGCCTGCTCCACCTCGGTAAAGCAGCGCGCCTCGAACCGAGCACCGTGCCGGTCCAGCGCGGCCTGAATCCGCTCTATGTTGCACAGGTCCGAGCCGAGGCCGATGATCATAAAATCCTCCCCGGCACGGGGAGGGGGACCGTCGCGCAGCGATGGTGGAGGGGGTTCTCCACCATGCAAGTCCTATGGGGTGCTCCCCCTCCACCAGCCTGCGGCTGGTCCCCCTTCCCGTGCCGGGGAGGATTCACCGCGCGATGTCCATCGCGGCGCGCATCTTGCGCACGACCTCGGGAAGGCCGACGAACACCGCATCGGCGATCAGGAAATGGCCGATATTCAACTCGCGCACCTGTGGGATCGCGGCGATCGGCGCGACATTGTCATAGGTCAGGCCGTGACCGGCATGGACCTCGATCCCGTTCTTGGCCGCCAGCGCGGCGGCGTCCGACAGGCGACGCAGCTCGGCGGTGCGTCCCTCGCCGTCCAGTTCGGCATAGCGGCCGGTGTGGAGTTCGATCACGGGAACGCCCAGATGCAGCGCCGCTTCGATCTGGCGGGGATCGGGTTCGATGAACAGAGAGACTCGGATGCCCGCCTCGCCCAGCTTCGCCACCATGGGGGCCAGCCATTCGCGCTGCCCGGCGGCATCCAGCCCGCCCTCGGTCGTGCGCTCCTCGCGCTTTTCGGGGACGATGCAGGCGGCGTGCGGGCGATGCTTCAGCGCGATGGCCAGCATCTCCTCGGTCGCCGCCATCTCCAGATTGAGCGGCACGGTCAGCTCGGCGGACAGGCGCGCAATGTCGTCGTCGGTGATGTGCCGCCGATCCTCGCGCAGATGCGCGGTGATGCCGTCGGCGCCTGCCTCGGCCGCGATCAAGGCCGCCTTGACCGGATCGGGATAGCCCGCCCCGCGTGCGTTCCGCACGGTCGCGACATGGTCGATATTGACCCCCAACCGCAGGTGATCGGTCATGCCGCCGCTCGGCTCCCCGGCTTGATGGCGGGGATCGCGGCCAGTTCGGGCGGCAGGGCGTCGGGGCTGTAGCTGGGCACGTCGAGCCGGATCAGCGGGAAGAACGGTACGCCCAGATCGGCCGTCCCGTTGGACCGATCGACCAGCGAGGCCGCGGCGATCGTCTCGCCCCCTTCGCGCGCGATGGCCGCGATCGCCTCCCGGCTGGACAGCCCGGTGGTGACCACATCCTCCATCATCAGCACCTTTTGACCTGCATCAAGCCGGAAGCCGCGGCGCAGGTGGAAGGTTCCATCGGGCCGCTCCAGGAACATACCCGGCACGCCGAGTGCGCGCGCCATTTCATAGCCGACGATCACGCCGCCCATCGCCGGGGCGACGACCGCGCTGATCTGCGCCTTGATCTCGGCCGGGATCTTCGCTGCCACCGCCTCGCACAGCCGGGCCGCGCGGGCCGGGTCCATCAGGACGCGCGCGCATTGCAGGTAACGCGGGCTGCGAAGCCCCGAGGAGAGGATGAAATGCCCTTCGAGCAACGCCTCTGCGGCGCGGAACTCGGCGAGGACGTCTTCATCGGTCATGCGGGGCAACTCCTGCGGGTGCGATAGCGGATGACCCGGCCTCATAGGATCGGCCCTCGCCGCACGCAATCGCGCATACGACAGCTATGGCTTGAGGGGGCGCGGTCCCGTGCTATAGTCCGCCTAACAAAAACGACAGGATGCCCCGTCAAAGCCCGTCGGACCATCGATGGACAGGCGAGGGAGATGGGAGACGAGAGCGGGATGAGCGAGGTCAAGCGCATGTCCGGACCCCGGAGGATGAGGATGCCGAAACGGATGAAGGCGCTGGCGATCGCCGCCGGACTGGGATGTGCCGCGCTGTCGGGTGCCGCCTTCGCCACGCCGGCCGCTCCCCCGCGCCGCAGGCCGCCCCCCAGACCGCCGCCGAAGGCCAGGGCGTCTCCAACACCGCACCGACCAGCGCCGCCGCCCCCGCCACCGCCGCGCCGACCAGTCCGCTGCTGGCGCGGGACGGAGCCCCCGCCACGACGATCGATCCCAAGGTCGGTCTGCCGATCGACGGCCGCATCGGGCTTCAGCCGCAGGTGACGAAGAACGGCGAGTTCGCGCACTGGATGCACAATGGCGTGCTGATGCCGGTCATCACCGCCATCTGCGTGCTCGTCCTGCTGCTGCTGGCCTGGGTCGTGTTCCGCTATCGCCGCGCCGCCAATCCGGTGGCGTCCAAGACCAGCCACAATACGCTGGTCGAGGTGCTTTGGACGCTGGGCCCTGTGGTCGTCCTCGTCCTGATCGCCATCCCCTCGATCGGGCTGCTCCAGGCGCAGTTCAAGCCCGCCCCCGCCGGGGCCGTCACGCTGAAGGCGATCGGCAACCAATGGTATTGGACCTATCAATATCCGGATCATGGCGGGATCGAGATCACCGCCAACATGCTGAAGGAAAAGGATCAGGTGGCGCCGGGCGAGCGGGCGCGCACCGATGCCGACGGTCCGCGCCTGCTGGCGGTCGACAATCGCATCGTCCTGCCCGTCGGCGTGCCGATCCGCCTGATCACCACCTCCAACGACGTCATCCATAGCTGGGCGATCCCGGCCTTCTGGATGAAGCTGGACGCGGTGCCCGGCCGGTTGAACGAGACGAGCTTCACCATCGAGAAGCCGGGCCTGTATTTCGGGCAATGCTCCGAACTGTGCGGTGCGCGCCATGCCTTCATGCCGATCGCGGTGCAGGCGGTGCCCCCGGCGCAATTCGCCGCCTGGGTCGCGGCCAAGGGCGGCAAGATGCCGGGTTCGGCCGCCCCCTCCTCCTCGGTGATCCCGCAGCCGGGGGCTGAGGGCTCGGCCTCCGAAGCCGCGCAGGCCAATGCCTCCGAGGCGGTGACGGGTCCGGCCGACAACGCCTCCACGCCCGCCATATCCCCTTCTTCCGCGCAAGGCGCCACCGGCAATCCGGCGGGCCCCGGCAACGCTGGACAATAAGCCATGACCGACACCGCACTTCACCCCGGATCGGCTTTCGTCGGTCATGAAGACCATCACCACGCGCATCATGATGCCGATCACAAGCCGGGCTTCTTCGCGCGCTGGCTCCTGTCGACCAACCACAAGGATATCGGCACCCTCTATCTGATCTTCGCGATCGTCGCGGGGATCATCGGCGGCGCGATCTCCGGCCTGATGCGCGCCGAGTTGAAGGAGCCCGGCATCCAGTATCTGGGCATCTGGGCGGGGATGCTGCACGGCGGGGCGCAGAGCCTCGATCAGTCGCTGCACCTGTGGAACGTGCTGATCACCGCGCATGGCCTGATCATGGTGTTCTTCATGGTCATGCCCGCGATGATCGGCGGGTTCGGCAACTGGTTCGTGCCGATCATGATCGGTGCGCCCGACATGGCGTTCCCGCGTATGAACAACGTGTCCTTCTGGCTGCTGATCCCGGCCTTCACGCTGCTGCTCGCCTCGCCCTTTTTCGGGTCGGGCGCGGGCGTGGGCTGGACCGCTTACGCCCCGCTATCGACCTTCGGAGAGCCGGGGCCATCGGTGGACATGGCGATCCTGGCGCTCCATCTGGCGGGCGCCTCGTCAATCCTGGGCGCGATCAACTTCATCACTACCATCTTCAACATGCGCGCGCCGGGCATGACGCTGCACAAGATGCCGCTGTTCGTCTGGTCGGTGCTGGTCACCGCCTTCCTGCTGCTGCTGTCGCTGCCGGTGCTGGCCGCCGCGATCACCATGCTGCTGACCGACCGCAATTTCGGCACGACCTTCTTCGACCCCGCCGGGGGCGGCGACCCGATCCTGTACCAGCATCTCTTCTGGTTCTTTGGCCATCCCGAAGTGTACATCATGATCCTGCCGGGCTTCGGCATCGTCAGCCAGATCATCGCGACCTTCAGCCGCAAGCCCGTCTTCGGCTATCTGGGCATGGCCTATGCCATGGTCGCGATCGGCGTGGTCGGCTTCGTGGTGTGGGCGCACCACATGTTCGCCACCGGCCTCTCCGTGAACACCAAGATGTATTTCACCGCCGCGACGATGATCATCGCGGTGCCCACCGGCATCAAGATCTTCTCGTGGATCGCAACCATGTGGGGTGGTTCGCTATCGTTCAAGACCCCGATGGTCTGGGCGATCGGCTTCATCTTCATGTTCACGGTTGGCGGCGTGACCGGCGTGGTGCTCGCGAACGGCGGCATCGACGATTACATGCACGACACCTATTATGTCGTCGCCCACTTCCACTATGTCCTGTCGCTGGGCGCGGTGTTCGCACTGTTCGCGGGCTTCTATTACTGGTTCCCGAAGATGTCGGGGAAGATGTATAGCGAGCTGCTCGGCCAGCTGCATTTCTGGGTGTTCTTCATCGGTGTGAACCTGTTGTTCTTCCCGATGCACTTCCTGGGGTTGCAGGGGATGCCGCGTCGCTATCCCGACTATCCGGACGCCTATGCGACATGGAACGCGGTCGCCACCCATGGCTATGAGATCATGGCGGCAGGCATGGCGATCTTCTTCGTCAACCTGATCTGGTCGCTGGTCGCGGGCAAGCCCGCCGGGGACAATCCCTGGGGCGATGGCGCAACGACGCTGGAATGGACGCTGTCCAGCCCGCCGCCCTATCACCAGTTCGAGACGCTGCCACGCATCGACTGACCTCGATCTCACCAGTCCCGAAAGGCTCCGGAGCATCGCTCCGGGGCCTTTTTTGTTGCAACTCCGTAATAATTCACCGGAGATCAACTTCGCAAATAATGCGACGAGTCGAGGAACCATTTCACGCTTTATTAGCCATGCTCGCCGCATTTTGAGCGTGGCCCGCAATGAGCGGGCTTTGCGGGATTCAATTAATGACGGGGTGGGACGAACGGTACGGGTCGCCAGGGATGGCGGCCACCACCGAAGAGGCGGGCGCGCCTGCGATGCCGAAGGGGACGAACGCCGCCGTGGCACGCGCCAGCAGTGGTGCTTCGCTGCTCCCGCTATTCGCGCTGGCTGCCTGTGGTGGTGGCGGTGGGGGCGGCGGCACGACGGCGGCGACCCCGGCGGGTGGTTCGAGCGCCCCGGCCGACACCTCCGCCCCGATCGTCGTCGTCACCCAACCGCCCACCGCGACCGAGGCCAGCCGCTTCCTGGCACAGGCCAGCATGGGCGCGACGCGGGCGGACATCGATGCGGTGCTCTCGCGCGGCTATGACGGCTGGTTGACCGACCAGTTCGCGCTGCCACGGGCGACCAGCCATTGGGACTGGCTGACCGCGAACGGGTACGACACCGCCAAGAGCAATTCGATCAACGGTTTCGACCCGTCAATGTGGCGGCAGATGATCGTCGAGCCCGACCAGCTTCGCCAGCGGATCGGCATGGCGCTGCTCGACATTCTGGTCGTCGGTATCGACACGTCCAGCGATAACTGGCGCGCCTTTGCGATGGGGGCCTATGTCGACCTTCTGCTCGACAACGCCTTCGGCAATTACCGCACCCTGCTGGGCGCGGTGACGACCAATTACGCGATGGGCAATTTCATGACCTATCTGCACAATCGCAAGGCCAATGCCTCGACCGGTGCCCAGCCGGACGAGAATTATGCGCGCGAATTGATGCAGTTGTTCACCCTGGGCCTCAGTCAGTTGAACATGGACGGCACGCCCAAGCTGAACGGCGGACAGTCGATCGACACCTATGGCCAGGCCGATGTGACGGGACTGGCGCGGATCTTCACCGGCCTGGTGCCGGCCAGCAGCGACAATTCGACGCCTGCGCGCCTGCGCCAGCCGCTGGTGATGAACGCGGCGAACAACGAGACCGGCGCCTCGACCTTTCTGGGCACGACGGTCAGCGGCGGCGGCATGGCGGCGATCAACGCCGCGCTGGATGCGATCTTCGCGCATCCGAATGTGCCGCCCTTCATTTCAAAACAGCTGATCCAGCGGTTGGTGACCAGTAATCCGTCGCCCGCCTATGTCACCCGCGTCGCCACCAAGTTCGCCGACAATGGCCAGGGGGTGCGCGGCGACATGAAGGCGGTGATCCGCGCCATCCTGCTCGACAGCGAGGCGCGCACCCTGCCGACCGCCGCCACCGCGGGCAAGCTGCGCGAACCGGTGCTGCGCCTGACCGGCTGGGCCAGGGCGTTCAAGGCCAGTTCGCCGTCCAGCGCCTGGGCGATCGGCGACACCAGCAATCCGTCCAACCGGTTGGGCCAGGCCAAAGGGCACAGCCCCTCGGTCTTCAACTTCTACCGCCCCGGCTATGCACCGCCCGGCACCAGCCTGGCGAGCAGCGGGCTGGTCGCGCCGGAGTTCCAGATCACCAACGAACAGAGCGTCATCGGCTATGTGAACTTCATGTACGGCCTGATCGCCAACGGCATCGGCGACGTGAAGGCCGATTACGCCGCGATGCTGACGCTGGCCGCCGACAGCAAGACGCTGGTGGACGAAGTGAATCTGATCCTCGCCGCCGGACAATTGTCCAGCGCTACCCAGGCATCGATCCGCGCGGCGGTGGACAGCGTGTCCGCCACCGCGACCAACGGCCCGATCAACCGGGTCGGCATCGCGATCCTGCTGACCATGGCCTCCCCCGATTACCTGACCCTGCGGTGATGAGCATGATGCAAGACCAATCCCCCCATGATCAGTCCAGGCGCGCTTTCCTGAAGCGCAGCGCGTTGCTCGGCCTGGCCGGGACCGCCACCCCCTTCGTCTCCAGCCTGGCCGCGATCGGCGAGGCCGCCGCCGCCACCGCGTCGGACTATAAGGCGCTGGTGTGCGTGTTCCTCTATGGCGGCAACGACTATGCCAACACGCTGGTCCCCTATGACGAGGCGAGCTTTGCCGCCTATCGCACCGCGCGCGCCAATATCGGCTATCAGCGCGATGCGCTGGCGGGGACGGTCCTGAGCCCCTCGGTCGCGCTGCCCGACGGCCGCGCCTATGCCCTGTCGCCCAGCATGCCCGAAATGAGCCAGTTGTTCGCGGCCGGCAAGATGGCCGTCGCGCTCAATGTCGGCACGCTGGTCGAACCAACGAGCAAATCCCAATATCAACGGCGCAGCGTGCAACTGCCTCCCAAGCTGTTCAGCCATAACGACCAGCAGAGCTTCTTCCAGGCGTCCAGCCCCGAGGGTGCGGGCAGCGGCTGGGGCGGGCGGATCGGTGACGTGTTCCAGAACGGCAATGGCAATGCCGCGCTCACCTGCATCAACACCAGCGGCAATGCGGTCTATCTGACCGGGCGCAATGCCATCCAATATTCGGTCGGCACCGGCGGCCCGATCGCCCTGCTGAACAGCAGCCGCACGCTGTACGGCTCGTCGAGCGCGCTCGACACGCTGCGCGCGCTGATGACGACCGAATCGGGGCCGGTCATGGCCAACGAACACGCCCGGATCAGCAAGCGCGCACTGGATATCCAGGCGCAGTTGAGCAGTGCACTGGCCGGGGCGCCCGCCGCCAATTTCCCGCTCTTCCCCTCCAGCAATTCGCTCGCCGACCAGTTGAAGATGGTCGCGCGGATGATCTCGGTGAACCAGACGCTCGGGCTGAAGCGGCAGGTCTTCTTCGTATCGATGGGCGGGTTCGACCTGCACGACAATCTGGTGGCGCAGCATCCGGGTCTGCTGGCCAAGCTATCGGCGGCGATGAAGGCCTTTTACGACACCACCGCCGCACTGGGACTCGCCAACCAGGTGACCAGCTTCACCGCATCCGATTTCGGCCGCACGCTCCAGTCGAACGACGACGGATCGGACCATGGCTGGGGCGGGATGCACTTCATCGTCGGCGGCGCGGTGCGGGGGCAGCGCTTCTATGGCAAGGCACCGATCGTCGGCACCAACACCGACGACGATGTCGGCCAGGGTCGACTGATCCCCACCATGTCGGTCGATCAATATGCCGCGACGCTGGCCAGCTGGTTCGGCATCGACTCGGGCGGTTTGCGCACCGTGTTGCCCAATATCGGCAATTACGACGCCTCGACCTGGAATCAGGGCTTCATGGGGTAAGCGACCGGCACACCGAGCCTATCGCAACGATATAACATATTGCGCTTGCGTAACTTTCCGATCAGCCGCGATCGGAAAAACTGGCCAGGTCGTTCGCTGGCATGGACTCCGGCGGGCCCCATATGGGCGCCGCGACCATATGGTCGCCCCCATTTCAGAGGAGCTTCCATGCCCACTCCCGCCCAGGGCTATGCCGCCCAGTCGGCCGATGCCGCACTCGCCCCCTTCTCGTTCGAGCGCCGCGACCCCCAAGCCGACGATGTCGCCATCGACATCCTTTATTGCGGCGTCTGCCATTCCGATCTGCATACCGCACGCGGCGAATGGGCGGGCACCCAATATCCGTGTGTGCCGGGACACGAGATTGTCGGCCGGGTGACTGCGGTCGGCGATGCCGTCACCAAATACCAGGTCGGCGATCTGGTCGGCGTCGGCTGCATGGTCGACAGCTGCGGCCATTGTCCCTCCTGCCATGACGGCGAGGAGCAATATTGCGAGACGACCGGCTTCGTCGGCACCTATAACGGCCCCGATCCTGTCATGGGCGGCCACACCTTCGGCGGATATTCGGACCATATCGTCGTCAAGGAAGGCTTCGTCCTGAAGATCAACCATGACGACGCCGATCTCGCCGCCGTCGCGCCGCTGCTCTGCGCCGGCATCACCACCTATTCGCCGCTGCGTCACTGGAAGGTCGGGCCAGGCCAGAAGGTCGGCATCGTCGGTCTGGGCGGCCTGGGCCATATGGGCGTGAAGATCGCCGCCGCGATGGGGGCCGAGGTCTATGTCTTCTCGACCTCGCCCAACAAGGCCGAGGATGCCAAGCGGCTGGGCGCCAAGGAGCTGATCGTGTCGAAGGACCCGGAGCAGATGGCCGCCCATGCCAACAGCTTCGACTTCATCCTGAACACGGTCGCCGCGCCGCACGACCTGGATGCGTTCCTGATGCTGCTGAAGCGCGACGGGACGATGACGCTGGTCGGCGTGCCCGACTCGCCGCATCCGTCGCCTTCGGTCGGCAACCTCGTCTTCCGCCGCCGCGCGCTGGCGGGCTCGCTGATCGGCGGCATCGCCGAGACGCAGGAGATGCTCGACTTCTGTCACGAACACGGCCTGACCGCCGATATCGAGATGATCGCGATGGACGAGGTCAACACCGCCTATGACCGGATGCAGAAGAGCGATGTGAAATATCGCTTCGTCATCGACATGGCGACGTTGAAGGATTGAGCCGACCCTATTCCTCCTCTTTAAGGAGAGGTGGCAGGCCGAAGGCCTGACGGAGGGGTGTCCCGTTCTCGACAGGGTGACACCCCTCCACCATGCTGCGCATGGTCCCCCTCCCCTTGCAGGGAAGGAATTTGCATTCGCTTCAATTTGCCCGCCCCGCCGCCAACGCCTATATGCAGGGCTCCCATGTCCAGCGTTCCCTCCTCCGTCTTCGTTCCCGCCGATTGGCGCGACTTCCTCGCCCTGACCAAACCGCGAGTGATGACGCTGGTGGTGTTCACCGGCCTGTGCGGGATGCTGGCTGCGCCGGTGAGGGTCGATCCGGTGATCGGCTTCACCGCCATCCTGTGCATCGCGCTGGGGGCGGGCGCGGCGGGGGCGCTCAACCAATGGTATGAGGCGGATCTCGACGCGCTGATGAAGCGTACCGCCAAACGCCCCCTGCCCGCCGGGCGGATGAGCCGCGAGTCGGCACTGCATTTCGGCGTCGGCTTGGCATGTTTCTCGGTCCTGCTGATGGGGCTGGCGGTCAATTACGTCGCCGCCGGAATCCTGACCGTCTCGATCCTGTTCTATGTCCTCGTCTACACCGTCTGGCTGAAGCGTCGGACGCCGCAGAATATCGTCATCGGCGGCGCGGCGGGGGCGTTTCCGCCGCTGATCGGCTGGGCCGCGGCGACGGGGCAGATCGCGCTGCTGCCCTTTCTGCTGTTCAGCCTCGTCTTCCTCTGGACGCCGCCGCATTTCTGGGCGCTGGCCCTGTTCGTGAAGACCGATTACGCCAATGCGGGCGTGCCGATGCTCCCCGTCGTCGCGGGCGAGCGGGTGACCCGGGCGCAGATCGGGCTGTACACCATTCCCATGGCGATCGCGGCGGTCGCGCCCTGGCCGCTGGGGCTGACGGGGTCGGTCTATGGCCTCATCGCGACAGCGGGGACCGCGCTGTTCGCGCTCTACGCCGCCATCGTAGCCTTTCGCCACACCCAGCCCGACGATGCGATGAAGCCCGAAAAGCGGCTGTTCAAATATTCGATCCTCTATCTTTTCCTTCTCTTCGGCGCGCTGGTGGTGGATCGTTGGGCATGACGCCCGACGATTCGAATCGCATTCGCGCCAAGCAGCGCGCCCGCGCCACCGCGATGGCGCTGTTGCTGGGATTCCTGGTGGTGCTGATCTTCTTCATCACCTTGTCCAAGATCCGGTCGGGGATGCACGGATGAGGCTGACGCGCCAGGGCCGGACCGTGGTGTTCGCTCTGTTCGGTGTGGTGTTCATGACCGGCCTCGCCTGGGCCAGCGTGCCGCTCTATCGCCTGTTCTGCCAGGTGACGGGCTATCAGGGCACGACGCAGCGGGGACTGGCGGCGCCGGGCAGCGTCCACAAGCAGATTCGCGTCGATTTCGACGCCAATGTCTCCTCGCGCCTGGCCTGGACCTTCAAGCCTGAAAACCCGCACGAAACGGTCGATATCGGCGCGCGCGACATGGTGTTCTTCACCGCGACCAACAATGCGAAGGTGCCGATCACCGGCACCGCGACCTTCAACGTGACGCCCGATCAGGCGGGGCGCTACTTCACCAAGATCCAGTGCTTCTGCTTCACCCAGCAGACGCTCAAACCCGGCGAGACGGTGCGGATGCCGGTCATCTTCTTCGTCGATCCCAAGATCCTGAACGATCCCGACGCGCGCGACATCGAAACCATCACCCTGTCCTACACATTTTACCCGGTGGATTCGGCGAAGAAAGCGGGTTAGCCTGTCCTCAAAATAGCAAAATATAGGGACGGGATCATGGCTGGCGCGAAGAACCACGACTATCATATCCTGCCGCCGAGCCCCTGGCCGCTGGCCAGTTCGATGTCGGCGCTGCTGATGGCCTCGGGTGCGATCATGTGGATGCACAGCGCGCCCGGCGGAGGTTGGGCATTCCTGGCGGGACTGGCGGCGGTGCTGTTCTGCATGGGAAGCTGGTGGGCGGATGTGGTGCGCGAGGCGCATCACGGCGACCATACGCCGGTGGTCCAGCTTCACTTCCGCTATGGCATGATCCTGTTCATCGCGTCCGAAGTCATGTTCTTCGTCGGCTGGTTCTGGGCCTTTTTCGACTTCGCGCTGTTCCCGACCGCGATGAGTTTCGTCGACGGACAGGTGGAGCGCGCGACCGAAGGCGCCGCCGCCATCGCCGCGGCCTGGCCGCCCAAGGGGCTGGAGGTGATCGACGCCTTCAAGCTGCCCTTGCTCAACACGATGATCCTGTTGACCAGCGGCACCACCGTCACCTGGGCGCACCATGCGCTGATCCACAACCAGCGGGGCGGCGAGAAGCGCGGTCTTTGGGGTGCATTGGGCGTCGGCGACCGCGACGGCGTGCTGAAGGGACTATGGCTGACCGTCGTGCTCGGCCTGATCTTCAGCGCGATCCAAGCCTATGAGTATATGCACGCCCCCTTCCCCTTCAAGGGGATCAACTATGGCGCGTCCTTCTTCATGGCGACGGGTTTCCACGGTTTCCACGTCATCGTCGGCACCATCTTCCTGATCGTCTGCCTGATCCGCGCCTATCGCGGCGACTTCACCCCGCGCCAGCATTTCGGGTTCGAGGCCGCGGCCTGGTACTGGCATTTCGTCGACGTGGTGTGGCTGTTCCTGTTCGTCACCATCTATGTCTGGGGTGGCTGGGGCGCGCCGGTCCATAGTGGCTGAGCCTGCGTCCCCGACCATCGCGCAGGCCGCGCTCAAGGGGCTGTGTCCGCGTTGCGGCCAGCCCCATTTGTTTGCGGGACCGGTCCGGTTCGCCGATCGGTGCGCGGCCTGCGGGCTCGACTTCACCCGGTTCAATGTGGGGGACGGCCCGGCGGCGTTCCTGACCCTGATCCTGGGGACGGTCATCACCATCGCGGCGATCCTTGTCGAGATAACGCTGCACCCGCCGCTCTGGCTGCATATGCTGATCTGGCTGCCGCTGACGGCGGTGGGCGTGGTCTATAGCCTGCGGCTCGCCAAGGGCGCGCTGATGGCGGCGGAATATCGCAACGAAGCGCGCGAGGGTGCCATCGTCCGTACCGGGGACGAGGATGCATGAGGCGGGTGCCGATCCTTCCCACGCTGATCGTCGGCCTGGCGGTGGCCGCGATGATCGCGCTGGGCCTTTGGCAATGGCTCGACCGGTTGCCGCAAAAGCAGGCCTATCTCGCGCAACTCGCCGCCAACCCGGTGCGACCGGCCATTGCCTTCCCGCTTTATCCCGATGACCGCCTGCTCTTCCGCCGCACCGTCGCCGATTGCCGCCCACCCATCGTCATCCGGCGCGCGGGCGCGGGCGCGGCGGGCTTCCGGCTGATCGCCACCTGTTCGGTACCGCGAGGCAAGATGCAGGTTCAGCTCGGCACCACCCATGATCCGCGCGCCGAAACCACTTGGCCGGGCGGGGGTGTGACCGGCTATGTCTCCCACGCGCCCGACAGTCGATCGCTGATCGAGTCCGCCTTCGACCACCGCCCGCAGGAGATGTTGCTGGTCGCCGACTCGCCCGCGCCCGGTCTGGACGCCAATCCCAGCCCCGACATTGGCGGCGTCCCCAACAATCACCTCGCTTACGCCGTGCAATGGTTCCTGTTCGCCGCCATCGCCGCAACAATCTATGTTTTGGCCGTCCTTCGGCGCAATCGAACGGTTGTCGTGACCGACGCACGCCGTTAAGCCGCAGCGCATCATGCGCTATCTCAGTACCCGTGGCTCCGCCCCCGTCCTCGATTTCCGTGGGGCGACCCTTGCCGGTCTTGCCAGCGATGGCGGGCTCTATGTCCCCGAACAGTGGCCGAGCCTGACCGCCGACGAGATTGCCGGGCTGGCGGGTCTGACCTATGCGCAGACCGCCGCGAAGATCATGGCGCCGTTCGTCGTCGACAGCCTGAGCGCGGAGGAACTGCAAGGACTGTGCGACGCCGCCTATGGCCGCTTCTCGCACGCCGCCGTGACGCCGCTGGTCCAGCTCGACCATGACCAGTGGCTGCTCGAACTGTTCCACGGCCCCACCCTCGCCTTCAAGGACGTGGCGCTCCAGATGCTGGGGCTGTTGTTCGAGCGGTTCCTGCGCGGCACCGAGACGCGGCTGACCATCGTCGGCGCGACCAGCGGCGATACCGGATCGGCGGCGATCGACGCGGTGGCGGGACGCGCCAATATCGACATCTTCATGCTGCACCCGGCGGGGCGCGTGACCGAGATCCAGCGGCGCCAGATGACCACGGTCCTCGCCCCCAATGTCCATAACATCGCGATCGAGGGCAATTTCGACGACGCGCAGGCGCTGGTGAAGGCGATGTTCAACGACCGCGCCTTTGCCGATCGCCATACCCTGTCGGCGGTCAACTCGATCAACTGGGCGCGGTTGATGGCGCAGGTCGTCTATTATTTCTACGCCGCCGTCCGGCTGGGCGCGCCGGGCAAGGCCGTCGCCTTCTCGGTGCCGACGGGCAATTTCGGCGACGTGTTCGCGGGCTATGTCGCGGCGCGCATGGGCTTGCCGGTCGAGCGGCTGATCGTCGCGACCAACGTCAACGACATCCTCCACCGCGCGCTGTCCTCGGGCGATTATTCCAAGGGGCAGGTGCAGGCGACCGCGACGCCGTCGATGGACATCCAGGTCAGCTCCAATTTCGAGCGGCTGCTGTTCGACGCGAACGGCCGCGACGGCGCTGCATTGGCGGCGCAGATGAAGGGGTTCGAGGCGTCGGGCGCGATGCGGCTGACCAATGCGCAGAGCCAGAATATCGCCCCGCTCTTCACCAGCGCGCGGGTCGATGCCGACGATATGAGCCGCGCGATGCGCTGGGCCGCCGAGTCGACCGGGCAGATCCTCGACCCGCACACCGCCATCGCGCTGTCCGCCGCACGGGCGAGCGACACCAGCGCGCCGGTCGTGACGCTGGCCACCGCGCACCCGGCCAAATTCACCGATGCGGTCGAACGTGCGACCGGCGTCCGGCCGCCGCTGCCCCCCCGCGTCGGTGACCTGTTCGAGCGCGAGGAACGCTTCACCACCCTGCCTGCCACCTTCGATGCGGTGACGGCCTTTATCGACGGGCACGGTTTGCGCTAACGCAGCACGTATGAAACTCGAAACGATGATCGGCGAGCCCTGGGCGGATTACGGGCTGGTCGACTCCGGCCATGGCCGCAAGCTGGAACGCTATGGCCGGTTCCGCTTCATCCGCCCCGAACCGCAGGCGATGTGGGCCCCGGCGACCAGCGACTGGCGCGCTGCGGCCGAGTTCGTGCCCGGTTCGGACGAGGATGGCGGCGGCCGCTGGAACTTCAACGAGCCGGTCCCGCGCGAGGGCTGGCCGCTGAAGTGGAACGAGGTGCGCTTTACCGCGCAGAACACGCCGTTCCGCCATCTGGGCTTCTTCCCCGACATGGCCCCTGTGTGGAGCTGGATGCGCGAGCAGGTCGATGGCCTCGCCGAGCCGGAGTGCATGAACCTGTTCGGCTATACCGGCGTCGGCACGCTGGCGATGGCGAGCGCGGGCGCGAAGATGGTCCATGTCGACGCGTCGAAGAAATCGGTCGAGGCGGCGCGGGGCAATGCGATGCTGTCGGGCCTGGGCGACGCGCCGGTCCGCTGGATCATCGACGACGCCGCCAAGTTCGTCGCGCGCGAGGTGCGGCGCGGACGGCGCTATGACGGCATTTTGCTCGACCCGCCCAAATACGGCCGTGGGCCGGAGGGCGAGGTGTGGCGGCTGGAGGAAGACCTGCCCGGCCTGATCGCCAATTGCCGCCAGCTGCTCGACGGTGATTCGCGCTTCCTGTTCCTGACGGTGTATGCGGTGCGTATGTCGGCGATGGCGATCGGCGAGATGATGCGCCAGGTGATGGCCGACCTGCCCGGCAAGGTCGAATGCGGCGAACTCGGCGTGCGCGAGGAAGCGCGCGCCCTGACCCTGCCCACCGCCATCTGGGCGCGGTGGAGCCGGTAAAGACACACCCTCCGTTCAGCCTGAGCGAAGTCGAAGGCCACGCACGGTCATAGCGGCGGGGCATGTGCTTCGACTTCGCTCAGCACGAACGTAGCGGGGGTTGCGGCGCGGCGATTTCGATCAAAGCGACCTCATAGGTCGCCACCGCACCCCCAGCCTCGAACCGCTTCGCGATCCGCCGCATCGCGCCCGGCGGGATCGGTCGGTGCCCTTCGCGCGGCGTTCCCGCCCCGATCGCCCGGAGCGCGCGCATGAACGCGGCCGCCGAGCCGTGCCGCTGCTCGAACCGCCGGGTCTCGACCGGCCAACCCAGCGACCCGACCGGCGGATAAACCGGGCTCCCCGCCACGAACCCTTCCGCCGCATGCGCCTCATGCCAGGCCGCGAACGTCCCCTCGACCAGCGTCGTCACCAGCATCCGCCCGCCGGGGCGCAGCAGGCCCGCCAGCCGCTGCAACCCGCTGGCCAGATCGGCGAACCACTGCACCGCGAGGCTGCTGACGATCAGGTCGAACGGCGCTTCGTCGGGCAGGTCGGGATGTTCGCCGTCCATCACCCGCCCCCGCGCGCCCGGCTGCCCCGCCAGTCCGCGCGCCAGCATCGCGGGAGCGATGTCGGTCATCAGCCAATCGGCCCCCTCCAGCCGGGGCCGAACCGCGCCGGTCAGGAACCCGGTGCCGCATCCCACCTCCAGCACGCGGGGACCGGGCGGCGCGACCGCGACGATCCGCTCGGCCAGCCAGTCGGCGACCTGCCGCTGCACAACCGCATGCACGTCATAGGCCGCCGCCCCGTCGAAGGCGCGCGCGATCCGGGTCGGGGTATGCTCCGTCACCACTGCCACCGCCCCGTTCAATCGCGTACCGACCGAATCGCCGCCGCCGCCAGCCAGGGCGCGCCCGCCACCAGCATCAGCGACACCGCCGCCAGCAGCTTGAACGCACCCAGATCCGCGCCGCCCGCACCGAAGATCAGCAGGGGCAAGGCCAAGGGCAGCAACAGCAACCCCGCAATCCCCCCGGCGCCGCGCAACCCCGCCGTCAGCGCCGCCGTCGCCACCGCCAGCGCCGCCAGACCCGGCGTACCGAGCAGCAGCGCCAGTTCGACCCGCCCGAGGGCCGCCGCGTCGAGCCCGAACAAGCCCCCCGCAATCAGCGCCGCGATCATCAATGGCGGCGCGAAGGCCAGCCAATGCGCTACGATCCGCAACACCATCACCAGCGTTAGCGACAGGCCATGGACCCGAATCTGGTCGAACCATCCCGACTCGCAATCGGGCGCGACCAGCCGTTCGACCGGAAGCAGCGCCGCGAGCAGGGCCGCGACCCAGATCGCCCCCGGCCCGATCCGCATCAGCATCATCCGGTCGGGACCGATGGCAAAGGGAAAGAGCACCACCGCCAGCAGGAAAAAGCCGGACACCAAAGCCGCCCCGCCCCCGGCATAGCCACGCCGCACGTCGCGCGCGATCAGGGTCAGCGCCGCGCTCAAGCGGGAACCAGGGTATCGAGAGCGATGGCTTTGCCACCCGGCACAGCCAGCGGCTGATGGGTCGCCAGCATCACCGCGCCACCCCCGGCGCGGTGCCGTGCCACCGCCTCTTCCAGCATCGCCAGCCCCGCGGTATCCAGCCCATTGCCCGGTTCGTCGAGCAACCACAGCGCCGCCCCCGACGCCAGCACGCGGGCCAGTGCGGCGCGCCGCCGCTGGCCGGTGGACAGGAGCCGCACCGGTATCGCCGCCAGACCGGCTAGGCCGACCTCTGCCAAGGCCGCCTCCACCCGCGCGCCAGGGTCGTCCCGACCATCCAGCCTGGCCCAGAACGACAGCGCGCCGGTCAGGCTCCGGTCACTGTCGAGCGCCAAATCCTCGACCATCAGCGCGGTCGGTCCCCGATGCTCGACCTGCCCCTCGAACGGCGCGATCAACCCGGCGGCGAGCCGCAACAGGCTGGACTTGCCGATGCCGTTGGGGCCGGTGACGACCACCGCCTCCCCCGCCGCCAGCGTCAGCGACAATCGCGCGAACAACAGCCGCCCACCCCGCGCACAGGCGACATCGGACAATGAAAGGATCACGGGGCGGGCACATCCACCGCGTCTTCCAACGCGTGCATATCATCGTCGGACAGGCCGAAATGGTGGCCGATCTCATGGATCGTCACATGCGCCACCAGATCGTCGAGCCGGACGCCGGTGTCGATCCATTCGTCCAGGATCGCGCGGCGATACAAATGGATGCGATCGGGCAGTCCGCCTGAATCCATCGAGCTTTTCTCGCCCAGCGGACGGCCATGATACAGCCCGGTCAGGTCGAGCGGATGCTCTATGCCCAGCGCGGCCAGCGTCTCGCCATCGGCATATTCCTCGACGATCAACACCACGTCGCGCAGGTGCGCGGCGAATGCGGCGGGCAGGCGTGCGATCGTGGCCCGCGCGATCGCCTCGATCACCTCGGCACCCGGTGGTTCGCCGATCCCGTCTTGCCCGCTCATGCGCGTCGTCATACCGCTGTGCCCGCCAAAAGGACAAGAGAAGCAAAGGGACGGCGATGGTGGAGCGGCTGAACGATCTGGACCGGGACGAGGCGCTGGACGGCCTGCCCGAATGGGACTGGGACGAGGCGCGCGATGCGATCACCCGGCGGTTCGTCTTCGCCGATTTCAACGAGGCGTTCGGCTTCATGACCCGCGTCGCCTTGCTGGCGGAAAAGGCCGATCATCATCCCGAATGGTCCAATGTCTGGAATCGGGTCGACATCATGCTGACCACCCATGATGCGGGCGGCCTGTCGGCGCGTGACATCGACATGGCCGAGGCCATCGACGCGCTGGTGGGCTGACCCGCATGAATCCTCCCCATCGCCGATGGGGAGGATCGGCTCTTATTCGACCGTCTGTTCGATCGCGCCGAAGATCGGATGGTGGCGGTCGTCCTCCATCCAGATGCGCACCGTGTCGCCCTTCTTGAGGAACGGCGTCCTGGCCTCGCCGCCCTGGATCGTCTCGATCATCCGCACCTCGGCGATGCAGCTATAGCCGACACCACCCTCGGCGACGGGCTTGCCCGGCCCGCCATCGGCGTCGCGGTTGGACACGGTGCCCGAACCGATGATCGTCCCCGCCCCCAGCGCGCGGGTCTTCGCCGCATGAGCGACCAGCGTGCCGAAGTCGAAGGTCATGTCCTGCCCCGCATCCGCGCGACCAAAGGGCTGGCCGTTGAGATCGACCTTCAACACCCGGTGCAGCTTGCCGTCCCGCCACCAGTCGCCCAGTGATTCGGGCGTCACGAACACCGGCGAAAAGGCCGAGGCGGGCTTGGACTGGAAGAAACCGAACCCCTTGGCCAGCTCGCTCGGAATCAGCGCCCGGAGCGACACGTCGTTGGTCAGCCCGACCAGCCGGATCGCCGCCAGCGCCTCCTCTCGACTCGCACCCAGCGGCACGTCGCTGGTGACCACGACGACCTCGCCCTCCAGGTCGCAGCCCCAGCTTTCGTCGGCCAGCGGAATCGCGTCGCGCGGCCCCAGGAACCCGTCCGACCCGCCCTGATACATCAGCGGGTCGTGCCGGAAGCTGTCGGGCAGTTCCGCGCCCCGCGCCTGCCGGACGAGCGCGACATGATTCACATAGGCCGATCCGTCCGCCCATTGATAGGCGCGCGGCAAGGGCGAGGCCGCGTCATGCTCATGAAAGCGCGCCCGCGGAATGGCTTCGTGATCCAGGTCGGTCGCCAGATTGGCGAGCGCGGGGGCGACCCGGTCCCAATCGTCGAGCGCGGCCTGCAGGGTCGGGGCGATATGGTCCGCATCCGCATACCAGGCGAGGTCGCTCGACACGACGACCAGCTTGCCGTCGCGACCGTGTTTCAGACTGGCGAGTTTCATCAGGGCTCCTCTTCGCTGCTTGGTATCAGATGTAACCATCTGCCCACGGTTGTCACGCCACCGCATGCCGATCCTGCCTTAAACTTGACTTTTCGCAAGGCAGGGAGCACATGCCCACTCGTCGAGGCGTCCACTCGCAGCGTGAACGGACCATCTGGTCCCGGCTCCGCCCCGACCCTGTCTTCAGGCTTCCCTTGTCACGCGGGGTGTCATCAACCCCGGCGCCGCTCCTCGCGGCCCTTCCGTGACTCGCGCGCCATGATCGAAAGCAATTCCATGTCCTTTTCCGAACTCGGCCTTGCCGAGCCGCTCGTCCGCGCGCTCGAGGCCAAGGGCTATTCCGAACCCACCCCCATCCAGCGCGATTCGATCCCGACGCTGCTGGAAGGCCGCGACCTGCTGGGCATCGCGCAGACCGGCACCGGCAAGACCGCCGCGTTCGTGCTGCCGTCGATCCAGCGTCTGGTCGAGGCGAACAAGCGCGTCCTGCCGACCCATTGCCGGATGCTGGTGCTCGCCCCGACCCGTGAACTGGCCAGCCAGATCGCCGAGAATGCGAAGGGCTATGCCAAATTCTCCAAGCTGGCGGTCGCGACCGTCTTTGGCGGCACCAGCCTGAACAAGAACCGTCAGGACCTGTCGCGCGGCGTCGACATCCTGGTCGCGACGCCGGGCCGTCTGATCGATCTGGTCGAGCAGGGCTTCCTGAACCTGTCGATGATCGAAATCCTGGTGCTGGACGAAGCCGACCAGATGCTCGACCTGGGCTTCATCCACGCGCTGCGCCGCATCGTGAAGATGCTGCCGCGCAAGCGCCAGACGCTGTTCTTCTCGGCGACCATGCCCGCCGCGATCCGGGACCTGGCCGACAAGTTCCTCGACAATCCCGCGACCGTCACCGTGACCCCGGTCTCGACCACCGCCGAGCGCGTGGAGCAGTCGGTGACCTTCGTCACGCAACAGGAAAAGCAGGCGCTGCTGACCATCCTGCTTGCCGATCCCGCGATCGAGCTGGCGCTGGTCTTTACCCGCACCAAGCATGGCGCGGACCGCGTCGTGAAGCTGCTGGCGGGCAACGGCATCGCGGCCAATGCGATCCACGGCAACAAGAGCCAGGGCCAGCGCGAGCGCGCGCTGGGCGAGTTCCGGTCGGGCCAGACCCGCGTGCTGGTGGCCACCGACATCGCCGCACGCGGCATCGACATTCCGGGCGTCAGCCACGTCTTCAACTTCGAGCTGCCCAATGTCGCGGAGCAATATGTCCACCGCATCGGCCGCACCGCGCGTGCGGGTCGGTCGGGCCTGGCCATCGCCTTCTGCGCCGAGGATGAGCGTCCGTATCTGAAGGATATCGAGAAGCTGACGCGGCAGAAGATCACCGTCGTGCCGCTGCCCGCCGATTTCGTGAAGCGCGCCGAAACGATCAAGTCGCAGCGGGTGAAGGCGATCGGCGCTGATCCCGCGCCCCGCGTCGACCGCCCGCGCGATCCGGCGCGGCCCCGCGCCACGCATTCCCCGCGCGCGACCGATGCCCGCGCGCCGCAGGGCCGTCAGCCGCGTCGTCGCAGCGGCGGCGGTCGTGGCCGTGGCGGTCAGGGTCGCCCTGGTGGCGGCGGTGGTGCCGGTCGCGGCGCACAGGGCTGATTCGATGCGGCGGAGAGCCATAGAGCTCTCCGCCGAACGGCTGTCCCACGCCCATCGCGAAGGCCGGGCCCTTCGCCATTGGCCGGACGCCGCCATGTGAACTCCCACCCCTCTCCCGCGTTGATCGCGTAACGATCCGCGCATCAGGAGAGGTTGCCATGGATATTGCCCACACCCCCGCCGCCGAACGCATCGCGCGCGTGCTGTGCGGTCAACGGCTCAGCGCCAATGCCGGGGGCGATTCGGAATCGGCCGCGCGGCTGGTCGACGATCACTGGCGCGAGCATATGGCCGATGCGCTGGCGGTCCTGCGCACCCTGCGCGAACCCGATCAGGCGATGGCCGAGGCAGGCGACCCTGCGGTCTGGGAAAAGATGGTGCTGGTCGCGGTCGAGGCCGCCAAGCCGCCCAAGGTCTTGCTGTAACAAAGGACGGGCTATAGCCGCCCCATCACCGGGCAAGAGCCCGGTGGTGGTCGCCTACACCGTCACCTGCTCGCCCAGCTCCAGCACCTTGCCCGGCGGGATGCGCAGGAAGTCGGTGGGGTCGCTCGCATTGCGCTGAAGGAACATGAACAGCCGGTCCTGCCAGGGCGGCATGCCCTTTTCCGCTTCGGGTTTCAGCGTGTTGCGGCCGATGAAGTAGCTAGTCTTCATCGGGTCCAGCCCCGAGGAACGCATCTCCACCCCCAGGTCGCGGGGCAGATCGCGCGGCACGTCGGGCGTTTCCATGAAGCCATAGGTCAGCGCCACAGTGGCGAAATTGTCGTCCAGCCGTTCGACATGCGCCCGCCGCTCGCTCGACACGACGGGGCGGTCGGCGGTGCGGATCGTCACGATCAGATTCTGCTCGTGCAGGATCTTGTTGTGCTTGAGATTGTGAAGGAGCGCGCCGGGTGCCGAGGCGGGATTGGCGGTCAGGAACACCGCCGTCCCCGGCACCCGCTCGGGCGGACGCTTGGCGAGCGCGGCGGCGAGGTCGGCGAGGGGGATGGCCTGCCGCTTCTCGAAGGCCGCGACGATGCCGCGCCCCCGCACCCAGGTGTGGATGATCGTGCCGACGGCCGCGCCGACCAGCAGGGGCACCCAGCCCCCCTCGATCACGCGCAGGATATTGGCCCCGAAGAAGACGAGATCGAGCGCCAGGAAGGGCAGGATCGCCGCCAGTGCCAGCGGACGCGACCAGCACCAGCGATGCCGCACGACCAGATAGGCGAGGCAGGTCGTCACCACCATCGTGCCCGTCACCGCGATGCCATAGGCGGCGGCCATGGCCGAGGAGGTCTTGAACTGGATGACCAGCACCAGCACCCCGAACAGCAACAGCCAGTTGATCGCCGGCAGATAGATCTGCCCCTGGAAATCAGCCGACGTCTGACGGACGCGCAATCGGGGCAGCAGCCCGAGCTGAATCGCCTGCTGGGTCAGCGAAAAGGCGCCGGTGATCACCGCCTGCGCCGCGATCACCGTGGCGAGCCCCGCCAGCACGATCAGCGCGGGGCGAAACGCCTCGGGCGCCATCAGGAAGAACCAGTCCTGATTGGTAAAGGGCTGGCCATTGGCGCTCGCCTGCTCCAGCGCGGACAGGGCAAAGGCCCCCTGCCCCAAATAGTTGAGCGCAAGCGCCGGCAGCACCAGCGAGAACCAGCCGATGCGGATCGGCAATCGCCCGAAATGCCCCATATCGGCGGTCAGCGCCTCGGCCCCCGTCACGGTCAGGAACACCGCGCCCAGCACGAACAGCCCGACCACGCCATGGCTCGCCAAGAAGCTGATGCCATAGCCCGGCCAGATCACCCGCGCGATCGAGGGTTCGTCGGCGATATGCCACAGGCCCAGCCCGCCGATGACGAGGAACCACAGGATACAGATGGGGCCGAACAGCTTGGATACCGAGGCGGTGCCCCGCGACTGGATGAAGAACAAGGCGACCAGGATGACGATGGTGCACATCCGGATCACGTCTTCGTTGAAGATCGACGCGGCGGCGGGAATGGTGTGCAGCCCCTCCATCGCGGACAGGACCGACAGCGCGGGCGTGATGATCGCATCGCCATAAAAGAGCGATGCGCCCGCCGCCCCCAGGACCAGCGCCAGTTTCGACCGAATCCCCACCGAGCGGCGGGCCAGCGCGGCCAGCGCCAGCACGCCGCCCTCGCCCTGATTGTCGGCGCGCATCAGGAAGACGACATATTTGATCGTGACCACCAGGATCAGCGACCAGAGCGCCAGGCTGAGCACGCCGAGGATCTCGCTGGGGTCGATGCCGTCGCCAGCGGATTGCGACAGGGCTTCGCGAAAGGCGTAGAGCGGACTCGTGCCGATGTCGCCGAACACCACGCCGATCGCCCCGATGGTCAGCGCGGCCAGCGCGGGGTGACGGTGCGCGGTCTCCGCCGCGGTCTGGTCGCTCGTAATGTCGGTTGCCGTCCCCGTCATGTCCGCCGGAACCCCCTGAGCCAAAAGGACGGCGCGCTTTACGCTTCTCCGTCTCGGAAGCAAGGGCTTTCCCATACCCTTTGCAAACGCTTGATATTGCCGAGCGTCAAGCGCATGGACGGCAAATGGTTCCCTTTTCGTTCGGCGGGCATGCGTTTCAGGCGCTGGCCGATGGCGCGCTGTTCTGGCCCGCGCGGGCCGCGCTGCTGGTCGCGGACCTGCATCTGGAAAAGGCGAGCTGGTATGCGGGGGGTGGGCAGATGCTGCCCCCGTACGACTCGCTCGCCACGTTGAGCGAGTTAACCGCGATCGTGGCGCGAACGGGCGCGCGGGAGGTCTGGTGCCTGGGCGACAGCTTTCACGATGCGGAAGGGTGCGACCGGCTGCTTCCCGAAGCGCGGGCGATGTTGCTGGCGCTGACCGAGGCGACCGACTGGACCTGGATCACGGGAAATCATGACCCGGTGCTTCGCGACCGATGCGGCGGCGCGGTGGTGGACGAGGCGCTGGTCGATGGCTTGATCCTGCGCCACGAGGCCGATCCGGCGGAAACGCGGCCCGAACTGTCGGGCCATTTCCATCCCAAGCTTCGCCTGCGGGTGCGGGGCAAGCTGGTCGCGCGCCGCTGCTTCGTCGGCACCGTCAACAAGCTCGTCCTGCCCGCCTTCGGGGCGCTGACCGGCGGGCTGGACGTGGATCACCCCGCGCTGATCGAGGCGGTGGGGCGCTCGGCGGAAGCCTTGGTCCCGGTGCGCGACCGGATGCTGCGCTTCCCCGTCGCGGCCTGACGCCTATCCGGCGCGTGCGAGGTCGGGAAAGCCCGCGCGGAACCCCGCGACCTTGGGCTTGTCCCAGCGCATGATATAGGGGTGCATCGGATTGCGATCGTAGAAATTCTGATGCTCGGCCTCAGCCGGGAAGAAGCCACCCTGCTCGATGCGGGTGGTGATCGGTCTGGCGAAGGCATGGGCCTTGGTCAGTTGCGCGATATAGGCGCGCGCGACCTGCGCCTGTTGCGGCGACTGGGCGAAGATCGCGGAGCGATAGCTGGGCCCCCGGTCCGGGCCCTGACCGCCGACCTGGGTCGGATCATGCGCGATCGAGAAATAGACGCGAAGCAGGGTGGCGTAGGAGACCTGAGCGGGGTCGTAGGTGATTCGAATCGCCTCGGCATGGCGAGTCTGCTCGGTCGAGACGGCAGCGTAATTGGCATCGGCCGCCCCGCCCCCGGCATAGCCGGCGGTGACGCCGCGCACACCCTTCACCCGTTCGAACACCGCCTCCATGCCCCAGAAGCACCCGCCCGCCAGCACCGCCGTCTGCGACCGACCCATGGCAGGCAGGTCGATCGTCGCCTTGGGCAGCGGCACGGCGCGTTCGGCGCGTGCGGGAAGCGAGGACAAGGCGACCGCTCCGAATGCGGTCGCGGCCAAGGCGATGCAGAGTCTATTGCGCATCACCGGAATATGGGGTGTTTTTGGGGTTCGGCCAGGGGCTGGTGTGTCAGCGCGGCCTTCGACTTCGCTCAGCGTGAACGGCTGTTATGGGGCAGGACTATTGCCCAGCCCCCGTTCCGCCTGAGCGAAGTCGAAGGCCATGGGAATCACCTCGCCAGCAATCCGTCTTAGCGAACCGCCTCAACCGGGGCCGAAGCATAACGGCTGGGCGCCTCGCCCGGGTGAAGCACCACGAGACCCAGGGCGCCAAGCGCAAATCCGCCGGCGAACTGCCACACGAAGCTGGACTTGAGGAGGGCACGCATTCGTCTTCACCTGTCTAAAACGGGTCGCCCCCGAATGGGCGGCGATCTTCCGGGCGCCATCTGGTCGATCGGCGCCGTTCCGACAATGGCGTTTATAGAAACACAGCATTAACGGCACGTGGACGTGTCGTTCATGCCACAGTTAAGCCATATTGCTGCGGCGCATGGTCGCCAATGAAAAAGCCAGCCGACCGAGCCACTTGGCCCGATCGACTGGCTTTCGCATCGCAAAAGCGAAAATTTATTTCAGCGCGGCGCAGGCCGTCTGGATGCGGGTGCACGCCTCACGAAGCAGCGCGTTCGAGGTCGCATAGCTGATCCGCATCGCGGGCGAGAGGCCGAAGGCCGCGCCCTGCACCGCCGCGACCTTCGCATCGTCGAGCAGATAGCCGACGAACGCCTCGTCGCTATCGATCAATCGGCCCGAGGGCGTCGTCTTGCCGATCAACGGTGCGAAGGACGGATAGACGTAGAAGGCACCTTCGGGCGTCGGGCAGGTCATGCCGTCGATTGCATTGAGCATCGACACGACCATGTCGCGCCGCGCCTGGAACGCCTGGTTGCGCTCGGCGAGGAAGCTCTGGTCGCCGGTCAGCGCCGCGGTCGCTGCCGCCTGCGCGATCGAGCAGGGGTTGGAGGTCGACTGCGACTGGAGCTTGGCGATCGCCTTGATCAGCCAGGGCGCGCCGCCCGCATAGCCGATGCGCCAGCCGGTCATGGCATAGGCCTTGGAACAGCCGTTGACGGTCAGGGTGCGCTCGTAGAGTTCGGGGCAGACCTGCGCGATGGTGGCGAAGCGGAAGCCGTCATAGACGATATGCTCGTACATATCGTCGGCAAAGACCCAGACATGCGGGTGGCGAAGGATGACCTCGCCCAGCGCCTTCAGCTCGTCGGCGGTATAGCCCGCACCCGTCGGATTGGACGGCGAGTTCAGGATGACCCACTTGGTCTTCGGCGTGATCGCGGCATCGAGCGCCTCGGGGGTTAGCTTGTAACCCTGTTCCGGCCCCGCCTTCAGGATCACCGGCACGCCGCCCGCGAACTGCACCACGTCGGGATAGCTGACCCAGTAAGGCGCGGGGATCACCACCTCGTCTCCTGCGTCGATCGTCGCGACCATCGCATTGAACAGGGTGTGCTTGCCGCCGACATTCACGCTGATCTGGTCGGCTTTGTAGGTCAGGCCGTTGTCGCGCGCGAACTTCGCCGCGATCGCGGCCTTCAGTTCGGGCGTGCCGTCGACGTTCGTATATTTGGTCTTGCCGTCGCGGATCGCCTGGATCGCGGCCTCTTTCACGAAGTCCGGCGTGTCGAAATCGGGTTCGCCCGCGCCCAGCCCGATCACGTCGACGCCGGCGCGCTTCAGCTCCATCACGCGGCTGGTGATGGCGAGCGTGGGGGACGGGCTGATACGGCCGAGCGCGGCGGAGGGCTGCATGGAACGGAACCTTTGCGACAGGAGAGTGCGGGCGCGCTTTAGCCCGCCGTCGCGTCAATCCGCAACCACCTCCGCACGAAACAATCCACGAAGCGCATTGCCAAGCAAGAATCCATCCCGAAGATCGGTGCGGGTCAACCGCTCCTCGACCGCCTGCCCCGACTCGATCAAATGGCCGCGCAGCACGCCGGGCAACAACCCATGGGCCAGTGGCGGCGTCGCCAGCCGGTCGCCACGCGGCACGAACAGCGAGGTATAGCTGCCCTCGGTCAGGCTGCCATCGGGGGCCTCGAACACGACTTCCGCCGTCCCTGCTCGGGCCCGCGCGGCATCGTAGAAACCCCGTGCGCTGGTCTTGTGCCGCAACCGCAGATCCTCCGGGGAGACCGGGAGCGGCACGATGCGCACCGGCACCACCCCGTCAAAGGGAGCGGGGGGCGGCGCCACCTCGACCACCAGCGCCCCGCCGGGCGCGAGCAACAGGCGGATCCGCCGCGCATCGCGCAGGCGGAAGGTCGCCGCCTGCAACTCGTTGCGCGCATCATGCCGGTTGAAGGCAAAGCCCAATGCCGCCGCGCTCGCCTTCATCCGGGCGAGATGCGCCTCCAGATGCTGGATGCCCTCGATCGGATCGAAGGCCATGGTTTCGATCAGGTCGAAATCGGGCTGGCCCCCGGACAGGAAGGCCGCCTTGGCGAGGCATTCGTCCCATTCGGCCGCCGCCGCCGAGTCGGCGACCACCCCCGATCCGATCCCCAGCGTCACGTCCGTCGCGCCATTGGGCCAGGTCAGCGTGCGAATCGCGACGTTGAACATCGCGTCGCCATCCGCGTCCAGCCGCCCGATCGAACCGGTATAAAGCCCGCGCGGGGAATCCTCGATCGCGGCGATCGCCTGCATCGCGCGAATCTTGGGTGCGCCGGTGATCGAGCCGCACGGAAAGAGCGCGGCCAGCACGTCCACCGCGTCGCGCCCTTCGGCCAGATCGGCGGTGACGGTCGATACCATCTGGTGCACGGTCGGATAGGGTTCGACCGCGAACAGTTCGGGCACCGCGACGCTGCCCGCCCGCGCGACCCGCGACAGATCGTTGCGCATCAGGTCGACGATCATCAGATTTTCGGCGCGCTGCTTGGGATCGCCGTGAAGCGTCCGGGCGGCGCGCGCATCGGCACGGGGGTCCTCCTCGCGCCGCGCCGTGCCCTTCATCGGCCGCGCGGTCAGGCGGCCGCCCTCCAGCGCGAAGAACATTTCGGGCGACAGCGACAGGATCGTCGCCTCCCCGGTGGCGACCACCGCGCCCCATCCCGCCCGCGACCGGGCGCGCAAGGCGGCATAGAGCGCCAGCGGATCGCCCAGCACCGGCGCGGTCGCGCGGAAGGACAGATTGACCTGATAAAGGTCCCCCGCCGTGATCAGCCGCTGCACCTCGGCGAACTGCTCGGCATGACGCTCCTCGTCGCATTCGGGCCGCAAGGCGCCGATCCACGCCCCCGCCGGATCGGGCAGTGCGCCTTCGACCGACAGGTTTCGATAATCCTCGAACAGCCCGAACCACAAAAGCGGCCCGTCCCCCGCCTTCGGGGCTGGCACGCCGGGCTCCAGCGCCGCTCCCGCCTCATAGGCGATCATCCCGGCGGCGTGCAGCCCGCGCGACCGCGCCTGCCGCAGCTTTTCCAGCGCGGGCGCGACCTCGTGCGGCAGATGCGCGACCACGATGTCGACCGGTGCGGTATAGAGCCGCGCCGCCGCTCCTCCGTCACGGGCGTCGTCGAGCAGCACGAAAGGGGCATCGAGGCGCAGCATGGGGGACGATCCATGCACGGCCCTCCCCCGCGCATGCAAGTATCGATTGGCCGCGACTGTCCCAGTCTCTATCCCAGGTTGCATGACTAATGCCCCCCAGAACCCGCCGCTGCGCGCCGCGATCGTCCCCGTGACCCCGCTTCAGCAGAATTGCTCGATCGTCTGGTGCACCGCGACGATGAAGGCGGCGGTGGTCGATCCCGGCGGCGACCTGCCCCGCATCCACGACGCCATCGCCAAGACCGGCGTGACGGTGGAGAAGATCCTGCTGACCCATGGCCATATCGATCATGCGGGCGGTGCCAAGGCGCTGTCCGATGCGCTTGGCGTAGCGGTCGAGGGACCGCAGGAAGAGGATCGCTTCTGGCTCGCCCGGCTGGACGAGGACGGGCAGGCCTATGGCATCCCGGCGCAGGTGCTGGAGCCGACGCGCTGGCTGTCGGAGGGCGATACGGTCATGATCGGCGATCTGACGCTCGATGTGTACGAGACGCCGGGGCATACGCGCGGGCATGTGATTTTCCACCATGCCCCCTCGCATTTCGCGCTGGTCGGCGACGTGCTGTTCCAGGGTTCGGTCGGGCGTTCGGACCTGCCCGGTGGCGACCACGATACGCTGATCCGCTCGATCGTGGAGAAGCTCTGGCCGCTGGGGAATCAGACGGCGTTCATTCCGGGGCACGGCCAGCCCAGCACCTTCGGGCATGAGCGGCAGAGCAATGCGTTCGTGGCGGACCGGGTATTGGGTCTGGGGTAAGCGGTTCGCGTGGGCTCCGACTTCGCTCAGCCTGAACGGAGGGTAGGATTGCTTCCCCAACCCCGTTCAGCCTGTGCGAAGTCGAAGGCCAAGGGAATCACTTCCTTTCCGCGACACTCTCCGCCCGAATCGCCTTGAACTCCGAACCCGCACGCCATTCCGGCCAGTCCCGGCTATCCGCCAGGCCCCGCCCGATCCGATAGAACAGCCCGACATCCGCCGCCGCCCCGCGCAAATCCCAGTTGGCGTCCCAGGCGTCACAGGTCTGGTGATAGCAGCGCATATAGCCGTCCAGCCACTTCTGCCCCGCCGGACGCCCACCCTCGACCAGATCTGGGGCCCCGCTGATCGCCATCAGCAGCAGCGTCGGCACGCCCCGCCGCGCGACCGAGAAATGATCCGCGCGGTAGAATAATCCGCGTTCGGGCAGCGCCTCGGGCGTCACGCTGCGCCCCTGTGCGGCGGCCGCGCTCTTCAGCCGGTCTTCCAGATCATTCTGCCCGTCACCGACCAGCATCACGTCCTTGGCAGGCCCCGCCGTCTGGAGGATGTCCAGCGTCAGGTTCGCGACCGTCTTGGAAAGCGGATAGACCGGCTTCACCGCATAGGTTTCCGACCCCAGCAGCCCGCGCTCCTCGCCCGTCCACAGCGCGAAGACCAGGCTGCGGTCGGTCTGCGGCGCGGCCTTGAACGCGCGCGCCAGTTCCAGCACCCCCGCAACGCCCAGCGCATCGTCATTGGCGCCGGGGCGGATCACCCGTCCGTCCGCATCCGCCGCGCCCTTGCCATAGGCGTCCCAGTGCGCGCCGAACATGACGACCTCGTCCGGACGGGTTTTGCCGGGCAGCCGGGCCAGAACGTTGCGGCTCTCCGCCCGCACCGTCGTGACCGGCAGATCGGCGGAGAATCGTTGGCCGTTCAATTCGACGGGGCGGAAATCGGCCCGTCGCGCAGCCTTGCGCTGCTGCGCCAGGTCCAGCCCGGCGGCGGCGAACAGCTTCGTTGCAGACTCCCCCGACAGCCAGCCTTGCAGCAGCACACGCGAAGTCGGATCGGAGCGGACGATGTCGTAATTCTCGCCGGCCGGGGCAGTGACGGTCGCCCAGCCATAGCCCGCGCCCGGCGTGTCATGGACGATCAGCGCACCCACCGCGCCCTGCCGCGCCGCTTCTTCGAACTTATAGGTCCAGCGGCCATAATAGGTCATCCGCCGGTCGCCGAACTTGCCCTTGGCATCGTCGCCATCGACCGCCTCGAAATCGGGGTCGTTGACCAGGAAGACGGCGATCTTGCCCTTCAGGTCGACGCCCTTGAAATCGTCCCAGCCGCGCTCCGGCGCATGGACGCCATAGCCGACGAAGACCATCGGCGCATCGGCGATGGCGACCCGGTCGACCGGACGGACGGTCGAGACATAGACGCCCTGCCCCTGCACCAGCGGCATCGACCCCGCACGCATCCCGCCCTGACCGATCTGGGTGCGAATCAGCGGCACGGCCTGCGTCCACTGTCCATCCGGGCCGCCGGGCTGGAGGCCCATCGCCTTGAACTGCGCGACCAGCCAGTCGACGGTCTTCGCTTCGCCGGGGGTGCCGGGCGCGCGCCCCTCGAACCCGTCGGAGGCGAGCACCTTCACATCCGCCGACAGGCGCGACGGCGAGATGGGGTCGGGTGCGGCGGCAGTCAGCGCGACGGCGGCCAGACCGATGAGGGGGAAGCGAATCATCAGCGGTCGATCCTTACAATGGTGGTGGTCGGCGCGGGCGCGCTCTGAGCGGTATAGACGATTCCGATCGCCCAGCCCGCCAACAGCGCCAGTATCGCCCAGGTTCCGATCGCGCCGCCCGCGCGCCCGACATTGGGCGCGGGCCGCATCATGCCCCAGCCATGGCCGATGCGCGCCAGGATGAACGCGCCGCCCAATATCCACAGCCAGAAGGGCGACCCACCCGCCAGCTCGACCAGTCCCATCAGGATCAGGACGAAGGGAGCGTATTCGACGAAATTCGACTGTGCCCGCATGCCGCTGGCGAGTCGCGAATCGCCGCCATCGCCGAGCAGAACCTTGCCCTTTACCCGCCCGACCACGATTCGCAGCGCGAGCCATAAATTGACCAATGCGGCCGCCGCCGCGATGCTGAGCGTGACGGGTAAGACCATAAGCGCCGCATTCTCCGTATATTGAACCCGAACACCGCCTGCCATTCCGTGGCAAAGCTTGCAACATCGGCAAAACTCGCTATAGGCGCGGGGCTTCGCGATGCGTCCGGCTGGGTGCTCACGCGGCCGGGTCTTCGATCCGGGCGCGCAATGGGTGCTGACCGTGGCGTATTCCACCCATTGTTCGAATTGATAAGGTGCCGCAATGGCCGTCCCCAAGAGAAAGACTTCGCCCTCCAAGCGCGGCATGCGCCGTGGCCACGACTCGCTGTCGATCGCCGCGTTCCAGGAATGCCCGAACTGCGGCGAGCTGAAGCGTCCGCACAATCTGTGCACCGCTTGCGGCCACTATAACGGCCGTGAGGTCGTGTCGGTCGAGGGCTGATCCCTCTACCTTTGAACTGAACGACCGTTAGAGGAACGCATGGCCGATAACGCCTGGATCGCCGTCGATGCGATGGGCGGCGACGACGGGCTGGCGGTGATGCTCGCCGGTGTCGCCAGAGCGCGACGCCGTTTCGAGGGCATGCGCTTCCTGCTGGTCGGGGACGAGGCGCAGATTGCGGAGGGGTTGAAGACCCATCCCAATCTGTCCGCCGCGTCCGAAATCGTGCACGCGCCCGAAGTGGTCGGCTCCAGCGAGAAGCCGAGCCAGGCGATTCGGCGTGCGCGCACGACATCGATGGGTATCGCCATCGATCTGGTGAAGCGTGGCCGCGCCGCCGCCGCCGTGTCGTCGGGCAATACTGGCGCGCTGATGGCGATGGCCAAGCTGTCCCTGCGCACCCTGCCCGGCATCGACCGGCCCGCGCTTGCCGCGCCACTGCCTACGCTGGGCGACAATGACGTCGTCATGCTCGACCTCGGCGCAAATACCGAGTGCGATGCACGCAACCTCGTCCAGTTCGCGGTGATGGGCGCGGCCTATGCCCGCATCCTGCTCGAACTCGACAATCCGCGCGTCGCTTTGCTCAATATCGGGTCCGAGGATCAGAAGGGCACCGACGAGATTCGTGACGCGGCCGCCGTGCTGCGCGGACAGAGCCATCTGCCCCTGAACTTCACCGGCTTTATCGAGGGCAACCAGATCGCCCGTGGTGATGTCGATGTGATCGTGTGCGACGGCTTTGCCGGCAATATCGCGCTGAAGACCGCCGAGGGCACCGCGCGCTTCGTCGGCGATCTGCTGAAGCGCGCCTTCCGCTCCTCGACCCGGTCGAAGATCGGCTTCCTGATCTCGCGCCCCGCCACCGAATTGCTGCGCGATCACCTCGACCCCAACAATCATAATGGTGCGGTCTTTCTGGGCCTGAACGGCGTGGTGGTGAAGAGCCATGGCGGCGCGACCGAACTGGGCGTCGCCACCGCGATCGGCAATGCGGCCAAGATGGTGCGCGCCGACCTGACCCGGCGTATCGCCGAGGATCTCCTGAATTTCGAGGATGCCGCATGATTCGTTCGATCATCACGGGTACGGGTTCGGCGCTTCCAACCCGGCGGGTATCGAACGAGGAACTGGCGCAGCAGGTGGACACGTCCGACGAGTGGATCGTCGAGCGTACCGGCATCCGTTTCCGTCATATCGCGGGGCCGGAGGAAACGACCGCCACGCTGGCCGCCGACGCCGCCAAGGCCGCGATCGCGGCGGCGGGCCTGTCGGCGCAGGATATCGATCTGATCGTGCTGGCGACCGCCACCCCGGACCAGACCTTTCCCGCCACCGCCACCAAGGTCCAGACGATGCTGGGCATCGACGACTGCGTCGCGTTCGACGTGGCGGCGGTCTGCTCGGGCTTCCTCTATGCCGTGCAGGTCGCCGATGCGATGCTGCGCAGCGGCGTGCAGCGTCGCGCCCTGGTGATCGGTGCCGAAACCTTCAGCCGCATCGTCGACTGGGAAGATCGCACCACCTGCGTCCTGTTCGGCGACGGTGCCGGCGCGATGGTCCTGGAAGCGCGCGAGAGCGACGAAAAGGGCGGTCGCGGCATCCTGGCGACCAAGCTCCACGCCGATGGCCGCCACAACGGCCTGCTCTATGTCGATGGCGGCCCCTCCACCACCGGCACGGTCGGCAAGCTTCGGATGAAAGGCCGCGAGGTCTTCCGCCACGCCGTCGTCAATCTGGCGCAGGTGATGGAAGAAGCGCTGGGCCTTGCCGGCCTGTCTTCCCAGGATGTCGACTGGATCGTGCCGCATCAGGCCAATGCCCGCATCCTCGACGCCACTGCACGCAAGTTGAACCTGCCTGCGGAGAAAGTCATCGTCACGGTCGACCGACACGCCAATACCTCGGCGGCGTCGGTTCCTCTGGCATTGGATACGGCCGTTCGCGACGGACGTATCCGGCAGAATGATCTGATCGTTCTGGAGGCGATGGGCGGCGGGTTTACATGGGGGGCGGCGGTCATTCGCTTTTAAACAATCGATTGACATTAACCAAGATAAATCCCTTTCGGTCCCATTAGTCGATGTGTTAGGCGATCGATTACACCATTGGGGGATGGAAAATGACCAAAGCCGGAACTTTGACCCGCGCCGATCTCGCTGAATCGCTGCATCAGGAAGTGGGGCTTTCCCGCGCCGATTCGGCGGATATCGTCGAGCAGATCCTCGTCGAGATGTGCGATGCGCTGTCGCGGGGAGAGAATGTCAAGATTTCGGGCTTTGGAACCTTCGTGCTGCGCGACAAGGGGGAGCGGATCGGCCGCAATCCCAAGACGGGGATCGAGGTGCCGATCGCACCCCGCCGCGTCCTGACCTTCCGCGCGAGCCAGATGATCCGCGATCGTATTGTCGCGGCTGGATAGACCCGAACGCCCCTCGGACGGCGGCAAGACCGATGGTGCGCTGCGCACCATCGGCGAGGTTTCGCGCGAGACCGGCGTAGCGCAACATGTTCTGCGCTATTGGGAAAGCCGCTTTCCGCAACTCAAGCCGGTTCAGCGGGCGGGCAACCGGCGCTATTATCGTGCCGCCGACCTGACATTGATCCGCCGGATCGACCGGTTGCTCAACCAGCAGGGTTATACCGTACGCGGGGTGCAGCAACTGTTCGAGAGCGAAACCCGCGTCAAGGACGACCCGGCGACGACGCTACGCCATATCCGCGATTCGCTGGCCGAAGCGCTGGCATGGGATGACCGGGCGGAAAAATAGGATTTGCAGGCGTGGGCTTCGACGTGGCTCAGGCCGAACGACGTCGAAACCCGCTCGCCCTATCTAGCCGGCTCGATCACGCCGCCCTGCCCGCCCAGCAGCAAATCCCGGCACGCCCGGTTATAGGCATGGGCACGCCACCAGAACCAGCCGCCATTGCCCACGCCCCAAGCCGCCACGCCGAGCGCCGCCCACGGAACAGCCCGCGCCGCCCGTCCGCCACGCGCGGCGATCCGACCAGCGGCCAGCCCGCCCTTCCCGATCCGCCGCGCAGTCTTGGCGAGCTTTCCCGCCGCCCGCGCCTGCGACAACAGGCCCGATCCGCCACGCAGGTCGCCGAGGATCGCGGCCGGGCCGACAAAGCCCTTGAGCTTGGCCGCGATCTCCTGCGCCTCGATCGCCATGCCGGGTTCCAGCTGACGCCGCTGCGCGCCGGTCAGGCCATAGGCATCGCCGATCTGGTCGATCATCTCCGCCAGGCTTTCGGTGCCGATGGTCAGCGCTTTCGCTCCGGCCTTCAACGCGCGGCGACGGATCAGCTTCTCATTGGCCTCGAAGGTCGCTTCGATCGCGGTACGGTCCATGATGGGTCCCTGTTCGTGCATGGACCGTTGAAGCCGCGAAACGGCCCGCCGGTTCCCTTATCGTTCGCGCGTGGCGAGGAAACGGACCTTGGGATAGCGATCGGCGACATAGCCGACCTCCCAGGCGCTCTTGGCGAGGAAGACGGGGTTGTCGTCGCGATCCTTGGCCATGGCCGAACGGTTGAGGTCCATGAACGCCTTGAGGTCGGCGGGGTCCTCGGCGGTGATCCAGCGCGCGGTGTCGAACGGCGCAGGCTCCAGCCCGGCCGCGACCTTATATTCCGCATCGAGCCGCGACAGCAGCACGTCGAGCTGGAGCTGCCCGACGACGCCGATGATCCAGTTCGACCCGATCTCCGGGTAGAAGACCTGGGTCACCCCCTCCTCGGCCATGTCGTCCAGCGCCTTGCGCAGCTGCTTGGTCTTGGTCGGGTCCTTGAGCGCGACGCGGCGCAGGATTTCGGGGGCGAAATTGGGCAGGCCGGTGAAGCGGACATCCGCCTTTTCGGACAGCGTATCGCCCACACGGAGCGTGCCGTGATTGGGGATGCCGATGATGTCGCCCGGAAACGCCTCGTCCGCGACTTCGCGATTCTGCGCGAAGAACAGGATGGGCGAGTGGACCGCGATCGGCTTGCCATGGCCCGTGGGGGTCAGCTTCATGCCGCGCTTGAAGGTGCCCGAGCAGAGCCGCATGAACGCGATTCGGTCGCGGTGCTGCGGGTCCATGTTCGCCTGCACCTTGAACACGAAGCCGGTGACTTCCTTGTTCTCCGGCGCGACGGGCGCGGGCTCGGCAGGCTGGGGCCGGGGCGGCGGCGCGTGGCGGCTGAGCGCGTCGATCAGCTCGGCGACCCCGAAATCCTTCAGCGCGGAGCCGAAATAGACGGGCGTCAGGTCGCCGTTGCGATAGGCCTCGCCATCGAATGCAGCGTACCCGGCTTGGGCCAGTTCAACCTCTTCGGCAATTTCGGCGGGCAGCGTTGGCGCGTCGTCGACCTTGCCCAGGAAGGCGCGGCTGTCGCCCTCGGGACGGCTGACCTTGCCGGTGGTCAGGTCGAGGATACCCTCGAACAGCCCGCCCATGCCGACCGGCCAGCTCATCGGCGCGACGTCGAGCGCCAGGATGTCGGCGATCTCGTCGAGCAGCTCGAAGGGCGGACGGCCCTCGCGATCGACCTTGTTGACGAAGGTGATGATCGGCACCGAGCGCAGGCGGCACACCTCGAAGAGTTTCCGCGTCTGCGCCTCGATACCGCGCGCCGCGTCGATGACCATCACGGCCGAGTCGACCGCGGTCAGCGTGCGATAGGTGTCCTCCGAGAAATCCTCGTGGCCCGGCGTGTCGAGCAGGTTGAAGGTCACGCCGTCCTTCTCGAACGTCATGACCGAGGACGTGACCGAGATGCCGCGCTGCTGCTCGATCTTCATCCAGTCCGACCGTGCGCGCCGGTTCTGGCCGCGCGCCTTGACCTCGCCCGCCAAGTGGATCGCGCCGCCGAAATAGAGCAGCTTTTCGGTCAGCGTCGTCTTACCGGCGTCAGGGTGCGAGATGATCGCGAAGGTACGGCGGGGGGAAGTCATGGGCGGCTCTGTCGAATAGGGAAATGGCGCATCCGAGCGCCCGATATGCTGCGCCTGTTACAGCAAATTGTGGCACAAGACAGGCCCTCACAAAGCTCCCCTCCCCTTCAGGGGAGGGGCCGGGGTGGGGCGGACCCGCAGGCGCGGGGTTTGGGGCGAGGCCCCACCCCAAACCCCTCCCCTGAAGGGGAGGGGCTACAGAGGTGTCACCCCGCCAGCGTCACCGTCATCTGCATGACCTTCTCACCCCCGACCGGCACGACGAAGACGCCGGGCTTGTCGGCGAAGTCGCCGTCGAACCCTTCCGGGTCGGCAATGCCGTGCCAAGGCTCGACACAGACATAGGCGGCCCCCGGCTTGGTCCAGATGCCGAGCTTGGGCGTGTCGGGGAAGGCGATGCGGAGTTGCGGCGCGCCCTTGACGCCATAGGTCAGCGACTGGCTCTCGACCGGGTCCCAGACCAGCGCGTCGTCGGTGAACAGATCGTCGGCCAGGTGCAGCACGCGGCCGTCGAGCGGGCTATCGCGGCGATCCTCGGCGATCAGGCCATCGGGCGCGATCTTGCGCAGGCGGGCGGGCTCGTCCTTCTCGAAGAGGATGCGGTGGTCCGCGCGGGCCTCACCATAGGGCAGCGGCCAGGCGAAGGCGGGGTGGAAGCCGAAGCTGGCGGGCATCGGCTCTTCGCCCCGGTTGAGGACGCGGATTTCCATCACCAGCGTCGCCTCCTCCAGCCGGAACTCCGCCTCCAGCCGGAAGGCGAAGGGATAGGAGGTGCGCGTTTCCTCGCTGTCGCCCAGCGAGAAGACCGCGCGGGTGGCCTCGTGCGTCACCAGTTCGAACATGGAGTGGCGGGCAAAGCCGTGCTTGGCCATCGGGTAGTGCTGGCCGTTCAGGCGGATGCCGTCGCGGGTCACGCCGATCACTGGGAACAGCAAGGGCGCGCGGCCGGTCCAGAAAGCCGGGTCCGCATTGGTCATCAGCTCGCGACCCTCGGCGTCCTGCAATGACGACAGTTCTGCGCCGAACGGATTGATCGCCGCCGACAGATGGTCGTTGCCGATGCGGACCCAGTTTTCCTCATTAGCCACGGAGTTGCGCTCCCTGCTTGGCGGCCGCCGCGACGATCTTGTCGGCGATGGCCTTGAGTTCCTCGTCGGTGAAGCTCTTCTGCGAAGGTTGCAGAAGCACCTCGACCGCGACCGACTTGTGCCCCTCGGGCACGCCTTGTCCGGCGAATACGTCGAACACGCGCGCGGCGGTGATCGCGGCCTTGTCCGCGCCGCGCACCGCGCGGATCAGTTGGTCGGCCGCCAGATCGGTGGGCACCAGGAAGGCGAAGTCGCGCTTCACGGACTGCAACGCCGGGGGGGTGTAGGCCGGGCGCATGAAGCCAGTGGCCCGCTTGGGCGGGATCGCGTCGAGATAGAGCTCCACCGCCGCCACCGCGCCGTCAAGGTCGAACGCCTTGAGCACCGAGGGGTGGACCATGCCGAACGCCGCCAGCACCGTCTTCGGCCCCAACCGCAGCGTGCCCGACTGGCCGGGATGCCAGGCCTCGCCCGCCTCGCCCATCACCTGCAAGTTATCCACAGGCGCACCGGCCTGCGCCAGCAGCGCGATCGCCTCGGCCTTGGCGTCATAGGCGTCGAAGCCCTGCGCCTTGCCCGAGCGCCAGTTGCGGGGCGTCTTGTCGCCCGCCAACACCACGCTCAAAGTCGGCCGCTCGGCCTCCTCCAGATAGCGGCGGCCGATCTCGAACAGCCGCACGCTGGTCGCGCCGCGCTTGATGTTGCGCTCGGTCGCGGCGAGCAGGCCGGGAAGGAGCGAGGGCCGCATGACCTTCAGATCCTCGCTGATCGGGTTGGCGAGCGTGAAGGCGCCACCGCCGAAGGGCGCAGCCTGCGCCTCGCTGATGAAGCTCCACGTCACCGCTTCATCGAGCCCACGCGCGGCGGCGGCGCGGCGGGCGCGACGCTCCAGCTTCTGCTGCGGCGTGGCGGTGGGACGCGCGACGCCGGGGGCGCGGGGGAGCGCGACCGGGGGAACATGGTCGATCCCCTCGATGCGGATGACTTCCTCGACCAGATCGGCGGGGCCGTCCACGTCGCGACGCCAGCTCGGCGCCGTGACCTGCCAGTCGGCGGTGACGGTGAAGCCCAGCGATTCGAGGATCGCCTTTTGCCGATCGGGCGCGATGGCGAGGCCGCCCAGCGTCTCGGCGAGGTTCGGATCATAGGCGATGGTCTTCGCCACGACCGGCGGCTCACCGGCCCGCGTGACGTTGCTCGCCTTGCCGCCGCAGATATGCTGGACGAGGAAGGTCGCGATGGCGAGGCCGTCGTCCAGGAAGGCGGGGTCCACGCCCCGCTCGAACCGCGTCCGCGCGTCGGAGGTCAGGCCGAGCTTCTGGCCGGTGCGGGCAATCGCCTCGGGGGTGAAGTACGCGCATTCGATGATGACGTCGGTGGTCGTCTCCGACACGCCCGAATGCTCGCCACCCATGATGCCGCCGATGTCGTGCACGGCCACGTCGTCGGCGATGACGGTCATGCCTTCCGACAGCGTATAGGTCTTGCCGTTGAGCGCCTCGACGGTCTCGCCTTCACGCGCCTTGCGCGCGACCAGAGCGCCCGACAGCTTGGCCTTGTCATAGACGTGCAGCGGGCGACCGAGATCGACCGTCATGTAATTGGTGATGTCGACCAAGGCAGAGATCGGCTTCTGCCCAATCGCGGTCAGCCGCTGGCGCATCCATTCGGGCGCCTCGCCATTGGTCAGGCCCGATACGCCCTGCGCGTAGAAGGCCGGGCAGCCCTCCGCATCCTCGATGCGGACGTCGGGACCAACCCCCTCGCCCTTCACGTCCGGCACGGTCGGCGCGATCAGCGTGCCCAAGCCAGCAGCCGCGAGGTCGCGCGCGATGCCGTGCACGCCCATGCAGTCCTGCCGGTTGGGCGTGATCGATACGTCGATGACCGGATCGTTGAGCCCCGCATAATCGGGGAAGGACGTGCCCACCACCGCATCCTCGGGCAGCTCGATGATGCCGTCATGGCCCTCGCCGATCTGCAACTCACGCGCCGAGCACATCATGCCGTTCGACTCGACGCCGCGGATCGCCGCGACCTTGAGGGTCACGTCGAGACCGGGGACATAGGCCCCCGGCGCGCCGAACACGCCCACCAGGCCTGCGCGGGCATTGGGCGCGCCGCATACGACCTGCATCGGGCCGTCACCCGCATCGACCGACAGGACCTGCAACTTGTCCGCCTGCGGATGCCGCTCGGCCGACAGGATGCGCGCGACGCGGAACGAGGACAGCGCCTCGCCCGGATTGTGGACGCCCTCGACCTCCAGGCCGATACGGGTCAGCCCCTCGACGATCGCGTCGAGCGAGGCGTCGGTGTCCAGATGGCTCTTCAGCCAGCCCAGGGTGAACTTCATGCGCCGACTCCTCCCGACAGCGTGGGTACGTCGAGGCTCGCGAACCCGTAATGCTTCAACCAGCGGATATCGCCGTCGAAAAAGGCGCGCAGATCGTCCATGCCGTATTTCAGCATGGCGAGGCGGTCGATGCCGCAACCAAAGGCGAAGCCCTGCCACTCATTGGGGTCGAGCCCGCATGCCTCGATGACCTTGGGGTGGACCATGCCGGAGCCGAGAACCTCCATCCAACCGCCACCCGAACCGCCGATGACGCGCTTGCCCTTCTCGATGGTGTAGCCGACATCAACCTCGGCCGAGGGTTCGGTGAAGGGGAAATAGCTGGGGCGCAGGCGCAGCACGATGTCGTCGCGCTCGAAGAACGCCTTGAGGAAGGTCTCCAGCGTCCATTTCAAATGGCCGAGCGTAATGCCCTTGTCGATCACCAGACCCTCGACCTGGTGGAACATCGGCGTGTGGGTCGCATCCGAGTCGGAGCGATAGGTGCGGCCGGGCGCGATGATGCGGATCGGCGGCTTCTGGTCCAGCATGGTGCGGATCTGCACCGGCGAGGTATGGGTTCGCAGCACGCGGCGCACCGTCCGCTCGTCGCCGCCCGCCTCGACACCCGCCAGATAGAAGGTGTCGTGCATCGCGCGCGCCGGATGCGTCTCCGGAATGTTGAGCGCGGTGAAATTGTGCCAGTCGGTCTCGACCTCCGGCCCCGTCGCGACGGCGAAGCCCAGATCGGCGAAGATCTCGGCCAGTTCGTCCATCACCTGGCTGACCGGGTGGACGGTACCGAAGCCGCTTCCCTCGACCGGCAAGGTCATGTCCAGCCGCTCGGACGACAGCCGCGCGTCGAGCGCCGCCTGCTCCAGCGCGGCCTTGCGGGTCGCCAGCGCCTCGGTCACCGCCTCGCGCAGCGAATGAATCTTGGGGCCTTCGACCTGTCGCTCCTCGGGGCTCATCTTGCCCAGCGTCTTGAGCAGCTGGGTGATCCGCCCCTGCTTGCCCAGCGCATCGACGCGAACCACCTCCAGCGCGTCGAGCGCGGGGGCGGCGGCGATCGCGACGAGCAGATGCTCGCGCATGTTTTCGAGTTCGTTGCTCACTCTTCACTCCGTCGGCCGCATGGTCCGCCCCGAAGAGGGCGAGCCGGACCGGTTTGCGGGATTGCCCCCGCCGTAGCGGCTAGGGGTGGCCCGGATCAATCCTTCACGCGGTCACCGGCCTCCCGGGTCGCGCAAAACCCACGAGGCCCGCGTTAAATTTACCATCTTCACGAAATGACCTGGTAACTTATCCTGCATTAAGACCAGCATGTGTTCGCCGGGGGGCCGCCGACACGAATCGGGGGCCGGATTGCTCACACTTGATATAGCCAGCCTGCAAGTCGTGGCGGCGCTCGGCAGCATATTATCCGGGCTGATCCATTTTTTCCCCGGCATGGTCACTCGTGAGCCCGGACGCTGGCCCTATTGGTGGGGCACCGGCAAGATCCTGGTCGGCGCGAGCAATGCCCTGGGCCTGTGTTTTGACGGCAGCCGGCTTTCCCTTCTCGAGCGGATCAGCGACCTGTTCCTTCTCACCGGCCTGTGTTTGTGCGTCACCGGCCTGTCGATCTTCTCGCGACGTCGCCTGCCACCCGCGATGATCTTTTTCCTGGCGGGGATGATGAGCTTCAGCGTGCTGCTGTTGCTGTACAGCGATCATGATTACCGGCTGCCGATCGTCGTGCTCGGCGGCACGCGGACGGTGTTGAACGCGACCACCGCCTGGATGCTGATCTCCATCGCGCAAGCGGAAAAGCTGCGGACTGCCTGGGTCATGGGGCTGTTGTTCGCGGCATCGGTACCGCTGTTCGTGGTGCGCACCACGCTGTTGCTGGCCGCGTGGAACGACCCGAGCTGGGCCGACACCGCGCAATGGACCGCCGATTGGAGCATCGGCATCGCAATCATCCTCGTCTCGCTTAGCCATTTCGCGCTGTTGCTGATCAATGCGGAACGGGTGCAACGCGGATTGAGCGAGCAGGCTTCGCGGGATCATCTGACCGGGGCGCTCAACCGGTTCGGCATGGGAGAGATCGAGTCGAAGCTTCGCGGCATGGTCACGCTGCTGCTGATCGACATCGACCGGTTCAAGGCGCTGAACGATGGACAGGGACATGCGGCGGGCGATGCGGCGCTGCGGATGCTGGCCGATCTCGCGCAGCGGGAAATGGGAACGGGCGGCACCCTGGTGCGGATCGGCGGCGACGAGTTTCTGTGCATCCTGCCGGATCATGACGAAATGACGGTGCGGTCGATCGCGACCCGGCTGTCCCACCGTTTCGACCGCGCGGTCGCGGCCCTGGCGGACGGACCCCTTTATCCTTCGCTCAGCATCGGCCTGTCGCGGGGGTGGGTCAATGGCAATCTCGATTCCCTGATCGAGCAGGCGGATGCCGCCATGTATGCGATCAAGCGCGTTCGCCACGCCGGCAGCCCGGTCGCCTATGCGACAGGCCAAGCGGCGGCGGGGAATCACCCTGCCGCCGCCCGCATCCTTACAGCGCCTTGGCCGAACCCGGCGTGTTGACGCCCATGGATTGCAGATAGCGCTTGATGTTGCGCGCTGCCTGGCGGAGGCGCTGCTCGTTCTCGACCATGGCGATGCGGACGAAGCCCTCGCCATTCTCGCCATAACCGACGCCGGGCGCCACCGCGACCTTGGCCTCGGTCAGCAACTGCTTGGAGAATTCCAGGCTGCCCAGATGCGCCAGTGCGGGGGGTAGCGGGGCCCAGGCGAACATCGAGGCGCGGGGGGAAGGGATGTCCCACCCGGCACGCCCGAAACTTTCGACCAGCACATCGCGACGCTTGTGGTAAAGCTGGCGGTTCCGCTCGACAATGTCCTGCGGCCCGTTGAGCGCGGCGCAGGCCGCCGCCTGGATCGGGGTGAAGGCGCCGTAATCCAGATAGGACTTCACCCGCGTCATCGCCGCGATCAGCTTCTTGTTGCCGACCGCGAAGCCGATCCGCCAGCCCGCCATCGAATAGGTCTTGGACAGCGAGGTGAACTCGACCGCGACGTCCTTGCCGCCCTTGACCTGCAGGATCGAGGGGGTCGGATTGCCGTCATAATATAGCTCGGAATAGGCGAGGTCGCTCAGGATCCACAGCTCATGCTCCTTTGCGAACGCCACCAGCCGTTCGTAAAAGGCCAGGTCCACCGTCTCGGCGGTCGGGTTGGACGGGTAGTTCACGACCAGCACCGAGGGGCGCGGCACGGTGAAGTGCATCGCCCGCTCCAGGCTCTCGAAATAGGCTTCGTCGGGCGTGGTCGGCACCGCGCGGATCGTCGCGCCCGCGATGATGAAGCCGAAGGTGTGGATCGGATAGGAGGGATTGGGCGCCAGGATCACGTCGCCCGGCGCGGTGATCGCGGTGGCCAGCGACGCCAGCCCCTCCTTCGACCCCATGGTGACGACCACCTCGGTCTCGGGGTCGAGATCGACGCCGAAGCGGCGGCCATAATAGTTCGCCTGCGCGCGGCGGAGGCCCGGAATCCCCTTGGACTGGGAATAGCCGTGCGCGTCGGGCTTCTTGGCCACCTCGACCAGCTTGTCGAGGACATGGTCTGGCGGCGGCAGGTCGGGATTGCCCATGCCCAGATCGATGATGTCCTCGCCCCCCGCGCGCGCCGCCGCCCGCATCGCATTGACTTCGGCGATGACATAGGGTGGCAGGCGCTTGATGCGGTAGAACTCTTCGGACATGGGTCCCTCTGTGTAACGAATTGGGACCCGATACTTAGCGCCTTTCGTTGAACAACGCGACCCGACATGACGGCGCAATATCCTGACGCTAGAGTGGGCCCAAACGAACGAGAGGATGCGATGACGGCCGCTCACGCGACAGCCCCCAATTCCACAGGTGCCCTGCCGACCCTGGAAGAATTGCAGCATTGGACCTGGGTGATGGGCCGGGCGCAGCAGATGATGATGGAGGCCGCGCTGACCCCGCCGCCCGAGGGCGTGCCGGTGGTGCCGGGCTTCAATGACCCCGCCACCGTCGAACGGGTCCGCGACTTCTGGTCCGACTCGATGAAGCTGTGGCAACGCTTCATCGACCCGGCCGCCGAACCCAGCGTCGCCCCCAAGCCCGATCGTCGATTCAAGGCGGAACAGTGGCAGTCGCCGCTCTTCGATTGGATTCGGCAAAGCTACCAGGTGATCTCCGACCATATGCTGCGCGGCGTCGACGCGCTGGAGGGGGTGGAGCCCAAGCAGAAGGAGCAGATCCGCTTCGCCGCGCGCGCCTTTGTCGACGCCATGAGCCCGACCAATTTTCCCGCGACCAACCCGGAAGTGCTCGACAAGATAGTCGAGACGCGCGGCGAGAATCTGCTGAAAGGCTTGCAGAACATGCTCGCCGATCTGGGCCGCGGGCAGCTCACCCATAGCGATTCGCGCGCATTCGAGGTCGGCCGCAATCTGGCCGCCACGCCGGGCAAGGTGGTGAAGCGCACGCCGCTTTACGAACTGATCCAGTACACGCCCACCACCGGACAGGTGGCGGCGGTGCCGATCCTGATCTTTCCGCCCTGGATCAACCGCTTCTACATCCTCGACCTCGCGCCCGAGAAAAGCCTGATCAAATGGCTGGTCGACCAGGGGTTCAGCGTCTTCATGGTGTCGTGGAAATCCGCCGACGCCACCATGAAGGACGTGATCTGGGACGATTACGTCACCGCGCAGGTCGACGCGATCGACACGGTGCGCGACCTGCTCGGCGTGGAAGCGGTCCATACCGTCGGCTACTGCGTCGCGGGCACCACGCTCGCCGCGACGCTCGCCTATCTTTCGGCCGAAGGCGAGGCGGCCAAGGTCGCCAGCGCCACCTTCTTCACCGCGCAGGTCGATTTCTCGAAGGCGGGCGAGCTGCTCCACTTCGTCGATGACGAGCAACTGGCGCTGATCGGCGCGCTGTCGCCCGATGGTTTCCTCGACGGACGCTATCTGGCGGCGACCTTCAACCTGTTGCGCGGGCGCGACCTGATCTGGAATTACGTCACCAACAACTATCTGCTCGGGCGCGATTATATGCCGTTCGACCTGCTCCACTGGAATGGCGACGTCACCAACCTGCCCGCCAAATGGCATCTCAGCTACCTGACCGACCTTTACCGCGACAATCTTTTGATGACGCCGGGCGCGATGGCAGTGGCGGGGGTGCCGCTCGATCTGACCAAGGTGGCGACCCCGGCCTATATCCAGGCGGGGCGAGAGGATCATATCGCCCCACCCGAAAGCGTGTGGAAGATCACCGAGGCCTTTACCGGCCCCTTGCGCTTCGTGCTGGCGGGGTCGGGGCATATTGCGGGCGTGGTAAATCCTCCGGCGGCGGGCAAATATCAATATTGGACCAATGATACGCCCGCCGAAACGCTCGCCGAGTTCGTCGCCGGGGCGAAAGAGACGAAGGGTAGCTGGTGGCCCGATTGGGCGGAGTGGCTTCGCACCCGCGACGCCGCCACCATCGTGGCGGAAGGCGCGCGCATACCAGGACAAGGCTCTCTCCCCGCCCTCGAAGACGCCCCCGGACTTTACGTCAGGCAACGCTGATCCGCTTTTGCTGCACTGCACAATGGACTTGATTTTCGCCCGCGAATCGCTATTGTGCAGCGCAACAAATCGGGAGAGTGCTGTTGGACAAGAACAAGCCGACCGTCACCGCTGCCAAGCCAGCGGCCAAAGCGCGTCGCGCGGCCAAGCCGGTCGCCGCCAAGACGCTGCCGGGCCTTCCTTCCGATCCTACGCCGACCGCCAAGCCCGTCGCCATCGAGACTGCCGCGCCTGAGAGCCCGAGCCTGCCGCTAAGCCAGTCGGCCAAGCCCGCCGCACCGGTCGCCGACAAGCCCGTCGCGCCGCTGGCCGTAAAGCTCGCGCAGCCTGCCCCGACGCCCAAGGCTCCGAAGGTCGCCGCGCCCAAGCCTGCCCCCAAGCCGGTGGCGGTGGCGCCCGAAGCCAAGCCGGTGGAGCCGCCCAAGCCCGCTCCGGCACCGGCTCCGGTGGCGGAGGCCCCCGAAATTTCTTCCCCGACCGCCGCGGTTTCGGCGGACTCAAAGCCCAAGGACATGATCATGGACGCCACGAGCACCATCGAAAACGCCGCCCAGGACACCGCCGCCAAGACCCAGGCCTTTTTCGGCGACGCCCAGGCCCGCACCCAGGCCACCATGGAGAAGAGCGCCAAGCTGTTCGAGGACATGGTCGCCTTCAACAAGGGCAATCTGGAAGCGGTCGTCGAATCGTCGAAGATCGCCGCCAAGGGCGCCGAGTCGCTCGGCCAGGGCGCAGCGGACTATGCCAAGCGTTCGTTCGAAACCGCGACCCAGACGCTCCAGACCCTGTCGTCGGTCAAGTCGCCGACCGAGTTTCTGAAGCTCCAGTCGGACTTCGCCCGTTCGGCCTTCGACTCGATGGTCGCGCAGACCTCGCGCTCGACCGAGACGATGATGAAGCTGGCCGGCGAGATCGCTCAGCCGCTGAGCAACCGCTTCGCGGTCGCCGCCGAAAAGATGAAGACCGTCGCCTAATCCGCGAAGGGTTCCATCACCAAAGTGAAGAGGGCGGTCGCCGATGCGGCCGCCCTTTTTCGTGCGTGTGGTGGATTGCGCCCATTGGACAGGCGGGCCGCGAACGGCTTTTCCCCCCCTCCGTCCCCGGGCCGGGAGAGGGGCTTTTCCGAAAATGACGCCGAGCCGTATTTCCATCCCCACTGGCATCCCGCGCGCGCCGCGCCTATCTTCTCTCGATGTCGTTCTTCGGCCGCTTCTCCCCCGTTCGCGCGATCCGCGACCTGCGATTCTTCCTGTCGCAGCGCCAGCCCTATGAGCTGGTCTTCCTGATGATCGCGGTCGGGATCACCGGCTTCTTCATCTATGCCTTTGCCCGCGACGATTATGTGCCGGTGCCGTACAAGCCGGACATCATCTATGTCGAACAATGGCGCGCCGACCGCACCGATGCGGAGATCCGGGCGCAGCAGAAGATCGATTATGGGAAGAAAAAGCAGCGGCTGGCCGAGGAGAAGGCCGCCAAGGATCAGCGCCAGGCCGAATTCAAACGCGTGGACGATGCGCTGAACAAGTGGGGCATCTGACCGATCATCGCTGGATGGGCGCCGCGCTGGCCCTGACGGGTCGCGGCGTCGGGCGGACCGCGCCCAATCCCAATGTCGGTTGCATTCTGATTCGTGACGGTCGCGTCTTGGGGCGCGGATGGACGCAGCCAAGCGGGCGCCCCCATGCCGAGGCGATGGCGCTGGCGGAGGCGGGCGAGGCGGCGCGTGGGGCGACCGCTTATGTCACGCTGGAGCCCTGTGCCCATATCTCGCCCCGCGGCCCTGCCTGCACCGACCTGCTGATCGCCGCCGGAGTTGCGCGAATCGTCGCGGCGATGGGCGATCCCGATCCACGGACCAACGGCCAGGGTTTTGCCCGCGCCCGCGCCGCCGGGATTTCGGTGACGACGGGCATTCGCGAGGCGGAAGCCCGCGCAATGATTGCGGGCTTCCTGACTCGCCGGGAAAAAGGCCGCCCCTTCGTCACGCTGAAGCTCGCCACCTCGCTCGACGGCCGGATCGCGCGGCCCGATGGCGAGAGCCGCTGGATCACCGGGCCCGAGGCGCGCGCTCATACCCATCTGGAGCGCAGCCGCCATGAGGCAATCCTGGTCGGGCGCGGCACGCTGGAGGCCGATTCGCCCCGGCTAGACGTCCGCCTGCCGGGCCTGGAAGACCGCAGCCCCCGCCGAATCCTGCTCTCCCGCACCCCCGCGCCCGGTTGGGAAACCATCCCCTCCCCCCATGCCGTCACCGATCTGGCGGGCGTCGACCGTCTCATGGTCGAGGGCGGGGCGCAAACCGCGTCCGCCTTTCTCGCCGCCGATCTGGTCGATCGGCTGCTCCTCTATCGCGCGCCGATCCTGATTGGGGAGGGTCGCGCGGCGCTGGGCGATATCGGATTGCACAGGCTGGCCGATGCGCATGGCCGCTGGCGCCTTGCCGACTCGCGGATGCTTGGCAGCGACCGGTTGGAGGTCTACGAGCGCGACTGATATGTTTACCGGGATCGTCACCGACATCGGCTCCGTCACCGCCGTCGAGGCGCGCGGCGACACGCGAGTCGTCATCGCCACCGCCTATGATACGGCGACCATCGACCTGGGCGCGTCGATCGCCTGTTCGGGCGTCTGCCTGACCGTGGTCGAGAAGGGCCCCGACTGGTTTGCGGTCGACGTCTCGGCCGAGACGATCGGGCGCACCGCCGACCAGTGGATCAGCGGCCAGCGCCTGAACCTCGAACGCGCGATGAAGCTGGGCGACGAGTTGGGCGGTCATATCGTCACCGGCCATGTCGACGGCGTCGGCTCCGTCGTGTCGGTCGCCGAGGAAGGCGGATCGCACCGCGTCTTCGTGGCCGTTCCGTCCGACCTCGCCCCCTTCATGGCGACCAAGGGTTCGGTCACGATCGACGGCGTCTCGCTGACCGTCAACAGTGTCGAGGATACGAACGACGGCACGGTGATCGGTCTGAACATCATCCCCCACACCGCCGCGGTCACCACCTTGGGCGGCATCGTGGAAGGCCAGCGCGTCAATATCGAGATCGATGTGCTTGCCCGTTACCTGCAGCGCATGGAGCATTATCGTGGCCGCTAATCCCGACGCTCTGGCCGGCCTGCGGCGCGGCTTCCTGTCCAGCCCCGAAGAGATCATCGACGAGGCGCGCAATGGCCGCATGTTCATCCTGGTCGATGACGAGGATCGCGAGAACGAAGGCGACCTGGTCATCCCCGCGCAGATGGCGACGCCCGAGAAGGTCAACTTCATGGCGCGGCACGGGCGCGGCCTGATCTGCCTCGCCATGACGCGCGAGCGGGTCGACACGCTCGGCCTGCCGCTGATGAGCCCCAAGAACGGGACGCGGCACGAAACCGCCTTCACCATCTCGATCGAGGCGCGCGATGGCGTGACGACCGGCATTTCGGCTGCCGATCGCGCGCGGACCATCGCGGTGGCGATCGACGCGAGCCAAGGCCCCGACTCGCTGGTGACGCCGGGCCATGTCTTCCCGCTGGTCGCGCGCGACGGCGGCGTGCTGGTGCGCGCCGGGCATACCGAGGCGGCGGTCGATGTCGCGCGGCTGGCGGGGCTCAACCCCTCGGGCGTGATCTGCGAGATCATGAACGAGGATGGGACGATGGCGCGGATGGACGACCTCGTCTCCTTCGCGCAGCTCCACAATCTCAAGATCGGCACGATCCGCGACCTGATCGCCTATCGTCGCCGCTACGACCATCTGGTCGAGTTGCAATCCGAAGCCACGTTCGAGAGCGAATGGGGCGGCACCTGGACCGCGCGTGCCTATCGCAACAAGGCGACGGGCACCGAGCAGGTCGCTCTGGTCAAGGGCAAGCTGGACACCGACAAGGCGGTGCTGGTGCGGATGCACGCCATGACGCCCTTTGCGGACATGTTCGGCGAGGCCGGGCCGCGGGGCCATCTGCTCGCCAAGTCGATGCGGATGATCGCCGAGGAGGGCTCGGGCGTGATCGTCGTCATCAACCGCCCGCGCACCGACGCCTTCACCACCGCCGTCCGGCTGAAAGCGGGCGAGGAGGTGCAGATCGACATGGAGGAACTGCGCGATTACGGCGTCGGCGCGATGATCCTGGCCGAAATGGGCGTGCAGGACATGGTGCTGCTGACCAACACCCATCACACGCTGATCGGGCTCGACGGGTACGGCCTGTCGATCGTCGGCGAACGTCGCATCGAGAATTTTGAGGGAGACGCCTGATGGCGCATGTGTTGATCGTCGAGGCGCGCTTCTACGAGCATCTGAACGACCTGCTCCTGTCGGGCGCGCGCGCCGCGATCGAGGAGGCGGGCCACAGCCATGAGACGATCACCGTCCCCGGCGCGCTGGAGATTCCGGGCGCGGTGGCGATGGCGGCGGACACGGGGCGTTACGACGCCTTCGTCGCGATCGGCGTGGTGATCCGCGGCGAGACCTATCATTTCGAGATCGTCTCGAACGAGAGCGCGCGCGGGCTGATGGCGCTGACCATGGATGGCCTGCCGATCGGCAACGGCATCATCACCACCGAGAACGAAGCGCAGGCGCTGACCCGTGCCAAGCCGGACGAGAAGAACAAGGGCGGCGAGGCGGCCAAGGCGGCGCTCGCCATGCTGGCGCTGAAAGGCCGGTTCGGGTGACATCGCCTGTCCTCCAGACCGAACGGCTGACCTTACGGCTGCCCTCGGCGGAGGATTTCGAGGCCTGGGCGGCGTTCCATGCCGAGGCGGACACGATGCGCTTCCTGGGCGGCGTGCAGGCGCGCGGTGCGGCATGGCGAGGCCTGTGCACCATGGTGGGCGCGTGGAGCGTGCGCGGTTTCGCCATGTTCTCGGTGATCGAGCGCGACACCGGGCGTTGGGTCGGGCGGATCGGGCCATGGCAGCCCGAGGGCTGGCCGGGCCACGAAGTCGCCTGGGGCGTGGCGCGGGAATTCGCCGGGCGCGGCTATGCCCATGAGGCGGCGGTCGCGGCGATCGACTATGCCATCGATGTGCTGGGCTGGGACCATGTGATCCACACCATCGACCCGGAGAATATCGGCTCGATCAGGCTGGCGCAGCGGCTGGGGGCGGTGAACGAGGGACCGACTCGCCTGCCCGCACCGCTGGAGAGTTTCCGGGTGGACGCTTGGGGCCAAAGCGCCGACCAGTGGCGCGCCCGGCGAGATACAGCCTCCGCATGACCGACATGCCGCCCACCCGCTTTCGCGTCGTCGAGCGGGGCCGGCGGCTGGAAGTGATCGACACCCAGGCGGGCAAATCGCCGCCCGCGCAGCGGACGCCGACGCCGCGCCCGATCGCCTCGCCGAGCAAGCCGCGATTCCAGCTACCGGAGAAGCTGCGCTTCGACGGCGGGGGAAGCTGGGCGACCGATAGCTTCTACGACGCCAAAGGGCCGCGCACGCTGACGCTGGATACAGGCGCGATGCAGAAGCTGCGCTATGCCGGGGCCGGGTTGGTGGCGATGGTGGTCATCTGGGTGGTTCTGGCGTTCGCCATTCCCATCGCCTGGGGAGCACCGCTGCTGCTGTTCAATTCCAAGACCCGCGAGACGGTGCGCGATCAGGTGACCGCCTTTCTCGACGGGCTGGATACCACCGAATAACCCTACCTCCGTTCACGCTGGGCGAAGTCGCAGCCTACGCTTCGGACTCCCTTGGCCTTCGCCTTCGCTCAGGCTGAACGGAACAGGGAATATAGGTCAGCAGGGATGCTGTGGAGGCGGGAGAATCACCCCCCGCCCCCCATCGCTCACGCCGCGCGGGCCTGCTCGTCGAGCGTGGGATAGTCGATATATCCCTCCGGCCCCTGGCTGTACCAAGTCTTCATGTCGCTCTGGGTCAGCGGCGCATCGGTGCGCAGGCGTTCGGGCAGGTCCGGATTGGCCAGGAAGGTGCGTCCGAACGCGATGGCATCCGCCACGCCCGAATCGAGCGCTCCTTGCGCCTTTTCCCGGCTGTCGAAGTCGCTGTTGAGGATCAGCGGACCGGTAAAGACCTTGCGGATCTGCGGCGACAGCTTGGGTACGTCGGTGCTGCCATAGGTGCCGTCCGGCCCGATCTCGCGTAGTTCGAGAAAGGCGATGCCGAGGTCCGACAGCATCTTCGCGGCGGGCACGAAGACCGAGGCCGGATCGCTGTCGTCCACGCCCTGGCTGTCGCCATTGGGGGACAGGCGCACCCCGACCCGCTCCTTGCCCGCGACCGCGATCACCCGCTCGGTGATCTCGCGGAGCAGGCGGATGCGATTCTCCGGCGAGCCGCCATATTCATCCTCGCGATGATTGGCGTTGTCGCGCAGGAATTCGTCGATCAGATAGCCATTGGCGGCATGGATCTGCACCCCGTCGAACCCGGCGGCCAGCGCATTGCGGGTGGCGAGCGCATAATCGTCGAGCAGACGCGGAATTTCGGACAGTTCGAGCGGCCGGGCGGTCTCGAATTCCTGCTTGCCCTCATAGGTATGCGCCTGACCTTCGGTCCGGGTCTCCGAGGACGAGACCGGCTGCATCCCCGTCACCGAACTGTGCACCTGACGGCCCATATGCCAGAGCTGCGCGACGATCCGGCCGCCCGCCTTGTGCACGGCGGCGGTAACGGGCTTCCACGCCTCGACCTGTTCGTCGGTCCACAGGCCCGGCGCATAGGGCCAGCCCAGGCCTTCGCGGCTGATACCGGTCGCCTCGGAGATGATGAGGCCCGCGCTCGCCCGCTGGGCATAATATTGCGCCATGATCGGCGTCGGCACCGCCTCGCGCGTCGCCCGCGCGCGGGTCAGCGGGGCCATCAGGATGCGGTTTGGCGCGTGAATGGCACCCAGATCGATGGGATCGAACAGCGTTGGCATCAAAATCAAATCCTTCTGTGGCCTTTCCGGCCTGACGCAACGCAGATAGGGCGTTAAGGGAGCCCATGCCCGTATCCGCCCCCCCAAGAAAAAGTGAATTGTCTGAAAGCGTTCGTCTTTCGGACCGGAGCGGGCCCACCACCACGCCGCCTCTGGCCTTCGCGGCGGTCATCCTCGCCAATGTCGCGCTCGCCTTCGGGCCGCTGCTGGTGCGGATGGCCGATACCGGGCCGGTCGCCTCGGCCTTCTGGCGGATCACGCTGGCCGCGCCCGTGCTGGTGCTGGTCACGCTGCTCGGCTCTGCGCGGCCGCGTATGCCGGGCCGGGGGCAGGCCGGGCTCTGGGCGCTGCTGCTGATCGGCGGGATCGCCTTTGCGGGCGATCTGGGCGCCTGGCATATCGGCATCCGCCAGACGACGATGGCCAACGCCACGCTGTTCGGCAATTCGGCGACCTTCATCTTCCCGCTCTATGGCTTTCTGGTCGCACGCGCCTGGCCCTCGCGGATGCAGGGGATCGCGCTGATCCTGGCGGCGGTGGGGGCCGGGCTGTTGATGGGGCGTAGCTATCAGGTCGACCCGCGCCATCTGGTCGGCGATCTGCTATGCGTGCTCGCGGGGGTGCTGTATGCCTTTTACTTCATCCTGATGTCGCGGGTCCGCGTCGCCATGCCGCCGGTGCCGGCGCTCGCCTGGTCGACACTGGCGAGCATCGTGCCGCTGTTCGTCTTCGCGGTGGTACTGGGCGAGCGGGTGTGGCCCGATCATTGGAGCCCGCTGATCCTGCTGGCGCTGGGGAGCCAGATCATCGGCCAGGGGTTGATGATCTATGCGCTGGGGCTGCTCAGCCCGCTGGTCGTCGGTCTCGCGCTGCTGGTGCAGCCGATGGTGGCGACGGCGATCGGCTGGATCGTCTATGGCGAGACGCTGGCCCTGCCCGATCTGGCGGGGGTAGCGATGGTGGCGGTCGCGCTGGTGCTGGTGCGGCGCGGATCATCCAAGGCGGTTGCCAAGCCGGACGATAGGGACGACGAGAGAAGCCTATGACCGAGATTGCCATGACCGATGTTCAGAACCTGACCCTCGACGAGGTGCGCGTTGCGCTGGCCGACGGCATCGCGTCCAACGCCGCGTTCGACGGCTGGGGTGACGAAGCGCGCGACATGGCGGCGGATGCGGCCGGTATCGACCGCGACATCGCCCGGCTCGCCTTCAAGGACGGGCCGGTTGCGATGATCGACGCCTGGTTTGCCGCGATCGATGCCGCGATGGTCGCGGCGGTGCCGCGCGAACAGGCCGCCGCGATGAAGATCCGCCAGCGCATCACCGCACTGGTCGAGGCGCGGTTGGCGGCGCTCGCCCCCAATCGCGAGGCGCTGCGCCGCGCGCTGACCATTCTCGCCATGCCGCAAAATGCCGCGAGCGGGGCGCGACTCGGCTGGCGGACGGTCGACACGATCTGGGCGCAGGCGGGCGATACGGCGACCGATTATAATCACTATACCAAGCGCGCGACGCTATTCGCCGTCTATGCCGCGACCATCGCTGCCTTCCTGAACGACGAGAGCGAAGGGCATGCCGACACCCGCGCGTTCCTGGCTCGCTGGATCGAGGGGATCATGCGGTTCGAGAAATGGAAGGCCGGCATGGTCAAGCGGGGCGAGAATATGCCCAGCCTGTCGCGGTTTATCGGGCGGTTGCGCTATCCGGCGGTGTGAGGCGGTTCGGGGTTGAGGGATTCCCCTGGCCTTCGACTTCGCTCAGGCTGAGCGAAGTCGAAGGCCAGGCCCGCAAACCCCGACATCCATTTCATCAACGGGTAATTGATAATCAATCGCACCGGGGTTATGTAGTCCCCATGGCGATGCTCAGCAGTCTCGAAACCCTTCCCCGGCGGCAACCGGCGACCGTGGCCGCGATCGACTGGGCTCAACTGGCGCTGCCCGAGGCGCGCCGGCTGCGCGAACTGGGTTTCGATGAAGGCGTGGGTGTGGAAGTGCTGCACCGCGCAACGCTGGGCGGTGGGCCGATCGCCTGCCGGATCGGCCGGATGACCGTGGCGCTGCGTCGCCGGGTTGCGGCATCGATCCGCGTCGCGACCGGCGCCTGAATTTTTGAGGTTCGCCTGATCTGATGAACGCCGCACCGCTGGTTGCGCTCGTCGGCAATCCCAATGCCGGCAAAAGCGCCCTGTTCAACGCGCTGACCGGCGCGCGGCAGAAAGTCGGAAATTACCCCGGCGTCACCGTCGAGCGTCATTCGGGCCGCCTCGTGCTGGAGGATGGCCGACCGGTCGAACTGGTCGACCTGCCCGGTGCCTATAGTCTCGATCCGGGCAGCCTGGACGAGCAGGTCACCCGCAATGTCGTGATGGGGTCGCAAGCGGGCGAGCGGCGCCCGGATGCGCTGGTCGTGGTGGTCGATGCCGCCAATCTCGACAATCATCTGCGCTTCGCGCTGCAACTGATCGCGCTGGGCCTGCCGGTGGTGGTCGCGCTGAACATGGTCGATCTGGCCGAGCGCGACGGATTGACGCTCGATCCCGATATTCTAGCGCGCGAACTGGGCGTGACGGTGATCCCGACCGTCGCGGTGCGCCGCCGTGGCCTCGATGTGCTGAAGGCCGAGGTCGACCGGCTGGTGTCCGAGGAGCGTGCCCGTCCGATCGCCCCTGCCGACCAGATCGACGACATCGTCACGCTGCAACGCCGCGCCCGCCAGATCGCGGCGGCGGCGACCGTGGCGGAGACGCCCGTCCGCCGCTGGACGCACATGCTCGACTCGGTCGCGCTGCACCCCATTGCGGGGCCGATCCTGCTGGTCGCGCTGCTCTTCGTCATGTTCCAGGCGGTCTTCGCTTGGTCCGAAGCGCCGGTCGGCTGGATCGAGCAGGGCTTTGTCTGGCTGGAGGCCCAGGTCGGAGCCGCCCTACCCGAGGGCTGGTTTCGCAGCCTCATCACCGATGGCCTGATCGCCGGTGTCGGCGCGGTCATCGTCTTCCTGCCGCAGATCCTGATCCTGTTCCTGTTCATCCTGGTGCTGGAGGCGAGCGGATATATGGTCCGCGCCGCCTTCCTGATGGACCGCCTGATGGCGCAGGTCGGGCTGTCGGGCCGCGCCTTCATTCCGCTGCTGTCGTCCTTCGCCTGTGCGGTGCCGGGCATCATGGCGACGCGGACGATCGATGACGAGAAGGACCGGCTGACCACCATCCTGATCGCGCCGCTGATGACCTGTTCGGCGCGCCTGCCCGTCTACACCATCATCATCGGCGCATTCATTCCCGACCGGCAGGTGCTGCCCTTTGTCGGGCTACAGGGGCTGGTGCTGCTCGGCCTGTATCTGATGGGCATTGTCGGTGCGTTCGTCGCCGCGCTGCTGCTCCGGCGCACCGTCACCAAGGGCGCCTCGTCGGGCTTCATGATGGAGATGCCGAAGTACCAGTGGCCGCATATCCGCGACGTGTTGCTCGGCCTGTGGAGCCGTGCGCTGATCTTCCTGAAGCGCGCGGGCACCACCATCGCGCTGACCACCGTGATCCTGTGGGCGCTGCTGTCCTTCCCCAAGCCGCCGGAAGGCTCGGGCATCTCGCCGGTCGATTATTCGGTCGCGGGCCGCATCGCGAGCGGGATCGAGGTCGTGGTGCGCCCGATCGGCTTCAACCGCGATATCTCCCTGGCGCTCGTCCCCGCCATGGCCGCGCGCGAAGTGGCGGTGGCCGCGATCGGTACCGTCTATGCCATCGACGATACCGAGCATGAGGGCGGGCAGAAGGCGATGACCGACAAGCTCAAGCGCAACTGGTCGCTGCCCACCGCGCTTGCCTTCCTGATGTGGTTCGTCTTCGCGCCCCAGTGCATCTCGACCATCGCGGTGACGCGAAGGGAAACCAACGGATGGCGCTGGCCCGCCTTCATGGTGGGGTACCTTTTCGTAACCGCTTATGTCATGGCGGGCATCACATATTGGCTGGCTGTTTTCGCCGGCCTCTGAACCAAGCACGGGACTGAATACATGGCGGGCAGCGTCAACAAGGTGATTCTCGTCGGCAATCTGGGACGCGATCCCGAGAGCCGCTCCTTCCAGAATGGCGGCAAGGTGGTCGAGCTGCGCATCGCCACGTCCGAATCGTGGAAGGACCGCAATAGCGGCGAGCGCAAGGAAAAGACCGAGTGGCACACGGTCAAGATCTTCAACGAAGGCCTCGCCAACGTCGCCGAGCGGTTCCTGCGCAAGGGCTCGAAGGTCTATATCGAAGGCGCGCTGACCACCCGCAAGTGGCAGGACCAGCAGGGTAATGACCGCTATTCGACCGAAGTGACGCTGCAGGGCTTCAACTCGGTGCTGACCATGCTCGACGGCCCTGGCGGCGGTCAGGGCGGCGGCGGCGGTAGCCGTGGCGGCGGCGATTTCGGCGGTGGCGATGATTTCGGCGGCGGCGACTTTGGCGGCGGATCGAGCGGATTCGGCGGCGGATCGTCGGGCGGCGGCTATGGCGGCGGTCAGCGCGGCGGTTCTTCGTCCTCGGGCGGGAACGGTGGCAATCGTGGCGGGTTCGGACAGGGCGGCGGTTTCGCCGACGATCTGGATGACGACGTTCCCTTCTGATCGGGGCACGGGTTCCACGGTGCGAGGATGGATCGAGAAGGTTTTAGGACCGGCCTGATATTCGGCCAGACGGATGGGAAGACGGATATGCTCGACCCATCGGTGATGACGGACGAACGGCGCGCGGCGCTGATCCGATCCTATGACCTGGCGGGGTATCGCGAAAGCGGGCGCCTGGACGATCTGGCGGCCTTTGCCGCCGAACTCTGCGCAACCCCGGTGGCACTGGTCAGCCTGGTCGAGGAGGAGACCCAACGGTTTCTCGCCGTGGTCGGGCTGGAGGCGGATCAGTCGCCTCGCGATACATCCTTCTGCGCCCATGCGATGATCGGCCGCGAGGCGACGATGGTGGTGCCGGATGCGCGCGCCGACCCGCGCTTCGCCGATTTCTCCCTCGTCACGGGGCCGCCCTATATCCGCTTCTATGCGGGTGCGCGGCTCCTGTCGCATGAGGGGGTACCGCTGGGCGCGATCTGCGTCATCTCGCCCGAGCCCCGACCGCAGGGGCTGACCCCATTCCAGCAGCGCGGTCTGGAAATCCTGGCGACCGCCGTCATGGGCCGGTTGCAGGACCGTCGTGCCCAGCGCGAGCATGAACAGACGGTCGAGGCCTCCGAGGCGCGCGTCGCCGATAGCGAGCAGCGTTTTCGAACCCTGGCCGACACCATGCCGCAAATGGTCTGGTCGACGCTGCCCGACGGCTTTCACGATTATTATAATGCGCGCTGGTACGAGTTTACGGGGATGCCCGACGGCTCGACCGATGGCGAGGCGTGGAACGGCATGTTCCATGAGGACGACCAGCAGCGCGCCTGGACGCGATGGCGTCATAGCCTGGCGACCGGCGATCCCTATCAGATCGAATATCGGTTGCGCCATCGCGACGGCACCTATCGCTGGGTGCTGGGCCGCGCGCTGCCGATCCGGGACGCGAACGGGCAGATCACCCGCTGGTTCGGCACCTGCACCGACATTCACGAACAGAAGCTGGCACTGGAAGAACGCGAGATCGTCAGCCAGGAGCTGAGCCACCGGATCAAGAATATCTTTGCGGTGATCTCCGGCCTGATCGCCTTTGCCGCGCGCAGCCATCCGGGCTTTGGCGCGATCGCCAGTGACCTGCGCGACCGGATCACCGCACTGGGCCGTGCGCACGACTTCGTCCGCCCCCATAGTCCGCAGTCGCAGCCCAAGGCGCGGCAGGATTCGCTCCACGGCCTGCTCGGCGATCTGTTCGAGCCCTATCGCGGCGATACCGAGGCGCGCATCCGGCTGGACGGGGACGATGTGCCGGTCGACGACCGTTCGGCGACGCCGCTGGCGCTGTTGTTCCACGAGCTGGCGACCAACGCCTCCAAATATGGCGCGCTATCGGTGATGACCGGGCATGTCGCGCTGACGGTGACGCGGCGCGACGACATGGTGACGCTGTGCTGGCAGGAGCATGGCGGCCCTGCGCTCGATGCCGCGCCGACCCGGATCGGATTCGGATCGCAACTGGTCGAGCTGTCGGCGGTGCGGCAATTGGGCGGCACGGTCGGGCGCGACTGGCGTGCCGAAGGACTGGTCGTGACGATCGAGGTCCCGCTGGCCGCGTTCAGCCGTCCGGCGGGGCTGGGCCCCTGCCGCTGAGCAGCTTTCCGAACGCATGATCATGGGTTGGCAAAGAGGCCTGGGCCATGAAAGGCCCCGACGGGAAAGGCTTTACATCGCCAGCTTGAGCGGCATCAATTCCTCGGACATCATGTCCGCGGCGGAACCGGTGGCCATGGCCGCCGCCGCCAGGATCGCCCGCTCGCTAAACGGTTTGCGGATATAGCCGAGCGCTTCGATATCGGTCGAAATCTGGGCAGGGTTGGCAGTGACGAAGACGATCTTCACCCCATAATCGTCGGCCAGCCGACGTGCGATATCCGGGCCTGTCGCCCCGTCGCGCAGGTTCACATCGACAAAGGCAAAGGAGCAACCCGGCGCGGTCTCAAAGGCGGTGCGGCTGTCTGCCGCTATGCCGGCCACCTGATAGCCCGCATCGGTCAGAATGCGCTCTAGATCGAGGGCCACGAAAATTTCGTCTTCCACGATCAGGGCGGTTTGTCTCATGTCAAATTCCCGTCACTTTCGCCAATAACGGCCTTGATCGAAATAAAGTTCCGACTGTGTAGCGGTTCTAACGACGCAACAAAAATACGGCGTGCTCCGCGCGGACGTTCGCCGCCGCCGCACTGGTGGGGCGCCCGCGCGACAGGAACCAGCTTCCCTCCACGGTAATCCGCCGCTGCCGGACGAAGGCGCGGAAGTCGTCGATCGTCACATGATGGATGTTCGGCGTGTCATACCATTGTTCGGGCAGCAATTTCGTCACCGGCATCCGCCCGCCCCACAAAAGCGACAGCCGCACCCGCCAATGCGCGAAATTGGGGAAGGACACGAAAGCCCGCTGGCCGATGCGCAGCAGATGGTCGAGCACCTGGTCGGGCGCACGCGCGGTCTGAAGCGTCTGGCTGAGGATCGCATAGTCGAACCCCTTGTCGGGATAGCCCGCCAGATCGACGTCGGCGTCGCCCTGCACCACCGCCAGCCCGCGCGCGACGGCGGAGGCGACGTTGGCCGGGTCGATCTCCAGCCCCCGCGCATCCACGCCCGAATCGTCGCGCAGCGCCGCCATCAACTGCCCGTCGCCGCATCCGATATCGAGCACGCGAGCGCCCCGTGCGACATGCGCGGCGATGATCGCCAGATCGGGGCGAAGCACCTCGCTCATGGCTCGGCCCGCAGGAAGCCGTCGATCACCCGGTTCATCTCGGGCGCTTCGAGCAGGAAGGCGTCATGGCCATAGGGGCTCGACAATTCCACGAAACTCGCCGCCGCGCCCGCCGCGTTGAGCGCCTGCACCACGGAACGCGACTCGGAGGTCGGATAGAGCCAGTCAGTGTCGAAGCTGACCAGGCAGAAGCGGGTCTTCGTCCCCCGGAAAGCGTTGGCAAGCAGCCCGCCATGCTCCTCGGCGAGATCGAAATAATCCAGCGCGCGGGTGATGTAGAGGTAGCTATTGGCGTCGAACCGGTCGACGAAGCTCAACCCCTGATGCCGCAAATAGCTTTCGACTTGGAAATCGGCGTCGAAACCGAAGCTCTTGGCGCCGTCCGGCCGATCGGGCCGTGCCTGGAGCCGCCGCCCAAACTTCTCGGTCAGCCCTGCCTCGGACAGATAGGTGATGTGCGCCGCCATCCGCGCGACCGCCAGACCCGCCGCCGGGGGATCGTTGGCCTCGTAATAGGCGCCGCCGCGCCATTTCGGGTCGGCCATGATCGCCTGTCGCCCGACCTCGTGGAACGCGATGTTCTGGGCCGAATGCCTAGCGGTCGAGGCGACCATGACGCAGGCGCGGACCCGCTCGGGAAAGGTCGCGGCCCAACTGATCGCCTGCATCCCGCCCATCGATCCGCCGACCACCGCCTTCAACTGCCCCACGCCCAGATGGTCGAGCAGCATGGCTTGCGCGCGCACCATGTCGCGGATGGTGATGACGGGAAAGCGCATTCCCCAGGGTTCGGCCGTGGAGGGATCGGTGGTCGCGGGGCCGGACGATCCCATGCAACTGCCGATCACGTTCGAGCAGATGATGAAATGCCGCGCCGGATCGATCGGCTTGCCTTCCCCCACCAGCCGCGTCCACCAGCCGGGCTTGCCGGTGCGCGGATGGGGCGAGGCGACATGCTGGTCGCCGGTCAGCGCGTGGCAGATCAGGATCGCGTTCGAGCCATCGGCATTCAGCGTGCCATAGGTCTCATAGCCGATCTCGACCGGCGACAGCAGCCCCCCGCCATCGAGCCGAAGCGGCCCGGGCAGCACGATATGGCGTGACAGACCGAAACGCTGGTCGTCGCCAAGGGATTGTGCGGAAACGGAAGCGGCCATGGAGCCCTATCCGCTAGGCCGCGATGCTTGGCAACGCAAGGCCATGGCCGCTATGGCGTTTGCCATGACCGAGCTTACCGCCCCCGAACCGATCTCCTGGGTCAAGGCGATCGCGCCCTATGTCCCCGGCCGCGCGACGACCGATGACGGGCGCAAGGTCGCCAAACTCTCGTCCAACGAGAATCCGCTGGGCACCAGCGAGAAGGCGCGCACCGCCTTCGCCGCCGCCGCGCGGAATCTAGAGCGCTATCCGGATGCGGGCGCGACCGCGCTGCGCGAGGCGATCGGCGCGGTCCACGGCCTCGACCCGGCGCGAATCATCTATGGCACCGGCTCGGACGAGATTCTCCACCTTGCGGCGGGTGCGTTCGCGGGGCCGGGGGATGAGGTCATCCATGTCCGCTACGGCTTTTCCGTGTACGAGATCGCCACCCGGCGCGTCGGGGCGGAGCCGGTGGTGGTCGCCGATCACGAATACGCCACCGATGTCGACGCGATCCTGGCGGCCGTCACGGACAAGACACGGGTCGTCTTCGTCGCCAATCCCAACAATCCGACCGGCACCTATGCTGGCGCGGGTGAGATCGCCCGGCTGCACGCCGGGCTGCCGCCCCATGTCCTGCTGGTCCTCGACCAGGCCTATGCCGAATATCTGGCCGAGGGCGAGGATGATGGCGGGCTGGCGCTGGCCGAACGCGCGGCGAACGTGCTGGTCTCGCGCACCTTCTCCAAGATCCATGGCCTCGCCGCCGAGCGGATCGGCTGGGGCTATGCCGCCGCGCCGATCATCGATGCGCTGCACCGCATCCGCGCGCCGTTCAACGTGACCATCGCCGGGCAGAACGCCGCGATCGAGGCGATCCGCGACCGCGCCTTCGTAGAATCGTCGCGTGCCCATAACGCCCGCTGGCTGGCCTGGTTCGAGGAGCAGATCGCAAACCTCGGCAATGCCGGGCTTCGCTGCGTGCCATCCAAGGCCAATTTCTCGCTGGTCCTGTTCGAGGGCAAATTGACCGCAGAGCGCGCCTATCATGGACTGATGGACGCGGGTTACATCGTCCGCTGGCTGCCGAGCCAGGGGCTGGGCCATGCCCTGCGCATCACCATCGGCACCGAGGATGAGGTGAAGGGCGTGATCGCCGCGCTCCGCCGGATGGCTGCGGACTGATGCTGCCCTTTGCCCGGATCACCATCATCGGCCTGGGGCTGATCGGCTCCTCGGTCGCGCGCGCGGTGCGCGCGAACATGCCCACGGCGAGGCTCACCGGCTATGACGCCGATGCCGACGTGCGCGAGACGGCACGGCGGATCGACCTGTGTGACGATGTCGCCGACAGCGCGGGTACGGCGGTGATCGATGCCGATCTGGTGATGCTGTGCGTGCCCGTCGGCGCCATGGCGGCGGTCGCGGCCACGTTCGCCGACGACCTGCCCGCCGAGGCGATCGTCAGCGATGTCGGCGGGTCGAAGGAAAGTGTGGTCGCAGCGCTGCGTTCCGTCTTGCCGGATGCGATGCTGGTACCCGGCCATCCGGTGGCAGGCACGGAGAATAGCGGCCCGGAAAGCGGCTTTGCGACCTTGTTCCGCGGCCGTTGGTGCATCCTGACCCCCGAGGAGAATTGCCCCGAAGCCCCGGTTGCCAGGCTGCGCGCCTTCTGGGAAGCGCTGGGCGCGAATGTCGAGTTGATGACACCGCGCCATCACGACCTCGTCGTGGCGGTGACCAGCCACGTTCCGCACCTGATCGCCTATTCGATCGTGGGCACCGCTTCCGACTTGGAAGACGTGACACAAGGCGAAGTCATCAAGTTCTCTGCTGGCGGTTTTCGAGACTTCACCCGGATCGCCGCCTCCGATCCGACCATGTGGCGTGACGTGTTCCTCAACAATCGCGAGGCGGTGCTGGAGATTCTGCAACGCCTGACAGAGGATGTGACGATGCTTCAGCGCGCGATCCGCTGGGGCGATGGCGATACCCTGTTCGACCTGTTCAGCCGCACCCGCGCCATCCGTCGCTCGATCATCGACCAGGGCCAGGACGACGCCCGCGAGGATTTCGGGCGGAGTCACGGGGGATAAATCGTCCCCAGGCCATGGGGAGCATGGCGGAGGGGTGAGACGCAAAGGGCGCCCCTTGCGAAAGCACCTCTCGGTCAGGGCTTATGCTCTGCCACCGCCCCGCGCCGGCGAGGATTCCAGGGCATTCATCGCCGCATGAACCCTGGCCTCCGCCTCCGCACGTGGCAGGCCGGGCGGAATCACCTCGCCGAAGCGCAGCGTCACGACGCCCGGCCGCTTCAAGCCTTTGCGCGGCCAGACCAGCCCAGAATCGGTCGCCACCGGCACCACCGGCAGGTTGAGCATCCGGTATAGTCCCGCGAATCCGGGTTTCAGCGGCGGCGTCTCGCCGGGTTTCACCCGCGTCCCCTCGGGAAAGATCATGATCGCCCGCCCCTCGCCCACCGCGACCTGGGCGTCGCGCATCATCCCGCGCATCGCTTTGGCCGAGGCGCTGCGGTCCACCACGATCGCGCCATATTTGCGCACCGCCCAGCCCCAGAGCGGAATATTCGCCAGTTCGCGCTTCAGCACCATGGCGGGCGCGCCCAGCATCCGCTGCAACTCCATCGTCTCGAACATCGCCTGATGCTTGGCGGGGTAGAGCGCCGGGCTGGTCGGGCGCGTCCCCTCCACCACCACGCGGATGCCCAGGATCCAGCGGGTGCAGATCCGGTGAAACCGGGTCCAACCGGTCGCCCAGTGGATCACCGCCTGACGCCCACCCAGCGCGATCACCGGCGACAGCAGCGCCATGATCGCCGATACCGGATAGAAGATCGCCACGAAGACGATGTTACGAAGCAGAATCACGCACCAAACCCCGTCCAAAGCGCGACCCTGCGCAGGATCAGCTTGTTATATTCGTTGACCAGCGTCCCCAACCGCGGCTCGGACGGCACGCCGTCCCCCAGCACCAGCACCTGCGAGCCCAGGGTCGCGGTCAATTCCATCCTCGCGCGCGGCAAATGCCAGTCGGAAGTGACCAGCCGCACCGTGCGATAGCCATGTTCGCGGACCCAGTTCGCCGTCTCCTCGGCATTGGACCGGGTATCGACCGCCTCGCCGCCCAGATCGATGCAGCAGGCGAACAGCGTGGGCGAAGTGTGATAGGTGCGCGCCAGATCGATAGGCCGCACCCCCGGCGCGACGCCCGTCACCAGCATCCGCTTGGCCTGATGCGCCTTGAGCAGCGCGATCCCCCGATCGATCCGCCCGGGGCCGCCCGTCGGCACCACGATCGCATCGGTGGTGTTGTTCTCCAGCGGGTGCGGCAGGGTCAGCATGAAGACCGCGAACCCCAGGCACCACGCCAGCGCCGCCAGACCGAACAGGCGCAGCATCAGAGCATCCGCCGCATCTGGGCCATTACCGCCAGCCGCGCCGCGACCACCGCCAGCGCGATGAAGGCGAAGGGCAGCGCGATCAGCATCGCCACATCCCCCATCCCCAGTCGCATGCCGCTCAGCAATTCCGAGTCCAGCGCACCCACTTGCCGCGCGACCAGCGCGATCGCGCCGCCCGCGACCACGCTGCCCACCACCGCACCGATTCCGGCATCGAGCGCGATTCGCCGCTGGAACAGCCGGGCGACCTGCCGGTCGGTCGCACCGAGCATATGGATGACCTCGATCGTCGCGCGGTGCGCCTCCAGACCGGCGCGTGCCGCCAGCATGACCACCGCCGCCGTCGCCCCCAGCATCAACAGGATGATCGCCCCCGCCAGCCAGGCGGCGGTGTCGAGCAGGCGCCCGACGGGGCCCAGCCAGGTCGCATGGGCATCGACCCGCGCCGCCAGGCTGGTGCGCGCCACCGCCGCGCCGACGCGGGCGATGGCGCCGCTCCGGTCGCTGGTCAGATCGACATCAATCAGCGCGGGCACCGGCAGCCCGGCGGCGGCGGCATCACCCCCCAGCCAGGGTTGCAGCATCCGCGCCAGCTCGGCCTGGGGCACCGGCGTTGCGCGGGCGACATCGGGCAGGGTTCGCAGCACGGCCAGCACCCGCGCGGCCGCGGCGTCGCGACGCTGCGTCTCGCCCTCGACGATCTGAACGGTCAGTCGCCCCGCCATCTGTCGGTCCAGCGCCCCCGCCGCCCGCGCCGTGCCCAGTCCGGCGGCCCCGGCCAGCAGGGTCAGGAACAACATGATCGCGATCACCCAACTCATGACATGCGCACCGCCGACATCGTCCAGCGCCCGCGCCTCCGCCCCCGTCGCGCGCCGTGTCGTGTCGGTACGCGTCACAACCCGCTCCGCACGATGGTCGACCGGGGTGGTTCGGCCCTGGGGGCGACGCCTGGCGGGGTGGTCGCCTCGGGCGGTTCGGGATCGACCAGCCGTCCATGCTCCAGATGCATATGGTGCGCGCCCGTAATCCGGTCGATCAGATGCCAGTCATGCGTCGCCATCACCACCGTCGTCCCCAGCCGGTGCAGCGAGTTGAACAGGTGAAGCAACCGTTCCGCCATGACCGGATCGACATTGCCCGTCGGTTCGTCCGCGACCAGCAATTCGGGGCGCGCGATCACGGCCCGCGCGATCGCCACCCGCTGCTGCTCGCCGCCCGAAAGCGTCGCCGGGCGAGCGCCCGACCGTTCGGACAGGCCGATCCAGGCCAGCATCTCGCGCACCGCCCGCGCAATCTCCGATTCGGCCATGCCCGCCACCCGCAGGGGCAGCGCGATATTGTCCGCCGCCGACAGGTGCGGGATCAGGCGGAAATCCTGGAACACCACCCCGATCCGCCGCCGGAATCCCGGCAGACGGTCGCGCGGCAGGATCACCGCATCCTCGCCAAATAACCGGATGATTCCCCGACTGGGACGCTGCGACAGATATAAAAGCCGCAAGAGCGAGGTCTTTCCCGCACCGCTGGCCCCGGTCAGGAAATAGAATTGCCCCGAGCGCAACGTAAAGCTGACGTCGCACAGGGTTTCCTCGCCCGCACCATAGCGAAGGCCGACATTCTCGAACTGGACGATGTTCGCCATGCTCTCATGGCCTTGGCATGGCCCGCCCCGCGCTTCAAGCTTGCCACGCATATGGGCGGCGTGCTTACTGGACTTTCGGGGGGCCTGATCCGGATGGCCTGTCCGTTTGTCGATCCGTCCTGTCCGTTGAAGTGCCCGACCGCATGATCCTCGAATGCCCCGAGTGCCGCACCCGCTATCTGGTGCCCGACAGCGCGATCGGGCTGGAGGGTCGGACCGTGCGTTGCGCCAATTGCCGACACAGCTGGTTCCAGTCGCCACCCGATCCCGAACTGCCCCTTCCGCCCGTCCTGGCCGCAGAGCCGGATGAGACGGTTCCGGACGATGCGGTCGAGGCACCGCCGCCGCCGCCACCGCCCCCGATCGTCGCGCCGTCCCCCGCCCCGCCGATCCTGTCGCAGGACGAGCCCGGCTTCGACGCCTTCGCGCATCGCCCGCCATTCCGCGCGCGGCGCAATCCCGTGCGGCGCTGGACGATCGGCGCGGTCGCGGCGGGGCTGCTGATGCTGATCGCGACGGCCGCGATCCTGTGGACCGGCATGCCGGGCATCGGCGGCTGGCTGGGTCTGGGCAGCACCGAGTCGGCGCTGGAACTCCGTTCCAACCCGATCGAGCGGCGCGAGCTGGAGAATGGCTCGGAACTGTTCGCCATTTCGGGCCAGATCATCAACCCCTCCTCGACGCAGCAGCGGGTGCCGGACCTGCGCGCCGAACTGAAGGATGCGCAGGGGCGCGTCGTCTTCTCCTGGGCGATCGCGCCGCAGCAGCGGACCCTGGGGCCGGGCGCCTCGATGGACTTCAACTCGGCCAAGCTCGACGTCCCGCCCAGTTCCAAGCGGCTGGACCTGAGCTTTGCGGGCGAGGGAAGCGGAAACTAAGCCCGCCGAAGCCGCCGGGCGACGATCCCGAACCGCGCGCCATGGAGCAGCGCGGCGATCAGCATCCCGGCGCCCGACGCGATGGCGAGCCCCTGTGCGCCCCACCCGTGCGCGACCAGCCACCATCCGGCGCCGCCCGTGACGATGAAATAGGCGATGATGCTGTTGATCCCCGCCGCCACCTGATCCCCCAGCGAGCGTAGCGCATAGACCAGCACCACCTGGATTCCGTCGAACAGGATGAACGGCGCCCAGATGACCAGCATCGCCACCGCCACCGCCCGCGCATCGGCCTGGGCGGGGAACAGCCCAACCAGCGGCCCCGCACCGACGAGCATCACCAGGCCGCAGGCGGCCATGGCCAGCGCCGCCAGCGCGACCGCCAGCAGGGTGCGGGCGATCGCGGCCGACGCCACGCCCTCGCCCACCGCATTGCCCGCGCGCACCCCCGCCGCCGAACCCAGCCCGAGCGCCAGCGCGAAGGTGACGTTGTGGACCGAAAAGACGATCTGGAAACCATGGGCGGTGGCGTCGCCCAACCGGGTCGACAGCGCGATCAGGATGGCGAACCCCGCCAGTTCCAGTCCCGACGCGATGGCGGGGACGAAGCCGAACCGCGCCAGGCCGATCGCGCCGCGCCAGGTCGGGGCCCAGGCGGCGCGGTCCATCCGACGCACGCCGCGCAAGGCACCGCGCGGCAGGGTCATCGCGCTCGCCACCATCGCGACGGCCCCCAATGCCGAGGCGATCACCGTCGCCAGCGCCGCGCCAACCGCACCGAGCGCGGGCAATCCCATCTCTCCCCCCGCCAGCGCCCAGGCCAACACCGCGTTGATCGGCAGGATCGACAGATTGACCATCGTCACCCGTCGCGGGCGGCTGATCCCCTCCAGAAAGAAGCTGGCGGCGACCAGCACCAGCTGAAACGGATAGCCCAGCGCCATCACCGCGACGACCCGCGCGCCCGGCTCGACCAGCGAGGGATCGACGCCGATTCCCCGCAACAGCCCGGCCCCCCCCAGTCCCAGGATTAGCATGGCCGCGATACCCAGGATCAGCCCCAACACCAGTCCGTCGCGCAGCGCCTGCCCGGTCTCGGGCCAATCCCACGCCCCATCGGCGCGCGAGGCACGGACGAGCACGCCCGACAGCCAGGCCAGCCCCGTGACGATCGCGACATAGGTCAGCGAACGACTGGCCGAGAGCGCGGCGACCTCATGCTCGCCGACGCGCCCCACCACCACGACATCGGTGACGTGCAGGATGGTCCAGTTCAGGCTGGTGAGCATCACCGGCCAGGCGAGCCCGAGCAGACGGCGCGCCTCGGCACGATCGGGGCGGAGGAAGGACGTCATGGCCCCTCCCCTATGCCCGAAGCGCCATTCGCGAAAGCCATGGATTGTCGCCGAAGCGACATCGCCTCACGAAAGGCATTGCGCTGCCCGTATCGCTTTGCTAGGGGCACCCGCCTACCAGCCCTCCGGCTTGCCGGTGGTGACTATCGAGTGCGGTCGTGGCGGAATTGGTAGACGCGCAACGTTGAGGTCGTTGTGGCCGAAAGGCCGTGGAAGTTCGAGTCTTCTCGACCGCACCAGATTTTTCCCGGAACATCGCTAATCCCGACCCGCGGGGTCTCCATTCGGAGCCGCGACGATCAGCGTGCGACCGGCCGCATGAAATCCTGTCCCGGCGTCAGGGACCCCGAAATCACCGCGTCGCGACGATCGAAGCCAGCGTATCGAGGGGCAGCGGCGACACGAAGCGAAAGCCGAAACGCCCGTCCTTCACCCAGCAGATCGTGCCGAACAATGCGGTGCCCATCGGGCGGATGATGATATGCCCCGCCAACCCCGGCTGGACCGCACCGCTGGCGACCAGCTTGGCCCCGCCGGCGGACACGTCGATCAACTCGCTGGCGAATTTCCGGTCGCTCAGCCGCACGTCGGCCGCCAGCGTCACCGGAAAGCGCGGCGGGCGCGGGATCGTACCGTCCTCGTTCTCCGCCGAGAATATGTTCTGATAGGGTTGCGGCGTGTCGAACTGCACGCCCGCCTTCTGTCCCCGGACCCAGCGGACCGTGCCGGGAACGGGCGGCAGGCCGCGTACCTCGATACAGATGGAATCGCCGACGGCGGGCACGTTGACGAACCGTGCCATCAGGCCACTGCCCGAGATATTGTGGACCAGGCAGACGCCTGGCACGTCGCCGCACACCTTGCCAAGCAGAAGTACAGCCGAATGCCGCTGGCCCGAACGACGTTCAGCCGAGGCGCTTTCCTGCTGTTCGATCTGTTCCATGCCTATCCTTCCCGCCAATTACGCCCCCTGACGGAATTCGGCTTCCCTTCTCTATTAACGCATCACGGACAAAAAATTAACAGCCTTGCAGAGACGTGCCGATCTTTGGTTCATCACGGCGCAATATGGGGTCGGGCATCGCCGTCTTGTGGTCATGTTCAAAGCCCTGTAATTCGCGATCTGTCCCATGCCTCGCGCGTCGTCTTCCCGGTCACCCCGGCCCCGCTCCTCCAAGCCCCGCTCTCCCTGGCGGCGCCGGATCGTCGTAACCCTGCAAATTCTGATCGGCCTGGCCGTACTGGCGGTCGGTGCGCTGGCGATCGCGGTCTTTGTCGCCAAGTCGCAACTGCCCAGCTTCGAGGAGCTCAAATCCTCGCCCAACGGCCAGATGATCCGCGTCCATGCCGCCGACGGCACGGTGATCGTGTCGCTCGGGCCCAGCTATGGCGAGTGGCTGCCCTATGACCGCATCCCGATCGTGATGCGCGACGCCACGATCGCGGTGGAGGATCGCCGATTCCGCCAGCATCCCGGCGTCGATCCGATCGGCATCGCGCGCTCGGTCGAGGTGCGTCTGGAAAAGGGGCGCTGGAAACAGGGCGGCTCGACCATCACCCAGCAGATCACGCGCACCATCTTCCTGAACAACCAGAAGAAGTTCGGTCGCAAATTCCGTGAGGCGATCCTGGCGCTGGCGATGGAGCTGAAATTCTCCAAGAACCAGATCCTCGAACTCTATCTCAACAAGGTCTATTATGGCGGTGGCGCGTATGGCATCGACGCGGCATCGCGCAAGTTCTTCGGCCACGGCGCGGATCATCTGAGCCTGTCCGAAGCCGCCGTGATCGCGGGGCTGGTCAAGGCGCCGTCCAACTATTCCCCGACCGCCGATGCCGAGGCCGCCGTGGGGCGCGCGGGCGTGGTCATCAGCCAGATGGAGCGCAACGGCTTCATCACCGCGTCGCAGGCTGCGGGCGCCGATCCCCAGGCCCTGAAGCTCGCGCCCGAGCCCAAGCAGAATTCGGTCCGCTATTTCACCGACTGGGCGCTGCCGCAACTCGACCTGCTGATCGACGAGCAGACCGCCCCGCTCGACGTGTGGACGACGCTCGACCTCACCATGCAGCGCGCCGCCGATGCCGCGATTCGCGCCGATGCGCCCGAGGGGACGCAGGGCGCACTGGTCAGCCTGGACCGCGACGGCGCCGTGCGCGCGATGGTGGGCGGCAAGGACTATGTCTCCACCAACTATAACCGCGCGGTGACGGCGGTCCGCCAGCCGGGGTCCGCTTTCAAGCTGTTCGTCTATCTCGCCGCGCTGGAGGCCGGGCACAAGCCCGAGGACCAGGTGGTCGACGAACCCGTCACCATCGATGGCTGGTCCCCGCGCAACGATTCGCGCCGCAACTCGGGCAGCGTCTCGCTTCGTACCGCCTTCGCCTATTCGCTGAACACCGTCGCGGCCAAGCTGGGCCAGGAAGTCGGTTTCCAGACCGTCGCGGACATGGCGCGCCGGTTCGGCATCACCACGCCGGTCAACACCCACCCCTCGATGGTGCTGGGCACGTCGGAAGTGCGCGTGATCGACATGACCAGCGCCTTTGCCAGCGTCGCGAACAAGGGGGTGAAGGTCACTCCCTATGGCATCACCAAGGTCGTGGCGAATGGCCAGACCATCTATACGCATGAGGTGGATCGCAGCCATGTGCTGGTCGCCCCCTTCGTCGCCGCCGAGATGACCGATCTGCTCCAGACGGCGGTCAACACCGGCACCGGCCGCGCGGCGCAGATCGGCCGCCCGGTCGCGGGCAAGACCGGCACCACCAGCAGTTCCAAGGATGGCTGGTTCCTGGGCTTCTCCAGTGGGATCACCACCGGCGTGTGGATGGGTCGCGACAACAACCGCCCGGTGGCGGGGCTTCATGGCGGCACCGCGCCCGCCAAGGCGTTCGCCGACTATATGCGGGTCGCCATCGCCAGCCGCCCGATCGAGCAGTTCGAGACCCAGGTGACGCTGCCCGAATGGCAGTTGGAGCCCGATGAGGAGAGCTATTTCGGCCAGCCCGACAATGGCGTGAGCGGGGTCGATGCCGATGGCAATCCGCTGCCCCCGCCGGTCGCCGGGGAAGCGCAGGACGACGAGGAGACGATGGAGATTCCCACCCGTCGCGATCCCGCCGCGCCCGTCCCCCTCCAGCAGCCGCAGCCGGGCGCGCCCGTTCCCCCGCCGCCCTCGGGTCAACCGCCCTCACAGAATCCGGCCCCGCAACAGCGGCTCGACCAGGCGTGGATCGACCGGGTGACCGGGCGCGGCAATGGTGCGGCCCCGCGCGACGGTCGAGCCAATCCCAACCCGCCGCGCGGGTCAGCGCGCGATCGTCAGGACGAGCGTCCGTACCAGTGAAGCCCCGCGCCATGCCGTCGTAGCCAGGCGATGGCGGGCGCCGGGTCCTCGCCCAGCAATTCGGCGACCAGCGCGTGGAAGACGGGCGCATGGTTCATATGGACCCGGTGCGCGACCTCATGCGCGACGGTCGCCCGGCGGACGAAGGCGGGCGCGAGGATCAACCGCCAGCTATAGCGGATCGCCCCCGTCGAGGCGCAACTGCCCCAGCGCGCCTTGGGATCCGCGACGCTGACCTTGGTCACGGTGACACCCGCCGCCCGCGCGATCTCCGCGGTTTCGCGCGCCAGCACTTCCAGCGCCTGACGCTTCAGCCAGGCCTCGACCCGACGCTCCAGCGTCTCGATCGGGCCGGACGCGCAGAGCCGGTCCCCCTCGCACTGGATGACGCGGGCGCGCCCCTCCTGCCATTCCAGCGTCAGCACCCGGTCACCGAACGGGATGGACGCGCCGGGCACAAAGGGGCGCGGAGTCGGCAACCGCGCGCGCTGTTCGGCGATCCAGTCCTTCTTGTCCTCGGCCCAGGCGAGCGCGGACTTCAGGCCCGCGCGGCGCGGCACGATCAGCTTGGCGGTGCCGGTGGCGGGATCGACGCTGAGGCGGATGGTCTTGGCAGTCGGATGGCGGACGACTTCGTCGATCACAATTCGCGGTCCACGATGTGATTCTCGAAATCGCCGGCGTCATCCTCGCTGATCGTCCAGCCGCGCACCGACTGGCCCGCGCGGTGCACCGCCTCCCGGTCGCCGCAGACCAGATAATGCCAGTCGGGCAGGGGCTCGTCGGCCGCGCGCAGGCGATAGGCGCAGGTGGTGGGCAACCAGTCGATCGACCGGACATTGCCCATGGTCAGACGCACGCATTCGCTGACATAGGCGCGGCGATGGCGATAGTTGGAGCATTGCCCGCTCCGCCGGTCGAGCAGGCGGCAGGCGACGTTGGTCGCGACCAACTCGCCCGTCTCCTCATCCTCCAGCTTGTGGATGCAACATTTGCCGCAGCCGTCGCACAGCGCCTCCCATTGCGCGCGGTCGAGGCTTTCGATCGGCTTTTCCCAGAAGCGCTCCATCACCGGACCCATTGGTCCAGCGTGTCGGCCACCGCCTTGGGCCCCTCGTCCGAAGGCAACAGCGCGATCGGCGTGCCGTCCGGGCCCATCAGATAGGCCTGTTTGCTATGGTTCATCAGGTAACCACCACCGGGCGAGGGATCGCCCTTCTGCGCCCAGACGGCATAGGCTTTCTCCACCGCCGCGATCTGCGCCTCGGTGCCGGTCAGTCCGACGAAGCGCGGGTGGAAGGTGGTGGCGAAACGGCCGACCACCTGCGGCGTGTCGCGCGCCGGATCAACCGTGATGAAGATCGGCACGATCCGCGCCGCCTTGGCCGGCGCGCTCTTCTCCAGCAGCTTCAGGCCGGCACCGATCGCCTGCATGTCGGTGGGGCAGACATCGGGGCAAAAGCTATAGCCGAAATAGACGATACGATACCGCCCGGCATAGTCGCGGTCGGTGACGGTCCGTCCATCCGCCCCGGTCAGGCGGAACGGGCCGCCGATCTTCGTCCCCGCCAGCGGCGGCGGCGCCTCCGGCTGGGAGGAACCGCAACCGGCCAGCGCAAAGGCGAGCGGCAGCAGGGCGGACAGGAATATTCGGGTCATGACGTCGATAGCCTTGCTGTGATAAATCGCCGGTTGCAAGCCATGCTCCATTGCTCAGGATCACCTTTCATGTCCCTTCGCCCCCTGCTCGCCGCTGCGCTTCTGGGTGTCATCGCCGTGCCCGCGACCGCCCAGATGATGCAGTCGGAAAGCTATAAATTCCTCCAGGCGGTCCGCGAGGCCAAGGGCAACGACGTGACCAACATGCTGGACCGTCCCGGCGCCAGCATCATCAACACCCGCGACGTGACCAGCGGCGAAGGCGCGCTGCACATCGTTATCAAGCGCGGCGACGAGACCTATCTGCGCTTCCTGCTGCAAAAGGGCGCCGACCCCAATCTGCGCGACGGGCGCGGCAATACCCCGCTGCTGCTGGCGGTATCGGGCGGCCAGCCGGAGATGATCCGCATCCTGACCGCGGCCAAGGCCAATCCCAATATCGGCAACGCCTCCGGCGAAACCCCGCTGATCCGCGCGGTGCAGCGTCATGACATCGGCATGGTCCGCGAATTGCTGAGCGCCGGGGCCGATCCCGATCAGGCCGACAATGTCGCCGGGCTGACCGCACGCGAATATGCGTCGCAGGACGCCCGCAACACCGCCATCGCCAAGCTGTTCGCCGAAACCCCCAAAAAGTCCCGCGCGGCGGTGTCCGGGCCGAAGCTCTAAATCCTCGATCCTCCCCGAAAGGGGGGATCAGATCAGCCCCAGTTCCACCAGCTTGCCGACCAGGACCGGCGGCATCGCCTCAATGCCGCTGGCGGCGCCGGTGAGATCGGGCGGGGCGTCGGTCGCTTCCAGATAGCGCCATCCCTGATGCGCGCGGCGGGGCAAGGCCTGCACCAGCACCAGTGCCGGATCGATATGGATTGCGCACCGCCCGCCTTCGGCCTCGCCGAAGGACAGGATCGGCGAGCGCGCGACCAGTTGATGCTTGAGGATCCAGAATAGCGAGCCCTGCCCCGCCACTTCCTCATGCCGTTTGGGCAGATAGCGCGTGGTCAGAAAGACCGGCCCTTCCTGCGCCCGCATCTTCAGCCGTTCCGCCAGATGATCGATACTGGCCGCCCCGAACGCGACCTTGGTCAGATGAAGCGCCATGTCGCCGACCATGTGGGGGCGAAGGGGCAGGATCGCTAGGCCTGGGCGGCTGCGACTCTATGAACGCGGCCAACGCCGCCGGACGGCGGGGCCAATCGTTTCGACGAGACCGCTTCACCCCATCCGTGCGGCTTTGCCCAAACAGAAAGGGCGCCGATGGAAACCCATCGACGCCCTTTTCTGATTTCCGGCGCTAACCGTCGGTTGCGGATTACGCAGCCTGCGGCAGAGCGGCCTTCGCCTGGGCGATGATCGCCGAGAAGGCTTCGCCCTCGTGCATCGCGATGTCGGCCAAGACCTTCCGGTCCAGTTCGACGCCCGCCAGCTTCAGGCCGTGCATGAACTGCGAATAGGTCAGGCCCTCGGCCCGGACACCGGCGTTGATGCGCTGGATCCACAGACCACGGAAGGTCCGCTTCTTAACCTTGCGGTCGCGATATGCATATTGACCGGCCTTTTCGACGGCCTGGCGCGCGATGCGGATGGTGTTCTTGCGACGGCCATAATAGCCCTTCGCCTGTTCCAAAATCCGCTTATGCTTCGCCTTGGTGGTCGTGCCCCGCTTGACGCGTGCCATATCTCTCTATCCTTCCAGAAATCAGTTCAGGCCGTAAGGCGCCCAGGCCTTCACGGTCTTGGTGTCGGCATCGGACAGGACCGAGGTGCCGCGGTTCTGGCGGATATACTTGCCGTTATGGCTGATCAGGCGGTGGCGCTTGCCGGCCACGCCGTGCTTGAGCTTGCCGGTCGCGGTGAGCTTGAAGCGCTTCTTGACGCCGCTCTTGGTCTTGAGCTTGGGCATTTTGGTCCTTTCGCTTTGAGCAAGGCAGAAACGGCCGCGGCAGCCCTGATGGCCGGGCCGTTCGTGACACCTCGCTCGGGAAGCGGGGCGCTTAGCCCAAGCGGGGGCGGATTGCAACCTTGCGCGCTGAGACGGGGCACAGGGAACCACCGCCTCGCTTCGCGCGCTTGGGGCTGTCATGGATCAGGTGCCCGCGGCCGACACCCCCGCCGACCCCACCGCCGCCCGTGCGGGATGGCGGCAATGGGTGTTGCGGATCGTCGTCGGGCTGTTTGCCCTCGTCGCCGCGATCTGGCTGGTGCTGTTCGTCACCAAGGGGCGGTTCCTGCGCCATCCGTTCGAATCGATCGTCGGGCGGCAGACGCATCGCACGGTGAAGGTGGGCGGCGACTTCCAGCTCTATTTCGCGCCGTGGCGAATCAAGTTCGTCGCCGAGAAGATCGCGATCTCCAACCCCGGTTGGGCCAGCCGCCCCAACCTGTTCACCGCCGACCGGATCGATTCGCGGATCGCGCCGCTGTCGCTGCTGTTCGGCAAACGGCGCTTCACCTGGCTGGAGCTGACGAACGGCGCGATCGATCTGGAGTGGACGCCCGACCACCGAACCAGCACATGGACGTTCAGCGAGAAGAAGGGCGGCAAGCCACTGGAATTCCCGCGCATCGATGTGGCGGCGGTAACCGGGACGACGGTGCGCTATCGCGATCCCCGGATGCGGGTGACGGCGGACCTCGCACTGGACGACATCCGGTCGCGGGACGCGCGGATCGGCAAGGCGGTCGGCGTGCGGGGCAAGGGCGTGATCCGCGCCACCCCCTTCACCCTGACCGCGCAACTCCTGTCCCCCGACGCCACCGCCAATCGCGGCAGGAACGAGTTGATCGCGCGGATGCGGGCGGCGGGGAATGTGGTCGACCTATCGGGTACCTTGCCCTCGATCGCCGACATCGAGAATGTCCCGCTGAAGACGCGGGCGCGGGGCAAGGACCTGTCCACCCTGCTCGACGTGATCGGCGTCGTCATCCCGCGCACGCGTACCTATGACCTGCGCGCGCAGCTGGTGAAGGACGGCGAGGCCTATCGCTTCACCCGGATGACGGGGACTTTCGGCGACAGCGATCTGGCGGGCAGGCTGACCGTCACCAATGGCGAGCGGCTGCACCTCGATTCGGAACTGGCGACGAGGAAGCTGGACATCGTCGATGCCGCGCCCTTTATCGGCTACAATCCCGACATCGTCGCGACCAGGGGGGCACAGGCCGCCGCCGCCGCGACGGGCGCGGGGGCGCAGAGGCTGTTGCCCGATGCCGCGCTGCCCGTGGCGACGATGCAGCGATTCGATGCCGATCTGAAATGGACGATCCGCACCGTCCGGTCGCGCCGCGTGCCGATTTCCGATGTCGACATGACGCTGGCGCTGGATCGCGGGAGGCTGACCCTGTCGCCGCTGCGCTTTGCGATGGCGCGGGGTGACGTGGCGTCGGATCTGGTCTTCGACACCCGCCCGCGCCCCAGCCGGATCAGCTATGACATCCGGCTGTCGCCGACGCCGCTGGGTCGGTTGCTCGCCGGATGGGGCGTGGCGGAAGCGGGAACGACCGGCACGGTCAAGGGCCGCATCCAGCTGGCCGGGCGCGGCGATACGATCCATGATTCTCTGGCCAGCGCCGACGGCCGCATGGCCTTCATCCTCCCCGCCGGTTCGCTCTGGACCCGCAACGCGCAATTGGCGGAGCTGGACCTGGGCACCTTCGTCCAGAAGATGTTCGAGGAACGGTTGAAAGAACCGGTTCGGATCAATTGCGGGTTGATCGCCTTTACCGTGCGCAGCGGCGTGGCGGCGGCGGACCCGATTCTGATCGACACGTCCAAGAACGTCATCGTCGGTCGCGGCGGATTCAGCTTCCGCAACGAGGCGATCGACCTCGCCATTCGCGCCGACGCCAAGAAGTTCAGCCTCTTCTCCGGCCAGTCCCCGGTCGGGCTGACCGGCCATTTCGTCTCGCCGGGAATCGACCCGATCAGCGGCGACCTGCTCGCCCGCGCCGGCGCGGGGCTTGGCCTGGCGGTGGTGGCGACGCCGCTGGCGGGGGTGCTCGCCTTTGTCGATGTCGGCGATGCCAAGGCGGCGGCGTGCGGGCCGGTGCTGGCAGGCGCGCGGGCGGGGGCTCAGCGGACGACCAAGGGCCAGCCGCGCGACGATGTGGGTCGCGGCACCACCGCCAAGGACGAAAAGGGCCGCGGCAATCCCGGCGAAGCCAAGGCGCAGCGCAAGAAATTCCTCGGCATTTTCTAAAACTTCGCCCGGAAAATCTGCAGGGCCGCGTTTCAGATAGCCCCCGGCCGTGCCGGTCAGGGGATGCTCAGTGATCGTGCCCATGATCGTGCGAATGCGGCACGTTGCGCAGCGCCTCCAGCACCTCTTCGGTGCGCGCCGGATCGCCGATGGCGAGCACATGGCCCGCGCTGTCGACGGTCAGCGGGTCGCCGTTCCAATCGCACATCCGCCCGCCTGCACCCTCGACCACCGGCACGAGTGCGGCAAAGTCGTGGAGTTTCAGCCCCGATTCGCAGACCACATCGATATGCCCGCTCGCCAGCAGGCCGTAATTATAGCAATCGCCGCCATAGACGGGACCCTGACGCGGGCTGTTCCCGCTGATCGCGCCGACCAAGGCCATGAAATGGGGCACGTCCTCATCGTCGAACAGATGCGGGCTGGTCGTCGCGATCGTCCCGCCCGCCAGCTCGGTACAGGGGCGCGTGCGGGCGGGCTGGCCGTTGAACAGGGTAGGGTGGCCCGTAACGCCCAGCCAGCGCTCCCGCCCGATCGGCTGGTCGATGATGCCCAATACCGGCCAGCCATTGTCGACCAGCGCGATCAGCGTGCCGAAAATGGGCCGCCCCACCGTGAAGCTGCGCGTGCCGTCGATCGGGTCGAGCACCCATTGCCGCCCCGTCACGCCGGGCTTGACGCCATATTCCTCGCCATGGATTCCGTCGCCCGAGCGCTCCGCCTCCAGGATGCGGCGCATCGCCGCCTCCGCCTCGCGATCGGCGAGCGTCACGGGAGAGCGATCCTCCTTGATTTCCAGGCCCATTTCACGACGGAAATAGGGGCGGATGGCGGAACCGGCGGCGTCGGCCAGCCTTATTGCCAGATCGATATCGGCAGAATGTACGGACATGGGTCAATCGATAGGGTAGCTTGGATGTATCAGCAATGGACGCCATCTCCATGACGCGGTACTTCTTGGAGAAGTTTTGTAGGGGTAGAGTGATGCGCGTGATGCTCGGCGTTCTTCTGGCGATGGCGGCCGTTCCCGCCGCGGCTGCCCTCCGCCCGGGAGCGGCAGCGCCCGACTTCACCACGCGCGGCGCGGTGGCGGGCAAGGTCTTCACGCTGAACCTGAAGGACCAGCTGCGCCACGGACCGGTCGTCCTCTATTTCTTCCCCGCCGCCTTCACCAGCGGATGCAGCGCCGAGGCGCGCGCCTTTGCCGAGAAGATCGACGCCTTCCGCGCCGCCGGTGCCCGCGTGATCGGCATGTCCGCCGACCCGGTCGACAAGCTCGCCGCCTTTTCCAAGGCCGAATGCGCGGGCAAGTTCCCTGTGGCCAGCGCAGGGCCCGCCATCGTCAAGGGCTATGACGTCGCGCTCGGCCGCCAGATGGAAGGGCGCGATATCACCTCGCGGACCAGCTATGTCATCGGTCGCGACGGCAAGATCGCCTTTGTCCACGACGACATGAATCCGGCCGAACATGTCGCCACGACGCTGGCGGCTGTGCGCGATCTCAAGAGCCGTCGCTGACCTGAACATGCCGGGGGGGCGTTCCATGGCTTTGGGGGATCCGTTTGAAGCGGGCGCGGGCGGCACGGCCCACGCGACCGACGACCTGTATCGGCGGATCGGCCGCTTCCTAAGCGACCACCGCCTGTCGCCCGATCCGGCGCATTACGCGTTCGTCCATGCCATCATGACCGAGCCGAATGGCAATCTGGCGCGCGCCGTGGCCGCCCTGATCGACGGCGGCGTGCGGCTGCATCGCGACGACATCTCGCGACTGGGTGGGCCACAGGCCGCGAGCCAGCCCGGCGCCGTGGCCGCACCACCGCCACGCCCCGCCCCGATCCGCCTGGCCGTTCCCACCGCCGAGGCGCAGACCGCCGCGCTCGCCGAACAGACCCAGGATCAGGTGGAGACCTTCGCGGCAGTCATTCGCGCGATTCAGGAGGATACCTCGGCCTTCGGCGTCGACTTGGCGCGCAACGCGGCGGAGCTTCAGCGCGGCGACGCGATCGGCCTGTCCACGCTGGCGACGCTGACCGGCGAGATGCTGAAGCGGATCCATGCCTCCGAACACCGGCTGCAACGGGCGACGGCCGAGGCGGAGACGCTTCGCGAAAAGCTGACCGAGGCGCGGGCGGCGGCCCGGCGCGATCCGCTGACCGGGCTCGCCAACCGACTGGGCTTCAACGAAGCGCTCGTCCAGTGTTTCCAGGCGCGGCATCGCTGTCACCTCGTCCTGTGCGACGTCGACCGTTTCAAGCGGATCAACGACGAACAGGGCCATGGGGTGGGCGATCGGGTGTTGCTGGCGATCGGCAATATCCTGGCGGAGGAATGCAAGGGGCATCTGGTCAGCCGTCATGGCGGCGAGGAGTTCGCCATCCTCATCTCGCACCTGACCGATGCGGAAGCCTTCACGCTGGTCGAGCGGGCCCGCGATACACTGCGCGGACGGCAGATGAAGGTGCGGGAGACCGGAGCGGCGCTGGGGCCGATCACCTTCTCGGCCGGGATCACCGCCGTTCGTCCGGACGACACGCAGGAAACGCTTTTCGCACGGGCCGATGCGCTTTTGTATCGCGCGAAAAACGAGGGTCGCGACCGCGCCGTTGCTGATAGCTGATTTTCCGCCACGTCATGGCGTAAAATCCGCACCATCCCTGGCGCAGATTCCCAAACCTGACCTGCCGGAAATTAAAAACCCCTGATTTCCGTCACTTATTGAACTGGCACGCTCCCTGCAAAGCGTATGGCATCGGTCGCCAAATGGTTGGATGACCGGATCATCAAGGGAGTTTCACCATGTTCAACTCGTTCCAGGCTCGCCAGATCCTCGTTTCCTGCTTCGGCGCGATCGTCTTCGCCGGTCTTGCCATCACCAGCGCCGCGCCGATCTTTCCGATCGCCTGACGCGTGACGCGGCCTTTCAAGGCGCGGTCGGGCGATCCTGCCCCGATGCCCGACCGCCCCTTTCCGAACGATTAGGCGGGAACCACCGCGCCGACCGGGCCCACCGGCGCTTCCTCTTCCCGCGAATAGGTGCCGGTCAGCACCCCGGCGGCGAGCACATGCCCCGTCATCGCCTCGACCAGCGCACCGCGCCCCGGCGTCGTGCCGTCCATCTCGACCATGTGATCCAGCGCGAAGAGCTGAAACACGTAACGATGCTCGCCATGGCCGCGCGGCGGATCGGGCGGCAACCAGCCTTCGCCCAGATAGGAATTACGCCCGACATCCCCGCCATCGGGGGTTCCGGTTCCGTCCGGCGCGATCGCGCCCTCGGCCAATTCCCCGGCATGGGGCGGCAGCTTCCACAGGATCGCATGGACCAGCGGCTGTGGCGTGGGGGCATCGGCATCCTCGACCAGCAGCGCGAGCATCGCTGTTCCGCTCGGTGGATCGCCCCAGACCAGCGGCGGCGACACCCCCTCCCCATCGGCAGTAAAGCGCTCGGGCAGGCGCGCCATGTCGCCAAAGGCCGGGCTGTGAAGCGACAGGGCGGCGGGCGGCGCCAGTTCGGGCCGCACCAGCGCGATCGATTCGACCCCGGCGCGCCAGCCGCTCATCGCCTTGCCCAACCAGGCGGGCAGATGTTCGAGCATGATCCTGTCTCCCTTGCCTATCGCGCCGCCATGGCCATGGGACGCGTCCGCCAGACGGTCAGCGTGTCGATCGCGCCGCGACATTCGGTCATGCTCGCCGCTTCGAGCAGGCGGAAGCGTGTCCCGTCCCAACCGAAAAGCTGGCGATCGCCGCAATCGCCCAGGCCGCGTCCCTTGCCCCAGCTCGACAGGCGGCCGGTCGGCGACCATTCGCTGTTGACCAGGGTCACCGCGCCACCTGGCTTCGCCTCGTCGGCAAAGGGGAAGGCGAAGTCGAACATCGCAGGTGCAAGTCGCCCGCCCTGCCAGATCAGCGGCTTGACCAGATAGTTATACGCCCCCGCACCACAGGATAGCAGCACCAGCGTCGATCGCCTGTCGAGCCGATAGGCCTCGGCACTGACCGGGCTGCCCAGGCTGTTCCGGCAGTCGAGCCGCCGTCGCATATCGTTGAGCGCCGCATTGGGAATCGCCGGGGCCGCGCCCGACGGCGGCGTCACCACCCGCACGACCGGCAGGATGGGCGCCCGACCGCGATAGCGGGCGCTTCCCCGGGCGACCAGTGCGCTCCTCGTCCCGGCCCGCTTCTGCCGATCGTCCATATAGCGAAGGGCGGCGGTGGCCCCGTTCAGCGAGACGGGTCTGACCTCCGGCGTCAGGATGGCGGCGCGGCGTCCCTTGACCATCGCGGCGAGCAGGGTGTCGGCCGATGCCCCGCGCAGCCAGCCCTCGGCCTGTTCGGGCAGCGTGACGGTGGCGACCGATCGTCCGTCGATCCGTATCGTCGCCGCCTTCGCCTTGCCGGTCATGTCCGCCACCTTCACGGCGAGCGTCCCATCGGCCGCGCGACGGACCAGCAAGCCCGCATCCTGCAACGCGCCGTCCTCAGACGACAGCGACGCCGCCTCGCACCCCCCGCCATTGTCGCATGTCACGATCCAGTCGCCGAACAGCTTCAGTCTGGCGGGCACCGGCGTATCGGGTGTCGCCGCCATGACGGGCATCGCCAGCCCGGCCAGGATCGTAAAAGCGGCACTGCGAATCATGATGGACCAACCCCTTTGCTGGCGGTGACGTTCCGAAACGGATAGGGCGACTGTCAAAGAATAAGGAGAGTGTCGCGATGAAGTCAGTGGGCGTGATCGGTGCCGGCCAGATGGGCGCGGGCATTGCGCAAGTGTCGGCGGCGGCGGGCTATTCGGTCAAGCTGGCCGATGTCTCCGCCAAGCGGGCCGAAGCGGGCAAGGCGGGAATCGCCAAGGCGCTCGACCGGCTGGTGACCAAGGAAAAGACGACTCGGGCAGACGCCGATGCGCTGCTGTCGCGGATCGAGCCGGTCGGCAGCCTCTCCGCCATGGGGTCGTGCGAATTGGTGATCGAGGCCGCGACCGAACGCGAGGCCGTCAAGCGCGCGATCTTCGAGGAGGTCGGCAAGGGGCTATCCGACACCGCGATCCTGGCGACCAATACCTCCTCCATCCCGATCACCCGGCTGGCGCAGGCGGCACCCGATGCGGGGCGGTTCGTCGGCGTGCATTTCTTCAACCCCGTGCCGGTCATGGGGCTGATCGAGTTGATCCGGGGTCTCGCCACCTCGGACGAGACGGTCGCCAGGGTCGAGGCGTTCGCACAGGAACTGGGCAAGCGCGTGGTGCACGCAAACGACGCGCCGGGCTTCATCGTCAACCGCGTATTGATGCCGATGATCAACGAGGCGATCTTCGCACTGGGCGAAGGCGTGGCGACCATCCCCGATATCGATGCGGCGTGCCAGTTGGGGCTCAACCATCCCATGGGCCCGCTGACGCTGGCGGATTTCATCGGGCTCGACACCTGCCTGGAGATCACCCGCGTGCTGTTCGAGGGGACCGGCGATCCCAAATTCCGCCCCGCCCCGCTGCTCATCAAATATGTCGAGGCGGGCTGGTATGGCCGCAAGACCAAGCGCGGCTTCTACGACTATACGGGCGCGGAGCCCGTCCCGACGCGTTGAGCCCCCGATCCTCCCCATCCAGGATGGGGAGGATGGACCGTCAGACGTGCCGGGGTCGCAGTATCAGACCGATGGGCGGGTGCGACGGATCGTCTGCGGACGGGTGGACGCAAGCGCGCGGAGCAGGCGTGCGCGCTCGCGCGGGACGCTCGCCATCACGGTGGCGAGGGACTGGGCGCGGATATGCGCGCGGAACATGGTGCGGGTCATGGCGGACCTCCTTCGGGTTCATATGGTCGAGCCCGGCGGAAGGTCGGCGAGGAACGGCTTTTAGCGGGCCGCTATCGGCGACCCCGTCAGGCCCGTCAGACGGTCGGCAAAGACGTGGACGCCGAAGCGTCTACTGTCCTCGTCGCCGGACAAGGGACTAGATCGGGGCATTATGATCCTGTTGTGTTGGTCGGCCACGCTGGCGACCGACAGGGCGCGCCATAACGCCCTGTCGCGCTGGATCAACCCCGAATGGGCGTCAGGCGATCAACAACCCCGCCAGCGCCGCCGACATCAGATTGGCCAGGCTCCCCGCGATCAGCGCGCGGATGCCGAGGCGCGCGATGGTCGGGCGCTGGTTGGGGGCGAGGCTGCCCGTCACCGCCATCTGGATCGCGATCGAGGAGAAATTGGCGAAACCGCACAGCGCGAAGGTCACGACCGCGACGGTGCGCGGCGACAGCTGCCCCGCCTGCTTGCCCAGGTCGATATAGGCGACGAACTCGTTGAGCACGATCTTCTCGCCGAACAGCCCGCCCGCGATCCCCGCCTCGTTCCACGGCACGTTGAGCAGCGCCATGATCGGCTGGAACACATAACCCAGCAGCGCCTGGAAGCTGAGCCCCGGAATGCCGATCAGATTGCCCAGGCCGCCGAGCAACCCGTTCGCCAGCGCGACCAGCGCGACGAAGGCCAGCACCATCGCACCGACCGCCACGGCCAGCTTCACGCCGGTCTGCGCGCCTTGCGCGGCCGCCATGATGATGTTGGCGGGCTTTTCCTCGTCATGCGTCGCCTCGGCCAGCGCGATCTTCTCGTCCTCGATCACATCGCCCAGCGGCAATTGCCCCGCGGGCGGTTCGATCCGGTCGGGCATGATGATCTTGGCCATCAGGATGCCGCCGGGCGCCGCCATGAAGCTGGCCGCGAGCAGATACTCGATCGAGATGCCCATTGAGGCATAGGCCGCCAGGATCGTGCCCGCCACGCCCGCCATGCCGCTGGTCATGACGGTGAAAAGCTGCGCCGGGGTCAGCCCGGCCAGATAGGGGCGAATGACGAGCGGCGATTCGGACTGGCCGACGAACACATTGGCGGCGGCGCACAGCGATTCGACCTTCGACACACCGATCACCTTCTCGATCGCGCCGCCCAGCCAGCGCACGACCAGCTGCATGATCCCCAGATAATAAAGGATCGACACCAGCGCGGCGAAGAAGATGATGACGGGCAGCGCCTGGATCGCGAAATTCCGGCCCAGCGGGTCGGAGGCCAGCGCCCCGAACAGGAACTTCGTCCCCTCATTGGCATAGCCGAGCAGCCCAGCCACGCCGCCCGACAGCCATTGCAGCACCTTCTTGCCCCAGGGGACATAGAGGACGAGCACCGCAATCCCGGCCTGCAATGCGAAAGCCGCGCCGACGACGCGCGGGCGGATGGCGCGGCGATCGGTGGAGAGGGCAACCGCGATGCCCAGAATGACAAGAATACCCGCGATACCGATGGCGAAACGATTCATGCGCGCTGCTTAACTGGGCCGCTTTGGGGCGGGTGGTGGATATACGCGGCCCCCCGGCTGCGCGGGGGTGCACCATAAGCATGGTGAAGCATGACCGCCATAGTTTTGATCGGGTGGCGAAATTCCTCCCCTGCAAGGGGAGGGGGACCATGCGCAGCATGGTGGAGGGTTGTCGCCCTCTCGATAGCGGGACACCCCTCCGTCAGCGCTGCACGCTGCCACCTCCCCTTGCAGGGGAGGAATTGCGTCAGCCCGTCAGCCCCGCCGCGGTCGCCAGTCCCAGGAACGCCAGGAACCCGATCGAATCGGTCGTCATCGTCACGAACACCGACGACGCCACCGCCGGGTCGGCATCGAATCGATCCAAAGTCACCGGCACCAGCACGCCCGCCAGCCCCGCGACCAGGATATTGGTCATCATTGCCGCCGCGATCACCATGCCCAGCGCCGGATTGGCGAAGACGAGGCTGACCCCCACCCCGATCACCGCCGCGACCGTCACGCCGTTCATCATCGCCACGCGGATTTCGCGCATGATCGCGCGGGCGGTGTTCGACTGGGTCAGCTGGTTCGTCGCCAGCGCGCGCACCGTCACCGCCAGCGTCTGCGTCCCCGCATTGCCGCCGACCCCGGCGACGATCGGCATCAGTGTCGCCAGCGCCACCATCCGCGCGATCGTCCCCTCGAACGCGGCGATCACCGAAGAGGCGACCATCGCGGTGATCAGGTTGGCGAGCAGCCAGCGGACGCGGCTCTTGTAACTGTCGAGGATCGGCTCGTTGATGTCGCCCTCGCCCGCACCCGACAGGCGCAGCACGTCCTCGCCCGCTTCCTGCTGGATGATGTGGACGATATCGTCGACCGTGATCATGCCGACCAGCCGCCCGCTGCCATCGACCACCGCGGCCGAGATCAGCGCATATTTCTGGAAGCGCAGCGCCACCTCTTCCTGGTCCATGTCGACCGGGATCAGCGTCTGCTCGCGCTTCATCACATCGCCGATCACGATCTGGCCCGGCGCGCGAAGAATCCACGAAAGCTGACAGGTGCCGATCGGGCGGTGGCCGGGATCGACGACGAAGATTTCCCAGAAATCGGTGGTCAGTTCCTCGTCGTCGCGCAGGAACTCGATCGTCTCGGCCACCGTCCAATGCTCAGGCACCGCGATCAGCTCGCGCTGCATCAGGCGGCCGGCGGACTCCTCGGGGAAGGACAGCGCCTCCTCGATCGCAGCGCGATCGTCGGGGTCGAGCGCGCGCAGCACCGCGCGCTGCTCGTCCTCGTCCATGTCCTCGATGATCGCCACCGCGTCGTCGGTGTCGAGTTCGGAGGCGATGTCGGCGACTTCATGCGGTTCGAGCGCCTGGATCAGCTGCTCGCGCACATAGTCGTTCATCTCGGCGAAGACGTCGCCGTTCAGCAAATCCGCGACCGCACGCGCCAGGTTGACGCGTTCCTCGTCCCCGACCAGCTCGAACAGGTCGGCGATGTCGGCGGGGTGCAGCGGCTCGACAAGCGCGCGCGCACCCTCGTCGTTGCCCGCCTCCAGCGCGTCGAGCACGGCCGTCACATATTCGGGCTTCAGCCGGTCGTCCTCGTCCAGCTGCGTCTCGGGCAGCGGCGTCTCGGTTTCCAGTTCGGGGAGTTCGGTGTCGCTGATCTCGGCCTCCCTCGATCGTGGATGAACGCGGTGTCACGCCTCTATAGAGAGGCGCCTGGATTTGCCAGCGGGCACAGGAATCCCTACCTGCGGGGCATCAACCAAGGAAGACCCTTATGGCCGAGACTTTTTCCAAGCTGACCCTGACGCTCGACAGCGGCGATGTCGTCATCACCCTGCGCCCCGACCTCGCGCCCGAGCATGTCGCGCGCATCGGCGGGCTCGCCAATGAAGGCTTTTACGACGGCGTCGTGTTCCACCGCGTGATCCCCGGCTTCATGGCGCAGGGCGGCGACCCCACCGGCACCGGCATGTCGGGTTCGGACAAGCCGAACTTGAAGCAGGAATTCAACGCCGAGCCGCATGTGCGCGGCACCTGCTCGATGGCGCGGACCAACGACCCGAACTCGGCCAATTCGCAGTTCTTCATCTGCTTCGACGACGCGCGCTTCCTCGACCGCCAGTACACCGTCTGGGGCCAGGTCGAGAGCGGCATGGAGCATGTCGACGCGCTCCCCAAGGGTGAGCCGCCCCGCAATCCGGGCAAGATCCTGAAGGCGACCGCGGAGTAATCTTCCCGCGAACCGGATGGTTTTGAAGGGGAGTCTCGAAAGAGGCTCCCCTTTTTCGTTGCCCCCCGGCAGAGGCTTCACAAATCCTCCCCTGCAAGGGGAGGAATTGTGAGTATTACGAATCGCGAAAATCCGGCCGCCGCCGCTCCATATTCGCCCGCACCGCCTCGCGGTGATTCGCGCCCTTCATCAGACCTACCTGCTCGGCGCTTTCCATCGCCAGCATCGTCGCCGGTTCGGTGGTCGCCATCGCGCCGAACAGTCGCTTGGCGCTGCGCACCGCATCGGGGCTGCGCTCGGCGATCCTGCGGGCGAGCGACAGCGCCTCGGCCCTCGGGTCCTCCGCCAACCGCGTGACGAACCCCGCCGCCAGCGCCTCAGCCGCATCGAATTCGCGCGCGGTATAGACCCATTCGCGCAATATATCCTCGCGCACGCCGGGCCACAGGGCGAAGCCGCCCATGTCGGGAACGATCCCCCAATGCACCTCGCGGATCGCGAAGCGCGTCCTGGGGTGCGCGATCCGGATGTCCGCGCCGGCCATAATCTGTGTCCCGCCGCCAAAGGCGACGCCGTGGACCGCCGCAATCACCGGCACCGACAGCGTCCGCCAGCCCCACGCCGCCTGCTGCACCAGATTCGCCGGGTCGAAGTCGCGGGCCGACAGGTTCAGCCCCGCCAGATCGCCCCCGCCATCGCCGCCATGTCGAGGCCGGAGCAGAACCCCTCCCCTTCCCCCGACAGCACGACGGCGCGCAGGTCGGTGCGGGCCGCGAGAGTCGCGATCGCCTCGGCCAGCGCATCGAACATCGCACGGTCGATCGCGTTCAGCTTCTCGCCCCGCGCCAGCCGGACATCGGCAACGCCGCCCGCCACCTCGATGGCCACCCGGTCCCGCATATCGCTCTCCTTTTGCACTGGCTTTGCGCTCGTGTAGACCATCGGACCATGGGGTTCGATATGGAACGCTTCGTCGCGATGGGCGGCCTGGGCGGCGGGCATGGCCGGCATCTGGGGATCGCCTATCACGCGCATGGGCAAGACTGGGCGGAACTCGCGCTGCCCTATGACCGACGGCTGATCGGCGATCCGGCGAGCGGGGTCATCGCCTCCGGCCCGATCGTCGCGATGATGGACATGGCGACCAGCGTCGCCGTCTGGCTGAAGCGTGGGCGCTTCGAGGCGCATGTGACGCTGGACCTGCGCGTCGATTATCTCCGCCCCGCAGTCCCCGAGCGGACGGTGATCGGACGGGGCGAATGCTATCGCATCACCCGCAGCGTCGCCTTTGTCCGGGGCATCGCGCATGACGGCGATCCGGGCGATCCCGTCGCGCATGTCGCGGGCACCTTCATGGGGATGAAGCCATGAGCGCGCCCCGCACCGCCATCGGGCAGGCGATGGTCCTGCCACCCTATGCGGAATTGCTCGGTTGCTCGATCGACTGGGTGGATGATGCTCCGCACCTGGTCATGCCGTTCGGCGACCATGTCATGGGCTGGCCCGGACTGCTCCAGGGCGGGGCGATCGCGGGGCTGCTGGAGGTGGCGGGGATCGCCGCGCTCACCCATAGGCTGGCCAGCGAGGGCGGCGGCCGGATCAAGCCGGTGACGGTGACGACCGATTATCTGCGCACCGGCCGCGATCACCCGACGCGCGCGGTCGGCACCATCCTGCGCCTCGGCCAGCGGGTCGCCAATGTCGAGGCGACGGCGTGGCAGGAGGATCGCGGGAAACCGATCGCGACCGCGCGTCTGAACTACCGCATCTTGCGTGGCTGAGGCTTGGCCAAAGCGCGCTTGATCGCGGCATCGGCGACCGGGGCCATGGCGGCATAGCCCGCCGCATTGGGATGCACGCCGTCGGTCCCGAATGCAGGGTTCAGCGCGTCGCCAACGTGCAGGACCGACCAGTAATCGGCATAGGTCGCGCCAATGCGGGCCGCGTAATCCTTCGCCCATGCATTCATCGCGGCGATGCGCGGGGCAGGCTTCACGCCGGGTTTCCATTCGAAGTGATCGGCGGGCGGAATCGAGGCCAGGATCACGCGGATGCCGTTGGCCTGCGCCAGCTCGACCATCGACATGATATTGCCCTGCACCTGCGCATCGGTCGTGGGGCCGGTATTGCCCGCGATATCGTTGGTGCCCGCCATGATCTGAACCACCGTCGGATGCAGGTCGATCACATCCTGTCGAAAGCGGAGCAGCATCTGCGAGGTCGTCTGCCCGCTGATCCCGCGTCCGACCCGCCCGGGGGTGAAGAATTGCGGCATCTTGCCGACCCAGCCCTCGGTGATCGAATCGCCCATGAAGACCACGCGCGGCTGTCCGGCGACGGGCGCGCCGAGCTTCGCATTGTCGTCCCGGTAGCGCGCCAGATAGGCGAAGTCGTTGTGCAACCGCTCTTCCCATTCGCGCGCCCAGCGCTGGCCGTCCGTCTCCTTCTGTTGCGCAGAGGCGGACGTGGCGAGGGTCAGCACCAACAATGCGGCCAGGGACAGGCGGCTCATGGGCGCAGCTCCGCCGCGGTCGCGGTGACGTTCCAGCCACGAAGCGTGACGCTCGGCTTGTCCGCCTTGGCCGTGGGATAGCGAATCTCGATCACGCGGGTCTCTCCGGGCAACAGGGTGATGTAATTGTCGCTGAAATAGGCGGGCAGCACTTGGCTGCCGTCCGCGTTCATCACGGTCAGCTTGGTCTCGATCGCGGGGACGGTGCCGCTGTTGGTCAGGGTAATGTTGGCGATCGTCTCCTCGCCCTGCCCCTGAAGGCTGGTCGTCGCGGTGACGGTCGCCGCGCCCATCGTCGTCAGCGCACGGTAGCCCGCATCGTCCGGCGCCTGCCAATAGCTGTTGGTCGACAGGATTTGCCCACCCGCATCGCTCGCCTCCAGCCGGACCAGCACCGGCCCACGCTTCATCGCCGAGCCGAGGTCGAGGTTGAGCACCGGCGTCACCCCCTCGGCATTGGCGGCGACCTTCGCCTCCTGCTCGCCTTCGGCCCGGCCATCCAGTCCGACGATCTTGGCACGCACTTGCACGCCCTTCAGCGCGTCGCGGGTGTTGTTGACCAGGACGACGCGGTGGTCGGGCAGGTTCATCTGGACATGGATCGGCTCGGCGGCCTTCTTCACCCCGTAAAAGGCAGCGTGGGTGTCATAGTCGGATGAGAAGATCTGCCACGCCGAGGACGGCCAGGCGGGTTGCGTCATCCACAGCATCCGGCCCGAATTCTCGGTCCACAGGCCCGCATTCATCCCTTCGAAGATGGCGCGATAGGATTCATACTCCATCATCTGCGCCTTGCGCTCGAAATCCTCCAGGCCGGTAGCGGGACCGAAACGGCGTTCGAGCGCGTCGGTGAAGCTCTTCACCGCGCCATTCCCGGTCTGGTGCCAGTCATGATAGGCCCAGACATCGCCGATCGGCCAGCGATCCGCCTCGGCCGGAATGGCACGCTTCCACGCCTCCAGCGTCGGCAGCGAGGGGGTGCCGACCTCGACCGAGAAACCCTTGGCATGGTCGGTGAAATATTCGACCGGCGGCCGCCAGTTATACGGCCCCGAGCCTTGCAGGTTCACCGCGTTGGATGAGGGCATATAGAGCCTCGTCCCGTCCTCGGCGCGCAGCAGCGTGTCCAGCCCGCTATTAAGGATCGGCTGCGGCACGCCCTCGTTGCGCCCGAACCAGGCGACGATCGAGGGATGGTTGCGGAAACGGCGGACCACATCGGCGGCGTTGGCGAGGAAGAGTTGCGGATCCTCGGCCTCCATATTGTAGTCCTGGGTCGACTCCCAGAAGTCGGACAGGACCATCAGCCCATACTCATCGGCCAGATCGAAGAAACTCTCCTCGCTATTCTGGCCCACCCAGTTGCGGACGATATTCAGATGCGCGTCGCGGTGGAGGCGGAAGAACGGCTCCAGATGCGCGCGGTCGACGCGCTTCCTATAATCGTCCATGCCGATATTGCCGCCACGCGCCGCGATCCGCACGCCGTTGACGCGCAGCACGAGATAGGGGGCCAGACGCGGATCGTCGGCGACCTTCGTCACCGCCGCCGACTGGTCGCCGCCCGGGGTGAAGCTCATCGCCCAGCCATTTGCCGTCTTGCGGATACCAGCATGGCTGGTGTCCACCACCCGCTGGCTGCCGCGCACCCGGTTGAGGTCCAGCGTCACCCGCTCCAGATTGCCGTCATCGTCGAACAACGACAGGTCATAGCTGACCTGCCGCATGCCGAAGCGCAGCGCCTTCGAATCGGACAGCGCGCCATCGACCGCCGCCGTCAGCGCCAGATCGTGCAGCGCCGGATCGCCATAGCCATTGGGCCACCAGAGACGCGGATTCTTGACCGACAGTTGCGGGAACTCGGCGGGCGACAGGAGGGCGCGGATCGTCTGTCCCGGTGCCACGGTGACCGGCTTTTCGACGACCACATCGTCGAACACCGCGCGCACCGTCGTCGTCACCGGGGCCTGGCCGTTATTGGTGACGGGCACCGCGATCTCGACATCGGCGACGGAATTGTCGGGCTTGGGGAGCGTGGTGACGACCTGCGGGTCGCCCATCACCGCCGGGCCGGTCGCGGCCAGCGTCACCCCCTGCCACAGCCCGGTGTTGCGATCGCGGACCGAGGGAATCCAGTCCCAGCCCTCGGTCGCGACGAAGGTCGGGCCGTCGAGCATCTGGACGCCGCCATTCTCGCCGACGCCCGCCGTCATCGATTCCTCATGCGCGAGCCCCGGATGCGGCGGCGGCGAGACCCGCACCGCGACGGCGTTGCGCCCGGCGGCCAGCGTCACGGGGAAACGGCCACGGATGAACGCGCCCTTCATCGTCCCCGCCATCCGGCCATTGACCCACACTTCGGCCGAATAGTTCACGCCGTTGAAGGTCAGCCACATCTGCCGCCCGGCGGCCTCGGGCGGCGTATCGAACTCGGTGCGATACCAATAATCCTGCCGCGCCAGCGTCTCGGGGATGGACAGGTTGTTCAGCCCCACCGCCGGATCGGGATAGACGCCGCGATCGATCAGCGTGGTCAGGACCGTGCCCGGCACGGTCGCGGCATACCATTTGCTCGCGTCGAAACTTCCCTGCGACAGGTCCGCGCCGCCGGGGCCGACCTTGGCCGCCTCGATCAGCCGCCAGCCATTCACCGCCCATTGCCCGGTCGCGGTGGAGACCAGCGCGGGATCCTTGGGCTCGGGCCTGGCCGTGCCGCCGGTCGGGATCGGGGCCTTGGACTGGGGAAGGGTCCAGGCATCCTGCGGCGCCGTCTGCCCCTGCATCTGGCGAACCTGATAGGGCCAGTTCGGGCTGCCGGTCTGGAGGGCCATCCTGGCCGGATCGGGGGCGCGCCGCGCGGCGACGCGGATGGTCAGCGGATCGACCACCTCGCGCACCATGCGGAAGTCGATGACCTTGCCCGCGAAGACCGGCTGATAGCTTCGCGGCGCCAGCGTCGCCACGCCCGTCACCGGTTCCAGCGACAGGCCGCGCTGGACCACCTGCCGTCCGTTGACGAACAGGCGAACGACCTTCCCGTCATAGCTGGCCGCGATATGGGTCCATTTGTTGCGATCCGCCGTGCCGCCGCCCTGCACCACCCCCGCTTCGGTGACGAGCGCGGGCTGTCCGTCGACCAGCGCCAGATAGCGGCGCGGCCCCCGCGTCGGATCGCCGAAGCCGCCGATCAGCATGGTGGTGCCCTTGCCCATGACGCCGCGCGGCTGGACCCAGGCGGACAGCGTCCAGTTGGGCGTGACCACCGGTGTCTGTACGATCGCGCGGCGATAGCTGTCGCCACCCGGCGGCAGATCGGCATTGATAGGGCCGAGGGGGGTCGCGGGGGGCGTGACCGTCGGGGTGGCGGGTGCCGTCTGCGCGGAGGCGGCGAGGCTCCAGACCAGCGCCGTTATCGATGCCAGAGCTCCCATCGCTCTTGCCGCCGCCACGCTCATGCCTGCTCCCTTTTTTATCGCTGCCGGATAAAGCAAATGATTGGTCGTAAAGTCAAAGCTTCCCCGTCCTAACCCCCGAAGCGGCCGATCGCCTCATGGATGCCGGTCCAGACTTTACCGAGCTGTTCCGCGGTGATCGCATAGGGCGGCATGACATAGATGGTGTTGCCCAGCGGCCGGACGAGCAGGTTTCGCTCGCGGAAATGGGCGAGCAGCCGGGGTCCCAGGTCGGAGAGGTAATCCTGCCCCGCGCCCAGTTCGAAAGCGGTGATGGTGCCGAGCGCGCGGGGATTGCGCACCGCCCCCTCGCCGCCGACCGCCGCCAGATGCCGGGCTTGCGCCGCCGCCAGCGCGTCGATCCGGTCCTGCACGGGCTCGTCGCGCCAGATCGCCAGATTGGCCGCCGCCGCCGCGCAGGCGATGGGATTGGCGGTGTAGCTGGACGAGTGGAAGAATTGCCTGGACCGATCCGTCTCCGACCAGTGCGACTGGAAGATCGCTTCGGTCGCCAATGTCACCGCCAGCGGGACCGCGCCGCCGGTCAGCCCCTTGGACAGGCAGAGAATGTCGGGCACCACCCCCGCCTGCTCACTCGCCAGCAGCGTGCCGGTGCGGCCCCATCCGGTCATCACCTCATCGGCGATGAACAGGACGCCATGCGCCGCGCAGATGTCGCGCATCGCCGCAAGCGTCTCCGGGGCGTAGAACAACATGCCGCCGGCCCCCAGCACCAGGGGCTCGACGATGAACGCCGCCGCGCCCGCCCGGCACTCCGCCTCCAGCGCATCGAGCGTCGCCTGGGCATCGACGGGATAGGGGATGGTGCCGACATCGAACAAGAGTGGCGCATAGGGCCGGTTGAACACGCCGCGCGCGCCGACCGACATCGCGCCGATTGTGTCGCCATGATAGCTGTGTTCGAGGACCAGGATGCGATGACGCGGCTCGCCCCGGTTGAGCCAATATCCCAGCGCCATCTTCAACGCGACCTCGACCGCGGTCGAACCGGAATCGGAGAAGAAGACTCGCGTCAGCGCCTCAGGCGTGATCCGCACCAACTCGGCCGCCACCTCTTCGGCGGGCTCGTGGGTCCATCCCGCGAAGATGACCTGGTCGAGCCGGTGCGCCTGGTCGGCGATGGCGGCCGCGATGCGCGGATGGTTATGGCCGTGCGTCGTCACCCACCAGCTGGAGATGGCGTCGATCACCTCGAGCCCGTCAGCCGTGGTCAGCACCGCGCCGCTCGCGGAGGCGACCTTGGGGATCGGCTCGCCCAGTCCATGCTGGGTAAAGGGATGCCAGACAGGCGAGGTCATCGGAAATCCCTGGCATCGAAGTTCGCGGCGAAGGCCTGCGCCAACGTCTCGCGGTTGAGATTCGCCAGACGCGGCAGGCGACCGAGCCGTTTCACGCCACCGATCGCGGCGATCGTCGCCTCGCTATCCTCGACCGCATCCCCGACAAAGGCGATGCCCAGAACGGGTACGCCGCGCGACCGCAACGCCTCGATCGACAAGAGGCTGTGGTTGATCGTCCCCAGCCCGGTCCGGGCGACCAGCACCACCGGACGCTGCCAATGGGCGAAGAGATCGGCGAACAGCATGTGTCGCGTCACCGGGACCAGCACGCCCCCCGCCCCTTCCGCCACCAGCGGCCCGTCGACCGGCGGCAGGGCCAGCCGCTCCATCTCGATCGTCACACCGTCGATCTCGGCGGCGCGGTGGGGGGAGCAGGGCGTCTTCAACCGATAGGCCGACGGCAGGACCGGACGCCCGCTGAGCGCGGCGACCGTCTCGGCATCGCCATGCCCCTGCTCGTCGGTGCCTGCCTGGACAGGCTTCCAGTAACTCGCCCCCAGCGCGCCCGTCAGCGCGGCGGAGAAGATGGTCTTGCCGATCTCGGTATCGGTGCCCGTGACGATGACGGCGCTCATGCCAGAACCTCTTGTAACGCTTCGTCGAGCGCGATGATGTCCGCCTCCTCGACATTCAGGGTGATGGACAGCCGCAACCGGGCCGAACCCACCGGCACGGTCGGCGGGCGGATGCCGCGTATGTCATAGCCACGCGCCTGCAACGCCTCGGCGGTGCGCATGGTGCGGCCATTGTCGCGCAGGATCAGCGGCAGGATCGGAGTGCCCTGCGCCGCGACGCCGTGCTTCGACAGCCGCTCGCCCGCCAGCGCGATCCGCTGGTGAAGCGCGGCGCGGCGCTCGGGCTCGTCGGCCAGGATTCGCAAAGCCTCCCGCACCGCACACGCCATCAGCGGCGAAGGAGCCGTGGAGAAGATGAAGCCCCGCCCGCGATTGACCAGATAGTCGCGCAACAGTGCCGACCCGGTGACCAGCGCGCCCTCGCACCCCATCGCCTTGCCACAGGTATGAAGCGTCACCACCCGCTCGCCGGGTATCGCCAGCCCTTGCCCGCGATCGCCGAAGACGCCGGTCGCGTGCGCCTCGTCGACGATCAGCATCGCGTCATGCCGCTCGGCCACCGCATGGAGCTCCGCCAGCGGTGCGGTGTCACCGTCCATGCTGTACAGGCTCTCGGCCGCGATCCAGACGGTGCCTTTCCCGCCCCGCCCGCGCCAGTCGCGGATCGCGGCGTCGAACGCATCGGCATCGTTATGCGCCGCCGCCACATTGTCGGCGCGCGACAGCTTCATCCCCTCATGCATGCTGGCATGGACCAGCGCGTCATGGACGATCAGGTCGCCCCGTTGCGGCAGCGTCGCGAGAAGCGTGGCATTGGCGGTATAGCCCGACGAGAAATAGAGGCTCGCCTCCGCCCCGAAGAATGTGGCGGCTTCGGCCTCCAGCGCCTGATGCTCCGGGCGATTGCCGCGCAACAGGCGCGATCCGCCCGAGCCGACGGGGACGCCCTCTTCCATCGCTCGCGCAATGGCGGCGGCAAGGCGCGGGTGGTGCGCCAGGCCGAGATAGTCGTTGGAAGCGAAGTCCTTGCCGCTCTGCGAGGCCAGCCCCCGCAATCGGTCCCGCGCGGCCAGTCGGGCCAGATCGGCGCGATGAAAGTCCAGCATGGGGCTTCCCTACCCAGCCAGGCTGAGGAGCGGAACCTTATTTATGAAGGAATCGGGTGGCCTTCGACTGCGCTCAAGCTGAATGGCCGCTTGGATGTGCGGCCCAAAGGACTTCGCTCCGTTCAGCCTGAGCGAAGTCGAAGGCCACTCCCGAACGCCTAGCTCAAACCGGTTCCGCCAGAGTCACGATCGAAACCCCCGGCGTCATCGGCACGCGCCCGACCAAGTGCCGCTCCAGCCGGAAGATCGCCTCGAACGCCTTGTTGAGCGGCGCGGGGGGCGGCGAGTCGTCGCTGTCGTCGCGGCCACTGATCCGCCCCGCGATGCGCGCGGCGGCGGCCAGCGGGAACAGCAGCGAGTTGAAATAGCCGAGCTTGTGGGGTTTCAGCCCCGCCTTCTCGATCGCCGCGACCAGGGTCGTCTTGGAATAGCGACGATGGTGATGGTTCACCACGTCATGCGCCGACCACATCCATTGATGCGCCGGCACCGCGATCAGGATCTTGCCGCCGGGCTTCAGGCACGACTTCATCGCGGCGAGCGCGGCGACATCGTCCTCGATATGCTCGACCACGTCGAGCACCGCGATCAGGTCATAGCCGCCCCGCTCGATCCCCGGCAGTTCGGGAAGCGGCGCATCGCCGACCGGACGGCCGAGCCGCTGGGATGCGATCGCGCGCGCGGCGGGATCGATCTCGATCGCGTCGACCGTGCCGAAGCTGGCCAGCATCGGCAGATTGTGCCCGGTGCCGCAGCCGATCTCCAGGATACGCGCATCCTTGGGCAGCTTGCCATAGCGATCGAGATAATCGGCCAGGATGTCGCGGCGGGCGCGGTACCACCAATGGGTGGAATCATGCGCGGCCATGCGGTCGTAAACGATACGGTCCATGAACTTATCCGAAGACCCATTGGCGGTTGAGCGCGAAGGTCGCGATCGGCGTGATCGTGACCACCGGGATCAGCGCGACCCAGGGTGGTTGATGCAGGAGCCCGGTTGCGATCCAGGTGAAGAGCGCATTCAACGCAAGGCCAAAGCCCTGCACCACCAGGAATTTCAGATGTTGCTTGCCGCTGGAATCGCGGGTGCCGTGCCCGCGGAAGCTCCAGGCGCTGTGCAGGAAGAAGCCGAAGATCACCGCGACCAGAAAGGCCGGAGGAACGGCCAGCACGGCTTGGCTGTGCGGCAGCACCCAGGCGGTCAGCGGCAGATAGACCGCCGAATAGACGACCGTCGACAGGCCGCCCGCAATGCCGAAGCGGATGATCTGGCCCAGCATCCCGCTGGACCGCCATCGATCGATCTGGTGCTGAAGAGTCGCCACGCCGCCGCCTTTGCCCCGACCTTGCCCTTTACGCCGCCCGCGATAGAGCGGGCTCCAAGTCCTGCGCCTTAAGCCGCGGGCGGGTATGAGGGAAGCGTCTTTGGAACGTCTGCAGCGTGAGATCGACCAGCACTGGCGACGCTGGGTACTGGTCGCCTGGGTCGCGGTCGCCGCCTGGTACATGTATGACCGGTGGGGTCAGATACGCTGGTGGTCGCTGGGCGATACCGACGACAATATGCGCCTGATGCAGGTTCGCGCCTGGATGGCGGGGCAAAGCTGGTATGATCTGCGCCAGTATCGGATGAACCCGCCGGTCGGATTCGACATCCACTGGAGCCGCATCGTCGACCTGCCCATCGCGGCCCTGATCCTGTTCTTCCGCCTGTTCACCACCCCCGCCTGGGCGGAACGGCTCGCCTGCGGACTCGCGCCGATCATCCCCTTGTCGATCACCATGCTGGCGATCGCGGCGACCATCCGCCGGTTGATCGAGCCCTATGTCTGGCCGCTGGGAATCGTCCTGCTGCTCTGCGCCAGCGCGACGCAGTTGATGTACATGCCGATGCGTATCGACCATCATGGCTGGCAGCTGGCGATGCTGGCCGTCACCGTGGCGGGGCTGTGCGATCCGCAAGGACGGCGCGGCGGCGCGATGGTCGGGTTGGCCAGCGCGGTGTCGCTGGCGATCGGGCTGGAAATGCTGCCCTATGCCGCGATGGCGGGGGCCATATTATGCTTGCGCTGGGTATGGGACCGGGCGGAAGCGCCGCGTCTGGCGGTCTATGCGCTGACGCTGGGTGGGGGAAGCGCGGCGGGGTTCGCCGCCTTTGCCTCCAACGCCAATTACGCGATGCGCTGCGACGCGCTGACTCCGGTCTGGTTGTCGGTGACGGTGGTGGCGGGGGCGCTGCTGTTCGTGCTGGCGCGGATCAATCCGGAATCGCGGGGGGCGCGGCTTGGCCTCGCCGTCGCGGCGGGGGCGATCATCGCGGGCGGGTTCGCCAGCCTGTTCCCGCAATGCCTGACCCGCCCCGAACAGGTCAGCCCCGAGCTCCAGCGCAACTGGCTGAACAATGTCCGCGAGGCCAAGCCGATCTACAAGCATCCGCTTCGCGTCGCGCTGCCCATGGCGATCATGCCGGTCATCGGCCTGATCGGTGCGGCCCTGGCGGCATGGCGGCGTCGGACGATCGGGTGGAGCGCGGTCGCGCTGTTCACCGCCTTCGCCTGCGCCATGCTGTTGTGGCAGGCGCGCGCGGCCCCGGCGGCGCAGATGCTGGCGGTACCGGGCGTCGCGGCTTTGGTGTGGATGCTCCTCCCGCTGATCCAGCGGTTGCGCTCACCCCTGTTGCGGGTGCCGCTGACGGTCGCGGTGATCCTGATTCCCACCGGCGTCGTCGCCGCGCTGGTCCTGAAGAAGCTGCCGGCCGCGCAGCCCAGCGCCTATGCCGCGCGGGTCAATCGCGCGACCGGGCAGTGCGTGCGGACCTCGGTGCTGACGCGGGTCAACGCCTATCCCAAGGCGACGGTATTCACCTTCGTCGACTTGGGGCCACGTCTGATCGTCACCACCCATCACGATGCGATCGCAGGCCCCTATCACCGCAATGGCAACGCGATCCTGGACGTGCAGCACGCCTTTCAGGGCAGCGAGGCGCAGGCGCGGGCGATCATGAAGCGGCATGGCGCGACCCTGTTGCTGATCTGCCCCGACATGGCCGAGTCGACCAATTACCGCGCGCGTGCGCCAGGGGGATTCTACGACCGGATGGCGCATGGCTGGGTGCCGAACTGGCTGACCCCGCTGCCACTGCCCAAGGGGTCGCCGCTGCGGCTGTACCGGATCGATTGAGAGTCTTCGCGCCCTCGCGGTCGAACCGCTCGCGGATTGCGGGTTTAAGGTTCGCGGAGGCGCGGAGAACGCGGAGGGGGCGCAGTACTGGATAGCTTTCGCTTCCTCTCCGACTGTTTCGAGGGTCTACCGCCAAAGGCGGTAAATCAGCCTTCTTCTCCGCGCCTCCGCGTCTCCGCGCGAAAAATCAACGCAAGGACGCGGTCACCCCGTCGATCACGAACTGCACCGCCAGCGCCGCCAGCAGGACGCCCAGCACGCGGGTGATCACCGCCTCGATCTTCGCGCCGAGCAGCCGCATCAGCGGCCCCGCCGCCAGCAGCGCGACCAGCGTCAGCAGCAGGATCGTCCCCATCGCCGCCAGGACGACGATCGACGCCTCCAGCCCCTGATTACGGCTCATCAGCAGCATCACGGTGGCGATCGAACCCGGACCCGCGATCATCGGCATCGCCATGGGGAAGATCGACACATCCTCCGCCTCGTGCGGATCGTCAGCGATCTTGGCCGCGCGGTCCTCGCGCCGCTGGGTCCGCTTCTCGAACACCATCTCCAGCGCGATCAGGAACAGCATGATGCCGCCCGCGATGCGGAACGCCGCCATCTCGATGCCCAGGCCGTGCAGCAACGCCTCGCCGAACAGCGCGAAGACGAACAGGATGACCGAGGCGACGAAGACCGCTCGGATTGCCATCGCCCGGCGATGCTGCGGCGTGGCCCCCGCCGACAGCCCCGCATAGATCGGCGCGCAACCCGGCGGGTCGATCACCACGAAGAAGGTGATGAGCGAAGAGATGAAGAGTTCGAGCACCGGCTTACAGTGCCGTCTGGTCGATCGCGACGCCCTCGCGCCGTCCCGCCGAGACCAGCGTGTTGCGCAACAGGACCGCGATCGTCATCGGGCCGACACCGCCGGGCACCGGGGTGATCGCGCCGGCCCGCTGGACGGCCACGTCATATTCGACATCGCCGACCAGACCGGTCTCGATCCGGTTGATGCCGACATCGATGACGCTGGCGCCCGGCTTGATCCAGTCGCCCTTGACCAGGCCGGGCACGCCCACCGCCGCCACCACGATATCGGCGCGGCCGACCACCTCGGCCAGGTTGCGGGTGCGGCTGTGCGCGACCGTCACGGTGCAGCTTTCGCCCAGCAGCAGCTGCGCCATCGGCTTGCCGACGATGTTGGAGCGGCCGACGACCACCGCGTCCATGCCCGACAGGCTGGGATGGATGCTCTTGAGCAGCATCAGGCAGCCGAGCGGGGTGCACGGCACGAAGCCCTCGACACCCGTCGCCAGCCGCCCGGCATTGACGGGGTGGAAGCCGTCGACATCCTTGTCGGGATCGATCGTCTGGATCACCGCCTGCGCATCGATCTGGCCCGGCAGGGGAAGCTGGACGAGGATGCCGTCCACCGTCGGATCCGCATTGAGTTGTTCGACGAGCGTCAGCAGCGTCGCCTGATCGGTATCGGCGGGCAGGCGATGCTCGAAACTTTCCATCCCCGCCTCGCGCGTCGCCTTGCCCTTGGAACGGACATAGACGCTGGAGGCGGGATCCTCGCCCACCAGTACGACCGCCAGGCCGGGCACGCGGCCGGCGGCTTCGCGGAAGGTCGCGACCTGGGTGGCGATGCGGGTGCGGAGGCCGGCGGCGAACGCCTTGCCGTCGATGATCGTGGCGCTGGTCATGGCGCATCGCCATAAAGCGCCTCGGCGATGCGCGCCAGCATTTGCGGATCCCCGGCGATATGCAGGCGCTTCAATCGTGCGGTTTCGCCCGCAACGATCCTCACCGCGCGCTTGGGCACACCGAAATGCCGGGCGACCAGCGGGACCAGCGCGGCATTGGCCGCGCCATCGACCGGCGGGGCAGACAGGCGCGCCGCGAAATGCTCCTCCGTCCCGGCGGTCAGCGCATCCCGACCGCCGCGCGGCGTCACCCGCACCGCGATCTGGATGCCGTCGTCCCGCAGGGCCCAGGCGGGCATGGCTCAGCCGACGACGACCGCGCCCCCGTACATCTGCTGGGCGATCGCGGTATCCAGCACCTTGTCCAGGATGATGACGATCAGCAGAACGACCATCGGCGACAGGTCCAGCGCGCCGAAATCGGGCAGGATCCGCCGGATCGGGCGATAGAGCGGATCGGTCATCCGTTGCAGCGCATACCAGATCGACCGGATGAAATCATTGGAGGTGTTGATGACGTTGAAGGCGATCAGCCAGGACAGGATCGCCTGCACGATGATCACCCACCAGACGACATCGAGGAGAATTCGGAGAATCTGAAGGATGAGGATCAACGCAGGGAGCTCCTGAAGGTCTTTGTCCTCTATCTAGGGCGCGGGGACGGTCGGGGCAATCATCGCGCACCAACTCCTGACGCTGCCGGAACGAAGCACCGGGTCGCGCGTCCCGCTTAACATGGGACAAGCAACGGATCGTGCGGGGACGCGGCAGCGACATTGGGGACGGATCGCCTTGGGGGTGTTGGTGGCTGTGCCGCTGCTGCTTCTGGCGATCCTCGCAATCTTTCCTTGGGGCGTGCTTCGCGGCGCGGTGACGCGCGAGGCGACCGAGCGGTTCGGACGGCCGGTCACCATCGGGTCGGTCCACCGCGTCGACAGTATCGGCTTCCACCCCGTCATTGCGGTCGAAAAGCTCCAAATTCCTCAGGCCGACTGGGCGGGGACGGGGGATTTCGCACGGATGGAGCGCGCCGAAATCCGCTTCTCGGTCTGGCCGTTGCTGAAAGGGTCCTTCGTACCCGAAGATATTCGCGTCTCGGGCCTGCATCTCGCGCTGGTTCGCGACAAGCAAGGCCGCACCAACTGGTCGCGCCCCGGCGAACCAGAGGAGGGCGGCAGCTCCACCGATTTGCAGGGGCTGACCATCACCGATGGCACCATCAGCTACCGCGATGCCAAGCAGGATCGCGACGCCGTGCTGCATATCACCGCCGACCCCGACAAGGGCGTCCGGGCCGATGGGCCGGGATCGGTGCGCGGCGCGCCGGTGCGGATCATGTTCACCGGCGCGGCGGTCAAACCGGGGCGCTGGCCCTTTGCCGCGACGATCACGGGCAACACGCTGTCGATGACGGCGCGCGGGACGATGGATCGCCCGTTCGATACCGATGCGATGACGCTGGACCTGACGGCCAAGGCCGACGACCTGAAGCGGATCGACGCGGTGATCGAGGCGGGGCTGTTCCAGACCCGCCCGGTCGCATTATCCGCCCATGTCCGCCACGAACGCCCCCGCTGGACCATCACCGATCTGAAGGGACGGATCGGCCGCTCCGACCTGGCCGGGCATCTGACCGTCGACAAGAAGGCGGGGCGCACGGTGCTGGACGGCGAAGTGACCGCGCGGCAGCTCGACTTTGACGACCTGTCTTCGGCGGAAGGCCGGGCAGAGGCCGCCGCGCTCGAACGGCGGATCGGGCCGCGGCTGGTGCCCAATACGCGGATCGACATCTCCAAGATCGACACGACCGACGGCACCATCCGCTTTCGCGTCGGCCGGGTGGTCAGCGCGCAGGGCTCCTCGCCGATCACCGGCCTGGCCGGGCGGATGACGATGGATCACCAGTTGCTGACCATCGGTGACATCCGCATGGCCCTGCGCGAAGGCGTGGTGACGGGTCGGGCAGTGATCGACCAGCGCAACGGACGCAAAATGCCGCATCTGGCGCTCGACCTGCGATTGACCGGGGCCAGCGTCCTGTCGCTGTCCGGCCAGACCGAGATTACCGGCCAGGTCGCCGCCCGCGCGAAACTGGCGGGCAGCGGCGAAACGGTGCGCGACGCCGTCGGGCGGTCGGACGGTCGCATCGGCCTGGTCGTCGCAAATGGTTCATTGCCCGATCGCTATGCCGCGGCCCTGGGCTTCGATGCGGGTGCGGCGTTCATCGGAGATAGCAAGCGGGCAAGCCTGCGCTGCCTGATCCTGGGCGTCGACATGAAAAACGGCACGGGCCGCGCCGATCCGCTGATCGTCGATACCTCGCGCAGTCGGCTGGACGGTACGGGGACGATCAGCTTCCCCGACGAGCGGCTGGCGCTGCGCCTGACCGGCGCGCCCAAACATGACGCGACGCTCCGGCTGGCGGGCGCGGCGACGGTGTCGGGGACGCTGGAGAAGCCCGATCTGGTCATCCCCAAGGAGGTGAAATCGGTCGGCAATATCTTCCAATCGATCGGCCGGGCGATCACGGGCGATTCGGGACCCAAGGCGCAAGACGCGGCCTGCGGGTCGCTCGCGCGACAGGTGTTGCGCTAAGACCTTCCCTCCGCACATCCCGCCCCTTGGCCTTCGACTTCGCTCAGGCTGAACGGAACGGTGGAGGGATCAAGCCCCCTCAGCCTTGAGCGGCCGCGCCAGCAGCGTGCCGATCACCTCGCCCACCGCCGCGCCGTCGAGCAAGCGGCACACCGCCTCGCACACCGGCATGTCGACACCCGCCTCCGCCGCCGCCTGGCGCAACACGGGCGCGGTAAAGGCGCCTTCCGCGACGGTCCGCCGGTCGGCGAGCAACTCCGCCGCCGACCGCCCCTGCCCCAGCCCGACGCCGAGCGAGAAATTGCGCGAGGCGGTGGAGGAACAGGTCAGCACCAGATCGCCCAGCCCCGACAGCCCGGCCAGCGTCTCCGCCCGACCGCCGCGCGCCAGCCCGAACCGGGTCATCTCCGCAAAGCCGCGCGCGATCAGTGCGGCGCGGGCATTCTGGCCCAGCCCCGCGCCCTCCACCACGCCGCACCCGATGGCGAGCACATTCTTGATCGCGCCGCCAATCTCCGCGCCGGTCACGTCGTCGGTGGCATAGGGCCGGAAATGCGGCGCGGCGATTCGCGCGGACAAGGCCTTGCGGAGTTCCGGCTCCTCACATGCCAGCGTCACCGCCGTGGGCAGCCCCGCCGCCACCTCATGCGCGAAGGTCGGGCCGGACAGCACCGCGATCGGCGCATCCGGATGGATCGCCCGCGCCACCTCGCCGACCAGCCGCCGCGACCCCGCCTCGATGCCCTTGGAGCACAGGACCAACGGCTTGGACCCCACGGGCATCGTCGCCAGCACCGAACCCACCGCCTGCGCGGGGGTTACGACCAGCAGCGCGTCCATCTCGGCCATGGCGGCGGGATCGCTGACCGCCTCGATACTCGACGATAGCGCGATGTTCGGCAGATAGAGCGGGTTGGCATGGGTGGTGTTGATCGCCTCCGCCACCGCCGGATCGCGCGCCCAGATCCGCACCGGCCGGTCGCCATAGGCCGCCACCTGCGCCAGCGCGGTGCCCCAGGCACCCGCTCCGATCACCCCGATCTTCATGCCTTCACCCCCGCGCCGCGCACCGCCTCCGCCGCCGGGTCGAGCGGCCAGCGCGCCCGTGCAGGCGTGTCGAGCGGATCGGTCAGCCCCTCGCGGAACCGCTCGACGCCCGCCCAGGCGATCATCGCGGCATTGTCGGTGCACAACCAGAGCGGCGGCGCGACGAAGCGCAGGCCGTGCTCGGCGGCGAGTGCCTCCAGCGCTGCCCGGATCACGCCGTTCGCCGCCACCCCACCGGCGACCACCAGCGCGGTGACCGGCGGCACGTCCGCCAATGCCCGGCGAGTGCGGTCGAGCAGGCAGTCGACCACCGCCTGCTGGAACGACGCGGCAATATCCTCGGGGGAATGATGCCCGATCGCCCGCGCGACCGCGCTCTTCAGCCCGGCGAAGGAGAAATGCGGCTCGGCCGCGCCCTTCAGCGGTCGGGGAAGCGGCACCGCAAAGGGATCGCCCTCCCGCGCCGCCGCCTCGACTCGGGGGCCGCCGGGATAGCCGAGACCCAGCAGCTTGGCCGTCTTGTCGAACGCCTCGCCCGCCGCATCGTCGATCGTCGTCGCCATCCGGCGATACTGTCCGACGCCCTCGACCAGCAGCAACTGGCAATGCCCGCCGGAGACCAGCAGCAGCAGATAGGGATAGGCCAGCTCGCGGTCCGACAGGCGCGGCGACAGGGCGTGCCCCTCCAGATGGTTGACCGCGATCAGCGGCTTGCTCGCCGCATGGGCCAGCGCCTTGCCGGTGACGAGGCCGACCATCACCCCGCCGATCAGCCCCGGCCCCGCCGTTGCGGCGATCGCGTCGACATCGGCCAGGGTCACGCCGGCATCGGCAAAGGCGGCGGCGACCAGCGGCTCCATCGCCTCGACATGCGCGCGCGCGGCGATTTCGGGGACGACGCCGCCGAACGGGGCATGCGCCGCCTCCTGCCCCAGCAGACGATGCGCCAGCACGCGCCCGTCATCGGTGACGAGTGCGGCGGCCGTCTCGTCGCACGAGGATTCCAGTCCCAGGATCAGCATGGGCCACCCCATACGCGCCTTGCGGGATATTGTCGAAGGGGGCCGTATTGCGGCAAAGGCGGCATCATGGTTCGTTTTCGGCTCGGTACGCGCGGTTCGCCGCTGGCCCTCACCCAGGCGCATATGGTGCGCACGGCGCTGGCCGATGCGCAAGGCTGGGACGCCGACGCGATCCAGATTGTGCCGATCAAGACCACCGGCGACCGGGTCCAGGACCGCGCGCTGGCCGAGATCGGCGGCAAGGCGCTGTGGACCAAGGAACTGGATCGCGCACTCTATGACCGGGAGATCGACGCCTCGGTCCATTCGATGAAGGATGTGGAGACGATCCGCCCCGACTGGCTGCACATCGCCGCCATGCTGCCGCGCGCAGATGTCCGCGACCGGCTGATCGGGGTGGAGACCATCGCCGAACTGCCCCCCGGCGCGGTGGTCGGCACCAGCAGCCCGCGCCGCCGTGCACAATTGCTGTCGCACCGCCCCGATCTGGCCATCACGCTGCTACGCGGCAATGTCGACACGCGGCTGGCCGCCGTTGCGAACGGAGACCTGGACGCGACCCTGCTCGCCGCCGCCGGGCTAGACCGGCTGGGGCGCGAGGTCGGGCATGCGGTGCCGACCGACCAGATGCTGCCCGCCCCCGCCCAAGGCGCGGTCGGGATCGAGACGCGCGCCGACGATGCCGCGGCGACCATGCTGATCGGCTCGATCGACCATGCCGAGACCCATGGCTGCGTCATGGCCGAACGCTCGCTGCTCGCCGCGTTGCAGGCGGATTGCCACAGCCCGGTCGCCGCGCTCGCCTCCTTGTCGGGCGAGATGCTGACGCTGCGCGCCGAATTGCTGGCCGAGGATGGCTCGGCACGGGTGACGGGCTGGGTCGAGGGGGCCCTGGACGAGGAATTGGGGGCGCGGCTGGCGATGGACCTGCTCGACCGCGCACCGCCCAAGGTGCGCCGCCTGTTCGCCGGAGGCTGATCCGCATGGCGGTCGTCGTCGTCCGGCCCGAACCCGGCCATGCCGCGACGATCGCCGCCCTGCGCGATGCGGGGCTGGAGGCACGGTCGCTGCCCTTTTTCGCGACCCATGCGCGCGACTGGACCCCGCCCGATCCCGACGGCATCGACGCCCTGTTGTTCACCAGCGCGCAGGCGGTGCGGCTGGCCGGGCGGGGGCTGGACGGACTGAGGCATCGCCCCGTCGTCGCGGTCGGTGCCGCCACCGCCGATGCGGCGCGGAAGGCGGGGCTGTCGGTGGTGCTGACAGGGACCAGCGACGCCGCGACGGTAGTCGCACAGGCGCGGGCGATGGGGCTGGCCCGATTGCTTCATCTGGCGGGACGCGACCGGGTGGAGACGGGGGCGATGGTGCGGGTCGTCTATGCCGCCGATCCGGTGCCGGTGGCGACGTCCGCCTTCGCCACGCTGACCGGGGAGACCGTGCTGCTCCACTCCGCCCGCGCCGCCGCGCGGCTGGCCGAGCGTGTCGATGCGGCGGGGGTGCTGCGCACCGGCATCGCCATCGTCGCGATCAGTGCCAAGGTGGCGGAGGCGGCGGGCTCGGGCTGGCGCGCCGTGGCGGTGGCGGAGGCCCCCCGCGACGAAGCGATGGTCGCCGCCGCGCGGGCGTTGACCCGGACAGCCGCCACGGGGATAAGCGAGGCATGAACAATTTCGCGCCATCCGACCGACCGCCGTCGCGCGGCCCCCGTACGGGTGCGACCGTCGCGCTGATCCTGCTCGCCTTTGCTGCCGGACTGATTCTGATGGCCTATGCGATGCGCAACCTGTCCTGGTTCGGCGGCACCCAGGCCGCCAGAACGAACGCGGTGTCCACCGCCAAGCCGGGCAGCCCCCCCAATGGCGGATCGTCCGGCGGCGATGTGGCGCGCGCCGCCGCCGACCCGATCGCGCTTGCCACGCGCGAGGCCGCTCTGGCCGCGCAACTCGCCGCGCTGGAGACGCGCGCCGCCACCATCGCCACCGATGCCTCGGCGGCGGGGGCGCAGGCGGGCCGCGCCGAATCGATCCTGGTGGCCGCCGCCGCCCGCCGCGCGGTCGATCGTGGCCAGCCGCTGGGCTATCTCGAAGAGCAGTTGCGCATCCGCTTCGGCGCGAACGAGCCGCGCGCGGTCGCCGTGCTGATCGGCAATGCGCGCCAGCCGGTGACGCTGGAGACGCTGCGCCAGGGGCTGGACACGCTGGCGCCCGATCTGGTCGTCAACGAATCCGATGGTTGGTGGGAAGGGCTCCGGCAGGAAATCGGCCGGTTGATCGTGATCCGCGAGGCCACCGCCCCCTCGTCCAACCCCGCCGACCGGCTGGATCGCGCGCGTCGCCTGCTCGACGGCGGGCAGGTGGAGGCCGCGCGGGCCGAGGTCGCGCGGTTGCCCGGTGCCGCGACCGCCCAAGCCTGGCAGCATGCCGCGCAGCGTTATGTCGCGGCCCGCCGGGCGCTCGACCTGATCGAGAATGCTGCGCTGGTCACGCCCGTCACCGCCCCGGCGCTGATCGTGACGACTCCCGTGACGGCCCCAGCGACGAACGCACCCCCGGCCGAAGGTGCTCCGACCCCCGCCGCGCCGGAGGCCGAAACCGCATCGGGATCGCCCACCATCTGACCATCGAGGCACTGGCGGTTCCGACGGCAGGCGAAGCGCCGGATGCAGCCGGACGAGGAGCCGGAGGCGATGACGGGGCGTTGATCCCGATCGCTTCTTTGGAGACTTCGCCGTGACTCGTGCCGCTCCCCGGATCGCCCGCTGGCTGGCGGGTTCGTTGCTGCTGCCGCTGACCGCCTGTGGCAGCGGCGGCGATCCTGCCCGCAACGACGGCGCCGCCGTCACCGCCAGCCCTGCGCGCGTTGCCCCGTCGACGCCGGGACCCGAGGCTGAGCAGGCCGCCCTCCCCGCGCCGATCAAGACCGCACCCTCGCCCGATCCGAACGGCATCTTGTCCTGTTCCGCCGAGCGGGGACAGGCGGCGGCCGACCGGCTGGTCAAGATCTGTACCTCGGTCTCCCCCGCCACCCATCCGCCGTGCAATGCCGCCAATAGCTGTGCGATCATCGAGGATGAGATCGCGCGGAGTTGCGCATTGCTGGGCGAGGATGCCGCAAAAACCACCGGCTGTTCGGTCGCCCCCCAAAGCGATGCCGCCGCCGCAGCGGTCGTCCGTCGCTACTATTCGGCGATCAACGCGCATGACTATGCCACCGCCTGGAGCCAGTGGGGCGAAAATGGGCGTCCGGGCCAGCGCTTCGCCGATTTCCAAAAGGGCTTTGCCGACACCCGCGCGACTAGCGTGACGATCGGCGCGATGCCGCCCAGCGAAGGGGCGGCGGGATCGATCTATGCGACCGTCCCGGTGACGGTCGATGCGCAGTTGAACGACGGAAGACGGCAGCGCTTCGTCGGCCAATATGTCGTACGCCGGGTCAACGGCGTGCCGGGCGCGAGCGCGGAGCAACTGCGCTGGCATATCGACTCGGCGACGTTGAAGCCGGTGGGGTCGTAGGGGCTGGCGTTATCCCGTGGCCTTCGACTTCGCTCAGACTGAATGGGTTTAGGGGTGATTCCCCAACCTCGGTTCGCACGGGGCGAAGTCGAAGTGCCCTTTGAGCGTGCGCCCCCAATCCCTAAATCGGATGCCCCTCCGTATCGCGAAGCACCTCACGCCGACCGACATGATCCGGGCGCCCTACGATGCCGTCGGTCTCCATCCGCTCGATCAGCCGCGCCGCCGAGTTATAGCCGATGCGCAATTGCCGCTGGAGCCAAGAGGTCGAGGCCTTCTGGCTCTCGCACACGAGCTGAATCGCGGCACGATACTGCTGGTCCTCGGCCGAATCCTCGCCCGTGGGCGCACCGTCGAGCGCGAAGCTCTCCGCCGGTTCCTCTGTGACCGAGGAGATATAGTCGGGCTGCCCCTGCGCCCGCCAGTGATCGGCGACCCGGTGCACCTCGTCATCCGAGACGAAGGGGCCGTGGACCCGCACGATGCCCTTGCCGCCAGGCATGTAGAGCATGTCGCCACGCCCCAGCAGCTGTTCGGCGCCCTGCTCGCCCAGGATGGTCCGCGAGTCGATCTTTGAGGTGACGTGGAAGCTGATCCGGGTCGGCAGGTTCGCCTTGATGACGCCGGTGATGACGTCCACCGACGGGCGCTGCGTCGCCATGATCAGGTGGATACCCGCCGCGCGCGCCTTTTGCGCCAGCCGCTGGATCAGGAATTCGACTTCCTTGCCCGCCGTCATCATCAGGTCGGCCAGCTCGTCGACGATCACCACGATCTGCGGCAGCGGTTCGTATTCGAGCTTCTCTTCCTCATAAACCGGCTGGCCGGTCTCGGGGTGATAGCCGGTCTGGACCTTGCGCCCCAACGGTTGCCCCTTGGCCTTGGCGGCGCGCACTTTGTCGTTGAAGCTGGCCAGGCTGCGCACGCCGACCGAGGACATCTGGCGATAGCGGTCCTCCATCGTCTCGACCGCCCATTTCAGCGCGCGGACCGCCTTGGCCGGATCGGTGACGACCGGGGAGAGCAGATGCGGGATGTCGTCATACATCGACAGTTCGAGCATCTTGGGGTCGATCATGATCATCCGGCACTGCTCGGGCGTCAGTCGGTAGAGCAGCGACAGGATCATGCCGTTGAGGCCGACCGACTTGCCCGAACCCGTCGTACCCGCGACCAGCAGGTGCGGCATCGGCGCGAGGTCGGCGACGACCGAGTCGCCCGCGATATTCTTGCCCAGGATGATCGGCAATTGCGCGGCCTGGTCGGCAAAGCTCTGCGACGCGACGAGTTCGTGCAGCGACACCATCTCGCGCTTTTGATTGGGCAGTTCGATGCCGATGACGTTGCGCCCCGGAATCACCGCGACGCGCGCCGAGATCGCCGACATGTTGCGCGCGATGTCGTCGGCCAGCGCGATGACGCGATTGGCCTTGATGCCGGGCGCGGGCTCCAGCTCGTACATGGTGACGACCGGGCCGGGGCGAACCTCGACGATCGAACCCTGGACGCGGAAATCGTCGAGGACATTCTCCAGTAGCCGCGCATTGCGCTCCAGCCCCGCCTTGTCGATCGTGCCCGCCGGCGTCGGCGGCGCGGGCGTCAGCAGGTCGAGGCCGGGAAGCTGATAGGGCGCATCGCGGTCGGCCGCCGCCTTGGGCCGGGCGGGGGCGGGTGCGACCTGGCGGTCGGCGATGACGGGGGCAGGGCGATCCTCGCGCGCCGGCACCGCCTTGCGCGCCAGCGTCAGCGGCTCCTCATCCTCTTCGTCGTCGTAAAGCGACTCGTCTTCATCGTCCCAGGGCACGCCATCGGCCTCGTCGCCCGACATGGCGGCGCGGCGACGGCGCAACCGCGCCAGACCGCGTTCGGCCAGATCGAGTTCTAGGCTGCGTCCCCAGATCAGTGCACCGCCCAGGCCGAAGGCAAGCCCCGCCACGACCGAACCCCAGGTGACGACCGCCGGCTGTCCGCTGAACGCCAGCACCCAGTCGACCAGCCCGACGGCCGACAGGCCGATCACCCCGCCCCATCCGGCGGGCAGCGCCAGCACCGCCGAGTCGGACACGAAGGACAAGGCACAGGCCATCAGCGCGACGCCGATCACCGCCTGCCGCAGCATCCGCACCCAGCGTCCCGCCGGTCGGTCGCGCCACAGCCGGGTCGCGATGATCGGACCCACCGGCAGGATCAGCGCGACGGCGGGCCCGAACAGGGTCAGCGCGATATCGGCCACCCACGCGCCCGGCAGCCCCATCCAGTTGGCGGGCACCGCGCCCGAGGCGGTGTTGAGCGCCGGGTCGCTCGCCCGGTAGCTGGCCAGCGCCAGCACCAGCATCAGCGTAACGGCAAAAAGGGCGATCGCCGTGACCAGCGCGCCGCTGCGCACCGCCCCCGCCTTCACCGTCTCGCGCCATAGAACCGGCTGCGCGCGGCTGGCCATGGGTGTTGTCCTTCAGGAATGTCCGAAAATGCGGGAAAATTCATCGCCTCTGATGGTTCCCACGTCAAGGCGCGAGCGCCTGCCACATTGTTTGGCGCGATAGGAAGGTCTAGGAGCGAAGCTATGAATTGCGACGTCATCATCCTCGGCGGCGGCCTGGTCGGCGCGACGCTGGGCGTCGGGCTGGCCGCGCATGGCCTGTCTTCGATCATCGTCGATCCCGCCGATCCGGCGGTGATCCTGGCCCCCGGTTTCGACGGACGCGCCTCCGCCGTCGCCTCGGCCAGTTGGCGGATGCTGGACGCGATCGGGATCGGCGCGAAGCTGGCGGGCCAGGGCTGCGAGATTCGGCATATTCGGGTCAGCGACGGGCTGGAGCCCGGCGCGCTCGACTTCATCCCCGACGCCGATGACGGCGCGCTGGGCACGATGTTCGAGAACAAGCTGCTCCGCCGCGCGATCCATGCCACCGCCAATGAGGCTGATCTGGTCGATCTGCGGATGCAGACCCGCGCCCTGTCGGTCGAGCGTGGTCCGGGCGGCGTCATCGCACAGCTTAGCGACGGCACCACCGTCCGCGCGCCCCTGCTGGTCGCGGCGGAGGGGCGGCAATCCCCGACTCGCGACGCGGCGGGAATCAAGGTCGCGCGCTGGTCCTATGACCATAAGGCGATCATCAGCGCCTTCCACCACGAAGCCTCGCACGAGAATATCGCGTTCGAGATATTTTACCCCACCGGTCCCTTCGCGCTGCTGCCCTTGCCGGACGACGAAATCGGGCATCGCTCGGCGATCGTATGGTCGGTGCCGGGGCGCGACGGCGATGCGATGCTCAAGCTCTCCGACCGGGCCTTCCTGGCGGAGGCGGAGAAGAGCATGGGCGGATTCCTGGGCACCCTGTCCCATGCCTCCCCGCGTTCGGCCTATCCGCTGGGCTTCCACCGCGCCGCGACCATGACCGGCGACCGGCTGGTGCTGGTCGGCGACTCGGCGCATGGCATCCACCCGATCGCGGGGCAGGGCGTGAACCTCGGCTATCGCGACGTCGCCGCGCTGGTCGAGGTGCTGGTCGAGGGCAAGCGGACCGGGATGGATCTGGGCGATGCGGCGCTGCTCCAGCGCTACCAGCAATGGCGCGGGCTCGACACGCTGATGGTGTCGGTGGCGACCGACAGCTTCAACCGCATCTTCGGCGTGCCCGGAAAGACCGCCAGTGCGATCCGGCGGCTGGGCATCACCGCGATCAACCATATCCCGCCGATCAAGAACCGCTTCATGGCCGAGGCGCGCGGCGAAACCGGACAGCTGCCCCGGTTGTTGCAGGGCGTGATGGTGTAACCCAATCGAGCGAGATGGCGATGCGGCACGATATCATTCCCTGCCTCCGGTACGAGAATGCGCCGCGCGCCATCGACTTTCTATGTGACGCCTTCGGGTTCGCGCGACAGGCGGTGTTTGCCGATCCCGACGATCCGACCGTCATCCATCACGCGCAACTGGTATGGCAGGAGCGGATGGTGATGGTGTCGAGCGCGCTGTTCACGCCCCATGCCGCCGTGGCGGGATCGAAGACGCCGACCCAGGCCGGCGGCGTGACGATGGACTTGTATCTGGTCGTCGCGGATGTCGACGCCCATGCGGCCCAGGCCCGTGCTGGCGGTGCGACGATCATAGCCGAGCCGGCGGACAAGCCCCATGGCGGGCGAGGCTATGCGGCGCGCGACCCGGAAGGCCATGTCTGGAGTTTCGGCAGCTATGATCCCTGGGCCTGATTATCCTGATCGCCCCACCCGCCCCGTTCGGGCTCCAATTCGCGACCGCCGCCAGACCGGCGTGGCGCGCGGCATGGGGGCAGCCCTAGCCGTTATCGTCCTGACGCTGGCGATCGGCTGGAGTATCGCGCCCGTTCTGTCGCCCACGGACCGGGTGCTCCGCGCGGTGGCGGCGGCGACGGTGGCGGCGCTCTGGCTGGCGGCGGCGATCGGACATGTCGCGGCGCTCCGCTTCGAATCGCCCGCCGACATCGATGCGGCAGCCAGCGGGAGCGGGGATTCGCCGCGGGTCGTCATCGCGCAGGCGGTGCTGCGGAACACGCTGGAACAGGTGGTGCTGGCGATTCCCGCCTATCTGGCGCTCGCCTGGGTGGTGGAAGGGTCGGGGGCGATGATCCCGGCGCTCGCCGCGCTGTTCTCGGTGGGGCGGACGCTGTTCTGGGCGAATTATACGCGGGGTGCAGCGGCGCGGGCGTTCGGCTTTGCGCTGACCTTCTATTCCAGCGTCGCGGCGCTGATCATCGTGTTGGTGGCGCTGGTCGGCAGACTCGTTTGACCGTTCCCATCCTCCGTTCAGCCTGAGCGAAGTCGAAGGCCAAGGGAAACCCTATCCGCCAACGCGGAACGTGCACTTCGACTTCGCTCAGTGCGAACGGAGGTGGGGGTTGGTTGAACTAAGGCGGGTATCAGATTTCCCGCGCTTCCTCGACCAGCATCACCGGCACGCCGTCGCGGATTGGATAGGCCAGTCCCGCCGCCTCCGACACCAGTTCCTGCGCGGGCTCGTCATAGCGCAGCGGCGTCCGCGTCACCGGGCAGACCAGCCGTTCGAGCAGCCACGGGTCCAGGCTCATTGCAGCGTCACCCGATCCTCGCCGTCATGGCGACCGAAAAATTGCATCAATTGGATGATCAGCTCGGCCCGCTGTTCCAGGTCGGGAGCCTCCAGCAGTGCCTGTTTGGCGGCGATGTCGAACGGCGCGATCTGGGCGATGCCGTTGACCAGGCTCTCTTCGTCCAGCCGACCGACCGCATCCCAGTCGACCGCATAGCCCTGCAGATCGGCGAAGCGACGCGACTCCTGTTCCAGCGAGGCGCGGCGACCGAGCGACAACAGGTCTTCGTCCACCACGGGCAGCAACTCCGCCTCGACCTGGCGGAAGGGCGTCGTCACCTCCAGCTCGCGAATGATGCGGAACAGCGACACGCCCTCCAGGACCAGATTATAGCGGCCATCCTCCATCGCCTCGACCTCGGCGATACGGCCGACACAGCCGGTCGCATAGAGCGAAGGCTTGTCCCCCTCGCCCGATGGCTGGACCATGCCGATCCGCCGGTCTCGCGCCATCGCGTCGGATACCAGCGCCCGGTAGCGCGGCTCGAAGATATGCAGCGGCAACGGCATCCCCGGAAAGAGGATCGCGCCCGCCAGCGGAAAGATCGAGAGCCGCGCCATCCGCTCTTATCCGAACAGGATGGCGGACAGGCGCCGCCGCTGCTGCGACACCCAGGGATCGGTCATGCCGACGACCTCGAACAGCTTGAGGAGTTGCTGGCGCGCGGCATCCTCGTTCCAGCTGCGATCGGCCGCGACGATGTGGAGCAGATTGTCCGCCGCACCGTCTCGGTCCCCCGCCGCCATCTGCGCATTCGCCAGCGCGAACCGCTTCTCATGATCGTCGGGGTTGGCGGCGACTTCATCGGCCAGTCCGGCATAGTCCGCCGCCGGAGGTGCCGAGCGGGCCAGCGCCACGGCGGCGACAGCGCGGTGGATGGCGGGGTCGTTCGCCAGCGTCTCGGGCAGCGCATCCACCGCCGCTTCCGCCTCGTCCACCTGTCCGGCGGCGATCAGCGCCCGGATGCGACCGGACAGCACGGCGGGGTGATCGGGTGCCATGTCGAGCAGCTGGTCGAAGATCGACAGCGCGCGTTCGGCGTCGCCGGCCTCGAGCACTTCCTCGCCCATCGCAATCAACGGTTCCAGCTCCGCCGCTGCATCCGCCGCCTCCGACTGGATCGGCAATTGCTTGAGCAACTGGTCGAGCATGGTGCGCAGCGCGCTTTCGGTGCGCGCGCTGGTCAGGTCGGCGACCAGTTGTCCCTGGAACATCGCATAGACGGTTGGGATCGAGCGGATCTGGAATTGGTTGGCGATGAACTGGTTCTTGTCGGTGTCGATCTTGGCCAGCACGACGCCCTTGTCGGCATAGGCCTCCGCCACCTTCTCCAGCGTAGGGCCCAGCGCCTTGCACGGCCCGCACCATTCCGCCCAGAAATCGAGGATGACCAGCTTGGTCATCGACGGCTCTACGACATCGCGGCGGAAGGCGGTAACGGCCTCCTTCTCGGCGGGCGACATTCCCAACGTGGCCAAAAGACGCTCCTTTACGTGTTGCCCGCCCTATGTGGGCGAGGGGATGCGGTAATGAAAGGCCGTTCGGTAAATCAGGCCGACAGACGCGCGACCGTCCGCTCGCGCCCGATCAGCGGCAGCAGCGCGGCCATGTCCGGCCCCTGCGCCCGCCCGGTCAGCGCGAGTCGCAACGGCAGGAACAGCGTCTTGCCCTTGCGCCCGGTCGCGTCCTTCAGCGCGGCGGTCAGCGCATGCCAGGGGTCGCCCGCCCAGTCGATTTCGCCCGCAACCTGCGCCGCCTGGGCCAGATAGGCGCGGTCGTCCTCGGCAGGTTCGGGGGCCTCGACCGGTCCCTCGATCACCTGCCACCAGTCGGCGGCCTCCGCGACGGTGGAAAGATTGGGGCGCACCGCCTCCCATTCCGCCGCGCCCATGCCGGTCGGCAGGCGATCGGCGACCGCGTCATAGGGCGTCTGGTGGAGGATGCGCGCGTTCAGTTGCGCCAGCTCCGCCTCGTCGAACCGCGCCGGTGCCCGACCGAAGCGCGAAAAGTCGAATCCGGCGATCAGGGGGGCCATGTCGGCGACCGGCTCGACCGGATCGCTGGTCCCGATCCGTGCGAGGAGCGCACGCACCGCCTGCGGCTCGATGCCGATCTCGCGAAAGTGATCGACGCCCAGCGAGCCGAGTCGCTTGGACAGCTTGCCCTCATTGCCGGTCAGCAAAGCGGCATGGGCGAAGCGGGGCAGTTCCGCCCCCAGCGCCTGGAACATCTGAATCTGGAGCGCGGTATTGGAGACGTGATCCTCGCCACGCACCACCTGGGTCACGCCCATGTCGATGTCGTCGATCACCGAGGGAAGCATATAGAGCCACGTGCCGTCGGCGCGGCGGATCACCGGATCGCTCATCGTCGCCGGATCGAAGCGCTGGGCTCCGCGCACCGCATCGTCCCATTCGATGGCTGCGCCGTGATCGAGCTTGAACCGCCAGTGCGGGCGAACGCCCTCGCCCTCCAGCTTGGCACGATCCTCGTCGCTCAGGGCCAGCGCGGCGCGATCATAGACCGGCGGCAGACCCCGCCCGAGCTGAATCTTGCGCTTCAGGTCCAGTTCCTGCGCCGTCTCATAGGCGGGATAGACATGGCCGCTCGCGACCAGCTCGGCGAAGCGCGCCTCGTACAGCGCGAAACGCTGCGACTGGCGGACCTCCGCATCCGGGATCAGCCCCAGCCACGCCAAATCCGCCCGGATCGCATCGACATAGCGTTCCTCGCTCCGCTCGGCATCGGTGTCGTCGATGCGCAGCAGGAAGCGTCCGCCGGCCTTTCGCGCATATATCCAGTTGTGCAGCGCGGTGCGGATATTGCCGACATGCAGCCGCCCGGTGGGCGAGGGAGCGAAACGGGTCACGGTCATGCCCCGCGCCATAATCCGGGAATCGCCTTTGCGCTATTGTGACAGCGCGATTAAAGGGGCCGCGATCAGAGACTGTCTGCGGGGACGGGGTAGTAGCATGAAGTTGATGACCGGCAATTCGAACCTGCCGCTGGCCAAAGCGGTTTCGGCCTATCTGGAAGTGCCGCTGACCGAGGCCCTTGTCCGCCGTTTCGCCGATGAGGAAATCTTCGTCGAGATCCAGGAAAATGTCCGCGGCGAGGACGTGTTCGTGATCCAGTCGACCGGCTATCCGGTGAACGACAACCTCATGGAATTGCTGATCATGATCGACGCGCTGAAGCGTGCGTCGGCGCGGCGGATCACGGCGGTCATCCCCTATTTCGGCTATGCGCGCCAGGATCGGAAGCCCGGCCCGCGCACGCCGATCTCGGCCAAGCTGGTCGCCAATCTGATCACGGTCGCGGGCGCCGACCGCGTCCTGTCGGTCGACCTCCATGCCGGTCAGATCCAGGGATTCTTCGATATCCCGACCGACAATCTCTATGCCGCGCCGGTCATGTCGGCGGACATTCTCGCGCGGTTCAAGAACGACAATCTCATGGTCGTCTCGCCCGACGTGGGCGGCGTGGTCCGCGCGCGCCAGCTTGCCAAGCGCCTCAACAACGCGCCGCTGGCCATCGTCGACAAGCGTCGCGAGCGTGCGGGCGAGTCGGAAGTGATGAACATCATCGGTGACGTCGAAGGGCGCTTCTGCATCCTGATCGACGACATCGTCGACTCGGCGGGGACGCTGTGCAACGCGGCCGCCGCGCTGCGTCAGGCGGGGGCGCAGGATGTCGTCGCCTATGTCACCCATGGCGTCCTGTCGGGCGGCGCGGTGGCGCGCGTCGATGGCTCGGAGCTGCGCGAGCTGGTGATCACCGACTCGATCGGGAATCACGAGTCGATCAACACCACCGGCAAGATTCGCCACCTGCCCATCGCCCCGCTGCTGGGCGAGGCGATCAAGCGTATCGCGGACGAGACGAGCGTTTCGAGCCTGTTCGATTAAGGTTTGAGCGGGGCCGTCGGCAATCATCATCGCCCGGCCCCCATCGCCCGGCATCAGGCGGTCCGGACATCAGTCCCGCGGCCTTCGAGGTCGCTCGGGCCGCACGGATAATAGTCATTCCCGAAGCGCACGCTCTTCGCACAAAGCAGGGGCGATGGTCGGCCCTCAGCGATTCCCCAAGCCGACGATATGTTCGAACACCGCCGGGTGAAGCGGCTTCGAAAAGGCGCAACCATATCGGAACCGGTCGCGCCATGCGATCACCGCCTCCAGTGGCGCCAAGCCCGGCACGGTCAGCCAGACGATGGTGCCCGGCCAAAGAGTGAAGCTGGTTTCGGCACGAAAGCCTTCGGGCGACAGGTCGACCACGTCGATCTCGAACCGAGTCTGTCCCTTGTCGCGCAAATGCGCGCGCATCCGCACCGCATGGCGTAGCGAACGGCGAAGATCCTGGCCGGCAACCGGCTCGAACGGCGGGGTAAAGACCGGTTTTTCCATAGTGCCTTCATCTTATCCAAAAGAAGGTTACTTTTCCGACAACGCCGCATCCCGCTCGGGCGGCGCACCTGCCGGGCGACGCACCCCCGCCCGCGACCGCCGCTTCAATTCGGCCTTCAACGCCTCGGGCTTGGGCGCGACCAGAAAGCCGAAGCTGACCGTGCCATCTTTGGTCTCGACGACATGGTGCAGCCGGTGCGCCTGGATGATGCGCTTCATATACTCGGATTTGGGCAGATAGCGGCTCGGCAGGCGCTTGTGCACGATCACGTCGTGAAAGCCGAAATAGATGGCGCCATAAGCCGCGATCCCCGCCCCGATCCAGGTGAAGCCCGGCCACCATCCCAGCTGCGCGCCGCCCAGGATCATCACGAAGGAGGGCACCGCGAAGATCGCCGCATACAGGTCGTTCAATTCCCAATTGCCGGTGCGCGGGCGATGGTGGCTCTCATGCAGGAACCAGCCGGGCCCATGCATGATCCAGCGATGCGCCGCATAGGCGAATCCCTCCATGAAGATCACGGTGCCGAGAAACAGGAGGATACCGAAAGCCCAATGCATGACGGTGCTATAACGCATATGCGATGATTTTGCGCATAATTCCCTTCATCGCCGCCATCGAACGCCCTGACCGATTGCAAATCGCATTTGCGATGCAATTGCAATAAAGCGGTTTCGGGGTGGATTTACCGCCCGGCCTGTGCTTTAGCCGCAACCAATTTCCCTAGAACCACCCGAGAGGCGGAAGGCTAGCGTATGAACATCCACGAATATCAGGCCAAGGAATTGCTCGCCAAGTTCGGCGTGCCCGTCCCCGCCGGCTTCGCCGCGATGACCGTCGAGGAGGCCGTCGAGGCGTCGTCCAAGCTCCCCGGACCGCTCTACGTCGTCAAGGCGCAGATCCATGCAGGCGGCCGCGGCAAGGGCAAGTTCAAGGAACTCGGCCCCGACGCCAAGGGCGGTGTCCGCCTCGCCAAGACCGCCGAGGAAGTCCGTGCGCACGCCACCGACATGCTGGGCAACACGCTGGTCACCATCCAGACCGGCGAAGCGGGCAAGCAGGTCAACCGCCTGTACGTGACCGACGGCGTCGACATCGCCAAGGAATTCTACCTCGCGCTGCTCGTCAACCGCGCGACCGGCCGCGTCTCGATGGTCGCCTCGACCGAAGGCGGCATGGACATCGAGACCGTGGCGCATGACACGCCCGAGAAGATCCACTCGATCGACATCGACACCGCAACCGGCTTCATGCCGCATCACGGCCGCGCCGTCGCCGCCGCGCTGGAGCTGACCGGCGACCTCGCCAAGCAGGCTGCGAACGTCGCGTCTAAGCTGTACGCCGCGTTCTTGGGCACCGATGCCGAGCAGATCGAGATCAACCCGCTCGCCGTCACCGAGGACGGCAAGCTGATGGTGCTCGACGCCAAGGTCGGCTTCGACGGCAACGCCATGTTCCGTCACAAGGACCTGATGGAACTGCGCGACACCACCGAAGAAGACGCGATGGAGCTGGAGGCGTCGAAGTACGACCTGGCGTACATCAAGCTCGACGGTGACATCGGCTGCATGGTCAACGGCGCCGGCCTCGCCATGGCGACGATGGACATCATCAAGCTGAACGGCATGTTCCCGGCCAACTTCCTCGACGTCGGCGGCGGCGCGAACAAGGAGAAGGTCACCGCGGCGTTCAAGATCATCCTGAGCGATCCGGCGGTGAAGGGCATTCTGGTCAACATCTTCGGCGGCATCATGCGCTGCGACATCATCGCCGACGGCATCGTCGCGGCGGCGAAGGAAGTGAACCTGCAGGTTCCGCTGGTCGTCCGCCTCGAGGGTACGAATGTCGAGAAGGGCAAGGAAATCCTCGCCAATTCGGGTCTCGCCATCGTCCCCGCCAACGATCTGGGCGACGCCGCCAAGAAGATCGTCGCCGAGGTGCAGAAGGTCGCCTAAACCGCACCTTCGGCCCTGATGGACCGATATAGGGGGGCTCGGGCGGAAACGTCCGGGCCCCTTTCTCGTTGGTCGGGCGTAACTCTTGCGATGCGGTCGCAAGCCCGCCAAAGACGGCGGCATGATGGGCTATCCAGCCGGGAAGGAATCGCGATGAAGATCGTCGTGCCCGTGAAGCGGGTGTTGGATTATAACGTGAAGCCGCGGGTGAAGGCGGACGGGACGGGCGTCGATCTGGCGAACGTGAAGATGTCGATGAACCCGTTCGACGAGATTGCGGTGGAAGAGGCGATCCGGCTGAAGGAGAAGGGGGCGGCGACCGAAGTGGTCGTCGTCTCGATCGGCGAGCCCAAGGCGGCGGACACGCTGCGCACCGCGCTGGCGATGGGCGCGGACCGGGCGATCCTCATCACCGCCGATCAGGCGCCCGAGCCGCTGGGCGTCGCCAAGCTGCTCGCCAAGGTCGTGGAAGAGGAGCAGCCCGGCCTGGTGATCCTGGGCAAGCAGGCGATCGACGGCGACAACAACCAGACCGGCCAGATGCTGGCCGGGCTGCTCGGCTGGGCGCAGGGCACGTTCGCGTCCAAGGTCGAGATCGACGGACAGAGCGCCGACGTCACCCGCGAGGTCGATGGTGGTCTGGAGACGGTGGCGCTGACGCTGCCCGCGATCGTGACGACCGACCTGCGCCTCAACGAGCCGCGCTATGCCTCGCTGCCCAACATCATGAAGGCCAAGTCCAAGCCGATGGCGACCAAGACCGCCGCCGATTACGGCGTCGACATCGCGCCCCGGCTGACGATCACCCATGTCGCCGAGCCGGGCAAGCGCCAGGCGGGCGTCAAGGTCGGCTCGGTCGACGAGCTGGTCGAGAAACTGAAAGCACTGGGAGTGGCCAAGTGAAGACGCTGGTTTGGGTCGAGCATGACGGCGGGGCCGTCAAGGATGCCACGCTGGCGACCGTCACGGCGGCGGCCAAGCTGGGCGAGGTGCACCTGATCGTCGCCGGTCAGGGTGTGGACGGCGTGGCGCAGGCCGCCGCGAAGATCGCAGGCGTCGGCAAGGTCCATGTCGCCGACGACGCGGCCTACGCCAACGCGCTCGCCGAGAATGTCGCGCCACTGGTGGCCGAGCTAATGGGGCATCACGACGCCTTCCTCGCCCCCTCGACCACGACGGGCAAGAATATCGCGCCGCGCGTCGCCGCCCTTATCGACGTGATGCAGATTTCGGACATCCTGTCGGTCGAGGGGCCGGCCAGCTTCACCCGGCCCATCTATGCGGGCAATGCGATTGCGACCGTGAAGACCAGCGACGCCAAGCTGGTCCTGACGGTGCGCACCACCGCCTTCGAAAAGGCGGCGGCAGAGGGCGGCTCGGGCACCATCGAGGCGGTCGGCTCGACCGGCGATGCGGCCAAGTCCCGCTTCGTCGGCGCGGAAAAGGCCGAGAATGCCCGGCCGGAACTCACCAGCGCCAAGGTCATCGTCTCGGGCGGCCGCGCGCTGGGCTCGGAAGAGCAATTCCACGCGCTGATCGATCCGCTCGCCGACAAGCTGGGCGCGGCCGTTGGCGCATCCCGCGCGGCGGTCGATGCGGGCTATGCCCCCAACGACTATCAGGTCGGGCAGACCGGCAAGATCGTGGCACCCGAAGTCTATGTCGCGGTCGGCATCTCGGGCGCGATCCAGCATTTGGCGGGCATGAAGGACTCCAAGGTCATCGTCGCGATCAACAAGGACGAGGACGCCCCCATCTTCCAGGTCGCCGATATCGGCCTGGTCGGCGACCTCTTCACCGTCGTGCCCGAACTGACCGAGAAGGTCTAAGGCCTTTGTTCGCGCAGAGGCGCGGAGGACGCAGAGAAGAACAGACACGTCTTCTCCGCGAGCTCTGCGCCTCCCCGCGAACCAGGATTCCTCCCCTGCAAGGGGATGGGACCTGGGGCGCATGGCGGGAGGGGCGTGCCAGGTCGAACCCGCCCACGGGGTCGAGGATGGTCGGGACATTCCACCCTGCCAGCGCCCCATGCACAGGAGGAATAGGGGACTTCCCTTTGTCCCCCTCCCACGCGACAGTCAGCGTATGGTCGGTCGTCATCTCCGCATTACCGGGCGCGTGCAGGGCGTGGGCTATCGTGAGTGGTTCCGGACCCGCGCCGATTCGCTGGGACTGACCGGCTGGGTCCGCAACCGCGCGGACGGTTCGGTCGAAGCGCTGGTCCAAGGCGATAACGCGGCCCTGACCCGGATGATCGCCGAGGCCGCCGACGGTCCGCCCGCCGCCCGGGTCGCGCACGTCGTGCCAAGCGACGCGCCGCTCGACCCCGCGCTCACCCATTTCGAACGGAGGCCCACGCTATGATCGTGCTTTTTCTTGCTCAGGCCGCCATGGCCGATGCCGCCGTCACGCGGCGCGTCGAAGCGGTCCTGGCCCGGGCGCCGATCGTCGATGGGCATAACGACCTGCCCTGGGAATTGCGCGACTCCGGCGTTCCACCCGAGTCGCCCGCACTCGACACCGGCACCACCGACCTGCCTCATCCGTTTCAGACCGACCTGCCGCGATTGAAGCGCGGCGGTGTTGGCGGGCAGTTCTGGTCGGTGTGGATTCCGGCCGATGTCACGGGTCCGCGCGCGGTGGAGATGACGCTGGAGCAGATCGACCGCGTCCATCGCCTCGTCGCCGCGCATCCGGACCGGATGGCGATGGCCCGCACGGCAGAGGATATGCGCCGCATCGCCCGCTCCGGCAAAGTCGCGTCGCTGATCGGGGTCGAGGGTGGCCACCAGATCGACGGGCGGCTGTCGGTGCTGCGTCAGTATCGGACGCTGGGCGTCGCCTATATGACGCTGACCCATGGCCACAGCCTGGCCTGGGCCGATTCCTCGACCGATGCCCCGATCGCCAACGGCCTCACCCCGTTCGGCCGCGCGGTCGTCGCCGAGATGAACCGAATCGGCATGATCGTCGATGTCGCGCATGTCTCGGACGCGACGATGGCGGCGGTGCTCGATACCAGCAAGGCGCCGGTCATCGCCTCCCATTCCGACGCGCGCGCGCTGGCGGATGCGCCGCGCAACATCCCCGACGATCTGCTCCGCCGGATCGGCGCGGGCGGCGGCGTGGTGATGGTGAATTGCTATCCCTCCTTCCTGTCGAGCGACTGGCGCGCCTGGGATCGGACGCGCACCGCCTATGCCAAGTCGGTCGGGGTGGCCGCCAATGTCTATGGCCCGCGCAGTCCCGCGCCGCTGATCGCCTGGGATGCCGCCAATCCGCCCCCACGCGTGACGGCGGCGATGGTCGCGGACCATATCGCGCACATCGCCCAGGTGGCGGGGCGCGGCGCGGTCGGCTTCGGCGGCGATTATGACGGGATCAACAGCACCGGGCCCGAGAACATGACGGGAGTCGATGGCTATCCGCTGGTGCTGGCCGAACTGGTCCGGCGCGGGTGGAGCGATGCCGACCTCGCCGCGCTGACCAGCGGCAACATTCTTCGCGTCATGGAGAAGGTGGACGCGGTGGCGAAAAGCCTCAGTGCGACAGCACCGGACGATTCGATCGATCCGCTGGCCCGCTGAGCGTGTCTCCGGCGAATCGCATCGCGACCAGCCAGATCGCAAAGCCGCCCAGCGCCAGCGCACAGCCGACATAGCCGGTCGAGGTCCAGCCCAGACCCTGCGCGATCGCCAGGCCGCCTGCCCATGGGCCAATGGCGTTGGCGGTGTTGAACGCCGAATGGTTGAGCGCGGCGGCCAGCCCCTGCCCCTCGCCCGCCACGTCCATCAACCGCGTCTGGAGCACGGTGCCGAGCGCACCGCCCAGGCCGATGGCAAAGACATTGGGCAGGATCGTCCAGAGGCTTCCCGCCGCCAGCGGATAGAGCGCCAGCATCGCCGCCGACCAGAGCAGCAACCCGCCCGCCGTCGGCATCAACGCCCGGTCGGCAAAGCGCGGCACGACGATATTGCCGATCGTCATGCCCATGCCGAACACCGCCAGCACCAGCGGGATCGTCGCGGTGGACGCCCCCGTCACCTCGGTCAGCGTCGCGGCGAGATAGGTATAGACCGCGAACATGCCGCCAAAGCCGATCGCCCCGATCGCCAGCGTCAGCCACACCTGGCCCCGGCCCAGCGCCGCCAGTTCGCGCCGGATCGTCGCCCCCTGCTCGGGCCGGTCGTGCGGCGCGGCGATGGCGACCAGCGTCGCGGTCAGCAGCGCCAGCGCGGCGACGACGCCGAAGACCCAGCGCCAGTTGAGCCACTGACCCAGCATCTGCGCCAGCGGCACCCCCACCACCGTCGCCACGGTCAGGCCCAGCATGATACGCCCCACCGCCACCGTCCGCCGTTCATCGGGGACGAGGGAGGCGGCGACCAGCGCGGCGATACCGAAATAGGCTCCGTGCGGCAGGCCGCTGAGAAAGCGGAAGGCGAGCATCCAGTGATAATCGGGCGCCATCGCCGACAGGCCGTTGCCGATCGCGAACATCAGCATCAGCGCGATCAGCAGGGTCCGCCGCGCCATCCGCGCCGACAGCACCGCCAGCATCGGCGCACCCACCACGACGCCCAGCGCATAGGCGCTGATGACATGCCCCGCGGTCGGCGCATCGATATGCAGCCCGCGCGCGAGGTCCGGCTCCAGGCTCATCGCGGCGAATTCGGTAGTGCCGATCGCGAAACCGCCCACCGCCAGCGCAGCGTGGACGATGCCGGGGGAGAATGTCCGGGGCATGAGAATCCTTTCATCACGCATATGTTGCACCGCAACACGATGCGCAACCAACAGCTTGCTTCCGTGGCAATGATTTCCAGGGAGAATCGGCAAGGCGCCGATACCCGGCATCCGTAACTGTCCCGAAACGGTCGATCACGTCGCGGTTGATCGGTCCATTTCGGACAGGCACAATCCCATTCGGCAAAGGGGGGATGCCGGATGGGTGGGGTCACGGGGGTGATCGAAATCGTGGCGCGTGAGTTGCTGCTGTTCGCGGCGGCCGGGCTGTTGATCGGGGGACTGGATGACCTTCTGGTCGACCTGCTCTATCTGGCGCGACGCCTGGTAAAGGGCCCGGCGACCCCGATCCGCAGCTATGCCCTGACCCCGCCCGTTCAGCCGGGGCGGATGATCGTCTTCATCCCCGCCTGGGACGAAGCGGCGGTGATCGGCGCGATGCTGTCGACCGCGCTCGCCCGCTTTCGTCACCCGGATTATCGCATCTATGTCGGGCTTTACCCCAATGATCCCGGCACCATCGCCGCCGCCGCCCATGTCGCGGAGCGGGACGATCGCATCCGGCTGGTCATCGGTCCGCGTGACGGTCCCACGACCAAGGCCGATTGCCTGAACACGCTTTGGCATGCCCTGTGGCGTGACGCGGTGACGGAGGGATTCGATGCCAAGGCGATCGTCCTGCACGATGCCGAGGATGTCGTGCATCCCGACGAACTGGCCGTCTTCGACTCGCTGATCGAAGGGCGGGCGGTGGTCCAGCTTCCGGTATTGCCGCTGGTCGTACCGGGATCGCGACTCGTATCGGGCCACTATGCGGACGAGTTTGCGGAAAGCCATATCAAGCAACTGGTCGTGCGGACCTGGATCGGCGCGGGCCTGCCGCTGGCGGGTACGGGCTGCGCCATATCGCCGGACATTCTGAAACGGATCGCCGCCACGCGAGGCGGCGATCCGTTCGACGCGACCAGCCTGACCGAGGATTATGAGCTGGGTCTGCGCATCGCCGAGCTGGGCGGTCAGGGACTCTTCGCCCGCGTGGCCGATGGACGGCGGGCCGGGGTGGTGGCGGTCCGTGCCTATTTCCCGGCCACGTTGCTGGCGGCGGTACGGCAAAAGGCGCGCTGGATGACGGGCATCGCACTGATCGGATGGGACCGCACCGGCTGGGGCCGCGCGCTGGCGATGGGGGATCATTGGTGGCGCCTGCGGGATCGGCGTGGGCCTGTGGCGATGCTGGTGCTGGCGGCGGCCTATCTGGGCATGACCGCCGATGCGGTGGCGGTGCTGGTCCACTGGGTCACCGACAGCCCCTTGCCGCCGGTTCATCCCGGTCTGCGCATGCTGTTCGGGATCAACGCCATGCTGCTGACCTGGCGACTGGTGGTCCGAATGACGTTTACGGGACGCGCTTATGGCTGGCGCGAGGCGTTCTGGTCCCTGCCGCGATTCATCATCGGCAATTTCGTGGCGCTGGCGGCGATTCCCCGTGCGCTGATCCGCTATATCCATATCCTTCGCGGCGGTACCGCCAAGTGGGACAAGACGAGCCATCACTTCCCCGACCTGTCGCCGCAACCATGAGCGGTCGACCCTTGCGATTTCTGGGAGCCATTGTCGGGCTGTGGACGCTCGGCCGCCTGGCCTTTCTGCTGCCCTCCGATGCGGTGGTCGAGATGGCGGTCAGGCCCGAACGACCGGCCAAGCCGCGGGCGAGCAAGGTGGCAATGACGGACCTTGCCCCGCTCCGTCCCGACTCGCGACCGATGGGGCTTGCGAGCGGACATTCGCCTCGGCCGAACGTGCGAAGGCCGACGATGGTCATACCGCCTTCAGTGGAAATGGTGGAGGAGACCCCGCCTGAGGATGCACCCGTCATCGCATCGCCACCGTCGGTCATCCCGCCATCGCCGATCCCGGCGCTGCCCGAAACCCCCGCCCCGGCACGGCGATGGAGTGCCAGCCTATGGGCGATCGTTTGCGACGGGGGGCGGACATTGCTGCCCGGCGGGCAATTGGGGGGCACGCAGGCCGGCGTCCGTGTGCTGCGGCGGATCGATAAGCGGGGCGACCTGTCCGCCAGCCTGCGTCTGTCGACGCCGTGGCAGGGTATCGGGCGCGAGATGGCGGTGGGGATCGATTGGCGTCCCGTCCGGCATGGGCCCGTCCGGTTGCTGGTCGAACAGCGCATCGCCCTCGATTCGGGCCGAGACGCCCCCGCCGCTTTGGCCGTGGCCGGAATCGGCCCCCAGCCGGGCGCCCCCGGCCTTGTCCTGGCGGCTTATGCACAGGGTGGCGCGGTGGCACGCGAGCGGATCGAGCCCTTTGCCGATGGCGCGGTGCGTGTCAGCACAGCACTGAGCCCGATGATCGACCTGGGGCTGGGGGCCTGGGGCGGGGCGCAGCGCGACGTGCACCGGCTGGATGTCGGGCCGACAATGGGCATCGCGGTGCCGGTCGCGAATCGCCGCCTGCGGTTGTCGCTCGACTGGCGACAGCGGGTGGCGGGGCAGGCTTCGCCCAATTCCGGCGCTGCCCTGTCGCTGGCGGGCGATTTCTGAGCCGTCGATACTGTTCGGAAAGACGCGTGCGTCTATAACGCGGGCGTGGACCTGTATCTTCCGATTGCCAATTTGTCGGTCAATGCGCTCGTCATCATCGCGCTGGGGGCAGGCGTGGGTCTGTTGTCGGGGATGTTCGGCGTCGGTGGCGGCTTCCTGACCACGCCGTTGCTGATCGTCTATGGCATTCCGCCCACCGTTGCCGCCGCCTCCGCCGCCAGCCAGGTGACGGGGGCCAGCGTATCCGGCGTGTCCGCGCATTGGCGACGCGGCGGGGTGGACGTGAAGATGGGCGGCGTGCTGGTCGCGGGCGGCATCATCGGGTCGTTCGCGGGCGCATGGATTTTTCGCCTGCTCCAAGCCAGTGGTCAGATCGATACGGTCATCGCGATCGTCTATGTCCTGATGCTCGGCTGGATCGGGCTGGTCATGGCACGCGAGGCGGCAGGCGCGATCCTGGCGCAGCGCCGGGGCCTGCCCCAGCGTGCGGCCCGGCGGCGGCATCACCCGATCGTCGCGGCCCTGCCCTTCCGCACCCGATTCTATGCCTCTGGCCTATATATCTCGCCGCTGGCCCCGTTGATGCTGGGGTTCTTCACCGGCATCCTGACCATCCTGCTGGGCGTGGGTGGCGGGTTCATCCTGGTCCCCGCGATGATCTATATCCTCGGCATGGCGACCAATGTCGTGCTGGGTACCTCGCTGTTCCAGACGCTGTTCGTCACCGCCGCCGCGACCATGGTCCACGCCACCACCACCAAGGCGGTGGACATCGTGCTCGCCGGATTGCTGCTGGTCGGATCGGTGACGGGGGCGCAGGTCGGAGCCAAGCTCGCCACCAATGCGAAGCCCGAATATCTCCGCCTTGCCCTGGCCGTCATCGTGTTGCTGGTGGGATTGCGCATCCTGCTGGGCCTGGTGTGGCGGCCCGAGGAAATCTTCACGGTCCAGCCGCTATGAGGCCGGCCGCCATGAGGATCGCCGCCGCCGCGCTGGCGCTGCTGTCGCCGCTGTTGATGGCGCAGGCCAAGCCCGTGCTGGTCCCCGACGTGTCGCAGCGCGATATTCAGATCGCCTATAGCTTCACCGGAGCCGAACTGCTGTTGTTCGGCGCGATCCTCTATCCCGGCGGCCGCCCGCCCAGCAATGACCGCCCGACCGATATCGTGGTGGTGGTCAAGGGCCCGACCCAGTCGATCCTGATCCGCGAGAAGGAGAAGATCGCCGGGCTGTGGGTCAATGCCGGGCGACTGCGCTATCAGTCGGCACCGTCCTTCTACGCCATCGCCTCGTCCCGCCCGATCGAACGGATCGTCGACGACCGGACGCGCGCCATTTACGAACTCGGGCTCGACAGCCTTCAGCTATCCCCCGCCTCCAACGCCCCCGCCGACGTCCAGGCGCGATTTCAGCAAGGTCTGGTCGATCAGCGCCGCCGCGCCGGTCTGTATGTCGAGGCACCGCGCGCCGTCGAGATCACCGACGACGTGCTCTACCGCGCGCGGGTGACGATTCCGGCGCGGGTTCCGGTGGGGCGTTTCACCGCCGAGACTTTTCTGATCCGCGACGGTCGCGTCCTGGCCGCCGCCGTGCGCGACATCGACATCCGCAAGTCGGGGTTCGAGCGGTTCGTCGCGCGTGCCGCCGATCGCGCCGCCATCCCCTATGGCCTGACGGCCGTCGCGCTTTCGATCCTGCTGGGCTGGACCGCCGGCTGGATCGCTCGCCGCGTCTAGGCGACTGTAGATACGGCATTTTAAGGTTCACCGGGATAGAAGGATCGCCCTTTTCCCCGGATCGGACCATTTCGTCTTGATGGACTCCCCCTCGCTCGTCTTCGAACACCCCATGCCATCCCGCCCCGATGCGCCCGTCATCGGCTGGCTTCTGGGCATTGCCGGGGCGAGCGGACGCATCGTCCTCGACCGCGAAGCGGTGAGCGCTCTGGCGGGCCATGACGACCCGGTGCTGGCAGCGGCGGGGCAGGTCGCGATGCCGGTCAAGATCCGCCGCGACGATCGCTGGATCATCGGCTCGATCCGCGCCTTGTCGCTCGACCCGGCCAGCGACGCCGCCGCCATCGCGACTGAGATCGACCTGATGGGCGAGGGCATGCGTCACGCCGAAACCGGCGAGATGTACGGATTCCGCCGCGGCGTCACCTCCTATCCGCTGCCGGGCGCGACGATCCATGCGATCACCGATGCGGAACTGGCGGGCATTCACGCCAATCGCAACATCGCGACGATACGGATCGGCACCGTCCATCCCGCGCGCAGCGTGCCCGCGACCCTGGTGGTCGATGCGCTGCTGGGTCGCCACTTCGCGGTGCTGGGCTCGACGGGCACCGGCAAGTCGACCGCCACCGCGATGATCCTGCACCGTATCTGCGAACTCGCGCCGCAGGGTCATATCGTCATGATCGATCCGCATGGCGAATATGCCAGCGCCTTTCACGACAGCGGCCAGATCCACGATGTCGGCAATCTGCGGATGCCCTATTGGCTGATGAATTTCGAGGAGCATTGCGAAATCCTCGTCACCGCCGGGTCGGACGATCGCCAGGGCGATATGGATGTCCTGGCACGCTGCCTTCTGGCGGCGCGGATGCGCAACCGCGCGGCGCAGGACCTGCCCCGCGTCACCGTCGACACGCCGATCCCCTATCTGCTGTCCGACCTGACCAGCCTGTTGTCGCAGGAGATGAGCAAGCTGGAACGCGCGGGCGATACCGCGCCCTATCTGCGCCTTAAGGCGAAGATCGAGGAGGTGAAGGGCGATCCCCGCTATGCCTTCATGTTCTCGGGGATGCTGGTCGCCGATACGATGGCGAGCTTTCTCAGCCGTATCCTGCGGATGCCCGGCGGCGGACGGCCCATCTCGATCATCGACGTGTCGGGCGTCCCCTCCGACGTGACGAGCGTGGTGGTCGCGGTGCTGGCGCGGATGATCTTCGACCATGCCGTCTGGTCACGGCCCGAAGAGCGCCGCCCCGTCCTGATGGTCTGCGAAGAGGCGCACCGCTATATCCCCGCCGATGCCGAGCGGGGCTCGGCGGTCGGCCGCGTCCTGTCGCGCATCGCCAAGGAGGGGCGCAAATATGGCGTCTCGCTGGGACTGGTGACCCAGCGGCCGTCGGACCTGTCGGAAAGCGTGCTGTCGCAATGCGGCACCATCATCGCGATGCGCCTGAACAACGAGCGGGATCAGGCGATGGTCCGCGCGGCGATGCCCGAGGGCGGTCGCGGCCTGCTCGACACCATCTCGGCCCTGCGCAACCGCGAGGCCATATTGTCGGGCGAAGGCGTAGCCTTTCCGATGCGCGCCAGCCTCGACACTCTGGAGGAGGGCAAGCGCCCCGCCTCCAACGACATGAAGGTCACCTCGCTCTGGGCGACGCCGTCGCGGGGCGAAGCCGTGCTGAACGACACCGTGGCGCGGTGGCGGGCGGCGGGGAAATAAGGGGCGGACCGAAGGCCGGGCCTGCTACCGTCCCGGCTGCACCGCGAGCAGGCTCTGAACCTCGCGGCGGAAGGCACGCAGCTTCGCGCCCGACAATGTCGCGACGCTCGACAGGTTCAGGGTGCGGGGATTGACGGTCACACCGTTCTTCCACACCTCCCAGTGAAGGTGCGGGCCGGTCGACATGCCGGTGGATCCGACATAGCCGATCACCTGCCCCTGCCTGACATGCGCGCCGGACCGAACGGCGAAGCGGCTCATATGTCCGTAACCGCTCGCCACGCCGCCGCTGTGCGACAGCTTGATGAAATTGCCATAGCCGCCCGACCGCCCGGCGAACTGGACGACGCCGTCCATGATCGCGTGGATCGGCGCGCCATAAGGGGCGCCGATGTCGGTCCCCTTGTGCATCCGCATGAAGCCCAGAATCGGGTGCATCCGCTTGCCGAAGGACGAGGTGATGCGCCCCGCGACGGGCATTCCCATGCTGCCGCGCCGTTCGCTCTGGCCATTGACGTCGTACCACTGGCCGTCATCGTCATCGGCCAGCCGCGCCAGTTGCACCTTGCGCCCGCCATGATCGAGCCCGGCGAACAGCAACTGGCCGAGCCGCGTCTCGCCGGTCGCCGCCCGTTCGCGCGCGATGATCAGGTCGAAGCTGTCCGACCGCCGCACGTCCCGCCCGACCGAGACATGCGACGACAGCGCCTTGATATAGGCCTCCACCACCTTGGCCGGAGCCCCGGCGGCCCGCGCCGAGCGGTAGAGGCTTGCCCCCACCAGCCCTTGCAGGCGCAGCGGGGTGCGGTCGATCGCGATGGGCTGTCTGGTCATCGCCAGCCCCTGCGGCGTGCGGGTCAAGGTCACCGCCAGATCGAAACGCGCGCGCAGCTTCATCCCCTCCAGCGGGCGCGCCACCATCCGGCTGGGACGCCGCCCCAGCGTCAGCGCGATGCGGGTGCCGGAGGCGATCGCCTCGCCCTCGGTCGCCTGGTCGACCAGATCGGCGGCGGCGCGGGCCTGATCGCGGGAAACCCCGGCACGTTGCAGCACGCGGGCGAGCGAGTCGCCCGATCCCATGGTGGCGGACAGGTCGACGCTGGGGCGTTCGGGCGCTTCGGCGAGATGCTCGACCAGATCGCCCGCCGCCATGCGCCGGCCGCTATCGGCCCCCAGGGCCAGCGGGGTTATCGCCTGCGCGCGTGCATTCTTCCACGCATCGCCGGTCAGCGGCGCGGGAGCGCGGGCGGGAATGCGATGATGAAAGCCCGGTGCCATGGCGATCGTCGCGACGCAGAGGGTCGAACAGGTCGCCAGGCCCCGCCACCAGTCGCGGCTGCCGATCTGCGCGCCCAGATCGGGCACCCAGTCGACCCCGCGCATCGCCTGTCGCCACCAGGCCAGCCGTCCGGTCGGGGCGAGCGGAAAGGCCGTCTTCAACGGCCGCGCTGCGGTACCGCCGGATACGAGTAATGCGTCGTCGCTGGCCAGGAACATGACTAAAGGGTGCGTCCGTCTATCGTCGATCCATGTCGCCGATCCCCCCGGCGCACTCTGATCGGGTGTAGGGGGGCGGGGGCAAAGTCAAACGCGCTACGCCCTGCTGCCCCGACGCTGCGATAAAACGTGACCGGACCGGGCCAAATATCGCGGCGGCGGGCCCATCTTGCTTCATGCCGTTGCAACCGGGCGCGAGAGGCCCGATGTAGGGGATATGACCAGCCGCGTATCGGGCGCCGTGACGGCCGTTCTCGGGCCGACCAACACCGGCAAGACGCACCTCGCGATCGAGCGGATGTGCGCGCATAGCAGCGGCATCATCGGTTTTCCCCTCCGCCTGCTCGCGCGCGAGGTCTATGACCGTGTCGTCGCACTTAAGGGACCGGAAAAGGTCGCGCTGGTGACGGGCGAGGAAAAGATCGTGCCGCCCGACGCCCGCTGGTTCCTGTGCACCGCCGAATCCATGCCCGACCGCGACGTCGCCTTCGTCGCGCTGGACGAGGCGCAACTGGGCGCCGATCCCGAGCGCGGTCATGTCTTTACCGATCGGTTGCTGCACGCGCGTGGCCGGGACGAGACGATGATCCTGGGCTCCGAGGCCCTGAAACCCATGATCCGCGCGCTGGTGCCCGAGGCGGAGATCGTCGCACGGCCGCGCTTCTCGACCCTGTCCTATGCGGGCGCCAAGAAGATCAGCCGCCTGCCCAAGCGCTCGGCGATCGTCGCCTTTTCGGCAGAGGAGGTTTACGCGGTCGCCGAAATGCTGCGTCGCCTGCGCGGCGGCGCGGCGGTGGTGATGGGGGCGCTGTCCCCGCGCACCCGCAATGCCCAGGTCCAGATGTTCCAGGCGGGCGAGGTCGATTATCTCGTCGCCACCGACGCGATCGGCATGGGATTGAACATGGACGTCGCGCATGTCGCCTTTGCCGGGCTGCACAAGTTCGACGGCCGCCGCCGCCGTCGCCTGACCGTCGCCGAAATGGCCCAGATCGCCGGGCGCGCCGGGCGGCATCACCGCGACGGCACCTTCGGCGCGCTGGCCGAGGAAGGCCCCGACGCGTTCCTGCCTGAAGAGATGCTGGCGATCGAGGAGCATCGCTTCCCCCGGCTCGACCATCTCTATTGGCGCGACGGCGATCCCGACCTGTCGAGCATCGACGCGCTGATCAAGAGCCTGGAGCGCAAGCCCGAGCCCGGCGTGCTGCGCGCCGCGCCGCTGGCCACCGATCTACAGGTGCTCAAGCGGCTGGCCGACGAACCCTGGGTCCGCGACCGGGTGCGGCGGCCCGCCATGGTCGCGCGGCTGTGGGCGGCGTGCGGCATTCCCGATTTTCGCAAGGTCGGCATCGATCCGCATGCCCGCTTCGTCTCGCGCGTGTTCGGCCATTTGTCCGAAGGGCTGGGCCATGTCCCGCACCAATGGTTCGCCGACGAGATCGCGCGGCTGGACAGCATGGCGGGCGATGTCGAGACGCTGGCGGGGCGGCTCTCCGCGATCCGGAGCTGGGCCTATATCGCGCAGCGGGCCGACTGGCTGGCCGACCCGAAGCATTGGGCCGAGCGAACCCGCGAGATCGAGGAGCGTCTGTCCGATGGGCTTCATACCAGCCTGACCCAGCGTTTCGTCGACAAGCGCACCACTGCGCTGATCCGCCGCATCGGCGCGGATGCCGGGGCGCTGCCCGTCACCATCGGCCCCGAGGGCGAGGTGCTGGTCGAGGATCACCCCATCGGGCGGCTGGAGGGGTTCCGCTTCACCGTCGAGGCGGGCGCGCGGGCCAATGACAAAAGGCTGTTGCTCGCCGCCGCCGAAAAGCGGCTGGGCACCGAACGGTCGCGTCGGGCCGAGGCGCTGATCGCCGCCGGGCAGGAGGCGATTGCGATCGTCGAGGATCGGCTGGTCTGGGACGGGCATGGCGTGGCGAGGCTGACCGCCGGCCCGTCGTTGGGGCGGCCGGTGGTCCGGTTGGAGCGCGATCTGGATTGCCTGAGCCAGCCGCTTCGCGAGCGGGTGAAGGCGCGGCTCGACGGCTGGGTGGCGCGCTCGCTTGAAAAGCAGGTGCCCGCGATCGTTCGCCTGGCTGGGCTGGCGCGGGAGGCGAAGGCCTCGCCTGCTTTGCGCGCCGTCGCCGCCGCGCTGGAGGATGCGGGCGGGATCGTGCCGCGCCAGCCGTTGCGGCTGATGATCGACGCGTTGTCGCCCGAGGAACGGCGGCGGCTGCGCGGGCTGGGAATCACCATCGGGACGCTCGACATATTCGATGCGCGGTTGCTCAAGCCTGCCGCCGCGGCGTGGCGGCGCACGCTGATGACTCTCTGGGGTCAGAGCCCCGAACTGGTGCGGATCGGCGCGACCACCTTGCGCCGGGACGAGCCGGGGCGGACCGTGGCCTCGGGCTTTCGGCCCTTGGGCGAGCAGGCGGTGCGGATTGATCTGGTCGAGCGAATCGCGCGCGCCACCCATGATGCGCGACAGGGGCGCGGACCGTTCGCACCCGACCCGGCGCTGGCGACCTCGATCGGGCTGGAACCCGCGACGCTCGATCGGCTGATGGGCGATCTGGGTTTCCGCAAGGTGCGTGGCGACGCCGAGGACCAGGCCCCCCGCTGGATCTGGCGCGGCCGCCCCCCTGCCCGTCCCGCGCCGCGCGTCGAGGCGCGCCCCGGCAACGCCTTTGCCGCGCTCGCCGACTGGGGACGGCCTTCGTGAGTCCCCTTCACCTCGCCACCCCGGCGAAAGCCGGGGTCCAGTTGCGATGAAGGTCATGGCTCGCCACCCGGCTGCATGGCGACTGGGCCCTGGCCTCCGCCGGGGCGGACAATATGTTTTGGATTTCTCCGTTGGAAAGGACCGCCTGACCCCATGACGAACCGCGCCCCTGCCCCCGAGTCGATGCGGCTCGACCGTTTCCTCTGGTGGGCGCGGATCGCCAAGTCGCGGGATACGGCGCAGGCGATGGCGTGCGACGGGCATTTCCGGATGGATGGGCGCGCGATCGACCGCGCCCATGCGCCGGTACGGATCGGCAGCATCCTGACCTTCGCGCATCATGGCCAGGTGCGCGTGCTGCGGGTGGAATCGCTCCCCGTCCGGCGCGGACCACCCGCCGAAGGACGCGCCTGCTACTGCGATCTGGTCACTTCGCCGGTTTCAAGCGTTGACGGATCGTCGCATGCGGCATAGCAGCACGCGTTCGTACCTTGGGAGTTGTCATGACCTACGTCGTCACCGATGCCTGCATTCGCTGCAAGTATATGGACTGTGTCGAGGTGTGTCCCGTCGACTGCTTCTATGAGGGCGAGAATATGCTCGTCATCAACCCGTCCGAGTGCATCGACTGCGGCGTGTGCGAACCGGAATGCCCGGCCGAGGCGATCCTGCCCGACACTGAGAGCGGTCTGGAGCAGTGGCTGGAGCTGAACAACACCTTCTCCGCCCAATGGCCCAACGTCACGCGCAAGCTGGACCAGACCCCGCCCGACGCCGATGCGATGAAGGGCGTGGAGAACAAGTACGAACAGTTCTTCAGCCCGGAACCCGGCAAGGGCGACTAACCGGGACGTGCCCGGCAAGGGCGACTGATCCAGGGTCATTCCTCCCCTTGCAGAGGAGGAATGTTTCGGTGCGGCGCTGAATGGTTCCCGTTACCCTGCACATATGCTGGTAATTTTGTTGCGACCATGCTATATGGTTCCGCGACGGGCCTAGCTGTTTTCGCGACCGCCCGCCTTTGATGTGTTCGACCCTTCCTTCCCGAGGCCGACTTGATCAGTGGACCCATTTCCGCTCGTTCGGCGCTCGCGTGAAGGCCCTGATCCGGAAAGGCCCCCAATGGCTGCCAAGGCGCTCCACTTCGACGTCGGTGACTATGTCGTGTATCCCAAACATGGCGTGGGCCGCGTTATAGAGCTGCAAAAGCAGGAAATCGCAGGGATGCAGCTCGAACTCTATGTGCTGCGGTTCGAAAAGGAGCGCATGACGCTCCGCGTTCCCACCAACAAGGCCGAGTCGGTCGGCATGCGCAAGCTGTCCTCGGACAAGACCATGCGCGAGGCGATGGAAACGCTGAAGGGCAAGCCCAAGGTCAAGCGGACCATGTGGTCGCGCCGTGCCCAGGAATATGAAGCCAAGATCAACTCGGGCGACCTGGTGTCGATCGCCGAAGTGGTCCGCGACCTGTTCCGCGCCGACGACCAGCCCGAGCAGAGCTATTCGGAGCGGCAGATCTTCGAAGCGGCCACCAGCCGCCTCGCCCGCGAACTCGCCGCGATGGAAGAGGTGGACGAGCCCCGCGCCCAGGAGAAGATCCTGGAAATCCTGCGCGCCGCGGCCGCCATCTATAATAAGGAAAAGCCTGCGGCCTGACGCCGTCGGTCTCGACCTGACGATCAGGGGCGGTCCCATCCGGGGCCGCCCCTTTTCATTTGCGTGCCGCACGTCCTCTAGTGTATTGTACAAGCAATACAGGAGATCGTCATGGTGAAGCCCGCAATCCGTCTGCCCCTGTTCGCCATCCTCGCACTGGCCATCCCGGCCACCGCCTGTTCCTCTAGCCGGTCGGACGAGGGGCGGGGTGTTCCCGCGCAGGGCTCGGGCGACAGCCGCAGCTATGCCGTGCGCGACTTTACCGGCATCGATCTGCGCGGCAGCGACCCCGTCGATATACGGGTCGGCGGCGACTTTTCGGTGCGGGCCGAGGGGCCGTCCGATGTGCTGGACCAGCTGCGGATCGAGCGCGACGGCGACACGCTGCGCATCGGGCGCAAAAACGGCGTGCATTGGGGCAGCGGCAAGGGTGCGCGAATCCTCGTCACCTTGCCGCGTCTCGCCGATGCAGGGGTTTCGGGATCGGGCCGCATGACGATCGACAGGGTGGAAGGGCCGAACTTCCATGCCGGCGTCGCGGGATCGGGCGACCTGACCATCGGCGCAATGCGAGTCGGTGCGGCCGATCTGGGCATTGCAGGATCTGGCACGATCAACCCCAGCGGCACGGCGGACCGGCTGAAAGTGTCGATCGCCGGGTCGGGCGATATGCGCGGTGCGGCTTTGCAAGCCAGACAGGCCGATGTCTCGATCGCCGGATCGGGCGATGTCGTCGCGCGGGTCAATGGCCCGGCCAAGGTCAGCCTGATGGGATCGGGCAGCGCCGATCTGGGGCCGCAATCGACCTGCACCGTCAGCAAGATGGGGTCAGGTAGCGCACGCTGCGGACGATAAAGCGCGACCTGCGGCCTTGCGCTTTCCCCGCACTGACGCGGGCGGGCCGCTTGTCGCGACGATCCTATGGTGCGAAACCGAACGCCATGCTCGCCCGCGCCCTTCTCATTGCTGCCCTGGCCATGCCCGCGACCGCGCAGGCGGCCGAGCGACGGATCGATTTGAGCAGCTTCGACAAATTGCGGGTCGAGGGTCCGTTCATCGTCACCCTGACCACCGCATCCTCGCCGCACGCCAGGATGTCGGGCGATGCGGAGACGCTACGCCAGGTCGAAGCCCAGATCACCGGGGCGACGCTGGTGGTACACCGGACCGGCGATCGTGGCGCGGGAAGGACCGGCAATATGCGGGGCCCGGTCACGCTGACCATCGCCGCCCCGCCGCTGTCGGCGATTACCGTCATCGGCGGGGCGCAGGTGACGGCGCAGGCGATGCGCGGCCCGCAAATGTCACTGGCGGTCAACGGTGCGGGCGACGTGCGCATCGACCGCGCGGATGGCGAGCAACTGGCCGCGACGCTGCTCGGATCGGCGAGGCTGGCGATCGGTGGCGGGCGGGTCGGAAAGGCACGCTTGACCGCCAGCGGCCCCGCCACGATCATGGCCGATGGGCTGGAGGCAGGCGATCTGCTCGTGGTGCTGGACGGTCCGGGTGAGGTCGATGCCCGCGCACGCTACACCGCGACGATCGGCAATAACGGTCTGGGTCGGGTCACCGTCGCGGGGACGCCCAAATGCCGGATGACTGGGACGGGTGGCGGGCCGGTCCGTTGCGGCGCGAAGTGAGGCGGATCACGCCGACCCCGTAACCCGCCGCGTCAGGAAAACATCGATCGCAGCGAAGGCGTTGCTCCGCATCGGCTCGGCCTCACGCAATATCTCATGGGCGCAACCCCGGCCAAAGGCGACCATTTCGCCTTGCGGCAATCGCGCCGCTACCCGTCCGGCGGCACGCGCATCGACCAGCCGGTCGGCCAGCGCTACCAGCATCAACACCGGCGTCTCGATCCGCGTCAGCGCGGGATCGCCGCGCAACGCCGCGGTCGCGCGAAACGCCTCCGCCACCCAATGCCAGCTTGGCGAACCCAGGCATAAGTCCGGCCATTGCCGTCGAAACGCCTGTTGGTCGGCAAAGCGCGTCAGGTCATGCGTCAGCCGTTTCTGGCGCGCGGTGGCGGCGGCCTCCGTCTCCAGCCTTTGCCAGGCGGGTCGTCGCGGATCACCACGCCCGACCTGCCACCGGGCGACCCTCGCCCCGGCCCATTGCCCGATCGGGGAACGCAGCGCGAGCATCGGCGCGACCAGCACCGCCGCATCGGGCGCGATGCGACGCGCCGCCAGCGCCGCCAGGGTGACGAACCCACCCATCGAATGGCCTAGCACGACATGCGGTCCGTCTTCCTCCGCCACCCAATCGGCATAAAAGGCTGACAGGTCCTCCGTCAGCCGGTCGAAGCTGTCGATGTGACCGGTATCGTCGCTCGCCAGTCGTCCCGATCCCCCCTGCCCGCGCCAGTCAAAGGCGGTGACGTCCCAGCCTCGCGCCCGGAAATGGTCGATCGCATCGCCATATTTCTCGACCATGTCGGCGCGGCCGGTCTGAAACAGCAAGCGTCCGCGCCGCGCCACACCCTCAATCCGCGACCGGTCGAAGCGGCGATGCACCCAGCCATCGGGCGCGATCCAGCGCGTCAGCCACGGTGAGAACGGCCCGTCGACCGACCAAGAGGGCAATGCCGCCATCACTATCTCCATCCTTTCGTCGGCCAACCGTCCGGGTTCGGCTGAAAATTTGCCTCACATCAAGATCCGATGCGAACAAAGCCCGCTCGGCTGCGTTCATGCCACAGCAACATTTTGTTACAGCCATAGGGGGATAGCCCGTGTTGGGTCGCGCCTTTGCAAAGATTCTGGCTTGGGTGCTGGCCCTGCTGGGCGGGTTTTTCGCCGTGGCGGGGGGCTATCTCACGCTGCTCGGGGGATCGCCTTATTATGTCCTGACCGGTCTGGCGATGATCCTGTCGGGGGCGCTTATCGGGCGTGGTGACCCGCGTGGCCGGTGGCTCTATGTCGCAATCTGGGTCGCCACGCTGATCTGGGCGGTGTGGGAAGTCGGGCTGGACTGGCTCCAGCTCGTGCCGCGGGTGATTGCGCCGACGGTCCTGCTGCTGCTGGTCGCGCTGCCCTGGATCGGCCATGCGATCCGCTCGCCGCGCACGCGGACGCGCGCCATGCCGGCCGCGCTCGGGATCATTGCGCTGCTCTTCGCCGTGCCGGTCATCAAGACCCGTGCCGCCGATGCGCAGGACCCCGGCCTGCCGATCGCGGCGCAGGCACCGGTGGGCGACTGGACGGACTATGGCGGCACGCTATCGGGCCAGCGTTATTCGGCTCTGTCCCAGATCACGCCCGCCAATGTCAACAAGCTGGAACTCGCATGGACCCAGCGGACCGGCGACCTGCCCGACCGGGCGGAATCGGTCGAGCATAAGCGCGAATATCATTCGGAGGCGACACCGATCCAGATCGGCGACACCCTCTATACCTGTACGCCGCATTCGATCGTCCAGGCGATCGACGCGACGACCGGGCGCACCAAATGGAGCTGGAAGGATCAGGTCAGCCGTCAGGGCAACAGCTATCTCGTCTGTCGCGGGGTCGCCTTCTATCAGGCACCGGCGGGCACGCCCTGCCCCCGCCGCATCTTCGCGCCGACCTTCGACGCGCGGATGATGGCGCTGGACGCCGATACCGGCAAGCCCTGCCCCGGCTTCGGGACGAATGGCGCCATCGACCTGCGCCAGAATATGGGCGTGTCGGGGCCCGCCGATCAGATCAGCACCTCGCCCCCCGTCGTCGCCAATGGCCGGTTGATCGTCGGCGAGCGGATCGTCGACAACGTCAACCGCAATATCCCCAGTGGCGTGGTGCGCGCCTATGATCCGATCACGGGCGCGGGCGTCTGGGCGTGGGATGTGGGCCGGTCACAGGATGCGATCCCGCCGCTGCCCGCCGGGGAAACCTATACGCGCGGCACGCCCAATGTCTGGGGCGCGATGACCGCCGATCCAGGCAATGGCCTGGTCTATCTGGGCACCGGCAATGCCTCGCCCGACTATTGGATCGGCTGGCGGCGGCCGTTCGACGACCGGTTCGGCTCGGCGATCGTCGCGCTGGAGATCGCGACCGGCAAGCTGCGCTGGGTCCGCCAGCTCGTCCACCGCGACATGTGGGACATGGATATTCCGATCGGCCCGTCGCTGTTCGATTATCGCGCACCCAATGGACAGACGATTCCCGCGCTGATCCAGACCACCAAGATGGGTCAGGTCTATTTCCTCAACCGGCTGACCGGCGCGCCGATCACGCCGATCGTCGAGCGGCCTGCGCGGCAGGACGGCGCGACGCCGGGGGTGAAGGTGTCGCCGACCCAGCCCTGGTCGGTCGGCCTGCCCTCCTTCACGCCGCCCGCACCGACCGAGAAATCGACCTGGGGCGCGACGCCGATCGACCAGCTTTTCTGCCGGATCGACATTCGTCGTGCCCAGGGGACCGGCATCTATCAGCCGACGGGACTGAAGCCGATCATCGGCCACCCGGCCTTTGACGGCGTCACCGACTGGGGCGGCGCGGCGCTCGATCCGGTGCGGCAGGTCTTTACCGTCAACACGATGGAGATGCCGTTCAAGATCTGGCTGATGCGCCGCGACGATCCGCGCGTGAAGAAGTATATGGCCAAGAAGAAGGGCGGCGAGAATGCGCGCGAACCCAATCTCCAGACCCAGTATAACACGCCCTATGTCGCCGTGGTCGCGGCCTGGATCGGGGTGTTCGGCGCACCGTGCAACGCGCCGCCCTGGGGCCATCTGACCGCCGTCGATCTCAACACCAAGAAGGTGGTGTGGAAGAAGATTTTGGGCACCGCGCAGGATACCGGCCTGTTCGGCAGCCATCTGGGCGTGCCGATCAAGACCGGCGTACCCAATCTGGGCGGCTCGATCATCACCGCATCGGGGCTGGTCTTCATCGGCGCGACGACCGACCAGTATCTGCGGGCCTATGACCTAAAGAGCGGCAAGGTGCTGTGGCGCGCCCGGCTGCCCGCGGGCGCGCAGGCGACGCCGATGACCTATCGCGGACGGGACGGGCGGCAATATGTCGTCATCACCGCCGGGGGTCATGGCGCGCTGGGTACGCGGTACGGGGACTATACGATGGCGTTTGCCCTGCCGAAGGGAGTGTGACGGTTCGCGCGGAGGCGCGGAGAACGCGGAGGTGCCGCGCCTGGGGCATCAGCATGGCAGGATCACCAGCCTATCGCTTCTCTGCGTCCTCCACGCCTCCCGCGCGAACCCGGTGTCTCTTCTAGAAGATCGACCACTCCAGGATCGCGGGCTCCTTCGCCTGCACCGTCATGCGCAGGAACCGCGCCTTGCCCGCATGGCGCAGGATGATGGGGGACCCGCTCACCCCTTTTTCGGCCGCCACCTCGTGCCACGTCCGGCCATCCTGCGACGCCTCGATCCGCAAATCCCGCGGCTGGATCGCAAAGGCCGGGCGTATCCGGCTCTCCCGCACATCGCGGATCGCTCCGAGATCGGCGGTGAGTAGCGGTGCCTTCCCGGCCTCGGGCCGCCAGGCGGTCGCGTAATTATCGTCCGCCGCCAGCGCATCGGCACCCTTGCCCGTCCAGCGCAGCCCGCGCGTCCGCTTTGCCGCAAAGGCCGGGATCACCGGATCATGGCTGGGCCGCACCTTCTCCAGCGTCCCGTCCGCGCGCGCGGTCAGCGGGTCGATCGACACCTGTCGCAGCACCCGCTCGCCGCCCATCACGAAGGGCAGGGCCTGGCGGTGATAGAGGATATAGGACCGGCCCTTGTCCGCGAGGATCGCGTGATGGCCGGGACTGATGATCTGCTTGCCCGCGTCGGTTTCCAAGATCGGGCTGTTCGCCGCCTCGGTAAAAGGCCCCATCGGCGATGTGCCGACCGCGTAGCGCACCTTGTACGTGTCCTTGGTCGTGTTGCCGTCGCTATAGGTCAGCAGGTAACGGCCCTTTTCCTTCGCCATGAAGGGGCCTTCGAAATAATGGGCGGGGGTCACGTCCTTCGGTGCGCCGTCGAAATGGACCATATCGGGCTTCAACTTCACCACGAAGCAATGCCCGTTGACCCAGTTCAGCCCCGATCCCCAATAGAGATAGGCCTGGCCATCGTCGTCGACGAACGCTTCCGCGTCGATCATGTGATATTGGGGCGCGAAGTCGCGCGCGATCAGCGGCTTGCCGCCATTGGCATCGGCCCAGGGCCCCGCCGGCGAGGGAGCCGATCCGACCCACACCTCGCTGCCGACCGAGACATACATATACCAGCGGCCATTGGGGGCCTTGACCACCGAGGGCGCCCAGACCTTCGAATCGCCAGAGGTCGGGCTGGTCGCGGCTTGCTTGGTTGGCCAGTTGGGCTGCGAGAAGGTCCAGTCGCGGCCATTGTTCGACGTCCAGAGACCCAGACGATCATCGCCCCAGGGATCGATCGTGGCGAAGATATACCAACGCCCTCCATCGCGAACGATGGAGGGGTCGGCGAAATAGCCCGGGAGCAAGGGGTTGCCTGCCCCGGGCGTGTTCCATCGTGCCTCGCGCCGGGGCGCGGCGGACCCCGCTGTCCCGGCAAGCAGGACGGCGGTGAGCAGCAACGCTCCGGCGCGGGCTTTCATCAGCGCAGGTCCAGCATCACGACCGACTTGGCCGGGATCTGCACCGTCAACGTGCCGTCCGACAGCGTCGCGCCGTTGAACGGCTGCGGCGCGACCTGGTTGGGCGCGTCGAAGGTGTTGTGGGCATCCATCGTCGTACCGGTCAGGATACGACCCGACACCTGGCCCGCCGTCACGCCGTCCAGCTTGACCGAGACGGTCGCCGGCTGGTTGGGATCGACATTGGTCAGGCCGACATGGACCACGCCCGCCTTGTCGCGGACCGCCGAGGCGCTGACCGCCTTCATCACCCACTGGTCCTTGTTATACCAGCGCGATTGGACATCGACCGGCAGGACGGTGGCGTCCTGATAGTCCTTGTACATGTCGAACACCCAATAGGTCGGCGTCTTCACCATACGCGCGCCGTCGGTCAGGATCATCGCCTGCAGCACGTTGATCATCTGGGCGATGTTCGCGCCCCGCACGCGGTCGGCGTGCTTGGCGAAGATGTCGAGGTTCAGGCTGGTGACCATCGCATCGCGAAGCGAGTTCTGCTGGTAGAGGAAGCCCGGATTGGTGCCGGGTTCGACATCATACCAGGTGCCCCATTCGTCGACGAGCAGCGCGACCCGCTTCTTCGGGTCGTATTTGTCCATGATCGCCGAGTGACGGGTGAGCAGTTCCTCCATCTTCAGCGTCTTGGAGAGGGTGCGCGCCCAGGCTTCCTCGTCGAAGCCGGTGGCCGCGCCCTTCTTTTCCCATGCGCCTGGGACGGTGTAATAATGAACGCCGATGCCGTCGAACGCACTCGACGCGTCGCGCATCATCACTTCGGTCCAGTTGTAATCGTCGCCATTCGCACCGCTGGCGATGCGCATCAGCTTTTCACCCGCGGGGACCTTCAGGAAGGTGGAATAGCGGCGCGTCACGTCGGCCGCATATTCGGGGCGCATATTGCCGCCGCAGCCCCATAGCTCGTTGCCGATGCCGAACATCGCCAGCTTCCACGGCTTGTCACGACCGTTCCGGCGGCGCTCCTCGGCATAGGTCGATTTGGACGGGAAGGTCATATATTCGACCCACTCGGCCATCTCGGACGGGGCGGCCGAACCGACATTGCCCGAGACATAGGCTTCCGCGCCCACCATCTCGCTATAGTTCATGAATTCGTTGGTGCCGAAGCTGTTGTCCTCGGTCACGCCGCCCCAGTTGGTGTTGACCTTGGTCAGGCGCTTGGCCTGCGGTCCCACACCTTCGCGCCAATGATATTCGTCGGCGAAACAGCCGCCCGGCCAGCGGATCACCGGCACCCGGATCGCCTTCAACGCGTCGATCACGTCGCGGCGATAGCCGTTGATGTTGGGGATCTTGCTGCCCTTGCCCACCCAGATACCCGGATAGATGCCGGTGCCCAGATGCTCGGCGAACTGGCCGAAGATGCGGCGATTGTAGACGGCGCCGGGCCGGTCGCCATGCACCGCGACCGTGTCGCCCGTGCTCGCGGGCGCGGTCTGCGCCGTCGCGGTGCCCGCAAACAGCGTGGCCACCGCCGCCGCGAACAGGAATTTCGTTGCCCTTTTCATGGATTCTCCTCTGCCTGAAACGGCATGATGGCTTATTGTCCGAGTAAAGAACAGCCCTATTGCGGCTCGGTCGCGCGTGCGGGCCGGGCCTTTTCGGGCATGGTGCCTTCGCCGCTAAAAGGCTCCAGGCGAAAGGCGACACGCGTCGGCTCCAGCGTGGTGCGATATTTCATGTGCGGCTGGCCGACATGGCTCCATGTCGTGTCGCCGCCGACGCCCCATTGGGCCGCATCGACGATCAACGTCGTCTCGCCATGGGGGACGATGTCGGTCGACTTCCACGTGCCCGGCTCACGGCGGTACAGGTCGCTATAGGGGAAGGCGAGCGCCTGCATCATGAGCGGCTTGGCCGCACGGACGCGAAGCCCCGTCCCCTCACCCGACAGCTCCATCCAGCGGACATCGACCTTGTTGCCGGTATCCTGAGGCCGCATATAATCATGGTTCTGCTCGGCGATCGCGCCGCGCCATAATCCGATCGCGGCCGATGTCTTGCGATCGACATAGCTTTCATGGGGGCCGCGGCCATACCATTGCACCGTCTTCATGGCGGTGGGCATGGTGTACCACAGGCCGATACGGACCGGCGGCGGCAGGTCCGCCTTCAAGGGCACGAACCGCCCGTCGACATCCACCGCGCCGTCCCCCGCCATCGTGTATGTCGTGACGAAGCGCGCCGCGCCCGCGCCCATTTCGTGATCGACGGTCACGCTGCGATCGGGGCCGACCACGATACTGCGGAGTTGATAGCGGCCGTTCATCGTGAACCACGGGCCTTGCTGCGCGACCGTGCCATTGGCGGTGTCGTTGTCGGTTTCCGCCCGGACAAAATTGGGCTTGCCGCCCTGTGCCAGCAGCCGCCCGCCCGCCGCATAGCGCGCGACCAGCCCGGTCTTGCGATCGATGACCAGTTCCACGCCGTTCGCCGACAGGGTGACATTGTCGGCGGTGTCGGCCACCGCGACCTGGCCCTTACGCGCCACCGGTAGAGCGGGCGCATCGCTCAGGGCGAATTGCTCCCAACCGACCACGTAATTCGCCGGGACCGCACGGATCGTGCCGTCCTTGGCATGGGCGCGAACGGTCAGGAGATATTCCGCACCGGGCTCGCGCGCGAATTTGGGGGCAAGCGCTACCGTCTGCACCTGTCCAGCCGCCGTGGTCAGCGCGGGCAGATCGCCCTTCGCCACCGCGACGCCGTTCTTCTCCACCACCCAGTCGAAGGTGAAACCCGACAGATCGATAAAGTCATGACGATTGTGTACAGTGAGGCGGCCGGTCTTCGGATCGTAACCGTCGAAGCGGATCGGCGACTGGACCTTCTGCACCTCGTAGAGTTGCGGATTGGGCGTCCGGTCGGGCTGGTTCAGCCCATCGCCGAACTCGATATCGCCGCCCGGATTCGGGCCATATTCGCCGCCGTCACCCCAGTAACGCCGTCCATCCTTGGTATAACGGTACATGGACTGGTCCACCCAATCCCAGATGAAGCCGCCCTGCAATTTTCGGTGCGCGTAGATGGTGTCCCAATAATCCTGGAAATTGCCGCCCGAATTGCCCTGCATATGGGCATATTCGCACTGGATCATCGGCTGGGTCCGGGTCGGGTCCTCGGCCCAGTCGACCATCTTCTCTATGTCGTCATACATGGGGGCATAGATGTCGACATAGCTATTCGGCTGATGGCTCCAGTCGAGCGTGCCCCAGCCGAGATAGGAGATCAGCCGCGAGGAATCGCGGCGCCGGATCGCGGCAGCGGCCTTTTCGAAATTGGGTCCGATCCCTGCCTCGTTGCCCAGCGACCAGAAGATGATCGAAGGATGGTTCTTATCCCGCTCGACCATGTTCATCACGCGGCTGACATGCGCGCCTTCCCAGGCCGGGTCGAAGCCGATCTGGTATCTGGCCCGCTCACCGGCGTGGCGGTTGCCCTGCTCCATATAGGCGTGGCTCTCGATATTGGCCTCGTCCATCAGGTAGAAGCCATATTCGTCCGCCAGCGCCAGGAAGCGCGGATCGTTGGGATAGTGCGAGGTGCGGATCGCGTTGAAGTTGTTCCGCTTCATCAACTCCAGGTCACGGCGCATCGACTCTTCGGAGATGACGTGGAAGGTGACGGGGTCATGCTCGTGTCGGTTGACGCCGCGGATCACGATGCGGCGGCCATTGACCATGACCTGCCCGTCCTTGATCTCGACGGTGCGGAAACCGACCCGCTGTGGCGTGGCCTGTACTACCCGGCCCTGTCCATCGACCAGTTCGACCAGCAGCGTGTAGAGGTTGGGCGTCTCCGCCGACCATGCGCGCACGTCGGGCACGGTTGTATCGAGCGTGGCCGACGTCGCCCCCTTCGCCAGCGTCACCTCTCGCGTCACCAGCATGCGCTCGCCATCGAGCAGCGTCATCCGGGCGGTCATCGCCTGGGGCAATGCGGGCAGCGTCAGCTCGGTCGACAGCGTGCCGTCGCGATAGGCCTTGTCGAGCCCGGCATGGACGAACAGATCGTCGATCCGGGCCTTCGGCACCGCGCGCAGGAATACCGAACGCTCGATCCCCGAGACGCGCCAGAAATCCTGATCCTCCAGATAGCTGCCGTCCGACCAGCGATGGACCCGGATCGCCACGACATTGCGGCCGGGCTTCAGGAAACGGGTGACATCATATTCGGTCGGAAGTTTGGAATCCTCCGAGTAACCGGCCTCCTGCCCATTGACCCAGACGCGATAGGCCGACCCCGCCGCGCCGATCTGAAGGATCACATCCTGCCCGCGCCACCCGTCCGGCAAAGTGAAGTCGCGGCGATAGGCCCCCGTCTCGTTATCCTCATGCGGCACCAGCGGGCGGTTGGCGGGAAAGGGATAGGTGATGTTGTTGTATTTGGGCTGACCATAGCCGTGGGCCTGCCACATCGCCGGGACCGGGATCGTCTTCCAGCCGGACACATCATAATCGGGCCGCTCGAACCCCTTGGGCGTGCCGTCCACCGAGGGGGAGAAGGAAAAGGACCACGGGCCGTCCAGGCTCAGGAAGCGGCTGGACCGGGTGCGATCCCCGGCGAGCGCGAGCGCGCGGCTTTCATAGGGAAAGGCGGTGGCGCTGGCGGGCCGTGTGCCCCGAGCATTGATGGCGGGGTTTTCCCAATCGGGGCGGTTGGGATCGACCTGGACAGGGGCGACCTGCGGCCCGTTCTGCGCCAGGACCGGGCCGGTCAGCCCCCATGCGGCCACACCGGCCGCCAGATGCCACTTCATCGCACTCCCCTTTATGTCTCCGCGCTTATGCGCCGTTGATCATGCCATAGCCATGTTGTCGGAGAAATGCGTCATGATCCGGCATCAACGCGACCGATTTCCGCGTGACCTGTGCGATATGCGCCAGCCGTGCGGCGGCCTCATCCTCCGCCATGCCCAGTGCCAGCGGATCGAATCCCTGTGCCTTCAGCCCCTGCCCGTCCATCACCGCCAGCCAGCTCGTCTTGGTGAACAGCGCCTCGCCCTCACGATGGATTCGGCCGGTCGCGCGATAGATCGCCAGCCGGTCCCGCAGTGATCCCGGCACTTCCATATGGCGCAGATACCGCCAATAGGGCGTGTCGTCGCGCTCGGTCATGTGGAAGTGCAGGATCAGAAAATCCCGTATATCCGCCATTTCCTCGACCATCAGCCGATTATAGCGGCGCTGGTCCGCCGCTTCGAACCGCATTGTCGGCAGCATTTCGAGCAGCCGCGCGATACCGACCTGGATCAGATGGATGCTGGTCGATTCGAGCGGTTCGAGAAATCCCCCGGCAAGGCCGAGCGCGACGCAATTCCCCTGCCACAGACGCTCGCGCCGTCCCGCCCGGAAACGGAGCGCACGCGGCTCACCCATCGCCGCCCCGTCCAGCCCGGCGAGCAATCCTGCGGTCGCTTCATCCTCAGACAAATATCTACTGGCATAGACGATGCCGTTGCCGGTGCGATGCTGAAGCGGAATGCGCCATTGCCACCCCGCCCCATGCGCGGTCGAGCGGGTATAGGGGGTGAGCGCGCCGCTTCGCGCGCATGGGACCGCGATTGCCCGGTCATTGGGCAGCCAATGCCCCCAATCCTCGAACCCGACGCCCAGCGTCTCCCCCAGCAGCAGCGAGCGGAAACCCGAACAGTCGATGAAGAGATCGCCCGCCATCCGGGTGCCGTCCTGCATCACGATCGCATCGATCAGGCCATCGGCGCGGCGTTCGACATGGCCGACCCGCCCCTCGCGCCGCGTGACGCCCTGCGCCTCCGCTCGGCCCCGGAGGAAGCGGGCATAGAGCCCCGCGTCGAAATGATAGGCATAGCCAATATGCCCCAGCGGCGTATTGCCGGGGCGCGGCGTGGTGAACCGGTTGGCCCGCGCGCCCAAAGTTGCCAGCGCATAGCTGTTCAGCGGCTCCGCCCGGCCCATCTGTGCCATGCGCTGCCAGATCGCCTCGAATGGGATCAGCCCGAAATCATGGCCATAGGTGCCGAAGGGGTGGAAATAGCGATGCCCGGTCCGCCGCCAGTCGACGAATTCGATACCCAGCTTGAAGCTGCCATGGGTGGCCGCCACGAATTCACGCTCATCGATACCGAGCAGTACGTTGAAGGCCTGAATCGGCGGGATGGTCGCCTCGCCAACGCCGACCGTGCCGATCTCTTCCGATTCGATCAGGGTGATGGCGGGTCCGTTCGCGCCCAGGACACGCGAAAAGGCCGCCGCCGCCATCCAACCGGCGGTGCCACCCCCCAGGATGACGATCCGCCGGATCGCCGCGTCCTCCCCATGAGCCGGGCCGCTATCGGGTGATTGCCTCATTCGTCCGCTACCCCAGTCGAAAGACCGGCATGGGGACGGTCGCGCCCCCATGCCGAGTTTGGGGCCTTAATACAGGACGCGGATCGACGCACCGAAGCGCCGGTCGTTGAGCTGATATTGCAGCGGCGCGGCGGGCGTCCCGATATACAGCACGTTCATCCGGTTGTTTAGGTTCACCGCGTCGATCGACACCGCCAGATTCTTGGTCAGGTTGAGGTTCAGCGACGCATCGAGCGAGGCATAGGGCCTGGCATATTGCGCCTCGCCATTCGCACCGCTGCCCGTGGTGGCATCGAGATAGCTCGACCGCCAGTTCCACGCGACACGTGCGGTCACCGGCCCCTTCTCGTACAGGCCGATCAGATTATAGCTGTGCTTGGACAGCTTTTCGAGCGGCAGCGACGCGGGAGCATTGGCGTTGTTTCCCGCGAACGGATTGGCGACGTTGGAGTCGACATAGGTGTAATTCGCCTGGATACCTAGTCCGCTCAGCAGACCCGGCAGGAAGTCGAAGAACTGCTGATAACCGATCTCCGCCCCCTTCACCGTGCCGCTGCCCGAATTGACCACCGTGTTCACGTCATAGGCACGACCGCCATAGATGCCGACAATCCGGCCGCTTGCGAGGAAGCCGTTGACCTTCTTGTAGAACAGGCCGCCGGTCAGCGAGCCCGCGGGCGCGAAATACCATTCTGCGGTCAGGTCCAGATTGTCCGAGTCGATCGGGCTGAGCCGCGGATTGCCCGAGCTGGCGCTGGGCCGTCCGGTCGCGGGATTGACCTGGTTCGGATTGTTCAGCGTGATGTTGGTCGACAGCTGGTCGAAGTTGGGACGCGCTAGCCCCTTGGAATAGGCAAAGCGCATCTGGAACTCGTCGGTCAGGCGGGCGCGGAGATTCACGCTGGGCAGGACACGGTTATAGCGGTTCTTCAACGCCAGCGGCGCATTGGTACCGTCGGAATTGAACTGGGTGCCGTTCGAGGTCAGGTCGGTGCGGATGATCCGGGCGCCCGCGCTACCGTCGAAGCGGACGCCGCCCGCCTCGAACTCGTAATCGGCCATGCCCCAGGCCGTATAGGTCTTTTCCGTCTGGTTGTTCAGGTCGCCGGGGGTGAAGCTGTCCTTGGTCTTGGCGCCGAACAGCGCATAGAGCGCCTTGGTCTGTGCCCAGACGCCGTCACCCTGCGGGAAGGCCGGGTAGAGGATACCGCCCTTCACCGTGTTGCCGTCGAACCAGTTGGACGAGGGTCCGCGCATCGACAATTGCGGGAAGCGCGACAGCGGGATCAGGGCGGTGCCGCTGGGGGCGTCCGCACCCGGCGCATAACCCTGGTACAGGCCGACACCGTTCCACGTGCCGCGCAGATCGATCGTATTATCCGCATAGCGCGCACCGCCGCGCAGCATTTGCAGGACGCCGCCCTCGAATTCATATTCGATGTCATAGGCGAGCGCGAGCGTTTCGGCATCGTTGCGCTGGAGCGAGTCGGCGATGAAGGGCAGCGTATAATTGGCCGGATTGTTGAGCACCGAGGGATCGGTCACGTCCCAACGCGGATATTTGCCGCGCAGGTCGAACACCACGGTCGAGGGGTGCGGCGCGGTCAGCGCATTCTGACCCGACGCGCTGTAGAGCGACAGGACATGGCCGTTGCGATCGGCGTTATAATAGGATTTCAGATACTGGACGTCGAAATTGACCTTGGCCCGATCGGTCGCCTGCCAGCCGACATTGAAGGTATAGTTCTGGCTGGCGCTCCACAATTGCTGGTCGAAACGGCCCGTCTCGAAGGTCTGGGGCGATAGCGCGCCGCTGGTCGCATATCCTTCGTTGTTGAAGGTGAAGTTCGCCCCCGGCGCCGCGCTGGTGCCATAGGAGGTGACCTGCCCCGCCGAATTATATTGGTTGGAGCGGTTGTTGTAATCGTAATAATAGGCGCCGGTGCGGTTGAACCAATATTTGGTCCCCTGATACTGCGCCGTCACCAACACATCGTCATTGGCCTGCCACTGCAACGCGGCGGCGATGCCGAAGCGCCGGCGGTCGCCGGTATCGTCATAGATTTCAAAGCCATAGGGAATCTTGGCATTGGCGGGAGCATTGGCGATGGTGCCCGGCTGCGCCTCGGCGAAGGGGCCCGCGAGCAGGCCGTCCTGGCGATACTGGCTCTTGGAATAGACCGCGTTGACCAGGATGCCGATCTCACCGATCGCGCTGTCGTAACGATTGCTGTACAGACCGGAGATCGATCCGCCAAACTTGTCGACGCGGTCGTAATAATTGGCGCGCGCGGTCAGCGAGATGACCTGGCCCGCCGCGTCGAACGGCTTGCGGGTGCGCAGATTGACCGCACCGCCGATGCCGCCCTCGATGATATTGGCGGGTGCGTTCTTGTAGACATCGATACCGGCGAGCAGTTCGGGCGGAACCCCTTCCAGATCGAAGGCGCGGCCGCCCGAGGCCGAATAGACCGCGCGCCCGTCGAGGAAGTTCTGCACCTGGGTCAGGCCGCGCACGGTCACGGCGGGCTGGGTACGGTGATCGAAGTCGGTCGCGCCTTCGCCATAGCGGCGCTGGATCTGGACGCCGGTGATACGCTGCAGCGCTTCGGTGGTGTTGGCGTCGGGCAGCTTGCCGATGTCCTGCGCCTGGACCGAATCGACGATCTGGTCGGCATTGCGCTTGATCGCCTGCGCCGAACGAAGGCTCTCGCGAACGCCGGTGACGACGATATCCTGATCGCTGACATCGGATCGGGTCGCGGCCTGGTCAGCGGTCAGCGCCTGAGCGGATTGGGCCGTGGCCTGCACCTGCGCATGGGCCAAGGCCGGCGTGAGTGCGACCGCCGCCATGGACGTGCCGCACAGCAAAACACTGACGATCTTCATCGTGCATCCCCCCTTTTGAAACCGCATCTTCGTTCGAGACGCGTCGATTATTTGTCTGATTTATAGGAATATGCCGTTTCGGCCGCAACAGGAAATATGGACCCTATCGTCATTTTGAGCGCAATTTTTGGCCTTTTTCGTCTTAGATACTGAAATTGTTTAAGGTTTTTGGGCGTCGACAGGCATTGACGAATTCACGCCGCCGGGTCTTATAGCCTGACCTATTATCGGGAGCAGGTCGATGAAGCGGCAGGGGCGGCGGGTTGCACAGACAAATCGGGCCGTGCGAGGCGGACGGGCGGGCTGGGGCGCGACCCTCGTCCTCGCCCTAAGTCTTGCGGCTCCGGCCATGGCGCAACATGGCACCACGGCCCCTCCCGCTCCCCATGCCGACCCCGCCGTACCGATCACGCTGCGTCCCGCGATCGACCGGCCGTCGACGGTGTTCGAGGGCTGGGGCACCGCACTGGCGTGGTTCGCGCATGTCACCGGCGGTTGGCCGGAGGCGGAACGGACGCGGCTGGTCGATCTCTTCTATGGCCCACAAGGGCTAGGCTGGACGATCGCGCGCTACAATATCGGCGGCGGCAATGCGGCGGACACCGCGCCCTATATGAAGGTCGGGCGCGCGGTCCCCGGCTTCTGGCGGCAACCGGCCGGGGCGACCGGCAAGGACTGGTGGCATGCCGACGATCCCGCCATGTGGGACTGGACTCAGGACGCCAATCAGCGTTGGTGGCTGGACGCGATCACGGCACGGGTAAAGCAACCGATCTTCGAGGCTTTTTCCAACTCGCCCCCCTGGTTCATGACGGTCAGCGGGCGCGTGTCGGGCGCCGAAAAGGGCACTGACGACAATCTGCGTCCCGGTCAGGAAACCGCCTTCGCCTCCTATCTCGTCCAGGTCACCGATCAGCTGCAACGGCGGCACCGCATTCGTTTCCGCACCCTGTCACCGGTCAACGAACCCAATACCGACTATTGGTTCGCCGCCAATACGCAGGAAGGCGCGCATTGGTCGCCCGCGCGGCAGGCGCAGATGATCGACGCCACCGCCGCCGCGCTGAAGACGCGCAATCTTTCCACCGTCATCGCAGCGCCCGACGAAACCTCATCCAACCTGTTCGTCGAGGACTGGGCCGCCTATCCCGCCGCCACCCGTACCCGGATCGGGCAGCTCAACGTCCACAGCTATGGCACCGTCCACCAGACGGCGGTGCGCGACATCGCCCGCGCCTCGGGCATCAAGCTGTGGATGAGCGAGAACGACACGCCGTTGTCGCGCGATCCGGAGGATTTCACCGGTATGGCGACCCCCCTCGCCTTTGCCGAGCATGTCGTCGGCGATCTCAAGCGGCTGGAGCCCGCCGCCTGGGTTTTCTGGCAGGCGGTGGAGGATCTGAGCACGCGCAAAGGCGAGAAGGGCTCCAACTGGGGAATCGTCAAGGCGGATCTGATGGGCGCACCCGATCAGCCCCATGCGATCCACGTTACCGGCAAATATTGGGCGATGGCGCAGTTCAGCCGCCATATCCGTCCCGGTGACCGGCTGATCCCGGTGGACGATCAGGATACGGTGGGCGCACTGTCCCCGGACGGCCGCCGGCTGGTGCTGGTACATGTCAATCCGGGGCTGTCGCCGCGTCCGCTGACCGTCGCGGTGCCGGGTGAGTGGCGGCGGCAGACCTTCCTGACCGATGCGACTCACAAGGCGGAAGCGGTTCCGGGCGAGGTCGCGCCGCCGCGGTCGATCGTGACCTTGGTCTTGACGCGGTAGGGTTGAGTGGGACGTGGCCTACGACTGCGCTCTGGCTGAACGGGTCATGGAGATTGGTGGGGCGTGATACCAACGCTACGCTCCGCCTGAGCGAAGCCGAAAGCACGCGAAACCGCCGTCACATCCCCGCGTCAGGATCGGTCAGCCCGATCATCCGCCGCCCTGCCCGCCTTGCGAAGTTCAGCGTCGTCCTCTTGCGGATATGTGCGGGCAGCGGAACACTATGCGCCTCCCGCACGATCGCGGCGTCGTAACGGTCGGCGACGATGATCCCCGTCCGCTCCGGCAGAAAGGCCGGACTTTCCAGCGGCGACCAGTCGAATCCGGCGGGCACCGCCCAGTAAAAACGGTCGCAATGCGCCAGATAATCGGGCCATTTGCCGTCACCCAGCATATCCGCCCGCGACACCTTGATCTCGACCACGACGATCCCGCCCCGGGCATCCAGCGCCATCAGATCGGCACGACGGCCGCCCTCCAGCGGGACTTCGGGAATGGTGATGAGATCGTGGCGGAGCAGCATCCGGGTCACGCCACGCGCGACATCGGCGGCGCAGAGCGGAGACAGCGGATCGTCGACGCACGAAGCGGGCGGCATGTCCAACATACCGCCCGCTTAGAACATTTGGCGAACAAAAGCAAAGCCCCGCATCGGCGGGGCTGGAGGATCAGCGATAGAAGATATGGTTGCCGATCGCCGCGACCTTCTGCACGCGCACGCCAGGGCGGTTGCCGGGGGTGTTGAAATACAGGGCCTTGCCGGCGGTGCTGTCCCAAGCCTGGGCCAGTGCGACCTTCGCCACCGCGACGGCGGTGCGATAGGCGCTGCGCGAGGGGCTGACCGACGGGATCTCACCGTGGCGCACGAAGCTGAACTGCCCGCGCTGCTTGATGACATCGCACACCCCGGTGGGGAAACGGCCCGACTTGGTGCGGTTCAGGATGACCTGCGCCACGGCGAGTTGTCCGCTGAGCGGTTCACCCTGCGATTCGAAATAAATGGCACCGGCGAGACAGCGGAGCTCTTCGCTCGACGCCATGTCGTCCTGGGCCGCAACGGCCTCGGCCAGCGACTCGAAATCGTCGTCGCCGTCTTCATCCGTTTCAGAAACTTCGGAAAAATTGGGGAGCGGGGACATGGTGGCCCGGGCGCTCGTGGGAACCAGCGGCAGGTCGGCCGCGTTGATCCCGGAAACAGCCATTGCAGTGGCTGGTGCAACACCGCCGGCGACATTGGCCAGGCTGGGCGTGCTGGTGGCGAGGAGACCCGCCAGGGAAAGAGCCATGGCCGCAGACGCCGCGACTCGTTTGAATACCGTCATTCACTCGAACAAACATGCGGTTGGATCACGGACCCGAGCATTGCCCAAAGGCGCTCGTCCGGGCTTCCCCCCGACTGCGTAACCCACCGGATCGCACCCGATAAGCACAACGCGATATTAAGATGGGGGCGCTCGTGGCCGATCCGGCCTCGTTCGTCAATCGTTCAGGATCGTTTCAGCGGTGAACCGTTCTGCCGCAGCGCCATCCAGTTCCACGACCCAAAGGTCCGGATCGCGCGATCGGCGGCGTTGCCAATAGCCCGCGACGTCGTCTTTCGGGGTGGTATCGATCAGCGCGATACGGCCATCGGGACCGATTCCGCGCTCCAGCACGCGCTCGGTCCGGTCGGGGTCGATGGCGATCACCAATATGCCGCCCGCCTGCGCATCGCCTCGCGCCAGCACCATGCCCATGCCGCCGCTATCGTTCATCCGCCGAAGCAGCGCGGTGACCAGCATTCCGCTGGGCAGACGACCGTCCATCGCGTTCAGGCCGTCCGATAGCCGGGTAGGCCCGCCAACGCGATCTGCGAGCGCATGAAGGTCCCGGTGCCCCGCGCCACCTCTTCTCCACTGGCGTCGATCAGCCGCGCATCGGCGACGAAGACGCGCCGCCGCCCGCTGACCCAGCGTCCCTCGGCCATCACCTCCCCGGCCTTGACCGGACGCGTCAGCAGCAGGTTGAACTGCGTCGTCAGCAGGAAACGATCGGTGACCAGGCTGTTGCAGGCATAGAAGGCCGCATCGTCGAGCATCTTGAAATAGCTGGTGCCATGTGCGGCCCCGGCGGCGTGGTAATGCCGCTCGTCCACCTTGAAGCGAATACGCGCGATCCCCGGCTCGGGAATTTCAAGACGGGAGTCGAACAGGCGATTGATCGGAGCCTCGGCATAAAGAGCCTCCAGCGCCCGGAAATGCGCCGCCTCGCCCTCAGGCCGCGGCGTCACGCGCCTCGTCCTGGGTCAGCAAGGCCCAGATCGCATCGGGAGACCCCGCGCCACGCAGCTTGGCGACGAAACCCTTGTCGCGAAGACGGCGCGACACCCGGGCCAGCGCCTTGAGATGCGCCGATCCCGCATCGGCGGGGGAAAACATCGCGAAGACCAGGTCGACCGGCATATCGTCGACCGCCTGGAAATCCACCGGCTGGGCCAGCCGGGCGAACACGCCGACGATCTGGTCCAGTCCCGCCACCTTCCCGTGTGGAATCGCCACGCCCCCGCCAAAGCCGGTCGAGCCCAGCTTTTCGCGTTCGGTCAGAACATCGGCCAACAGCTTGGCATCCTGTCCCGCAGGTTCGGCGGCCGCAGCAGCCAGAGTCTGGAACAAGAGCTTCTTGTTGGCGGCGGATACACCCGCCAGCACCGTTTCATGGCGCAACAGATCGCTGAAATCGTTCATGGTCTTTCCGGTGCGCCCCCGCGCGGCCCGCCTATTAGCGGCCCGCGCGGAAGAACGATAGGGGTTATCCCGCCGACGAGGCTCTTTGCGGTTCGACCCAGCCGATGGTTCCGTCGCCCCGGCGATAGACCATATTATACGAACCGGTGCCCGAATTCTTGAACAACAGCGCCGCAGTATTGCGCAAATCGAGCATCATGACCGCGTCCGACACGCTGGCATCGGGAATATCGACCCGCGTTTCGGCGATGATCAGGGGCGCATCGCCCGCCTCGTCCTCATCGACCTGTTCGGCGAACAGGGTATAGCCCGCATCATAGGCCCCGGCTTCGGCCAGTTCGATTGCCTGCCCGGCATTGCGATCCTTCAGGCGGCGGGAATAGCGGCGAAGCTGTTTCTCGATCTTGGTCGCCGCGCCGTCGAACGAAAGATGCGCGTCCTGCGCGTCGTGACGGCCTTTCAGCACCAGGCCGCGAGTGACATGCATCACGATATCGCATTTGAAGCCGATGTCGTGCGGGCCCTTGCCGAACGTCACCTCGGACGACATGGCACGGGCGAAATATTTCTCGGCGATACCCTGAAGCCGGTCCGTCACATGGGTCCGCAGCGCGTCGCCCGTTTCGACCTGATGACCAGAAATCCGGATATCCATCGTCTTCTCCTTATGCACGTGGTGGGACGGTCCTTTTGGCCTGTCCCGTGGCGTCAACCGGACGCCTCGGCCCCCCAAATCGGATCTTTGATCCCCTTTAGAAACGCAGCATGGGCGGCAAGTTCCGCGTCATTGGGGCGGAAGATGCGGGGCGGACGGACTTTTGCCGGCGCGCGGGCGACGATGGTCGGGCCGGAATCGATCGCCGTCTCCGCCAGGAGACCGAGACCGATCTGGCGCCCGCCCATCAGCTCGACATAGACCTGCGACAGCAGTTGCGCGTCGAGCAGCGCCCCGTGGAGCACGCGGTGCGACCGGTCGATGCCATAGCGCGAACAGAGCGCGTCCAGCGTATGCTTGGCGCCGGGGTGCTTTTGTCGCGCGATGACGAGCGTGTCGACCATGCGGGTCTTCTCGCACACCGGCGCAAAGCCCAGCGCACCCAGTTCGCCGTTGATGAAGCCGAAGTCGAAGGTCGCGTTGTGCGCGATCAGCGGCGCGTCGCCGATAAAGTCCAGAAACTCAGCCACGCCCGCGGCAAAGACCGGCTTGTCCTTCAGGAACGCATCGGACAATCCATGGATCGCCTGCGCCTCTGGCGGCATAGACCGTTCGGGGTTGAAATAGGCGTGATAGGTGCGACCGGTCTCGACCCGGTTGACCAGTTCGACACAGCCGATTTCGACCAGCCGGTCGCCTTCCGAAAATTTGAACCCTGTCGTTTCGGTGTCGAAAACGATCTCTCTCATGAGCCGACTATCGGCCTTCATCGCCCCTCATGCAAGCGATCAGCCGCTGCACCGCCGCCTTTGTTTCGGCCAGCGGAATGTCGGTCGCGATGACGTGATCGGCGCGCGCGCGCTTTTCCACATCGGGCATTTGACGCCCCAGAATCGCGGCGAACTTGGCTTTGGTCATGCCGGGTCTTGCCAACACCCTTGCCTCCTGCACGGCCCGTTCTGCCGATACGACCAACGTCTTATCCACAGCCTTATCCCCGCCGGTTTCGAACAGCAGCGGCACGTCCACCACCACCAGGGCCGAGGCGGCATGGCGCGCCAAAAAGGCCGCCCTCTCCGTCTGAACTGCCGGATGGACGATCGCCTCCAGCCGTCGCATCGCGGAATCGTCGCCCAGCACGGCACGACCGAGCGCGGCGCGATTCACGCCCCCCGAATCGGTCGTGCCTGGAAAAGCCGCCTCGATCGCCGCGACCAGCCGCCCACCCGGTCCTTGCAGTTCATGGACACAGGCATCGGCATCGAACACCGGCACCCCCTCGTCACGAAACATCTGCGCGACGGTGGATTTGCCCATACCGATCGAACCGGTGAGGCCGAGAACGATCATGCCAGCAGGCGACGGCGCAATTCGTCGTCCCGGTCGCGCGGCGGCTCCGCCCCGAAGAAGAGCCGGAACGCCACCGCCGCCTGGCCGATCAGCATCTCCAGCCCATCGATCCTGGCCAAGCCCCTACCCCGCGCCGCCGCCAACAGCCCGGTTTCGAGCGGCGCATAGACGATGTCATAGACCACCGCCTCTGCGGGCAAGGCCGACAGGTCGAGGGCGAGCGGCGGCTGGCCCGTCATCCCCAGGCTGGTCGCATTGACCAGCAGCGCCGATGGCGGAACCGCTTCCCCGATCGGCAGCGCCTGCCCCTCGAGCCCGAAGGACGACAGCAAATCCGCCCCCTTCGCGACATCACGGTTGAACAGGGTCACCGGGCCGACCGCCATATCCGACAACGCGAACAGGATGGCGCGGGCCGCCCCCCCTGCCCCGATCACCGTCACCGGCTTGGCCGCGAGATCGAGTCCGGCCAGCGGCGCCGCAAATCCGGCCGCGTCGGTGTTGGTGCCGGTCAGCGCACCATCCTCCTCCCGGATGACCGTGTTGATCGCGCCGATCGATGTGCGAACATCCTCGCGATCCTCGACATGCGCCAGCGCCGCGACCTTGTGCGGCACGGTGATGTTGCAGCCGCGCCAGTCGGGATCTGCGGACCGCGTCGCGAAATAGCCGGGCAGTGCGTCGGGCGTGACGTGGGTGGCGCGATACTCCGCATCAATCCCCAGTGCCTCGAGCCAGAAGCTGTGGATAACCGGCGATTTGGTGTGGCCGATCGGATCGCCGATCACCTCCGCATAGGTCCTGGCCATCAGGCGGGCATCCATCCGCGCTCGCGCAAATAGCCCAGTATGGGGAGAAACGGCATGCCCAGAATGGTGAAATGGCTCCCCTCGATCCGCGAGAAGAGCTGGACGCCCGGTCCCTCGATCCGGAAACAGCCGACACAACCCGATATGGCGGGCCATTCCTGATCCAGATAGCGTGCGATAAAGGCCGGGGAGAGGGGGCGGACATGGAGCCTGGCGCGCTCGACATGCCGCCAGACGGGGCGGCCATGCTCGGCGATGACGGCGGCACTCCACAATTCATGGCTGCCACCGCTCATCCGCGCGAGATGCTCGGCCGCTTCCTCGCGGCTCTCGGGCTTGTCGAGCAGCGTGCCGTCGGCCAGCGCGACGATCGAATCCGACCCGAGCACCGGAACCGGCCCGGCATTTGCCGACACCTTCACCGCCTTCATCTCGGCCAGCGCGTCGGACAGGTCGCGGGGGGACGAACCCGCCATCGCCGCCTTGACCGCCGCTTCGTCGACGCGGGCGGGCAGGGCTTCATAGGCGACCCCGGCGGCGTCGAGCATCGCCCGGCGCGAGGCGCTTTGCGAGGCAAGGATGATCATGCGTCGGTCTTTCTTTGATTCACGAGGGAGATGATCGCCGCCGCCGTTTCCTCGATCGAACGGCGGGTCACGTCGATCACCGGCCAGTCATTATCGGCGAACATCCGGCGGGCGAAGGTGAGTTCGCGGTTCACCGCCTCCTGCGCGACATAGTCGGTGTCGGGCGCCTGGTTGAGCGAGAGCAGCCGGTTGCGCCGGATCGCGATCAACCGATCCGCGCTGGTGGTCAGCCCGACGACCAGCGGATTTCTTAGCGTGAACAGCGACGGGGGCGGGGGGCTTTCGACCACGATCGGGATGTTGGCGGTCTTGAAGCCGCGATTGGCGAGATAGATGGAGGTCGGCGTCTTGGACGAGCGGCTGACCCCGGCCAACACGATATCGGCTTCCTCCCATTCCTCCCACGCGATGCCGTCGTCATGCGCGATGGTGAACTGGATCGCATCGACCCGCGCGAAATAGGCGGCGTCCAGGACATGCTGGCGGCCGGGCCGCATCTTGGCCTGAACGCCCAACAGCCCCGACAATGCGGCGTTGACCGGGTCGAGCGGCGCGACGGTGGGCAGGCCCAGCGCATGACACCGGCTTTCCAGGATGCGTCGGGTCGCCGGGTTGACCAGCGTGTAGATGACCAGCCCCGGATTCTGCGCGATCTCCTGAAGGATACGCTCCAGATGGCTTTCGGTGCGGACCATCGGCCAGAAGTGCCGGACGGTTTCCACATCGTCATATTGCGCCAGCGCCGCCTTGGCGATGTTCTCCAGCGTTTCGCCCGTGGAATCGGACAAAAGGTGGAGGTGGAGCCGCGTCGTCATGACCGGCCTAATGACTCTGTGGATAACATGGGAAGAATCGGTAGCGTAACTTCGCCGACCGGCCAAGCGGCGGACCGGCGGTGGATAACGACCGATTCGTCCACAATGAATCTCACAGGCCCGATTCTTTTCCACAGCCTGTGAGTTACGGGGGTCATGAATCCGAATCCCGTTGAATCGGCGATTCCCCATGAGTCAACGTGTTGGCATATCGGGGAGAGCCGCATAATCCCGACAACCAACGTGCCAACCACTTCAACAATCCATTCTTAGAATCTTCTTATTTAGAAGAAGGGGGGTCTCCTGACCGACGTTGCGATTCAAAAACCCCTGCTCGCCGTGCTTTCGGGTGAGCGGCAGGCAACGCCACCGATGTGGCTCATGCGACAGGCCGGGCGCTATCTGCCGGAGTATCGCGCATTGCGGGCAGAGAAGGGGGGCTTCCTGGCTTTGGCCACCGATCCGGCGGCGGCGGCCGAGGTGACGGTGCAGCCGATCAGGCGGTTCGGGTTCGATGGCGCGATCCTGTTCTCCGACATCCTGATGGTCCCATGGGCGCTGGGCCAGGATCTGAGCTTCGGGGTGGGCGAGGGGCCGCGTCTGGCGCCTGCGCTGGTCGATCATGCGCTGAATGCCCTGGAGCGCGTCCCTGAGCGGCTCGACCCGGTCTATGCCACCGTGGCAGGGGTGAAGGCGCAATTGCCGTCCCAGACCAGCTTCCTGGGCTTTGCGGGCTCTCCCTGGACGGTCGCGACCTATATGGTGGCGGGGCAGGGGTCCAAGGACCAGGGCGAGACGCGGCGCTTCGCCTATGCCGATCCGGCCGGGTTCGGGGCGATCATCCAGGCCATCGTGGACATGACGGTCGACTATCTGGCGGGGCAGGTCGCCAACGGGGTCGAGGCGGTGCAGCTGTTCGACAGTTGGGCGGGCTCATTGTCCCCGGCGCAGTTCGAGCGCTGGGTGATCGCGCCCAATGCCGCGATCGTCGACGGCTTCCGCAAACGCTGCCCCGGCGTGCCGGTGATCGGCTTCCCCAAGGGCGCCGGTGGCAAGCTGCCCGCCTATGCCCGCGAGACGGGGGTGGACGCGGTCGGGCTGGACGAGACGGTCGATCCGGTCTGGGCGGACGCCTATCTGCCCAAGGGCTTGCCGGTGCAGGGCAATCTCGACCCGCTGGCGCTGATCGCCGGGGGCGAGGCGCTGGACGGAGCGGTCGATCGCATCCTCGCCGCCTTTGGCGACCGGCCGCATATCTTCAATCTGGGGCATGGCATATTGCCCGACACGCCGATCGCGCATGTCGAGCGGCTGATCGCCCGTGTGAGGAAGGACCTATGATCGGACTATTGGGGGCTGCCTATGAATGGATGAAGGCGGCGCATATCATCTTCGTGATCTTCTGGATGGCGGGGCTGTTCATGATGCCGCGCTATCTGGTCTATCATCAGGAGGCTCTGGTCGCGGGTGATGCGACGGACGCCGCGCGCTGGGTCGAGCGCGAGGGCAAGCTGCGTTCGATCATCCTGACGCCTGCGATGATCGCGGTCTGGGTGCTTGGGCTGCTGCTGGCGGTGTCGCTGGGGCTGTTCTCGGGCGTGCCCGGACTGGGCTGGCTCCATGCCAAGCTGTTCTTCGTGCTGCTGCTCAGCGGCTATCATGGCTGGATGGTCGGCTATGCGAAGAAGCTGGCGCGCGGGGAGACGAAGCTGACCGGCAAGCAATTGCGCATGATCAACGAAGTGCCCGCGCTGGCGGCAACGATCATCGTCGTGCTGGTGGTCATCAAACCGTTCTGAACAGGAGCCGGAGACGCGGGTGCTTCGCCCGCGTCTCCATTCCCCATTGACTTGGGGGTCTTCGAATCCTAACTCGGCACCTGTACGGCGCGGTCCTCGCGTCGGGTACGCTTCCTTATCGACAGCCTCGTTTCGCCGCGATCATCGCCGACCGACGCCCTCCGACCATCCGGACCGATCATGCATCTGAAAGACCTCAAGAAGAAAACCCCCGCCGACCTCGTGCAGCTGGCCGAGGAATTGGGGGTCGAGAGCGCGTCCACGCTGCGCAAGCAGGACCTGCTGTTCGCCATCCTGAAGGAGCAGGCGGAGAAGGGCGACCAGATCATGGGCCTGGGCACGATCGAGGTGCTGCCCGACGGTTTCGGCTTCCTGCGCTCGCCGGAAGCCAATTACCTGGCCGGGCCGGACGACATTTATGTCTCGCCCAATCAGGTGCGCAAGCACGGCCTGCGCACCGGCGACACGGTGGAAGGCGAGATCCGCGCGCCCAAGGACGGCGAGCGCTATTTCGCGCTGACCAAGCTGACCAGCGTCAATTTCGACGATCCGGAAGCGGTCCGCCACCGCGTCAACTTCGACAATCTGACGCCGCTCTATCCCGAGCAGAAGCTGATCCTCGACCCCGCCGACCCGACCCAGAAGGACAAGTCGGCGCGTGTCATCGATATCGTCTCGCCTCAGGGCAAGGGCCAGCGCACGCTGATCGTGGCACCGCCGCGCGTGGGTAAGACGGTGATGTTGCAGAACATCGCCAAGGCGATCACCGACAACCACCCCGAAGTCTTCCTGATCGTCCTCCTCATCGACGAGCGTCCGGAAGAAGTCACCGACATGCAGCGCTCGGTGCGCGGCGAGGTCGTCTCCTCGACCTTCGACGAACCGGCGCAGCGCCACGTCCAGGTCGCCGAGATGGTGATCGAAAAGGCCAAGCGCCTGGTCGAGCACAAGAAGGATGTGGTCATCCTGCTCGACTCGATCACCCGTCTGGGCCGCGCCTACAACACCGTGGTCCCGTCCTCGGGCAAGGTGCTGACCGGCGGTGTCGATGCGAACGCGCTCCAGCGGCCCAAGCGCTTCTTCGGCGCGGCGCGCAACATCGAGGAGGGCGGCTCGCTCTCGATCATTGCCACCGCGCTGATCGACACGGGCAGCCGCATGGACGAGGTCATCTTCGAAGAGTTCAAGGGCACCGGCAACTCGGAAATCGTCCTCGACCGCAAGGTGGCGGACAAGCGTATCTTCCCGGCGATGGACGTGGGCAAGTCGGGCACCCGCAAGGAAGAGCTGCTGGTCGAAAAGGACAAGCTGTCCAAGATGTGGGTGCTGCGCCGCATCCTGATGCAGATGGGCACGATCGACTCGATGGAGTTCCTGCTCGACAAGATGAAGAACTCGAAGACCAACGAGGATTTCTTCGACTCGATGAACCAGTAAGGGCGGGGCGGGGGCACCAACCCCGCCGACGCTACGGTTTGATGGGTTCGCCGGCGGGAAATAGGCCCGCTTGCGAACCCATTTTCGTTTTGAGGCGTTAGCAGGCCCGATCCCACCCCCTTTCGGGATCGTGCCGGTCCAAGCACGGCACGGCCGCGTCGTTGCTTACCACGCGACGCGGCCAAACGGGGGAGCGCCCCAGTTCGAACAGTTTCTCCCCCTCCGTTCAGCCTGAGCGGGGTCGAAGGCCAAGGGTGTCCGTTGGCGAAACGCGCACCATGCGCTTCGACGTCGCTCAGCGGGAATGGAAAGGGAGTGAGAGACGCTCCAGCCCCTTACGGCCGGGTGCGTCCGCCGCCCATGCCACCGCCCTGGCCAGCACCCGCGCCCGGTGCACCCACCGCGCCGATATTGCCGAACAGATCCTGGAAGAAGCCGCGCTCGCGACCCAGGGTCGGCGTGGTCTTGCCATAGGGCGAGATGTCCGCGACCTGATCCAGCCCGGCGCGACGGATCGTCGTCACATTGCCCGCCTTGTCGAAGCTGATCTGAAGCGTGATCTGCGACGAGGGATGGGGCAGGGTATAGCCCAGATTGCGGCTGTCGCGCGCGACATAATACCAGTCGGTCCCGCCGAACTGGCTGCTGATCGTCGGAGTGCCCAGCGTCTGGAGCACCGACTGGCGGTTGTCGACGCCCGGCTGGATCGAGTTGACGAGATCGACATCGACCACATAACCCTGATGCGACCGCAGCGGCGTACAGGCGGACGCGGCCAAGGCCATCGCCAGGCCGAGCCCGAGGGCGGCGCGGGTGGAAGAAACGCTCATCATCATCTCCGGGCCGGATCATCGGCCGCACAGGCAGGTATACAGGCGACCGATCCGCTCGACCGTCACCCCCTCGATATGCGAAGGGAAAGGCGCATACAAGCAATTCGCGCGCGGCTGATCGTGCGGCAAGGACGGAGGGGCGCATGGTTCTGGGAACGCTCAAGCGGGGAATCGCGCGCTATTTCGGACGCGATGGCGATCAAGCCCTGCCGCTGTACAATGCGGTGGTGCTGCGGGCGCGCGAACCGCATTGGTATCTGGCCGGTGCGGTGCCCGACACGGTCGATGGCCGGTTCGACATGATCGCGGCCGTCCTGTCGGTGGTGCTGATCCGTCTGGAGGCCATGCCCGAAGGCGCAGGCCCGGCGGCGCGGTTGACCGAGCGCTTCGTCACCGACATGGACGGACAGCTTCGCGAGCTGGGCATCGGCGACATCGTGGTCGGCAAGCATATCGGCCGGATGATGGCGATGCTCGGCGGCCGCCTGACCGCCTATCGCGCGGGGCTGGCGGGGGAGGGGGAGGCGTTCGACGCCGCGCTGCTCCGCAATCTGTATCGCGGAGAGGTCCCCGCCGATCCGAACGCCATCGCCCATGTTCGCGAGGCGCTTCGTACCCTACATAGCGGGCTGGCGGACGTATCGCTCGCCCGACTGATGCTTGGAGAATTACCGTGACCCCCGAATGGAGCCGCCCCGAAAAGATCGATACGATCGGCGAGCGGGAAAAGCCGATCGCGATCGAGGCCAATGACGACGAACGCCGTGCGCTGGCCGGACGGTTCGGGCTGCTGGCGATCGACGCACTGAACGCGGAGCTGGTGGTGCGACGCGACGCGATGGGCATCCTCGTCACCGGCACGGTGCGGGGTTCGGTGGTTCAGCCCTGCTCGGTCACGGGCGATCCCGTTCCCGCGACGGTCGACGAGCCGGTGGCGCTTCGCTTCGTCGAGCCGACCGCCCATGGGGCGGAGGAGGAAATCGAACTGTCCGAAGACTCGCTCGACACGATTGAGATCGAAGGCGGCACGATCGACCTGGGTGAGGCAGCGGCGGAAACCATGGCGCTGTCGCTGGACCCGTTCCCGCGCAGCCCCAATGCCGCGACGGCGCTCAAGGAAGCAGGGGTCATCAGCGAGGACGAGGCCGGACCCTTCGGCGCGTTGGCCGGGCTGAAGGCGAAGCTCGAGGGCAAGTCCTGATTCAACGGAACCTGTGGAGCGGCAGGGGCGAGGGGACGCCCCGCTAAGGCGTATCCGGCCCCAGCGTCGGGTCCAGATCGCGCGGCCGGATGAACGCCACCAGCGTTGCGCTATGCGGCTGAACCTCGTCCCAGCGGGTGATCGGCAAGGTCATCTGCGCGACGGTGGCGGTGGGATATTTGTCCTCCACCCGCTCGCGCAATTCGCTGTCCAGCGCCAGTTCGAGGACCAGATCCTCCAGCCCCGGATTATGCCCGACCAGCAGGACGTGATCCGCCTCATCCGGCAGGGCATGCACCCGGTCGAGCAGGCTGGGGGCGGAGGCGAGGTACATCGCCTTGTCCCACACTGGCGCCAGCGTCCGGCCATAGCCGCCCCACACTTCGTCCAGCGTCTCCATCACGCGAATGGCGGGGGAGGCGACGATATGGTCGAATTGCAGATCGAGCGATTTCAGATGCCGTCCGATCATCGCGGCGGCGCGGCGGCCCTTGGCGTTGAGGGGCCGGTCGAAATCGCGGGAGACCGGATCGTCCCAGCTCGATTTGGCATGGCGAAGCAGCGTCAGCGTCTTCATCGGACCGGATACTCCGTCGCGGCGGCGGGCAGCGTTTCGCTGTTTCCATGCCCGATCCCGGCGTCGGAGGAAAGCCGCGCCGCGACCCGCGCGACCGCTTCGTCCAGCGTCACCCGGGTGACCGCAACCCCCGGCGGAAAGGCGTCGCGCAACCGCGACGGCATGGCGGCAGACAGAAGCACGAACGCACCGCGATCGTCCGCGCGCCGGATCAACCGCCCGAACGCCTGTGCCATACGCGCGCGCACGATCCGGTCGTCATAGGCGCTGCCGCCCCCCGCCAGTTTGCGCGCCGCATGAAGGACGGTGGGCTTGGGCCATGGCACCCCCTCCATCACCACCAGCCGCAGCGAGGAGCCCGGCACGTCCACACCGTCGCGAAGCGCATCGGTACCCAGCAGCGAGGCGGACGGATCGTCGCGAAAAATATCGACCAGCGTGCCCGTATCGATCGGATCGACATGCTGGGCATGAAGGGCCAGCCCCTCGCGCGCCAGCCGGTCGGCGATGCGGCCATGGACACCGCGCAGTCGTCGGATGGCGGTGAACAGCCCCAGCGTCCCGCCCTTCGCCGCCTCGATCAGTCGCGCATAGGCGTTGGCGAGTTGGGGAATGTCGCCACGTTTCACATCGGTGACGATCAGGACCTCGGCACGGTCGGGATAATCGAACGGGCTTTCCGCGACGAAATGAGCGGGGCTTCGCGCCAGATGCGGTGCTCCGCTTCGCGCCTCGGCCACATCCCAATCCCCTCCGGCGCGCAAGGTTGCGGAGGTGACGACCGCGCCATGCGCGGGTTTCAGCACGATTTCGGCAAAAGGCCGGGTGGGGTCCAGCCAATGGCGATGGAGCCCGATATCATATTCGCGCCCCTCCACCCGATCGACCGCCAGCCAGTCGACGAAATCGGGATCGACCGGCCCGCCGATCCGCGCCAGCAGCGATAGCCAGGCGGCCACCGTCTCCGCGCGCCACGCGATCGAGGCGATCGCACCCTCCACTCGCGCGCGCGCCGGTCCGTCGAGCCAGTCCGGTGCCTCATGCAGCACCGCCTCCAGCCGCTGCCCCAAAGTCACCAGCGGGCGCAGCAGCGCGTCGAGCGCATGGGCGGCAGGTCCAGCGGCGTCGATCAGTTCGGGCGAGGGGTCGGCGAGTTCGGTCTCCAGACCATAGCCCGCATCGCCCGGCTGTTCGGCACGAGCGAAGGCCAGGCCTCGCACCGCCGCCAGCAGCGTCTCGATCGGGCCGAAGGGCTGCCCCTCTGCCAGTCGGCCGAGCCAGCCTTCGCTCGCCAGCGCATGGGCGGCCTGCACCGCATCGCCGATCGCGCGGTTGCCGCCCTCATCATAGCTGGCGACATCGGATAGCCGTGCGGCCAGACCGCGGCGGCGTCCGCGCGATCCGGCTTCGGGGCCGAGAATCCAGCGCCGCAACTCGATCGTCTCCGCCCCGGTCAGCGCGGTGGCGAACATCGAATCCGCCGCATCGAACAGGTGATGTCCCTCGTCGAAGACATAGCGGGTCGGCCGCGTCTGAGTCTCGCGCCCACGCGCGGCGTTGACCATGACCAGCGCATGGTTGGCGATGACGATATCCGCTTGCACCGAGGCGCGGGCAGCCCGCTCGATGAAGCATTTCCGATAATGCGGACACCCGGCATAGACGCACTCGCCGCGCCGGTCGGTCAGCGCGGCCGACCCGTTGCGACGGAACAGGGTGGTCAGCCAGCCGGGCAGGTCGCCGCCCACCATATCGCCGTCGCTGGTATAGGCAGCCCAGCGCGCGACTAGTTGCGCCAGCACCGCCGCGCGTCCGGCAAAGCCGCCTTGCAGCGCATCCTCCAGATTGAGCAGGCAGAGATAATTTTCCCGCCCCTTGCGGGTGACGACGCGTTCCTTGCGCAGCACGGCATCGGGAAAGATACGCGCGGTCTCGCCGCTCAACTGGCGTTGTAGCGCTTTGGTATAGGTCGAGATCCACACCGCGCCGCCCGCCCGCTCGGCCCACAGGCTGGCGGGGGCGAGATAGCCCAGCGTCTTGCCGATGCCCGTGCCTGCCTCGGCCAACACCATATTGGGTGTGTCACGCACCGCGCGCGGCGCGAAGGCGGCGGTGACGGCGGCGGCATAGGCGCGCTGACCGGGGCGTTCCTCCGCGCCCTCGCCCGTCAGATGGCGCAAGCGGTCTTCCGCGTCTTGCGGGGGTAGATCGATGGTGCGCGGGGCGGGGCGTGGGGCGTCCTCCTCCCATTCGAGCAGGGCGCTGAACAGCCATCGCTCGTTGCGTTTGGGGCGAGTGAGGCGCGGGCCGATCAGCGGCGCCCATGGCCAGCGCAGCCGGGCGAGACTCTGCGCGGCGGTCCATGCCCCCTCGCGCTCGGGCCAGGCACCATCGGGGGTGGCGAGCAACGTCTCGGTCGCCTGGAGCAGAAAGGTGGCCACCTCCGCGTCACTCCGCGGCGGTTCCAGGCCACAGGCACGGGCGAGGCCATGCGGGGTCGGCACCGCGAACCGGGCGGGTCGCAAAAAGGCGAAGAGTTCGAGCAGGTCGAGGCCCGACAGTTCGGCATAGCCCAGGCGCTGCCCGATCAGCGGCGCGTTGAGCAGGATCACCGGCGTCTCGGCGGCCAGTCCGATCGCTTCGCCACGCGAGACGGCGCGCGTCTGTCCCTGGGTGGATATCCACACGCCGCTATGGCTGGCGTGCAGGGCGGGGTAGGGAGGCGCGGTCACAAGCGAGGATATCGGCGACCCGGAACAGGATGGCAACGGGGCGCACCGCTTTTAATCGCCTGCAAAATCCCTCTTGCTCTGTTCCACGTGGAACAAGAGCCTCTGTGGATAAGTCTGTGAATAATGTGATGGGAAGCGGTGGATCGAAGCGGGATATTGGGTGGATCGTGCAAAATGCATTTGTGCATCGCGCCCTGCCTTGCCAGAGGCAAATCCATGACAGACGAACTTCGCTCCACCGCTCTCGAGTCCAAGGCCTGGCCCTATGAGGAGGCTCGCAAGCTCCTCAAACGCTATCCTGACGGCAAGCCTGGTGGTGAGCCGATCTTGTTCGAAACCGGATATGGCCCATCGGGCCTGCCGCATATCGGCACCTTCAACGAAGTGCTGCGCACCACCATGGTCCGCAACGCCTTTCATGCGCTGTCGGACCAGAAGACCCGGCTGATCGCCTTTTCGGACGATATGGACGGATTGCGCAAGGTGCCCGACAACGTCCCGAACCAAGAGATGCTGCGCGAGCATCTCGGCAAGCCGCTGACCCAGGTGCCGGATCCGTTCGAGAAGTTCGACAGCTTTGCCGCGCACAACAACGCACTGCTGCGCCAATTTCTCGATCGCTTCGGCTTCGACTATGAATTCGCCTCCTCCACCGAATATTATCATTCGGGCCAGTTCGACGACGCGCTGCGGCTGGTGCTGAAACACTATCAGGGCATTCAGGATGTGATGCTCCCGACGCTGCGCGCCGAGCGCCGCGCGACCTATTCGCCGGTTCTGCCGATCAGCCCCAAATCGGGTATCGTGCTTCAGGTGCCGGTCGAGGTGATCGACGCCGAGGCGGGCTTGATCGCCTTCGACGACGAGGGAGAGCGGATCGTCCAGTCGGCGCTGGGCGGCCTGTCCAAGCTGCAATGGAAGGTCGACTGGGCGATGCGCTGGGTCGCGCTGGGCGTGGATTACGAGATGGCGGGCAAGGACCTGATCGACTCGGTCACCCAGTCGTCGAAGATCGCCCGAGTACTTGGCGGTCGCCCCCCCGAGGGCTTCAACTATGAGATGTTCCTCGACGAACATGGCGAGAAGATCTCCAAGTCCAAGGGCAATGGCCTCAGCCTCGACCAGTGGCTGACCTATGGCCCCGAAGAGAGCCTGGCGTTCTTCGCTTACCGCGAACCCAAAAAGGCCAAGCAGCTGCACATGGGCGTCATCCCGCGCGCGGTGGACGAATATTGGCAGTTCCGGGTCAACTATCCCAACCAGTCGCTCAAGGAGCAATTGGGCAATCCGGTGCACCACATCCATGACGGCAAACTGCCCGAGGGTGAGCTCCCGGTGACGTTCGGCCTGCTGCTCAACCTGGTGGGCGTGATGGGCGAGGCGACCAAGGAGCAGGTCTGGGGCTATCTTGCCAATTATGTGCCAGAAGCCTCGGCGGAGAAATATCCCGAGCTGGACCGGCTGATCGACCATGCGCTGGCCTATGCGCGTGACTTCGTCGCCCCGACGCTCCAGCGCCGCGCGCCCGAGCCGCATGAGGCCGAGGCACTGCGCCAGCTCGACGCGCAATTGGCGGCGCTCCCGGCGGGGGCGAGTGCCGAGGATATCCAGAACATCGTCTATGAGATCGGCAAGACCGACGCCTTCCCGTCGCTGCGCGACTGGTTCAAGGCGCTGTACGAGACGTTGCTGGGATCGGCGCAAGGGCCGCGCATGGGCAGCTTCATCGCGCTCTACGGTGTGGACAACAGCCGCAAACTGATCGCCGAGGCATTGGCCAAGGCCGCGTAACGGCTAGCTACCCTCACCCTTCCGGCGCTTCGCGCCTCCCTCCCTCTCCCATTGGGAGAGGGAAGGGGCCCGCCCGCTGAAAGCGGGTGGGAAGGGTGAGGGTAGAATTGTTTAGCGGAGATGCTCCGCAAAGAATGCCATGGTGCGTTCGTCCGCCAGCTTGGCGGACTCGTCCGACCGGCGCTGACCGAATTCGGTGGCGAAGCCGTGATCCTCACCGGGATAGTCGTACAGCGTGACCTTGGGGTGATCGTCCAGCCCCTCATGCATCCGCTTCTGCGCGTCCTTGTCGACGAAATGATCCTCCTCCGGGATATGGAGCAGCACCGGCTTGGCGATGGCGTGTTTCTCACCGAGCAACCCGTCTATGCCGACACCATAATAGCCGACACTGGCATCCACATCGGTCCGTGCCGCGGTCATGAAGGCGAGACGCCCGCCCAGACAATAGCCGACCACGCCGACCTTGAAGTCTGGGCCATGCTCTTCGCGGATCGCCTTGATCGTCGCCTCGATATCGCGAATGCCGCCATCTTGGTCGAATTGCCCCATCAGATCGAGTGCCTGCTGCATCTCGTTGGGAACGTCCGGGTCCAGTTCGATACCGGGCGCGATCTTGTGGAAAAGATCGGGGGCGACCGCCAGATAGCCCGCTTCGGCCAGCGTATCGCACTTTCGGCGGATGCCGGCATTGATCCCGAAAATCTCCTGAATGACGATGATCGCGGCCGAAGCTGTGCCCTCCGGCTCGGCATAATAAGCGTTGAACGGGCCTTCGCCGTGTGGGGCGGCGATGGTCTTGGTTCCGGTCATGCTGGTCTCCTGTGGTCGTCGCGACGATAACGCCTTATGCCTCACTTGGTCGCGTGAGGAGAATGGCACCATGAAAGTGAATGTGGAAATCGACTGCACGCCCGAAGAAGCGCGCCGCGCCATGGGGCTGCCCGACCTGACGCCGATCCATGAACGCTATGTCCAGATGATGCTCGACACGATGCAGTCGGGGGTGAAGCCCGAAATGGTCGAGGCGATGATGCGCAGCTGGGCGCCGATGGGCGAGGCGAGCATGGCGATGTGGCGTCGCATGTTCGAGGGGCAAAAGGGCTGATCGCCCCCAAGGATTAAAGGCATGACCGACACAATCTTCGCCGTCTCCAGTGGACAGCCGCCCGCCGCGATCGCGGTGATCCGCGTCAGCGGCCCGGTGGCGTTCGCCGTGGCCGAGCGTCTGGGCGGACGCTTGCCGGCACCACGTCGGGCAGGACTGCGATCGTTGCGGGACGGGGAGGGGGCGCTGCTCGATTCCGCCTTGATGCTATGCTTCCCCGGACCGGCGACGGCGACCGGGGAGGATCTGGTCGAGCTTCATTGTCATGGCGGGCGTGCTGTGGTCGCGGCGGTTGAAGCGGCGCTTGCCGCGCAGCCCGGTGTCCGTCGGGCCGAGCCAGGTGAGTTCACCCGCCGCGCGCTGCTCAATGGCCGGATCGATCTGGCCGAGGCGGAAGGGCTGGCCGATCTGCTCGAAGCCCAGACCGAACGTCAGCGCCGCGCCGCGATCAGCGCAGTCGAGGGGCGGGTCAGTCAGGCGCTGCGGGGATGGATGGACCGCTTGTCGGCGCTGTCCGCCATGATCGAGGTAATGCTCGATTTCGCCGAAGAGGATGACGTCCCGCTCGATACGGCTGTGGCGGCGCGGATCAGACAGGACATGGATGCGCTCGCGGCGGCGATGCTGGAGGTCGTGGAGCGGCCCCCGGTCGATCGCTTGCATGACGGTATTCGCGTCGTGCTGGCGGGCCCCCCCAATAGCGGCAAGTCGACCCTGCTCAATCTGCTGGTGGAGCGGGAGGCGGCGATCGTCTCCCCGATTGCGGGCACCACACGCGATCGGATCGAGGCGAGCGTGTTGCGGGGCGGCATCGCCTATATCCTGACCGACACCGCCGGGTTGGCGGAGGATACGGACGATGTGATCGAAGCGATCGGCGTCACCCGCGCGCAGGAGGCGATCCGACAGGCGGACATTTTGCTATGGATGGCGGACACGACGCCCCCCCGTGCGGATGCGATCTGGCTTCATAGCCGGGCCGATCTCGTCGGCCGGGAGGCACTGCCGGAGGGGCGGCGGCTGGCCGTTCGACGTGACGATGCGGCGAGCGTGGCGGCGGTGTGGGACGTGATCGCAGATGCAGCGGCGACGCTTCTCCCCCGCGAAGATAGCATCGGCTTCAAACGTCATCAGCAGGAGCAGTGCCGCCGGGCGACCGAGGCGCTGCTGGCTGCTCCTGCGGGTGACCTTTTGTTGATGGCGGAAGAGCTTCGGATTGCGCGTCAGGCACTGGCGGAATTGCTTGGGGTTAGCGCGACGGAGACTATGCTGGACGCCTTGTTCGGACGGTTCTGCCTGGGCAAATAATTGTTCCACGTGGAACGTTTACCATAGATCGCTTTGACGCTGACCCCGGCTTCCGGTAGGGCGAAGCCATGTTTGATGTCGTAGTGATCGGTGGCGGTCACGCGGGAACCGAGGCCGCTGCGGCGGCTGCGCGCCGGGGTGCGCGGACGGCCCTTTTGTCCTTCGACCGTCATGGCCTGGGCGCCATGTCCTGCAATCCGGCGATCGGCGGATTGGGGAAGGGCCATATCGTGCGCGAGGTCGATAGTTTTGACGGGCTGATCGGCCGCGCGGCGGATCAGGGCGCGATCCACTATCGGATGCTCAACCGTAGCAAGGGAACCGCGGTCCAGGGCCCGCGCGTCCAGGCCGACCGGCGACGCTATGCCGGGGCGATCCAGGCGATGTTGGCGGCGCAATCGAACCTGACCATCGTTGAGGGCGAGGCCGAAGCGCTGGTGCTGGATGGCGACCGGGTGACGGGCGTGCAGCTTGGCGATGGCACGATCCTGTCGGCTCGCGCAGTGGTGCTCGCGACCGGGACGTTCCTGGGCGGACGGCTGTTCCGGGGGGACGAGCGGCATCTGGGCGGGCGGATCGGCGAACGTGCCGCCACGCGGATGGCCGAGCAGTTGCGTGCGCTGGGGCTGCCCATGGCACGGATGAAGACCGGCACGCCACCACGTCTGGACGGCCGGACCATCGACTGGGCCAAGCTGGACGAACAGCCCTCCGATCTCGATCCCTGGACCATGTCGCCGATGACGGGCGAGCGGCCGCTGCCGCAAATCGTTTGTGCGATTACCCGGACGACCGAACAGACGCATGCGATCATCGCGGCGGCCTTTCACCGATCCCCGCTATTCACCGGTGCGATCGAGGCGAACGGGCCGCGCTATTGCCCGTCGATCGAGGACAAGATCAAGCGCTTCGCCGATCGCGACAGCCATCAAATCTTCCTCGAGCCCGAGGGGCTGGACGATCCGCTTGTCTATCCCAACGGCCTGTCGACCTCGCTGCCGACCGATGTGCAGGAGGCGATGATCGCCTCCATGCCGGGATTGGAACGTGCCGTCATCACGCTGCCGGGCTATGCGGTGGAGTATGACCATATCGATCCGCGCTCGCTCGACGCCCGGCTCGCACTGGGCGCGCTGGCGGGTGTGTTCTGCGCGGGGCAGATCAATGGCACCACCGGTTATGAAGAAGCGGCGGGGCAGGGGCTGATCGCCGGACTCAATGCCGCGGCGCATGCCTGCGACCTGAGCCCGGTCATTCTCGACCGGGCATCCAGCTATCTGGGGGTGATGATCGACGATCTGGTCCTTCAGGGCGTGACCGAACCCTATCGAATGCTGACGGCGCGCGCCGAATATCGGCTGTCGTTGCGGGCCGATAATGCCGAGACACGGCTTGGCGGAATGGCGGAAGCGGCGGGGTGTCTTTCGCCCGAAAGGCTGGCGCATCGACGCCGGCGGCAGGAGCAGCAGAGCCTGTTGCGCGAGCGGCTTGCGGTGGGCCGTACCGCGTCCGATCTCGCGCGGAGCGGTGCCGCGATCGCCCAGGATGGCGCGCGGCGGACGGCCTATGAATGGCTACGCTTCGATGGTGTCACGCTCGCGCATGTCGCACCAGAGGCGTCCGAAGGTTGCGATCCCGCGATCGTGGCGGAGACACTGGAGGATGCGCGCTACGCCCCCTATGTCGAACGACAGGCGGAGGAGGTCGCACGGCTTCGTGCCGATGAGCAGATCCTGCTGCCCCCCATGATCGACTATATGGCGATCCCCGGCCTGTCGCAGGAGATGATCGACCGCTTGAGCATGGCCCGTCCTGCCACTCTGGCGGCGGCCTCGCGCATTCGGGGGATTACCCCCGCCGCCCTGTCGGCGGTCCTTCTCCACGTACGAAAGATGGCGGCATGACCGAAGAGCAGGCGCGCGACTGGGTCGTGCAGCGTTTCGGCGAAGAGGCGGCTGAGCGTATCGACCACTTTCTCAATCTGGTGATCGTCGAGAACGACCAGCAGAACCTGATCGCGCCATCGACCATCGGCAGCATCTGGTCGCGGCATGCGCTCGACTCGGTGCAGTTGATTCCGCTGGCGGAGCGCTCGGACGGCCAGTGGGTGGACATCGGCACCGGCGGGGGCTTTCCCGGCATGGTGGTGGCACTAGCCTGGCCCGGTCGTGTCGCACTGGTCGAGCCCCGCAAGCGTCGCGCCGACTTCCTTCGCGAATGTGCCGAAACCCTGGGCGTGGCGGATCGCGTGACCGTCCATGCGTCCAAGATCGAGGCGGTGCAGGTCAAGGCCGACATTATTTCTGCTCGTGCCGTGGCAACAGTCGAAAATCTTTTGCGCGCGGCCGCTCACTGCGGCAAACAGGATACGCGGTGGCTGCTACCGCGCGGCCGCCTGGACGAGCGCGAAATCAAGACCCTTAAGCGGCAATGGCGCTTCGTGTTTCACGTGGAACATAGCATCACATCGGCGGACTCGTCGATCGTGATCCTCGACCGAGTAGGGGCCCGATGATCTGCGTTGCCATCGCGAACCAAAAGGGTGGGGTGGGCAAGACCACCAGCGCCATCAATCTGGCTACCGCACTGTCCGCGACGGGCCTGAACGTCTTGTTGATCGATCTCGATCCTCAGGGAAATGCCTCGACCGGTCTGGGTATCTCTAATAGCCAGCGCATGTTCTCCAGTTATCATGTCCTGCTGGGCGAGGCGCGGATCGACGATGCGGTCGTGCATACGCAGGTTCCGAGGCTGGACGTGGTGCCGGCCACGGTCGATCTGTCCGGTGCGGAATTGGAGCTTGTCGATTTCGAGAATCGGACCCATCGGCTCGATCAGGCGATGCGGCGGTCGCAGGGGAATTGGGACATTGTCCTGATCGATTGTCCGCCCTCGCTGGGGCTGCTGACGATCAACGCGATGGTCGCGTCCGATTCGCTTTTCGTGCCGCTGCAATGCGAGTTTTTCGCGCTGGAGGGGCTTTCGCAACTTTTGACCACGGTCGAGCGGATCAGGGCCCGGTTCAATCCGGGGCTGGCAATCCTTGGCGTGGCTTTGACGATGTATGACCGGCGCAACCGGCTGACCGACCAGGTGTCGGCAGATGTGCGCGCCGTTTTGGGAGGGGTCGTGTTCGATACGGTAATACCGCGCAATGTCCGGCTGTCGGAGGCGCCCAGCCATGGCTTGCCTGCGCTGATCTATGATTATCGTTGCGTGGGGAGCCAGGCCTATATTGCGCTGGCCCGTGAGTTGATCGCGCGGCTGCCGCTGGGCACGCAGCCGGGGGCGGCAGCGGCATGAGCGCCGAACCTGCGGCCAAGCGCCCTCGGCCCGGTCTGGGTCGTGGATTGGGTGCCCTACTCGGCGATATGGCGCGCGAGGCACCGATCCGCCCCGGCGATCAGCCAACGCCGGGCGGCGTGCGGATGCTGCCGGTCGGTTCGCTGTCGCCGCACCCCGATCAGCCGCGCCGTCATTTCGAGGAAGCGGCACTCGACGAACTTGCCGCGTCGATCGCGGCACGCGGGCTGATCCAGCCCATCGTCGTCCGTCCGCACGGCAAGGATTATCAGATCGTCGCGGGTGAGCGGCGTTGGCGGGCGGCGCAGCGGGCCCGGTTGCACGAGGTGCCGGTCGTCGTCCGGGATTTCGACGATGCCCAGACGCTCGAAGTAGCGCTGATCGAGAATATCCAGCGGCAGGACCTCAACGCGATCGAAGAGGCACAGGCCTATCAGCGGCTGGCGGGCGAGTTCGGCCATACGCAAGAGGCGCTGGCCAAGATCGTCCACAAGTCGCGCAGCCATGTCGCCAATCTCCTGCGTCTGCTCGAACTGCCCGACACGGTGCAGAGCCAGGTCGTCAGCGGCGCCCTGTCGATGGGCCATGCCCGCGCGTTGCTGGGCGCGAACGAGGTCGAATCGCTGGCCGATCAGGTCATCGCACGGGGCCTGAGCGTCCGCGAGACCGAGAAGCTGACCCGCGAGGCCAAGGGCGGCGGGCGTAAGGCGGCTTCGGGGGACAAGGGCTCAACCAAGCCGTCCGGGCAGGATGCCGCCGACGCCGATATCGCGGCGCTGGAGGGGCAGTTGGCCGATCTGCTCGGCCTGTCGGTACGGATCGCGCATGGCGAAAAGGGCGGTACACTGACCTTGAGCTATTCGACGCTCGATCAGCTCGACATGGTGTGCCAGCGACTGACCGGTGAGGGTATTTGAAAGCGGGACGCCGGTCTGTTTCGCAGACAGGCGCAGCTCGTTTTTGATTTTTGAGCGGGGTGGGCGTGGGCTGCGACTTCGCTCTGCCCGAACGGCTGTTGGTATGAGGCAGATTGACCCCATATCCCGTTCAGGCTGAGCGAAGCCGGAATCTAAGCGAATCTCTCACCCCCGCCGCGCGATTCCCTGCGCAATGATCGTCGCTTCCGACTCGGCCAGGACCGCTCCGGCATTGCCCGGCGCCATGACCGCACGTTCGGCGGCACGGATTCGGGCCAGAGCCCGCGCCAGCATCGCCGGGGTCCAGCGGCGCAGCGCGCGGGCAGTGCGAGCCTCGTCGCGGAAGAAGACACGGTGGCGTTTCATCACCGCGTCGACCGGTTCCCCCGCGTCGATATCGGCCCGCATCTCGGCCAGCGCGACCAGCCGCCGGGCAAGCGCGCGGAGCCACGGGATGGGTGATGCGCCACCTTCGTCCAGCAGGGCCAATTCGCCGCCCAGATCGCTGACCCGCCCTTCGACGACGGCCTCGACCGCATCGCCCATCTCGACTTCGCCCAGATCGGCGCCGATCGCGTCGATGGCGGCGTGATCGGCCTCACGCGGACGGTCGGGCGCGGCGTCCAGATAGAGCGACAGCTTCTCCAACTCGCGGGTCATGACCGACCGATCGGCCCCAGCGGCCTCCACCAGCCGCGCAGCGACGCCCGCCGCCAAGCGTAGACCCAAGTCCCCCGCGATGGTGTTCGCCAGTCGCTCGGCATCGGCGGCGGTGGGGGCGTAGCAGCCAAAGGCCATGGCGCGCGGTGAATCGAGCGCGAGCTTGACGATCTTGGCGGTCGTCTTGACCGTCGGGGCGATGGCGACGACCGGATTACCTGCCGATTCCGCTTCCAGCAGCGCAGTGAACGCCGCCAGGCCTTCCTCGCCCACGCTGGCAATGCGGATATGGCGCGGTCCGCCGAACAGCGACATGGCGGCGGCCTCATCGGTCAGCCTAGCGGGGTCGCTCTTCAGCGTCGCCGAATCGAGATCGATCCGTTCGGCTTCACGACCCATTGCGGTAGCGAGCAACCGCGCCAATTCGTTCGCCCCCGCCTCATCGGGGCCGTGCAGCAGATAGAGGCGAATATCGGCGGATGGACGGCTCAGCGCCTGGCGAATCTGGTTGGCGCTGGCTTTCACGATCCGTGAGCCCTCACGGCCGCGCGGAAACCATCGACTCGCCGGGACGCGACCGGGCATAGGTGGCCAGTCGCGCGACGATTTCGTCCGCGACGATGACCGACAGCCGTTCCAGCGCGGTATTCTCCGCCGCGATGGTCGCATATTCGGATCGGACCACGTCGATCCCGGCATCGGACCCGGCGGTAGCATCGACCAGCACCGCATTGCTCGTCTGGTCGACCAGCTGGTAGCGCGCGCGCAGGATACGCCGCTCGCGCACCACAGAGTCGTCGCGCCGCACGCCAAGCCCGCGAATCTGGTCGTCCAGTTTCACGTCCAGGCGATAGCGCGCCGTACCGTTCTTGCCGCCCAGCCGGTCGCTGAGCGCGTTGGCCATCAGCCAGCCCGCTTTCCCCTGAATCGGTGCGACCTCGATCTGTGACAGGGCGCTGGCGACCGGGCCCGAACTGCCCCCCGCGTAAAGCGGGTGCAGTCCACAGCCCGACAGGCCCAGCGTCAGCGCCAGACCGGCGGCGATTTGACAGAAGAGGGGCAGGGGAAGGGGGAGGGGGCGGGTCATGCGACGATATTTACCAGACGGTCGGGCACCACGATCACCTTCTTGGGCGTTGCGCCGTCGAGCGCGCGGACAATCTTGTCCGACGCCAGCGCGGTCGCCTCCAATACGTCCTTGGGCAGCCCCTTGGCGACGGTCAGCGTGTCGCGCAGCTTGCCGTTGACCTGCACCGCAACGGTGACCTCGTCCTCGACCAGCAGGCTCTCATCGACCACCGGCCAGGCAGCGTCGGCGATCAGGCCGTCCTGCCCCATGCCCGACCAGGCTTCCTCGGCCAGATGCGGGACCATCGGCGCGACCAGCAGCATGGTGGTGCGGATCGCTTCAGCGCGCGTGGCGGAGGGCTTGGCCTTTTCGATCGCGTTGACCAGCTCGTACAGCTTGGCGACCGCCTTGTTGAAGGCCAGCGCCTCGATGTCCGCCGCCACGCCCGCAATGGTCTGGTGCAGCTTGCGCGCCAGAGCCTTGTCCTCGCCCTCGGCAGCTTCCGAACCGTCGAACAGACGCCACAAGCGCTGGACGAAGCGCCACGAACCCTCGATGCCCGATTCCGACCAGGGCAGGTCGCGCTCGGGCGGGCTGTCGGACAGCATGAACCAGCGGACCGCGTCCGCGCCGTACTGATCCACAATGGGCTCGGGATCGACGGTGTTCTTCTTGGACTTGGACATTTTCTCGACGCGGCCGACGGTGATCGGCTGTCCGGTCGCGATCTCGATGCCGTCACGAATCTCGCCGGGCGCGAGCCAGCGGCCGTCCGACGACTTATAGCTTTCGTGCGTGACCATGCCCTGCGTGAACAGGCCCGCAAAGGGCTCCGCCACATCGATCAGGCCGATATGCTTCAACGCGCGCGTCCAGAAGCGGGCATAGAGCAGATGCAGGATCGCATGCTCGACGCCGCCGATATACTGGCCGACGGGCAGCCACTTCTTCACGACCTCGGGATCGAACGGGCGATCCTTGGGCTGGCTGGCGAAGCGGATGAAATACCAGGACGAATCGACGAAGGTGTCGAGCGTGTCGGTCTCGCGCCGGGCGGGCTTGCCGCAATTGGGGCAGTCGACATGCTTCCACGTCGCATGGCGATCGAGCGGATTGCCGGGGACATCGAAACTGACGTCCTCGGGCAGCGTCACCGGCAGCTGGTCCTTGGGCACCGGCACCGCGCCGCAATCGTCGCAATGGATGATCGGGATCGGCGTGCCCCAGTAACGCTGGCGGCTGACGCCCCAGTCGCGCAGGCGGTACACGGTCTGGCCCTGGCCCCAGCCTTCGCTTTCGGCGCGAGCGATGACGGCGGCCTTGGCGGCCTCCACGTCCATCCCGTCGAGCGGGCCGGAGTTCACCAGCTGGCCGCTGCCAGTATAGGCGGTGTCGCCTTCGAAGACGGGATCGGTGTTATCGCCGTCCGCGACGACGCGGGTAACGCTCAGGCTATATTTGCGCGCAAAGTCGAGATCGCGCTGGTCATGCGCGGGCACGCCCATCACCGCGCCCGTGCCGTAGTCCATCAGCACGAAGTTGGCGATATAGACGGGCAGGGTGATGCTCTCGTCCATCGGATGCTGCATCCGATAGCTGGTGTCGAAGCCCAGCTTTTCCTGCGTTTCCAGCTCGGCCGCGGTGGTGCCGCCCGCCTTGCAACGTTCGATGAACGCGGCCGCCTCGGCATTCGTCTCGGCCAGTTCGCGGGCGATCGGGTGGTCCGCCGCGATCGCGACGAAGCTGGCGCCGAAGATCGTGTCGGGGCGGGTCGAATAGACCTCGATCGGGGTCGCGAAGGGGGCGACCGGCGTGAAACGGAACTGAAGGCCCTTGCTGCGGCCGATCCAGTTCTCCTGCATCAGCTTCACCTTGTCGGGCCAATGCTCGAGCGTCGTCAGACCCTCCAGCAGCTCGTCGGCGAAGTCGGTGATCTTGAGGAACCACTGGTTCAGCTTGCGCTTCTCGACCAGCGCCCCCGAACGCCAGCCGCGCCCGTCGATCACCTGTTCGTTGGCGAGCACGGTCATGTCGACCGGATCCCAGTTGACCGCCGATTCCTTGCGATAGACCAGGCCGCCCGCATACAGGTCGAGGAACAGCGCCTGCTCATGCCCGTAATAATCGGGTTCGCAGGTCGCGATCTCGCGCGTCCAGTCGAGCGCGAAGCCAAGCCGCTTCAGCTGCGCCTTCATCGTCGCGATATTGTCGCGGGTCCAGCCGCCCGGATGGACGCCCTTTTCCATCGCGGCATTCTCGGCGGGCATGCCGAACGCGTCCCAGCCCATCGGGTGGAGCACCTCATGCCCGATCATCCGCCGATAGCGCGCCAGCACGTCGCCCATCGTATAGTTGCGGACATGCCCCATATGGATGCGCCCCGAAGGATAGGGAAACATCTCAAGGACATAGCTACGCGGCTTGGGGCTGTGATCGTCGGCGGCAAAGGTGCGCCGCTCCTCCCAGATCCGCTGCCAGGTCGAATCCGATTTCAGGGCGTTGAAACGCGAGGCCATTCTTCTCGTCTTTTATCAGTTCGTGATCGACGCACGGCGCAGGTCGCGCGCCTTGGTCAGGATGATGTCTTCCAGCTTCTGGATGGTCGCGGCCTGAACGGGCGCTTCGACCCACTGGCCGCCGCGGTTCACCTCGCGCAGCGCGGTGACGCGCAGCGCATCGGCGCGCAGATCCTGGTCGAGGATGGTGACGGTGACCTTCATCCGCTCGGTCGGCGTCTGCGGATTGACGTACCAGTCGGTGACGATCACGCCGCCATTGGAATCGGTCTCGGCCAGCGGCATGAAGCTGAGCGTGTCGAGGCTGGCGCGCCACAGATAGGAGTTCACGCCGATCGTCGTCACCTTCGACGCGGCCAGATCGCCCTGCGGACGATCCTTCTTGCCGGCACAGGCGCCGAGCGACAGGGCGGCGATAACCGCGAACGCGGTGGCGGAACGGCGAAGCATCGGCATTGTCCTGACTGGGAATAAGGGTTGGTTATAGCCTCTACAGGGGCCCCGCCACCCCGGCAAGCATTCCGGCGAATCACGCGCCGAAGACCGATTCTGTGGAAGATGCGCAACACTCGGACAAGAATCGCGGATGCCAGCGTAACAATGGGATCGCTCGCCGCCGATTTCATGTTAGAGGCTATGTATCAAAGAGGTCTCATAAAGGGGTGGACCGTGTCGTTCGGGCGTGTGGTGATCGGAATCGCAATCGGGGCGCTTGCCGCCACGACTGCGCTGGTCGCGCCCGCCATCGGTGCGGTGGATCAGAATGGCCGGGCCCCCAAGCGCAGCCTCAGCCTGATGGGGCGCGGCGGCTTCACGCCCGCGGCGGCCGATCCCCGACTCGCGGCGATCTTCGCGCGGAGCGGTCTGGACGCAGGCGATCTGCGTTTCACCCCGGCGGAAAGCCAGCGTGGGGCCAATCGCCCGGTCACCGTGGCGGTCCGCGCCCGCACCAGCCGTACCAACGACGAACGCATCGCCGCCAATACCGCGCCGACGGTGGGACTGGCGCCCATCTCCTATAATCTGGGTGTTGCGGTGGGCTGGAAGCGCCTGGCCGTCACCGGCGAACTGGCGCGGGTCGATCTGGCGGGCCTGCCGGGCAGCCGCGAGAGTGCCGATGTGGCGGTCAGCTATAGCGCGAATCGCTTTACCGGCCGTGTGAAGGCATCGAGCGATCGCCCGATCGAGGGCGTGAACAAGCTGGTCGATATGCCGTCCAGCTATTCGCTCGACATGAGCAGCTCCTATTCGCTGACCCGCAACCTCGATGTGACGGCGGGCGTCCGCTATCGCTCTGATCGCGAACGTCTGGCGCGGATGGACGACGATCGCCGGAACAGCCAGGCGGTGTATCTGGGTACGGCCTTTCGCTTCTGATCCGGTGGACGGCGGCTACCCTGGTTCGATCGGCGTCATTCGGCGTTTATGACAGTCGTCCCTTGCTCTGCCCCCTTGATAGGTCGGGCGGGTGGTACGCTGGAGTTCGTCGGATAGCTTTTCCCATCGAATCGCAGCCGCGCGCGGTAACCGGGCAGGATGCCGCCGCCGGCCACCAGCACGCTCAGGTCATGCCAGCCATGCGAGCTGGTGCGCAGGACGCGGATCGGCGGGCGTGCGACGCGGATGTCGGATAGGACGCGATAGCCGTTGGGCGTGAGCGACAGGATGATCAGATCGCATCCGCCCGAGCCGCACAGGCTTACATCCCTGTTTCCCTCGCGACTCTGCCGGGCATAGACCAACGCCTCGGGGCGACCATCGTCGTTCAGATCACGAAGCGCATGGTCGTAGCGGGTCAGCTTGCGATCGCGGACATAGGCGGCCAGCCCGGCGGGAATCGGTATCGACGCGGGGGCAGCCGCCGCCAGGATCAGCGAGAATATCATCGCATTCCTTTCACCTTCGCGGTGACCTTAGCGCGCCGGATCGACCGTCCCATGACATAGTCACGACCGGGAAGCCCCACCCCAGGCATCGATCGCGGCCCAGCCGTCGAAGCGCCCGCGCAAGCGACGGAAACGGCGGGCATCCATTCCGCCCAGCGCGATCAGCGCCAGACCCAGCCCCCGCCCGATTCGTATCGCCCGATCGGGGCCGAGACTCGGCGCACCGGGATGCGAACGGGTCGGAAAGAGGGGGGAGACGAACAGCAGGTCCGCGCCTGCCTTCCGTCCCGCAATCGCCTCGGCGCGGTCATGCGCGGGCCAGCTTCGTAGACCCCGGCCCTTGCCGCCTTTGTGCACGCCATCGCCGGGCAGACCGCCCCCCGCGACCAGCAACAGCATTCGCCGTGCGCGCGTGATCCGCCATAGCCTGCGGTGAATCACCCTGCGCTCGGCATGCGGGGTGGCGTGATGGCGGAAGACCACGCCCGAACCCGGCGGCAGGCGCCGAAGTGCCGCCCAAAGCCCGTCGCCCAATCGCTCGTCGGTCATCAACCATGTCACGGGGTATCGGTCGGCCATCCTCGCGACTATAGCGCGAGGCATGACCGACGACAGCGTTTCCCGCCTTTCCACCGTCTCCGACCAGCTTCGGCGTGCCGCGAAGCTGGGGGATCATGCCATGCCCATCCTGATCGCGGTGTCGAAGACCCATGATGCCGAGACGATCCGCCCGTTGCTCGACGCGGGGCACCGCGTATTCGGCGAGAATCGCGTGCAGGAGGCGGCTGCCAAATGGCCTGCGCTGTGCGAAGGCTATGCGGGTGTCGAACTCCACCTGATCGGCCAGTTGCAGTCGAACAAGGCCGCCGACGCGGTCGCGCTGTTCGATGTGATCCACACCGTCGACCGCCCCTCGCTGATCGCCGCGCTGGCCGAGGCGATGGACAAGAGCGGGCGTCGGCCCGACTGCTTCCTTCAGGTCAATATCGGCGAGGAGGAGCAGAAGGGGGGCTGCGCCATCGCGGAGGCGCCCGCCATGCTGGAACAGGCGCGGGCGGCCGGGCTTCGCGTCATCGGCCTGATGGCGATTCCCCCGCACGGGGTGGATGCGGCACCCTATTTCGCGCTGCTCGCCAAGATGGCGCGGGAGATGGGGCTGGAAAAGCTCAGCATGGGCATGTCCGAGGATTATGAGGTCGCCGCGATGCTGGGGGCGAGCCATGTCCGGGTCGGCAGCGCGCTGTTCGGAGCACGCCAATGAGCAAGTTCGCCGCGTTGCTGTTCGATTTCGACGGCGTGCTGATCGACAGCGAATATGAGGGCAATCGCCATCTCGCCGAATGGCTGACCGCCAACGGCCACCCGCATACGCCCGAAGAGGCGATGCATCATTATATGGGCCTGGCGGGCAAGGACTTCGTCGCCGCGGTCGAGGGGCGGATCGGCTATGCCCTGCCGGATGCCTTTTACGAAGCACGTCGCGTCGAGGATATCCGCGCGATGGAAGAGGGCGTGGCGGCGATCGCCGGTGCGGTGGAGTTCGTCCGCTCGCTCCCCGCCGATTTCCCCAAGGCGGTGGTATCGTCCAGCCCGACCGTCTGGCTCGACCGGCATCTACGCCATCTGGGACTGCGCGAGGCGTTCAGCGATCACGTCTATAGCGGGCGCGAGCATGTGACGAGGGGCAAGCCGGCGCCCGACCTGTATCTCTTTGCCGCCGACCGGCTGGGCGTGCGGATCGAGGATTGCGCGATCCTGGAGGACTCCCCCGTCGGTGCAACCGGCGCGGTGGCCAGCGGCGGCCATGTCATCGGCATGTGCATGGGCAGCCATTGCGCGGTCGGGCATGACCAGCGGCTGCGCGACATCGGCGTCGCGGCGATCGCCCAGGATTATGCGGATGTGCGGCGGGAATTGGGGTTCTGAACCGCCAACCCCAACTTCCGTTCACGCTGAGCGAAGTCGAAGCGCACGTTCCGCGCTGGGCCACAAAGGCCAATCCCGTGGCCTTCGACTTCGCTCAGGCTGAACGGAAGGGGGGAAGGAGGACTTTCCTAAAGCTGGTGCCCGGTCCGGTCCCGCTTGGTCGCCAGATAGCGTTCGTTATGCGGATTGGGCGGCAGGCTGTGCGCCACCCGCTCGATCACCCGGACCCCTGCCGCCTCCAGCCCGGCGACCTTGGCCGGATTGTTGGTCAACAGCCGCACCTTGTCCTGCCCCAACAGGGTCAGCATCCGCGCCGCCACGCCGAAATCGCGCGCATCGATCGCAAAGCCCAGGCGGGTGTTGGCATCGACCGTATCGAACCCCTGGTCCTGAAGCTGATAGGCGCGCAGCTTGTTGACCAGGCCGATCCCGCGTCCCTCCTGCCGCAGATAGAGGAGGATTCCCCAGCCCGAGTCCGCGATCGCCTGGATCGCGGCATAAAGCTGCGGCCCGCAATCGCATTTCAGGCTGCCAAGCACATCGCCGGTCAGGCATTCGCTGTGCAACCGCACCAGAGGGGGTTGGCCGTCGGGCTGGCCGATCAGCAGCGCGACATGCTCGCCCGCCGCATGGGGCGAGCGGAAAGCGACGATTTCCGCATCCTCCGCGCCAGCGACGGGAAGGCGGGCGCGGGTCGCGATGGCCAGCGCCTCGGCATCTTCGTGCGCGGCGATGTCGGCCAGCGAAAGCGCCGCCTCCACCCCCGTCCCGCCGACGAAGAAGGCGGGAAGCATCCCCGCGATCCGCGCGAACCGGATGGCCGCCGCCGCGATCGCCGGATCGGGCAGCGGGAGCGCGCGATAGGGGCCCTTCAACGGCGTCGCGAGATCGAATTGCGGATCGGCCAGCGCGGTGGCGGCGGCGAAATCGATCCATGGCGCACGTTCGACCAGCACGGCGGCATCGGGGTCCGCCGCTTCGAGCTGGTTGATCAGCTTGAGCGTTGCCGCACGCCCGGCCGAGATCAGAACCGGCGCACGCGCTTCGGGATCGAAGGCGGACAAGCGCAGCGGATCGGCCGTCTCGACCGCGAGCAGCGCCTGCCCCTCGATCGCGATCGGCCAGCCCCGGCGCAGCGCGTCGATCGCGCGGGCGGCGGCCTTGGGGTCAGCGGTCAAAAATCGAATTCCGTCATGATCGGGATATGGTCGGACGGCTTGAGCCAGCTCCGGCACCCCTCGAACACCTGGTGCGACACGGCCTTTGCCGCGACGTCGCGCGTCGCCCACATATGGTCGAGCCGCCGCCCGCGATCCGATGCCGCCCAATCCTTCGCGCGGTAGCTCCACCAGGTGTAGAGCCGCTGCGGCGCCGGGGTGAAATGGCGGCCAAGATCGACCCAGTCGTTCGACGCCTGAAGCCTGGCCAGCGTCTCCACCTCGATGGGGGTGTGGCTGACCACGTCGAGCAGCTGCTTGTGGCTCCATACGTCCGACTCGAGCGGCGCGATGTTAAAATCGCCGGTCAGGATGGTCGGGCAGTCGAGCTTCTCCGACCAGTCGATCATGCGGCCCAGGAAATCGAGCTTCTGCCCGAATTTCGGATTCACCTCTCGGTCGGGCACGTCGCCGCCCGCCGGGATATAGACATTCTCCAGCCGCACGCCGTTCGGCAGCCGGATGCCGACATGCCGCGCCTCGGCATTGGCCTGCCAGTCCAGGCGGTCGTCCTCGGTGATCGGGACCCGGCTGGCGATGGCGACGCCGTGATGCATCCGCTGGCCATGGATGATGATGTGCTCGTAACCCGCCGCGCGGAACAGATCGAACGGGAAGTCGTCATCGACGACCTTCGTCTCCTGCAGGCACAGCACATCGGGCTCGGCTTCCTTCAGGAATTGCTCGACGATGGCGGCGCGGAAACGCACCGAGTTGATGTTCCAGGAGGCGATTTTCACGGACGTCGATGTAGCGGCGGGGCGAGGGGGAGACAAGATTACCCGCTTCATGGGGTGGCGTTGCATATCTCCGTACCACCCCGGCGGAGGCCCGGGTCCAGATACGACGGACTATCGGGGGCGCGGCGTTTTTGCCTTCCACGCAATGCGATGCGCGCCATCAGCGACATGGCCCGGGCCTTCGCCGGGGTCGAGAAGAAGAGGTGCAGAAAAGGAAAGGCCCCCGCTCCGGGGGCATGGAGCGAGGGCCGACCTAGCGTTCGTCACGCAGGCGGGATGAGGATGCTCGTCCGAGCAACAGGGGGGAATCTCGAAGGCCCCTCAACCGCAAAGCCCTGATAGGACAGGAAACCTGTCGCCCGGATGAATGAAACGGTCCGCGAGCGTTCAGTTTCGCGCCGCGCCTCTCCGCGGGTCGTTGAATCGGAACGCCTTATCGTCCACCGGTACGCCGAATCGCTGGTTGGACAGGCGGATGGTGGTTCGGTTGTTCTGGCTGTCGAGCGCGACCCAACCCTGCATCATCAGCCCGCTAGGCGCCGAGGCATCGCGCGCGAAGACCAGAGTGATCTTGCCATATTCGGGATGCTTGGGGTCGTTCGCCTCGACCGAGAGCAGTCGCGAATCGGCGCTGGGCACCACCTTGGCATAGCGGCCGATGTCGCGGCTGGGGTCGAGCAGCACGCCGAGCGGCGAGTTCTTGATCGGCCAGCGCTGCACCTGGCGCACCGAATAGTCGATGAAGGTCAACGCGCCGCCATCCGCCACGATCAGCAGGGGCACGCCCTTTTCATATTGAAACCGGATCCGGCCCGGCTTCTTCATGGTCAGCGTGCCGGTCAGCACTTTGCCGGCGCGATCGGTCTGGGTGAAGTCGGCGGTCATCGTCTGCACCGATTGCAGGTGACGCTGCACCGCCGCCAGATCGCCGCTGGCTTGCGCAAGGGCGGGGAGGGGGGCGGCGATCATCGCCATGGCGGTCGGCGCCAACAGGGCGGACGCCACAATCGAACGGATCATATCAAACTCCTTTGGCCGACCGTCATGCGTGCGGCCTATTGAACGGGTCGTGAATCGCGGGGGTCACAGGGTGAAGGCGGCTTTCAGCCCCAATATGGTGACGTCGTCGGTCTGCGAATAGCCGCCGGGATGGTGGACGAACTGGACGTTGGGCCGCATCTCCAGCCATTCGGCGGGATGGATGCTGTAATAGACCTCGGCGGCATATTCCGATCCCTGCACCGCGGGCCGGGTGGGATCGAGTCGCTGGCCCTGCGCCACCCGCCCGTTCACATGCGTCCGCGCCACGCCGAAGCCCAGCACGTCGCCCGGCACGGCGGGGACCAGCCCCTTGTAGAACAGGCCTGCCGCGACCTGATTGTCGGTGACGCTGGTCGCACGGTCGGCCTGGGTCGCGTTGAGGAAGACGCTGAGGCCGTTTTCGGCCTTGCCGTCCTTGGTCGCGCCGGTCAGCTGCTGCTGGATATTCATATAGACGCCGTAGCGGCTGCTCCGCTCCAGCGGGGCTAGCCCGGTGATCGCGATCGGACGACGGTTGATGTCCAGGAAGACGTCCGCCGCATCCGCCGTCGCGACCCAGCCGCCCAGCTTGTACGACCCGATCCGCCCAGCGCTGGCATTGTTGATCCAGCCGATCTCGGCAGGAACCAGCACCCCGGTCGCCCCCTTGAAATGGCCGATGAAGAAGTCGGTATCCAGGTTGCGCGGATTGATCTCATAGACCGCGCCCTGGACGTACAGATCGTCGCGCGGCTCATAACGCAGCCGCGCGCCCCACTGGCTGACCGGCCAGTTCTGCCAATAGTCGCCGACCAAATTGCCCGGCTGCGCGCCGCAGAAGCTGAGATTCATGAAGTGGCAGGAGAAGATGGCGAAATCCTCGCCCGGATTGGTGCGGCCCAGCTTCAGCTCGAACCGCTCGCCGATCCGCTGCTCGTACCAGAATTGGGTCAGGCGCAGCGTCTGGCCGCGACCATAGACCTCCTGCACCTGTTGCAGCGTGCCCAGATTGGCGTCGTCGCTCAGGTTGCGGCCGCGTCGATAGGTGAGGGTGGCCTGGAACGCCCCGCCCTTCAGTCCCATCACCTTTTCTAGATCGAACAGCGCGCCCGCATCGAACTGCCCGGTTTCGCGAAACAGCGTCTTGCGGCCGCCGGTCACATTGGCGGCGCTTTCCGATGCATAGCGGGCGGTCACGGTGATACCGCGCTGATTCAGCCTGGTGCGGATCTCGTGCCAGTCGCCGATGATCCCCGGCGGCGGCGTGCGGCGCGGGTCGGCGGTGAGCGCGGAGGGCGCGATGTCCGAGGGGCGGACGGGACGGCGGCGGGTGGGGGGCCGCAGCGTATCACCGGTGGCGGCTTCGGGCGTGGCGCGGGAGGCGACGGGCACGGGGTCGGTGGTCTGCTGAGCCGTCGCCGCGATAGGCGCAGCGGCGAGAATCGATGCCCAGATTATCGCCCTGTTCATAACCCCTTGTCCCCCCACGAGCTTATCGTTGCGGCAGGCAAACGATTCGAAGGGTAAAAGGTGCCGTATGCGTCACCTGCCTCTTCCTCCCCTGCAAGGAGAGGTGGCAGGCCAAAGGCCTGACGGAGGGGTGTCACCGGTGGCGAGGTTTCCTATCCTTACCAGCGGGGACACCCCTCCACCAGCTGCGCTGGTTCCCCTCCCCTTATAGGGGAGGAAGACGTCATTCCTCGTTCGTTGCGCTACGGACCTGATCGACATAGTCGCCATATCCCTGCGCCTCCATCTCGCCGAGCGGCACGAAGCGCAGCGACGCCGAGTTGATGCAGTAGCGCAGGCCGCCGCGATCGCGCGGGCCGTCGGGGAAGACATGGCCCAGATGGCTGTCGCCATGCGCCGAGCGGACCTCGGTGCGGATCATCCCGTGCGTGGTGTCGCGCAGCTCGTTGACATGGGCGGGCTCGATCGGCCGGGTGAAGCTGGGCCAGCCGCAATGCGAATCGAACTTGTCGGCGGAGGCGAACAGCGGCTCGCCCGAGACGATGTCGACATAGAGGCCTGGTTCGCGGGTGTGCAGATATTCGCCGGTGCCGGGGCGTTCGGTGCCGCTCTGCTGGGTCACATAATATTGCTCCGGGGTCAGCTTCGCGAGCGCTTCCTCGGTCTTGGCGTAACGGGTGTCGGCCATGGGGGACTCCTTTGATGGGTTCAGGCTTCGGCGGCGATCTGGCGCAGTGCCTGTTCGAAAGCTTCGGGCGGTTGCCCACCCGAGATCAGGTAACGATTGTCGATAACGATGGCGGGCACCGATTGGATGCCGCGACCCTGCCACAGCCGCTCGGCCTCGCGCACCTCGGCCGAATAGCGGTCGGACGTCAGGATGGCGCGGGCGTCATCCTCCGACAAATCGGCACGCACCGCAGCGGCGAGCAGCACGTCGTGGTCTGAAATATCCTCGCCCCGCGTGAAATAGCTGTCGAACAGCGCGTGCTTCAATGCGGCCTGTCGCCCTTCGATCGCCGCCCAGTGGAGCAGGCGATGCGCATCGAAGCTGTTATAGATTCGCGACGTATCGCCCATCGCCATGGTGAAGCCGACCGCCGCCGCGCGTTCGCGGATCGTCGCGCGGTTGGCGGCGGACTGTTCGGGCGTCGCGCCATATTTGCGGCCGATATGCTCGACGATATTCTCGCCTTCGGGCGCCATGGCGGGGTTCAGCTCGAAAGGCTGGAAGTGAATCTCCGCCGCGACCGTATCGCCCATCCGCTCCAAGGCGATCTCCAGCCCACGCAAACCGATGATGCACCAGGGGCAGGAAATGTCGGAGACGAAATCGATTCGGATCGGGCGGGGCATCGGGGGTCCTGATTGACGTGGCCGCGAACGGCGTGGGACCTTATGTGGGAAAGCCGAACGCCTGGGCAAAGGGGCGGGAGCGCAAAGCTGCGTTTCGCCTTTTGGCCGGACACCCCTCTTCGCGCCCGATGCGCCTGCGACCAAGGAGTAAGCCCATGACCCGAACCGCACTTGTCACCGGTGCCACCGCCGGAATCGGAGCCGCGACCGCGCGCGCCTTCGTCGCGGCCGGATGGCGAGTGATCGGGACGGGGCGCCGCGCCGACCGGTTGCAGGCGCTGGCCGACGAACTGGGCGAGGCGTTTCACCCGCTCGCCTTCGACATCACCGACGAGGCCGCGCTCGATGCAGGGCTGGCCAGCCTGCCGCAGGATTTCGCGGAGATCGACCTGCTGATCAACAATGCCGGTCTCGCGCTCGGCACCAAGCCCGCCCAGGACAGCGACCTGGCCCAGTGGCGGACGATGATCGCGACCAATATCGACGGGCTGATCACCATCACCCACCGGCTGCTCCCCCGCCTGATCGAGCGGCGGGGAGGGATCATCAACCTGTCTTCGGTCGCGGCCAATTACCCCTATACCGGCGGCAACGTCTATGGCGGGACCAAGGCGTTCGTGAAGCAATTCTCGCTCAACCTGCGCGCCGACCTGCATGGCAAGGGGGTGCGGGTGACCTCGATCGAGCCGGGCATGGTCGAAACCGAGTTCACCACCATCCGCACCGGCGGCGATCAGGCGGCGTCGGATGCGCTTTATGCGGGGTCCAACCCGATGACGGGGGAGGATATCGCCGCGACGCTGCTCTGGGTGGCCGAACTGCCGCCGCATCTCAACATCAACCGGCTGGAGCTGATGCCGGTCAGCCAGTCCTTTGCCGGATTCCAGGTCGCGCGCGAGGCGTGATCTCTAGAGCGGTCGGTGCATCACCAGCGCATCGACCGGCCCCAATGCCGGGTGCCGAAACGCCCCCGGCACCCGGCCGACCGTCGCGAAGCCCAGCGAGGTCCACAGATGCACGGCGGGGGCATTGGCGCTGACGACGAAGTTGAATTGCATCGCGGTGAAGCCGCGCGCCCGCGCCGCGTCGAGCGAATGCAGCGCCATCGCCCTGGCAACGCCACGGCCGCGCGCGGCGGGGCTGGTCATATATCCGGCGTTGGCGACATGATCCCCGCCGCCCGCCTGATTGGGCCGCAGAAAATAGGTGCCGAGGATCGCGCCCTCCTGCGCGAACACAAAGGTCCTTTTGTCCGGTGCGTACCAATAGGCCAGGGCATCCTCCTCCGTCATGGTCGGATCCAGCGCATAGGTCTCGCCCGCGCGGATCACCGGCAGGATGATCGCGGCGATGGCGGGGGCGTCGTCAGGTGTGGCGGGGCGAATTGGCATGAAACGGCGATACGCGTCCGCTGCGCGATTGGCGATTCACCTGACAGCGGCTTGATTCCGCCGTGGCGTCGGATGTTGTCTCGCTAGGGTGGAAAGCCGAGGTCGGGGGCATCGACTTACTCCTCGTACCCGATGGCCATAAACTCGAAATTCCTGAGTCCCGACAAAGGCGAAGAGGAGTTTTCGAGCGACACAGGCGATCATCGGCGATCGGTGTCGCCATAACCCGTAGAAGCTGGAAAAAGCGCCGCTGACTGCGACGAAGGCGACTTGTGGAACAAGTCGCTGGAGCGGGCGAAGGGATTCGAACCCTCGACCCCAACCTTGGCAAGGTTGTGCTCTACCCCTGAGCTACGCCCGCTCTGGCGTTCCGAACCGGCTGACCGGCTGGGGTGAGGCGGGCTATTAGATGGGGGTTTTCGAACCGGCAAGCCCTTTTTTCAAAATTTTTCCGGCTGGCGGCTTTTTCAATAGAACATTACAAGAACATATATGGAGGAGCCCTTCGCCCTGATCGACCGATTGCGCCGCGCCGCCGCTTTGGCGGGCGAGGTGGCGCCCGGTTCAGTGGCGGCGGCGGAGGATGGGCTGCCCCGTCTGGCGCGGGCACAACTTCATGAAATTCATGTGTTTTCCGAAAACGAAGGGGCCAGCGGCGCGGGCTTTGCCATGGGATGCGTGCTGACGGCGGCGGCGCGGCCCCTGCTATGGCTGCGCACCGAATCTGCCGAGCGGGAAGGGGGGCGACTCCATGGGCCTGGGCTGATCGCAATGGGGCTCGACCCGCCGATCTGGTCGTGGTGATCGTGGCCGACGATGCGGCGTTGCTGCGCGCGGCGGCGGATGGCGCGCGCTGTCCGGGCCTGGGCACGGTGATCGTGGAGGGCTGGGGCACGATGCGGAGCTATGAGCTGACCGCGTCGCGCCGGTTGATGCTGGCCGCCGAGGCTTCGGGCGTGTTGATGATCCTGCTGCGCGTCGGCGGACAGCCGGTGCCCAGCGCGGCCGCCACCCGTTGGGGCGTCGCGCCCGCCCCGTCGCGCGCTCTGGCGGCCGATGCGCCGGGCGCGCCCGCCTATGATCTGGAATTGCTGCGCCGAAGGGGAGGGCCCGCAGGCGCCCGGTGGCGCGTGGAGTGGAACCGTGACACGCAAAGCTTCGACCCCGCGCCGCTATCTGGCGCTCGTCTTCCCCTGGTTGCCGATCGAGCGGTTGCGGGCCCGTCGCCCGCATCTGTTCGTCGGGCGCGATGAGGCCCCGATCGTCTTCGCCGAATCGGTGGGCGGTGCGATTCGGCTGGCCGCGCTCGACAGGGGCGCGGTCGCGGCGGGGTTGTCGGTCGGGCTGACCCTGGCCGACGCGCGGGCGCGGGTGCCGGAGATCGAAGTGTTCCCACACGATCCCGCCGCCGATGCGGACTGGCTGGAGCGACTGGCCGAGGGTGCGCGACGCTATAGCCCGGCGGTGGCGCTCGATCCGCCGCACGGGCTGGTGATCGACAGCGCCGGCGTGGATCATCTGTTCGGCGGGGAGCGGGGGCTGGCCGAGGATATCGAGACGCGGATGGCGCGGCGGGGAATTACGGTTCGGCTGGCCTATGGCGACACGCCCGAGGCGGCACGCGCGCTGGCACGGCATGCCGGGGCGCCCGCCCCGGACGAGATGGGGGCGATCCGCCGCCTGTCCGTCGCCGCGCTGGACCTGGATGAGGAGGCGACCGCCGCGCTGATCGCGGCGGGGCTGAAGCTGGTCGGCGACGTACTGGCGCGGCCGATGGCGACGATCGCCGCGCGCTTCGGGCGGGAGGCGGCGACCGCGCTGCGGCGGCTGACCGGCGAGGAGGAGAGCCCGCTGACCCCGCGTGTCGTGGCCGCGCCGATCGCGGTCGAGCGCCGCTTTGCCGAGCCGGTGGCCCGGACCGAGCATATGCTGGGCGTGCTGGAGGAACTGGCGGGGGAAGCGGCGCGGGCGCTGGAGGAACGGCATGAGGGCGGGCGGCGCTGGGATGCGCGGCTGTTCCGCGCGGATGGCGAGGTTCAGGATCTGCGCGTCGAGACCGGGCAGCCGACCCGCGATCCGGCCATGCTGCTCCGCCTGTTTCGCGAGCGGATCGAGGCGCTGGCCGATCCGCTCGACCCCGGTTTCGGCTATGACCTGATCCGGCTGGATGTCGGGTTGGCCGAGAAGATGGATGCGGTGCAGCTTCGGCTGGAGGGGGGCGAGGGGCGTGCGCATCAGGCCGAGGCGGCCGTCGCGGCGCTGATCGACCAATTGGGGACGCGGCTGGGGCGTGAACGGGTGCGGCGTATCCATCCGCGCGACAGCCATATGCCCGAACAGGCCGAATTGCTGCTTCCCGCGACCGAGGCGCCGCCCCGCGCGGAATGGACCCGGCCCGAGGCGGGCGAGCCCCCGATGCGCCCGATCCATATGTTCGACCCGCCCCAGCCGATCGAATCGCTTGCCGCCGAGACGCCCGACGGGCCCCCGGCGCGCTTTCGCTGGCGGCGCAAGCTGCATGACGTGGCGCGCGCCGAAGGGCCCGAGCGGATCGCGGGCGAGTGGTGGCGCCGCGCCGACATGGCGCCGCCGACGCGCGATTATTACCGGGTCGAGGATGTGCGCGGGCGGCGCTTCTGGATCTTCCGCCACGGCCTTTATTCCGAAACCGAACGGCCGCGCTGGTATGTCCACGGCCTGTTCGCATGAGGGAGTCGTTCCCATTCCTCCCCTGCAAGGGGAGGTGGCAGCGCATCGCGCTGACGGAGGGGTGCCCCCGGTGGTGAGGTTCCCCAGCCTCGTTGGCGGCGACACCCCTCCACCATGCTGCGCATGGTCCCCCTCTCCTTACAGCGGAGGAAAGGGTTAAGTGTCTGCCCAACCCCGCTTCGCCGAACTGGTCGCGGCGACGCATTATTCCTTTCTCGACGGCGCGAGTTCGGCGGAGGCGATGGTCCAGCAGGCTATCGTGCTGGGGCTGGACGGAATCGGTATCGCCGACCGCAACACGGTGGCGGGGGTGGTGCGCGCGCATCGGGCTTTGCGCGAAATCCGTGAGACGCATGGCAAGGACATCGGCGCCTTTGAATTGGTCGTCGGCGCGCGGCTGGTCTTTAGCGACGGGACGCCGGACATCGTCGCCTATCCGGTCAATCGTACCGGCTGGGGACGGCTGACCCGGATGCTGACATTGGGCAACAAACGGGCGCGAAAGGGGGGCTGCATCCTGGGGCTGGGCGACCTGACGCGTCATGCGGAGGATCTGCTGCTGATCGCGCTGCCGGACTCCAGCGCGCGCCCCTGCGAGCCGATGGCGGATGCGATGTTGCCGCCGAAGCGCGCTGATCCGGGGTTGGAGGCGACGCTTGACCGGCTGGTCGCGGCGGCGCCGGGGCGGGTGTGGCTGGGCGTGACGATGCCGAGAGGGGGCGCGGACCGGCGGCGGCTAATGGCGCAGGCGGCGCTGGCCGAGACGCGGGGCGTGCCCTTGCTCGCCACCACCGACGCGCTGTTCGCCGAACCTGGCGACCGTCCGGTACAGGATATACTGACCTGTATCCGCGAAGGCTTGACCATCCGCAGCGCCGGGCGACGGCTGGCCGCCAATGCCGAGCGGCATCTGAAGCCCGCCGCCGAAATGGCGCGGCTCTTCGCCGATCGCCCGGACGCGGTCGCACAGAGCATGGCGATGCTCGACCGGATAGAGTTTCGGCTGAAGCATCTGTCCTATCACTATCCCGACGAGCCGGTGCCCGAAGGATGGGAGGCGCAGGACTGGCTGGAGGAACTCGTGCGGCGGGGGGCGGCGGAGCGCTTTCCAGACGGTGTGCCCGCCACGCTGCAAGCCACGCTGGCCGCGGAACTGGCTCTGATCGGCGAGTGCCAATATGCGCATTACTTCCTGACCGTACACGACGTGGTGAGTCATGCGCGCGGCCTGAAACCGCCGATCCTCTGCCAGGGGCGCGGCTCGGCGGCCAATTCGGCGGTGTGCTGGATATTGGGGGTCACGTCGGTCGATCCGACCAGGCACGACCTCCTCTTCTCGCGATTCGTCTCCGCCGAGCGGAACGAGCCGCCCGATATCGACATCGATTTCGAGCATGAACGGCGCGAGGAGGTGATCCAGTATATCTATAACCGTTATGGCCGCCACCGCGCCGCCATCGCCGCGACGGTCATCCATTATCGCCCGCGCAGCACGGTGCGCGAGGTCGGCCGTGCGCTGGGCCTGAGCGAGGATGTGACGCAAAGGCTGACCAGCACCGTCTGGGGCAGCTTCTCCAAGCAGTTCGAGGAAAAGCGCTTCCACGAAACCGGCTTCTCGCCCGACAATCCCGAAATCGCGCGGCTGCGCACGCTGGTCGACCGGCTGCTGGGGGCGCCGCGCCACTTGTCGCAGCATGTCGGCGGCTTCGTGCTGACGCAGGGGCGGCTCGACGAGACGGTGCCGATCCATAACGGCGCGATGGAGGGGCGGACATTCATCGAATGGGACAAGGACGATATCGACGAGTTGAAGATCATGAAGGTCGACATTCTGGCGCTGGGGATGCTGACCTGCATCCGCAAGGCGTTCGACCTGATGGAGGCGAACGGGCTGCCGCGCCCGGGGCTCGACACGCTGGCGCAGGACGAGGATGATCGCGTCTACAAGATGCTGCAGAAGGGCGACAGCATCGGCGTGTTCCAGGTGGAAAGCCGGGCCCAGATCAATATGCTGCCCCGGTTGAAGCCGAAGGAATTCTACGACCTGGTCGTACAGGTCGCGATCGTCCGGCCGGGGCCGATCGAGGGGGACATGGTCCATCCCTATCTGCGCCGCCGGGCGGGCAAGGAGCCGGTCAGCTATCCTTCCCCGACCAAAGGTCCGGCGGACGAATTGCGAACGCTGCTCGGCAAGACCTATGGCGTGCCGCTGTTCCAGGAACAGGCGATGAAGCTTGCCATCACGGCGGCGGGATTCACCCCCGACGAGGCCAACCAGCTTCGCCGCGCCATGGCCACCTTCCGCAATGTCGGGACCATCCAGAATTTCCGTGACAAGATGATCGGCGGCATGGTCGCACGCGGCTATGAGGCGGAGTTCGCTGAGCGCTGCTTCAAGCAGATCGAGGGCTTCGGTTCCTATGGCTTTCCCGAAAGCCATGCGCTGTCCTTCGCGCGGCTGGTCTATGTCTCGGCCTGGCTGAAATGCCATCAGCCCGCGATGTTCACCTGCGCGCTGCTCAACGCCCAGCCCATGGGATTCTATGCCCCCGCCCAGCTGGTTCGCGATGCGCGCGAGAATGGCGGGGTCGAGGTGCGGCCGGTCGATGTGAATCACAGCGGGTGGGACAATCGACTGGAGCGGCGCGAGGATGGCGCCTTCGCGCTGCGGCTGGGCTTTCGACAGGTGGATGGGTTTCGCCAAAGCTGGGGCGACGGTATCGCCGACCATGCCCCCTATGAGACGATCGAGTCGGTCGCGATCCGCGCACAGCTTCCCCGCCGGGCGCTCGACCTGCTGGCGCAGGCGGATGCCTATCGCTCGTTGGGGCGGGGGCGGCGGGAAGGGCAGTGGGAGGCGCGGCGGATGAAATCGGCGCAACTGCCGCTGTTCGCCGTGATGCAGGCCCCCGAAATGGCCGCCGAGCCCGAGGTGACGCTGCCCCCCATGACGCCGTCCGAACAGGTGACGGCGGATTACCGCGCCACCCGCCTGTCGCTGAAAGGCCATCCGATGGCGTTCCTGCGCAGCGAACTGGCGGCCGAAGGCATCCTGTGCGCCGCCGACCTGCCGCATCTGCGCGACGGACGCCGGGTGAAGGTGGCGGGGGTGGTGTTGGTGCGCCAGCGGCCGGGTAAGGGCAATGCGATCTTCGTCACGATCGAGGACGAGACGGGGATCGTTAACGCGCTGCTCTGGGCGCGCGATTTCGAGGTGAACCGGCGGGCGGTGATGGCGGCGCGGCTGATGCTGATCCACGGCGTCGTCCAGCGGAGCGAGGAGGGGGTGATCCATGTGATGACCGCCGGGGTCGAGGATCGCAGCGCGATGCTGGCGCGGCTGGAGGATATACCTGCCATCCCCACGCGCTCGCCCGATCCGCGCGGTGCCCCCGCCCAGCGCGGCATCCATCCGCGCGACGTTCGGCTGCTCCCCCGCTCGCGCGATTTCCATTGAGCGGGCCATAAGGGGCCGGAGAAGGCGATTTCTGCGATGGCCTTATCCTGGGGGACTTGTGCGCACCCCCCACCATGCCATATTTTACATCATCATGGCCCTGAACAGCGACCTTCTCACCCATCCTTTGGGAATGACCGGCAATGGGCCGGGACGCGGACCCGGCCAGGGCCCCGACCATGGGGATGACGACGGCAACGGCCTGGGCGTCGCGACGCGGACCCGGACGCGCACCAAGCAGCCGACGCCGTACCGCGTGCTGATGCTCAACGACGACTACACGCCGATGGAATTCGTGGTGCTGTGCCTCCAGCGCTTCTTCCGCATGAGCATGGACGATGCGACCCGCGTGATGCTGCACGTCCATCAGCGCGGCGTGGGCGTCTGCGGTGTGTTTTCCTATGAGGTGGCGGAGACCAAGGTGGCGCAGGTGATCGACTTCGCCCGCGCGAACCAGCATCCGCTGCAATGCACGCTCGAAAAGGCGTAAGGGGCTTTCCCTCGATCCTTTGCTGACGGGAAGGCGTTCCTGCCGCCGCCCGCCCGATGCGACGAATGCGTCAGCGTGCCGGGGGCAGCCAGCTCAGGTCCAGATTGGCGAAGCGGTCGATATAGGCGGCTTCTTGCGCCAGTTGCGCCTCGTCCAGCACCGACACCCGGCCGCCCTCGCGCTTGATCAGCCCTTCATCCTCCAACTGGCGCAGCATGCGGTTCACATGCACCGCAGTCAGCCCGATCGCGTCGCCCATCTCTTCCTGGGTCAGTCCGAGCGTGAAGGAGGTGCCGACCGCCATCCCCGCCTGACGCATCTGACCGCGCAGCGACAGCAGCAGCGTCGCCACCCGCGCACGGGCCGAGGTCCGGCCCAGTCCGGCGAGGCGATCGGTGGTGACGACCCGTTCGATCTGGTTGAGGACGAGGATCAGGCTGAACAGGCGGGGATGGTCGGTCGCCAGCCGGGTGACGTGCGATCGGTCGAAGCCACAGACCACCGCGTTCGACGCCGCCACCACCGTGTCGGGCGATCGGCCATAGACCAGGGTCGACATGGCAAAGAGGTCGCCGGGAAACAGGAAGCGCACGATCTGGCGGCTGCCGTCGTCGAGCAGGACATAGCACATCAGCATGCCCTGCAGCAGGACGAACAATTCCTCGCTGCGCGACTGTTCGTCCATCAGCACCGATCCGCGTCGGACCTGGCGCGGCCGTTCCTCCAGCTGGGACAGGGCTTCACGCTCCAACGGGGTTAATTCAACCCATCTTCCCAGTCTGTCAGCAAGGCCGAAATTTGACACTGACACCTCATCCCCCGAGCGGACACGTGCCTTAGGGTCCAAACCCAATCAGCCTCTTGAGGGGTGATGGTTTTCCTGATTCACTGGTTCGTAGATCAGGAGGAGTGAGGCATGGCGCTGTTCTGGTTGTCGGATGAAGCATGGGTAGCAATCGAGCCGCATCTACCCAGGAACCAGCCCGGCGCGCGGCGGGTAGACGACCGGCGGGTGATTTCGGGCATCGTGCATGTGCTGAAGGTCGGCTGCCGCTGGTGCGATTGCCCGGCCGATTACGGGCCGTCGACGACGATCTACAATCGGTTCAACCGCTGGTCGCGCCGTGGCTTCTGGCTCAAGCTGCTCGACGCGCTGGTGGATGCCGGCGTGGTCACGAAGAGTACAGCGATCGACAGCACCTACATCAAGGCGCAACGCGCGGCATTCGGCGGAAAAGGGGGCGCCAGATTCAGGCGATCGGTCGCTCGCGCGGCGGATGGACGACCAAGATCCATGCGCTCACCGACTTTATCGGCCGCCCCTATGCATTGATGCTGACGGCCGGCAACGTCAGCGACGTGAAAGCGGCACCTGCGCTCCTCGAACGAGCCGATCGCATACGCTACCTCCTTGCTGACAAGGGCTATGACGCCGACCGGCTGCGCCGCTCGCTCCGCGACGCTGGAGCCGTTCCCGTCATTCCGGGGCGACGTAACCGGAAGCGAGCCATCCGATACGACAAGGACCGATACCGTGGCAGGCACCTCATCGAGAACGCCTTTTGCCGTCTCAAAGACTTCCGCCGTGTCGCCACCCGCTACGACAAACTCGCCGTCAACTTCCTCTCAGGCGTCGCCATCGCAACCGCAATCGCATTCTGGCTCTGATTGAGTCTCAGCCCTAGCCACGGAGGGTGCGAGCCCGCATTAATATCGATCAACCGGCCCTTTTCTGGTTTAACCGTCGAGGGATGCCGCGCCGGACGAGTCGCCGGAGGATTTGAACGCGATCGAGTGCGGGACCCTTGGCGGTGGCGCACGGGTCCGCTAGGAGGACGGGCCTATGGACCGTATCCTCATTCGCGGCGGCAACCGGCTGTCGGGCCGCCTGAAGATCTCGGGCGCGAAGAACGCCGCGCTCACCCTGATGCCCTGCGCGATCCTGACCGATGAGCCGGTCACGCTGCGCAACCTGCCGCGTCTGGCCGATGTCGACGGGTTCGGTCATCTGCTCAACCAGATCGGTGCGTCGACGCGGGTCGAGGGGACGCGGCCCGAGGATTTCGGCCGGGTCATGACGATCCGGGCGGGTCAGCTTTTCTCGACCGAGGCGCCCTATGACATCGTGCGCAAGATGCGCGCGTCGATCCTGGTGCTGGGCCCGATCCTGGCGCGGGCGGGTGAGGCGCGGGTGTCGCTGCCTGGTGGCTGCGCGATCGGCAACCGCCCGATCGACCTGCACTTGAAGGCGCTGGAAGCGCTGGGCGCCGAGATCGAGCTGACCGCTGGCTACGTCAAGGCGAGCGCGCCCGGCGGGCGCCTGTCGGGTGGGCGCTATACCTTCCCGGTGGTGTCGGTCGGCGCGACCGAGAATGCCCTGATGGCCGCCGTCACCGCGCGCGGGACGTCCGTGCTGGGCAATGCTGCGCGCGAGCCCGAGATCGTCGATCTCTGCCGCTTGTTGATCGCGATGGGTGCGCGGATCGATGGCGTCGGGACCGAGACGCTGACCATCGAGGGCGTCGAGCGTCTGCACGGTGCGACCTATTCGGTGATGCCCGACCGGATCGAGGCAGGCTCCTATGCCTGTGCCGCCGCGATCACCGGTGGCGACCTGGAACTGGTCGGGGCCTGTGCCGAGGATATGCGCGCGACGCTCGCCGCACTGACCGAGGCTGGCGTCACCGTCGAGGAAGGCCGCGACTCGATCCGCGTGAAGGCCGATGGCCCGCTCCAGCCGCTGACCCTGTCGACCGCGCCGTTCCCGGGCTTCGCGACCGACATGCAGGCGCAGTTCATGGCGATGCTGTGCAAGGCCGACGGCACCAGCACGCTGACCGAGACGATCTTCGAGAACCGCTACATGCACGTGCCCGAGCTGGCGCGGATGGGTGCGGACATCCAGGTCCATGGCCGCACCGCAATGGTCAAGGGCGTCGCCAGGCTGACGGGCGCGCCCGTGATGGCGACCGATCTGCGCGCCTCGATGAGCCTGATCCTGGCGGGTCTGGCAGCCGAGGGCGAGACATCGGTGAGCCGCGTCTATCACCTCGACCGCGGCTATGAGCGGCTGGAGGAAAAGCTGTCGGCGGTGGGTGCCGACATTGAGCGCGTCGGGGACTAAACCCGTTTCCTCCCCTTGCAGGGGAGGAATAGAGTTCCCTACGTCACCAGCCGCTTCAGCGTTTCCACCCGGTCGGCCTCGGCGGCGGGCTTGTCGGTGCGGATACGGGCGATGCGGGGGAAGCGCATCGCGACGCCGGACTTGTGCCGTTTCGATTCGTGGATCGAATCGAACGCGATCTCCAGCACCAGCGTTTTGTCTACCTCGCGAACCGGCCCGAAGCGATGGACCGTATGCGCGCGAACGAAGCGGTCCAATGCGCGCAATTCCTCATCGGTGATCCCCGAATAGGCCTTGCCGACGGGCAGCAACTCGCCATCCTCGGTCCAGCAGCCGAAGGTATAGTCGCTATAATAGCTCGACCGCCGGCCATTGCCGCGCTGCGCATACATCATCACGCAATCGGCGGTCAGCGGATCGCGCTTCCACTTGTACCACAGGCCCACGCGCCGCCCGCCGCTATAGGGCGAATCGCGGCGCTTGAGCATCACCCCCTCGATCGCGGCGTCGCGGGCGGTGGCGCGCAAGGCCTCCAGCGCGGTGAAATCCTCCGCCTCGATCACCGCGCTGACGTCGAAACGGTCGGGGTCGAGTTTCGCGGCGAACGCCTCCAGCCGCTTCCGCCGCTCGGTCCAGGGGAGGGCGCGGACATCCTCGGTCCCGTCGACGAGAATATCGTAGAGCCGGACGAAGGCGGGATAATCCGTCAGCATCTTCGCCGACACCGTCTTGCGCCCGAGCCGTTGCTGGAGGGCATTGAAGCTGGCGGCACCCCCGCCATCCTCCAGCGTACCCCCCTGATGCTCGCCCTTGACGAGCAGTTCGCCATCGACCGCGCCGATCGCGTCGAAGGCGTTCGCCACATCGGGAAAGGCGTGGGTCACGTCGTCGCCGGTGCGGCTATAGAGTCGGGTCTGCCCCGCGACATGGACGATCTGGACGCGAATGCCGTCCCATTTCCACTCGGCGGCATAGTCGGTCAGGTCGACCCGCAAATCCTCCAGCGGATGGGCGAGCATGAAGGGACGGAAGACCGGCACATCGGCGGGGGTCGGCTGTGCCCCCTTGCCCTCACCCCAGGCGAACAGTTCGGCATAAGGCGGGGACAGGCCGTGCCAGACCTCTTCCACCGCCTCGACATCCAGGCCGAAATGCTGGGCGAAAGCGGTCTTGGCCAGCCGCGCGGACAGGCCGATCCGCAGGCCGCCGGTCGCCATCTTAAGCAGTGCGAAGCGCTCCTCCGCGCTCGATCGGTCGAGCATGTCGGCGAGCACGGCGGGCGCGTCCGACCGCGACAGGTGGCGCAACCGCTCGACCACCGCGCTGACCGATAGTGGCTCGGGATCAAGCGGCCGGTCGGGTGTGGGCCAGAGCAGGGCGGCCGTCTCTGCCGTGTCGCCGACATAATCGCGGCTCATGCGGAATAGTACGGGATCGACCCGCTGCTCGATCAACGCGCGGATGAGCGCGGGCTTGACGCCCGGCAGGTCGAGATCGCCCGTCAACGCCGCCATAGCCCAGCCCCGGTCGGGATCGGGCGTGGCGGCGAGGTAATCCGCGACCAGTTTCAGCTTGGCGTTGCGCGATCGCGTATAGATCAGCGCGTCGAGCAACGCGGCAAAGTCGCGCACCGGCGGATCAGTCGATCGCGTTCTTCACCGACTTGCCCGCGACCAGCCCGAGCACCAGAAAGATCACGAACAATGCGATCGCGATGAAGAACAGGATCTTGGCGATCCCGACAAACGCCCCGCCGACACCCCCGAAACCGAGCGCGCCGAGAATCAATCCGACGACGAGAAACGTGATGGCGAGCTTGAGCATGGGGCATCCTTCCGACCTTGATGAAAGGGGTTAACCGGCGGGGCGAGTTGGTGTTCCGGTTACGGATTGCCGTTGCGGTCCATATGGGCGCGAATGTCGCCTTGCCCGTCGGCGCGCCGTTCCCAGGCGAAAGGGCAAAAAGGGACATGTGATCTGTCCCATCATGGTATCGAAATCCGATCGGTGCCCGATCGCGGCATTGCAACATCGTCCCTCTTTGGGGCATGTGCGGAAGGGGAGGGGGCAGTAACCAACTGCTCACGGGGGAAAATTCATGACGACTCGGCGCCAATTCCTGATCGGCGCGGCGGCCTTTTCCTGTGCCGGCTGCGTGGTGGAGGGGGGAAATGATACCCAGCCGCAACCAACACCCACGCCGACGCCGACCCCTGTCGCGACCCCGCCGCTCTATATGCTGGCGACGAAGGACGGGTCGGTCGGCCAGACCTATTCCGTGCCCAATGGGCTGACCGGCGTTCAGTGGTTCCGAGAGGCGCTGACCGTCGATCGGACGCGCACGCCGATTGCCGACGCTTCGGGTGCAACCTATGTCGCCCGCGCGCAGGATCTCGGTACCCGCCTGGTCGTCACCGGCCTGATGAATGGGCAGAACGTCACCGCCGTCGCGCTTGCGGTGGTGCTCGATTCCCCCATTTTGCTGGAAAGCTTCGATACGACGAGCGGCTTTACGGCAACCAACGGAGCGCTGCTCGCCAGCGGATCGGCTCGGGCTCAGGGCAGCGGCTCGGTAGAGATGCAGGGGACGGGATCGCGCCTGGGTGGACCGGGATTGCGCAAGTCCGATATCGGCTATCACGACCCCGCCAAGCTGGGAACGATCGCGCAGTTCGTCGACCTGGGATGGGATCCGGTCTATGGCACCGCCACCGCCTTCGATCTGGCCTTTTTGCGCGACGGGCAGGAGTTTCGCGGCCAGACGGCGCTGTTGGCGCCGCTCTATCAGACGCCACAGCCGCTTTTCTATGGCACGATGTGGGGATCGATCCATTCGAGCGAGATTGCAGGGCTGCAAAGCGCGGGGCCCGGCCGGTTCGGCATGGCGAACAGCGTGTCGACACAGGTGCCCGATGCGCCGCGCGTCGGCGTCGATGCGCTGGTGGCCCGGGCCGGTGGCCGCCCGACCATCATAATCGGCTTCGACGATCTTCTGCGGACGCAATATACCGAAGCCTTTCCCTATATGCGGGCCCGCAACGTCAAGGGCGGCTTCCATGTCGCCCCCGGCCTGCTCGGCGGCCCCAGCAGGCTGACCCTCGCGCAGATCCGCGAAATGTATGATGCCGGCTGGGATTGCTATCTGAACGGCACCTATGACGACGGTACGATGATCGGCCACCCGACGCTGGCCGCTGCGGTGGCCGACCTGCAAAAGGTGCGCGACTGGGCACAGGCCAATGGCATGCCGCGCGGCAATGATTTCTGCTGCTATCCTAATGGCCGTTACCAGGACAGCCCGGCCCGGCCGCGCAGCTTTTCCGTCAGGACCAATGGCACGGTGATCGCCACCATGGCGGACACTTCGGGCATCCAGCCCGGCATGTTCGTGGGCGGCTATAACGTCCCGATCGGCACCACCGTGGTCAGCGTGGACAGCGCGACCCAGATCACGCTCAGCGCTCCGGTCATCGCCCAGGTCAAGGCATTCAACTTCACCGATCTGTCGGGCGAATTCTCCTACACCAAGCTGCCGCTGGCGTTGAAGGCGGCGGGGTTCAAGATGGCGCGAACGACTCAGGGGCGCGGAAGCTGGCTGTCCCGTTTCGGCATTCCCGATCGCGGCGGTGTCCTCGCCCCTGCCAATGCCATGTCGAACGAATCGCTGGATCAGTTGAAGGCGGATATCGATCTGACCATCCTGCGCGGGGAAACCTCGGAATTCTATGTCCATGGCATCTCTGCCACCGGTACCGGCCAGACCGATCCGGACAAGTTCCGCGGCCTGATCGACTATATCGTCGCGCGTCGCGATGCCGGGGATCTGGACGTCCTGACCAAGACCGAGCTCTGGATGCGCGACGGCGCTTCGTCCCTGCCCCTCTGATCTGACCCATAAAAAAGGCCCCGGCTTTCACCGGGGCCTTTCGCCTGTCGTTCTGTTCGGAGGTTACTCCAGGCCCTCAGCCCTTGCGGCCGGCCTCGAACAGGAACCAGGCGCGCTCCTCGGCCTGGTCGGTCCATTCGTCGACGATGCCGCTGGTGGCATTGTCCTTGGCCTCTTCGGCGGCGTCCTTCACGGTGCGAAAGCGCTCGACCAGCTTCATATTGTCGTCGCGCAGCTCGACCAGCATGTCGGCGGCGGAGACGAACTCGCGGTCATTGTCGACGATCGTCTGGCGGCGCGCAATGTCGCCGATCGAGCGCAGCGTGACGTTGCCGGTCTTGCGCACCCGCTCGGCAATGGCGTCGGTCACGCCCAGGATCTGCGCGGCCTGATCGTCGAGCATCAGGTGATAGTCGCGGAAATGCGGGCCCGAGACATGCCAGTGGAAATTCTTGGTCTTCAGGTACAGCGCATAGCAATCGGCCAGCGCGCCGTTCAGGGCATCGGCGACGCTGGCGGTCGCGTTGCGGTTCAGGTCGGTCGGCGTATCGAGCGCCGGATTGATATCGGACATGGACATGCTCCCGCTGTCTGGATCGTTGCGTTAACGATTCGATGGCGGAATGGCTCCGCCGCGTCCATGTACAAAGCATGGCCTGAGTGATCGATACTCTAGATCAATCCCTTCACCGCCAGCGCGATCACCACGCCAGTCAGCCCCATCAGCACGCCCAATCCAACCCGCACGGCCCGCAATGGCAGGCGGCGCCAGCCCCGCTCCCCCAGGATGATCGCAGGCAGCACCGCCCCGGCCAGCCCGATCGCCGCACCGGGCAGCGCCGCCCAGGGCAGGGGGGAGCGTGCGGCGGCGGCGGCCACGATCAACGATCCCGAATCGGCGAACAGGATCGCTCCGCCGCCGATCAATGCCCCGCCGAAAGCGCCCAGCCGGGGCCAGCCATAAGGCGTCGCGAACCGGGGCAGGGGCCCCATCATCCCGATCCCGGTAAAAATCAGTGCGATGGCCAGGAGCAGACCATGCGTCTCGGGTGTGAATCGCGCGGCGAGCACGGTGCCGAGCCGAATCCAGACCCCCGCCAGCAATGCCTGTGCCAGGACCAGCCCGGCCAGCACCGCGACCGGCCGTCCACTCCGCTCCGTCAGTTGCGCCGCCAACAGGCTCGATCGTCCGCAGGCCTGCCCCGCCAGGGTCGCGACCAGAACGATCATGAAGGCGTCCATCAGCCCGCCATTCGTACCGAACACGCCTCGGCGAATCGGTTCGCGGTCTCCAGATCCTGGCGCTCGCTGGCGACCGCGTCGGTCAGCATCGCGAACCAGCCATGGACGGGCCCCGCGGCGCCGTCACGCATCAGCGCGCGGTCGATGAAATGGGTGACGGTGACCGCAGGAGCCAGGCCATGCGCATGGGCCAGCCGGCGAATGGCGTCGATTCCACTGGCCAGGTCGGCGGCGGGGGCATAGGGTGCCCTGACGTCGAGCGCGGCGATTCGGGCCCAGAGCTCGTCCCGTATTTCCGAAGGAATCGCCCGATCGGATGATTCGTCCTGCTCCATCGCTTCCCCCCGGCCTTTGCCTGTCCGCCTATTCGCCCTGTCAGGGGGCGGATCCGCCTTGGAATATAGCGCCGCGCGCGTAAAGAGGGGCTTAAATCGGGCGAAATGCTTGACTCGGACGTGCCTTTGGGCCATGCGCCGCCCTTATATAGCGGCGGCTCCGGCTGCCGCTTTCGCTTTTTCACGCATACAGGAACCAGGTCATGGCCAAGCCGACCACCGTCAAGATCAAGCTCGTCAGCTCGGCTGATACCGGCTTCTTTTACGTCACCAAGAAGAACCCGCGCACCAAGACCGAGAAGCTGAGCTTCAACAAGTACGACCCGGTCGTGCGCAAGCATGTCGAGTTCAAGGAAGCCAAGATCAAGTAATTCGCGGGGGCGGCGCGCACGCCGCCTCGTGAATGGCTTGAAGGCGTGAAGCCGCCGTCCGGATGGACGCGCGGCTTTTTGTCGTTACCTCATCACGCGTCATCTCGCACAGCCAGGGCAGTGACACGCCTGAGAACTGTCGATCGGTAACGGCCCCAGCGTCTGCCGGGGCCATGTCGGGGAACAGGCTTACGCTGCCGCAGGGTAGAGCGTCTGGATCAGCCAGTCGTGGAACAGCCGCACCGATTTCTGCTGGAGCGCGCGGGGGCGACAGACGAACCAGTGGCTATAGGGGCTGTCCACCTCGATATCGAACAGCCGGACCAGTCGCGGGTCCTGGGCATGTTCGAAATGGCTGGCATGCATGAAGGCGACGCCGAGCCCTTGCGCCACCGCCTCCAGCATCAGGCCCCCGGAGTCGAAAAAGTCGATCGCCTTGGGCTTGATGTTGGTCAGCCCCGCCGCCTGGCACCAGGCGGTGAAGGCGTCGGGCATTTCGCGGTGCAGCAAAGCGGTCATCCCGTTCATCTGTTCGGGATGGAGCAAGGCATTGGGACCCTCGGCCAGCCGCTTGGCGCCGATGACGTAAACCTTGTTGAAATCCAACCGCTTGGCATAAAGCGACGGATCGATTTCGCGGCCCAGCGCGATGACGGCGTCCAGCCCTTCGCCCAGGCGCGCAATGCCGTGGCCCGCCGTATCGATGTCCAGATGCAGTTCGGGATGCGCCGCGCGCAATTGCCCCATATGCGGGAACAACCGCTGCGCCGCATAGAGCGGTAGCACGCCGAGCCGCAGGCGCAATACCTCCTGCCCGCTCGACATCGCCTCCACCGCATCGGACAATTGATCGAGCAACGGGGCGATCTGCTCCATCAGCGTCTGGCCGTCCTCATTGGGCACCATCGCCTGATGACGCCGGGCGAAGAGCGGCTTGCCGACGAATCGTTCCAGCGTCTGCACCCGGCGGCTGAGCGCCGGCGCGGACAGCGCCAATTCCTCGGCCGCGGCCTTGATCGAGCCCAGCCGGACGACTTGTACAAACGCTTCGATCGCACCCAGCGGAGGGAGCCTGCGCATCACGCAACCTTTATCTTACCATCGCTTGGGCACAGGATTGCATAAACTGCAATCATAACCAAGCTTTTCGCACTTGCAACATAACGTGTCGCAGCGCAAAAGGAACGGGCCTTTCAGGCATCCTCTCCTAAAAACTTTTCGGGCTGGTCGTTTCGATCGGCCCTTTTTTTTGTCTCGGTTCGGCGGTCCGGTCTTTCACCGGCAGGAACCCGCCCCCACGTCTCGCGCTTTCGTGTCTCAGACACTTTGCCAAGGGACGATCATGGCCGACAGCGACGCGCCGACCCGCAAGATACAGGTGGCCAACAGCCGCCCCGAGGATTCCGGGCGCGGCCTGGCCCATTTGCCGCGCAACCTGATGGCCGCGCTGGGCATCACCGAAGGCGATGTAGTCGAGATCGTGGGCAAACAGGCGACCCCGGCTCGCGCCGTTGCCCCCTATCCAGAGGATGAAGGGCTCGACCTGCTGCGAATCGACGGGTTGCAGCGTGCCAATGCGGGCGTCGGCTCGGGCGATTTCGTCGAGGTGCGCCGGGTCGATTCGAAACCCGCCACCCGCGTCGTCTTCGCCCCCGCGCAGGAGAATCTGCGGCTGCAGGGCTCGGCCCAGGCGCTGAAGCGGACCTTCTTCAACCGACCGCTCTGTCAGGGCGATGTGGTGGCGACCGCGGGGCAGCAGCGGGTGACCAACATGCCGCCGGGCGTGGCGCAGTTCATGAACGCGCCCGCTTATGCGCTTCAGGAAATCCGCCTCGCGGTCGTAGCGGCCAGCCCCAAGGGCGTGGTGCATATCGACGAGAATACCGAGGTCGAGCTTCGCCCCGAATATGAGGAACCGCGCGAGGCCCGCCGCGCCGACGTCACCTATGACGATATCGGCGGCATGGGTGCGACCATCGACCAGTTGCGCGAGATGGTCGAACTCCCCCTGCGCTACCCCGAATTGTTCGAGCGGCTGGGGGTCGAGCCACCCAAGGGCGTGCTGCTCCACGGACCGCCCGGTACCGGCAAGACGCGCCTCGCCCGTGCCGTCGCCAATGAATCGGATGCACAATTCTTCCTGATCAACGGGCCCGAGATCATGGGCTCGGCCTATGGCGAGTCGGAACAGCGGTTGCGCGAGATTTTCGAGGAGGCGACCAAGTCCGCTCCCTCGATCGTCTTCATTGACGAGATCGATTCGATCGCGCCCAAGCGCGACCGGGTGCAGGGCGAGGCGGAAAAGCGGTTGGTCGCGCAACTCCTGACCCTGATGGACGGGCTGGAGTCGCGGGCGAATCTGGTCATCATCGCCGCGACCAACCGGCCGGAGGCGATCGATGAGGCGTTGCGGCGGCCGGGTCGGTTCGACCGTGAGATCGTGGTCGGCGTCCCCGACGAGCGCGGGCGGCGGGAAATTCTCGGCATCCACACGCGCGGCATGCCGCTGGGCGACAAGGTGGATCTCGCCGAGCTGGCGCGGACGACCTTCGGCTTTGTCGGGGCGGACCTGGCCGCGCTGACCCGTGAGGCGGCGATCGAGGCGGTGCGGCGGATCATGCCGCGCCTCAACTTGGAGGAGCGGACCATTCCGTCGGAGGTGCTCGACACGCTTTCGGTCACGCGCGAGGATTTTCTGGAGGCGTTGAAGCGCGTCCAGCCCTCGGCGATGCGCGAGGTGATGGTGCAGGCGCCCTCGGTCCGCTGGGAGGATGTCGGCGGTCTCGACACCGCGCAGATGAAGCTGAAGGAAGGCGTCGAACTGCCGCTCAAGGACCCGGATGCGTTCCGGCGTCTGGGCATACGGCCCGCCAAGGGCTTCCTGCTCTATGGCCCGCCCGGTACCGGCAAGACGCTGCTCGCCAAGGCGGTGGCGCGCGAGGCGGAGGCGAACTTCATCGCCACCAAGTCGAGCGACCTGCTGTCCAAATGGTATGGCGAGAGCGAGCAGCAGATCACCCGCCTGTTCGCACGCGCACGGCAGGTGGCACCGACGGTCATCTTCATCGACGAACTCGATTCGCTGGTGCCCGCGCGCGGCGGCGGCCTGGGCGAGCCGCAGGTGACCGAGCGGGTGGTCAACACCATCCTCGCCGAGATGGACGGGCTGGAGGAATTGCAATCGGTCGTCGTGATCGGCGCGACCAACCGCCCCAATCTGGTCGATCCCGCGCTGTTGCGGCCGGGGCGGTTTGACGAGCTGATCTATGTCGGCGTGCCGGACAAGGCGGGGCGGCGGCGGATATTGGGGATTCAGACCGCCAAGATGCCGCTCGCCCCGGACGTCGATCTGGACGACGTGGCGGCACGGACCGATCGCTTCACCGGTGCCGATCTGGGCGATGTGGTGCGCCGGGCGGGTCTGATCGCGCTGCGCAGGTCGTTAAGCGCGGCGCAGGTCGACATGGCGGCGTTCGACGAGGCGCTGACCGAAGCGCGTGCCAGCGTCACGCCCGAGATGGAACGCGATTACGAACAGATCGCGGCGAAGCTGAAACAGGACGCGGCGGCGATTCAGCCGATCGGCTTCATCGCGCCGGGGATGCTGACGTCGAGGGAGGGCAAGCAACGGTAACGCCGCCAGGTCCCCATCCCGGTCCGCGCTGGGATGGGGGTGGGGCCTAGGCCTCCCAGCGGTAATCGCGTGCGACGGTCGTCACCGCGACCTCATAATGCGAATACCACCGCGCGCGTCCACGGTCCCGGATCGCGGTATGGTCCGGATGGTTGCGCCATGCCAGCGCGCTCGCCTCGTCGGCCCACCAGCTGATGGTGATGCCTAGGCCATCGGCATCCCGCACGCTGTCCACTCCGCGATAGCCGGGCTGTTGGGCCGCGAGGCCGTCCATCGCCGCCGCCGCATCGGCATAACCCTGTGCATCCTCTGCCGTTCGTTGTGACACGAAAATCACCGCGATCTGCCCCGTCCGATCCATGTCCGCCCCCATTTGCCGCATCGGCTTTGCGACGGAATGCACCGCTTCGTCGCAACCCAATAGCTTGAAAGTCGTTCGGCACCTGTGCGACGAGGGAATTTCCCTCGCGTTTCCTCCACGCGGGGATCACGAACGACAGGAACTCGATGCCCAGCTCGACCACCGCCGCGCGCAAGTCCCGCACCGAAGCCACGGGTTATCCGTCGCCCGGCCAGATGTTTTTTCAGCAATTCCTGAAGCATCCGGTGATGGTCGGCTCCATCATCCCATCCTCGGGCAAGCTGATCCGCAAGATGCTCGCTCCCGTCGACTGGGCCAATACCAAGCTGTTCGTGGAATATGGTCCGGGCGTCGGCACCTTCTGCCGCCCGATCCTGGAGCGGATGGCGCCGGATGCGAAGTTGATCGCGATCGATACCAATCCCGATTTCTGCGACTATCTGCGTCACACGATCGTCGATTCCCGCTTCGCCGCGGTGAACGGATCGGCGGCGGACGTGCAGAAGATCGTGCGCGACCATGGTTTCGATCATGCCGATTACGTCCTGTCGGGCCTGCCCTTTTCCACCCTGCCGCCCGGCGTCGGTCCCGCGATCGCGCAGGGCACGCATGACGTGCTGCGTCCCGGCGGCGCCTTCCTGGTCTATCAGTTCAGCCCCAAGGTGAAGGACTTCCTGGTTCCCCACTGGGACAATATCGACCATGATATGGAATGGTGGAACGTGCCCCCGGCGCAGCTTTACTGGGCGTGGAAGGACTGAACATAATCCTCCCCGGTACGGGGAGGTGGCAGGCCAAAGGCCTGACGGAGGGGGGCTTCCCCATAGGAGTCGCTGGGTAGCAAGCCCCCCCGTGCCGTGGAGGATTTAATCCCCGTCCGGCGACTCGATCCCGAAATTCAGCCCGCGCGATACCGACGGATCGATCACTGCGATCAGCAGATAGGCGCCGAACTGCCGCAGCCGCTGGAACCAGCCGGTCTGGCACTTGTACCAGTCCGGCGTGATCGGTTCCGACCGCGCCACCTCGCCATCGACATAGGCGCGGACATGATCGGCAAAGGCCCGGTCCTCCACCCGCAGCATCAGTTCCAGATTCACGAACAGGCTGCGCATGTCGAAATTGGCGGAGCCGATATGCACCGCATCGTCGATGACATATAATTTGGTGTGCAGCTTGGTGAGCTGATATTCGAAGATTTGCACGCCCTTGCGCAGCAGACCGGCATAGGTGAAGCGCGCCGCCGCGATCGTTGCCTGATTGTCCGACTTGCCGGCGGTCACGATCCGCACCTCCGCCTCGCGCCGTCCGGCACGGTCGAGGCGGCGAAGCATGGTCGGGCTGGGGGTGAAATAGGCCGCGATCAGGTCGATCCTGCGCCCCCGCCGCATATCGTCGCGCACCGTCCGCGCCCAGGGGGACAGCCGCCGCGTCGGCCCGCCGATCAGCCAGCGCAAAGTTCCCCGGGACTCGCTCCAATGCGCCAGCGCCTTGTTCAGATCGCGCAGCCGCCCCTTGGGATCCTCCGTCCAGGCGAGCAGTGCGTCGAAATACGCCGCCATCCGCGCCGCCGTCGGCCCTTCGACCAACAGGCCCAGATCGCGCCAGCTCTGGTCGGCGGGGGTGCCGAAATAGTCATCCTCGATATTGAAGCCGCCGATGATGATGCGCGGCGCGGGGCCCTCCGCATCCGCCAGGGCCAGCTTCTGATGATTGCGCAGCAGGTAGCGTCGGCCGAAACGCGGCTCGAACCGCGACAGTCGCGCACCGGTTTCGACCAGCGGGCGGAAGAACGCCTCGTCTGCGCCCGCGCCGAAACCGTCCACCACGACCGACACCGTCACGCCGCGCCGGGCGGCGGCGATCATCGCGTCGCGCACCCGCCGTCCGGTCTCGTCATCGGCATAGATGTAATAGAGAATGCGCAGGCTGTCCCGCGCACCGTCGATCAGGTCCAGCACCGCCTTCAGCCGCCGGGGCCCCGTGTCCAGCAGGGTCAGCGCGTCGTCACCGACCCGGAAGACCGGTTGTTCGGGGGGCGGGTTTGGCGAAATGACGGGCTCCTTGATGGCATGGTCCGGTGCGATGCGTAACGATCGAGGCGACACGCGCGTTGCACGCTGCCGCGCTTTGGCCAAGGCTTTTGACTTGTCCGCCCTTTGCTGTTAGGTGGCTCGCTTTCATCCCAGCATTATTTGCGAAGGACACACGCATGGCGCGCGTCACCGTCGAGGATTGCGTCGACAAGGTTCCCAACCGTTTCGATCTGGTGCTGTTCGCGGCGCAGCGGGCTCGTCAGATTTCGGGCGGGGCCGACCTGACCGTCGATCGCGATCGCGATAAAAACCCGGTGGTCGCGCTGCGCGAGATCGCCGAGGAAACCGTTCGTCCGACCCATTTGGAAGAATCGGTCGTCAACAGCCTGCAGCGCGTCCAGATCGACGACGAGGACGAGGCGGACGATGTCGGCAGCCTGCAGGCCTCGGCCGAGGCGCTGCGTCTGACCGCCGCCGCACCGCCGCGCAACCAGAATCTGGGTGCCGATTACGACGGCTGATCGCCCGGCGCGATGACATCGGAAAAGGGGGCCGACGCCAAGCCAGCGTCGGCCCCCTTTTCGTTATGGGCCCGGTCGTGCGGGGACGAAGCGGTCTACCAGCCCCAGCCGTGATGCCGGTAGGAACCCCAATATGCCGCCTTCTTCTCCTCATGCGCGAAGCGGGCGGCCTGCTTGGCCTCCGACCGGCGGATGGAGGCATCGCGCGCATAGGCGTTGGCCGCGTGGTAATCGCCATAATAGGCGGCTTCGTCCGCAGCGCGCTGATCCCGGCCCGCCTGATAGGCCCGGTACCGGGCATCCTGATACGCCTGGTTCGCCATATAGGAATCATAGCCCCAGGCTTGCGCGCTGGCGGCGGTGGAGGCGAACAGCGCGCCTCCGGCAAGGGCGAACAGCAAAGCAGTTTTGCGCATGGTCATCGCGACACCTCAAGATATCGATCCGCTCCCGGATGATCAGGTGATAGCCCCATGATTCTGAACTGATCGTGGCGGGGGCGTTCAGCCGCGCGCCAGCTTTGTGGCCAAGGCATTGCCCGTCAGGAACAGGTTCCGCCCAGCTGTTGTCCATGCGACCCGGCGACATAGCCCAGTTCCTGTCGGGGACGTTGCTCGATGCGGTAGCGCATGGGGTGCGCGGGATCGTCCCCCGCCTCGACGATCCAGGCGGCCACCCGGCCGGAGGGGGTGGTCACCGCCTCGCGCCCGACGACCTGTAGGGTGAATTGGCCGAAGCCCTTGTCATATTGCCAGAAGGGAAGGGTGTAGCGCCCGCCCTGGCGAAGCGGCAGCGCGGCGAAGGTCACGCCCCATAAATTGCCATCCCAGACCGGATGATCCGCTGCCACGTCGATCGGCGTCGTCGCGGTCGCGGTCTCGCGCGTGCCGGTGATCCGACCCTTGGCATAGTCGATCGTGATCCGGTGCCAGCCGCGATCGGTCCGCGCGACGCCGCGCTGGCTGTCCATGTGCAGCGGCAGCAGTGTCCGGCGGTCGACGACGAAATGATCGCGCATGTCGAACACGCCGTTCGCGACCTTCTGATGAATGACGATGTCCCAGACCGGCCTGCCGCCGATGCGGGTCGCGGCGATCGTCTGGGCGGTCGTACCCATGGCTTTCCCGTCGGCGGTCATGGTGTAGCAGACCGAGCCGGGGCGAAGCCTGTCGCCTTCCATCCGCGCAGGGGTGATATCGCCCCCGACCAAGGCCGCGAGCAGAAGCAGTGACGTCATGGAACCTCCATCTAGGTCAGGGGGTGGATTCGCTCCGCCGATGGGCGAGAAGGGGAATGGCGATCAACTCGATGGACAGCGCGACAGCCTGCACCACGAGCCCCGTCGTCGTGGCGATCGGGGCGATGACGATGACGACGGCCCCGACGATCGCCGCCGTTATCAGCCAAAGCATTGCGGCCTGATGACAGCGGCGCTGAAGCACGGTCCAGGCGATCGCCATATGCGCCAGCCCCAGCAGCAACAGCAGGGCCGTCACGGCGGGTGTCATATCGCGATAGAGTTCGGCCCTGGCCCGCTGCGCCGCACCCCCATGGGTCAGCACGGCATAATAGGGGTCATGACCGGAGATCAGGAAATAGGCCCCGCGAAGACCGCATTGGAAGTGAAAGGCGGCAAAGGGCAGGATCAGCCCGATCGTCAGCCCATGGCGGGCCAGGAGCGATCGGCCGTTGCGATGCAAAGGCAGGCGTCGCCATGCCGTCGTCAGGCAACCCAGCGCAAAGGGCAGGGCACGTCCATCCGCCGCCGCCGCCTCCAGTTCGGCGCGCATCGCCTGCCCCCAGGCCCATTCATCGGGCGGCAGGCAGCGTGCCGCGATCGCCACGATCCGCTGGGGTAGCGACGCGCTCATGCGGGTGACCATTGGGTGGTTGGTTCGCCGCCAGCCTCCTGTGACCGCGCCAGCGCGATACCGGCGGCGGTCAGGCGATAGACATGCCGTGCGGGGCGCCCCGGCTGCGACGGATCGCGCCACTCCGCCTCGACCAGCCCCTTTTCGGTCATTCGCATCATCAGCGGATAGAGTGTGCCGGACGACAGCCCGGTATCCTTCATCAACTCATAGCCATGCCGCCACGCCGCCGGATCGGTCATCATGGCGGCCAACAGGGCACGCATCTGTTGCGAGGGCGGTCTATTGCGAAGCATGGCCGCAATACGACATATGTAGATTTAAGAGTCAAGCCGATGCCCCCCATGGGTCGCGTCACGTCCGCGGGACAAGGGCCGACGCCATCACCAGCGCGCAAAAGGCGATGGCGAGGAGCAGCCCGACGACGAGCTGTTGTCGCACGGCACGCTGATGGCCGTCGGTCACCGGATAGGTGACGATGCGGGCGATCATCACGATCACGAGATCGGGAAAGGCAAAGAACAGAATCTCGCCGCGTGAGGCCGGTCGGTCGAAGATCGGCGTCGCGAACAGCGCGATATTGATCAGCGCGGACAAGGCGAGCCCGATCCGAAGCCATCGCTCCCCGCCACTGTCCCGATCGAGCTTGGCGATGAAAACGAGACACACGCCCGCGCAGGCGACTCGGTAGCTGCTATCCGGCGGCACGCCGAAACGGCGCTCCAGGACGAAGCCGATCGCCAACAGCAGGCCGATGCCGATCAGGGCGAGCATGAAGTTTTGAACGACGATCATCGAAGGCCGCTCCCGGCAGGAGACGGGGATTCAGCAGGGTGGGGGAGAAGGTCGCCGTCCCTGGCGGCCACCGGCTCCCCCCGCCATCATCCCGTCCTGCCATCAATAGGCGTAGGCACGTACCAGATCGTAGAGATAGTCGCGGCCGTTATAGAGCGACGTCACCCGAATCCGCTCGTTCAGGCCATGGATGCCCGACATGTCCTTTTCGATGAAGATGCCCGGCGCGCCGTAGACGGGGATGCCGATCACCTGGAAGAATATGCCGTCGGTCGCGCCCGTCGACATCATCGGGACCAGCGGCACGCCGGGAAAATGCCTGGCGGCGATTGCCTTCATCGGGCCGATGATCTTGGGGTCCAGCTTGGGCGGGATGGCGGTCGGCCGCACCGGCTGGTTGGCGGTGACGGTGATCTTCGGCCCGGCCAGTTCCTTCAGCTTGGCCAGCGTCCCCTCGACCGTCTCGCCGGGGAAGATGCGGCAGTTGATATTGGCGGTCGCGCGCTGGGGCAGGGCGTTTTCGGCATGGCCCGCCTGGAGCAGCGTCGCCACGCAGGTGGTGCGCAGCGTCGAGTGCAGCGCCTTGTCCTGGCTGACGATGGCGTCCGCCGCCTTGTCGTTCGGATCGGCGAGCAGCCGGGTGATCGCATCGCCCAATTGCCCACCGACCTTTTGCGCGGTCGCGGTCAGGAAGGCGCGGGTCGTGTCGGTCAGGACGACGGGAAATTCATAACCCTGCACCGCCTTCACCGCATCGGCGAGTTCGTAAATCGCGTTTTCCGGCGTCGGTTGCGAGCTGTGTCCGCCGGGATTGGTCGCCAGGAACGTATAGTTCTGCGCGGCCTTTTCGCCGACCTGCACCGCCAGCAATTCGCGCTTGCCATCGGCGTCCAGCCGCCCGCCGCCGCCCTCGTTCAGGACGAATTCGGCGGCAATCAGATCGGGCTTGTTCTTGGCCAGCCACTCGGCACCGTTGAACGCGAAGGTCGTCTCCTCGCCGCAGGTCAGCGCCATCTTGATCGTCCGCTTGGGCGGGGTCTTTTTGAGGCGGATCAGCGTATCGGCCCAGATCGCGCTCATCGCCTTGTCGTCGACGGTGCCGCGACCGTACAGGAACCCGTCCTCCTCGATCAGCTTGAACGGATCGCGGGTCCAGTCCTCGCGCTTGGCCTCGACCACGTCGAGATGGCCGAGCAGCAGCATGGGCTTCAATTTCTTGTCGGTGCCGGGCAGCACCGCGACGATGCCGCCGTCCTTGGGATGTTCAGGCACCGAGAACAGGGTGATGTCGGCATCGCGATAGCCCGCCGCCTTCAGACGGTCCGCGATTTGCGCCGATGCCTGGGTGCAGCTGCCGACGGACAGGCTGGTATTGGTTTCGACCAGTTGCTTGTAGAGGTCGAAGAACGCCTTCTGGTCCGGCCGATCCTGCGCCGCCACGATGGCAGGCAGCAGGGCGCAACCCGCCAGCGCTCCGCCGATCCATTTCGCCAACCGCATCTTCTGTCCCCCTTATTCTGGTTTCGATGGGAATAGAGCGCGTCATGAGGACAGGTGCAAGCGATTGAGTTCCTTCATTCCTCCCCTGGAAGGGGAGGTGGCAGGCCGACAGGCCTGACGGAGGGGTGTCCCGCTATCGAGAGGGTGACACCCCTCCGACGCGCTGCACGCGCCACCTCCCCATAAAGGGGAGGAGCGTGGAGCGGCTATCCCTTTGCCCCGGACCGATTTCGCGCTAGCAGTCGCCGATGGACCGACCCGACACCGTTTTCCGCCCCCGCCTGATCTCCCCCTCACTGTTCGCGCTGTCGATCTTCTATGGCGGCATGGTGTGCATCGCCGGCGTACTGGGTAACAAGCAGGTCGCGCTGGGGCCGCTGGCGGTAGAGGCGGGTATCTTCGCCTTCCTGCTTCTGGTCGTCACGTCGAGCGCGGTCGCCGAACTGCACGGCGCCGCCACCGCCGGGCGGCTGGTGCGGGTGGGTTTCGTGCCGCTGCTCGTGTCGCTTGGCCTGTCCTGGGTCGTGTGGATACTGCCGCCCTCGCCCGAAATGATCCCCGCCAATCGCGACGCGATCCAGCTGGTGCTGGGGTCGACCTGGCGGATCTGGCTGGGCGGGATCATCGCTTACGGCGTGTCGCAGACGCTGAACGTCACCATCTTCGCCGCGCTCAAGGGCAAGGAGGGCAGCAAGCTGCTCTGGCTGCGCGCGGCGGTGGCCAGCATGCTCAGCCAGATCGTCGATACGCTGCTGTTCGTGACCATCGCCTTTTACGGCGCCTTTCCGATCGGGCAGCTGATCGTGGGGCAGATGATCGCCAAGGTCACGCTGTCGGCCGTGCTGGTGCCGCCGCTAATCTATGTGTTCGTGGGGATCGGGCGGCGGCTGGATCGCGGCTGATCCATATTGCCGGTTTTCCCCGGTCCCGACCCGCGATAAAGGGCCGCTCATGACCAACCACGATCCCGACGCCGCCCTGCTCGCCAAGGCCGAGACGCTGACCGAGGCGCTGCCCTATCTTCAGCGTTATGCGGGCAAGACCTTCGTGGTGAAATATGGCGGCCACGCCATGGGCGATCCCGAGCGTCAGCGCGACTTTGCCGAGGATATGGTGCTGCTCAAGGCGGTCGGCATCAACCCGGTCGTGGTCCATGGCGGCGGTCCGCAGATCGGCGCGATGCTCAAGCGCCTCGGCGTCGAGTCGCAGTTCGTCAACGGCCTGCGCGTGACCGACAAGGAAACCGCGCAGATCGCCGAAATGGTGCTGGCGGGATCGATCAACAAGGAAATCGTCAGCTGGATCGCCGCCGCCGGGGGCCGCGCGGTCGGCATTTCGGGCAAGGATGCGGGCCTGGTCATCGCCGAGAAGGTGCAGGGGCGCGAGGCCGATCCGCTGAAGGGCATCGAGCGGCATGTCGATCTGGGCTTCGTCGGAGAGCCGGTTTCGGTCGATCCGCGCCTGATCGAAAGCCTGTGCGCCGATGGCATCATCCCCGTGATCGCACCGGTCGGCATCGGCCTGGACGGGCATACCTATAACATCAACGCCGACACCATGGCGGGCGCGATCGCCGCGCGGCTGGGCGCGTCGCGCTTCTTCTTGCTGACCGATGTCGCGGGCGTGCTCGACAAGCAGGGCGAGTTGATGACCGACCTCAACCCCGTGCGGATCGCGGAGCTTCGGGCCGACGGGACGATTTCGGGGGGGATGATCCCCAAGCTGGAAACCTGCGTCAACGCGGTCGAGGCGGGCGTGGATGCGGCGGTGATTCTGGACGGGCGGGTGCCGCACGGGATGCTGCTGGAAATCTTCACCAAGCAGGGTGCGGGAACGTTAGTCCGCCGGTAATTTCTGGTCTGAGGCGAGGTCGGGGCGTGGCCTCCGACTTCGCTCAGGCTGAACGGCTGTTGAAGAGTGGGCATGTCCCCAGACCCCGTTCAGGCTGAGCGAAGTCGAAGCCCACGCCTCCAACGCCGACCGCAAGGGCCGTCAAAAATCGACCGCGACGCCCTTCAATTCCCAATCCCCATAGCGCACCGGATTCTTCCCCAACGGGTCATCCTGCGGCTCCGGCTTGGCCTCTGGCTGCGGCACCGGGGTATTCTGCGACAGATAGGCGGGCGGCTTCACATGGTCGGGGCGCTGGCCCATGGGCGGTCCTTTCGACTAAGGGGCAATGATTGCAGCCCATGTCGGGGCTGACAGGAGTTTTGCCAAGTGACACGTCCTCCCCAATCGCCGACCCGTGGCCGTCCCGATCGCCGGGGTGCGCCCAAGGGTGAGGACCGGCGCGGACGACAGCAGCGCCCCACCGAGCCGCTGGGCACCGCCGCCCGCCGCGCCGCCATCCGCCTGCTCGATGCGGTGCTGCGCCGGGGTGAGCCGCTGGAGGCCGCGCTCGCCTCGGCGACCCGTGCGCTGCCGGGGGGACCGGATCGGGGCCTCGCGCACGCCATCGCGGCGGAGACGCTGCGACGCCTGCCCGATCTCGACGCGCTGATCGACTCGGCGACCAAGCAGCGGCTGCCCGACGATGCCAAGGCGCGTTTCGCGCTCCGTATCGCACTGGTGCAGTTGCTGGCGCTGGGCACGCCGCCCCATGCGGCGATCTCCACCGTATTGCCGCTGGTCGATGGCGGCCCGCGCAAGCTGGTCCACGGCGTATTCAGCACCATCACCAAAAGCGGCGTGCTGCTCCCCGAAATCCCCGCTTTGCCCGACGCGACCGAAGCGCGCTGGGAAGCGAATTGGGGTGACGAGATGGTCGAGGCCGCCGCCCATGCCATCGCCGCACCGCCGCCGCTCGACCTGACGCTGGCCGATCCGGCTGCGACCGCCGAATGGGTCGAAAAGCTGGGCGGGGTCAGCCTGCTGCCCGGTCATGTCCGTCTGCCCTCGGGCCATTCGGTGATGGAATTGCAGGGCTTTGACGAAGGCGCCTGGTGGGTACAGGACCTCGCCGCCTCGATCCCCGCGCGTCTGCTGGGCGAGGGGAAGGGCGATGTGCTCGACCTGTGCGCCGCGCCGGGCGGCAAGACGTTGCAACTCGCCGCCGCCGGTTGGAAGGTCACCGCGATCGACCAATCCGAATCGCGCCTCGCCCGCCTGAGCGAGAATCTGGAGCGGACCGGGCAATCCGCCGAGATCGTCACCGCCGACCTGCGCGAATGGGCGCCCCCGGCCCCGGCCGACGCGATCCTGGTCGACGCGCCGTGTAGCGCCAGCGGCATCTTCCGCCGTCATCCGGACGTGCTCTACCGCGTTCGCCCGGCGATCATCGCCGAGATGGCGGAATTGCAGCGGGTGATCCTGGCGCGCGCGGCCGACTGGCTGAAGCCCGGTGGGACCATGGTCTATGCCACCTGCTCGCTGGAGCCCGAAGAGGGCGAGCGGCAGATCGAGGCGTTCCTCGAAGCGCGCCCCGATTATACGCTGGTCCCGATCGCTGGCGACTGGCCCGGCATCACGGAGAGGGGCACGATCCGCACCCTGCCGACGATGCTCGCAAAGGAAGGGCGGCTCGACGGGTTCTTCATCGCCAGGCTGCAACGCAAAGGCTGACTTGGGCGCGATATGGGAGTAGAGGGGAAAACCATGCTTCCTGTGCGTATCGCTCCTTCCATCCTCTCCGCCGATTTCGCCAAATTGGGCGAAGAAGTCCGGGCCATCGACGCCGCCGGCGCCGACTGGATTCACATCGATGTGATGGACGGGCATTTCGTGCCCAACATCACCATCGGCCCGGCGGTGGTGAAGGCGCTGCGCCCGCACACGGCCAAGCCCTTCGACGTGCATCTGATGATCTCGCCGATCGACGCCTATCTGGACGCCTTTGCCGAGGCGGGGGCGGACACCATCACGGTGCACCCGGAGGCGGGGCCGCACATCCATCGCACGATCCAGCATATCAAGGGGCTGGGCAAGCGCGCCGGCGTGGTGCTGAACCCCGCCACGCCCGCCAAGATGCTGGATTATCTGATCGACATGGTCGACCTGGTCCTGGTCATGAGCGTCAACCCCGGTTTCGGCGGACAGAGCTTCATCGACAGCCAGCTCAAGAAGATCGCCGCGATCCGCAAGATGATCGACCATTCGGGCCGCGAAATCGATCTGGAGGTCGATGGCGGCGTCGATGCCGTTCATGCGAAGCGCTGTATCGAGGCGGGTGCGGATGCGCTGGTCGCGGGGACGGCGGCGTTCCGGGGCGGCCCGGCGCACTACGCCGCCAATATCGCCGCGCTGCGCGGCTGAGCGGGCGATCGAACGACATGCGTGACCGTATCGGGGGCGATGTCGCCCCGCCCGCCGCCGACAGCATCGAAGAGGGCAAGCGCCTCGTCCGCGTCCAGACCGGGGGCCTGTCGCTCGCCGATCGGTTGAGCGAGCATCTCCACCGCCTGACCTGGCGCACGCCGCTCCATTCGCTGCGGTTGAAGGGGCGGCATCCGCTGAAGCTGATGGCGGTGCCCGAGGACCCGATCCTGGGCGATATCGAGCGCGGTCATGCGCTGCTCGGAGGGGTGCTCGACTGGCGTGGCGAAGAGCGGGGGGTCGAATCGATCGACTTCGCACGGCCCGACTGGTCGACGGGTTTCGCCGACCATCTGCACAGCTTTGCCTGGCTGCGCGACCTGTCGTCGGTCGCCACCCGGCAACAGGGCGCGCCGATCGCCGAATATCTGATGGGCCGCTGGCTCGACGCCTTTGCCGAGACGGTCGATGCCACGGCGTGGCGGCCCGATCTGTGGGGACGGCGCATCCTGTTCTGGACCGCGCATGCGCCGCTGATCCTGTCCTCCACCGACCTCGTCTATCGCTCGCGCGTATTGAATACGATGGCGCGGGGGGCGCGGCATCTGGATCGCGGTGCCGACAAGGCACCGGCGGGCGTCGCGCGGATCGCGTCTTGGTGCGGGGTGATCGCGGCGGGGCTGTTGCTGGCCGGGGGCGATCCGCGCCAGGCGTTCGGCGAGACGGGGCTGTCGCGGGCGCTCGATACCGGGCTGTTCGCCGATGGCGGCGTCATCGCGCGCAGCCCGTCGGTGCAGCTCGACGCGGTCATGCTGCTGACCATGATGCGTGAGGTCTATGACGCGCGTGGCCTGGCCTTCCCCGATCCATTCCAGGCGCGGTTGCAGAAGATGATCTCGGCGCTGCTCGGCGTCATGCATGGCGACCGCGCGCTGTCGAGCTGGCAGGGCTCGGGCCCCGAAACGCCGGAAAAGATCGCCGCCGTGATCGAAGCGTCGGGCGTGCGCACCCGGCCGCTGCGCCAGGCGGGTGACTGGGGTTATCAGCGGCTCGCGGCGGCGCAGGCGGTGCTGGTCATGGACGCCGCGCCCCCGCCGATCGCTCGCGCGATCGAGGGTGGCTGTGCCTCGACCCTGGCGTTCGAGTTTTCGGACGGCGCGCAGCGGATCGTCGTCAATTGCGGCGGCGCGCGGGCAACCGTGGCGCAGGTGCCCGCCAGCCTGGCGCACGGCCTTCGCACCACGGCGGCGCATTCGACGCTGACGCTGGGCGACAGCAACTCCACCGCCATCCATGCCGATGGCACGCTGGGCCGCGGCGTGGCCGAGGTGGAACTGAGCCGTCAGGAATCGGACGCCGCTAGCCGGATCGAGGCGAGCCATGACGGTTATGTCCGCCGTTATGGCTTCACCCATCGCCGCCAGCTGCTGCTGACCGGCGACGGGCGCGAGTTGCGCGGCGAGGATGCGCTGCTGCCCGAGGGGCGTAAGCGCCAGGCGGGCAGCACCCATTTCAGCCTGCGTTTCCATCTCGGCGACGGGGTGGAGGCGATGGTGACGGCCGAGAGTGGCCAGGCGATCCTGCGCCTCGACGATGGCGCGCTGTGGCAGTTCCGCTGTCGCGGCGGCACGCTGGCGATCGAGGAATCGCTGTGGATCGACGGCACCGGTCGTCCGGTCGCGACTCAGCAGCTTGTCGTGACCGGCGAGACCCCGGCAGGCGGCGCGCATGTCAGCTGGGCCTTTAAGCGCGCGCTTTAAGGGGGGGGCGTGCGCGCGGAGGCGCAAAGACTCAAATTCCTCCCCTGCAAGGGGGGTGGCAGGCCGAAGGCCTGACGAAGGGGTGTCCCGCCCGGCAAGTAAAGCCTGCCCTCGCAACCGGTAACACCCCTCCACCATGCTGCGCATGGCCCCCCTCTCCTTACAGGGGAGGAATGGGTCTTTCCCGAATCACATTTTGCGCTTCGGCGAATCGGAGTCTATCGGGTCCGCAAACTCCTCCCAGTATCAGGACCCGCTGCCCGATGGCCGTTTCGCTCCCCACCGCTCCCTCCGTTGATCAGGTGCCGGTTCGCCGCGCGCTGTTGTCGGTGTCCGACAAGACCGGCGTCATCGACCTGGCGCGTGCGCTGGCCGAGCGCGGAGTCGATCTGGTCTCGACCGGCGGCACGGCCAAGGCGATCCGCGATGCGGGCCTGCCGGTGCGCGACATTTCGGAGGTTACCAACTTCCCGGAGATGATGGACGGCCGGGTGAAGACGCTGCACCCGATGGTCCATGGCGGCCTGCTCGCGGTGCGTGACGATCCCGCCCATGCCGCCGCGATGACCGAGCATGGCATCGGTGCGATCGACCTGGTGGTCGTGAACCTCTACCCCTTTCAGCAGACGGTCGCGAAGGGCGCCGAACGCCCCGAAATCATCGAGAATATCGACATTGGCGGTCCGTCCATGGTCCGTTCGGCCGCCAAGAATCACGGTTACGTGTCGATCCTGACCGACCCGAACGATTATGCCGATTTCCTCGCCGAACTCGCGGCGAATGACGGCGCCTCGACGCTGAAGACCCGCCAGCGTCTCGCCGCCAAGGCCTTTGCCGCCACCGCCGCCTATGACTCGGCGATCGCCCAATGGTTCGCCTTCGCCGATCAGGGCGAGGCGTTCCCGACCACCCTGCCGCTCGCCTTCACCAAGCATCCCGAAACCCTGCGCTATGGCGAGAACCCGCATCAGGTCGCCGCGCTCTATCTGCCGCAGCGGGGTGGGCAGGGCATCGCCCAGGCCGAGCAGCTGCAGGGCAAGGCGCTGAGCTACAACAACCTCAATGACGCCGATGCCGCGCTGGAGCTGGTCAGCGAATTCATCGACGGCCCGCCCACGGTCGTCATCGTCAAGCACGCCAACCCGTGCGGCGTGGCGAGCGGCGAGACGCTGCTCGAGGCCTATCAGGCGGCCTTCGCCTGTGACACGGTGTCGGCGTTCGGCGGCATCATCGCCTGCAACCGTCCGCTCGACGCCGAGACGGCGGAAGCCATCTCGGGCATCTTCACCGAGGTGGTGGTGGCACCTGACGCTTCGGCAGAGGCCCGCGCGATCTTCGCCAAGAAGAAGAATCTCCGTCTGCTGCTGTCGGGCGAACTGCCCAATCCATCGCGTGCCGGCCTGATGCTGAAGTCGATCGCGGGCGGTCTGTTGGTCCAGAGCCGCGACAATGGCCGCCTGACCGACGACATGCTGAAGGTCGTCACCAAGCGCGCCCCGACCGAGCAGGAGCTGGCCGATTGCCGCTTCGCCTGGACGGTCGCCAAGCATGTGAAGTCGAACGCGATCGTTTACGCCAAGGGCGGTTCGACCGCGGGCGTCGGCGCGGGCCAGATGAACCGTCTGGAATCGGCGCGCATCGCCGCGTGGAAGGCCAAGGACGCCGCCGACAAGGCGGGCTGGGCCGAGCCGCGCACCATCGGTTCGGCGGTCGCGTCGGACGCCTTCTTCCCCTTCGCCGACGGCCTGCTTGCGGCGGTCGAGGCGGGGGCGACCGCGGTGATCCAGCCGGGCGGCTCGATCCGCGACGACGAGGTCATTGCGGCCGCGGACGAAGCCGGGCTGGCGATGGTGTTCACCGGCATGCGCCACTTCCGGCATTGATGATTGGGGGGCCCCTCTCGACGCATTCGGGAGGGGCTTTTTCGATCCGGCCTTGCGGGGGCGGAAAGATCATATCCAGCGTGGCCCATCGGCAACATTCGGGGAACGGGGTGATAACAGGGGCTGTTTAGCCTCTCTCTGTTCCGCTAAACCGCGCTGGTCATGCCCCATCTCTATCTCGTCGACGGCTCCGGCTATATCTTCCGCGCCTATCACCGCCTGCCGCCGCTGACCAACAAGCATGGCGAGCCGGTGGGGGCGGTTTACGGCTATACCACCATGCTCTGGAAGCTGGTGGACGAGATCAATGCCGCCGATGGGCCGACCCATATGGCGGTGGTCCTCGACAAGTCTGTCTCTATACACATCTCCGAGCCCACGAGACGCTCATGAATCTCGTATGCCGTCTTCTGCTTGAAAAAAAAAAAAAAAAAAACGACATAACTGGATAACGGGCGCACCGGCCCCCGCCCCCGCCCGATCTGGTCCCCCAATTCCCGATGATCCGCGACGCCACCCGCGCCTTCTCGCTGCCCTGCATCGAGGAAGCCGGGTTGGAGGCCGACGACCTGATCGCCTGCTATGCCCGCGCCGCGATGGCCGAGGGGTGGCAGGTCACGATCGTATCGGGCGACAAGGACCTGATGCAGCTGGTCGAGGATGGCAGCCTCGACATGCTCGATACGATGAACAACCGGCGTCTGGGCGAATCTTACGTGCAGGAGAAGTTTGGCGTCGGCCCCAAGCAGTTGGGCGATGTGCTCGCGCTGATGGGCGACAGCGTCGATAACGTGCCGGGCGTGCCGGGCGTGGGTCCGAAGACCGCCTCCAAGCTGATCGTCGAGCATGGCGACCTGGAATCCGTCCTCGCCGCCGCGCCCGAGATGAAGAAGGGCAAGCTGCGCGACAATCTGATCGAACATGCCGAGAATGCGCGGCTGTCGAAGCGGCTGGTCACGCTGGAGTGCAATGCGCCGCTGCCGCAGCCGCTGGAGGAACTGGCGCTGCATCCGACCATCCCGGATGCGCCGCTGCGCGCGTTCCTGGAGCATCATGGCTTCCGCTCGCTGATCGCCAAGATGGGCCAGATCACCGATGACGCCGCGCCCGCCCCCGCTGCCGGAGAAGCCGCGCCCGCCGCGCCGATGGACGATGACGAGCCGTGCAATCTCGACGGCTATACCACGGTGCAGGACCTGGAGACGCTCGACCAATGGGTGGCGGACGCACGTCACCAGGGCTTTATCGCGATCGATACCGAGACCAGCTCGACCGACGCGACCCAGGCCGAACTGGTCGGGGTCAGCCTGTGCCTGGCGCCCAACAAGGCATGTTACATCCCGTTGGGGCATGGCGGCACCGACCTGCTTTCGGAAATGCCGGTACAGATTCCGGTCGCCGAAGCGCTCGATCGGATCAAGGCGCTGTGCGAGGACCCGTCGGTCCTCAAGATCGGCCAGAACCTGAAATTCGACATGATCGTGCTGGGCGAGCGGGGCATTTCCGTGGCGCCGCATGACGACACGATCGTGCTGAGCTTCGACCTCGACGCCGGGCTGCACGGCCATGGCATGGACGAGCTGGCTGCGACCCATCTGTCGCACACCTGCCTCGCCTTCAAGGAAGTGGTCGGTACCGGCAAGAAGCAGCTCGGCTTCCACGAAGTCGATCTCAAAACCGCCACCCGCTACGCCGCCGAGGATGCCGACGTCACGCTGCGGCTGTGGAAGCGCTTCAAGGCACGGCTTCCGATGGAGCAGGCGACGCGCGTTTATGAGATGGTCGACCGCCCGCTCGTCCCCGTGATCGCGGGCATGGAGCGGCGCGGGATCAAGGTCGATCGCGAGCGCCTGTCGCAGCTCTCGACCGAATTCGCCGGGCAGATCGCCGCGCTGGAGGGCGAGATCCACACGATGGCGGGCACGCCCTTCACCATCGGCAGCCCCAAGCAGCTGGGCGAGATCCTGTTCGACCGGCTCGGCCTCAAGGGCGGGCGCAAGGGCAAGTCGGGTGTGTACTCGACCGACGTGACCGAACTCGAACGCCTGGCCCGCGACGGCGGCGAGGCGGCGGAGATCGTGCGCAAGATCCTGGAATGGCGCCAGCTTTCCAAGCTGAAGAGCACCTATACCGATGCGCTCCAGGCGCAGATCAACCCGAAGACCGGCCGCGTCCATACCAGCTACAGCCTGACCGGCGCGCAGACCGGCCGCCTGTCCTCGACCGAACCCAACCTCCAGAACATTCCGATCCGCACCGAGGTTGGGCGGCAGCTGCGCGAGGCGTTCATCGCCGAGGACGGCCATGTCCTGATCGCCGCCGACTATTCGCAGATCGAATTGCGCCTCGCCGCGCATATGGCGGACGTGCCCGCCTTGCGCGAGGCGTTCGCGAACGGCGACGACATCCACAGCCTGACCGCCAAGGAATTGTTCGGCGAGGTCAATCGCGACACGCGCGGGCGGGCCAAGACGATCAACTTCGCCATCCTCTACGGCATTTCGCGCTGGGGCCTGGCGGGCCGCCTCGACGTGTCGGCGGACGAGGCGCAGGCGATGATCGACCGCTATTTCGAGCGTTTCCCCGGCATCAACCGCTATATCGCCGAGACGCTGTCGAGCGTGCGCGAGAAGGGCTTCACGAGCACGCTGTTCGGCCGCAAGACCCATTTCCCGCGCATCGCCTCGCGCAACCAGGGCGAGCGGCAGGGAGCGGAACGCGCCGCGATCAACGCACCGATCCAGGGCACCAGCGCCGACATCATCAAGCGCGCCATGGTCCGCATGGAACCCGCGCTCGCCGCCGCTGGCCTCGGCCATGTGCGGATGCTGCTCCAGGTGCATGACGAACTGGTGTTCGAAGCGCCAGAGGCGGATGCCGAAGCGGCGGGCGCGGTCATCCGCGAAGTGATGGCGGGCGCGGCCGAACCGGCGGTGTCGCTGTCGGTGCCGCTGGGCGTCGAGATCGGGTTCGGCAAGAGCTGGGGCGCGGCGCATTGACCGTCGCGTCCCGCCTTTTCCAGCCGCTCTGCCGCTGATGGCCGAAACCAAGGACATCGATGCGCTCGCCAAGGGCGGGCGGACCAATATCGCAGGGTTCATCCTGCGGCTGGCGGCGCGCATCCCCTTCCTGTTCATCGCCGGGCGGATCTATGGCCCGGATCTGGTCGGGCGCTTCGCCATCGCGGTGGTCGTCGTCGAACTGGCGGCGCTGATCGCGACGCTGGGTCTCAAGCGTGGGCTGGCGCAGGCGCTGTCCTCGACCGATCGGCCGCATGTCCATGTCGTGTGGGACGCGATGGCGCTGGCCTTCCTGGCCTCGGTTGTGGCCAGCGGCCTATTATGGTCCTTCCCCGAGCTACTCTATCCCAACAGCGCCATCACCGGGCTGGACCGATGGCTGCCCTGCATCATCGTCGCCATCGCCTGGTCGGACGTCAGCCTCGCCGCGCTCGCCTATCGCCTGAACGTCAAGGCGACCGTTACCGCGCGCGCGGTGGTCGAGCCCTGGACCATCTCGATCGCCGCCTGGGTCTTTTCCTTCTTCACGATCCGCGACGGCCTGGTGCTGTCCTATGTCGCGTCGATGACGGCGGCGCTGATCGCCAGCTTGGTGCCGTTCTTGCGCAGCTATGGCCTGCCCCATGGCTGGAGCCCCCGGCTCGCCGCCGTGTTCGCGCTCGCCCGCGCCAATGCGCCGCTGGCGGGGGCGGACGCACTGGAATGGGGCACGCGCAATGTCGACCGCTTCATCCTGGGCGTGATGTTCGAACCCCGCATCGTCGGCATCTATTATATGGCGCAGCAGGTCGCCTCGCTGCCGCAAAAGCTGAAGACCAGTTTCGACCCGATCCTGGGCCCGGTCATCACCCAGAGCCTGGCCAATGGCGATATGGGCGCGATCGCGCGGCAGGTGCGACAGGTCGCCTTCTGGATCATGGCGGCGCAGGGGTGCCTGGCGCTGATGGGATCGATTCCGGGCGAAGGCGTGATGGGCGTGGTCGGCCCGCAATTCGTGTCGGGCACCGCCGCGCTGGCCTTTCTGCTGTTCGCCGAGGTGCTGGCCTCGACCGGCGCGGTGTGCGAATCGGCGCTGGTCTATACCGCACGCCACCGCAACCTGATGATCTCGATCGCGATGCTGGGGGTGCAGATCGGCTTGAGCTTCGCGCTGATCCTGGGGATGCGTGCCCTGAGCTGGCCGGAAACCTGGGCCGCAGCGGGGCCGGCGGTGGCGCTGGCGGCCAGCGTGACCATGACATCGGTCATCAAGGCGCGCGTCCTGTCGGGCATGCTGAAGGCCCCGGTTTCCCCCTTTCGCTGGCCGCTCGTCTGGGCGGCGGCGGCGGCGACGGCGGTGGGGGCCATCTTTACGCTGTTGCCGCAGCGGCTGGAATGGGCGGAACTGCTGTTCGGCGAGCCCACGATCGCGGCGACCTATCTGTTCATACTCTGGCGCTGGGCGTTCGGCCCGGCGGACCGTGCGCTGTTCGGCAAGGCCCCTAGCGCGGACGAGGCCACATTGCCCCATTCGGGCGGAATCACGCGGTAAGGTCGTCCTCCCCTCAACGGCAGCAGGATCGCGGCCTTGACGGGTAGGGACAGGGCTCAGTTCGCGACGGCGACCGGCCCGCGTGGGGGACCCGCGTAGCTGGCGACGGCGGCGGCGACATTCTGGATCAGCAACTGGCGCTGACGGATATCCTCGGTCGTGTCGCCGATCATCACCGCGATGGCGAAGCGGCGGCCATCGGGGGCGGTCAGCAGGCCGACATCGTTGAAGCCCGCATTGCGACGACCCAGATCCTGGCCGGTACCGGTCTTGTGCGCGATCTTCCACCCGGACGGCACGGCGGCGCGCAGCCGGGCATGGCCGGTGCGCGAGGCCTCCATCGTGTCGAGCAGGATGCGGGTCGAGGTTTCGGACAGCAACTCGCCCCGCGCCAGCCGGGCCAGCGCATCGGCGATCGCGATCGGGGCGGCGCCATCGGGCGGATCGCCGACATAGGCGTCGAGCGCGGCGGTCCGTGCCGCCGGATCGAGCCGGTTGCGCGCCGCCTGGAACGCCCCCGCCATCGCGAAGGCGGGTTGCCACGTCAGCCCGGCGGTCTTCGCCTGGAGCAGCCGCTCACCCGGACCGAAGCGGATGTCGCCCAGCCGCTTGTTGGCGATCATCGTGCGTACTGCCTGCGGTCCGCCGACAAAGGTCAGCAGCCGGTCGTTGGCGGTATTGTCGCTCTGCGTCAGCGCGCGGGTCAGGAGTTCGCCGACCGTGGTGTGATAGCCATCGCCCTTGACCAGCATCGCGATCGGCTGGTGAAACAGGGTCAGGTCCTCGTGGCGGACCACCACCGGTTCGTCCAGCCGCGCGCGGCCCTGGTCGCGAAGGTCGAGCAGGGTGATCGCGACCCAGAGCTTCGATACCGATTGCTGCGGCAGGCGCTGACGGCCGCCGACCTCGACCGTCCAGCCGTCATCGACCGCGCGGATGGCGATGCCCTTCTTGCCCGAAAAACCGGCGGACAGCCGATCGATCGTGCTGACCAGCCCGGCGGGCGCGGCGGGCGCGCGGCTGGGGCGGGCGGGGGAAGCGGCATCGACACCGAAACCTGGGGATCGGGCATGCTGGGAGCATGGGACGTCGCACCGGGGCGTGAATCCGCCCCACAGCCTGCGAGCCCCAAGAGAAGAAATCCGGCAGGCCATGAACGCAGCCCGCCGCTCAATACTCGCTTCGCCACCGCAATACCCCGCAACACAGGGGTATCCTTACGTCTTGACCGGGTGGGGGAAATCCCCCCGCACGGGGCTTGCGACGAAAGGTCGCACCTGCACGACAAGACGCGAAACATTCTGAATTCCTCCCCTGCAAGGGGAGGAATCAAGGCTTGCTTCACGGAATCAGGATCGTGTCGACCGCTTCGGGCAAGGTCTCGGGATAGTCCAGCGTGTAATGCAGCCCCCGGCTTTCCTTGCGGTGGAGCGCACAGCGCACGATGAGCTCGGCGGTCTGGAGCAGGTTGCGCAGCTCGATCAGGTCGGGTGTGACGCGGAAATGCCCGTAATAGTCGTTGATCTCGTCGGTCAGCATGCGGATGCGGTGCTGCGCGCGCTCCAGCCGCTTGGTGGTGCGAACGATGCCGACATAATTCCACATGAAGCGCCGGATTTCGGTCCAGTTCTGCTTGATGACCACCTCTTCGTCCGAATCGGTGACGCGGCTCTCGTCCCAGGGGCGGATGGCGGGGGCGGGGGGCAGCTCGTCCCAATGCGCCGCGATATGGTTCGCGCACGCCTCGCCATAGACGAAGCATTCGAGGAGCGAATTGGAGGCCAGCCGGTTGGCGCCGTGCAGCCCCGACTGGGTCACCTCGCCCGCCGCATAGAGGCCGGGCAGGTCGGTGCGCCCGTCGCGGTCCACGATCACGCCGCCACAGGTATAATGCTGCGCGGGCACGACCGGGATCGGCTGCACGGTCATGTCGATTCCCAGCGACAGCAGCTTTTCGTGGATATTGGGGAAATGCTCGCGGACGAAGGCGGGCGACTGGTGGCTGATGTCGAGATGGACATAGTCCAGGCCCAGCCGCTTGATCTCATGGTCGATCGCGCGCGCCACGATGTCGCGGGGCGCGAGTTCGGCGCGCGGGTCGAGATCGGGCATGAAGCGGTGCCCGGTTTCGGGGATCTTCAGATGCCCGCCTTCGCCGCGAACCGCCTCGGTAATCAGGAAATTCTTGACCTGGGTGTTGTAGAGGCAGGTCGGGTGGAACTGCATGAATTCCATGTTCGACACGCGCGCGCCCGCGCGCCACGCCATCGCGATGCCGTCGCCGGTCGCCCCCTTGGGCGCAGTGGAGAATTGATAGGTGCGTCCCGCGCCCCCGGTCGCCAGGATCGTCGCGCGCGCCTTGTGCACCACGACGCGGCCCGTCCGCCGGTCAACCGCATAGATGCCCCAGACATGGCCCGCCCCCGAATAGCGCATCTCGTGGCGGCTGGTCGCCAGGTCGATCGCGACCTGATCGGGGACCATGGTGATGTTGGGATGCGCGTCCGCCGCCTTCAACAGCGCGTCGAGCACCGCCCATCCGGTCGCGTCCGCCACATGCACGATGCGCCGGTGCGAATGCCCGCCCTCACGCGTCAGGTGCAGCATATTGCCCTCGGTTGCGAAGGGGACGCCCAGTTTCTGGAGGCGCTCGATCGCGGCGGGGGCATTCTCGACCACGAATTCGACGGTGGCGCGGTCGTTCAGCCCCGCGCCCGCGACCATCGTATCCTCGATATGGCTGTCGAAGGTGTCGCCGGGTTCCAGCACGGCGGCGATGCCCCCCTGCGCCCAGGCGGTCGAGCCTTCGTTCAGCTTGCCCTTGGCCAGCACCGTCACCTTGAACCGGTCCGCCAGATTGAGCGCGGCGGTCAGCCCGGCCGCGCCCGATCCGACGATCAGAATATCGGAATCGGTCATGCGCGGGCTCCTTGGGGCGCTGGGGTCATGGCGTACCCTCTGGCACGGACGAGAGGGTTGGGACAGGGGGTAAGCGCTTGTCTTGCGGGAAGGGGCTTCCCACCTCCTGCGCTATGACGCTGGCCCGGCCCGATTGGCGCGACCGTCTGCGCGCCGCGATTCCCACGGGGCTGATCGTGGGCGGCATGGGCTATGCGCTCATTCTGGGGCTGGGCTTCGCCCCGAGCCTCCCGGCCCCGTCGCAAGCGCTCGACAGCTTTGACGTGGCGCCTCCCGCTCCGCCGCCACCGCTCCGGATTCAGCCCAAAAAGGTCGAAACCCACCGCCCGCGCGGCGCGGCGGCGCCGCCCAATATCCGGTCGCAGGCGACCCAAGTGGTGGCACCCCCGCCGGTCGTGGTGTTGCTGCCCGTTTCGCCCGTCATCGTCGCGCCGGTCGCGGGGACGGGGGCGGATGCCAGCCAGGGCGCGTCCGACAAGCCCGGTCCGGGCACCGGTGCGGGCGGGATCGGCAACGGCACGGGCAGCGGCGGGTCGGGCGACGGTGACGGCTATGGTGAGGAAACCCCGCCCCGGCGGATCAAGGGGCGAATCAAGGACTCCGACTATCCCGAGGCTGCCGCCGATGCGGGCGCGAGCGGGACGGTGCAGGTCCGCTATTTCGTCAATGTCGATGGTCGGGTCAGCGGCTGTGTGGTGACTCAGAGCAGCGGCAACGCCGCGCTCGACGAGACGACGTGCCGGCTGATCGAGCAGCGATACCGCTATGATCCGTCGCGTGATGCCGATGGCCGGCCGGTGCGCTCGATCATCGTGGTGAATCAGGATTGGGTGCTGGAGCGGGTGCGGGACGAGCGGTGAGGGCGGGGCGTGGGCTTCGACTTCGCTCAGCCTGAACGGAGGTCGGGATATTTGGGTTCGCGCAGAGGCGCGGAGGACGCAGAGCTGTTCGGTGCGTGGATTGCGCATCCCTTACCTATCATGGCCTGTTGGAGCGGACTGTAGAATGAGTGGAGTGGTACACCTCCGCGTCCTCTGCGCCTCCGCGCGAACCCAAAATTTCTTCTCCCCCAGAACCCCGTTCAGCCTGAGCGAAGTCGAAGGCCAAGGGAAACCCTACGCCCCAACACTCCGCGTCAACGACAGGAACACGTCTTCCAGATCGGCTTCCTTGGTGGAGACATCGACGATCCCATATCCGTCCGCCTGCACCGCCGCGAGCACCTGGCCCGCATTCACCTTGTCCTTGGCATAGGTGATCTCCAGCGTGCGGCTGCCCTTCAGCACGATCTTGCCGAAGCTGGCATGGTCGGGCACCGCCGCGACATCGCGGTCCACCGTCACCGCGACGATCTTTTCCTGCGCCTTGCCGACCAGTTCGCGGGTCGGCTCGTTGGCGACCAGGCGACCATGGTTGATGATCGCGATCCGGTCGCACAGCTCCTCGGCCTCTTCGAGATAATGGGTGGTCAGCACCACCGTCACGCCCTGTTCGTTGAGCTGGCGGACATAGGCCCAGAGCTGCTGGCGAAGCTCGATATCGACGCCCGCCGTCGGTTCGTCCAGGACCAGCACCGGCGGCGAATGCACCATCGCCTTGGCGACCATCAGGCGGCGCTTCATACCGCCCGACAGGGTGCGCGAATAGGCGTTCGCCTTGTCCTCCAGATGCACCGCGCGCAGCAATTCCATCGAGCGGCGCTGCCCCTTGGGCACGCCGTACAGCCCGCCCTGGATCTCCAGCGTCTCCAACGGCGTGAAGAAGGGGTCGAACAGGATTTCCTGGTTGACGATGCCGATCGACGCCTTGGCGTTGCGCGGATGCTGGTCGATGTCGAAGCCCCAGATCGATGCCGATCCTTCGGTCTTCATGACAAGGCCCGCCAGGATGTTGATCAGCGTCGACTTGCCCGCACCGTTCGGCCCCAGCAGCCCGAAGATCTGCCCCCGCGGCACGTCGAAGCTGACCCCGTCGAGCGCGCGCTTGCCGCCCTGATAGGTCTTGGCGATGCCCTGGATCGAAATGGCGGCTTCTGTCGAGGAGGTCATGGTGCCAGCGATAGGCGCGTGACGCAGAGAGGCCAAGCCGGTTTTGCCCTGTTTTGGGCAATTGCACGGGGCTCTACGCCTTGCTATCGCCCAACCCTATGTTGCCGCCGCCCGAAACCACCCGCGTCACCCAGACCCGCGTCGCTTGCGACGGTGCCACCGACATTCCCGGGGGCGCTGCGCTCGGCCATCCGCGCGTCTGGCTGCAGATCGATGAGACCGGCTATGTCGATTGCGGCTATTGCGATCGCCGCTTCGTGCTGATCGGTGGCCCGGCGGATGGTGCGGATCAGTCGCAGCTTCCCGACCATGGGGATGGCGCGGGCCGCTGAGCCCCCTATATCGGTGGCATGACATCCGCCACCGATCCCCGCTCGTTCCTCTACCGTGACACGCTCGATCCGGAGGCCGCACTTCGGCTGACCGCCAATGCGCTGTCGCGGGCGGACGATGGCGAGCTGTACCTGCAATATAAGCGATCCGAAGCGTTCGGCTTCGACGACGGGCGGCTAAAGACGGCCAGCTACGACACGCATTCGGGTTTCGGCCTGCGCGCGGTATCGGGCGAGATGACCGCCTTCGCCCATGCCAATGAGCTTTCGGAGGCGGCGATCAAGCGCGCAGCGGAGACCATGGCGCTGATCGACCCCGCCAAGGGCACCGCCGCGCCCCCGCCGCAGGGGACCAATCGCCATCTTTATACCGCGACCGATCCGCTCGACCTGATGCCCTTCGCCGAGAAGGTGTCGCTCTGCCAGACGATCGACGCCGCTGCCCGTGCGCGCGATCCCCGCGTCGTGCAGGTGTCGGTCGGGCTGTCGGGAAGCTGGAGCGTGGTGGAGATCGTTCGCCCCGACGGCTTCGTCGCCACCGACGTCCGCCCGCTCGTCCGGCTCAACATCTCGGTCGTGGTCGAACAGAATGGGCGGCGCGAAACGGGCAGTTTCGGGATTGGCGGTCGTTACCTGTACGACCGACTGGTCGCGCGCGAGACGTGGGAGCGCGGCATCGACGTCGCGTTGAACCAAGCGCTGGTCAATCTCGACTCGGTTGCCGCGCCCGCGGGGGAGATGACGGTGTTGCTGGGGCCCGGCTGGCCGGGCGTGCTGCTGCACGAGGCGATCGGGCATGGGTTGGAGGGTGACTTCAACCGCAAGGGCACCTCGGCCTTTTCGGGACGCATCGGTGAGCGGGTCGCGGCGCCCGGCGTCACCGTGGTCGATGACGGCAGCCCTGTCGACCGGCGCGGCTCGCTGTCGATCGATGACGAGGGGACGCCGACGCGTGAGGTCGTGCTGATCGAGGACGGTATCCTCAAGGGCTATATGCAGGACCGGCTCAACGCGCGGCTGATGGGCGTCGCGCCGACCGGCAATGGCCGCCGCGAGAGCTTTGCCCATGCGCCGATGCCGCGCATGACCAACACCTTCATGAAGGGCGGGCAGGACGACCCGGCCGAGCTGCTGTCGCGGGTCAAGAACGGCATCTTCGCCAAGTCCTTCGGCGGCGGCCAGGTCGACATCGTGTCGGGCAAGTTCGTCTTCTCCTGCACCGAGGCGTATCGGATCGAGAATGGCAAGCTGGGCGCGCCGATCAAGGGCGCGACGCTGATCGGCGACGGGCCGAGCGTGCTGACCAAGGTGAAGGGCATCGGTAACGACTTCGCGCTGGACGAGGGCGTGGGGGTCTGCGGCAAGGGCGGGCAGAGCGTGCCTGCGGGCGTCGGCCAGCCGAGCCTGCTGGTCGAAGGGCTGACCGTCGGCGGCACCGCGCTGGCGGCGTGATTTCCCTTCCTCCCCTGGAAGGGGAAGGTGGCAGGCCGCAGGCCTGACGGAGGGGTGTCACGCTCTCGATAGCGGGTCCCCCCTCCTTACAGGGGAGGAAAGGCTGCCCAAAATTTAAGCATATCCTTGCCAATGCCTAAAAATTGATGCCGTCCGGCAGGCGAAACGGATCGCGCCGCCCCATCATAGCGCGAAAATGTCGCGAAAACGTAACTGGCACACCCTTTGCAACGCTTGTGGGCGGGAAACGCAAAGGGGGCACAGGTGAAGCTGATCATCGCTATCATCAAGCCGTTCAAGCTCGACGAGGTGCGCGAGGCGCTCACCACTTTGGGCGTGGCGGGCATGACGGTGACCGAGGTGAAGGGTTTCGGGCGGCAAAAGGGCCAGACCGAAATCTATCGCGGTGCCGAATACAGCACCAACATGGTGCCCAAGATCAAGATCGAGGTCGTTTGCGCGTCCGAGATCGCCGACCGCGTCGTCGAATCGATCCAGGCCGCCGCCAACACCGGCGCGATCGGCGACGGCAAGATCTTCATGCTCGATGTCGGCCAGGCCGTGCGCATCCGCACCGGCGAAACCGACGAATCGGCGCTCTGAGAGAGGGGGGGATTTCGATGAAGCATGTCACCAAATTGGCGACCGGTGCGACGGGCCTCGGCCTGGCGCTCTTCGCCGCGCTGCCCGCCTGGTCCCAGGATGCCGCCGCGCTCCAGTCGCCCGCCGCCGCCGCGCCGGCCGCGACCGTGAACAAGGGCGATACCGCCTGGATGCTCACCTCGACCGTGCTGGTCATGATGATGATCCTGCCGGGTCTGGCGCTGTTCTATGGCGGTCTGACCCGCGCGAAGAACATGCTGTCCACCATGACGCAGATCGGCGCGGCCGCATGTCTCGCGATGCTGATCTGGGTGATGTACGGCTATAGCCTGGCCTTCGGGCCGGACGTGTCGGGGGGCGCGTCCAACTTCATCTCCGGGCTGGGCAAGGCGTTCCTCTCGGGCGTCACGCCTGCCAGCCAGGCGGCGACCTTCACCGCCGGCGTCGAAATCCCCGAATATGTCTTCATCTGCTTCCAGATGACCTTCGCCGCGATCACCGCTGCCCTGGTGCTCGGCTCGGTCGTCGAGCGGATGAAGTTCTCGGCGGTCATGGCGTTCACCGCCGTGTGGCTGACCATCGTCTATTTCCCGATCGCGCACATGGTGTGGGCATCGTCGGGCCTGTTCTTCAAGGCGGGCGCGCTCGACTTTGCGGGCGGCACGGTGGTGCACATCAACGCCGGCGTCTCGGCGCTGGTCGCCGCGCTGATCCTGGGCAAGCGCATGGGCTACCCGACGACCCCGATGCCCCCGCACTCGCTGACGCTGACCGGCGTGGGCACCGGCCTGCTGTGGGTCGGCTGGTTCGGGTTCAACGCGGGCTCCGCGCTGGAGGCCAATGGCTCGGCGGGTCTGGCGATGATCAACACCTTCGTCGCGACGGCGTCCGGCGGCCTGTTCTGGATGCTCGCCGAGCGTCTGGCGGGGCATAAGGGTTCGGCGCTGGGCTTCTGCTCGGGCATTGTCGCCGGCCTGGTCGCGGTGACCCCGGCCGCTGGTAACTCCGGTCCGTTCGGTGCGATCGTGCTGGGTGCCATCGCCAGCGTGGTCTGCTTCTATGCGGTGTCGGTCCTGAAGCCCAAGCTCGGCTATGACGATGCGCTCGACGCCTTCGGCGTGCACGGCATCGGCGGCATGATCGGCGCGATCGGTACCGCCGTGGTCTACGCCCCCTCGCTGGGCGGTCCGGGCGCGGCCGACTATGCGATTGGGCCGAAGCTGCTGGTGCAGCTCGGCGCGGTCGCCACTACGATCGTCTGGGCCACCATCGGCACCGTCATCGCCATGTTCGTCGCCAAGGCCCTGACCGGCCTGCGGGTCTCGAAGGAAGTCGAGCAGGAAGGCCTCGACCTCGGCGAGCACGGCGAGCGCGCCTACAACTGATCGGGAGCGGGGCGAGAGACCCCCGCACCCCACGACGTTCCTCCTGCGGACGACCTAAGCCCGGTGCGGCAACGCACCGGGCCTTTTTTATGTTGGCGAGAAACCGCACCGACAGGGCGCAGGCCGGGGTAGAAAATGGGACCACCCTCCGTTCGCACTGAGCGAAGTCGACGTGCACGGGAATCGCTTACCCGGAGGGTGGGGCGTGGCCTTCGACTTCGCTCAGGCTGAACGGAGGTTGGCAGGCTGAACGGCGGCGGCAGGGTCGTGGGTTGGGGCGCTTACCGCCCCTTCGGACCCGCCGGTTGCTGCGACCGCTGGGCCGCCTTGGCCGCTTCATATTCATCGAAGGTGCGCGACAGCAGCGCCTGCGCCTCCGCCTCGGTCACCTTCCCGTCCTTGTTTGCATCGGCCTTGCCGAACCACAGATCGGCGAGGCGTCCGGCATGGACGTCGTCGATCTTCTTCTGGCCGTTGCCCATCTTCATGATGGCGGCCTTCACCTCGGCCTTGGTCAGTGCGCCGTCGTGATTGGTATCGCGCGCCTTGAACTCGCGGGAGAATTTGGCGGCGGCCGACGCGCGCGTGTCCTGCTGCGCCAGGACGGGGGCGGCGGGCACGGCGAGCGTGGCGGCGATCAGGCCGGCGACGAGGAAACGGGTCATGCGGGACACTCCTGAACGGGACATCATGGCCGCTCCTGACGGCCTTTGGCTGTCGGGGCAATGAACGAGTGGGGGAACGACCCCAAGCGAAGGTTGCGTGCGGCCGCCACAGCGCATAGGGCGCGGGGCAAATCCATCCCCTCTTCATCAAGGACTTTGCCATGAGCGAAGATATCAAGCGCGTCGTCCTCGCCTATTCGGGCGGCCTCGACACCAGCGTCATCCTCAAGTGGCTGCAGCAGCATTATGGCTGCGAGGTCGTGACCTTCACCGCCGATCTGGGCCAGGGCGAGGAGCTGGAGCCCGCGCGCAAGAAGGCCGAGATGGCAGGCGTGAAGCCCGAGCATATCTTCATCGACGATCTGCGCGAAGAATTCGTCAAGGATTACGTCTTCCCGATGATGCGCGCCAACGCGCTCTACGAGGGGCTGTACCTGCTGGGCACCTCGATCGCGCGGCCGCTGATCGCCAAGCGCCAGATCGAGATCGCCAAGATGGTGAACGCCGACGCGGTCAGCCATGGCGCGACCGGCAAGGGCAACGACCAGGTCCGCTTCGAGCTGGGCTATTATGCGCTGAACCCCGACATCAAGGTCATCGCACCGTGGCGCGAATGGGACCTGACCAGCCGCACCAAGCTGATCGAATTCGCCGAGGCGCACCAGATCCCGGTGTCGAAGGACAAGCGCGGCGAAGCGCCCTTCTCGACCGACGCGAACCTGCTGCACACCTCGTCCGAGGGCAAGGTGCTGGAGGACCCGTGGGATGAGGTCCCCGATTACGTCTATTCGCGCACCGTCAACCCGGAGGACGCGCCCGACGTCCCCGAGACGATCACCATCGATTTCGAGCGTGGCGACGGCGTCGCGCTGAACGGTGAGGCGTGCTCGCCCGCAACCCTGCTGACCAAGCTGAACGAACTGGGCCGCAAGCATGGCATCGGCCGCCTCGACCTGGTCGAGAACCGCTTCGTCGGCATGAAGAGCCGCGGCATGTACGAGACGCCGGGCGGCACCATCTATGCGCTGGCGCATCGCGGTATCGAGCAGATCACGCTCGATCGCGGCGCCGCGCATCTGAAGGACGAACTGGCGCCGCGTTATGCCGAGCTGGTCTATAACGGCTTCTGGTTCTCGCCCGAGCGTGAGATGCTCCAGGCCGCCGTCAACTACAGCCAGGAGAAGGTGACCGGCACCGTCCGCCTGAAGCTGTACAAGGGCCAGGCGATCGTGACGGGGCGCAAGTCGCCTTACAGCCTGTATTCGGAAAAGGTCGTCACCTTCGAGGACGATCAGGGCGCGTATGACCAGCGCGACGCGGCGGGCTTCATCAAGCTCAACGCGCTGCGCCTGCGCCTGCTGGGCCGTCGCGACCGGGCCTGATCCGATCCCGTCCTGACAGGAGCCATCGCCATGGATCGCCGACGGGACGGAAGAACTGACGAAGAGGCGGGGCTGTGGTGGCAGTCCCGCCTCTTTTTGTGGCTGTGCGTGATCGTATCGGCGGTGCCGCTGCTCTGGCCCGCCGTGCCGCCGCTGAGTGACATGGGCGACCATATCGGCAGCTATCGCATCCTGGCCGAGGCGGGGCGCGGACCGTTGGGGCGTCATTATGACGTGCATTGGGCCGCGGTCGGCAATTTGGGGGTCGAGGGGTTGGTGCTGGCGCTCCACCGGCTGTTTGCCCTCGACATCGAACCGGCGGCCAAGCTGGTCGTACTGGCGATCCCGCCGCTGACGGTCGCGGGAATTTTCGCCTTGGCGCGCGCTGCGCATGGGCGGATTCCGGCGACCGCGATGCTCGCCCTTCCGCTGGCCTATGGCCCCTCGCTCCAGATGGGGTTCGTCAATTTCAGCCTGGCCCAGGCCTTGGTACTGCTCGCCATGGCGCTGTGGCTGTATCTGGCGCGGCGGTGGAGCGCCGGCTGGCGAATCCTGCTCTTCGCGCTGATCGCGCCGGTGATCTGGCTGACCCATGCGCTGGGCTGGGCGCTGTTGCTGACCAATGTCTTTGCGATGGAGGCGATGCGGCTGAGCGGCGCGGGGCGGTCCTGGAGGCAGGCGATGCTGCGGGCCGGATTGGCGGTGGCGCCGATGGCCTCGCCAGCCTTGTTGATGCTGAAGGGCGGCGGGGACCAGGTGGCGGGCGATACCGGCGGCTGGTTCATCGTCTACAAGATGCGCTGGATCCTGACGCTGTTCCGCGAGCAATGGGCGATCTGGGACATCGCGGCGCTGATCGTCATATTGCTCTTCGGCTATGCGGTGATCCGGTCGCGCCGTCTGTCGGTCCTGCCGCTTCTGGCGATACCGGCGGGGCTGGGCTTTCTGATCTTCCTGATCCTGCCCTATGTCTATCGCGGCGGCGCCTATCTCGACATGCGGATGCTGTGTCCGGCGGTGATCCTGGCGATCCTGTCGGTGCGCGTGTCGCCCGGCCGCGATCATGGGCGCATCGCGGCGGCGACGACCGGCTTCTTCCTCGTTCGTATTATCGGCACCACCATCGCCTTCGCCCAGTTGGCTGCGGCGCAGGAGCGCGACTGGCGGGCGCTGTCGGCCTTGCCGCCGGGCGGCCGGGTGCTGGTGCTGACCGATGCCGAAGCGGAAGGCGGCTGGGGCGGCACCCGGCGCTGGCATATTGCGGGGATCGCGATCGCGCGGCGGCGTGTGTTCACCAATACCCAGTGGAGCGTGCCCGGCCAGCATCTGATTCGGCCCCGGGTCGCCGGGGCCGCGCCCTATGACGGCGATCCCTCCAGCCTGGTGTTCGCGCCGGGCAGTCTGGGCGGATGGGTCGATTTCGACGCCGCGATCCGCGACTTCGATCGCTGCGCCTTCGATGCGGTGTGGACGATCGGTTTCCCGGCGGGGCGGGCGAAGTCGCCCGACCTGATCCGCACATGGTCCGACCGCGATTCCGCCGTCTATCGCGTTCGGCGCGACCGATGCTTGTCGGACGCCCCTTCGGTCCGCTAGGCACTTTCGCCATGAATGGGGGAAAGCTCAACTGGTGGCAGACGCGGTGGTTCGTGGTGGCGATGGCCCTGCTCGCCGCGCTGCCGCTGCTCTGGCCGACGGTGCCGCCGCTGGTCGACCTGCCGGGCCATATGGGCCGGTACCGGGTCCAGTTGGAATATGCCCATCAGCCCTGGCTGGCCAATTGGTATCATTTCGAATGGCAGATGATCGGCAATCTGGGCATCGACCTGCTGATCGAGCCGCTGACGCCGATCTTCGGGCTGGAGCTGGCGGTCAAGCTGATCGTCATCGCCATTCCGGTGCTGACCGTCACCGGCCTGCTCTGGATCGCGCGCGAGGTGCAGGGGCGGATCCCCGCGACCGCGCTGTTCGCGCTGCCGCTGGCCTATAGCTATCCCTTCCAGTTCGGTTTCGTGAATTTCGCGCTGGCGATGGCGCTGGCGCTCAACCTGTTCGCGCTCTGGCTGCGCATGGGGCGGCTGGGCACGGTGCGGCGGCGCGCATGGCTCTTCGTGCCGCTGTCCTGCATCCTGTGGGTCGCGCATACCTTTGGCTGGGGCGTGCTCGGCGTGCTGGCCTTTTCCGCCGAGTTGATCCGCCAGCACGATGTTCGCCGGGCCAAGGGCGCGCGGGGCGTGAAGGGCTGGATCGTCTCGGCTTTCCATGCCGGGATCGGCTGTATCCCGCTGGCGCTGCCCATGGTGCTGATGGTGCTGTGGCGATCGGGGGCCGATGTCACCGGCCAGACCACCGACTGGTTCAACTGGCGGTGGAAGATCAACTGGGTGACGATGGCGCTGCGCGATCGCTGGATGGCGTTCGACCTCGCCTCGGTCACGGTGCTGTTCCTGGTGCTGCTCAAGGGCGTGCGCGACGAGCGGGTCGAATATTCGCGCAATCTGGTGCTGTCGGCGGCGTTCCTGGCGGTGGTCTATCTGCTGCTGCCGCGCATCGTCTTCGGTTCGGCCTATGCCGATATGCGGCTGGCGCCGTACGTCCTCGCCATCGCGCTGATCGCGCTGCGGCCCCGGCGGGGGCTGTCGCTGCGCGGGGCATCGACGCTCGCGGTGGTCGGCCTGTTGTTCTTCGTGGTGCGGATCGGCGCGACCACGGTCAGCTATGTGATGTACAGCAACGACTATGACCGGGTGCTCGCCGCGCTCGATCATGTGCCGCCGCGCGCCCGGCTGCTGACCTTTGTCGGCCGCCAATATTGCGCCGATGTCTGGCCGTCGAGCCGGTTGGAGCATGTCGCCGGCCTCGCGCTGGAGCGCAAGCTGGCCTATGCCAACGACCAATGGTCGATGGCGGGTGGGCAATTGCTGACGGTGCGCTACGCCCCCGCCAAACGGTTCGCGCATGATCCGTCCGAGATCGTGACCCAGCGGCGGTGCCGGGGCCAGTGGTGGCGCCCGGTCGATACCGCGCTCAAGCTATTGCCGCGCGATGCGTTCGATTATGTCTGGCTGGTCCATCCGCCGCGCTATGATGAAAGCCTGACGCGCGGCCTGACGCCGATCTGGCGGTCGGGACGCGATGTCCTCTACCGGATCGACGATCGCCGCCCGATTATCGATCCGGCGGCCTATGAACTGCTCAGCCGTCCCTCGCCCGGCGATGACCGCCGCGCCCCGCCCGCGCGGCGCAGCACGCCGCCGGACAAGAACGGGGACTAAGGACCAGGGCGATCTTCGACCAGGCTGATCGGAGACCGCTCTAGCCCCGCCGGAACGGGGTGAGTTCGTCCAGAAACGCACTTTCCGCCTCTATCGCCTCGCGCTCGCGGTTGACGAACTCGGCGACGGCACGGCGGAAGGCGGGGTGGGGGATATAGTGCGCCGACCAGGTCGGCACCGGACCATAGCCGCGCGCCAGCTTGTGCTCGCCCTGTGCCCCGGCCTCGACCGTTGACAGCCCGCGCGCGATGGCCGCGTCGATCGCCTGATAATAGCAAAGCTCGAAATGGAGGAAGGGCACCTCCTCGGTCGCGCCCCAATAGCGGCCAAAGAGCGTATCCTCCCCGATCAGGTTGAGCGCCCCCGCGATCGGCACGCCGTCCCGCTCGGCCAGGATCAGCAGCACCTTGTCCCCCAGACGCTCGCCGATCCGGTCAAAGGCGGCGCGGGTCAGATAGGGCTGGCCCCATTTGCGGCTGCCCGTATCCTGATAGAAGGTCCAGAAGGCGTCCCAATGCTCCGGCCGAATGTCGGGGCCGCTCAGGTGGCGGATGGTCAGCCCCTGGACCGCGGCGGCGCGTTCCTTGCGAATCGCCTTGCGCTTGCGGCTGGCGAGCGCGTCCAGGAAATCGTCGAAGCGGGCATAGCCCTTATTGCGCCAGTGGAACTGCACCCCCTCCCGGATCAGCCAGCCCGCCGCCTCGAAATGCGGCAGCTGCTCGGGCGCGACGAAGGTGACATGCGCCGAGGACAGCTCGTTCTGGTCGGTTACCGCCTCGATCGCGGCGATCAGCGCGGGGGCGAGCGCGGGATCGCGCAGCAACAGCCGCGGGCCCGGCACGGGCGAGAAGGGCGCCGCGATCTGGAGCTTGGGATAATAACGCCCGCCGGCCCGCTCCCACGCATCGGCCCAGCCATGGTCGAAGACATATTCGCCTTGGCTATGCGCCTTCAGATAGGCGGGGGCGATGGGGGCGGGGCGGCCATCCGCTCCGTCGATAACGATCGGGGCGGGGGTCCATCCCGACCGCCCGCCGACGCTGTGAGAATCCTCCAGCGCGGTGAGGAAGCCATGGCCGATAAAGGGATTGGCCGTCCCCGCGCAGGCGTCCCACTCTTCGGGAGACAGGGCGGCGACGCCGGACAGGATACGCGCGATGGCGGTGGTCATCGCCGTCGAATATGCGGTTCGAAGTGGAGCGGGACAAGGGGCTGCCCATCGATGGCTCGATCCGGCGAAGGCCGGGAATCGCGAACGGCAGGCCCCTCATCGCCAAAGGCCCCGGCCTGCGCCGGGGCGACGGTTGCGATCAGGCGAGCGCGACGATCGCATCGACCTCGACGGCGGCGCCCAGCGGCAGCACCGGCACACCGACGGCCGAACGGGCATGGCGGCCCGATTCGCCGAACAGCGAAACCATCAGCTCCGACGCGCCATTGGCGACCTTGGGCTGGTCGGTGAAGTCGGCGGCCGAGTTCACGAATACGCCCAGCTTCACGATGCGGCCGACGCGCGACAGGTCACCGCCCAGATATTTCTTGATCTGCGCGACCAGCATCAGGCCGCACGCCTGCGCCGCCTTCTGCCCGTCCTCCAGCGAGACGCCTTCGCCCAGCCGCCCGGTGACGAGCTGGCCATCGACGAAGGGCAACTGGCCCGAAATGTGGAGAAGCCCGCCCGCCTCGACGACGGGGACATAGGCGGCGACGGGGGCGGCAGCCTCCGGCAAGGCGAGGCCGAGCTGCTCGAGCGCGCGATCGATATGGGTGGTCATGGGCGAGACATGGCGCGGGCGGGCGGTACCGGTCAAGCGGTGGCGGCGTGCCCCCCGGCAAATCGTGCGGCAATCCAAGCCTCCGCCCGGCGCCAGTCGTCGATCCGCGCATGGGCATCGGGAGCCGGGGGGACGTGCGGGGCCATTTCCGGCTCCGACACCATGTGCAGCCGGTGAACCTGCGGCGCATGTTCCGCGACCGAGGCGTGATGCTGCGGCAGATCGTCGACGAAGACGGTGACGGGATTGCCATGCTCGGCGACCAGCCGGGCCACCGGTTCGCCCTTGCCGCCATTGTTGCACTGGACATGGTGCGCGATGCCGAAACGCGCGAGTTGCTCGATGCGCGGCTGGCGGCATTCCTCGATCAAATTGGTGAGGATGACGATGTCGGCGGTCTTCGCCAGCTCGGCCAGCGCTTCGGCAGCATGGGGGACCAGCGTCTGGCGGTCCATCTGACCGGGGAAAAAGCCGTGCAGCAGATCCCATGCCTCGCTCTGGCTGAGCGCGGGCCCGCCGTCCCGCCGCGTCATCGCCCCGAAAAAGTCGTGACGATCCAGCGCAAAATCGATGTCATGCGCTTCGTCCAGCCAAGTGCGGAAATGCCGCACCATATGGACCAGCACCTCGTCACAATCACAGATCAGCAGCGGTTTCATGCGCCCTCCAGCATGCGACGCGCAGCGACCAGCGCCTCCGGGCGGACGCCCAGCGAATCGGCACATTCGACCAGGTCGGCCTCATGCCCTTCCAGGAACGACAGGATCGCGGCGAGCACGCCCGGCTCGCCCGCCCCGCCGCGCAGTTCCTCGACCGACAGGCCGGTCAGCGCCAGCAGCCGCTCGGCCCGCGACGGGCTTTGCAGCGTCCAGACCAGTGCCTGAAGCGCCAGCGGCATCGCGCGCTCGATTGTATCCGGTCCGGGCATTGCCTATCGTCCCCTCGCTAATGGTGGAGCCCGCGTGACAAGAAAGGTGCTCGTTGTCGAGGACAACGAACTCAATCTGAAACTCTTCTGCGACCTGCTGCGCGCCCACGGCTTCATCGCCGAGCCGGTGCGCGACGGGCGCGAGGCGGTGGCGCGCGCGCGCGAGGTACAGCCCGACCTGATCATCATGGACATTCAGATGCCGCATGTGACCGGATACGAACTGATCCTCGAGCTGAAGGCCGACGAGGACCTGCGCCGCATCCCGGTGATGGCCGTCACCGCCTATGCCGGCCGCGACGACGAGGACCGAATCCGTGCGGCGGGGGCGGACGCCTATGTGTCGAAGCCGATCAGCCTGATGCGCTTCATGGAGGCGGTGAACGGGTTGTTGTGAGGGGGGGGCTTGCCCTGCCTCCGTTCGGCCCGCTTGCCACCCTCCGTTCGCACTGAGCGAAGTCGAAGTGCACACCCCGAACCTCCGTCACGAACGTCATCTCGTGGCCTTCGACTTCGCTCAGGCTGAACGGAGGTAGGAATGGAGCCAATGTCTACTTTGGGCGTGAAGCGGGCCGGCCGCATTCGGCGAGGCTTGGTGCTGGAGGCCGATCGCACATGAATTTTTGGATGCGTGCCTTATATTGATGTACGAGAAAACTATGCCGCATCTTGATCCAGAGACCCTCCGCCGCGTTGCGCGCGTAGCCCAATCAAGGGCCATCGAGAGTAAGTCCGACCCTACGTTTGATGGTATGGCGCGAGGCGGCGCGCAGCGCGTGCTGCAGCAGTTGGCCAAGGATTTGGAGGCGGCGGCAGTCCTTGAAGAATGCAGGGTCAAACCGGACGAGAGCTCGATCGAACTCGTCAAGGTCGACGCACATGCATGGCGGTCCAAGGAAGGGCATCTTGAATTGCGCAGCGCGTCAATACGCCAAGGGACGCTGATCGACCTTTGCATGGATAGTAGCAGGGTTAGGCAGTTCTTCATGGCAATAGACTTTGACCAAGGCTTGGAAGGCCCCGAAATCGTTTACGCTTTCGATATTTCCCCGGAAGAGGCACAAACGAAGGTCGGTGGGACTACCTATGGCGTACTTCTGCAAGCATATGTGCGAGTTGCAGAGACGAAGTCTGATGGTCGGCCAAGAAAGGTTGATTTCAATCCCTCTCGAGCAGGCCGTATCGGGGAACGCTTAAGCCCGTAAAATTATGTCCAACGCGCCGGTAGTTCTAAATGCCCGCAGGTGAGCGTTAGCGGACCCCACCGCACTACGCTCAATCCTCCACCGCCACGGCCTTCCGCCCCTTGAACCCCTGCGCCACGACGAACCATTCCACCGAACCCTTGCGGCTGGACGGCGGCTTGGCGTGCTTCACGGTGGCGAAGTGGCGCTTCATCTCGGCGACCAGTTGCGAGTCGGCGCCGCCCGCAAACACCTTCGACACGAACACCCCGCCCGGCGACAACACGTCGCAGGCAAAGGCGAAGGCCGTTTCCACCAGACCCATGGTGCGCAGCGCATCGGTTTGTGGATGGCCGACGGTGTTGGCCGCCATGTCCGACATCACCAGATCCGGCGTGCCGCCCAGCGCCTCCATCAGCGTGTCGGGCGCGGCATCGTCCATGAAGTCCATCTCGAAGATGGTGACGCCGTCGATCGGATCGACCGGCAACAGGTCGATGCCGACCACGCTGGCGTTCGGCAGCTTGCGCCGCACCACCTGGCTCCAGCCGCCCGGCGCCAGCCCCAGGTCGATGATCCGCTTCTTGCCGCGCAAGAACCCGAACCGCTCGTCCAGTTCGATCAGCTTATAGGCCGCGCGGCTGCGAAACCCCTCCGCCTTGGCGCGGCGGACATAGGGATCGTTCAGCTGGCGCTCCAGCCAGCGGGTCGATTGGGCGGTGCGGTTCCGGGCGGTGCGCACGCGCTGGTGCAGGCCCGAATTTCCTCTGCTCACGGTCTGGCGATTCCCATCAAACGGCGCAGGATTCCCTCGCGAATCCCACGGTCTGCGATCCCTAGCCGCTCGGCGGGCCAAAGGTCCAATATCGTCTCCAGGATGGCGCAGCCCGCCACCACCAGATCGGCGCGTTCGGGGCCGATGCACGCCACCTTGCCGCGCGCGGCTAGGCTCTTGCGCGACAGGCTGGCGCTGATCTCGCGCATCGCCGCAGTGGGTACGATCAGCCCGTCGACCGCGGCCCGGTCATATTGGCTGAGCCCCAGATGGACGCTGCCCAGCGTCGTCACCGTACCGCTGGTGCCGAGCAGCCGGGGCCGCTTCAGCTCGCGCGGCAGGCGCGCGGCGAAATCGGCGAAGCTGTCCGCCACGATCCCGCGCATCCGGGCATAGGCGGCCAGCCGCCCCGCCTCTCCCTCGCCGCCGCCCGCGCTTTCGGTCAACGAGACGACACCCCAGGGGGCCGAATGCCAGTCCAGGATGCGCGGGAGCGGCCCATGCGTGTCGACCAGCACCAGTTCGGTCGATCCCCCGCCAATGTCGAAGACCAGCGCGGGGTCCTCCCCCGGCTCGATCAACGCATGACAGCCCAGCACGGCGAGCCGCGCTTCCTCTTCAGCGGAGATGATGTCGAGGTGAATGCCCGTCTCCGCCAGCGCGCGCGCGATGAAGGCGGGGCCGTTGGCGGCACGGCGGCACGCCTCGGTCGCGACCGCGCGCGACAAGGTGACGTTGCGCCGCTTCAGCTTGTCCGCACAGACGCGCAGCGCGGCGATGGTACGGTCGATCGCGGCGTCGGACAGCCGTCCGGTCGTGGCCAGCCCTTCGCCCAGCCGAACGATGCGCGAAAAGGCATCGACCACCGCAAAGCCGCCGCCCTGCGGCCGCGCGATCAGCAGGCGGCAATTGTTGGTGCCCAGGTCGAGCGCGGCATAGGCCTGCGCATCGGACCAGCGGCCGCGCTGGGGCCGGGGCGGTGCCGAACGGGCAGGGGGTTTGGCCTGCCGGTACGGCCTTCGGGTGGGAACATCCCCCATCGCCGTATCTCGCTTATTCTGTTCTATCCGTCACGGACATGAGCGTCCGCCGGTGCTTGAAGACCAAGGTAGCGAGTCGGCGTCCGCGCGACAAGACGCCGCGACCCCGATCGGCGGAAATCCGGTTGACAAGCTTGATTCGCCCGCCTAGAGGCACGCCCCTGTTCGATGCCCCGTCGTCTAAAGGTAAGACCACGGACTCTGACTCCGTTAATTGAGGTTCGAATCCTCACGGGGCATCCAGATTTCCCTATATCGCCGGACCGCACCGCTTTATCGCTCGTCATGTGACGGGGGATCGAAGGTCTATGGTTCGATATGCGGGGGCGGTCGGCGTGGCCGTGATGCTGGGGCTGGCGTCGCTGGCGCTGGCATGGGCGACCGGCGGGATCACGCACAGCTTTCTGGGCCCCGACGAATCGGCCCATTATGTCAACACGCTGTTCCTTGCGGACTGGCTGCGCGCTGGATTGCCCAGCCCGATGGCGTTCGCGCGTGACTTTTATGCCCATTACCCCAAGCTTTCGATCGGGCATTGGCCGCCGGGCTGGTATGCGATGCTGGCGCCCTTCTTCGCCTTGCTATGGCCTTCGCCGTTCGCCGCGGCCATCTTCAGTGCGTTCGTTGCGGGCCTTCCTGCTGTCCTGATCCTGTGGGCCTTGAACCGGATCGGCGCTTGGCGGCTCGGGCTGGCGGCGGCGTTCGCCATGCTGGTCTCGCCATTGGTGATCGATAGCGCGTGGAATTTCCTGCTCGATCAGCCGGTGGCGCTGGTCGTCGGACTGGGCGCGATCGCCTGGCTCCGGGCAACGGAAGTCCCGGGCTGGCGGCGGTTCGCGCTGTTCGGCGCCCTGGCGGCCTTTGCACCGCTGGTGAAGGGCAATGGCGCCCTGATCGCCCTGGTGCCCGCGATCGAAATCCTGCTGGCGCGGCGCTGGGCGATCCTGCGCGACCGGCGATTATGGGTGGTGGCGGCCGCGACCCTGATGGTCGTTGCGCCCTGGTATGCGGTGTCGTTCCGGATTTCGGCAGGGGGGTTCAACTATGCGCCGGGGCTCGATTATGCCTGGACTGCCCTGTCGACCAATATCGGGGCGCTGATCGCCGATCTGGGATGGCTCGGTGTCGTCCTGATGGTAGCGGGAGCGGCGTTCGGATGGCGTGATGCGCGTGCGAGGCCGGTCGTGCGGCTCGCGCTGGCCGTCATCGTCGCCACCCTGGCGTTCCAGTCGATCATCCCGGTCGCGCTCGATCCGCGCTATATCCTGCCGGTCATTCCCTGGGCGGTGACGCTGATCGCAATGGCGATCCTGATCGTCTGGCGGCACGGGCGCCTGGGGCGCATCGCTGCGGTGACGCTGGGCATGGCCATACTGATCCCCCCCGTGACGGCGCTGACCCGTCTGGTCCCGAAGCGCGATATGGGCGCCCCCGCCATCGTCACGACGATGCGCATCTCGCCTGGCATCTGGTTGGTCGATGGGCGTGCGGGCGGCGAGGGGGCGATCATCGCCGAAGCCGCTTATCAGGATCGTGGGCGACACAGGCTGTGGTCGGCGCGCGCATCGCAATGGCTGTCGGGCAGCGATTTCATGGGCCGAGGCTATCAGTTGATCGCTCGGACCCCGGAGCAGGCGGCGGCGATCCTCGACCGGATCGGCGTGGCGGGCGCGGTGATCGTTCGCGACCGGGGCCGCGATGCCTATCCGCATAGCGCGATCCTGTTGCGGACGGTGGAAGGCGGTGTCTATCGCGTGACCCGGCGTCGCTTCGATCTCGGCGATGGCGAGGTCGTGGTGGCGACGCGCAAAGCCCCCATCGCACCGCATCCCGAGCAACTGACCGACAGCAGCGTATCACGCAACGTCAACGCGATGGCGAAATAAGCCTCGCCGGACAGCGCTGGTCTCGCCGCGCCGGCCGGAGACGAGGCGTCTGTCGGGGACGGCCAATGGCGCCCGCCAAGCGCTCCCGTTCCGGATCAGCGATGGTACCGAGAGTTTCGCCAGCGCTCCGCCGTGCGGTAGCGATCGCGTCCGGCCGCTCCGCGATGGGTGCACCACTGAGGCGGAGCATCGCCTCTCGACTATGCGGGACATGGATCGCAGCATGGGGCGACAGGTCGTAATGAGCAGTTCGCCAACCTGATCCGGTCAGGCTCTGGAAAGATCGCGTAGCGGCTTGCTGTAGCAGTCGCCGCTCTCAGTATAGACGGTTTTCCGGGACTTTATGGCCTGACGACGGACTATTTTCCGTAGCAGACGCTCTCGGGGACCATCCGTTGGATGATCCCCGAGCGATTTCATCGCTATGCGAAGAAATGGTGCCCAGAAGAGGAGTGGGTCCCCACCTCTGAAATCCGCAGTTTTCCGCGACAAAATAGGCTTCTTTGGCGAGGCTTGTACCCTCCTCATGTACCTTGGACAAGGGGCGGGCACGGCAAACATGCAACGCGCTGCGCCCCGAACGCTCGGCGCGGCTAACGAGATGAGGGGATAGTTGCCGGAAGTAGACAATCCACAGCCAGTAATACTAGCCAAAAGTAATATTTATAATTGCTTGTTGTCCCGTTGACGAAAGTACTTTGACTGATTTAGTTCCGCTGAATCGGTGAGGCGTTCACTTTCCGAGATGACAGGGACAGGTCTTATATGTCGGATACTATCGATCTGATTGACGGGGATGCCGTTTTGATGGGGGAGGGGGTCGTAGCTATTCGACAGACGAGTGAGTACGGTCCGCAAAGCGTTGTGCTGACTGCTGAGGACCTTCGGAAACTCATCGAACTTGCGATGAGCTAAGCGTACGCTGGAAGACCGCACTGGGCCTGGGGGAAACCTCGGGCCCTTTTCGCATCGTCTGCCCTGAAAGGTGAAAAGGAAGCCCCCAAGCGCCCGCTAGGGAGCCTGAGGGCCGGAAGGTGCAATCAGATTTCTAGGGTATCCGTATCGCCCTCGGGGACCAGTTCGTCGGCCGCCCACCACTTGTCGTTATCGTGGGTACGATATGGTGAAGGGTCCGCAGCAAGCGCGGTTAGCATGGCCCCTGCTTCAGGCGGGAGCGGCATACGGCACATGTCAGACACAACGGCCCGATCACGAAACTCGGAGTTCAGCACGTAACCACCCGTCGCGAAGATAGCGGGAAGGACGATGCGGTCGCGCCATTTCCGGAAGTTTTCCATTTCGGGGCTATTACCCCCGCTGAGTTCGAGAAGCTCGAAGAGGGAGGCGCCATCGGAGATGCGCATAGGGTAATCCTTGGATTGAATGGGTGTTAGAATGGAACCGGCCGAGGCGTGTGGGCCCCAGCGCGGCGTTAAGTGTTTGAGGTGGTTGGAAGGGTCGGTAGCGCGTTTAGCGTAGGGCGCCCGGATCGTACCCGAAGGTCTCGTCGTCGTTGTACATCATTCCGTCTGCGCCTTGATGCCACCGGGTGCCGTCAGCGCTGAACATTCCGGGCTCCGGGACGCTGTTGAGGCGTGGCGCGGCCTTTGTGGCCAGTACGGCCCCACGGTGCATTGAGGCCCCCGCCGCCGCTTCTCGCTGCGCTTGGGCTCTCAGCCCCTCCATGATGCTGGCAAGCCTGTCAGGGTTCTGCTCCGTCACCACCTGGGCCACCTGATCCTTGATGCCCTGTCGAGCATTGCCGATGCCTGCGGCTTGGAGAGCGTCCCCGGCCATGCCGACAAGGCCACGCCAACCAAAGCTGGAAGGGAGGGGAAGGCCCAAAGTCGTTTCCATGTCCTTATCGACCTGTTGGCGCTGAGCGGTCTTTGAATTGCCCTGGACTTCACTCCACAGGATGTTGCCTTGGTGCTCGGCTTCCAACCGGGACTGAAGGCTTCGGACATCGGCCTGTGGCCCAAACATATCAGACAAGGCCGCCTGCTTTTGTTCGTCGCCTAGAGCCTTCCGGATGTGGCGAGCGGTGCTTCCCGTCTCGAAGTTGGCACCGTACGTTGAGGCTTCGTCCGCTAACCGGGAGCGTGCCCCGATGGACCACGCTTCGCGAGCATTTGCGGGTAGGTTCGCGGCAACTTGGCGTAGCTCACTGCCGGAGAGCTTCGTTACGTCTGCACCGCTGAGAAGGGCATCCTTCAGGGCCATTTCGTCCGCGTACGTCCCGGTCGCATCTCGATAGGCTCCGTTCTGACTTGCAAGCTCGTTGCGAAGGTCGGCGGCGCGGGCGTTGATGTGGACCGAGTTGGTATTGTTGATGACTCGGCCCGTCAGCGGATCAATATGCGCCGCTGCACGGCCGTTATCTCGCATCGCACGGATGACTTGGTCGAACCCTTCGGTCGAAAGGTACTGATAGGCCTCGGGGTCGAGGGTGCCATCGTTCCGCATCACGAAGCCCATGGCCTCGGGATTTCGCTGGGCATTCCGGATGTTACGCACAGCGTGCGGTACGGCGTCCTGGAACGCGGGCGTCTGAATGATCCCACGCATTTCCGGCGTAAGGACCATGGGTTGCGCGTAGGCCTCAGCGTACATTGGCGCGGCCTCACGGCGGGCACGGGCTGAGTGGGCTTCCGCCTGTTCAAGATAGTCCGTGGTGGGCCCTAAGGTCTCTGTGAGGTGCTGTCGGACGCGATTGGCCTCGGTAGCCTTCCGAGCATCCAGGGCGTTGCGGACTAGGGTTTGCCCAGGGCCCGCGCCACGGGAAGCCCAGCTCGTCACGGCACGCATAGGCTCAGAAACGTCGCCCGGCATCGCAGGAACGTTCATTGCCTGGCGGGAGGCCACTTCATCAAAGACTGCCTGCGGAGTTGACTGGGGCCCCGTCCGGCCAAAGCCGGTAGCGAGGTTGCCCTCCCCCATTTTCTTGTTGAGGAGGCTGAAGGCTTGGTCGCGAGCAACCTCCTCCTTGGTCCTGAGCGGTCGCCTCATGACGGCGCGAGGGACGTTGGGCAGCTTCCGGGTCACAAAGTCCGCGCCGGGCACGAACTGCCCCAGCTTCTTCGCTACTGACGACGCCCCGGCGATAAGCGGTGAAGCCGCCCCGCCCATGGCGGCACCGAATGCGGCTCCAGTCGCGGCGTTGTTTGCACGCTGGGAAACAGAGTCTCCGGCGCCTAGGCCTCCCACAGCACCGTACCCAGCGCCAACAGCGGCCCCATGAGCGACTTTAGCCGCCATCCCGGCCCCAGAGGCCAGACGGCCCGCAGGAAGCGCCAGTGAGGCTCCTAGGCCCGTTAGAGTCGATCCCCAGGCAAGCCATGGATGCTCTTCGTCGTACTGGGTTTGATGCTCGCGGAACTCGTGGCGTCCCTTGTCGAACGCTTCGCCGACATCCTGGCCCTTGAAGAGCGCCTTGGCGGCGTCAGGGATCGCTGCGACCTCATCGCCCCAGTTGGGTAGGACGTTGTCTATCGTGTCCCCGAGGAAGTCTCCGGCCGTTTGGAGGGCCGTACGGGGCTTCGCGGGGGCGGACGGCTCCTGGCGGGCGGGAGGTGCCGAACGCTCCTCTTCGGACAGGCTTCCCCAATAAGCTCGACCGGCTGAGGCGGCGGCCGCTTCATCGTCAGTGTCCACCTCGATCTCTTGGCCGTTGGGGAGCCGGACTACGACGCTCAATTTACGCGCTTTCCGGTAATATCGACCACGACGCGTCCCGATGTGGTGCGGCGCGAACTGGGCGGGGGCTTTGGAAGCCCCTTTCGTGCCGTGGGGCGGTAACCGTCCTCAGCGCGGAGAGCTGCAATCTGCTCGGGGGAGTAGCCAGCTTGGTAGCCATAATTCCCGATCATGTCGCTGAAGACCGAGCCCAGATTTTCGAACCTCTGCCGGTTGGAGGCATCAGTTGCCCACCGGTTTGGGAGGGCATCCGTTATTAGTTTGAGCTCTGCATTGGAGTCTGAGCCGGACCCCGCTACCCGGAAGGCTTGCCGAGCCAAGAGTGGCACAGCGGCCACGGCACCGTCGAAACGCTGATTTTCCGTTCGGAATGGATTGTATTCCTTGAGGCCCGCCGCGCCGGTCGCGGACATGTCGCGATCGTAGAGTTCATGAGCCCGATTGCTTGCACGGCGCATCGACCGGATTGCGGCGATCTTGGCGTATGCCGCTTGCTCGGCTGCGCTTTTTGGGGGCCTCGCTGGAGCGTTCAGGTCCATCGGGCCGTTGGGGGCTGCTTTGCTCGTTGGTGCTGCTTCCGCTTGGACGCCATCCCAATTCATTTCCCATGGCTTCTTTTCGAGCATCACTGGGCTTTCCAATTTCTTTTATCGGCGGGGTCTCCCCCTAGGGTCAGGACTCGTTGATCACAGCCAGAAGATGACGGTGGCAGCGAGGGTGACGGCGGCAAAGAAGGCAGTGGGGCAGCGATCGTAGCGGGTAGCGACCCGACGCCAGTCTTTGAGGCGGCCGAACATGATCTCGATGCGGCTGCGGCGCCGGTAGCGGCGCTTGTCGTATTTGACCGGCTCGTTGCGTGATCGCCGGCCCGGGATGCAGGGCTGGATGCCTTTGGCCTGGAGGGCGTCCCTGAACCAGTCGGCGTCGTAGCCGCGGTCGCCGAGCAGCCACTGCGCCTTCGGCATGTCATCCAGCAGCGCTGCCGCGCCGGTGTAGTCGCTGACCTGGCCCGCGGTCATGAAAAAGCTTAAGGGGCGCCCGTTTGCATCGGCGACGGCATGTAGCTTGGTATTCATACCGCCTTTGGTGCGGCCGATCAGGCGGCCAAGATCCCCTTTTTTACCCGCAGGCTTGATGCCGTGCGGTGCGCCTTCAGATAGGTTGCGTCGATCATGACCGTCTGCGGCTCGGCGCCAGCTGCAGCCAGACCTTCCATCATTCGCGTGAACACGCCGGCCTCGCCCCAACGCTTCCACCGATTGTACAGCGTCTTGTGGGGGCCATACTCGCTAGGCGCATCTCGCCAGCGAAGCCCGTTGCGATTGACGAATACGATGCCGCTCAGCACCCGCCGGTCGTCCACCCTCGGCTTGCCATGGCTCTTGGGAAAGAAGGGCCGCAGCCGCTCCATCTGCTCGTCCGTCAGCCAAAACAGGTCACTCATCTCGGTCTCCTTGCGGAGCCTGAATCAGATCGCGACGCTCACATCAATGGGTCCTGACCCTAGATTCTGGCTGACTCTCAGCATAATTAGTGATGACGTGTCCATTTAAGCATACCTCTTGTAGGTCGTACCATTCACGTTCATCGTTTCCACCATATCCGTATCCTATCATTGCTGTCTCAATCTAAAATTTGGCAAAAGACAATTTCAAAGTAGTATGAGATCATGTATATTCATTAATATGCTTGGGCCGTGATCCCAAGGCAATAGCATTATATGCCATACATAAGGGAGCATTATGGATTAATGAACATTCAAAAGCTTTTGAATGATTATTGCGTTTATGGCCCGTTGTTGACCACTTGTGGTATCAACCCGGTATGAATCTGGTGTGATATAGGTGGCATGCTTGTGTGGCAGGATGAATTTTTTTGGGCTTTGGCTGACGCTTGCGTGAATTATTACGGGGCGGCCATTGAGGCTTGCTAAATGGATAGGCTGGACGTTAGCTTACAGGAATGAAACCGCGCGTATTTATAGGCTCCTCGGTGGAGCAGGTCGATCTTGCCTATGCCGTTCAAGAGTCGCTTGAATATGACGTAGAGGCCACCGTCTGGACGCAAGGCGTATTCCAGCCCTCCAGGACGACGATGGCAGCCTTAGTTGACCAATTGGATGTAAACGATTTTGCAATATTCGTATTGGCGCCTGATGATCTTACGTTAATGCGTAAGGAGACGGTATCATCAGTTCGCGATAACGTGATATTTGAATTAGGGCTGTTTTCGGGGCGTTACGGGCACGAGAGGTGCTTCATAGTTACTCCTCGTAACTCGGACGACTTACATTTGCCAACTGACCTATTAGGTATCACGCCCGCTGAATATGATGCGGATCGTCAGGATAAGAACCTTGTGGCCGCTCTCGGGGCGGCGTGTAATCGAATTCGAAAAAGTATCAGGCAACTTGGACCTCGTGCGGTGCCAGTTGAACAGCCTGTAAAGTTAGATCAGGGTGAGCAACTGACTGACGATAGAAAAGATTGTATATCGCTAATTGAGAGCTGGATGGGTAGGCGCTCGTCGGGGTCCAATAAAAGCGCGATACGTTTCAGCGATGTTGACACCGATCTTAAGCTCGCGCCGGGGTCTGCACGCCAGTATTTAGCAGAAGCCGCTAGCAAATGGGGATACATTGTTGATCGTGAGGGCAAGGATACAATTAAATTTAAGGATGGCTGATACGGCGCGTTGAAACGCCGGGGGTATAGAGCGCCGGTACCTTCGGCCAGTTACGCCTTATCATCTTCCCCCTCACCCCCGACATGCGCCGCACTGACCTCCAAGTCGGCAGCAAGTTGCTCCAAGGGCCGCTGAGCGCCTAGCCGTTGCATCCCATCCTTCCCGCTCGCCAGCGGTGAGGCTTGCAGGGCGGCTCGGGACCTAGCGAGCTTGGCGATGGCATGATTTTCGGGGAGCCGGTCAGGCGGAGTGTGACGCTAATAGCTCCGCGATCCTACCCGCAACGGCCATGCCCGTGCGGTTTACAACGAAAGCTGTTTGTAAAGCGTAACTTGTTGGGATTGCGGCTACCAACCCAAGCCCTGGTGCTCCGTGACGGTCGGTAGTCCCCAAACGCTGCATATCGGCCCAAACCGTGGTTTGAGGTGCCCCAATACCTTCGCTGAGTTCTTGGACCGTACGGGGCGGGACGGGGTCATTTACTAATGAACAGAAGAGCTTGAGTTGGCGTAGCGGTGTGCGAGGGCCGAAAATGTCGATAACGTATTCCAACGCCTTGTCCAGCGACTGCAATTTCACCTTATCGTCTTCCGTCATTGTCGTCATGAGCCGCCTCGTAGAGCCAAAGTGTCGTTTCGCTCTCGATACGGGAACGGGCTGGACGCGCGATGACGTTTTACATTTGTGGAGGGTCTCTAGCTCCTGGGATGCCACGGTTTTACATGGGACAGATCGAGGCCATCGAAGCGTATCTCATCGATACGGGCTCCTAATGGACTCTGAGAGCCATACAGGACGTTTGCACTCTTCCCGCCCGACCGGTGCCCCTGAATGTACTCTCGCGCGTCCTCGGGCACCTTGCAGCGCCTTGCGACAGTCGTCCAAACGTGGCGGAACTCACGGGCCGCGCGGCGCTTGGCGTTTGCAGGCAAGACCCCTTTGTCCTGAAGGTACTTCGACCACCATTCGCCCCAGCCGGGGAAGAGGAGCTTGCTGGCCCCCTTGGTTCGCAATGCCGGGAATAGAGCCGTTTCGCCCGATGCGCGGATATGATCCACATAGGCCATAAAGTTCAGCTCAAGGAGCGGTTTGGGGATTGGGAATGTGCGCCGCCCTGACTGCGACTTTGTCGTCTTGAGGCCTCGACGCCCCTTATGGGGGTGAACGCCCTCATCAGTGATCCTTAGCAGCCAACGGCCTCCCGGATCGTCAGGGTCCATATAAACGTCTGCCACCATGAGCTGCGCAATCTCCTCAGGGCGCGCCCCGGTCCATAGAAGAAGCATGGGTATCCAATAGGCCGCTTCGGCCTTCCCGCGCTTAGGGCGCTCCCCGATCGTGAACACAGGGAGACGGAATATGGCATTCAGTTCGTCTATCGACAGCTCGATAGGATCGTCCGCCCGATGGGTCGAAAGGGACTTTCGGGCAGCGAAGGGGTTCGGGATGCTTTCATCTATCTTCCCGTCCTCCTGGGCCTTGTTCCAGAGGGAGCAAAGCATGCCCAAGAGGGTCCGAACGGTCTTGGCCGTCAGTCGCGGCAAGTCTTTCTGACCATCGTAAAGAGCTACCACGTCCCGGAGGGGCATAGTGCGCTGAGAAGCCGGAAGCTTGGAGGGGCGCTGGAACAGTAGCGCTATCCAATCAGTGACCATAGCTTTGGTAATCTGATTAGGGGCGAGCAGGCCAAAGGCATCCCGGAAGGACCGCAAGGCCGTGTTCGACGCTTGCTTCAGGGACGCGCCCATGTTGTGGGCAGGGCTATCCAAGATGGCCTGAGCGATTTGCTCGTAAGCGTGGCCGGTAGGCCGCCTTGTTATTGCGGCCGGCTCTTCTGGTAGGCGAGCTTGCCAGCATGGCGGCGGATGGCGATGGCGGCGACGGCGCGCCGGGTGAAGCGTTCGTCGATGTCGTCAGGGTTGTAAGGGCCGCCATACCAGTTGCGCAGTCGGTCGTGTTCCTCGTGAGTGGGGTCGCCCATGGCGTCGAGGAACATCTCGTATCCGGGCAAGCCACCGACATCCTCGGGTGGACAGCGCCGTTCGCCGGCGACGAAGCGCGGGTATTTGACGTCAGGCTCGCCGGGGCCGACCGTTTCCACGGTGATGGTGTGCCGCCAGTCGTCGCCCATGTCGTAGGTGTAGACGAGTTCTTTCATGCCCCGGTCGAGGAGGGCGGCGAGCTTCACGTTCTTGGTGGCCGCCATGCCGCTGTCGGGCCACATCGGGTCCAGCACGCCGTAGCGTCGGTCGCCGGCCTCGAAGTGCCAGAGATGATAGTTCTCCCAGCCCATCGCAGCCTGGACGACGTCGTGGAGCATCTTGAGGCTGGCGGTGACCGGCATGTCGACCCGGCGCCAGATGGCGGGGTCGATGTCGTTGAGGACGATATGCAGGCGAGCGACGGTTTCGGCAGTCATGCCGCCAATCTGACAGGTTCGCGAGACCAGTTCCACGGCATGAGCTCATCCCATCGGCTTGCGGGCCAGTCGTCGGCGACCTTGGCGATGACGTCGGCGATATAGGCTTGCGGGTCGACGCCGTTGGCCTTGCAGGTCTGGATGACGGTGTAGATCGCGGCAGCTCGTTCACCGCCTGCTTTTGAGCCGGCGAACAACCAGTTGCGGCGACCGACAGCGATGCCGCGCAGCGCGCGTTCGGCGATGTTGTTATCGATCTCCAACCGTCCGTCTTCGAGGAAGCGGGACAGCGCCGGCCAGCGCCTGGTGCCATAGGCGATGGCCTTGGCCATGTCGGACTTAGGCGACAGGCGGCGTAAGCCGGCGTCGAGCACCTCGCGCAAGGCGTCGACCAGCGGTCTGCTTCGTTCCTGCCGGGCATGATGGCGTGCATCCGGCGGCTGGCCGCGGACCTCGGCCTCGACGGCATAGAGCGCGCCGATTTGTTCGAGGATGTCGGTGCTCAGCGGCGTGGGGACACGCTCGTGCAGGTCGAACACCTTGCGACGGAAGTGGGCCCAGCACGCCACCTCGGTCGCGCCGCCCCGGTAAAGGCCGTCATACCCGGCATAGGCGTCAGCCTGGAGAAAGCCGCGGAAGCCGGCGAGATGCGACAGCGGGTGTGCAGCGGTGCGGTCGGGCGTGAAGCGATACCATGTCGCGCGCAGCGCCGTGCTGCCCGACGCCCGGTCGTCGGTTGCGTAAACCCATAGTCGCCCGGTCGCAGTCTTGCCCCGGCCGGGATCGAGCACCGGCACCGGCGTGTCATCGGCGTGGATCTTGTCGGCCTTGAGCACCGCATCGCGGATGCGGCTGACCACCGGGTCGAGCAGCGCTGCGGCTTGCCCACTCCAGCCCGCGAGCGTCGAGCGGTCGATGTCGAGACCCTGCGCAGCCATCATCTCGGCCTGGCGGTACAGCGGCAGGTGGTGGTCGAACTTGGCGACGACGACGTGCGCCAGCGTCGCGAAGGTCGCCTTGCCCCGCGCCACGGCGCTGATCGGCGCGGGTGCCTGGACGATTTTCTCGCAGGCCCGGCAGCTGTATTTGGGACGGACGTTGCGCACGACCCGCCAGCGCACCGGCACGATGTCGAGCATCTCGTGCGCGTCCATGCCCAGCCGGCGCAGCGCACCGCCGCAGTCCGGGCAGGTGCAGACGCCGGACGCGGGCTCGTGGATGATCTCTTCACGCGGCAGGTGACCGGGCAGGCTGCGGACCGGCGCCGGTCGGGGCATCATGTCGGGCGCGGCGGTCTCAACTGCGGAAACATCCCGCTCCGTTTCCAGCTCTTCCAGTGCCAGTTCGAGCTGCTCGACCTCGCGGCCCAGCTTCTCGGATGAGGCGCCGAACTGCATCCGCCGCAGCCAGGCAATCTGCCCGCGCAGGGTGTCGATGAGCAGGTCGCGGGCGACGAGCGCGGCATTGGCCCGGGCGAGCGAAGCCTCCAGCGCGGCGATCCGCGCGATGACATCAGCTGAGGAAACGGGCGCTTCCGACACCAGAATTGCATAGCAGATCGCATGCCGACGGGCGAGCAAAAGCCACGCGAAACCGCCGTTTTCAGCCCGCCAGTGTCGGCACGAACGTGCGCTCGGGCCGGCGCCAGTCGATGCCCTCCAGCAGCATCGACAGCTGCGCCGGCGTCAGCGTCACCGCGCCGGTCGCGGTCACCGGCCAGACGAAGCGGCCCCGGTCCAGCCGCTTCGAGAACAGGCACAGCCCCTGGCCATCGAACCACAGCAGCTTGACCAGATGACCGCGTTTGCCCCGGAACGCGAACAGCGCGCCGGAATGCGGATCCTCGCGCAGCACCTGCTGGACCAGCACCGCCAGCCCATCGAAGCCCTTGCGCATGTCGGTCACGCCGCAGGCCAGGAACACTCGCGTCGGCAACGGCGTCGGACTCACCTCAGCACCGACAGCACCCGCGCCAGCGCGCCGGCGTCCACCGAGCCGTCCACGCTCACCCGCACGCCACCCGCCAATTCGATGCAGATGAGGCCGGGCGTGGATGTCGCCGGCTGTGGTGCAGGAACCTCAGCCACACACACCTCGGCGAATGTTGGCAGCGCGGGCGCTATGCCGCCCAGCTTGCCCAGCCGCGCCTGCTTGCGCCACGTATACACCAGCCCGCTCGATATCTCGCGCCGCTCAAGAACATCGCGAACTCGGACGCCAGGCCGGAACGCCTCGGCCAGGATCTCCAGCTTCTCCTCGTCCGACCAACTCCGCCGGCCCGACACCCGGCCGACCACCTCCACGCGACCAGTCATACGAGCGCTCGTATGACCAGTCTCGGACCCGAAAACTTCCCGCACCGCTATCGCCCTCGTCAAAGGCGACAAACATCCCAGCCACGGCAAAACGGGCAAGGCGGCCCGCAGGCCACGCTTACATTTGCTCGAAGCTTTGGCCGTTACGTGCTCGGGGTGCTGGAGGCGGACTAGCGAGTTCCGCAGGGCTCTCAGGGATCATGGGCACTGCCACCACGTCACCCTTCATGCGGCGCACGGAGTCCGGGTGAAGCGCAATGGCCTTATCGTTGAGCGCGAAGCTCAGCGCCTCGACCGAATGAATGTCGTCGGGCGCGATCATGATGCCTGAGGTTTCGAAAAGGGCCCGTGCCGACGCCCCCCACTTCTCAACTAGAGCCTCGTGGTCGCGATCGATCTTCCAGCGCTTGAAGTCGGATAGAAGCTCTTCCCATCCCGCTAAAACCTGATCGGCATATTCGCCGCCGCCCGTTGTTAGGTTGGCCTCTTCGTATTGATGCCAGTCTACCTCAAAGACGTGAGCAAGGTGCGCAATCTGGGCGGGGGTGGGCTTGTCGTACTTCTGCGTCGCAAGCTTCTCGGCCTTTTCGACCGTGTCAAACCATAGGCGAGCGGCCTCGCTGTAACGTGCGACCGTCGCAGGATTGCTCAAATCAGTCCCCGCAAGCGAGCGTTTCAACTCGATCGGACTGCCTGGAATGAAGGGGCGAAGCTCAGGCGGATAGACCCGCCGATAGCTCAAGCGGCCGGTACGTTTGTCGGCCTGTACGTGCTGATATTCCACTGAAAGACCCATGCTCGCATGTACCCCGTGATGTACCGCCTGAGCGGCTGATAGTCACGGTTTTCTGCGATCCCTCCGCATGAGAGGGGGGTGGTGCCCAGAAGAGGACTCGAACCTCCACGACCTTGCGATCGCCAGCACCTGAAGCTGGTGCGTCTACCAATTCCGCCATCTGGGCACGGGGTAGGCCCGCGCCTTTAGGGGAGGGTTCGAATCCTTGTCAACGGCTTTTTTGCGAGGCAAAGGGGCGGTGCACAAAAAATCTGGCGAATAAGGACGGTCATGACGAACAAGCTGGTGACGCTGATCGGCGGCGGGGGCTTTCTGGGCCGCTATGTCGCACGCGAGTTGATGCGCGACGGGACGCGGGTGCGGATAGCGCAGCGCGATCCGCGCCAGGCCTATTTCCTGCGCACGCAAGGGGGGCTCGGTCAGACCCAGTTCGTCGCGGTCGACATCGCTCGCCCGGAAACGGTGGCGCGCGCGGTCGAGGGGGCGGATGCCGTCGTCAATCTGGTCGGCGTGATGGGCGGCAACATGCAACGCATCCATGTCGATGGTGCGCGTGCGGTGGCGGAGGCGGCGCACAACGCCGGTGCTGGCGCGCTGGTCCATGTCTCGGCGATCGGCGCGGACGAGAATGGCGCGGCGGCCTATGCCCGCTCCAAGGGGCAGGGCGAGGCGGCGGTGCGCCAGGCTTTCCCGAACGCCACCATCCTTCGTCCCTCGATCGTGTTCGGGCGCGAGGATCAGTTCGTGAACCGCTTCGCGGGCATGGTCTCGGCGCCGATCGTGCCGATCCTGCGCGCGGGCGTGAAATTCCAGCCGGTCTTTGCGGGTGACGTGGGCGAGGCGGTGACCGCAGCGTTGCGCGATCCCGAATCGCATGGCGGCCGCACCTACGAGCTGGGCGGGCCGGACGTGATTGCGATGGGTGAACTCGTCCGCTGGATCGCCAAGACGCTGGGCCGCAAGCCCAATTTCGTCGAGTTGCCGGACTTTGCGGGGGCGATGCTGGCCCGGCTGCCGGGCTCGCCGATCAGCCGGGATCAATGGCTGATGCTGCAACAGGACAATGTCGTCGCCGCCGGTGCGCCGGGTCTGGCCGAACTGGGCGTTACCGCCGAACCGCTTGCGGCGATCGCGCCCGAATATCTCGTCCGCTTCCGCAAGGCGGGCCGGTTCGGACGACGGACCGAGACGCTGGCGGCCTAAGTCGTCCCACGTTCGGCCTGTTTGTCGTTTCGCTGACGGCCCCGCCGCCCTATGGCGGCGGGGCTTATTTTTTGGGGACTCGCGTGAACGATCTGATAGCGGCCATCATCCTCGGCATTGTCGAGGGGGTCACCGAATTCCTGCCGGTGTCGTCCACCGGGCATCTGATCCTGGCGGGCGCGCTGCTCGGCTATGACGATGCGCGGTGGCAGATGTTCAACATCGTCATCCAGCTGGGCGCGATCATGGCGGTCGTGGTCCTGTATTGGCGGACCTTCTGGACGGTGTTGGTCGGCTTGGCGCGGCGCGATCCGGGTTCGATCCGCTTCGTGCGCAACCTGTTGATCGCCTTCATCCCCGCCGCCGTGATCGGTGTGCTGGCCAAGAAACATATCGAGGCGCTGCTGCTCCAGCCCAAGGTCGTCGCGATTGCGCTGATCGTCGGCGGCGTCGCGATCCTGGTGATCGAGCGGCTGGTCAAGCCGGGCAATACGCGCGGCATCGCGGCGGTCCCCGCCAGGACGGCGCTGGGCGTCGGCTTCCTGCAATGTCTGGCCATGATCCCGGGCGTCAGCCGATCAGGCGCGACGATCCTGGGCGCGCTGACCCTGGGCGTCGAGCGGCGGACGGCGGCGGAGTTCAGCTTCTTCCTCGCCATTCCCACCATGCTGGGCGCAAGCGTCGTGGAGACGGCCGGGCATCTCGACACGATGCGCGCAGGTAATAGCGTCGGGCCTCTGGAAATCGCGATCGGGTTCGTGGTGGCATTCGTCGTCGCCCTGCTGGTGGTGCGCTGGTTTGTCGGGATCGTCGGCAAGCATGGATTCGGTCCCTTCGCCTGGTACCGAATCGTGGCTGGGAGCGTCGCGCTCGCCCTGCTGACCATGCATTGATACCGTATCGGCCACAATTTATTGCGGGCCGCTCGCAATAAGGGGGTTTGACGGTGCGGTTCCCCTAAAACTGTGGCATCATTGCTTACCTAAATGTCGATTCCGCCGTGACATGGGATCGTTTGCGCAATATCCGGCTCCTTGGAGGCGCATATGGCGAACGATTCTATGCTGAAATTCGTGGCACGTGATCAGGCCTATCCGGCCAAACGTGCCGCATCGGACCGCGCGGACGATTTCCGCGAGATCGCCGAGCGTTATGCGCCCCCGGTGGCGGAGGATCAGGCGGGGCGCTGCTCCCAATGCGGCGTGCCCTACTGCTCGGTCCATTGCCCGCTGCACAATCATATCCCCGACTGGCTGCGCCTGACCGCCGAAGGGCGGCTGCGCGAGGCCTATGAGCTGTCCAACGCCACCTCGACCATGCCCGAGATTTGCGGCCGCATCTGCCCGCAGGACCGGCTGTGCGAGGGCAATTGCGTCATCGAGTTTTCGGGCCACGGCGCGGTCACGATCGGATCGGTCGAGAAATTCATCACCGACACCGCCTGGGAAGAGGGTTGGGTCGAGCCGCTGGTCCCCGGACCCGCGCGCGGCCAATCGGTCGCGGTGATCGGCGCGGGGCCCGCGGGCCTGACGGCGGCCGAATATCTGCGCGTGTCGGGTTACGAGGTCCATGTCTATGACCGGCACAACCGGGCGGGCGGGCTGCTGACCTATGGCATCCCCGGCTTCAAGCTGGAAAAGCCCGTCGTCATGCGCCGGGTCGAGCGGCTGAAGGCGGGCGGCATCGTTTTCCATGAGGGCTTTGCGGTTGGCGAGGATGCCACGCTGGAGGATCTGCGCCGCCGTCATGACGCGGTGCTGATCGCGACCGGCGTTTATAAGGCGCGCAATGTCGATGTGGACGGTGGGGGCGCCAATGGCGTGATTGCCGCGCTCGACTATCTGACCGCGTCCAACCGCAAGAGCTTCGGCGATACGGTCGAGGCGTTCGAGAATGGCTCGCTCAATGCCGAGGGCAAGAATGTCGTCGTGATCGGCGGCGGCGATACCGCGATGGACTGCGTCCGCACCGCGATCCGCCAGGGCGCCAAGTCGGTGAAGTGCCTCTATCGCCGCGACCGTGCGAACATGCCCGGCTCGCAGCGCGAAGTCGCCAATGCGGAAGAGGAAGGCGCCGAGTTCGTCTGGCTCTCCGCGCCTTTGGGCTTCGAGGGTGGCGAGACGGTGACGGGTGTGCGCGCCGCCAAGATGCGCCTGGGCGCGCCCGACGCCAGCGGCCGCCGGGCGCCGGAGGCCGAGCCGGGTGCCGACCATCTGCTCGAGGCGGACATGGTCATCAAGGCGCTGGGCTTCGACGCGGAGGACCTGCCCAGCCTGTTCGGCACCGCCGAACTGGGCGTCAGCCGCTGGGGCACGGTGCTGGTCGACGGCCGCACGCTGATGACCAGCTTGGACGGCGTGTTCGCGGCCGGTGACATCGTGCGCGGTGCCTCGCTGGTGGTGTGGGCGATCCGTGACGGCCGCGATGTGGCCAAGGCGATGCACCAGTGGCTGAAGGCTCGCGCCAAGACGGGTGCGCGTGAGAAGGTGGCAGCGTGATGCGCAGCGCTCTTCTGATCGCGCTGACCGCGATCCTCACGCCTAGCGTGGCCTTTGCTCAGGCCGCCCCGGCGGTCGTGGCCGCCGAACCCGATGCGGCGCGCCTTGCCTCGGCCCGGCAGTTGCTCGACCAGATCATGCCGCCCGCGACCCGCGAAGCCATGATCCAGTCGATGCTGACCCCGATGCAGGCCAATATGCGTCAGGGCATCATGCAGTCTCCGGGCATGCAAAAGGCGTTGGGTAACCTGAAGGCGAAGGCCGTGTTCGACCGGTTCCTGGCGAAGCAGGATGCGCGGACCGGAACGATGTTGCGGGAATCGCTTCCCGGCATGGTCGATGCGATGTCGCGGGCCTATGCCCGCCGCTTCGACGTCGCCCAATTGGATGACCTGAAGCGGTTTTTCGCGACCCCGAGCGGCCAGGCCTATGTGGCCAACTCCTTCTCGATCATGGCCGACCCCGACATCGCCGCTTGGCAGCGCAAGCTGATGAGCCAGGCGATGACCAACATGCAGGACGATATCGCCGCGATGGCCAAGGACATCGAAGCGACCCAGCAGGACAAGAAGTGATGACCGACCAACGCCAATATCTCGCCGAGCATGGCATGTACCGCCCCGAATTCGAGGGCGATGCGTGCGGCGTCGGCATGGTCGCGGCCACCGATGGCCAGCCCTCGCGCCGGGTCGTCCAGTCGGCGATCGACGCGCTGAAGGCGGTGTGGCATCGCGGCGCGGTCGATGCCGACGGCAAGACCGGCGACGGCGCGGGGCTGCATGTCGACCTGCCGCATCGCTTCTTCGACGACGCCATCGCCGCGTCGGGGCATAAGGTGCTGCCGAACCGGCTGGCGGTCGGCATGATCTTCATGCCGCGCACCGACCTGGGCGCGCAGGAGACTTGCCGCACCATCGTCGAGAGCGTCATCATCGAGGCGGGCTACACCATCTACGGCTGGCGCCAGGTGCCGGTCGACGTCTCGGTCATCGGGCTGAAGGCGCAGGCGACCCGGCCGGAGATCGAGCAGATCATGATCGCCGGGCCGATGCCCGACGAGGTCGATGCCGCCGAGTTCGAGAAGAATCTGTACCTGGTCCGCCGTCGCATCGAAAAGCGGGTGATCGCGGCACAGATCAGCGGCTTCTATATCTGTTCGCTGTCCTGCCGCTCGATCATCTACAAGGGGCTGTTCCTCGCGGAGAGCCTGTCGGTCTTCTATCCCGACCTGCAGGATCACCGGTTCGAGAGCCGCGTGGCGATCTTCCACCAGCGTTATTCGACCAACACCTTCCCGCAATGGTGGCTGGCGCAGCCCTTCCGCTGCCTGGCGCATAATGGCGAGATCAACACGATCCGTGGCAACAAGAACTGGATGCTCAGCCACGAGATCCGCATGGCCTCGATCGCGTTCGGCGACAATTCGGAAGACATCAAGCCGGTGATCCCGGCGGGCGCGTCCGATACCGCCGCGCTCGACGCCGTGTTCGAGGCGATCTGCCGCTCGGGCCGCGACGCGCCGACCGCCAAGCTGATGCTGGTGCCCGAGGCGTGGCAGAAGGACCTCGACGCGCCCAAGGCGCATGCCGACATGTACCAGTATCTCGCCTCGGTGATGGAGCCGTGGGACGGCCCCGCCGCGCTGGCGATGACCGATGGCCGCTGGGCAGTGGCGGGCATGGACCGCAACGCGCTGCGCCCGCTTCGCTACACGCTGACCGCCGATGGGCTGCTGATCGTCGGGTCGGAAAGCGGCATGGTGGTGGTGCCCGAGGCGACCGTCACCGCCAAGGGCCGGCTGGGGCCGGGGCAGATGATCGCGGTCGATCTGGCTGAGGGCAAGCTGTACGACGACCGCGCGATCAAGGACCAGATTGCGGGCGAGCAGGACTATGCCGCGATGATCGGCGAGTTCCTGACCATGGACCAGCTCCCCGCGCCGTCCGAAGAGGAAGCGCTGGTGCGGATGCCGCGCGCCGAAATGCTGCGCCGTCAGGTCGCGGCAGGCCAGACCATGGAGGATATGGAGCTGATCCTGTCCCCCATGGCCGAGGGCGGCAAGGAAGCCATCGGCTCGATGGGCGACGACACGCCGCTCGCCGTCATCTCCGACAAGCCGCGCCTGATCAGCCAGTTCTTCCGCCAGAACTTCAGCCAAGTCACGAACCCGCCGATCGACTCGCTTCGCGAACGCTATGTGATGTCGCTCAAGACCCGGTTCGGCAATCTCGCCAACATCCTCGACACCGAGGATCGGCGCGAGCGGGTGCTGGTCCTGCCGTCCCCGGTCCTGACTGGGGCGGACTGGCATAGGCTGAAGACACATTTCGGCCGTTCGGCGGCCGAGATCGACTGCACCTTTGAGGCGGATGGCGGTCCCGACCGCCTGCGCGCCGCGATCCAGCGCATCCGCAACCAGGCCGAACAGGCAGTGCGCGAAGGGCGCTCCGAGCTGTTCCTGACCGACGAGCATGTCTCCGAAGACCGGGTCGCGATCGCGGGCGTGCTGGCGGCGGCGGCGGTGCATACGCATCTCGTTCGCCGGGGGCTGCGCTCCTATGCGTCGATCAACGTCCGCTCGGCCGAATGCCTCGACACCCATTATTATGCGGTGCTGATCGGTGTCGGTGCGACCACGGTGAACGCCTATCTGGCCGAAGCCGCGATCGTCGACCGCCATGGCCGTGGCCTGTTCGGCGACATGACCATCGACAGGTGCCTGGCCAACCATCGCACCGCGATCGAGGACGGTCTGCTCAAGATCATGGCGAAGATGGGGATCGCGGTGATCTCCAGCTATCGCGGCGGCTACAACTTCGAGGCGGTCGGCCTGTCCCGTGCGCTGGTCAACGACCTGTTCCCGGGCATGCCCGCCAAGATTTCGGGCGAGGGCTATAACTCGCTCCATTACTCGGCGATGGTCCGTCACGAGGCGGCCTGGGATCAGCATGTCGCGACGCTGCCGATCGGCGGCTTCTATCGCCAGCGCGACGGCGGCGAGACCCATGCCTATTCGGCGCAGCTGATGCACCTGTTGCAGACGGCGGTCGCGACCGACAGCTATTCGACGTATCTGCAATTTGCGCGCGGCGTCGGCGACCTGCCGCCGGTCTATTTGCGCGACCTGCTCCAGTTCAACTTCCCGAACGAGGGCGTGCCGGTCGATCAGGTCGAGGCGATCACCGAAATCCGCAAGCGCTTCGTGACGCCGGGCATGTCGCTGGGCGCGCTGAGCCCAGAAGCGCATGAGACGCTGGCGATCGCGATGAACCGGATCGGCGCGAAGGCCGTGTCGGGCGAGGGCGGCGAGGACAAGCTGCGCTATCAGCCCTACGACAATGGCGACAACGCCAACTCTACGATCAAGCAGATCGCGAGCGGCCGCTTCGGCGTGACGGCGGAATATCTGAACGCCTGTGACGAGATCGAGATCAAGGTCGCGCAGGGCGCCAAGCCCGGCGAGGGCGGGCAGCTGCCCGGCTTCAAGGTGACCGAGTTCATCGCCAAGCTGCGTCACGCGACGCCGGGCGTGACGCTGATCTCGCCGCCGCCGCACCACGACATCTACTCGATCGAGGATCTCGCGCAGCTCATCTATGACTGCAAGCAGATCAACCCGCGCGCGCGCGTCTGCGTGAAGCTGGTCAGCTCGGCGGGCATCGGCACGGTCGCGGCGGGCGTGGCCAAGGCCCATGCCGACGTCATCCTGGTGTCGGGCCATGTCGGCGGCACGGGCGCGTCGCCCCAGACCTCGATCAAGTACGCCGGCACGCCCTGGGAAATGGGCCTGTCGGAGGTCAACCAGACGCTGACCCTCAACGGCCTGCGCGGTCGCATCCGCCTGCGGGCGGATGGTGGCCTGAAGACCGGGCGCGACATCGTGATCGCGGCGATCCTGGGTGCCGAGGAGTTCGGCATCGGAACGCTGAGCCTCGTCGCGATGGGCTGCATCATGGTGCGCCAGTGCCATAGCAACACCTGCCCGGTCGGTGTCTGCGTGCAGGACGAGCGCCTGCGCGCCAAGTTCACCGGCACGCCGGAAAAGGTCATCAACCTGATGACCTTCATCGCCGAGGAAGTCCGCGACATCCTGGCGCGCCTCGGCGTGCGGTCGCTGGACGAGGTGATCGGGCGGACCGAGCTGCTGCGTCAGGTCAGCCGTGGTGCCGAGCATCTCGACGATCTCGACCTCAACCCGGTGCTCGCCAAGGTCGATGCGACCGATGCCGAGCGGCGGTTCAGCCTGTCGACCTTCCGCAACGAAGTGCCCGACAGCCTGGATGCGCAGATCATCAAGGATGCGAGCGCCGTCTTCTCGCGCGGCGAGAAGATGCAGTTGACCTATTCGGTGCGCAACACGCACCGCGCGGTCGGGACGCGCCTGTCGTCGGAGATCACCCGCAAGTTCGGCATGAGCAAGCTGGCCGACGGGCATGTCACCGTGCGGCTGCGCGGGTCGGCGGGCCAGTCGCTGGGCGCGTTCCTGTGCAAGGGCGTGACGCTGGAAGTGTTCGGCGATGCCAATGACTATGTCGGCAAGGGCCTGTCGGGCGGCACCATCATCGTGCGCCCGGCGGTCAGCTCGCCGCTGGCCAGCCAGAACAACACGATCATCGGCAACACCGTCCTGTACGGCGCGACGAGCGGAAAGCTGTTCGCGGCGGGCCAGGCGGGCGAGCGTTTCGCGGTTCGCAACTCGGGCGCGACCGTGGTGGTCGAGGGCTGCGGCGCGAATGGCTGCGAATATATGACCGGCGGCGTCGCGGTGGTGCTGGGTCAGGTCGGCGCGAATTTCGGCGCGGGCATGACCGGCGGCATGGCGTTCATCTATGACGAAGAGGACCGCTTCGCCCGCCGCGCCAACCCCGAGAATATCGTGTGGCAGCGCCTGGCCTCCGCCCATTGGGAAGGGGTGCTGCGCGATCTGGTCGAACAGCATGCCGCCGCGACCGACAGCAAATGGTCGAAGGGCCTGCTGGAGGACTGGGACCGGGTCGCCGGGCATTTCTGGCAGGTCTGCCCGAAGGAAATGCTGACCCGTCTGGCGCATCCGCTTGACGACAGCGTCGAGGCGGTCGCGGCGGAGTAACGGACCATATCCTTCCTCCCCTGCAAGGGGAGGGGGACCATGCGCAGCATGGTGGAGGGGTGTCACCCTATTGAGAGCGCGACACCCCTCCGTCAGCCCTTCGGGCTGCCACCTCCCCTTGTAGGGGAGGAATAGCGACGCACTTCGCTCAGGCTGAACGGGGCGTCGGGGTGCGGGGCAGGGCAACACCCTCTTCTGCCCCTTTATCCCCGCCATCTCGCCAATATGGTATCGCGGAACCGTTGCGTGATCGTGACGGTTACGCCGCGATGCATTTAGGGGAGGGCCATATGAACATCGACCGCCAGAGGATCGAGCGAGGGGGATTCATCCTCTTCCTCGCACTGATTACGATCGGCCTGATCGCGGTCATCTCGGGCTTTCTGCTCGCGCTGCTCTGGGCAGGACTGGCGGCGATCCTGTTCCGGTCGCTGTTCCAATGGCTGCTGGAGAAGACCGGAGGACGGCGCAATCTGGCGGCGGGGTTGACCATGCTCATCATCACCTTCGCGGTGGTGGTGCCGACCCTGTTGATCGGCAGCATGGTCGTGGATCAGGCATCGGGCGTCTATATGAAGATGCGCAGCGGCCAGATCGACTTCGCGCAATATTTCCAACAGGTCCGCGACGCCTTGCCCAACCGCCTCCGTCAGGCGATGGACAGTTCGGGTGTCGGAAGTTTCGAAGGGCTGCAATCGCGCATCTCGCGCACGCTCAGCAGCAGCGTCAGCCAGATTGCGACCCAGGCGCTGTCGATCGGGCGCAACGCCTTCGCCTTCGCGCTGGCCTTTGGCGTCGGGCTGTATGTCGCCTTCTTCCTGATCCGCGACGGTGACCGGCTGGGCCCCGATTTCGTCCGCGCGCTCCCGCTCGATCATGGCGTGGCGAAGCGGCTGGTCGAAACCTTCGTCGCGGTCGTCCGCGCCACGATCAAGGGGTCGGTCATCGTCGGACTGGTGCAGGGTGGGCTGGGCGCGATCACCTTTTGGATCGTCGGACTGCCTGCCGCCCTTCTCTGGGGCCTGTTGATGGCGATCGCGGCGCTGCTGCCCGCGATCGGTCCGGCGATCATCTGGGGGCCGGTGGCGATCTATCTGCTGGCGACCGGTGCGATCTGGCAGGGGGCGGTGGTCGTTGCCTCGGGCGTGCTGGTCATCGGACTGGCCGACAATATCCTGCGTCCCATTTTGGTGGGTCGCGACACCGGTCTGCCCGACTGGATCGTGTTGCTGACCACGCTGGGCGGAATCGAGTTGCTGGGGCTGAGCGGCATCGTCGTCGGCCCGGTGGTCGCCGCGCTGTTCCTGGCGGGATGGCGGATCCTGAGCGAGGAACGCGGCGTGATCCCACCCGCCGGGACGTGATGACCGGTTTGCGCCGCAGCAATCGCCTCCCTATGGTCCCGCGCCGAACGGGCAGGATCGATGGGGCGGGCGAATGGGAATGCGGATGCGACCGATGGCCTTGGTGGCGATCGCCGGGCTGGCGCTGACCGGTTGCGATTCCCGCGACACCACGGTTGCCCGTGCGGCGGGGGCCAATGGCGCATCGATCGAGTTGCCCGTCCCCGACCCGTCGCCTTCGGCCGACACGGCTTCTCGCACCCCGGCCGGGCCCGATACGCTGCCGGGCGAAGTCGCGGCCAATCCGGGGGGGAGCCTGTCGACCATCGGTTTCCCACAAGGAGGCGACGCGCTGGATCGTGAGGCGCGCGCGGCGCTCGACCGGGTCGCCGCCGATCCCAGGGTCAGGAGCGGCCGTCTCGTCCTGCGCGGTCATTCGGACAGCGAAGGGGATGACGAGGCCAATCGCCGCATGTCGCGCAAACGGGCTGAGGCGGTGCGCGACTATCTGGCGGGCAAGGGTATCGCGCGCACTGCCATGACGGTCATCGCGCTGGGCGAGACGCGGCCCATCGCTCCTAATGCGCGCCCCGACGGCAGCGACGACAGCGCAGGCCGTGCGCGCAATCGCCGGGTGGAAATCGCGCTGGCGCCTGCCGATCGCCCATAGTCTTCGGCTCGGGTGGGCATGCGGGCCGTTATCCCATGCCCCCGTCGGACCTGCAACGCGGCGATCTGATCGAATGCCGCCCCGCCGCCAGCCCGTAGCACCCGTTACCGGGGCCGGTTGCGTTCGTTGGTGCTGGTCATGTTGAGGGCGCGGCGGAATTCCCCCACGCCCTGCTGATTGACGCCGTCGAACTCACGCCATTGCGCCTCGGTATTGCACACGCGCGTGGGCAGGAAAGAGCCCGTCGGCATCAGCCGGCGACACGTCTTCTTTTCCTTGGGCTGGGGAGGGGTTTCGGTCGATTGTGCGCCCGCCGGCACGGCAGACAGGATGATGGCGGTCATAGCGACCGCTGCCCAATGACGGTTCATTCCGATGTTCCTCCCTCAACGATCGGGATAATGCGACAGTATTTCAGACTTATCAAGCATTTGACCGGACGACGCGCGCCCCCCGGCTGGATCCGCGTCACGCCGCCTGCAACGTCTCCATCGCCACGGCAGCAATATCGTCGGCGAGCTCGTCGACCCGCGCCGGGTCGGCGTCCCAAGCGAACATGAAGCGCGCACCGCCGCCGATGAACGTATAGAATCGCCAGCCTCGCGCCCGCAATGCGTCCAGAATGGCGGGCGACGCGCTGAGGAACACCGCATTCGCCTCGACCGGGAACATCGGGGCGATGCCGGGCAGCCCGGCGACCCGCGTGGCCAGCCGCTGCGCACAGCCATTGGCGTGCGCGGCGTTGGACAGCCACGCCCCGCTTTCCAGCATCCCGATCCACGGGGCGGCCAGATAGCGCATCTTGGACGCCAGCTGTCCGGCCTGTTTGCAGCGATAATCGAAATCCTCCGCCAGCGCGGGGTCGAAGAACAGGATCGCCTCACCGACGGCCATGCCGTTCTTGGTGCCGCCGAAGCACAGCACATCGACGCCTGCCCGCCACGTCATATCGGCGGCCGAGCAACCCAGCGCGGCACAGGCATTGGCGAAGCGTGCCCCGTCCATGTGCAGCCTAAGCCCCAGTTCGCGGCATGTCGCCGACAGGGCGTGGATTTCGGCCAGCGTATAGACCTGTCCGGTCTCGGTCGGCTGGGTGATGGTCACGGCGCGCGGCTTGGGGAAATGGATGTCCGACCGGCCGGTGGCGAGCGCGCGCACGGCCTCCGGGGTCAGCTTGCCGTCCTCGGTTTGCGCGACCAGCAGCTTGGAGCCGTTCGAGAAGAATTCCGGCGCGCCGCACTCGTCGGTCTCGACATGCGCGGAGGCCGAGCAGATGACGCTGTGATAGCTTTGGCAGAGCGCGGCCAGCGCCAGCGAATTGGCCGCCGTGCCGTTGAAGGCGAAGAACACCTCGCACTGGGTCTCGAACAGCGTGCGAAAGGCGTCGGCGGCGCGGTCGGTATAGGGGTCCTCGCCATAAGCGGGGACATAGCCGCGATTGGCTTCGTCCATCGCGGCCCAGGCTTCGGGGCAGATGCCCGCGTAATTGTCGCTCGCAAATTGCTGGGGGGCCACGGTCATTGCATATCCTTCGTCCGGTCTGGCGAGGCGGATGAAGGAGAAGGTGGCTGATCGTCCCGTTGTTGCCGGTCTGGCCACATCCCCCTCCGTGTCGGAGAGGCACCACCTTGCCGGGAGGCAGGTTGGTGCCGGGCGACGGCCCGACTCTTGATGCTGAGGCCGCCCCTAGTCGCCCGGCCGGGAGGAATCAAGCGTTACCATAGGGGTGCTCGTTACAGAAACATGCGCGCCGTGCCGCAAAGCATTGCGTCTCGCGCCCGAAAGTTGGAAGCGTAAACGTTATGAGCATCAGGACTTCGCGCCGCGGCAGCAGCGCTCCCACGATCAGCGACGTCGCCCGCGCCGCCGGTGTTTCGTTGATGACCGTCTCCCGCGTGATCAACAACGAGGCCAATGTCCGCCCCGCCACCCGTGAAAAGGTGGAGGCGGCGATCGCCCAGCTGAACTATGCCCCCAATCCTGCCGCGCGCAGCCTGGCGGGGGCGGCGCAGATCCGCATCGGCATGCTCTACAGCAACCCCAGCCAGGGTTTCCTCAGCGAATTCCTGCTCGGCACGCTGGACCAGGCGTCGCGGCTGGACGTGCAGATGGTGGTCGAGAAGTGCGAGATCGGCGATCACGAGGTGGAGGTGGCGCGCCACCTGATCGCCGGCGGGATCGACGGCGTCATCCTTCCCCCGCCGCTGTGCGAGGCGGAGGCGGTGCTGACGCTGCTGCGCGAGGCGGGGGTCCCCTCGGTGGTGGTGGCGACCGGCCGCGCGCCCGAGGACATGCCCGACACCACCATGGCGGTGCAGATCGACGACCGGGCGGCGGCGGAGGAGATGACCCGGCACGTCATGACGCTGGGCCATCGCCGGATCGGTTTTATCTGCGGCAACCCCAACCTGACCGCCAGTGCGCGGCGATACGAAGGATTCCGTGCCGCGCTGGAGGCGGTGGGTGTGCCGTTCGACGAGAATCTGGTCGTACCGGGTCTGTACACCTATCGCTCCGGGCTGGACGCCGCCGAACGGCTGCTCGACCTGCCCGAGCCGCCGACCGCGATCATCGCCTCCAATGACGACATGGCGGCGGCCAGCGTCGCGGTGGCGCATCGGCGCGGGCTGGACGTGCCCAGCGACCTGACGGTCTGCGGGTTCGACGATACCACCCTGTCGACGACGATCTGGCCCGAACTGACCACGATTCACCAGCCGATCGCCGACATGGCGCGCGCGGCGGTGGAGATGATGGCGACCGTCATCCGCCAGAAGAATCTCGATGCCGCCACGCATCGGCTGCTCGATTACAGCCTGATTCGCCGCCAGTCGGATGCCGCGCCGCGCCGCCGCCCGCGTGAAATCTGATGCGGGGGCGCATTCCGTCGCAATCGGGGATGGGGCGCGAATCCACATGCTTGACGGCGCGGTGTTTTAAGATAGCGTTACCATTGATAACCGGTGGCATATTGCGCCGGTGACAGGACATTGCCGTGCGGATAGGCGAAGACGCCATGCACGGATCAGGAGAGGGCCCGAGGTGACCGATACGACAAGGGGATTGGACGCTGGCAGCGTCAATCATGGTTTCATCACCGCGATCGTCGCCGTTGCGACCATCGGCGGTTTCATGTTCGGCTATGACTCAGGCGTCATCAACGGCACCCAGAAGGGGCTGGAGGCCGCATTCGACCTCGGCCGCCTGGGCGTGGGCGTCAATGTCGGCGCGATCCTGGTCGGATCGGCGATCGGCGCGTTCGGTGCAGGCCGCCTGGCGGACGCGATCGGCCGTCGCAACGTCATGATGCTGGCCGCGGCGCTGTTCCTGGTCAGCGCGCTGCTGGCCGGTGCGGCGGGCAGTTCGGCCGTCTTCATCTTCGCGCGGATCATCGGCGGCCTGGGCGTCGGCGCGGCCAGCGTCATCTCGCCCGTCTATATCTCCGAAGTCACCCCCGCCGCGATTCGCGGACGCCTGTCGAGCGTACAGCAGGTGATGATCATCACCGGCCTGACCGGCGCCTTCGTCGCGAACTTCGCGCTGGCGCGCTATGCCGGTGGTTCGACCGCCGAATTTTGGCTGGGCTATCCCGCCTGGCGCTGGATGTTCTGGCTTCAGGCGATCCCGGCGGCGGTCTATTTCGCGGCGCTGTCGATCATCCCGGAAAGCCCGCGCTTCCTGGTCGCCAAGGGCCGCGATGCCGAGGCGCATACCGTGCTGACCCGCTTGTTCGGTGAGGCGGAGGCGACCCGCAAGGTCTCCGAGATTCGCGCGACCCTGGCCGCCGATCACCACAAGCCCAAGCTGTCAGATCTGGTCGACAAGACCACGGGCAAGATCCGCCCCATTTTGTGGGCCGGTATCGGCCTGGCCATCTTCCAGCAGCTGGTCGGCATCAACGTCGTCTTCTATTATGGCGCGACCCTGTGGGAAGCGGTCGGCTTTTCGGAAGACTATGCGCTTCAGACCAACATCCTGTCGGGTGTGCTGTCGATCGCGGCGTGTCTGTTCACCATCGCGACCGTCGACAAGATCGGGCGCAAGCCGCTGCTGCTGATCGGTTCGGCGGGCATGGCGGTGACGCTGGCGATCGTCGCCTATGCCTTCTCGACCGCCGTCACCGGCGCGAACGGCGGCGTGACCCTGCCCGGCAACAATGGCGTGATCGCGCTGGTCGCGGCGAATCTCTACGTCATCTTCTTCAACGCCAGCTGGGGCCCAGTCATGTGGGTCATGCTGGGTGAGATGTTCCCGAACCAGATTCGCGGCTCGGGCCTGGCGGTGTCGGGCTTTGCGCAGTGGATCGCCAATGCCGCCATCTCGGTCAGCTTCCCGGCGCTGGCCGTGTCGCCGGGATTGAGCGTGACCTATTTCGGTTATGCCTTCTTTGCGGCGGCTTCGTTCTTCTTTGTCCGCGCGATGGTCAACGAAACGCGCGGTCGTGAGTTGGAGGACATGGCGGGCTGATAGCCCCGAACATGCGAGATGCCTTTGAGGCCCGCTTCCCGATGGGAGGCGGGCCTTTTTTTGACGCTGCGCGCTTGGCTTTTACCTCCGTCCAGGCTGAACGGAGGAGGGGAATGAGAGGGGCGTTTACCCGCGCCCGGCCTGGATAAGGATCGAGTCGGAGGGCAGCAGCCGGTCCATGAAGGGCAGCATAGCCGCGCCGATCGCAGGGGCGTCCTGCGCGGTGCGGGCGGCGCGGATGATCGGGCGGGCGGGCAGTTCGATCCCCGCAAGCGCCTTTCGCAACCCCTCCGCCAGCCGGTCGAGCAGCCATGCAGGGAGCCGCCCGCCGATCAGGATGGCGTGCGGATCGAACAGGGTGGTGACCGCGACGAACGGCTGGACGAGCGAGGCGATCGAATCCGCGATCCACGGGTCGAGTATGGCGGACAGCTTCGGATCGTCGCGCTCGCCCAGCGTCTCGGGCGATTCCAGCCTGTGTCCCGCCGCGGCCAGCCGTACCTGGAGCCCCGCCAGCGATACCGTGTCCTGCACCACCGCGCCGGGGCGGTCGGCGGTGGGGTCTGGCATCAGCCCGATCTCACCCGACCGGCGATGCGCGCCGCGATGATAGCTGCGGTCGATGACCAGGCTGCCCCCCAGGCCCGCCGTGATCAGCAGGTAGAAGAAACTGGGGCATTCGAAGTCCTGGTCATATTGCGCCTCGCCCAAAGCGGCGGCGGCGGCATCATTGTCGCGGTGGATCGGCCAGGGCAGGAGCGGGGCGAGCAGCGCGTTCAGGTCCACCCCGACCCAGGCATCATAGCCCCGCGTCTGATTGGGCAGCGAGCGATCGAGCCCGTCCGGCATCGCCACCCCGACCCCCAGCACGCGCGATCGGTCGATCCCTCCTTCGACCAAAGCGGGGTCGAGCGTGTCGCGGATGAAGGCCAGCACGTCGTCGGGGCTCGCGAAACCGATCTCCCGCGTGGCGCGGGCGCGCACCGTGCCGCTCAGGTCCAGGATCGCGATCGCCAGATGGTCGCGATCGATGGTCAGGCCGATGCCGAACGCGCCATCGGGGCAAAGCTCAATCTTCAGCGCCGGCTGGCCGCGCCCGTTGTGCAGCCGCCCGGCGGTGCGGATCAGCCCCATCGCGGTCAGCCGCCCGGTGATGTTGGCGATTGTCGGCGGGGTCAGCCCGGTCTGGTTGGCGATGGCGATTCGGGTCGTTTCGCGGTGAAGGCGAATCACCTGGAGCACGGTGCGCAGATTATAGTCACCCGCGCGCTCCAAATTGGTGCCCGACAGGCCGCGCGACAGTCGCGCATCGCGCGAATGCGCCTCGACGGCGCGCGCGCGTCCGGGCGACATTCTGTGCGGCGATGGCATCTGGCTCGTCTCCCCCATATTGGTGGAGCGAAGCTTTATCGTCCCTCTCCTCCCGCGGACAGGATCGACCTGCCGTCGGTGGCGGTCAAGTGAATTGTCGGACCAATATGGCCGCCCCGACGGGTGGGAAGGGGCGGCAAAGCGGTCAGGATGCGGTGGCCGGAGTCAGCTTGATGAGGCGTCCCAGCGAATCGCCGCCATCCTCAAGCACATAGATGGCGCCGTCCGGCCCCTGCTCGACCTCGCGAATGCGCGCGCCCATGTCCCATTGATCGCCCTTGGTCGCGCTGGTGCCGTTCAGGTCGACGCGGACCAGCGACTTGCTCGACAGGCCGCCGATAAAGGCGTCGCCGCGCCATTGCGGGAACAGCGATCCCGAATAGATCATCAGCCCGCCCGGCGAGATCACCGGGTTCCACCAGACCTTGGGCGCCTCATAGCCATCGCCCGCCCGGTGGTCGGGAATGTCGCGTCCGTCATAATGCGATCCGTTGGAGGCGTTGGGCCAGCCATAATTGCGCCCCGGCAGGATCAGGTTGAGCTCGTCGCCGCCCTTGGGGCCCATTTCCTGTTCCCAAAGATTGCCGCTCGCGTCGAAGGCGATGCCGAGCAGGTTGCGGTGCCCATAGGACCAGACCGCCGGATCGAATCCCTGCGCCGCCAGCGGATTGTTCGCCGGCTTGCCGTCAGGGGTCAGGCGCAGGACCTTGCCCAGCGTCGCCTTGGGATCCTGGGCAGGGGTGAATTTCTGCCGTTCGCCCGCCGTGAAGAACAGATATTGGCCGTCGGGCGAGAAGGCGATGCGGCCCGAATAATGGCCGTCGCCGGTGACGGCGGGGCTCGCGCCCCACAAGGTCTCGCTCCCGGTCAGCTGCGCGGCGCCGTTGGCCTCCTGCAAGCGACCGCGCGCCAGCACCACATGCTTGCCGCCTTCGGTCGCGACCGAATAGCTGAAATAGACATGGCCCGATTGGACGAAATCGGGGGCGAGGACCACGTCCATCAGGCCGCCCTGGCCCGCCGAATCGACACCGATGCGCGCGATCACCTGCCGCTGCTGCCCGTCCGCGCTGACCAGCAGCATCCGCCCGTCTTTCTCGGTCACCAGCATCCGCCGGTCGGGCAGGAAGGTCATCGCCCAGGGCGCGTCGAAATCGGCGATGACGGTCCGGCCGAAGGGCTGGCCGTCGACCACCGTCGCGGGCGGCGTGGCGGATGCGGAGGGCGAGGGGGAGGGCGTGCTGCCCGGCGATATTGTGACGGGGGGCGTGCCGCCCGTCTCGTCGGGGGCGGGGCCATTGCCCGAACAGGCGATCAGCGCCACCGGAAGGGTGGCGAGCAGCGGCAATTTCATGGTCGTCTCTCCCGTCCGGGGCCTGGAACGGTCCCGATCATCCGGGCTAACGTTTCGATATGCGTGCTTGTTTCGCAAGAGCGTTGCGCGTATATACTGCGACATTCTCTTACATCGTCGGGTGAAAGAGGCTGCAGGACGGGTTCCGCGGCACCGATCCGGCACATCTGGAGCTTTCATGGCGGACATCGCCCTTCTGACGCAACTCATCGAACCCGAGGCGAAAGCGCTCGGCTTCGAGCTCGTGCGCGTGAAGATGTATGGCGGCACGTCGGACCCGACGCTCCAGGTGATGGCCGAACGTCCCGACACACGCCAGCTCAATATCGACGACTGTGCTGATCTGTCGCGCCGCATCTCGGACGTGATGGACGCGCTGGAGGAGCAGGGCCGCGACCCGATCGACCATGCGTACCGGCTGGAGGTCTCCTCGCCCGGTATCGACCGTCCGCTGACCCGGTTGAAGGATTTCGCCGACTGGGCGGGGCATGAGGCGCGGATCACGCTCGCCGAGAAGCTGAACGGCCGCAAGCAGTTCAAGGGCGATCTGGCCGGGGTCGAGGGCGAGACCGTCATCATCGTCGATGGGGAAGAGGTTCGCCACGAACTGCCTTTCGCCGCGATCGAGGACGCCAAGCTCGTCATGACCGACCGGCTGATCGCCGCGACGGTGCCGCTGTCCCTGGATGGCGCGGAAGAGGTTTATTATCAGGACGCGCCCGACACGGACGGCGCCACGACGGAAGGACGGCACTGATGGCTACCGCCATTTCCGCCAACAAGGCGGAACTGATCGCGATCGCGAATGCGGTCGCGTCGGAAAAGATGATCGACAAGGGCATCGTCATCGAGGCGATGGAGGACGCGATCCAGCGCGCCGCCCGTGCCCGCTATGGTGCCGAGAACGACATTCGCGCGAAGCTCGATCCCAATTCGGGCGATCTGCGTCTGTGGCGCGTCGTCGAGGTGGTCGAGCAGGTCGACGACTATTATAAGCAGATCGACCTGAAGGGCGCCGAGAAGCTGCAAAAGGGTGCCGCGATTGGCGACTTCATCGTCGACCCGCTGCCCCCGATCGAATTCGGCCGCATCGCGGCGCAGGCCGCCAAGCAGGTCATCTTCCAGAAGGTCCGCGACGCCGAGCGCGACCGTCAGTATGACGAGTTCAAGGACCGCCAGGGCGAGATCATCACCGGCGTCGTCAAGCGCGTCGAGTTCGGCCACATCGTCGTCGATCTGGGCCGCGCCGAGGGTGTGATCCGTCGCGACCAGCAAATCCCGCGCGAAGTCGTCCGTGTGAACGACCGCATCCGCTCGCTGATCCTGAACGTGCGCCGCGAAAACCGTGGCCCGCAGATATTCCTGTCCCGCGCGCACCCCGACTTCATGAAGAAGCTGTTCGCGCAGGAAGTGCCCGAAATCTATGACGGCATCATCGAGATCAAGGCCGCCGCGCGCGATCCGGGCAGCCGCGCCAAGATCGGCGTGATTTCGCACGACTCGAGCATCGACCCGGTCGGCGCCTGCGTCGGCATGAAGGGCAGCCGCGTCCAGGCGGTCGTGCAGGAGATGCAGGGCGAGAAGATCGACATCATCCCCTGGTCGCCCGACACTGCGACCTTCGTGGTGAACGCGCTTCAGCCCGCGAACGTCAGCCGCGTCGTGATCGACGAGGAAGAGGACCGGATCGAGGTCGTCGTCCCCGACGATCAGCTCAGCCTCGCCATCGGCCGTCGCGGCCAGAATGTCCGCCTCGCCAGCCAGCTGACCGCCAAGGCGATCGACATCCTGACCGAGGCCGACGCGTCCGAGAAGCGCCAGAAGGAATTCGTGGCCAACTCCGAGATGTTCCAGAACGAACTGGACGTGGACGAGACGCTGGCCCAGCTGCTGGTCGCCGAAGGCTTCGGTGCTTTGGAAGAGGTCGCCTATGTCGAGCTCGACGAGCTGGCCGCGATCGAGGGCTTCGACGAGGACTTGGCGCAGGAGCTCCAGAGCCGTGCGCAGGAAGCGCTGGACCGCCGCGAACAGGCTGCACGCGACGAGCGTCGTGGCCTGGGCGTCGAGGACGCGCTGGCCGACATTCCCTATCTGACCGAGGCGATGCTGGTCACGCTGGGCAAGGCGGGCATCAAGACGCTCGACGATCTCGCCGACCTGGCGACCGACGAACTGGTCGAGAAGAAGCGCGCCGAGCCGCGTCGTCGTGGCGACGATACCCCGCGTCCGGCCCCCAAGGGCGGCATCCTGGCCGAATATGGCCTGAGCGACGAGCAGGGCAACGAGATCATCATGGCCGCGCGCGCCCACTGGTTCGCCGATGAGGAAGAGCCCGTGGCCGCCGAAGCTGCCGATGCGGAGGGCGACGAAGCCTGATGCCGTTCGTCTCGATCCGTATGGCGGGCACCGCCACCAAGCAGCAAAAGGCCGAGATCGTCGCCGACGTGACTCGTTCGCTGGTGGAGCGGCTGGGCAAGAACCCGGCCGCCGTCCAGATCGTGATCGAGGAGGTCTCCACCGAAAATTACGGGGCGGGCGGTCAGTTGATCGCCGACCGTGATGCTCCTAGCACCCGGGGAGACGCGCATGCGGAACCGGGACAATGAGCGCGGTGGTGTAAACACCGCTCCGGCCCCCAAGGGCCGGAGCCCCAGAGCTTCGGCGAAAGCGGCCCGCGACTCGATCGATGGACCGGTCCGCCGCTGCATCCTGTCGGGCGAGCATGACGCGCGTCCGCATCTGATTCGTCTGGCGCTCGCGCCCGATGGGCGGGTGCTGCCCGATGTCCGCGCCAAGGCGCCGGGACGGGGCGGCTGGATCGGCGTGACTCGTGCCGAGCTGGAAACCGCGATCGCGAAGGGGCGGTTGAAGGGAGCACTGGCGCGCGCGTTCAAGACCGGCGAGTTTGCGATCCCCGACGACCTGCCCGCGCTGATCACCGCCGCGCTGGAGCGCAACGCGCTCGACCGGCTGGGCCTCGAGTCGCGCTCGGGCATGCTGCTGACCGGATCGGACAAGATCGCGACGGCGGCGCGCTCGGGCCAGTTGCACGCGCTCTATCACGCCGCCGATGCGGGTGAGGATGGCTGTCGCAAGCTGGCGCAGGCGTGGCGCGTCGGATCGGACCGTGAAGGTTCCGATCTGAAGGGGTTGGCACTGCCCGCCACACGCCCCATATTGTCATTGGCGTTGGGCCGCGAAAATGTGGTACACATCGGCCTGACAGATCGTAACGCGGCAAAGCGGGTGAGCGAAGCGCTCGACCGCTGGCTGCATTTTATCGGACCCGACCCTGTGGCAACGCCTTGCGAAACGGCCTCGCAAGGCGCATCGGCGTCCGACCTTACTGGTGACCGACCGGCCGTGACCGTACACGAGGATTTTGAGTGAGCGAGACCGACAACGACAAGCCGAAACTCGGAATGCGCCAGCCCCTGGGGCTGAAGCGCACGGTCGAGACCGGCAAGGTGAAGCAGAGCTTCAGCCACGGCCGCTCGAACACCGTGATCGTCGAGACGAAGCGCCGTCGCGTCCTGGGCCCGCAGGGGGGAGCGCCGGAGACGACCGCCCCCGCGCAGGCCCCCGAACCCGTACCCGCAGCGCCCGTCGCCGCGGCGCCGGTCGCACCGCGTCGCCCGGTGCCGTCGAACGAGACGGCACAGGAGCGCCAGGCGCGCCTGCTGCGTGAAGCCGAGGAACAGCGCCTCGCCATGCAGGAAGAGATTCGTCGTCGCGAGGACGCCGAGCGTCAGCAGCGCGCCGAAGACGAGCGTGTGCGGGCCGAAGAGCGTGCACGTGCCGCCGCCGAGGCTGCCGCCGCCCCGCCGCCCGCGCCGGAACCGGCACCCGAGCCTGCGCCTGCGCCCGAGCCGACCCCGGCACCTGCGCCTGTCGCTGCGGCGGAACCCGCCCCGGCTCCGGCCGCGCCGACCATCTCGGTTCAGCCGCGTCCCTTCCGTCCGGTCGAGCGTCCGGTAATCCCGGCGCCGCAGCCCAAGGCGGAAGAGCCCAAGGTCGAGGCACCCCCCGGCACCGGCTCCTACCCCCGCGCCGGCCCCGACGCCCGCTCCTGCTCCGGTAGCGGCGAAGCCCGCGCCTGCGCCCGCTCCGGTGGTGCCGACGCCGCCGGTCCTGGGTCGCGATCCCTCGATGCCCGCGCCGCGCCGTTTCTCGCCGGTGCAGCGTCCCGAGATTCCGAAGCCTGCGCCCAAGCCCGCGCCTGCGCCCGCCGCAGCCGCGACTCCGGCCGCCAGCGCGCCGACCAACACCACCGCCTCCGCTCCGTCGGGTGGCGCACCGCGTTCGATGCCCTCGGGCCAGCCGACGCCGCGCAACGCGCCTCCGGGCCGTCCGCAGCAGCGCGACCGCAAGGGTGACGAGCGTCGCGGCGGCAAGCTGACCGTCAACCGCGCGCTGAACGAGGACGGCGCTCGCGCCCGCTCGCTCGCTGCGCTGAAGCGTGCCCGCGAGAAGGAAAAGCGTGGCTTTGGTGGCCCGCGCGAGCCGCAGGTCAAGCAGGTCCGCGACGTGCAGGTGCCTGAAGCGATCACCGTCCAGGAACTGGCCAACCGCATGGCCGAGAAGGGCGCGGATCTGGTCAAGGCGCTGTTCAAGATGGGCATGCCCGTCACCATGACGCAGACCATCGACCAGGATACGGCCGAGCTGCTGGTGACCGAGTTCGGCCATAACATCGTCCGCGTCTCGGACAGCGACATCGATCTGGCGCTCGACACCAGCGAGGATGCAGCGGAATCGCTGAAGCCGCGTGCACCGGTGGTGACGATCATGGGCCATGTCGACCATGGCAAGACCTCGCTGCTCGACGCGCTGCGCGGCACCGATGTGGTGCGTGGCGAGGCGGGTGGCATCACCCAGCATATCGGCGCCTATCAGGTCACGCTGAAGGACAAGTCGAAGATCACCTTCCTCGACACGCCGGGCCACGAGGCCTTCACCCAGATGCGCGCGCGTGGTGCCGACATCACGGACATCGTGGTGCTGGTGGTCGCGGCCGATGACGGGCTGATGCCGCAGACGATCGAGGCGATTAACCACACCAAGGCGGCCGGCGTGCCGATGATCGTGGCGATCAACAAGATCGACAAGCACGACGCCAATCCCCAGCGCGTCCGCGAGCGTCTGCTCGAGCATGACGTGCAGGTCGAGGAAATGGGCGGCGAAACCCAGGACGTCGAAGTCTCGGCGCTCAAGAAGATCGGTCTGGATACGCTGATCGAGAAGATCCAGCTTCAGGCCGAACTGCTCGAACTGGCCGCCAACCCCGATCGTCCGGCCGAAGGCAGCGTGATCGAGGCCAAGCTCGACAAGGGCCGTGGTCCGGTCGCGACCGTGCTGGTCACGCGCGGCACGCTGAAGGTCGGCGACGTGTTCGTCGTTGGCGCGGAAAGCGGCAAGGTCCGTGCGCTGGTCGACGACAAGGGCCGTCAGGTGAAGGAAGCAGGGCCTGCGATGCCGGTCGAGGTGCTCGGCCTGTCCGGCGTGCCGCAGGCGGGCGACCTCCTCCAGGTCGTCGAGAACGAGGCGCGTGCCCGCGAGGTCGCCGAGTATCGCCAGAGCGTGCTGCTCCAGAAGCGCACCACCTCGGCCCCGGCCAGCCTGGAGTCGATGTTCTCGGCGCTGAAGGCGAACCAGGCCAAGGAATATCCGCTGGTCGTCAAGGCGGATACGCAGGGCACGGTCGAGGCGATCCTGGCGTCGATCAACAAGATCGCGTCCGACCTCATCAAGGCGCGTATCCTGCACTCGGGCGTCGGTGGCATCACCGAGTCGGACGTGACGCTCGCCGCCGCCAGCGGTGCGCCGATCATCGGCTTCAACGTCCGTGCGAACGCCAAGGCGCGTGAGATCGCCGAGCGGAACAAGGTGGCGCTCAAATACTACGACGTCATCTATGACCTTATCGACGAGATCCGCGCGGGTATGGCTGGCGAGCTGGGCCCCGAGGCGTTCGAAACGGTCGTCGGCCGCGCCGAAATCCGCGAGGTCTTCTCGGCGGGCAAGACCGGCAAGGCCGCCGGTCTGCTGGTCACCGAGGGTGTCATCCGCAAGGCGCTCAAGGCGCGCATCACGCGCAACGACGTCATCATCTACCAGGGCGAGATCAACTCGCTCCGCCGGTTCAAGGACGATGTCGCCGAAGTTCGCGCTGGCCTGGAATGCGGTGTGACGTTCACGCAGAACTTCACCGACATCAAGGCGGGCGACTATCTCGAAACCTTCGAGGTCGAACTGCGCGAGCGTTCGCTCTGATGCGGGCAGGGTGGTGGGATCGCTCCTGCCGCCCGCCTCTGCCGGACATGATCGCGGTCGCCCGTCGGGCGGCCGCGATTTCCGTTTGAAGAAGAACTATCATGGTCCAAGCCAAAAACCCCGCCGAACCCTCGGTCCGCCTGCTCCGCGTCGGGGAGCAGGTGCGTCACATCCTGTCCGAAATCCTCGCGCGCGGCGACGTGCATGACGAGACGCTGGCGAAGCATATGGTCAGCGTGACCGAGGTGCGCATGTCCCCCGACCTGCGCCACGCCACCGTCTTCGTGAAGCCGCTGCTCGGCAAGGACGAGGAGGTGGTGATCAAGGCGCTGCGCACCAACACCGCCTATCTCCAGCGCGAGGTCGCGACGCGGGTGAAGATGAAATATGCCGCCAAGCTGAAGTTCCTGGCGGACGAGAGCTTCGACGAGGGAAGCCATATCGATTCGCTCCTCCGCTCGCCCAAGGTGGCGCGCGATCTGGAGGAGGGGGAGCCCTCCGAGGACTGACACCCTGCCTCCGTTCAGGCTGATCGAAGTCGAAGGCCAAGGGAAAGGTTCGCGCAGAGGCGCAGAGGGCGCAGAGAAGAAGCGCCCCACCTTTAAACGTCGCCCACCCCGGCGAAGGCCGGGGCCCAGTCTCCTTGTCATAGATGGCGCGCTGCGCCGAGGCGGGGGAGGGCAGATGTACTACGCCGCCGCCCGTCCATGGCAACTGGACCCCGGCCTTCGCCGGGGTGGAAGCGTTGGGGGCAGCCTCTCTGCGTCCTCCGCGCCTCTGCGCGAACCTGACTCGAGAAGAACGGAAGGCGGGAACCACCCTAATCCTGCCCGGGCATCAGGTCCGCATCGATCGTAATCGTCACCTGTCGCCCGACGATCAGCGGATAGGCGGTCATCCCGAAATCCCGCCGGTCGATCCGCGTCGACGCTGCGATATGCACCGGCTCGCGCCCGGTCATCGCGGCGAAGTCGCGTGAGAAGTCGACCGCCAGTGTCGCCGGGCGGGTGACGCCGCGCGCGGTGATCGTCCCTGCGACCTGCGCGCTATGCGGTCCGGTCCGGGTCATGGTCGAGCCATGGAAGATCACGCGGGGGTATCGCTCGACATCGAAGAAGTCGGGCCCGCGCAGGCGGGAGCGGGTCAGCGAATCCCCCGCCTCCAGCGCCTGTGCATCGATCCGCACGTCCAGCGTCACGGCTTGCGCGTCCCGGTCCGACAAGGCGATGCGACCCTCCAGCCGGGGAAAACGCGCCGTCTTGCTGCCCAAGCCGAAAAAGCCGACCTTTGCTTGCACGCGTGCATGGGCGGGGTCGATGCCATAGGCGAACGAGCCGGGTGCAGTCGCCGATCCGGCGCCACCCATCCCTATGGCCGCCACCGCCATCGCCATCCGCGTGCCAACCCACATGCCGGTTCGTCCCATGCTCGAAATGGCGGCTCCCTTCCGATAAGGGCGGGATATGGCCAAGCTCTATTTCTACTATGCCAGCATGAATGCAGGGAAATCGACCATGCTGCTGCAGGCCGATTTCAACTATCGCGAGCGGGGGATGAGCACGATGCTGTTCACCGCCGCGATCGACGATCGCTTCGCCTATGGCACCATCGCCTCGCGAATCGGCCTGTCGCAGCCCGCGACGCCGTTCCAGGCCACCACCGATCTGGAGGCCTGCGCGCTCGACCGGCACGGGCAGACGCCGCTGGCCTGTATCTTGGTCGACGAGGCGCAGTTCCTGACGCCCGAACAGGTCGATCAACTGGCCCGGCTGGCCGACCGGCACCGGATTCCCGTGCTCTGCTATGGCCTGAGGACCGATTTCAAGGGCCAGCTCTTCCCTGGATCGGCGCGGTTGCTAGCGCTCGCCGACACGCTCAGCGAGATCAAATCGGTCTGCGTCTGCGGCGCCAAGGCGACGATGAACCTGCGCGTCGATGGCCAGGGCCAGGCGATCGCCGAGGGCGCACAGACCGAGATTGGCGGCAATGACCGTTACATCGCCTTGTGCCGCCGCCATTTCGGCGAGGCGCTGGCGGGCGGCACGGTGCTTGAGGCGCCGTCCTTGAGATAGGGGCCAAGCCCGACTAACGCCCGTCCGATGCATGGATGGATCATACTCGACAAGCCGCTGGGGCTCGGCTCGACGCAAGGGGTGAGCGCGGTCAAGCGCGTGCTGCGCCAGGGCGGCTATGGCAAGGGGATCAAGGTCGGCCATGGCGGCACGCTCGACCCGCTGGCGACCGGCGTGCTGCCGATCGCGGTGGGCGAGGCGACCAAGCTGGCCGGGCGGATGCTCGACAGCGACAAGGTGTACGACTTCACCATCCGCTTCGGCGCGCAGACATCGACGCTGGATGCCGAGGGCGAGGTGGTCGCCGAGAGCGATGTCCGCCCGACTCGCGCGGCGCTGGAGGCGGTGCTGCCGCGCTTCACCGGCTCGATCGAGCAGGTGCCCCCCGCCTATTCCGCGCTGAAGGTGGATGGCGAGCGCGCCTATGACCTGGCGCGGGCCGGGGAAGAGGTGGTGCTGGCGAGTCGCAGCGTGACGATTCATTCGCTCATATCCTCCCCGGAACGGGGAGGGGGACCGTTCGCGTCAGCGAATGGTGGAGGGGGCGCGCCACTGGGCGAGTCGCCTGCGGAAGCCCCTCTCCACCATCCTGCGGATGGTCTCCCTCCCCGTTCCGGGGAGGAGCTTCAGGACATCACCCTCACCGCGCATGTCTCCAAGGGCACCTATATCCGCTCCCTCGCGCGCGACATCGCGCTGGCGCTGGGTACGGTCGGCCATGTCACCATGCTCCGCCGGATCAAGGCGGGGCCGTTCACCCTGGCCTCGGCGATATCGCTGGACAAATTGAACGAAATGGGGCAGGCGCGCGGGCTTGAAGAGATACTCCTGCCGCTGAGGGCGGGGCTGGACGACATCCCGGCTCTTGCGCTCGACCCCGACCAGGCAGGGGCGCTCCGTCAGGGGCGTGTGCTGGCCGGGATTGCCGTGGATGATGGCCAATATTTCGCGATGCTGGGCGACCGCCCGGTGGCGCTGGTGGAGGCGCTGGACGCAAATGTCCGGGTCGTTCGCGGTTTCAACCTCGATTAAGAAAGGACCACGATGTCGATCACCGCTGAACGCCGCCAGGAAATCATCAAGGATCATGCCCGCGCCGAGGGTGACACGGGTTCGCCCGAAGTCCAGGTCGCGATCCTGACCGAGCGGATCCAGAACCTGACCGGCCACTTCAAGACCCATGCGAAAGACAACCATTCGCGTCGCGGTCTGCTGATGCTGGTCAACAAGCGCCGCTCGCTGCTCGACTATCTGCGTCACAAGGATGGCGACCGCTATCTGGCGCTGATCGCCAAGCTCGGCCTGCGCAAGTAAGCCACGGGCGAAAGCCACGAAAAAGGGCACCCCTGCGGGGGTGCCCTTTTTTTATCGGCTGGTGTATGAAGCACCGGGCCGACCGGATGCCGCAAAGGCGCATCCCCAAAGCCTCTATGTCATGAAACCCGACGACAGGGTCGGGTAGGATCGGAGGATCGGCAATTCGGTCGACCTCCAGAGCCAATTTTGGCTCAACCCATAGGCCCCGGCGGGATAGGCCCGTCGGAGTGAAGGATATTCCATGTTCAATACCAAGAAAGTGGCCATCGAGTGGGGCGGCAAGACGCTGACCCTCGAAACCGGCAAGGTGGCCCGTCAGGCCGACGGCGCGGTGATCGCGACGCTGGGCGAGACGGTGGTGCTGTGCGCCGTGACGGCCGCGAAGAATGTGAAGGAAGGGCAGGACTTCTTCCCGCTGACCGTTCACTATCAGGAAAAGTTCTCGTCGGCGGGCCGCATCCCCGGCGGTTTCTTCAAGCGCGAGCGCGGTGCGACCGAGCGTGAGACGCTGATCAGCCGCCTGATCGATCGTCCGATCCGCCCGCTGTTCCCCGAAGGTTTCTACAACGAGATCAACTGCATCTGCCAGGTGCTCTCCTATGACGGCGAGAATGAGCCCGACATCCTGGCGCTGGTCGCCGCGTCGGCCGCGCTCACCATCTCGGGCGTGCCCTTCATGGGTCCGATCGGCGCGGCGCGCGTCGGTTATGTCGATGGCGAGTATCAGCTGAACCCGACCGACGCCGAGGCGCTGGCCGGTGACCTGGACCTGGTCGTCGCCGCCACCCACAATGCGGTGATGATGGTCGAGTCGGAAGCCAAGGAGCTCTCCGAAGAGGTCATGCTGGGCGCGGTCATGTTCGCGCACAAGGCGTCGCAGCAGATCATCGACGCGATCATCGATCTCGCCGAGCAGGCCGCCAAGGATCCGTGGGAGCTGAAGGTCGGCGACGACCAGAAGACCGTGAAGGCCGAGCTGAAGAAGCTGGTCGGCAAGGACATCACCGCCGCCTATAAGCTGACCGACAAGCAGGCGCGCCAGACCGCGCTGGGCGAGGCCCGCGCCAAGGCGAAGGCCGCCATGGCCGAGCGCACCCCGCAGGAACAGCTCGTCGCTGCCAAGCTCGTCAAGAAGCTGGAAGCCGAGATTGTCCGCACCGCGATCCTGAAGGACGGCCGCCGCATCGACGGTCGCTCGACCACGCAGATCCGCCCGATCGAGGCCGAGGTCCACTTCCTGCCGCGTTCGCACGGCTCGGCGCTGTTCACGCGCGGCGAGACCCAGACGATCGCGACCACGACGCTGGGCACCCGCGATGCCGAGCAGATGATCGACGGTCTGAACGGCCTGTCGTACCAGCACTTCATGCTGCACTATAACTTCCCGCCCTATTCGGTCGGCGAAGTGGGCCGCTTCGGCGCGCCGGGCCGTCGCGAGATCGGCCATGGCAAGCTGGCATGGCGCGCGCTGCACCCGGTGCTGCCGTCGAAGGAGGAATTCCCCTACACCATCCGCGTGACCAGCGACATCACCGAGTCGAACGGCTCGTCGTCGATGGCCACCGTCTGCGGCGGCTCGCTGTCGCTGATGGATGCGGGCGTTCCGCTGAAGCGTCCGGTCTCGGGCATCGCCATGGGCCTGATCCTGGAAGGCAAGGACTTCGCGGTCCTGTCCGATATCCTGGGTGACGAAGATCACCTGGGCGACATGGACTTCAAGGTCGCCGGCACCTCCGAGGGCATCACCTCGCTCCAGATGGACATCAAGATCGCCGGTATCACCGAGGAGATCATGAAGGTCGCGCTGGCGCAGGCCAAGGAAGGCCGCGCGCACATCCTGGGCGAGATGAACAAGGCGCTGGGCGAGACCCGCACCGAGCTGTCCGCCCATGCCCCGCGCATCGAGACGATGACGATCGACAAGTCGAAGATCCGCGACGTGATCGGCACCGGCGGCAAGGTGATCCGCGAGATCGTCGCCACCACCGGCGCCAAGGTCGACATCGACGACGAGGGCGTGATCAAGATCAGCTCGTCGGACGGTGCGCAGATCGAAGCCGCGATGAACTGGATCAAGGGCATCGTCGAAGAGGCCGAGGTCGGCAAGATCTACAACGGCAAGGTCGTCAACCTGGTCGATTTTGGTGCGTTCGTGAACTTCATGGGCGGCAAGGACGGTCTCGTCCACGTCTCGGAGATCAAGAACGAGCGCGTCGAGAAGGTCTCGGACGTCCTGAGCGAAGGCCAGGAAGTCAAGGTCAAGGTCCTCGAGATCGATCCGCGCGGTAAGGTCCGCCTGTCGATGCGCGTCGTCGACCAGGAAACCGGTGCCGAGCTGGAGGACAATCGTCCGGCCCGCGAACCGCGTGAACCGCGCGGTGACCGTGGTCCGCGCGGTGACCGTGAAGGCGGTCGCGGTCCGCGCCGTGACGGTGGCGATCGTGGTGGTGAACGCGGTGGCGAAGGCCGCAGCGGTCCGCGTCGCGACCGTGGCGACCGTCCCCGTCGCGAAGGCGGCGAGCAGGGCGGTTCGTCCGAATTCGCCGCTCCGGCCTTCCTGACCGGCGATCGCGACTGATCCTTATCTTCGGATGACGGACAAGGGCTCGGAGGAAACCCCGGGCCCTTTTTCGTTGGGAGCGTCCCGTGGCCTTCGACTTCGCTCAGGCTGAACGGCGTTCGGGAATGGGCCTGGACACAAAAATCCGTTCAGCCTGAGCGAATTCGAAGGCCACGCCCCGACCCCCGCCGCGTGCGTTCCGGAGTCAAGATTCCCGTGCGAAAGTTAGCCTGCTACCACCACCCCGACGAACGCCGGGGGAGTCCCGCAGGAGCGGAAGCGCCCGCGCCGGACCCGTGCGATGGCGGTCAGGCCGGGTCCTTGGCTCCCTCATGCGCGCTATAGCCTAGCCGGGCATGGCCCTGCACCGGCCCCGCCACATCGGCGACCAGATAGAGCGGGCGCCGCTTCGATTCGATATAGAGCCGCCCCAGATATTCGCCGATCATGCCCAGCACGAACATCTGCACCGCGCCCAGAATGACGGTGACCAGCATGGTCGAGGTCCAGCCCTGCACTGCCGTCCCCGTCAGCCACCCGATCGCGATATAGACCAGCAGCAACAGCGAGGCCGCCGTCAGCGCCAAGCCGATATGGCTGGCCCAGCGAAGCGGCGCGGTCGAGAAACCGGTCACCGCGTCAAAGGCGAGCGCGATCATCTTGCCCAGCGGATAATGGGTCTCGCCCGCATGACGTTCGGCGCGGTCATAGGGGAAGGGGACCTGGCGGAAGCCGACCCAGGCGACCATGCCGCGAATGAAGCGCGCCTGTTCGGGCAGCGACTGCAACGCGTCGAGCGCACGGCGGCTCATCAGGCGGAAATCGCCGGTGTCGAGCGGGATCGGCGTGTCGGTCAGCCGGTCGAGCATGCGGTAGAAGATCGCCGCCGTCGCCTTTTTGAACAATGTCTCGCCCGCCCGCTTGCGGCGCACGGCATAGACCACGTCCGCCCCCTGCGCCGCCATCGTCGCGCGCATGTCGGTGAGGAGCTCGGGCGGGTCCTGAAGATCGGCGTCGATGATCAGGATCTGCTCGCCCGCGCACAGGTCGAGGCCCGCCGTCAGCGCCAGTTGGTGGCCGTGGTTGCGCGACAGGTTGATCGCGACCAGATGCGGATCGGCGGCGGCGAGCCGCTGCATCACCGGCCAGCTATCGTCCTTCGAACCGTCGTTGATCAGGACGATCTCATAATCCTCGCCCACCGCCGCGCGCGCCGCGCCGGAGATGCGGGCGTGCAGCACGTCCAGACAGGCGGCTTCGTTATAGCAGGGGACGACGACGGACAGGGCAGGGCGCTTCATGACGCCGCCGGTTTAGCGGCGTCGAGCGCGTCCGTCACCCATTCACGACCAACTTGACCAAACGGCCTGGTGTCAGCGCTTGTTCCGGGTCGAGGCCGTTGAGCGTGATAAACCGTTCGCGCTTGTAATCGGGAAAGGCCATGCGCGCCGACAGGCTGTCGATCGTATCGCCCTGACGAACGGTGACGATGCTGATCTTTTTGCCACGAATGCCATTGGCTTCGGCGGTCGAGAGCGGCGCGACGGAGGCGAGCAGCGGCTGGAAAGGCCCGATGCCGCTGCCGGCGGGGGTGACCAGCGTGAAGGTATAGGTCGCGGCGGGGAAGCGATAGGCGACCACCGTCGCATCCACCGCGCGATTATTGGCGGCGGCGCGGGTCGTCACATAGGCATAGGGGATGCCGTTGGCCGTCCCGTTCTGCAACTGGCCAGAGGGGGTGCCGGTGCCGAGCTGGCGGAAACGCTGCGTGATCGCCTGGCCCAGATCGCTGCCTTGCGCGAGACGCATCTCCGCCTGTCCGCCCTGGCCGACGATGGTCACGGCATCGCTACCATTGGCGATGGCATAGCCGCTGGGCGCGGTGAACTTCAGCTTGAGGCCGGGATGGCGGAAGGTCTGGCCGTCGATAATGCCTTCCTTGGGATCGTCGCCGTAAGGCATGCCGTCGAGCATCCGCAGGAATGCCGTGTCCTGGGGCGGCGTAGTCTCCGGGCGGCCAGTTTGCTGTGCAAGCGAAGCGGCGCGGCGGACCCGGTCGGCGCTGTTGGGATGGGTCGAGGCCCAGGTCGGAATGGCGTTGGCGTCCTTGCCGGATGTGCGCGCCGCGAGGTTGCTCGACGCGGCCAGCGAGGCGAGCATGTCGGCCGAGGCATAGGGATCATATCCCGCGGCGGTCATGTAGCGGATGCCGAGGCCGTCGGCCTGATATTCCTGATCGCGGCCATATTTCAGCGTGTAGAGCTGCGCGCCGGTGCCCACCAACTGGGTGGCGATATTGCTGCCGGTCAGCAGCCCCGCGCCCGCCGCCAGGATCGAGCCGATGGTCGAGCGGGTATTGCGGCTTTGCGAATGGCGCGCGGCGACATGGCCGACCTCATGGCCCAGGACCGAGGCGAGTTCGGCCTCGGAATTCATCAGCGCGAGAAGCTGTCGGGTGACATAGATATAGCCGCCGGGAATGGCGAAGGCGTTCTCGACCGGCGAGTTCAGCGTCGTGACGGTGAAGTCGCCCTGCGCGTTCGACAGGCCGGACTGGACTGCGACCCGCTTTCCAACCCGCTCGACGAACGCGGCCTGCGGGCCGGTGTAGCGGCCGCCATATTGCTTCACGAGTTCCGGGTTGGCCTGTGCCCCCTGCGCCTTGTCCGAGGCGGAGATGGCGCGCGTCGTCTGGGCGACGACGGGGGTGGCGACGAGCGCGAGCATGGCGGCGGCGGTGACGAAACGCATGTTAAGGCTCCCCTGTTCGGGGTCTCCAAAGCGCAGGCGCGTCGGGGGTTCCAGCTTTTTGTTACGCAGGCGTCATCCGGGTGTCAGGAAATCCAATGCCGCATCGTTCCCCGGCGAAGGCCGGGGTCCAGTTTCCCCGCGGCCAAAGGCGCGCGAAACGATGCGTGGGAGGCAAACGCCCCGCGTTCTCGATCATTCACCCCTACTGGGCCCCGGCCTTCGCCGGGGAACGAAGAAGATTTAGTTCGCGCAGAGGCGCGGAGGACGCAGAGGGGGTTCGTTCAACCACCTTGGCGACGGTCATCATGCAGCGTCGAAGATAACAGGACGCGCTTTCCGCGCGCCGGACCTCTCTGCGTTCTCCGCGCCTCCGCGCGAACCTAAACCCGCTCGACCGAACTCACCACATCCGCCGCGCGCAAGGCCGCGATCAGGCGCATCAGGTGTTGCAGATCGTGCACCTCGACATCGATCAGGTTGGTGTGGAAGCGCGTATCGCGCGTATCCAGCCGGACGTTGATGATGTTGGCCTTATGCTGGCCGATGATCGTCGCCAATATGCCCAGCGCGCCCGGTTCGTTCTTGACCATGACCGAGATGCGCGCGGTCGCGCCTTCGCTGTCGTCGCCCCAGGACACGTCGACCCAGTCGGTTTCCTCGTCGGTCCGGTCGGCCAGCTCGGCCAGCACCGGGCACTGGATGGCGTGCACCTCGATCCCCGCATCGGGGCGGCGCAGGCCGACGATGCGGTCGCCGGGCACCGGGTGACAGCATTGCGCGAGGTCATAGGCGACGCCCGGGGTCAGCCCCTTGATCGAGATCGCGCTCGACTGCGGCGGCAGGGCGACGACATCCGCGCCCGCCGAACCGGGCATCAGTGCCTCCATCACCGCCGCGTCGGACACGGTACGCCTGGCGATCGCGATCATCAGATGCGCCTCGTCGGGCATCTTCAACCGCTGAAGCGCATGGGTCAGCGCATCCGGCCCGATCTGGGCGGGCAGGCGGCGGACGATATCCTCGTACAGCTTGGTGCCCAAAGTGACCTGCTCGGCGCGCTCGGCATGGCGCAGATGACGGCGGATCGCGGCCAGTGCCTTGCCGGTGATCGCCAGGTTCAGCCAGTTGGCCTGCGGCGTCTGTCCGGCCGAGCGCAATATCTGCACCTGGTCGCCATTGGAGATGACGGTCGATAGCGGCACCACGCGGCCGTTCAGCTTGGCTCCCACCGCCTGGTCGCCCAGATCGGTGTGCACGGCATAGGCGAAGTCGATCGGCGTCGCGCCCTTGGGCAACTGGATCAGCTCGCCCTTGGGGGTGAAGGCGAAGATGCGATCCTGGTACATCGCCATCTTCGTATGCTCGATCAGCTCCTCGGGGCTGTCCGAGGTGTCGAGGATTTCGACCAGGTCGCGAATCCAGCTGACCTGCGCATCATGGCGGGTCGCCTGTTTATAGGTCCAGTGCGCCGCCAGACCGAAATCGGCCTCGGCATGCATTTCGGGGGTGCGAATCTGGATTTCGATGCGCGCATTGTCGGCATGGATGACGCTGGTGTGGAGCGAGCGGTATCCGTTGCGCTTCGGCGTCGAGATATAATCCTTGAACCGCCCCGGCACCATCGGCCAGCGACGATGGATCAGCCCCAGCGCGCGGTAGCAATCCTCTTCGGTCGGCACGATCGCGCGGAAGGCCATGACGTCGGACAGCTGCTCGAAGCTGATGTGCCGCTCGTTCATCTTGCGGAAGATCGAGAAGGCCGATTTCTCGCGCCCCGTCACCTCGGCCTCAACGCCACCGCGCGACATGAGGAGTTTCAGGCCCGACGCGATCCGAGAAATCCGGTCGCCGCCACCCTCCTTCATCTGGGCGAGGCGCAGGGAGATCGACTCATACGCCTCGGGTTCGAGTTGCTGGAAGGCGAGCATCTGCATCTCCTTCATGAACTCGTACATGCCGATCCGCTCGGCGAGCGGCGCGTAGATGTCCATCGTCTCCTTCGCGATGCGGCGGCGCTTTTCCGGCTTCGCGATGTGATGGAGGGTGCGCATATTGTGGAGGCGGTCGGCCAGCTTCACCAAGAGGACGCGAATATCGTCCGACATGGCGAGCAGGAACTTGCGCAGATTCTCGGCGGCGCGCTCGCTCTCGGTCTGCGCCTCGATCTTGGACAGCTTGGTGACGCCGTCGACCAGCCGCGCGACATTGGGACCGAAGAGTCGTTCGATCTCCTCATAGGTCGCGACCGTATCCTCGATCGTGTCGTGCAGGATGGCGGTGGCGATCGTCTCGTCATCCAGATGGATGTCGGTCAGGATGCCGGCCACCTCGATCGGATGGCTGAAATAGGGATCGCCAGAGGCACGTTTCTGGCTGCCATGCGCCTTCATCGAGAAGACATAGGCGCGGTTCAACAGCGCCTCATCGGCCTGGGGGTCATAGTCGAGCACGCGGTCGACGAGTTCATACTGGCGGAGCACGAAATCAGATTTGCGGGGTAGGGGTACGCATTGCAAGATTTTTGATGCGATCAGGGTGATCGGATGATTTGTTGGGTTGAGGGCCACGGGCCTCAGTCTCCCATCGCCTCCGCCGCCAGAGCCTCCGCCTCGATCAGCAGGTCGTCGTCCGCGCTCCCCGTCGCCACGCGCTCGCGCCCGATCAGCACCAGCACCGGCACGGCGAGCGGGCTCACCCGCTCCAGATCGACATGCAGCATCGTGCCGCCCGCCCGGTCGAGCAAATTCGCCAGGCGCCCCACATCGGTCATCCGCGCGCGGGCATCGTCCCATGCCGCCTGAAGCAGCAGATGGCCGGGCTCGTACTTGCGCAGCACGTCGTAGATCAGGTCGGTCGAAAAGGTCACCTGCCGCCCGGTCTTGCGCTTGCCGGGATGCTGGCGGTCGACCAGCCCGCCGATCACCGCCACCTCGCGAAAGGCGCGCTTGAGGAGGTGCGATTGCTGCACCCAGTCGACGAACTCGTTTTCGAGGATGTCGGGGGAGAAGAGGCTGGCCGGGTCGGTCACCTTCTCCAGCCCGTAACAGGCCAGCGCATAGTCGCTGGCGACGAAGCCCAGCGGTTTGAGCCCCTGCGCCTCCATCCGCCTTGTGACGAGCATCCCCAGCGACTGGTGCGCGTTCCACCCCTCGAAGCTGTAGGCGACCATGTAATGCCGCCCTTCGCGCGGGAAGGTCTCGACCAGCAACTGGCCGGGCCGGGGCAGGACCGAGCGGCGGTCCTGCATCTCCAGCCAGGCATGCACGTCCGCCGGGAAGCGATCCCACTCGCCCCGGTCGGCCAGGAATTCGCGCACCCGGTCGGCGAGGCTGGTCGACAGCGGCATCCGGCTGCCGCCATAGGTCGGGATGCGCGCCGGGCGGGAGGTGGCGCGGACGATCAGGTCCTCGCCATCGATCGATTCCACCTCCAGGCTCAATCCGGCGAAGAAGAAGGTGTCGCCCGGCGCCAGGGTCGCGGCGAATCCTTCCTCCACCCGGCCCAGCTGGCGGCCGTTGCGGAAGCGGACCTTGAGCATCGTCGCTTCCACGATGATCCCGGCGTTCAGGCGGTGCTGCGCGACGAATTGCGGATGGGTGACGCGCCATGTCCCGTCCGCCTGCTGTACCAGCCGCTTGAACCGGTCATAGGCGCGCAAGGCATAGCCGCCGTCGGCGATGAAGCGCAGCACCCGGTCGAACGTCGCATTGTCCAACGCCGAATAGGGCATGGCCGAACGAATTTCGTCGAGCAGCGCGCCCTGTTCGAAGGGCGCGGCACAGGCACAGGCCATGACATGCTGCGCGAGCACGTCGAGCGCGCCGGGGCGGAACAGGTCGGGGTCCAACTCGCCCGCCTCCACCGCGTCGAGCGCGGCGCGCGCCTCCAGATATTCGAAGCGGTTGCCGGGGACCAGGATCGCGCGGCTCGATTCGTCCAGCCGGTGATTGGCGCGGCCGATCCGCTGGAGCAGGCGCGACGATCCCTTGGGCGCGCCCATCTGGATCACGCAATCGACATCGCCCCAGTCGACGCCCAGGTCGAGGCTCGCGGTCGCGACCAGCGCGCGGAGTTGCCCGTCGGCCATCGCCGCCTCGACCTTCTGGCGGGCTTCCAGGGACAGCGAGCCGTGATGGACGCCGATCGGCAGGCTCTTGTCGTTCGCCTTCCACAGATCCTGGAAGATCAGCTCGGCCAGGCTGCGCGTGTTGCAGAAGACGATGGTCGTCCGGTTCGCCTCGATGACGCGCATGACCTGCGCGGCGGCATAGCGGCCCGAATGGCCCGCCCAGGGGACGCGGTCCTCGGGCAGCAGAATGGAGATGTCCGGCGGCGCGCCGGGCTCGCCGGTGACGAGGCCGACCGCGTCGATATCGCCATCGGGGGCGAGCCAGGCGCGATAGCCGTCCGGGTCCGCCACCGTCGCTGACAGCGCCACCCGTCGCAGATTAGGCGATAGCCGCTGCAACCGCGCCATGCACAAGGACAGCAGGTCGCCGCGCTTGCCGGTGGCGAAGGCGTGGACCTCGTCCACCACGATGGTCTTCAGCCCCGCGAACATCGTTTCGGCATCGGGATAGCTGAGCAGAAGCGACAGCGATTCGGGCGTGGTCAGCAATATCTGCGGCGGCTTCACCCGCTGCCGTGCCTTCTTGTCCGACGAGGTGTCGCCGGTCCGCGTCTCGACCCTTATGTCGAGGCCCATCTCCTCGATCGGGGTCACGAGGTTGCGGCGGATATCGACCGCAAGCGCCTTCAGGGGCGAGACGTAGAGGGTGTGCAGCCCCTCGCTCGGCTGCGCGATCAACTCGGTCAGGGTCGGCAGGAACCCCGCCAACGTCTTGCCCGCACCCGTGGTGGCGACCAGCAGCGCGTGGCGGCCTGCGCGCGCTTCCTCCAGCATCGCCAGCTGATGGGTGCGCGGGTGCCAGCCCTTGGCGGCGAACCAGTCGGTCAGGGCGGGCGGAAGGGAACCGGGAGGCATATCCAAGGATATAGGTAGCATGGCCAAGCTCGGCGACTGGATACAGCCCCATAAACACGGGATTTACGTGGCCCCCGCCGATGTGTGGGTGGACCCGTCCGAACCGGAGCCACGCGCGCTCGTGACCCATGGCCATGCCGACCATGCACGCGGCGGGCATGGCACCGTCTGGGCGACGCCGGAAACGCTGGCGATCATGGAGGCGCGCTATGGCCCGCAGACCGGCGTGCCGGTCGGGTATGGCGAGACGATCCGGTTGGGTGACGTGGAGGTGAGTTTCGTCCCCGCCGGGCATGTGCTGGGATCGGCGCAGATCGTGCTCGACTATCGGGGCGAGCGGGTGGTGGTGTCGGGCGACTATAAGCGCCGCGCCGACCCGACCTGTGCGGCCTTCGAGCCGGTGAAATGCGACGTGTTCGTCACCGAGGCGACCTTCGCGCTGCCCGTCTTTCGCCATCCCGAAACGGGCGACGAGATCGACAAGCTGATCGCGCGGCTCCATGCCAATCCGACGCGCTGCGTGCTGGTCGGCGCCTATGCGCTGGGCAAGGCGCAACGGGTGATCGCCGAACTCCGTGTGCGGGGGCATGAGGCACCCATTTATCTCCACGGTGCGCTGGCGCGGCTATGTGCACTCTATCAGGAATTGGGCGTCGATCTGGGCGAGCTCCGCATGGTGGCCGACACGCCCAAGGCGGAGATGGCGGGGCATGTCGTGATGTGTCCGCCCGGCGCGCTCAACGATCGCTGGTCGCGGCGACTGCCCGATCCGATCACCGCCATGGCCAGCGGCTGGATGCGGGTGCGCCAGCGCGCGCGGCAGAAGAATGTCGAGCTGCCGCTGATCCTGTCCGACCATGCCGATTGGGATGAGCTGACGACCACGCTGACCGAGATCGCGCCGCGCGAGGTGTGGGTGACGCATGGGCGCGAGGAGGCCTTGGTCCACTGGTGCGAGACCCGGCAGATGAAGGCGCGGGCCTTGGCCTTGGTCGGGTTCGAGGATGAGGATGATTGAGATGGCGTAGCGTGGGCTTCGACTTCGCTCAGCCTGAACGGCTGTTGGGAATGGGGCTGGATACCAAATTCCGTTCAGGCTGAGCGAAGTCGAAGCCCACGCCCCAACGCTACCATTAGGCCATCGCCAATGGCCGCGCCGGTTCCGCTACCGCTGATCCCGGCACGGCGAACACACCCTTCTTCGCCAGCCTTTCGCCCGGCCGCACCTTTGCCGTCTGCATCGCCAGCCACGGTGCCAGCAACAGCCCCAAGGTCACTGGTGACAGCCACGCCCCCAGCATCGGGTTCAAAAACGACACGCCGAGCAGAACGACACCCACCCCCAGATGCCAGCGATAGCGCGGCATCGCGTCCGCCGCCGCCAGCCCGTCGCGCACCCGGCTCTGCGGGTTCCAGCCGGACGGCTTGCCGCGCACGATGTTGATCAGGTCGACCGTTTGGGTCAGCGCGATGGCGGGCGCGGTCAGGATCGACAGCGGCACGTCGAGCGCCACCGATGCGAAAATGCCCCGTGCGCCGCCATAGCTCGCCCGCCGGTCGCGGTCCGCCACGGCCCAGATGATGCTGAGGATCTTCGGCCCGAACAACAGGACCAAAGTCACCACCAGCACCTGGGTCGAGGTGACCGCGCGTACCGTCGCGGCATCATCGGACAGGCTTTGCGTGATCGAGGTGGCGATCAGGATCAACCAGGCAGGCGACATCAGATAGGCGAGCGCGCCGATGAACAGTTGCAACCGGCTGATCCAGTGGAAACCGCTCGATCCCAGCAGCTTGAGATGCTGGGTATTGCCCTGCGCCCAGCGCCGGTCGCGCACCGCCTGATCGATCAGCGTGGGGGGGAATTCCTCGAAACTGTCCTCGACCATCAGCATGTGGAGCCGCCACCCGCGCCGCCGCAGCAGCGCGGCCTCGACCATGTCATGGCTCATGATCGTGCCGCCAAAGGGCGGGCGTCCGGGCAGGTCGGGCAGGCCGCAACTCTCGGCAAAGGCCTGGATGCGGATCAGCGCATTATGCCCCCAGAAGGTCGATTCGGACCCCGACCACCAGACCAGCCCCGCCGTCGAAATCGGCCCGTAGAAACGGCTGGCGAACTGCATCCAGCGCTGGAAGAAGGTCGTCGCGCCGATGATCATCGGTACGGTCTGGAGAAGCGCGATGGAGGGGCGCTGCTCCATGATCTGCGCCATGCCGACGATCGTGTCGCCGCCCATCAGGCTGTCGGCGTCGAGCATCAGCATGAAGTCGTAGGCCGCACCCTGGTTGCGGATCCAGTCGGCGACATTGCCGGGCTTGCGGCCGACATTCTCGGTCCGGCGGCGATAATAGAGCGGCACGCGCAGCCGGGGGGCGAGGCTGGCCCAGGCGGCGCGTTCCTCCGCTTCCGCCGCCTCGCCCGAATCGGACAGGACGAAAAAGGCGAAGCGGTCGGCGGCGCCGGCGCGGTCGATCATCACCGCCATCCGCGCGATCCGGTCGAAGACGGCGTCGACATCCTCGTTATGCACCGGCACCAGCACCGCCGTGCGCGCGGTCAGCGGCGATCCGTGGCGCGGGGCCGCCACGATGCCGGGATGCGCGCGCGAGATCAGCAGGACGAACCCGATCGCCGCGGTCACGAAGCCGAATGAAATCCAGGCGAAGAGCGGAAAGAACAGCAGCAGCAACACACCGTCGAGCAGGCTGAATCCGTCGCTGAGCAACGCTTCCTTGACCGAGGCGGAGGCGGCGGTGGCGAGCAATCCGGTCAGCAGCACGAGCAGCAGACGCCGCGTCAATATGTCGTCGGGCGCCAGATTGACCCCGGCGCGCGGTTCGGGCGCATCATGGGGAGGGGGCGGGCCGTCGAACCGCTGGACCGCCATGGTCAGCGGGGCCGGCGGCGGCATCATGGCGCGCGTGTCGGTCATGGCAGGAAGACAGGGACCAGCACCGTCTCGGTCAGCGCCTTGCTGCCGCGCTTCAGGAACAGGCGGACATCGGCGGGACCTTGCCCTTCGGGCGCGATGTCGGCGGTGATGCGCCAGCGATTGGCCTGCCCGACCACCGGATAGGCGGCCTGGGTCAGCAGCTTGCCGCGCGTGACCGACATATCGGCGGTGACGCCGCTTTGCCGGTTAAGCCCCGCCAGTGCCGGGCCGACGAAATCGACCACCAGCTTGCGCGCGCCGGGCGTGGGTTCCGCTCCGGGCCGTCCGGCGGCGCCGGTCCACTGATCGACCGCATGGGCGACGGCGGGCACCAAGGTCGGGTCGGTCGACCCCCAGCTCAACCGGTAATCGAACTGCCGCTTCTGCCCCGCCCTGGGCGCGTCGGCGGGGTTCCAGAAGGCGACGATATTGTCGACCGTCTCCGACGCGGTGGGAAAGGCGTAGAGCATCACCTGGCCCCGGCCCCAATCCCCCTGCGGCTGGACCCACAAATTGGCGCGGCGGTCGTAAAAGGCCCCGTCGTCCTGATAATGATCGAAGTCGCGGTCGCGCTGGAGCAGGCCGAAGCCGCGCGGATTGGTGTCGGCGAAACTGTCGAGCGTCGGGCGCGGCGGATTGACCAGGGGTCGCCACAGCCGCTCGCCCGCGCCAGTGAGGAGCGCGAGGCCGTCCGAATCGTGAATCTCGGGCCGCCAGTCGCTGCCCGCCGCGCGATTGCCTTCGCCATACCAGAACATGCTGGTCGCGGGCGCGATGCCCAGCCGCTCGACATCACGGCGGAAGAACAGCACGGCCGACACCCGCTGCTCCACCCCGGTCGCGCCCTTTTGCGACTCGATCCTGTAGGCACCGGTCACGCTCGGCCCGTCGAGCAGCGCATGGACGGTATAGGCCTGTGGGCCCGTCCGCTCGATCCAGAAGTCGGTAAAGGCGGGAAATTCCTCGCGCCCGTCAATGCCGGTATCGATCGCGATGCCGCGCGCCGACAGGCCATATTGGTCTTGCGCGCCCGCCGTACGGAAATAGGACGCGCCCTGAAAGGCCAGCCAGTCGCTCTTGCCGTCCGCCGTCATCGCGCGGAAGCCGGCAATGCCGAGCGGCGGCGCATGGCCCGCCTCGGCAGTGAACAGGCCGGGCGAGAAGGGGACGGCGCGGGCCTGGCCATTCTCGACGATGTTGATCCCCACCGGATGGGGCGCATAGCGACCCAGCGGGAACAGCCGGATTCCCCCGGCCAGTGTCCGGTCGTCGCGATAGCGGATCGTCCCGACCGCGTCATAGTCGATCGCGGCAGCGGCCTCGATCTTGGCCTGCGGGCGATAGGGCTGGCGGGCCAGTGCTTCGGCCTGCGACTGGAGCGCGGACCAGGAAAAGGGCTTGGGTGCGCTCATCTTCGCCCCGCCCGAAGCGACCTGCGCGGCGGCACGGGCCGCCCATGCGGGGGACAGGCCCAATAGGGCAAAGGCCGCGACCAGCTCTCGACGATTGGCGTGGATCATCGGTTCCAGCATCTCCTGCAATGGACGGGCGATCCCCCGTGGCTGCGCCAAGTCCGACCCGTTGTGCAACGCAACACGCGACGATCGGTTGCCGGAACGCCACCAGATGTTTCGATGCATACGGTATAATATATTTGACGGTTCCGGGTTTTCAGGTAGAAATAATACCATAAACCAAAGAGGGGCTCCCACATGAACGTAAATTACAGGCGGCTGGCCTGTTCAGCCGGCGCGATTGCGATTGCGCTGCTGTCGGTTTCGCCGGTTCTGGCACAGACGGCACCGGGTGCCGCCAAGGATGATACGGTCGATTGCGTGCCAGCGCCGGACAGGCCCTGTCCGCCCGACGCTACGCCATCGTCGGGCGACTCCAATGCTTCGGGTGGTGATGCGATCGTCGTCACCGGCACGCGCCTCCAGCGCCCCAGCCTGACCAGCAACAGCCCACTGACCGTCGTCGACGCCGCCGAGATCCGCTATCAGGGCGCGGTCCAGGTCGAGAACGTATTGAACCGCCTGCCGCAGGTGACCCCGGACGCGAACGAGAACGCCTCGAACGGCTCGGACGGTACCGCGCGCGTGAACCTGCGTAACCTGGGCAGCAACCGCAACCTGGTGTTGATCAACGGACAGCGCATGCTGCCGGTGCAAGCCAACGACCTGAACTTCATCCCCTCCGCGCTGGTCAAGCGGATCGACGTGGTGACCGGCGGTGCTTCGGCCGTTTATGGTTCCGACGCGATTTCGGGCGTGGTCAACTTCATCCTGCGCGACGATCTGGAAGGCGTGCGGACCGACATCCAGTACGGCTTCGCCCAGCATCAGAACGACAATGCGTTCGCCCGCCGCATCCAGAGCCAGGCCAATTACCGCCTCGCCAATCGCAACGTGCTCGACGGGCAGAAGCTGGACGTCAACGTCGCCTTCGGCACCAATTTCCCCGACAATCGCGGCAATGTGACCGCCTATTTCGGCTATCGGGACACCAAGCCGGTCCTGCAGGGCAATCGCGACGTGTCGTCCTGCGCGTTCGATCCCGATGGCGCGGGCAACTCGACGCTGATCTGCGGCGGGTCGAGCAACAATCAATATGGTCTGTTCGACCCCATCACCGGCCCGAACGCCGATACCGGCCGGTTCAACAACACGCGGGACGGCAACCGGACCTGGGTGCCCTACGACTCCAGCTTCCGCTATAACTACGCGCCGCTGAACTATTTCCAGCGCAACGACACGCGCTACACCGCCGGTGCCTTTGCGCGTTACGAGATCACGCCGTCGGTCGAAGCCTATGGCAGCGTGATGTTCATGGACGACCACACCAATTCGCAGGTCGCCCCGTCCGCGCTGTTCCAGGGCTATACCTACTCGGTCAATTGCGACAATCCGTTCCTCAGCGCGCAGCAGGGCAACATCCTGTGCGGATCGGCCTATGGCACCAGCGCCACGCAGCAGCTTTACATCGGCTATCGCCCGGTGGCGGGCAACGCCCGTCCGCGTCGCGACGATCTGCGCCATACCGATTACCGCTTCTCGGGCGGCGTGCGCGGCGAGATCGCGCCGGGCATCCGCTATGACGCCAACGCGCTGTTCTCGACGGTTCTCTATAACGAGACCTATGAGAACGACATCGACCCCACCCGCGCCAATCGCGGTATCCAGGTGGTCAACGTCAACGGCACCCCGACCTGCAAGTCGGTGGTCGATGGCAGCGATCCGCAGTGCGTTCCGCTCGACATCTTCCGCTACAACGGCATTTCGGACGCGGCGTTCAGCTATATCTACGCACCGACCTCGACCCGCGGCGTCGACAAGGAAACGGTGCTGAGCGGCAATATCAGCGCGGATCTGGGCACCTATGGCGTCAAGTCGCCCTGGTCGGACGACGGCATCGGTGTCGTGCTCGGTATCGAGCATCGCTATGAAAGCCTGGAGTTCAAGGCCGACGCGCTGGCGCTGCAAAAGGGGACGAAGGAGACCCAGGGCCGCTTCGACGTGAACGAGCTGTTCGCCGAAATCGAAGTGCCGCTGATCCAGAATCGCCCCTTCTTCAAGGAGCTGTCGCTGAACGCGGGCTATCGCGGATCGGATTACAGCAACCTGTCCAAGATCGTCTCGACCTACAAGGCCGAGCTGTCCTGGGCGCCGAGCAGCGATATCCGCCTGCGCGGCAGCTATAACCGTGCGATCCGCGCCGCCAACGTCTCGGAATTGTTCGGCCCGCAGTTCAACGGCAATGTCAGCGCTCAGGACCCCTGCGCCACCGCGACGCCGACCGCGACCTTCGCCCAGTGCGCCCGTACCGGCGTGACCCAGGCGCAATATGGCCGCATCACCGACTGCCCGGCGGAAACCTGCACCGCGCAGTTCGGCGGCAATCCGGCGCTCAAGCCCGAGACGGCGGATACCTTCACCGCCGGTCTGGTGCTGACGCCCAGCTTCCTGCGACGGCTGTCCTTCTCGGTCGATTATTTCGACATCAAGGTGCGCGACTATATCGGATCGATCTCGGTCAACCAGACGATCAGCCAGTGCATCGCGACCGGCAATCCGTTCTTCTGCAACCTGTTCAAGCGTGATCCGCGCGGCGGCATCATCTTTGGCGACCAGGGCTATATCGTCTCGACGACGCAGAATACCGGTTCGCTGCGCACCTCGGGCGTAGACTTCGGCCTGGCCTATTCCCAGCCGCTCGGAGCGGTGGGGTCGCTGGCGATCGACTTCCAGGGCACCTGGAACCGCAAGCTGGTGAACGAGCCGGTACCGGGCCTGGGTTCCTATGACTGCGTCGGCTATTTCGGCCCCGTTTGCGGCCAGCCGACGCCCGAATGGCGGCACCAGTCGCGCTTCACCTGGACCGACGCGTCGAAGGTGGGGACCATCTCGCTCAACTGGCGCTATATCGGCGCGACGACCCTGACCAACAATTCGTCCGACCCGAACCTGACCGGCACGCCGTCCATCTTCAACAGCCGGATCAAGGCGTACAGCTATTTCGATCTGGCGGCGACCGCCAAGGTGCAGGACGGCATCACCTTCCGCGCCGGTGTGAACAACCTGCTCGACAAGGACCCGCCGATCATCGCGCAGGGCCTGTTGTCCTCCTTCGGCAACGGCAACACCTATCCGGGCATGTACGACGCGGTCGGCCGGTCGGTGTTCATCGGCCTGACGGCGGAATTCTAAGGAAGGAGAGGGGGTGGCCGGAGCGCCGCCCCCGATCCGGTCCGACCATGCAACCCCAGCCTGCCCCGTCCGGCTCACGCCGGGCGGGGTCTTTTTGTGTCAGGGACGACGCTCCACCCGCCGGGTGATGAGGTGGCAGCGGTTCGGTCCGGTGGCTTACGCCTCGTCCAGCAACCTGGTCGCCTCCGCCCCGGCCCAGTCGAAGCCGCCGGTGACGCGCCAGATTTCCTTGCCGTCCGCGCCATACAGGATCGTGGTCGGCAGGTTCGCCTTGTAATGGACGCTCAGGGACAGCTTGGGATCGAGATAGATGGGCAGCGCGTCCAGCGATTTGCCCGCCAGGAACGGCTTGACCTTGGCCGCGTCGTCCTGCGCCACCGCGATCACCGCGACCTTGCCCTTCAGACGTGCCGCGGTGGCGGCAAGCGTCGGCATTTCCGCCACGCATGGCCCGCACCAGGTCGCCCACAGGTTCATCAGCACCGGCTTGCCCCGAAAATCGGCCAGCGTCGCCGGCTTGCCGTCAAGGGTGGTGAAGCCGAGCGTCGGTGCCGCGTCGCCCTTATGGCTGCGGTCGACCGCGCCGGCGGGCTTGGGGGCTTCGGGTGAGGAGGAGGCGACTTCGCCGCCAGTCACTTCGCCACCGGTCACTTCGCCGCTCGAAACTTCACCGCTAGAGGTGTTGGCGGCTTGCTCCGGGGCGGGGCTTTGCTTATCGCACCCGGCGACCATCAGCCCCAGGAGACAGGCGATCACGGTACGCGACGACATGGGCGGCTCCAACGCAATGTGGGGCGGGCGCTTCGCAGAAGGTCCCGCCGCGGTGATGCGCGAGATAAACGCGTCCATTCCCTTCGACAAGCGATTGTGGAAACAGGACATCGCCGGGTCGAAAGCGCATGTCGCCATGCTGGGCAAACAGGGCATCGTGTCGGCAGAGGACGCCGCGACGATTTCCGCCGGGCTGGACCAAGTCGCCGAGGATTATGCCGCGAACGGCGTGGCCGAGGATCTGACCCTCGAAGACATCCATATGCAGACCGAGGCGAAGCTGGCCGCGCTGATCGGCCCGGTCGCGGGGCGGCTGCACACCGCACGGTCGCGCAACGACCAGGTGGCGACCGATTTCCGCCTGTGGGTGCGCGACGCGATCGACGAGACGCTGACCGCGCTCGGCGCGCTGCGTGAGGCGTTGCTGACTCGCGCCGAAGAGCATGCCGACAGCGTCATGCCGGGCTTCACGCACCTCCAGTCCGCGCAGCCGGTGACGCTGGGCCATCACCTGATGGCCTATCACGAGATGATCGTGCGCGACGCCAGCCGCTTTGCGGACGCGCGCGCGCGGATGAACCAGTGCCCGCTGGGCTCGGCGGCGCTGGCGGGGACGGGCTTCCCCGTCGACCGGCACATGACGGCGGCGGCGCTGGGCTTCGACGCACCGACGCGCAACTCGCTGGATGCGGTGAGCGACCGCGACTTCGCGATCGACTATCTCCAGGCAGCGACCAACTGCTCGCTGCACCTGTCGCGGCTTGCGGAAGAATTCGTGCTCTGGGCGTCGCAACCCTTCGGCTTCGTGGCGCTGTCCGACCAGTGGTCGACCGGCAGCTCGATCATGCCGCAGAAGCGCAATCCCGACGCGGCCGAACTGGTTCGCGGCCATGCGGGACGGATCATGGGATGCATGACCAGCCTGATGGTCACGATGAAGGGCCTGCCGCTCGCCTATTCCAAGGACATGCAGGACGACAAGCCGCCGGTGTTCGAGGCACACGACCTGCTGGCGCTGTCGATCGCGGCGATGACCGGCATGATCCAGAGCGCCACCTTCCGCACGGAGCGGATGCGCGGCGTCGCGGAGGCGGGCTTCTCGACCGCGACCGATCTGGCCGACTGGCTGGTCCGGGTCGGCGGCATCCCCTTCCGCGAGGCGCATCACATCACCGGGCGCGCGGTGAAGCTGGCCGAGGAGAAGGGCGTGATGTTGCACCAGCTGTCCATCGACGACCTGACCGGCATCGACACGCGGATCAACGACAGCATCTATGACGTGCTGTCGGTCGATGCCTCGGTCGCCAGCCGGGTCAGCTTCGGCGGCACCGCGCCCGCAAATGTCCGCGCCGCCATCGCGACGGCGCGGGGCCTGCGGCCGTGAAGCCCGCACTCGCTCTGCTGGTGGCGCTGGCGCTGACCGGCTGTGGCGCGGCCAACCGGTTGCAACCGGCCAAGGGCGAGAGCCTGCCCGTCGCGCCGCGCGGCGCCACCGCCACTCCGACGCCGCAGCAATTGCTGACGGCTACCCCTCAACAACGCCCGCAACGCTCCGACGAACTGATGACCCAGTCGCAGGATCGGCGTTCGGACGAATTCGATTTGCCCCCCCGCTGATGGACCATTTTCATTTCTCGAACGGCGAACTCCATGTGGAGGATGTGCCCGTATCCCGGATAGCCGCCGAAGTCGGCACCCCGGTCTATATCTATTCCGCCTCCACCTTCCGCCGCCATGCACAGGTGTTCCGCGAAGGGCTGAGCGCCTTGCCGCGCGTCCATCTGGCCTATGCGATCAAGGCGAACCCGAACCTCGCCGTGCTGCGCGTCCTAGCGGATGAAGGCTATGGCGCCGACGTCGTCTCAGTCGGCGAGATGCGCCGCGCGCTGGCGGCGGGGATGAAGGCGGAGGACATCGTCTTCTCGGGCGTGGGCAAGACCCGCGCCGAGCTGATCGCCGCGCTGGAGGCCGGGATCGGCCAGTTCAATCTGGAGCTGGAGGAAGAGGGCGCGGTCCTCGCCGAGCTGGCGCATGAGCGCGGGCTGGTCGCCCCCGCCACGCTGCGGGTGAATCCGGACGTGGATGCCGGGACCCATGCCAAGATCTCGACGGGCCGCAAGGAGAACAAGTTCGGCGTGCCGATCGACCAGGCGCTCGGCATGTTCGACCGGTTGGCGGGCCTGCCCGGCATCGACCTGAAGGGTGTCGCCTGCCATATCGGCAGCCAGCTGGGCGACCTCGCGCCGCTGGAGGCCGCCTATAAGCGCGTCGGCGAGCTGGTCGCCGAGCTGCGCGGGGCGGGGCACCGGATTAGCCGCGTCGACCTGGGCGGCGGGCTGGGCGTGCCGTACAAGCCCGGCGACGTGATGCCCGCCCCCGCCGCTTATGGCGAGATGGTCGCGCGCGTCACGAAGGACTGGGATGTCGAACTGATGTTTGAGCCGGGCCGGGTGATCGCGGGCAATGCCGGCGTGCTGGCGACCGAGGTCGTCTGGGTGAAGCCCGGCGTCGCGAACCCCTATGTCATCGTCGATGCGGCGATGAACGACCTGATGCGGCCCGCGCTGTATGACGCGCATCACGACTTCGTCGCGGTTCGCCCGACCGGCGAGACGATGATGGCGAATATCGCGGGGCCGGTGTGCGAGACGGGCGACACCTTCGGCATGAACCGCGAGATCGATGTGGTGAAGTCGGGCGACCTCGCCGTATTCCGCACCGCGGGCGCTTATGGCGCGACCATGGCGTCGACCTATAACAGCCGCCCGCTGGTGCCCGAGGTGATGGTGGAGGGCGACCGCTTCGCCGTCGTCGCCGACCGCATCGCCGCCGAGACGATCATCGCCGCCGAGCGCGTGCCGGAGTGGCTGAAGAAGTGACGCGCCGGGCGGGGTCGCCGTCTCAGCCTTCATCCCAGCGCAGGCTGGGATCTCTGGCGGCTTTCGGTGCCTCCGTCGCCATAGGCCCCAGCCTGCGCTGGGGCGACGGTACGGGGGCGGGGCGTTGAGCCTCGCCAGCCTACCGCTGTTCGTCCGGCTGGGCGGGCGTCCGGTGATCCTGCTGGGCGATGGCGAGCCCGCCGAGGCCAAGCGCCGCCTGCTCGAACGGGCGGGCGCGCAGGTGGTGGGCGAGGACGCCCAGGCCGCGCTCGCCATCGTCGCGATCGAGGATGAGGACGAAGCGCAAGCCGCGATCGCGCGGCTGAAGGCGCGCGGCGTGCTGGTCAACGCGGTCGATCGCCCGGCGGCGTGCGACTTCACCCTGCCCGCCATCGTCGAGCGGGGGCCGGTCATCGTGGCGATCGGCACCGGTGGCGTGTCGGCCGGGCTGGCGGCGGCCTTGCGCCAGCGATTGGAGGCCTTGTTGCCCGCTCGCCTGGGAGCGCTGGCGGAAGGGCTCTATGCCGCCCGCGCCGCCTTGCGTGCGCGGTTCCCGGACGGGGCGGAGCGGCGGCGCGCGATCGGGGCGGCGCTGTCGCCCGGCGGACCGCTCGATCCGTTGCGCGCGGAGGGCGATGTGTCCGACTGGTTGGCGGGGGCGGACCGGCCGGCGGCGCGCTTCGAGGCGTTCGTGCTGACCTCGCCCGATCCCGACGATCTGACCCTTCGCCAAGCCCGCGCGCTGGCCGCCGCGGACCGGGTCTATCATCGCGCCGACGTTCCGCCCGCGATCCTCGATCGTGCCCGCGCCGATGCGGTGCGGATCGCCAGCGACGCCGCGCCCGCCGATCCGGGCGATGGGCAGGTGGTCGACCTGTCCATGGACCAGCGCGAGTGACCGGTTTCGCCTATCGCATCGACGGCGGCGAGGCGGCACGGGTCGATGTGCGCGAGGCCGTTTCGGTCGAGGCGCGGCTGGTCTGGGTGCATCTGGAAACCAACAGCGAGGCCGCACAAGCCTGGCTGCGCGACGAGGCGCATCTGTCGCATTATGTCGTCGATGCGCTGACCGCCACCGAGACGCGCCCCCGTTGCGAGGCGATGGGCGAGGGGGCGTTTCTCAACATGCGCGGACGCAGCAGCGAGCCGCTCGACAGTTCGGACCTGCTCGCCTCGGTGCGTATCTGGGCGGTCAGGGGCCGCGTCTATTCGGTCACCCGGCGCCCGCTGATCGCGGTGGACACGGTGCGCCAATGCGTCGAGCGGGGCGAGGTGAAGGATCCCGGCGACCTCATCACCGCCTTCGCCACCGCGATCACCAGCGACCTCGACCCCGATGTCGCCGCGCTGGGCGACGATCTGGACGATTGCGAGGAGCAGTTGGACGAGCACCGCGTGTTCCAGCTCCGCCGTACGGTCAGCCGGGTGCGCGTCGCCGCGATCGGATATCGCCGATTCCTCAATCCGCAGCGCGCGGCGCTGGAAAAGCTGGCGGCGCTGCCGGGCGACTGGCTGGCCGATGACGACCGGCTGCATCTCTCGGCCGCCGCCGATCGTGCGGCGCGCATGGCCGAGGAACTGGAGTCGATCCGCGAACGCTCCGCGCTGATCCACGAAACGCTGACCGATCTGCGCGCCGAACAGATCGACAATCGCGCGCTGGTCATCTCGATCGTGGCGATGGTGTTCCTGCCGCTGACCTTCATCACCGGCCTATATGGGATGAACGTCAAGAACCTGCCCTATGCCGAGGAGCCGTGGGCGTTCGATGCGATCCTGGGTGCTTGCGCGCTGATTTCGGCAGGGATCGTCATCTATTTCGTGCAGCGGCACTGGTTCCGGCGGTAAGGCCACTGTCGAGCGACCTCACCGCGAATTTGGGGCGCGGTGGGCTCAGGAGGCCGGCTTGGCCGTATTCATCTTGCGGACCGTCTCCCAGGCCTCGGCAATGTCGGCGATGTTGGTCGCCACGTCGCGGAACACCTGCGGATTCTGGTCGAGCGAGCCATCGACGATCTGCCGCCGCGCCCCGACATAGAGCTTGGCGAAGGTCCTAGATATGTCGCCGCCATGCTCGAAATCCAGGCCCGCCTCCAGGGCGAACAGGATCGCGGTGGCGCGCGTCACCCGCTCGCTCTTGCGCGCAAGCTGGCCATGCTCGGTCGCCCAGGCCGCCGACCGCAGCGCCGAGATGAGTTCTTCGTAGAGGAGCTGGACGAGCGCAGGGCCGTCCGCCATCGCAGTGCGGCCGACGACGTCGATCTGGCGATAGGTGGCGGCAGGATCGGCCAGCAGTCCGGTTGCATAGGCCATGTCAGCTGCTCTTCGTCCACATCTTGACCTGCTGGTCCATGAAATTCTGTATCGACTTGTAGCTCGATACGCGGGCGTTCATCGCGGAGAATTGCGCCGTCATCCGGTCCTGCGCGGCATTCTGATCGTCGCTCAAGTCGCTCTGGGCCAGCGTGTTGGCGCTTTGTGCCTCGCCCAATCGCTTGGAAGTGGCGCCCAGCCCGCTGATGGTGCTGGTCGCCGCCAGTTGGATCTTGTTCATCTGCGCCGACAGGCCGACGAGATTGTCACCACTCGCCTGGAACATCTGCTCCACCGCATCGGGATATTGCGCCATCACCTGCGCCAGCCGGACCGTATCGACCTTCAGCGTGCCGTCCTTCTGCGTACCCACCCCCAGGTCGGCCAGCGTCTTGGGCCCCGGCGAACTGTCGTCGCCGGGCACGATCTTGATGGTCGTCAGCCGGCCCAGCGACTGCGACAGCGTCCGCGCGGCGACATCGTTGCGCAGGTCACCCGTTTGCGGGTCCAGTTCCTTGTTGAGCTCGGCAATCTTGTCGTTGAAGGTGGCGACGAAGTCCGACACGATCGACGTCAGGGCGGCGGTCGGTCGCGTGCCCGTCAGCGAGACCGGATTGGTCGACACCGAGTTGAGCGTGATGTTCACGCCGCTGACCAGATCGCTGATCGCGTTGCTGGCGCGCTCCACGTTCACGCCGTCGACGGTCAGCTTGGCATTGGTCGCGGTCGATGTGGTGCGGGTGCCCGTCGCGTCGCCGCCGACATTCAGGCGCGACAGGCCCGCCGTATCGCCCTCGGTCGCCGTCACGGTGAAGCTGTTGGCGGCACCCGTCGCGCCGGTGAAGGACAGATAGGCCTTGCCATCGACATCGGTGATGACCGAGGCGGTGACGCCGGTCTTGGCGGCGTTGATCTTGGCGGCCACGTCGTCGATCGTCGGGCTCGTCCCGTCGTCGAACGTGATGTCGACCGCGGCGTTGGAGCCGACCTTGATCGACAGGCTGCCGGTGCCCATCGACGCCGTCCGGTCATAGCTGGTGCTCGTGACGCTGGTCTGCGCGGTGGCCAGCGCGTTGACGGTAATCGACTTGTTCAGCCCGGAAAGCTTTGCGCCCGCCGCCGTCGTCACGCTGAACACCGCCGCATTGCTGCTGGTCGCCTGCGTCGCCAGCGTCCCGCCCTTGGTGAGCGTGGCGAGCGAGCTGGCGAAATCGGTGATCGAGCTCATGATCTTCGAGGTCGCCGAAATCTGCGTGGTCAGGGTTTCCGCCTTGGCCTTCAGCGCAGCGGTGCGGGCCGCGAACTGCGCCTGCACCAACGAGGGGACGAGCGAGGACAGGTCGATGCCGGAGCCGGTCTGAAGCGAGGTGAACAGCGCCTGCGCCGCGGTCTTGGTCGCGTCCGCGGTCGACTGGGTCGACGTGGTGCTGGCCGTCGTCGATGAGGTTGAGGATATGGTCGTCATCGACGGGACTCCGGCACGCGTTCGTCATCCTTAACGGCGGGGTGCCGGGAATATTTAACGATATGCGACCAACCGATCGCGGCGGCGCGATTCATGGTGGCGTTCACGGCTGGGGCATGCCGTTTTCGTCGAAGCGGGCGCCGACCGGAACCTCGACCGGCGGCTGCGACGTGCCGCCCGCCCCTGCATTCAGGCCGAAGACGAAGGCGAGCACGACGGCGATCGCCTGATACAGATCGGCGCGGACTTCCTGTCCTTCGCGGCTGGTATAATAGACGGCGCGGGCGAGCTGCGGATATTCCAGCACCGGCTTGGCATATTCGCCCGCCATCTCGCGGATCGCCAGCGCGGTCGCACCGCGCCCCTTGGCGACGACGACCGGCACCTCGTCCTGCCCGCGTTCGTAGCGGAGCGCGACCGCGAAATGGGTCGGGTTGGTCAGGATGACATGCGCCTCCTGCACCGCCGCGCGCACGGCGCGATGCGACATTTCGCGCTGCTTGGCGCGGATATGCGCCTTGGCCTCGGGATTGCCCTCGCTTTCCTTATGCTCGTCCTTGACCTCCTGCTTGGTCATCTTGAGCTTGGAGAGCAGCTGGAAGATCTGGAGCGGCACGTCGAAGCCCGCGATCAGCACCAGCCCCATGCCCATGACCAGCAACACCGAGATGAAGGTGCCGCCCAGCGACCCGATCGCGCTGTTCAGGTCGCTCTGCGCCAGCCCCATGGTGGTGCGCGACGATTTCCACAGCATATAGGCGCCGATCGCGCCGAGCAGCACGACCTTGAGCAGCGACTTGCCCAGTTCGGTCCAGCCCTGCATCCCGAAGATGCGCTTCAGGCCCGAGGCGGGGTTGAGCTTGGACGGCTTGGGCGCGATCGCCTTGGGATTGAAGTGGAGCGAACCCAGCCCCGCCTGCGACGCGACGGTGGCAACGATGGTCACCGCGAAGAGCGAGGCGAGCGAGGGGGCCAGCTTCCACCCCGCCTCCATCAACGGGCGGAAGGGTTCGAAATCCTCGACATCGGCATGGCTGAACTGGAAGCTGGCGGCCATCACCGCCTTGCACGCGCCCAGCAGCGTGGGGCCTGCGAAGATCAGCCAGGCGATACCCGCCATCATGACGAGCGCGGCCGCCAGGTCGCGGCTGCGCAGGATCTGCCCGTCGTCGCGCGCTTTGTCGCGGCGCTTCTGGGTTGGGGCTTCTGTCTTTTCGCCGCCCTCCGACATCAGCCGAGCACCAGCGTTTCGGTGGCGGCCAATGCCTCGCGGATGATGACGAGCATATAGTCCCCCATGGCGGGGAAGGCGATCGCGATGGCGATGACGCCGACGAACAGCGCGGCGGGCAGACCCACCGAGAAGAGGTTGAGCGAGGGCGCGGCGCGGCTCATCATGCCCATGACGAGGTTGAGGCAGAGCAGCAGGAACCCGACCGGCAGCGCCAGCAGGAGCCCGGCAAGGAAGGCATAGCCGCCGAACAGCGCGATGGCGCGGAACTGCGCCGGCGCCATCCAGGCCTGTCCGGGCGGCAGCGCCTCATAGCTTTTCACGATCGTGTCGACCAGGACGAGGTGCCCGTCGACCGACAGGAACAACAGGGTCAGCATGACCGTGAAGAACTGGCCCAGCGCCTGGGTGGAGCGGCCGTTGAGCGGATCGACGGTCGCGGCGAAGTTGATCCCCATCGACCCGCCGATCAGCTCGCTGGCGACGAGCGGCGCGGTGAAGGCGACCTGCAGGATCAGGCCGAGCGCCAGGCCGACGATCGCCTCTGCCACGACCGACATGATGGTGGGGACCGAGAAGATGACCGGCGGCGGCACCACCGGATGCGCCGAGTTGACCAGAAAGGCGATTGCCCCGGCCAGGCTGACGCGCACGGGCAGGGGGATCGACACCGCGCCGAACACGGGCGCGGTGATGAACGCCGCCCCGATCCGGATCATGATGAACAGGATCGCCCAGGCTTGCGGCTCGATCGAGAGGCCGAAGCCGAGCATGCTATTTCACGAGATCCGGGATACGCTCGAACATGCTGACCATGAAGTCGCTCAGCAGCCCGACGATCAGGCCGCCGAAGATCAGGATCGAAAAGGCGACGACGATCAGCTTGGGCACGAAGGACAGCGTCTGTTCGTTGATCGAGGTCGCGGCCTGCACCATGCCGATCACCAGGCCGGAGACCAGCACGGGCAACAGGATCGGCGCGGCGGCGAGCGCCAGCACCCACATGGTCTGGTTGGCCAGCGTCAGGAAATAATCGGCGTCCATGATGCTCGCGTGCTTTCCGTGGGAAAGGGTGTCCCGTGGCCTTCGACTTCGCTCGGGCCGAACGGATCATATGGTCGAGATTGGTTAACGAAGGCCTGTCCTGACCGCCGATTCCGCTGAGCGAAGTCGAAGCCCCCGCCCCGTCCTTACGTCGCGAAACTGTTCGCCAGACTGCCCATGGTCAGCGCCCATCCATCGACCAGTACGAACAGCAACAGCTTGAACGGCAGCGAGATGATCGACGGCGACAGCATCATCATGCCCAGCGCCATCAGCACGGTCGCAACGACCAGATCGATGACGATGAAGGGCAGGAAGATCAGGAAGCCGATCTGGAACGCGGTCTTCAGCTCTGAGGTGACGAAGGCAGGAAGCAGGACCGAATAGGGAATGTCGGTGGGGCTGGCATAGGGGCCCGACTTCGCCATTTCGGCGAACATCGTCACGTCCTTGATCCGCGTCTGCTTGGCCATGAAGGCGTGGAGCGGAGCACCGGCGGCCTTGATCATCTCGGTGCCGGGCAGACGCCCCTGCGCATAGGGCTCGATCGCGTTGGCGTTGATCTGGCTGATCGTCGGCGCCATGATGAACAGCGACAGAAAGACCGACAGGCCGATCAGCACCTGGTTGGGCGGCGTCTGTTGCAGGCCCAGCGCCTGGCGCAGGATGGCCAGCACGATGACGATCCGGGTAAAGCTGGTCATCATCAGGATGATGCCCGGCAGGATCGTCAGCAGGCCCATGATGATCAGGACCTGGAGCGACAGGCTCAGCGAGCCCGAGCCGCCATTGCCGCCGCCGCCAAGCTGCCCGATCGCGCGGTCGACCGCATCGCCGACCCCCGGTGCGGGCGCGGCGGCCGGAGCGGCGGCGGGGGCCGCCTGGGCGAAGGCGGGCATCGCGATCATCAGCGCGAGCAGCAGGGCCAGGACGATCCACAGCGGCTTCAGGCTGCGCCCGGACAGGCCGGCGGGGCTGGCGGCGCGGCCATGCGCCCGGATCAGCGCGGGGCCGGTTCCCCGGCGGGTCACGGAGATGGTCATTGATCGAACTTCTTGGGCGCGAAGCGCGAGACGAAATCGGTGGGACGGCGCGGCGGGGGCGGCGGCACCGGGGCGGGCGGCACCGGCGAGCCTGCGGGCCCCTCGACCTTGTCGACCAGCTGAACGCCACCGCGCCCGACCGAGACGAGCAGGTTGCGCCCTTCGAACTCGATGACCGCCAAACGCAGGCCGGGCGAGATCATCATCGTCTCGCGCACATGGATCAGCCGCGTGGCGGGGCGGCCCGGCATCCGGCTTTCCAGCCGCCGCCAGAGATAGAGGCAGCCGATCATCAGGCCGCAGATGAGCGGCAGCAGGATGACGAGCTTCAGGATATAGGACCAGAGCATGGGGTGGTTCAGCCGCGCTTGTCGGGATTGACCAGCTCGGTCATGCGCACGCCGAAGCGGTCGCCGACCGTCACCACCTCGCCGCGTCCGATCAGCGTGCCGTTGACCAGCACGTCGAGCAGTTCGTTGGCCTGACGGTCGAGTTCGATCACGCTCGATTCGGACAGCGCCAGCAGCTCGCGCAGCGACAACTGGGTCGATCCGATCTCGACGGTCAGCTTGACGTCGACATCCTGAAGCAGCCGGAAATTGGCGGCGACCGATGTGTCGACGGGGAAGCCCCCGGCCATATCGTTCATTGTTCGAATCCTTCGTGAGCGCGGGCCAGTCCGTCGATGGACCGGTTGAGGGAGGTAAGCTGGACGGCGGCGCGACCATTGGCGGTGCCGACCGTGCCCATGCCGAGCAGATCGCCGCCGACCATCACTGGCACTTCCGGCCCGAAACTGATCGGGATCACGTCGCCGATCTTCAGGTCCATCAGGCGGCTGAGCGAAACGACGGGTTCGGCCAGGACCGAGCGGACCGGGAAGCGCACCGTCATCACCGCGCGGGTCAGGTCGCCGCGCCAGGTGGGATCGACCTCCGCCTGCCGGTCGACGACCTTGCCGGTCAAGGCGGAGCCGTGCGGCTTCAACGCGCTGACCGGATAGAGGATGTCGAGCATGGTCGGGCGGCGGGACTGTCCGGCGATCCCGAAACGGGTCACGATCATCGCATCCTCGCCCTCGACCCCCGACAGCATGGCGGGCGAGGATTCGGGGCGACCGGCGCGGAAGTCCAGCTTGGCGAGCGATTCCCAGGCGTTGCGCAACGGCGTGGCCAGCATATCGCCCAGTTGCGAGATCATCACCTCGGCGGCGGGCGAGAATTCGGCCGGAAGGGTATCGGGCGCGGCGCCCGTGCCGCCGAAGAACAGGTCGATCATCGACAGGCCGAAGCCGCCCTCTATGACGATCAGCGCCTGTGCGTCGGCAGGCGATCCGCTTGGCGAGGACATCGCCATGGGCAGCCAGGCGCTCAGGCCGTCGCCACGCTCGGCGCGATAATCGGCGAAGCGCTGGACGACCAGCGGCTCCGCCCAGCAGCGCAGTTCCTCGCGCAGAAGGGATTCGAACAGCCCCCGCAGCGTCCGCGCGAGGCGCGCGGACAGATGCTGCATCGTATGCAGATCGCCGAACGGGTTGAGGTTCGTCGAACCCAGCACGCCATGATCGGCGACGGGCTGTTCCCGATTGCGCTCGCGTCGTTCGGCCTGAGGGGCGGCGTTAACCATGCCTCACTGAACAACGAAATTGGTAAAGTAGACGTTAGCGATGCCGCCGAATCCCTCCTTTTGCCGCAGAATCTCGTTGATCGAGTCGACCAGCTTGCGTTGCAGCTGGCGCTTGCCGTCGCTGGAGAAGACCGCTTCCTCATCGGCATCGCCCAGCGTCATCAGGATCGCCGAACGGACCGCCAGGTCGTTGGTCTTCAGATTGTTGATGACCGTGTCGTCATAGGGGGTCGATACGGCCAGCCCGACCTGGATGATGTGGACCGAGTTGCGCATGTTGGACGTGAAGTCCTTGGGCATCTGGTAGTAATTGCTGGCATAGCGTTCGCCACCGTCGCCGATCGGCGTCTTCATGCCGACATTCTCGTGGTGCTCGCCGCCTTCGCCGCCCTCGCCGCCACCTTCGCCGCCGCCATGACCGCCTTCGCCGCCCTCGCCCCCTTCACCGGCGCGCTTCTGCTCGGACTTGGGGACCAGCTTGGGGCCGGGATGGCTGGCGTCGGCCTCGGCCTCTTCCGCTGCGGCCTTGTCCTTGGCGGAGGCTTCATGGCCGCCGATCAGGCCGGAATTGGCGGCATAGAGCCCGGCCCCGACGCCGCCGCCCAGCAGGACGACGACCCCGGCGGCCATGACGATGATCTTGCCGAGCTTGCCCTTCTTCTTCTTGGACGCACCATCGGCTTCGGGCGTGTCTTTCGCGTCGCTCATATCTCAGTTCCTCAGGCGATTCGGGTGGAAGCGGCGGCGTCGGCGGGCATGCCCGTCGCGCTTTCGCGGAATGGGTCGGCATCGGGCGCGGGGGGCCGCCGGAATGGGGGCGGCTGGGGTGGGCTGGTGCTGATCCCGCGCCGACTGGCCCAGATCGGAACCGCTGAAGGCGCCGGCATTCACCGCCATGCTGCCCAGCCGCAACCCCTTGTCCTCGGCCAGCCGGGCCAGCGTCGCATGCGCGTCGGCCAGCATCGTGGCGGTATGGGACTGCTCGGCGGTGAAGTGGATATGAGTCCGGTCGTCGTCGCGCCTGATGGCGACCGCGATCCCGCCAAGCGCGTCGGGGGAAAGCTGAATCCGGGTGTCGGCGGTCGCGGCATCCTCGCGCATCCGGTCGATCCGGTCGATCATCGCCTGCGGCCAATGCTGATGCGTCATGTCGAGCGGCGACTGGTCGGCGGTGGCCGTCGTCGCCACCACCGGCCGCGCCCCGTCGGTGCCGGCCAGCGCGATCGGATCGACCTGCCCCGTCACGCCGGGGGCGAGGGGTTCGGTCGCGTCGTCGCGATCCTCGGATGCGGTCGATAGGCTGCGCAGCGCGCCCGCGAGCAGGCCGATCGTCGCCGCGCCCTGCGCCGGTTGCGTCACGCTCAGTGGACCGCTGGGCAGGGCAGGGGCGGCGGGGGTTGTGACGATCGGCTCGACCCGGGGGTCGGCGAAGACCAGTCGAAAGCCCGCTCCGCCGGCGGCTTGCGGTGCCGGGGGCGTGGTCCCCGCGGCCGGAGCGGTGGCGCGGGTTAATGCATCGAGCATCGCGGTATCGATCGGCTTGACCAGCGTCGCGTTCGAATCCGCGCGTACGACGCGGCTATCCGGTGCGGGGCTGCCGGCCGGTTGCGGTGCGGCGGCCGTATCGGAACCGGATGGCGGGGGCAGGACGATCGCGCTTGATGCGGATGCGGCGAGCGTCGGCAAGGCAATGGCCTCCTGGCCTTGCGCTTTGCCATCCTGCGGAACCGGAACCGTCGGGATGCCGTCTGGTGAGAGCGCAACCAGGGTCGTCGCCTTCGCAACGATGGCCGGGCTGGCGACGATGTTTTCGATGGTCGGCGCAGGCTGGATCGGCGGTGCCACGAGTTCCGCAAAGGCCGGCAAGGCGATCGGCATGCCGGTCGGCAAGACATTGCCGGAGTCCGCTGCCGCCTTGTCGCCGATGTCCGGTGCGGCATCCTCGTCGCCGGGTATCAGCGAGACCGGGCCCGTGTCGGCGGACGGCAATCCTATCGCCAGGAGATCGGAGAATTTGCCGGGATTTCCGGCGCCTTCCGACGCGGCACCGTGCGGCTTGGCGGACAGGCTGCGGCGAGGATGCGGGGTATCTACCGAGAGGGATGAAGCGATGGCTGACATGGCATGATACCCGTCAGCAAGGATCGTGCCGGTTTTGCGAACGGCGCGGCGATGCGGCGGGCATATCCTCCAGCGCGCGCATTTCGGCGCGGATCGCGGCGGCGCGAGCGCGTTCCAGCAGCTTTTCGACCGCCGTCTGGTCGCGCTTGGCATCGCGAGTCTGCTCCGCGGCGCGGCTCGCCTGATGCTCGGCGGCGGCGACACGGCTGGCGGCGGCGTCCGATGACTCGTTCAGGCGGTGGCGGAAATGCGCCCGTGCCATCAGCGCCGCCGCCGATGTCGGCGGGGTGGGCGTCGGGGCGACCGCCTCGACCAGTTGCGCGATGCGATCGGATAGCTGCCGCTCGGTCGTCACGCGCTGCTGCGCCCGCGATTCCTCGGCCATGGTCAGGTTGAGTTGCAGCGTGCGCACCCGGTGCAGCCGGTTCAGCATAGCTTGTTGCCGGTTGGGCATGGCCTATCCTTCAGACGCCAGGCTGGCCGAACACGCCGACCAGTTCCTCGACCGCATGGTCGAGCGGCACGATCTCGTCGGCATCCTGACGGATATATTCCATCACCGCCGGGTGACAGGCGATGGCGGCGTCAACCGCGGGATCCGCGCCCGCACGGTACGCGCCCATCAACACCAGGTCGCGATTTTCCTCATAGGTCGCCAGATGACGACGCAACGTCCGTGCCGCCATGGCATGGGGCTTGCCGACGATGTCGGTCATCACGCGGCTGACCGAGGGGCCGATGTCGATCGCCGGATAGACGCCGCGCTCGGCCAGATGGCGGTTGAGCACGATATGGCCGTCCAGGATCGAACGCGCCGAATCGACCACCGGGTCGTTGCCGTCGTCGCCATCCGCCAGCACGGTGTAGATGGCGGTGATCGACCCCGTGCCATGGGCGTCCGCCCCCGCACGCTCGATCAGATTGGGCAGCATCGCAATGGCCGACGGCGGATACCCGCGCGCCGAGGCCGGCTCGCCCAGCGCCAGTCCGATCTCGCGACCGGCATGGGCGACGCGGGTCAGCGAATCCATGATAAGCAGCACCTTCTTGCCCTCGGCCCGGAAGGCCTCGGCAATGGCGGTGGCGCGAAGCGCGCCGCGGATACGCAGCACCGGCGAGTGATTGGCGGGCACCGCGACGACGACCGAGCGCGCGCGCGCCTCGCCCGCGACCTTGGTTTCCAGAAAGTCGGCGACTTCGCGGCTGCGCTCGCCGATCAGGCCGATGACAATGACATCGGCGCGGGCGGCGCGGACCATCATGCCCAGCAGCACCGACTTGCCGACGCCCGATCCCGCCATGATGCCGACGCGCTGCCCCTGACCGATGGTCAGCAGCCCGTTGATCGCCCGGACTCCGACGTCGAGCGGCTCGCGCACCCGACCGCGATCAAGCGGCGACTGCATCTTGCCCGCCAGCGGCCAGCGGCCCGCACCGCGAATGGGGCCCAGGCCGTCGATCGGCTTGCCCGATCCGTCGACCACGCGGCCCAGCATCGCCGCCCCGACCTCCGCCTCGCCCGGAGGTCCGAGCGGACGGACGGGCGCACGGGGGAGAAGGGCCGCCGGGCCCCCCAGATTCATCAGCAGCGTGCGGCCATTGCGGAAACCGATCACCTCGGCCTCCACCCGCTCGCTCGCCGCATCGCCGATCGCGCAGACGGTGCCGACCGGCAAGGACAGGCCGACCGCCTCCATCAACAGGCCGTCATAGGAGGATAGCCGCCCCGACACGGTCGCGCGCGGCGCAAAATCGGCCTGGGCGAGCGTTTCGAGATAATCGGCGGTGAAGCGGCTCAGCATGAAGGGACCGGCACCTTGTCGATGACCGCCGCCAGCTGATCCAGCCACAGGCGCGGTCCGTCCTCTACGATGGTGGAGGCGCTTTCCAGCACGAAGCCGCCCCGTTCGACGGTCGGATCGCCGACCGGGAAGATCGTCTGCGGCAGCCGCCCTTCGAGCGGGGCGACATCATCGGGATGAACGCGCAACATCGCCGATTCATGCGCCTCGGCCAGCAGGTCGATCGCGCCCTCGATCCGGCTGGTCAGCCGGTCGGCGTCGATGCCGGTCTCGCCCACCAGACGGGTGACGAGCGCCATCACGGTATGACGCAACTGGTTGGCCATCATGTCGCGGTCGATCCGCGAGGAGAGCGCGTGCGAGATGCCGCCGATCAACTGTTCGTCGCGGGACTGCGCCTCGGTCAGCGCCTGGAACTCGCGGGTCGCATCCTCGACACCCTGGGCATAGCCTTCGGCATGGCCGGCGGCGCGCGCTGCGGCGATCGGGTCGGCGGCGGGTTCGGCACTTTCCTCGCACGCGGCGAACGGGTCCCAGCCCTGGGTCGGGTCCTGGGAGGGGTTGGCCGGATGGAAGTGGCGGGGCCGCGCCTGCATATCGGGATCGCGGGGTGCATCGCCACCGGGCATGGGCGAGCGGGGCCGGAAGGACACCGGATCGGCGCCCATGTCGAATCCCACCCCGGCCCCCGTTCCCGGCGCCATGGCCATGCCCGACAGGTCCGACCGGGCAAAGGCGCCCGGCGGGGCGAACGCCTGTTGCAGCGCGGCGGCGGCGGCATTTTGCCGCGCGGAAAAGCCGGCGACGAAATCAGACATAATCGTCCTCCCCGCCGCCCATCATGATCGTCCCTTCCTTGGCCAGGTTGCGGGCCACGGCGATCATTGCCTTCTGCGCTTCCAGCACTTCGGTCAGCTTCATCGGGCCGCGCGAGTCGATCTCGTCGCGGATACCCGCCGCCGCCCGCGCCGACATACAGCCCAGGAAGCGTTCGCGCGCCGCCTCGTCCGCGCCCTTGAGCGAGCGGATAAGCACTTCGCCATCGACGTTGCGGATGAGCGCGCCCAGATTCTTGTCGTCCATCTCCAGCAGATTCTCGAAGATGAACAGGGCCTCCTCGATCTGCTTGGCGACGTCGCGGTCGATCTTGAACAGCTTGGGCATGACCCGCTGCTCGGTCGACTTGCGGGCGCTCGACAGGATCTTGGCCGCTTCGCGCGAACCGCCCATGGTCAGGCCTTTGCTCGTGCCGCTGCCGCCACTGCCGCCGCTCGCCCGACGCGACAGGATCGCGTTCAGCGACTCGATCGCCTGCGGCGTCACCGGTCCCAGCCGCGCGACGCGGTGGAGAATGTCGGGCTGCATCACGTCGGGCAGCAGTTCGAGCACCTGGCCCGCCACCGCCGGATCGCAATTGGCGATCAGGACCGCCCCGATCTGCGGATGTTCCTTCTCGACGATCTTGGCGATGTCGGCGGCGTCGAGCCAGTCGAGCATCTCGATCTCGCACTGCGCCTCGGGGGGCACGATGCGCGACAACACGCTGTCGGCGCGTTCGGGGCCGAGCGCACGGTTCATCAGATTTTCGACGAGCGGCTTGGGCTCGAACGCGATCGAGGTCCGCGCGCGTGCGCAGCCGACGAAATTGTCGAGCACCGCACCAACATCGTCCTCGCTGACATCGGCGATGGAGTACATCGCCTTGCCCAGTTCGCGCACCTCATCCGGGTCCAGCTTCTGAAGGATGGCGGCGGCTTCTTCCTCGCCGACCAGCATCATCAGCATCGCCGCGCGTTCCACCCCCGAATAGGCGCGGGGAGATTCCGTCGCAGTCGTCACGCCGCAGCCTCCGGGGTGCGGATCATGTCACGGATGGCGAGCGCGGCGCGGGCCGGATTGTCGCGGGTAAAGCCGCGTACCTTGCCGATCCGTTCGTCGAGCACGGTCGATGACTCGATCTCGTCCAGCGTGACGGTCGGGTTCACCGCGATCTGATCGCTGGAACCGAGCGCGGGGTTGGCCTGGGTCACGCTGATCCCGGCGGCGGCCAGTGCGGACAGCACGGTCGCGTCGATCGGCACGGCCACGCCGTCCAGCCCGATGATCATCGGCGTGCCGTCGGGGCCGGTCACGATCTGCCCCGGCTGGCCGGACTGGCCCGACCTCGCGCCGTCGGCAGCCCCCATGGGCAGCGCCCTGGTGGCGGCGTCCTCGTCCTTCTTCTTCGTGATCGCCTTCAGCAGCGGGCGCACGCCCAGCAGCAGGACGAGCAGCGCGATGATCAGCGCGGTCGCGTTGCGGGCGACGATGGGCAGCCAGCTATTGTCGTACCAGGCGGGCTTGCTCTCCATGGACGCGTCGGCGAACTTGCGGCTGATGACGGTGACATTGTCGTTGCGCTGCTGATCGAAGCCGACGGTCGACTTCACCAGATCGGAAATCTGGCCGATCTCCATCTGGCTGCGCTTGCCCGTGGCGGGATCGCGCAGCAGGACCGCGACGGTCAGCCGCTTGATCGAACCCGGCGCGGCGCGGGTGACCGAGACTTCCTTGCCCAGGTCATAGGCGCGCTGGAAGCTGTCGGACTGTTTTTCGGGGTTCACGCCCGGACCACCGGCGACCGGCTTCTGGTCGGCGGGCGGGGTGCCCGGCGCACCCGTTGCCGGCTGCGGCTGTTGCAGGGTGCTGGCGGGCGGCGGGGTGTTGGACAGCGCACCCGGAATGCCGCCCGGAGTGGTCGGATCCTTCTGGTTGCCGGTCCAGTTGCCGGTTTCGGCGCGCAGCACGCCTTCCTTGTCATAGGTTTCGCGGGTCGCGCTGGTTTCGTCCAGATTGACCTCGGCCTGCACCTCCGCGGTGAAATTGCCCGCGCCGACCAGCGGGGTCAGCAGCTGGACGAGCTGGGTGCGGTATTTCTCTTCCAGGCGACGCTGGAAATCGATGCGGCGATCGTCGCCATTCGCGCCGTCGGCACCCTTCTTGGACAACAGGCCGCCCATCTGGTCGACGACGGTCACATCCTCGGGCTTCATCCCCGGCACCGACGAGGCGACGAGGTTGACGATCGACTGGACCTGCGCGTCGGACAGCGAGCGTCCGGCATTGAGCTTGAGCACCACCGAGGCAGACGGCGAGGCATGGTCGCGCACGAAGACCGAAGCCTCCGGCATGGCGAGGTGGACGCGCGCCTCGGCCACCGCGTCGATCTCCTCGATCGAGCGGGCCAGTTCGCTTTCGCGGGCTTGGCGAAGCCGTTCGCCCTCCACCGCGCGGCTGACGCCCATCGGCAACTGGTCGAGGATCGCATAGCCGCCAGGCGCCTGCTTCGGGAGCCCCTGGCCCGCCAGCAGCATCCGTGCCCGCGAATAATCCTCTTCGTTGACGGTCAGCGCGCCGGTGCCGTCGTTGATCTTGCTCTTGATGTTCGCGGCGGACAGCGCGGTCGTCACCGCCTGCTTGTCCGCGTCCGAGAGATTCTCGAACAGCGTTTTTTGCGGCGGGCTGGACAGCGCCATCCAGGCAAGCGCGGCGGCGGCGATCAGTCCGATCAGCAGCGCCATCGGCGCGGACCGGCGGACGGCGGGCTGCGCCATCACCGACTTGATCTGGCGAAGCGGGTTGGCGAACTTTTCCGGCAACGGCGGCAAGGCCGGTGCGGGATTGGTCGATGCGGGGGTGAGGGCAGTGCTCATCTTACACCGGCATGCTCATGATGTCCTTATAGGCGGACAGGAGTTTGTTGCGGACCTGCAGCGTCGCTTCGAACCCGACCGATGCCTGCTGGCGGGCCATCATCACCTTGGCGATGTCGACCGTTTCGCCGCGTTCATAGCTTTCGGACAGGCGGGCGGCCTGTTGCTGGCCTTCGTTCACGCCCTTCAGCGCGGTTTCCAGCGTGTCGGAGAAGCTGTTCGCCGGGGCCGCCGGAGCTTGAGTCTGGGCGGCCTGTGCCGCCTGGTTGGCACCGGCTTGGCTTGCCGCCTTGAGCGCTTGATTACGTTCCAGGATCTGGGCGCGAAGCGCCATCACCCGGTCGACGCTCATCGCGCCGCCGACACCGCCGACGCTCATGCCATCACGGCCCGGCTAGACGGGCGGATGATCTCTTCACCCTGCTCGCGGGCTTTGGCCAGGCGATAGCGCAGCGTGCGCTCCGAAATGCCCAGGCGCTTGGCGGTTTCCAAACGATTGCCGCCACAGGCCGCCAGCATCTCGCGGATCGCGGCGAATTCGCTCATCTGTACGACCTTACCCAGCGTCGCTTCCGCGGTCGTCACGGTCAGCGGCGTGTCATCGGTGTCGTTGGCGACCATCGGGCGGTCGAACACGATATGATCGGGTTCGATGGTCGCGCCACCCGCAAAGAGCAGGGCGCGCTGGATCACATTTTCCAGCTCGCGGACATTGCCGGGCCAGTTGTGCATCGACAGCTTTTCGATCGTGGCCATGCTGGGCCACGGCATCACGGTGCGACCGGCGGCGTGGCGCAGGATCATCGTCGCGGCCAGCGCGGGAATGTCCATGCGACGCTCGGCCAGCGGCTTGGTGGTCAACGGGAAGACCGACAGGCGATAGTAAAGGTCGGCGCGGAACCGGCCTGCCGCCACTTCGGCCTGGAGATCGCGATTGGCGCAGGCGATGACGCGGACATCGACCGATTGCGGCATCGACGCGCCGAGCGGGATCACTTCGCGCTCCTGGAGCACGCGGAGCAGCTTGGCCTGGAGCTGGAGCGGCATCTCGGCGATCTCGTCGAGCAGCAGGGTGCCGCCGTCCGCTGCGCGGAAGAAACCTTCGCCAGCCTGGGCCGCACCGGTAAACGCGCCCTTCTGGTGGCCGAACAGCAAGGCCTCCAGCATCGATTCGGGCAGCGCGGCGCAGTTGATTGCGACGAACGGCTTGGTGGCGCGGGTGGACTGAGCATGGATGGCGCGGGCCAGCACTTCCTTGCCGGTGCCGGTCGGACCGTTGATCAGGACGGTGATGTCCGACTGCGCGACACGCTCGGCCAGGGTGAACAGCGCCAGGCTCTCCGGATCGGCGGCGGTCGGCATTTCCGGCCCGGCGACCAGCGCCCGGACGAAGCTGTTGCCGACACCGGCCTCGCTGGCGGGATAGATGACGGTCGTCGGGCGGCCATCGGCCATCGGGATGATGGCGGGCTCTGCCCCGTCGCCGACGATCACGGTACGTGTCGGGTGCGTGACCGCGTCTTCCGGCGTCACCAGGAACATGTCGCCGGCCTGCGGTGCGGCACCCGGTTCGGCAATCGCCAGACCCTGGGCACGAAGCGCCGAGATCAGCGCATATTTCTGCTTAACCAGGGCAGGAGAGGGAAGAATCGACGGCATCGGCTGACAAGTCCTTTCGTGACTCGTCAATGCGGCCTCTTTGGTAAAACCGCGGTTAATTCGGCAACGGCACCGGCAACTTTTTTCCGGGCGCAGGCGAGCGCGGGCGCCCGCCCCCGCGCCGGCACGGGCCCGCGCGCCCGCCCGCTCGCGAAACGGCAAAACCGGCAAAACTTTAGGGCAGATATTTGCCGGTCGGCGGCTAAAACCTGCCGGAATGCGGCCGTTCTCCACTTCGACGGCTCGACGGTCCCAGGGGACAGCGAGGGACCCGTCGAGCTACTCGGAGGAAGAACGATGACTGTTATTGCGACGAACGTGAATGCGATGCGCGCCAGCACTGCCGGCGCCCTGGCCCAGAATGCGCTGAGCACCTCGATGGAGCGCCTGTCGAGCGGCAAGCGTATCAACTCGGCAGCCGACGACTCGGCGGGCCTCGCAATTTCGGCATCCATGACCGCCCAGATCCGCGGCATGGCCCAGGGTATCCGCAACTCCAATGACGGCATCTCGATGGCCCAGACGGCCGAAGGCGCGATGGACGAAGTCAACAACATGCTGCAGCGGATGCGCGAATTGTCGGTCCAGGCGACCAACGGCACCTATTCGACCACCGACACCGCCAACATCAACAACGAGCAGCTGGCGCTGGCCAACCAGATCAACAGTGTGTTGGGCAACACCAAGTTCAACAACAAGGGCCTGTTCGACTCCACTGCAGCCTCCGGCTACACCATCCAGACCGGTGCTGGTTCCAGCGACACGGTGACGCTGAAGTCGACCGATTTCACCTCGACCGGCAATGCCGCGATGAAGGCGGTCACCGGTGGTGTCGGTGGCACCGCGCCGACTGCCACTACGGTCGGAGCGGTAACGCTTGCCCAGTATGATGCGGCGATCAGCGCAGTGGCGACGGCCCGTGCCGGTCTGGGCGCGACGCAGAACCAGCTTCAGTCGGCGGTCAACAACACGACCTCGACCATGACCAACCTGTCGGAAGCCAAGAGCCGCATCGAGGACACGGACTTCTCGGCCGAAACCACCGCGCTCGCCAAGGCGCAGATCCTGAGCCAGGCGTCGACCGCGATGCTGAGCCAGGCCAACCAGTCGCAGCAGGGCGTGCTCAAGCTGCTCGGCTAACCCCCGGATCGGGGGTTGATCCCCTGAACCCCCGATAACTGTTCCCCTGCCATTTCAAAGAGATGGCAGGGGGCAGTCAAAAAGAATCGTCGCCCGCTGCACTTTTTTCCTAAAGTGCGGCGAAAGGCGGCCGTTTTCCGTTGTGGCAGCTCGACCTTCGCCTTGGGGGCGGCGGAGAGCTCCAGCTTTGGAGAACAACCATGACGGTGATCGCCACCAATATCTCGGCCTTACGCGCCGCCAATGCGTCGATAGCCGCCCAGACCGGGCTGGATGTTTCGATGAACCGCCTTTCGACGGGCAAGCGGATCAATTCCGCCATGGACGACGCGGCCGGGCTGGCCATCACCTCCTCGATGACCGCACAGGTCCGGGGCATGAATCAGGGCGTTCGCAACGCCAATGACGGCATCTCGATGGCGCAGACGGCCGAAGGCGCGCTCCAGGAAGTCAGCAACATGCTGCAGCGGATGCGCGAACTGGCGGTGCAGAAGGCCAACGCGACCTATTCGTCGCAGGACAAGACTAGCATCACCGTCGAGCAGGACGCCCTGTCGGCGCAGATTTCGACCATCCTGACCAACACCACGTTCAACGGCCAGAAGCTGTTCGACGGCACCGCGGGCAATGCCGGGTCGGTGCAGATCCAGGCGGGCGCCTATTCCACGGACGCCTTGACCATGACGTTCGGCAATCTCAAGACCGACTCGACCCTGACCACGATCATCGATTTCACCAATCAAAAGCTGCAAGCGACGACGCCGCCCTCACTCGAGGATTTCGACACGGCGATCGCCAAGGTGGCGAATTTCCGGTCGGGCCTGGGCGCGGTGCAGAACCGTCTTCAGTCGGCGATCAACAATCTGACGTCGAACGCCACCAATCTTTCGGCCGCGCGCAGCCGCATCGAGGATACCGATTTCTCGGCGGAAACGACCGCGCTCGCCAAGGCGCAGATTCTCAGCCAGGCGTCGACCGCCATGCTGAGCCAGGCCAACCAGTCGCAGCAAGGCGTGCTCAAGCTGCTCGGACAGTAACACCGGTTTCCTGAGCGCCCTGGCACCGCGCCCCCACTCGGGTGCCGGGGCCAACCGGCTTCGCCTTCGCGCGCGGCACGGTTTGCAGGAAAAACCCCGGCGGTCTTCGGGCCGCCGGGGTTTACTCGCGTCCGGCGAACACGATCATTCGCCGCGCAGGACCAGGGCGGGCGGCACACGCGCCGCCCGACGGGCCGGATAGAGGCTGGCCAGTACCGCGCCCGCCAGCACGACGACCGCGATGATCGCCACCTCATGGGCGGCGATGCCGATCGGCAGGGACAGGAAGACGTCCAGATCCGCCTCCCGCGACGGTGCGATCCACAACGCCAGCGCGGTGATATGGGCGCGCTGGGTCAGGACGCCGCCGGCAAAGGCCAGCCCCGCCGACGCGCCGATCGTCGCGATCACCGTGCCCACCGTCGTGAAGATGCGCGCGATGCTTCGCGCCGACACGCCCATGCTGCGCAACACCGCGATCTCGCGCCGCTTCGATCGGGCGAGCAATGTCATCGACGACAGGATGTTGAACAGCGCGACCAGCGTGACCAGGCCGACCGCGATGCTCATGCCGATCTTCTCCATCGCCAGCGCGGAGAGCAGGGCGCGATTGCTCTGGGTCCAGCTGGTGATGCGATAAGCGGGGCCCAGCCGTTCGCGAATTTCGCCCGCCACCCGCGCTTCATCGGCGGGGTGGGCCAGCGTCACGGCGACGCGGCGGGTCACCGCGGCCGATTCGCTGAGGACCGGCAATCCTTCGACCGGGCCGATCACGACCGGCGGCTGGCCCCCCGACGCCTCGTCGTCATGATACAGCCCGGCGACCCGTGCGTCGAAGAGCTGCAGCGCGACCGCCTGGTCTGGAGCGACCTCCACTCGCCCGATCGCGACAGGCATGCCGGGGAGCAGCCCCAGTTGCAGCGCCGCATTCTCGCCCACCACGATGCTGTCGGGGAAATCGGGACGGCGCCCCATCGCCAAGTGCGCCAGCGCGGGATGGCGCGCGAGACCATCGGGATAGAGGCCCTGCAAGCGAATCGGGCTGACCCGCCCATCGATGCTGAGCGCGGCGGTCATCTCGCGCAGCGGTTCCGCGCGGGCGACGCCGGGCAGGCGGGCGACGATGGCGGCGACCCGCGCCTCGTCCATCCGTTGATGCGCGGCGGCGGTGATGCTGAGATGCCCGTCGATCGGTGCGACGCTGCTGGCCAGCTTGGCCTGTGCACCGTTCATGACGGCGACGACCAACACCAGCGACGCAACGCCGATCGCGACGCCGATGCAACCGATCGCGCCCACCAGCAGGACCAGCCGCCCACCGGCGCCGGGCCAGAGATAGCGTGCGATCAGTCGACGTTCGTAGGTCGCGAACATGCTCTTCCCCCGGATTAGGGGGAAGGCTTAGGCGCAAGGTCGTGCCCCGTTAAAGCGAAATCATGGCGCGTGCGGGGTGGCGAGCCCCGCCGCGCCCGGCGTCACGCCTGTTCGGCGAGCGCCTTTTTCAGCTTGGCATGCGCAGCGCTCTTGATCTGGCAGACGCGCGCGGCGCCGACGTTCAGCACCTGGCCGATTTCCTCGAGGTTGAGTTCCTCGACATAATAAAGCTGGATCACCATCGCCTCGCGCTCGGGCAGGGCGGAGATGGCGGCGATCAACGCCTCGCGAAGGTCGCTTTCGGCCAGTTGCTCAAAGGCATCGGGGGTGTCGTCGGCGAACCAGGGCAGATCGTCCGAATAGACATCGTCGATCGCCTCCATCCGCACCGCTTCGGCCGTCTTGTATTCGGTGCGGAGACGGTCGACCGGCACGCCCAGCTTCTGCGCCACCGCCTCGTCGGTCGGAACCTGGCCGGTCGACTGGGCCAGCGCGGCGACCGCCTTGGCATAGTCGCGGCGGCGGCGCATCGCGCCGCGCGTCGTGGTGGCCTGGCGCCGCAGTTCGTCGATCATCGCGCCGCGCAGCCGCGCCCGCAGATAATGGACGAACTCGACGCCGCGCTCCTCGAACGAGGTGGTGGCCTCGACCAGCGCGACCAGCCCGACCTGAACCAGATCCTCGATCTCGACCAGGTTCGACATCGATCCGTGGACATGCCACGCGATGCGTCGGACCAGCGGCAGGTGCTGGCGGATCAGCGCGCTGGTGTCGCGGCCGATCCCGCGCGCGGCGGGGCGATAGGTAAGGGGCTGGTCCGCCAGCGTCGGATTGACGAGCGCGGGGTCGAAGCTGACCGGGTTGACCGGCTGGGCATTCATGAAAGCGCCGCTGAGAGGGTGCGAGGTCATGCAGCAATCGCCTGTTGCTGGGAGTGATGGGGGGCGCCGATGACGGCGACGACTTCGACCGGCTTGTCTTCCGGTACTTCGAAGAAGGAGAGGACGGGCACGTCGGGCAGGCAGGTGCGGAGCAGCTTGCGCATGGCCAGACGCACGCCGGGCTGGACGACGAGGGCAAAGGGCTTGGCCTCGGCGATCAGCGGTTGGGCGGCCTGGGTCAGCGCGGTGGTGATGCGCTGGCCCAGATCGGGCTCGATGACATGGCGTCGCGATACGTCGGCGCGCATCGCCTGGCCCAGCAGCCCTTCGAGCTGTCCGTCCAGGGTCATGACGCGCAACGGCTCGCGAACGCCGCACAGCTTCTGGATGATCAGCGCGCCCAGGCTGGGACGGATCATCTCGATAATCTCTTCGGCATCGACCGTCCGCTGCGCGGCGACCGCGACCGCGCTGGCGATCCGACGGAATTCCTTGAGCGAGATATTCTCCGCCAGCAGGCCCTTCAGTACCTGGGTCAGCGTGGTCAGCGGCAGCGGCGTCGGGCAGAGCGAGGCGGCCAGTTGCGCCGCGCGCTCCTTCAGCCCGTCGAGCAGCGCCTGCACCTCGTCGGGGCCGAGCAGTTCGGACGCGTTGGAGCCCAGGACATGGTTGAGATGCGTCGCCATCACCGTGCCCGGATCGACCACGAGATAACCCATGCCGGTGGCGGCATCGGCGTCGCCCTTCATGATCCAGGTGGCGGGCAGGCCGAAGGTCGGGTCCTTGACCGGCTTGCCGTTCAGCGTGCCGAACGCCTGGCCGGTGTCGAGCGCCAGCATCTCGTCGGGCGACACCTGGTCCTCGGCGGCGACCACGCCGTTGATGAGGATGCGATAGCTATAGGGCGCAAGGCTGATGTCGTCGCGGACCCGCGCCTGCGGCACGACGAAGCCCAGATCCTTGGACAGCTGGCGCCGGACGCCGGTGATGCGCGCCATCAACGGGGCACCGCGACGCTCGTCGACCAGCGGGACCAGGCCGTAACCGATGTCGATATGCACCTGCATCCCGTCGGTCACGTCTTCCCAGGCGATGCGCGACGGGTCGACCGGCTCGGCCACGGGGGCGGGCGCGGTGACGACCGGGCGCTTCTCGATCTGGCGCAGCTTCCATGCGGTGAAGCCGGCGATGGCGGCGGCGGGCAGCAGGATGAGGTGCGGCATGCCGGGCAGCACGCCCAGCAGGCCCAGGATCACCGCGACCGGCAGCCATGTCTTGGACGCACCGAACTGCGAGCCGATCTGGCCGGCCAGATCCTTGTCGGACGAGACGCGCGTCACGATGGCGGCGGCGGCGATCGACAGCATCAGCGAGGGCAGCTGCGCGACCAGCGCGTCGCCGATGGCGAGCAGGATATAGGTCTTGGCGGCGTCGCCGACGCCCATGCCATGGCTGACCGGGCCCAGGATCAGGCCGCCGATCACATTGGCCGCCAGGATCAGCATCGCGGCGACCGCGTCGCCCTTCACGAACTTGGACGAACCGTCCATCGAGCCGTAGAAATCGGCCTCGGTCGACACTTCCAGACGGCGGGCCTTGGCCTGGTCCGGGGTGATGAGGCCGGCGTTCAGGTCGGCGTCGATCGCCATCTGCTTGCCGGGCAGCGCGTCGAGAGTGAAGCGCGCCGACACTTCCGACACACGGCCCGCGCCCTTCGTCACGACGATCAGGTTGATGATCATCAGGATCGCGAAGACGAAGAGACCCACGACATAGTCGCCGCCGATCAGGAAGGTGCCGAACGCCTCGATGACGTGACCTGCCGCGCTCTCGCCCTCATGGCCGTGCACCAGCACGATGCGGGTCGAGGCGACGTTCAGGCCCAGACGGAACAGCGTCGCGAAGAGCAGGACGGTCGGAAAGGCCGAGAAGTCGAGCGGCTTTTCGGCGTTCAGCGCGACCATCAGCACGGCCAGGCTGATTGCGATGTTCGCCACGAAGAAGATGTCGAGCAGCGCCGGCGGGATCGGCACGACCATCACGAGGACGAGCAACAGGATCGCTGCGGGCAGGGCCATGGTGCGGCCGCTGGAGAGGAACTTGCCCATCTATCAGCCTCCCATGCTCGCCAGCATCATATACGCCAGGCGCGCATGATCGGGTTTGGGGCGCAGTACGCTGTCGCCGGTGGTGGCGGCACCACGCATCCCGAGCTGGTTCATCGTGCTGTTCGCCCAGGCGATGGCATCGGCGGCGCTTTCATTGTTGCCGGTGACCACGGTCGCGTCGTCGCCCATTGCCTTCAGCGCGAGCGCCTGCGCCGCGAACTGGAGATTGGCGGCGCGCGTCTCGTCGCTGTCGGCGCTGGTCCCGGCCAGCTTGTTGGCGAAACGGTCGTAAATGTCGGAAAGCGAGCGGGGCTGACCGTTCGCGGCGTAGAAGACCGAGCGGTTGGCGCGGGCAGCGGCGGGGAATAGCGCCGCGCCGCTGGCCTGCGGGTTGGCGGCCATCGTGCCCAGAAACTTGGTGGCGCCGCCCAGCCCCAGGAAATGCGCCATGTACAGGTCGGTGCCGTTTGCCTCGCGGCCCAGCGTCGACTCCAGCGCGGCCTTGTTGTCCGAGGCATGTTCGGCCGCCATCAGCGAGGCGGCGGTGGGATCGTTGCGCAGCCCCATGATCGCCGTGCGCGCATTGCCCGACACATAATAGCGTCCGCCCGACTGGCCGATCGAATCCGCCGCCCAGCCCAGACCATGTTCGGCGCCATGCTTCTTGAGCACGGCAAGCCAGCTCTGCTCGACGAACTGGTACAGGCCGGACGCCGAGGAGGTGCCCGCACGCGCATTGGCGTTCAGCCCGGACTCCAGCTTGGCCTGACCCAGCAGATAGCCGAAATCGACCCCCGTGCGGCTGGACGCCAGCGCGATGGCCGATTGAATTCTGGCGTGGGAAACGGGTTGGACGGTCATGCTATCTGGTTAAAGCCCTGGTTCGGGCCATAACTAGCAAGGGACGTGCCAATCCCGATCGGCGCTTGGCCGGCGCTGCCCGATACGGGGTTCGGGCATAGAAAAAGCCCGGAAAACCGGGCTTTGCGTCACATCATCGATGCGGTGGAAACATCAGGGGCGGTGGGCGGCGTCGCCACGGCAAGCATAGGTCCGGCAAAGCGGCAAGCGATTGCCGCCGGCAGACGGCAATCAGGCGAAGGCGCGCATCAGCGGGCGATAGCCCGCGCCGGACTCGCCGGTCAGGGTCTGCAACCGGCGACGGACATTGGCCGCCATCAGGTTCACATAGATGCGGCAGGTCTCGTTCAGGCGATTGGCTTCATCGGCCAGCTCGCGCAGTTCGGGGCCCGCCGGGCCGGTGCCCAGTGCGGCGACCTCTTCGATCGCAGCCAGTTTGTCGGACGTCGCGCGTTCCAGACCCGCGACGTCATTGACCTTCAGAGCCGCGATTTCACGATGAAGGGCCTCGATGACCCGAATCAGGGCGTCACGCCGCGTCATTTTTGTTCCAGCTCAGCTTCAGGGCGATCATCTGGTCGGCGATGGTCGCCGGCAGGATCGGAAAGTGACCGTCCGCGATCGCCTTCTTGATCTGGGCGACGCGCTCTGAGTTGACCGGGGGCTGCGAGGCGAGTGAGGCGGACAGGCCGCTCAGTACGCTCGAATCGCCGGTGTCGAGCTTGGCCGGGGCAGAGGCTGCCTCGGGTGTCGCCGACGCGCGGGTCGTCGCGATCCGCGCGACCCTCGTGTCTCCGGCATTCAGCCTTGAAGTTGTTATTTCCACCATGCCCGCACCTATCGGTCCCGCTGACATCCATGGAAACGGCCGTTTGATGAAATTCTTTAGAAAGAAATTCGGCCCAACCCCGTAGCAATGCGGTTATTCGGTCCAGCCGGGCAGGGTGGCACGACCGCTGGACAGGGCAACCGCCTGAATTGGTTGGCGGCTTGCGTCGATCCGCACGGGGAAATGCGCGCCCGGCACGGCGTCCGCCATGGCGATTCCGTCGCGGGTGATCGAAAATCCGTCCGATCCCGCCTCCACCGTCACCGGATCGCCGCGCCGGATGACCGGCTCCTGCCGCACCGCGACGGCGGGCGCGGCGGCGATGGCGGCCACCGCGCGCGGGGGTGCCAGCACCGGTACGAAGATGCGCCATTGCGGAGTCGAACAGGCGACGACCACCGCGTCATGCGCCTCGGTCCGCCAGGATAGCGAGACGGTCGGGCATTGCGCGAGTTTCAACCGCGCATCGATCGGGGATCGGGGCCCGCCCTCTACCCCGACCGGACGGCCGGTAAAGGCGGTGACCGCCGCGTCGAGCGCGGCGACATCCTGAAAACCGGCGGCACCGGCCAGCAACAGGGACAGGATCATCGGGACTTCCTTTGGGATTCACCGGAGAAGACGAGGGTGACCACCGCGCTTCGTCGGCCGGGGGCCGTGGCGGTGGACAGGGTGAGGCGGTTGGCGGCGGCCGGCCCGATCAGCGCGGCGGCGGCGCGCGCGCGATCCGCGGCGAGAACGACCGGGCTGTGCGTCACCGAATCGACATCGGCGGCGCTGCCATCGGTCGCCGCGACGATCGACAGCCGGACGCGCGGATCGGCCAGCGCCTCGCGCGCCCATTCCGCCAGGGCGGGATCGGGATCGAGCGGCTGTGCCGATCCGATCGCGAAGGTCAACGCGGCGGCGGCGACCGGCATGACCGGCGACGGAGCCGGCATGGGAGCGACGGCTTTGGCGAGGGGAGCGCCGGTTCCGAATTCGGCGCGCAGCGAATCGAGCAGCGCGGGCCGCCGCTCCGACCCCATGGCCTGGACCAGCACCAGAAAGCCGACCAGCAACAAGGCCAGATCGGCCAGCGTGATCAGCCAGAGCGGTCGCGACGGCGGCGGGGTGGGAAAGTCGAACTCGGTCATGCGACGGTCGCCAGCGGACGACGCGGCGGCGTCGGCGCGCGGACCGCCACGACCGGCGCCTCGCGCGCGGCCAGCGCGGCGAGGGGCACCTCGATCCGCGCCCGCTCGAACGCCTCGATCCGGGCCGCACGGCGAAGGCGCGCGGCGATGGGCTGGGCCACCAGATTGGCGAATAGCGCGCCATAAAGGGTGGCGAGTAGGGCGATTGCCATCGCGCCGCCGATCTGCTGCGGATCGTTCATCGTCGCGAACATCGCGGCCAAGCCGATCAGCGTGCCAACCATGCCCATGGCCGGGGCCGCTTCCGCCGCGCCCGCCCACATCTCCGCCACCGCCAGATGCCGCTCTACCCGCGCCAGCCGCGCCTGTCGCGTGCGCGCCAGGACGGTGTCGGGCCGTTCGCCATCGACGATCGCACCGATCGACTCGGCCAGATCGGGATCGGTGATCACCGAGCGGTCGAGCGTCACCACGCCGTGGCGCTGCGCGATGCGGGAAAGATGGGTCAGCTGTTCCAGCAGCGGATCGGCGGAATAGGGCGCGCGGAACAGCACCCCCAATGCCCGCACGCCACGTCGCGCATCGCGCCATGGCGTGCGCAACAGCGTCGCGAGCAACGTACCGCCCAGCACGATGGCCAGCGCGGCGGGGTCGAGGAACTGCGAGAGGGGTGGCAATCCGTTCATGCGCCCATGCTGTGCAAGGGGCGGGCCAATTTGCCCAGCATCGTCCCGACACGCGAAATTCTGCGGGAATCGCCGGACGGCTTGCCGCCCTTTGCCGCCGCCCGGCAAGCAAGCGGCAAGCCATTGCCGGATGCCGCCTGCCGTTCGCTGCCGCCGGGGGCGGTCTCCTTCGTGGCGGGGGAATTGGCATGGAGGTTGCGTATCCCCGCTGGCGTGATTGTTTGCGCCGGAAAGGAGGATCGACGATGGCCAATGAAACACTGTTCGGCGTGCATGGAGCAGCGCTGGAGGTGCGGGCGCAGCGCATGGGCGTGCTGGCGTCCAACATCGCCAATGCCTCCACGCCCGGCTTCAAGGCACGCGACATCGATTTTAAGGCCGCGCTCGCCGCGGTCGAGGGAGAACAGGGGCAGGAGCAGGGCAGGGGCATCGGTGCCGCGATGAAGTATCGCGTGCCGATCCAGACCTCGCTCGACGGCAATACGGTCGAGCTGAACCAGGAGCAGACCGCCTTTGCCGAAAATGCGGTCCAGTATCAGACGACCCTGTCGTTCCTGAACGGTCGCATCGCCACCATCACCCGCGCGCTGAAGGGCGAGTAATCCATGGCGAACGCACCCCTTTCCATCTTCCAGGTCGCCGGGCGCGCCATGTCGGCGCAGCTGGTGCGGATGAACACCACCGCGTCGAACCTGGCCAATGCGGGCGACGTCACCGGATCGGCCGACACCGCGTACCGCACGATGAAGCCGGTCTTCCGCACCAGCTTCGACGCGGCGACCGGCCTGTCGACAGTGGATGTCGAGAGGATCGTCACGGCGGGCGAGGACCCCACCAAGCGCCACGACCCGAACAACCCCTTGGCCGACAAGGACGGCAATATCTACGAGGCCGCCGTCGACGAGACCCGCGAGCTGGTCGACATGATGGAGACGGCGCGCACCTATCAGAACAATGTCGAAGTGATGCAGACGGCCAAGTCGCTGATCCTCGACACCCTCAAGCTGGGCCGCTGATCATGACCACCTCCACCTCCATGGACTCGACGCTCGACGCGCTCGGCGTGCGTCGCTCCGGCACCGCCAGTGGCGCGTCCTCCACCAGCACGGCCGCCAAGAAGTCCGACACGCTGGACCAGTCCGCCTTCCTCAAGCTGCTGACCGCGCAGCTGAAGAACCAGGACCCCTTCTCGCCGATGGACAATACCCAGATGGTTGCCCAGATGGCGCAATTCTCCAGCGTGGCGGGCATCTCCGAGATGAACACCACCCTGTCGGCGATGGCCGCCAAGATGAACGGCACGACCAAGGCCGACGCGATGAGCTATGTCGGCAAGACGGTGCTGACGCCGGGATCGGTCGCCTATGGCCGGACCAGCGGCGGCCTCGCCGGCGCGGTCGAACTGGATCAGGCGGCGGCGAACGTCTCGGTCACGATCGGCGACGCGGAGGGCAACCCGATCAAGACGCTGTCGCTCGGTGCGCAGAAGGCGGGCACCGCCAGCTTCGACTGGAACGGCAAGACCGACAATGGCGAGGACGCGGGCACCGGCCCCTTCACCGTGACGCTCAACGCCAATGACGGCGTCTCTGCCGTGTCGGGCCGCACGCTGGTCTGGGCGCCCGTCCAGTCGGTGTCGATGCCCACCAGCGGCGACCCCGTCCTGACCGTCGCGGGCCTCGGCCAGATCAATCTCGCCGCCGTCCGCTCGGTCGGCTGAGCCCGCCCCATCCCATTCCTACCTAAGGTATCCCGCCCATGTCCTTCTACACCTCGCTGAGCGGTCTCCAGGCTTCGCAGACCGACCTGTCCGTGATCTCGCACAACATCGCCAATGTCGGAACCGATGGCTTCAAGAAGAGCCATGCCCAGTTTGCCGACGTGATGGCGTCGAACTTCGCGACCGACCCGACCAAGCAGGTCGGATCGGGCACGGTGGTCAAGGCGAACCGCCAGGAGTTCAAGGAGGGCAATTACAAGAGCTCGTCCAACGCGCTGGACCTCGCCATCTCGGGTGACGGCTTCTTCGCGGTGCAGACCCCGGGCAGGGGGCCGCTGCAATATACCCGCAATGGGGCGTTCCAGGTCGATCAGCAGAATTACGTGACCGATTCGAGCGGTGCCCGCTTGCAGATCCTGCCGGTCGATGCCGACGGCAACGTCACCGCCACCGGCGTCGACGGCCTGGCGTCGCTGCAGCTGCCCGCCACCAGCGGCCAGCCCATCGCCACCTCGAAGGTGACGATGGACCTCAACCTGTCCGCATCGGCGACCGCGCCCACCATCGCGTTCAACCGGTCCAACATGGCCACCTACAACAACACCACCCAGACCAAGATCTACGACCCGTCGGGCAATGCCATGACGCTGACCAACTATTATGTCCGCAAGCCGCTGCCGGTCGATGCCAATGGCAATGCGGTCCAGCCTGCCGACGGCAGCAGCACCTGGCTGGTCTATAGCTTCGTCGACGACGAGCAGATGAAGGTAGTCGGTTCCACCGCTCCGTCCGAGCTGACCTTCGACAAGAACGGCAACATGACCGCGCCGACCCAGCCGATCACGTTCGACAATTTCACCTCGCGCAACTCGACCAAGTCGCAGCCGCTGTCGGTCGACTATACCGGTACGTCGCAGGCGGGATCGGTCTTCTCGGTCGCCTCGCGTTCGCAGGACGGCAAGGCGATCGGCACGCTGACCGGTGTGTCGGTGGGCGAGGACGGGCTGGTCGTCGCGTCCTTCTCGAACGGCGAGACCGCCAAGCTGGGCAAGGTCGCGCTGGCCGATTTCGTCAACATGCCGGGCCTGCGCCAGGCGGGCGACAGCTATTGGCAGGCGACCGGCCTGTCGGGCAATCCCTCGATCGGTTCGCCGGCCGAGGGCACGTACGGCGCGATCAAGTCGAGCACCATCGAAGGATCGAACGTCGACATCACCGAGGAACTGGTCGACCTGATCGCGGCGCAGCGCAATTTCCAGGCGAATGCCAAGGCGCTCGATACCGCCAGCCAGATCTCGCAGACCATCTTCAACATCCGCAGCTAAGCGCGCGACACGGGGGCTGACAGGAAAGAGCGATGGACAAGCTGGTCTATACGGCGGCCACCGGTCTGCGTGCGCACATGGCGGCGCAGACGGCGATCGCCAACAACATGGCCAACGCCTCGACGATCGGTTTCCGCTCCGATCGCGTCGTGTTCGACCGCATCGACCTGAAGGGCGGCGGCGCGGCGTTCGAGGCGCGGATGCCCACCGCCGAGGAAGTGACCGATGCCGACCGCGCGCCGGGCACGGTGCAGCAGACCGGCAATCCGCTGGACGTGGCGATCGCCACCGGCACCGCCTGGCTGGCGGTGCAGGCCCCCGATGGGTCGGAAGCCTATACGCGGCGCGGCGACCTGGAGGTCACGGCCTCCGGCGTGCTCCAGACGGGCGACGGTTATCCGGTGATCGGCCAGACCGGGCCGGTCACGGTGCCGCCGTACAATTCGCTGACCGTGGCACCTGACGGCACCGTGTCGATCGTGCCGCTGGGCTCGGGCCCCGATACGCAGCCGCAGGTGATCGACCGGATCAAGCTGGCCGACACGCGCGGGTCGACCACGGTCAAGGGCCTCGACAACCTCTTGCGGGTCAAGGGTGGGGGAGCCCTGCCGCAGGACATGGACGCCACCGTCCAGGCGGGCGCGCTGGAAGGTTCCAACGTCAACATGACGCAGACGCTGGTCGACATGATCGAGAACCAGCGCAGTTACGAGGTGCAGGCCAACCTCATGAAAGAGGCCAAGTCGATGGACGAGAACAGCGCATCGCTGATGCGGCTGCCGAGCTGAGGATTAGAAAGTCATGTCTTCCGCCGCCATGCACGTCGCGCGCACCGGGCTCGATGCCCAGGATATGCGCATGCGGGTCATCTCGAACAACCTGGCCAACGTCAACACGACCGGGTTCAAGCGCGACCGCGCCGCGTTCGAGACCCTGGCCTATCAGGTCGTCACCGCGCCCGGCGCGGCGAGTTCGACCGAGAGCAGATATGCCACCGGCTTGAACCTGGGCACCGGCGTCCGCGTCCAGGGCACCGCGCGCATCAACACCCAGGGGGCGATGCAGACCACCAACAACAGCCTCGACCTCGCGCTCGACGGCGAGGGCTATTTCCAGGTGCAGATGCCGGGGGGCACGCTGGGCTATACCCGCGCGGGCAATTTCTCGCGCTCGGCCGAGGGGCTGCTGGTCACGTCCGAGGGGTATCAGGTGATGCCGGGCATCACCGTGCCCGAGGGGACGACCCAGATCACCATCGGCACCGACGGCACCGTGTCGGCGACGCTGGCGGGCCAGACCGCACCCGCCGAGATCGGGCAGATCCAGATCGCCAGCTTCCCCAATCCCGCCGGGCTTCAGTCCAAGGGCGACAATTACCTGACCGAGACCGCCGCGTCGGGCGTCGCGAACATGGGTGTCGCGGGCCTCGAAGGACGCGGCCAGATCCGCCAGGGCATGCTCGAAGGCTCGAACGTCAATGTCGTCGAGGAACTGGTCGACATGATCGAGACCCAGCGCGCCTATGAGGTCAACTCGAAGATGATCAAGTCGACCGACGAGATGCTCCAGTACGCGAACCAGAATCTGTGACGATGGACACCCGCCTTTCCCCTCCGCGCTTCGGCTATGGGATCGAGCTGGCGCTGGCCGCTGCCGCAGGCGCGATGGTCGTCGCGGCGCTGGCTCCGGCCCCGGCACAGGCCAGCATCTTCGGCAAGAAGAAGCCGGCCGAGGATTTCACCACCACCCGCCCCGACGCCTATCCCGCCCAGCCCGCCGCCCAGCCCACGGGCTCGATCTTCCAGACGTCGGACGGCTATGCCGCGCTGTACGAAGGCTGGCGCGCGCGCCGGGTCGGCGATCCGCTGACCATCGTGCTCGTCGAACGGACGGCGGCGTCCAAGTCGGCGGGCTCCAAGCTCGGCTCCAAGGGCGATTTCGGCCTGACCCCGCCCACCACAGGGCCGCTGGGATCGCTGCTCAAGTCGACCGACCTCGGCATGAGCGGTAGCCGCAACTTCAACGGCTCGGGGGCCGCCGACCAGTCCAACTCGCTGTCGGGCGAGATCAGCGTGACGGTGGCGCAGGTGTTCCCCAACGGCACCATGCTGGTCCAGGGGCAGAAGCGCGTGACGCTCAATCGGGGTGACGAGTTCATCCAGATCAAGGGGCTGGTGCGCAGCGCGGACATCGGCATCGACAACCGCGTCCCCTCGACCCGCGTCGCCGATGCGCAGATCGCCTATACCGGGCGCGGCGACGTCGCCCGCGCCAGCCGCCAGGGCTGGCTCAGCCGTTTCTTCCAGGCCGTCAGCCCGTTCTGAGGCAATAGCACATGATCCTCCGCTTCCTCCTCGCGCTTCTTGTCACCCTGTCCATCGCGGTTCCGGCTTCGGCCGATCGGATCAAGGACCTGGGCGGGTTCCAGGGCATCCGCACCAACCAGCTGACCGGTTACGGCGTCGTCGTCGGTCTGCCGGGCACGGGTGACGACAATCTGGAATATACCGTCCAGTCGCTGAAGGCCGTGGTCTCGCGCTTCGGGTTGCAACTGCCGCCCAACGCCAATCCGGGCATGAAGAATGCGGCGGTGGTGATGGTCACGGCCGAGCTGCCGCCCTTCGCCAAGCCGGGGCAGAAGCTGGACATCACCGTCTCTTCGATGGGCAAGGCCAAGTCGCTTCGCGGTGGCAGTCTGATCCTCACCCCGCTCCAGGGTGCCGATGGCCAGATCTATGCGATGGCGCAGGGCAATCTCGCGGTCGGCGGTCTGGGCGCGGAGGGTGCCGACGGATCGAAGATCGTCGTCAACGTCCCCTCGACCGGCCGTATCCCCGAGGGGGCGACTGTCGAGCGGGCGGTCGCCACCGGTTTCGACACCGCGCCGGCGCTGACCTTCAATCTGGCGCGTGCCGACTTCACCACCGCGCAGAATGTCGCGCAGGCGATCAATGCGCGCTTGGGGCTGGGCACCGCGCAGGCGATGGACGCCGTGTCGGTCGCGGTGCGGGCGCCGATGGGTGCCGATGTCCGCGCCACGCTGATGTCGGAGATCGAGAATCTCAACGTCGCCTCGGCCGAACCGCCCGCCAAGGTGATCGTCAACGCGCGCACCGGCACCGTCGTCATCAACTCGGCGGTCCGCGTCGGCCCCGCCGCCGTCACCCACGGCAAGCTGACCGTCAAGATCGACGAGAATCAGCGGGTCAGCCAGCCCGGTCCCCTGAGCGGCGGCCAGACCGCGGTGACCCAGAAATCGGGCGTCGCCGTCGAGGAGGAACGTCGCCCGATGTTCCTGCTGAACCCCGGACCCAAGCTGGCCGATGTGGTCAAGGCGGTGAACGCGATCGGCGCGGCCCCGTCCGATCTGGTCGCGATCCTTGAAGCGCTGAAGGAAGCCGGTGCCCTCAAGGCGGAGTTGATCGTCCTGTGACCCAGAGCATGTCATCCATCCCATCGACCTCGCCCATTACGGGGACGGTTTCCACCGATACCAAACGGCTGGCCAATGGCGCCAATCTGGACAAGGCGGGCACCCAGTTCGAGGCGATCTTCAACGGCATGATGCTGAAGGCGATGCGCCAGACCAAGCTGGGCGACACCTTGTTCGAGTCCAAGGCGCTCGACACCTTCCGCGACATGCAGGACCAGCAGGTGGCACAGACCATGGCCGCCCATGCCCCGATGGGGATCGGCAAGGCGGTAACCACCTTCCTCGCCAAATCGAAACCCGATCTTAACCACGGATAACGTAGTCCGAGTCGCATGGGCGATCTGCTCTCCATCGGCGCTTCGGGCGTCCGCGCGTATCAGACCGCGTTGACGGCGGTTGGCGAGAATATCGCCAACACCGGCACGGACGGCTATTCGCGTCGTTCGGCCGGGTTGAGCGAGGTCGCGTCCGCTGGTGGATTGACCGCCAACAGATTGTCGGGCGGGGCGGGCGTGACCGTCACCGGCATCGTCCGCGCAAGCGACGCCTATGCCTCGGCGACGGTGCGATCCGCGACCTCCGACCTGAAGCGGACCGAAGCGGGTGGAGTCTGGCTCAGCCGTATCCAGGACGTGATGACCGGGGACGAGGTTTCCAGTCGCCTGACATCATTCTTTACCGCCTCGCGCGCCCTGGCGGCGGACCCGACCTCGTCCGCACTGCGTACCACGATGCTGGAAGCCGCCAATTCGGCGGCTTTCGCGTTTACCGCGACCGACAAGGCGTTCGATTCGATGCAGGCCGATTTCGACGGCCAGGCACGCGATGCTGCGCGTGGGCTGTCTTCGCTCGCGCTCTCGCTCACCAAGGTCAATGACGGCCTGAGCCGGACCCAGGCGGGCACCTCTGCCGCTGCCCAGCTTGCCGATCAGCGCGATCAGTTGCTGTCTCAGATGAGCGCCCTGTCCGACATCAGCGTGACCACCGACGAACTGGGCCGGGCGACGGTGCGGATGGGCGATCGCGCCGGGCCGGTCCTCGCCTCGCCCGATTCGCTCGGTTCGGTCAGCTATTCTCGGAAGAGCGGCGGGGGGATCAGCTTCACGGTCGTTTCGCTGGGCAAGGCGACCGAGGTGGTGCCGGCCGGGGGCACGCTGGGCGGCCTGGTCGACGGGGCGGAGCGAATCGCGACGATGCGCGACAGTTTCAACGCGGTCGCCAAGGATTTCACCGACACGGTCAACGCGATCCAGCGTCAGGGGCAGGATGCCGATGGCGCGACCGGCACGGCCATGTTCAGCCTGACCTCAGGCACCGCATCGATGACGGTCGCGCTGACCGATGCCTCGAAGATCGCGGCGGCAGGGGTCGGTCAGGGACCGCGCAATACCGACAATCTTTCCGCGCTGGAATCGGCGCGCAACAGCGGCCAGTTCGAAACCCGCGTCACCCAGATCATCACCGAAAACGCCTCCGCGCTCAAACAGCGGCAGACGATCGCGGATGCGCAGACCGCGATCCGCGACGGGGCCAATGCCGCCCTGACCGGCGCGACCGGCGTCACGCTGGACGATGAGGCGGTGTCGCTGATGCGTTTCCAACAGGCCTATTCCGCGTCGAGCCGCGTCATCCAGGTCGCGCGCGAGACCCTTCAATCCATTCTCGAGATTCGGTGACGGCGATGCAGATTTCGACCTCCACCCTGTATGAAAGCGCCACGCGTCGCATGACGGCCCTGCAAAGCAAGGCCAACGAGCTGATGACGCAGAACGCGACGGGCAAGAAACTGCTCAAGCCGTCCGACGATGCCGCCGCCTCGGCACAGGTCGCGCAGCTTAACCGCGCCGACGCCGATGCCGAGGTGTATAAGAGCAATGTGTCGGTCGCCAAATCGGTGCTCCAGCAGGTCGATACCACGCTGGGCTCGATCGCCGGCCAGTTGCAGAATGCCATCGAACTGGCGACCAAGGCGGCCAACGGCACGCTCAGCGACTATGACCGTTCGGTGATCGGCGATCAGTTGACCGCCATTCGCGACCAGCTCGTGACGCTGGGCAATACGCGCGACATGCGCGGCCAGCCCTTGTTCGGCACGGTCGACGGCACCAATCCCGTTCAGGTGTCCAACGGCAGCTACAGCTATGCCGATCCCAAGACGTCGGCGATACCGATCGACAGCGACCAGTCGGTCGAGATCACGGTCGGGGCGGAGCGCGTCTTCAAGTCGGGCAGCACCGACACCTTCTCGGTGCTGAACAACCTGATCACCGCGCTCAAGACGCCGGGCAGCGCCACCTCCACGATCAGCAGCGCGATCGACCAGTTGAACGCGGCCAACGACAATGTCGGCGCGGTGCAGGCCTCGGTCGGTGCGCGCGGCACGCGGGTCGAACTGCAAGAGACGATGCTGCAGACCGCCAGCACCGATCGTGCCACGCTTCGCTCGAGCGTCGAAGATGTCGACATCGCGACCAATATCGCGCAGTTGCAACAGACCATGACCGTGCTTCAGGCGACCCAGGCCAGCTTTACGAAGCTGTCGGGCCTGTCGCTGTTCGATTATCTGAAATAATCGCCATGGGGTCCGCGCCTCCTTTTCCGCGCGGTAACCCTATGGTGACCAAATCCGGTTAATTCAGACATCTGACGGCCTCCGTGCCGGTCCCTGCTGGAGAATCGGTTCACCATGTTTCCTGCCATCGGCCTTGTCATTCTGCTCGGCATGGTCTTCGGCGGCTTCGCCATCACTGGCGGCGCGCTGGGGCCCGTGTTCGAGGCGATTCCCCATGAAATGCTCATCATCGGCGGTGCGGCCGTCGGTGCGCTCGTCATCGGCAACTCCGGCGCCGAGCTGAAGGCGCTGGGCGGCGCGATGGGCAAGATCTTCAAGGGGCCCAAATACAAGAAGCAGGATTATCTCGACGTCATCTTCCTCGTCTCCAAGCTGATGAAGATGCTGCGCACCGAGGGCCCGATCGCGCTGGAACCGCATGTCGAGGACCCCAAGTCCTCCTCGGTCTTCGCCGAATATCCCCGCCTGGCCGCCGACCATACGCTGGTCAACCTGATCGCGGACACGCTGCGCCTGGTCGTGGTGTCGTCGGGTACGCTCGACGTGCATGCGGTCGAGGAGGTCATGGACAACGCGATCAAGACCCATCATCACGAGGTCGAAGGGCCGCAGGGCACGTTGCAGAGTCTGGCCGACTCGCTGCCCGCCCTGGGCATCGTCGCCGCCGTGCTCGGCATCGTGAAGACCATGGGCTCGATCGACAAGCCGCCGAGCGTGCTGGGCGGGATGATCGGCTCGGCGCTCGTCGGCACCTTCATGGGCGTGTTGCTCGCCTATGGCATCGTCAACCCGTTTGCGGGCCGGTTGAAGCAGGTGATCGACGCCGACGCCGCCATCTATCACGTGGTCAAGCAGATCATCATCGCCTCGCTCCACGGCCATCCCCAGCCTTTGGTCATCGAAGCCGCGCGCTCGGGCATCAAGCACAAGGACCAGCCCGGTTTCGCCGAGGTGTTCGACGGTCTGCGGGGCAAGTAAGCCATGGCGCGCGCACCGCACGGCAAGAACGAGCCGCCCAAGATCGTCATCGTCAAGAAGATCATTGCGGATGGTCATGGCGGGCATCATGGCGGCGCGTGGAAGGTGGCCTATGCCGACTTCGTGACCGCGATGATGGCTTTCTTCCTGCTGCTCTGGCTGCTGGGCGCGACGACCGAAAAGCAGCGCAAGGGCATTGCCGATTATTTCGCGCCGACGCTGCTCGATACCCGTTCGATGGGGATCGGCGGCGGCGTCCTGTCGGGCGGACCGGGGGCGGGCGAGCGACAGAGCGGCTCCTCCGGCCTCGTGCAGCTGATCGTACCCAAGGTTTCGGGCGAGGGCGGCGAGCAGGTCGGTACCGGCCCCAAGGGGTCGCTGCGCAATCCCAATGCGATGGCGCAGGATCGCAAGAGCTTCGCCGAACTGCAAAAGGCGGTGCAACAGAAGATGGAATCGACGCCCAGCCTCAAAAAGCTGGCGCGACAGGTCCGCTTCATACCGACCCAGGACGGGCTGCGCATCGATCTGGTCGACAATGCCGATTATTCGATGTTCGCCAGCGGCACGACCCAGTTGGAGCCCGAGGCGTCGACCCTGATCGGTACCATCGCCAAGTCGATTTCCGACCTGCCCAACACGATCATGATCCGCGGGCATACCGATGCGGTGAGCTATGGCGATCCGCGTGCGATGAACAACTGGATGCTGTCGTCCAGCCGCGCCGAGTCGACCCGTCGTCGCCTGGCCGCCGGAGGCATCCCCGAGTCGCGCTTCGAGCGGATCGAGGGCGTCGCCGATCGCGAGCCGATCATCGCCGACAATCCGTCCGACCCGCGCAACCGCCGCGTCGCGATCACGCTGCTCTATCGCAAGGGAAGTTTCGGGCAGTAAGGCGCGCTCCACCGCCGTCTGGCGGGCGCTGAATTGGGCACCCGAATCCGCGTGGACCGGGGTGCAGGCGTCCGAGTTGCAAACTCAGGACCATGACACGGGATGCTCGGTGGCAGGAGCCTGCGCGCTCGATAGCCGCAAAGGGCAGCATAGGCGGAAGAGGCGTGCCGTCCGCGCCTTTCGGCTCAACGAAAACGGCCCGCCCGACCGATGCCACTCCGGGAGACGAGTGACATCGATCGAACGGGCCGTCCGCGCGATGGGAGGATCGCGGCGATCTTATTCGGCGTCGGCGGCGCTTTCACCCTTGCGCGGCTTGCGCGCGGGCGCGGCACCGGCGGCGTTGCGAGCGCCGGGCTTGCGGCCCAGGCCGATTTTCTTGGCCATGGCGCGACGGCTTTCCGAATAGCTTTCGGCGACCATCGGATAATCGGGCTTCAGGCCATAACGTTCGCGATACTCTTCCGGCGTCAGGCCATGGGTCGCGAGATGACGACGCAAGGTCTTGTAGGGCTTGCCGTCGATCATCGAGACGATGTGATCCTTCGACGCCAGCGACTTGCGAACCGAAACCGCCGGAACATATTCGGCGGGCGATTCGACATCGGCCGTCTGCGGCGCGCTGCCCAGAAGCGAAGACACGGTTTCGTGCATCTTGTTCAGGAACGCCGGAACCTCTTCGGAAGACGTGCGGGTATTCGGATTTCCGAGCCACGCGATCGTCAATTCGGTCGCCAGTTCTACGGCATTCACATCGATAGGTTCGTCGGCCATGATACGCTCCTGTTATTTTCAGCTTGACCTAACCGTCAATAACGGGACGTCAACCTATAGATTGCTCCATTTGTCCAAAAACAGTCATAATCAACGGTAGTTTTTCGTTCTGAAAGAATTTTCACATGATGGGAGCGCTGCACAACCGGGAGTAAAGCCTGGGCATTCGAAGGCTATAAACGCCACAGTGTTTCAACATGTTCTTGTCAGTCATGCTCTATGTTAGCGGGTCGAAGGACGGCATTTCACGCTGCACCCTGCAAAGGCGGAAAATTATTGATCTGCCGTAAGAAACCAGAGGAGGCATATACGAATGCATAAATTGCAAGTAAAATTGATGAGCTTGCATTTGTGTTAATCGCGATTCTCGGCCAAAGAGGACGGGCCTTTCAGGCATCCTCTCCTAAAAACTTTCATGGCTGGTCCTCGGACCAGCCTTTTTTTTGCTATGCTTCTGGCGCGGGTCGGCCTAGGCTGCCGCATCGCCGCGCATCATAATAAGATAAGCAGGAGTGGAAGCCGCCGGAAAGACCGGCATCGCGCGTCGGTGCCGGGGGTTGAGCGATAGGGTCGCTCCCCCCGTTTACCGCGGCTGGCCGCTTCTCTTGCCGGTCGATAATTTTCCAAGCGCGCATTGCTGCCATCCCCGTTGGCCGGGGGGATGGCGGCGGCTCGGCAATCGATCTAGGCCTTGTCCTCGGGCGTCTTGCGGCGAATGAACTGGTCGAGCGCGGACAGCGCCAGTCCGGCAAGCGCAGCCGCCTCGGACGCTGCCGGGGGCGATCGGGCGGGATCGCGCGGCAGCCCGTCTTTCGTTTCACCCTCCGTCTCGGCCCGTGCGGCGTCGTCCGGTGTCGATCGGGTGGTCTCTCGCGCCAGAGCCGCAGCGGCGACGACCAGGCCGGAGGCGATCAGCTGTCGCCCCATCGGGCTACGCGCCTGATCGAGCAACGCCTGCCCCATGCGGTGCAGCGGCGAGGGGGCAGCCGATGCGGCCTGTTCGGCCTGCGCCGCCTTTTTCTGCTTCTTCTTGTGTTTCTTCTTGCCCATCGCGGGATACTCCGGATCTGGTGTATCTTCGATATAATACACCGGGGTCGTGCGACAAGATGCGGGCGCGGTCAGCCGTTCAGTGCGCGCGCGCGACGCCGCTGGACCGAACTGCCGATCCCCAGCGACTCGCGATATTTGGCGACGGTCCGCCGCGCGATGTCGAAGCCTTTGGCCTGAAGCAGTTCGACCAGCGTGTCGTCGGACAGGATCTTGGCGCCTTCGCCAGCGATCAATGCCCGGATCGCGCTCTTCACCGCCTCCGCCGATACCGCATCGCCACCATCCGCCGCCGCAATTCCGCTCGTGAAGAAATATTTCAACTCGTACAGCCCGCGCGCGCAGCTGAGATATTTGTTGCTCGTCACGCGGCTGACCGTCGATTCGTGCATCCCGATCGCTTCCGCCACCCGGGCCAGGGTCAGCGGCTTCAGATGCGCGACGCCGTGGAGAAAGAATGCCTCCTGCTGCTTCACGATTTCGGTGGCGACTCTGATGATCGTCCGTTGACGCTGGTCGAGCGCCTTCATCAGCCAGTTGGCGCTGGCCAGGCAATCGGCCAGCCACGCCTTCGACCCCTTGTCCTGCGGCCCGTGGCGCAGCTCCTGATAATAGCGGCGGTTGACCAGCACACGGGGCAGGGTGGCGGTGTTCAGCTCTATGCCCCAGCCATTCCTGATCCGCGTGACGAACAGGTCGGGCACCACCGCCTGGGTCGGCTCTCCGCCATAGCGGCAGCCGGGCTTGGGATCATAACCGCGAAGCTCGCGGATCATGTCCGCCATATCCTCGTCATCGACGCCGCACAGCCGCTTCAACCGGGCGAGGTCGCCGCGTGCCAGCAGGTCGAGATTGGCGATCAGCCGCGCCATGCAGGGGTCGTAGCGATCGACCTCCTTGGCCTGGAGCGCCAGGCATTCGGCCAGATCGCGCGCACCGACGCCGGTGGGCTCCAGGCTCTGTACGACCGTCAGGACCGATTCAACCTGGTCCAGCGGCACGCCCAGACGCTCGGCGATCTCGGCCAGGGGCACGGTCAGATAGCCCGCCTCGTCCAGTTGATCGATGATGTGCGCGGCGATGGTCAGTTCCACCCCCGACAGGATCAGCGCGACCTGCGCCTCCAGATGTTCGGCCAGATGGGGCGCGTCGCCGGGCAGCGCGTCCCAGTCGGGGCCATCCTCGCCGCCAAGCCCACCGCTGCCCGTTCCGCCGTTCAGCGACAATGCGCCGTCGCGGCCGGTGCCGCCATCGGCGACGCTGTCTTGCTGATGGCTCTCGGTCGCATAGTCCAAGTCGAGCCCGCGATCCTCGGGCGGGGCGGTGCCGGTGACCAACTCGTCCGCGCCGGCCGGGGCGTCGCGCTCGGGACGTTCGGGGGTAGCCACCTCTCGGACGGCGGTCGCGTCGAGCAGGGGGTTCTTCTCCACCTCCTCCGCGATGAACGCCTCGATCTCCAGATTGGACAGCGCCAGCAGCTTGATCGCCTGCTGCAACTGCGGCGTCATCACCAGCGATTGGGACTGGCGAATGTCCAGCCGGGGGGACAGGCTCATACCGCCGCCCGCCGGTTCGCGCCGGGACCATCGAGGGGAATGGATCGGCGGCGCGCGGTCATCGGATCAGAGCGAAAAGCCCTCGCCCAGATAAAGGCGACGGACATTGGCGTCGGCGACCAGTTCCTCGGGCGATCCCGAGAACAGCACGCGACCGTCATAGATGATGTAAGCGCGATCGACGATGTCGAGCGTCTCGCGGACATTATGGTCGGTGATCAGAACGCCGATGTCACGCCGCTTCAGATCCTTCACCAGATCGCGAATGTCGGCGATCGAGATCGGGTCGATGCCCGCAAAGGGCTCGTCGAGCAGCATGATCGACGGATCGGCGGCCAGCGCGCGCGCGATCTCCGCCCGGCGACGCTCGCCCCCCGACAGCGCCATGGCCGGTGCCGTGCGCAGCCGGGTCAGCCCGAATTCCTCCAGCAGCTTGTCCAGCTTGCGCGCGCGTTCGGCCGGATCGGGTTCGGCCAGTTCCAGCACGGTCAGGATATTCTTCTCGATCGACAGTCCGCGAAAGATCGAGGTTTCCTGCGGCAGATAGCCCAGGCCCAGGATCGCGCGGCGATACATGGGAAGCCCCGTAATATCCTCGCCATCGAGCATGATGCGACCCGAATCGGGTTTCACCAGTCCCATGACCGAATAGAAGCAGGTCGTCTTGCCCGCGCCATTGGGGCCGAGCAGGCCGATCACCTCGCCGCGCCCGACCGACACCGACACATCGGTCAGGACGGTGCGCTTGTCATAGCTCTTGGCGATGGACACGACCTGCAGGCCGTTGGAGACCGGCGGCTCCGACACGGGGCTGGTGCGATGGCCCGAGCGCTGATCTGCCTCGCGAATCGGGGTTTCCATGTCCATCGGCCCGTTCTTTCCTTACCTGATGCGACGTTAGCGCGGGCCGCCCCCGCGCGTCACGCCTCAGTTGCGATCGGGAACCGAGAAGGTGCCCGTGACCCGGCCCGATGGAGCGCGGCTCACCGTACCGCCATTGCCCGACGATGCGCCACCCGCCACCGACGATCCGTCGATCACCGCGCGACCGGTATCGAGGTTCAGCGTCAGGCGCCCGCCATTCACGGTGTTGCCGTCCTGGGTCAGCGTGACATTGCCCAGCATGGTGATGACCCGGCGGTTCAGGTCATAGATGCCGTAATTGGCGCGTGCGGTCTGGTTGGGGCGCTTGACGACGACATTGCCCGACGCCTCGAACCGCGACACCTGCGGCTTTCCGCCGATCACCTGCCCCGTATAATGGATGACCATCCGCGCGGCCGTCAGCGTCATCTCCGCCTGGCGCAGCACGACATTGCCCGACAGGACGCCGCGATTCGCCTTGTCCTGCAACTCGATGACGTCCGCGCCGAAATCGACGGGGGCACGGCTGTCATGCCGGGTCTGCGCCGCGGCGGAGGCAGCGAGAACGAGTAGGGCCGGGGCCGTCGCGGCGAAAAGCTTGTGCATGGGCGGCTATTTCGGTCTTTACGGCACGATGCGCAAGCGGGCGTTGCCTTCCAGCCGGACGGTGCGATCCTCCAGATTGGCACGCAGCTTGTTCGCGCTGAACGTCCCTTGCGGCACGCGGCCCGTCACCGCACCGCCCGATTCCAGCGTTCGCTGCTGAAGATCGACGGTCGCGTCATGCGTCTGAAGATCGTATCCGCCCGCCGATTTGAAGTCGAGCGGCCCGTCCAGCTTCACCTGTTCGGTACGCATGTCGTAGCGGCCCGAATTGGCGCTGACCGTGGCGGGACCATCGGACAGCCGGATCGCGGCGGCCAGATTGTTGAGCTGCACCACCGGCTCGGCCGAGCTGCGCTGGATCGCCGAACCGGCATCGAGCGAGAAGGGCTGCCCCTTGTCGTCGACACCGCGATACTGCGCCGCCTGGATCTTCAGCCGCTCCTTGGCGACCTCGACCTTCTTCTTGTCGAGCACGAAGGACACTTCGCTCGACGAATAGACCGGCGCCATCACCAGGAAGGCGGTCAGCACGCCGATCGCGCTGGGCAGCATCCAGCGGGCCAGCGTCACGAACCGGTCGTGGCGGCTGCCCGGCGCGGCCCAATGCTGGCGCTGGGTGCGGACGCGGTCGGCGATTTCGGACATGCTGGTGCCTCTCCCTGCGAGCCGCGGATCAGGCGTGGGCGAAGATATCGACCTCGGGCCAGCCGGCGAGGTCCAGTTCGGCCCGCGCGGGGAGGAAATCGAAACAGGCCTGGGCCAGTTCCATCCGCCCTTCGCGTAGGAGGCGCTTGTCCAGTTCCACCTTCATCCGGTGCAGATAGCGCACGTCGGATGCGGCATATTCGCGCTGCGCGTCGGACAGTTCGGGCGCGCCCCAGTCCGAGGATTGCTGCGCCTTGGACAGCTCGACGCCGAGCAACTCGCGCACCAGCTCCTTCAGGCCGTGGCGGTCCGTATAGGTGCGGATCAGGCGCGAGGCGATCTTGGTGCAATAGACAGGCCCGGCGACGACGCCGAGATAATGGCGAATCGCGGCAATATCGAACCGCCCGAAATGATAGAGCTTCAACCGGGCCGGATCGGCGAGCAGCGCGCGCAGATGGGGCGCGGCATAGTCGCTGTCGGGCCCGAAGCGGACGAGATGCTCGTCCGGTCCGCCATCGGACAACTGGACGACGCACAGCCGATCGCGCGGGGTGATCAGGCCCATCGTCTCGGTATCGACGGCGATCGAGGCTCCGGGCGCGAACAGGTCGGCGGGAATGTCTTCTTCGTGCAGATGAACGGTCATATGCTCTGCCCTAGCGGGCGATCCCCCAAGCCTCAACCGCGATCGACGGACTTGGGGGCTGTCGTGCATCCGGGTTTCACCGATGTTGTGGAGTTTCGGCCACAATTCCGACGCAATCTGCCTCGTTCGCGCCAAACCGAGACGGGCTCGCACGATTTCGTTCGCGATGTGTCGGCATCTGCGTTATGACTGGCAACTAGGCGCAAAAGGTTTGGCGCCGAAAGACCCGCGCTCTTCGTCCGGCGCACGGTTCTTGAGGATAGCATTTGCGGGCGAACCGGGAAGACGAACAGGGCTTATGGGTTTCGATAGAGGTAGCCGAGGCAACCGCGGCACGCGTGGTCGCGACAAGCGGGACAATTTCGGCGGTAGCGACGATTTCGGTGGCGGCGGCTTCGGTGGCGGCGGCTTCGGTGGCGGTGACCGCTTCGGTGGCGGCGGCTTCGGCGGCGGCGACCGTTTCGGTGGCGGCGGCTTCGGCGGCGACCGTGGTGGCTTCGGCGGTGGTGACCGCGGCGGCTTCGGCGGCGGCGGTGGCGGCGGTTACCGTGGCGGCGGTGGCGGCGGCTTCGGCGGCGGCCGTGGCGGCGGCGGCATGCCCCCCCAGGTCGTTGGCGAAGGCACCGGTGTCGTCAAGTTCTTCAACGCGCAGAAGGGTTTCGGCTTCGTCGTGCGTGATGATGGCGGCGAAGACGTGTTCGTTCACATCTCGGCCGTCGAGCAGGCGGGCCTGACCGGTCTGGCCGAGGGTCAGCCGCTCGGCTTCACCCTGGTCGATCGCGGCGGTCGCATCTCGGCCACCGAACTGAAGATCGAGGGCGAGCCGCTCCCGGTTCAGGAACGTGCGCCTCGCGAACCGCGTGAAGGCGGCTTTGGCGGCGACCGCGATCGTGGTCCGCGTGGCGGCGCAGGCGCCGGCGGTTTCGGCGGCGCGCCCCAGCGTCAGCTGACCGGCGAGAAGGCGACCGGCACGGTCAAGTTCTTCAACGCGATGAAGGGCTTCGGCTTCATTCAGCGCGACGATGGCCAGCCTGACGCGTTCGTCCACATCTCGGCCGTCGAGCGTGCCGGCATGGGTTCGCTGAACGAAGGCGACCGCCTGCAGTTCGAGATCGAAGTCGATCGTCGCGGCAAGTACGCTGCCGTAAACCTGCAGAACGAAGGCTGATCCCTTCGTCTGAGTAAGCCATCCCTTTTCGGGCGACCGGGCCCGGCGTTGCAGCAATGCGACGCCGGGCCTTTTCGTATGTCAGGCGTCGGGCACCACATGGGATGGCGCGCCGAACCATCCGAGCGCCGCCGCGTCTGGAGCGTGTCCCGCTAGGTCTGAATCATCGGCAGGGGTGATTGCGATTCGGGGCGACGTGCGAGGAAGAGCGACGCCCGGGCATCGCGGCCGCCGCGCGAAGTAGCCGGGGATCGAAAGCGCCGCGCCGTGCGAACCCACGTCCGCGAGGCGGTCACGGCGACGCAAAACGCTCCATGCCGATCGACTTCCACGCCATGCCTTCTCCTCATAGGGACGCTGGCGGACCGAAGGCTTGATGGAGAGAGGGAGCACCGGGCACACCTCCAACCATCTGCCAAACGAGTAGCTTCCGTTTACATGGGGCGGGGGGATAGCGTTCTGCGTGGATGTCGACTCGGTCTAAACCACGATTGCCTTGTCCGCAGCCTGGGCCGACTGCGTATCGCGTGCGGGATCGTCATTCCTGCCCAATTTGGCGAGCTGGCGCGCCAGCACTTTGACGGCCACGGCATGGGCACCCACCCGGCCGATCGCGGAGGCGGCGTGATCCGTTGCGGCGGCCGCTTCCGCCGTGATCGCCGCGAGTTGGCGGGCGGTGCTGCGTTGACCGGACGCATGATTGAGCGAGCGGGCGAGCAGTTCGTCCTGCTCGCTCACCAGCATTTCGTACGCGGCGACGACCTTCCCCGTGGCACCGACGTCATCGGCGATGGCCAGGGCGCTTGCGCCGATATCGTCGGTGGCCGCTTTCGTGCGCGTCGCCAGCACCGACATTTCGGCGGCCACCACGGCATAGGCGCTGCCCTCGGATCCGGCGCGGGCGGCCTCGATTCGTGCGTTCAGGCTCAGGATACGGCTCTCCTGCGCGATCGTTGCGATGGCGGCGCTGATCGAAGCGACGCGGTCGACCGACTGTTCCAGCGCCCCGACGATCGGCTTGTTGGCGATCAACGCCTTGCGGGCCATGGCCAGCGCCTCGCCTTGCTGCCGGACCGCGTCCGCCATCAAGCCCGCCGCCGAATCGAGATCGGCGGCCAGCGCCGCCACGCGGGCGGCCTGGCTGCTCATGCCCCGGACGCTCGCCGTGGCCGCCTCCGCCTCCGACGCGACGCAGCCCGCAATATCGATCAGTCGGCCCGCAATGCCTTTCAGATGCGAATCCAGGCTCGGCGCGCGGGCGGGCGGCGATGGGGTCGTCATCCCGCCTGGTTCGAGCGCGTCGCCGCCAGCATGGTATCGGCCAGGATGGTATAGGCGGCGGCCCAGGCGGCTTCGGTCTCATGGTCGAATGCGGGGCCAAGACCGCCCCGCAACGTCTCGATCAAGGCCGATCCGACCGCCTGATAATGGTGCGGCTTGGCGCCATAGCCGACATGTCGGAGCGCGAGCTCCTGCGCCACAGGTATGATGCTATCCAGGCGGTCCAACGCGTCCACCACCGTGGCGAGGGTCAGGAACAGCTTGCGCCCCTGCTCCGCCATGTCTTTGCGGAACAGCGGCCGGGTTTCGGGGGCGAGTTGGAAAAGCCGTCGATAGAATTCGGAGGCTGCCGCGTCGGTGATGGGAAGGACTTCGGCGAAGCTGTCCTGAATCAGGTCGATCTGGTGAGCGGTAAGCATGGCGCGCGGTTAAGGAAAGGGTACCAAAGAAACCTTAATGATTTAATGTATCGTCAGCGGTGACAGTAAGCGGAACGATTTGCACTGTTCCATTGATTTCAATGTCATGGCCTTGAAGCGCGCGGCGACCGACAGCGGCGATCGCCGTCCATATTTTCCCGGCATCGTGCACAGATGCCCATTGCCCGTGATCCATCCTCACTGTACCGATCGATACACAGTCGCCAATGTCGAAAGGGGTCAGGGATATGCGTCCCCCGCTGCCACCATTCACGCCCGACACCGCCGTGCAAAAGGTCCGCGCGGCCGAAGATGCCTGGAACAGTCGTGACCCCGCGCGCGTGGTGCAGGCCTATACGCCCGACTGCCAGTGGCGGAACCGCGCCGAATTCATCACCGGACATGATGCGATCGTCGCCTTTCTTCGCCACAAATGGACGCGGGAGCAGGAATATCGCCTCATCAAGGAATTATGGGCGCAGGAGGGGGCGCGGATCGCGGTCCGCTTCGCCTATGAATGGCATGATGAGGATGGGCAGTGGTTTCGATCCTATGGCAATGAGAATTGGGACTTTGCCGAGGACGGCCGGATGCGGCGCCGGATCGCCTCGATCAACGACCTGCCCATCGGCGAGGCCGATCGCCTGTTCCGCTGGCCGCTGGGGGCCCGTCCTGAGGGACACCCGTCGCTGACCGAGCTGGGGCTGTAGCCATGGCCCGGATGATCGCCGAGCGCGCGGACGCGCTGCCGGGGCTGGCAGAGGTATTTCGCGAATATGGCTATGCCGGGGCCAGCCTGTCGCTGATCGGGACCGCGACGGGGCTGGGGCGGGGCAGCCTGTATCACTTCTTCCCCGGTGGAAAGCGCGAGATGGCCGCCGCCGTGCTGGACGATATCGCGCGCTGGTTCGAGGAGTCGATCTTTACCCCGCTCGCGCAGGCGGCGGAGCCGCGCGCGGGAATCGATGCGATGATGGTCGCGGTGGATCGCTATTTCGAATCGGGGCAGCGCGCCTGCCTGATCGGGGCCTGGGGACTGGGTGCGACGCGTGAGCCTTTTGCTGCGCCGATTACGGGCTATTTCCAACGCTGGATCGCCGCGTTGCAGGGGGGGGCTGGTGCGCGGCGGCGTGGCGGAGGGGCATGCCACGGTGCTGGCGCAGGATGTGGTCAGCGGCATCCAGGGTGCAATCCTGCTATCGCGCGCGCTGGGCGACACCGGGCTGTTCCGCGCGACGCTGGGGCGGTTGACCGCGCGGCTCTATACCGCGCTCGCCGCAGCCGAATAAGGGGGCGGGCCGAAGCGCACCCCCCTCGCATCGGTCAGATCGCAGCCAGCGCCTGTTCGCAATCGGCGATCAGGTCATCGGCATCCTCGACCCCGATCGAGATGCGGACTAGATTGTCGGTGATCCCCAACGCCGCCTTGCGCTCGTCGGGCACGGATAGATGCGTCATCGCCGCCGGGTGGCTGGCCAGCGTTTCGGTCCCGCCCAGGCTGACCGCCAGCTTGGCGATGCGAAGCGCGTCCAGGAAGCGGAAGGACTCGGCCTCGCCGCCCTTGAGATAGAGCGAGAAGGTCGATCCGCCGCCGGTGCAGTGGCGGCGATAGATATCCGCCTGCCGCTCCAGGCCCGGCGTTCCCTCCAGAAAGCCCAGATAGCCGACCCGCTCGACCTTGGGGTGATCGCGCAAGTAAGCGCAGACCTTGGCCGCATTCTCGCCCGCGCGGCTCATCCGCAATTCCAGCGTCTCCAGCGAGCGGAGCAGCATCCAAGCGGTATTGGGGTCGCAGATGGTGCCGATGGTGTTGCGCATCGAACGGATGGTGGCGATGTGCGCCTTGGACCCCAGCACGCCGCCCGCGACCAGATCGGAATGGCCGCCGGCATATTTGGTCAGCGAATAGACGACGAGATCGGCCCCGTGCTTGAGCGGACGCTGCCAGAGCGGGCCGAGAAACGTGTTGTCGATCGCGATGGGGGGCTTTTCGGGGGCATCGGCGAAGGCCGCGTCGCGCGCGGCCGAGACTGCTTCGATATCGACCAGCGCATTGGTCGGATTGGCGGGGCTTTCCAGATAGATCAGCGCGACCCGGCCGATCGAGGCGGCCTTTTCCAGCACGCCGTCGATTTCCTCGCGGGTGGCCCCGGCGGGAAAGTCGAGCCACTTGACCCCGAACCGGCCCAGGATGCGGCCGATCAGCGTCTCGGTCGCGGCATAGAGTGGGCCCGAATGGACGATCACGTCGCCCGGCTGGACCATCGACAGGAACAGGGTCGCGATCGCCGCCATGCCGCTGGAGAAGGTCAGCGCATCCTCCGCCTCGTCCCAGATGGCGAGGCGATCCTCCAGAATCTCCTGGTTCGGACCGTTGAAGCGCGAATAGACCAGGCCATCGGCACCGCCGGGACGCTTGCCGGTCACGCCCTCGAAATGGCGCTTCCCCGCCGCCGCATTGGGGAAGACGAAGGTCGAGGTCAGGAAGATCGGCGGCTTGAGCGACCCTTCGGACAGAACCGGGTCATAGCCATGACCCATCATCAGCGTCGATGGCTTCAGCTTGCGATCGCCGATGCTGGTCGCATCGCTCGCGCGGTCGGCCGGGGCCTGACCCTGGGGCGGAACGCCGGTCAGATCGGATTCGGTCGGCATGATGGTCTCCTTGGGACAAGAGGGCCGCTCTGTCGGCGGCTATGCCCCAAGGATAGCGTGGCAAACGGCTTTGGCGAGGCTCAAGCCAGCCCGATCAGCGAAATCTGGCGACCATAAGAGGGCTCGCCGCGATGGGTGGCGCGGCGGAAGCTGAAGAATCGGTCCTCCTGCGCATAGGTGTCCTCGCCCAGCGCGGCGACGCGTGCGACCCCGGCGGCGGCGAGGCGGTGGGCGACATAGGCTTCGAGGTCGAACTGGTAATGATCCGCCCGCGTGCCATCGGCGAAGAAGCGTTCATTCTCGGGCGCCTGTTCGACGAAGCGGCGCAGGAAGGCGGTATCGACCTCATAGCTGGCGCGCGCGATGCACGGCCCGATGGCGGCCGCGATACGGTCGCGCTGCGCCCCGAGCGCTTCCATCGCGATCAGGGTGGCATCGGTGATGCCGCCAAACGCCCCCTTCCATCCGGCATGCGCCGCGCCGATCACCCCGGCCTGGGCGTCGGCGAACAGCACCGGCGCACAGTCGGCGGTCAGAATGCCGAGCAGCAGCCCCGGACGATCGGTCACCAGCGCATCGCCATGCGGGCGGATATCGTCCTCCGGTGCGGTCAGCACCGTCACCGCTTCCGCCGAATGAATCTGATAGCAGGTGATGAGGCGGCCACCGGGAAGCACCGCATCGCGCGCGCGGCGGCGGTTTTCCGCTACGGCGTCCGCGTCGTCCTCGGATCCCAGACCGACGTTCAGACCGCTATGGATGCCCCCTGACACACCGCCGCGCCGCCCGAGAAATGCGTGCGGCACCGCGTCTAGCAGCGGGGTGTTCAGCGCTTCGACGCTCATAGCGACAATCTCATGATCCGGTCCTCATCGATGGTGTCGCCCACCGGGAAATCATAGCGGCCGATATCGACAAAGCCGTAGCGTGCATAAAAGGCCTTGGCCCGGTGGTTGTCGACATAGACCGACAGGATCAGCGCGCTCGCCCCGCATTGCCGTGCGGTCGCGATCGTCCAGTCCATCAGCGCAGGGCCGACGCCCGCCCCCAAATGGCTCGACGCGACGTACAACTGATAGAGTTCGACCGCATCGGCCGGCCATTCGCCGGGAAAGCCCACGGGGCCGATCTTGGCAAAGCCGATGATCGCATCCCCCTCGACCGCCAGCCGGATGGTGAAATCGGGGTCGCCGATCTGGCTCGGCAAACCCTCCGGCCCGAAAGCCTCGTCGAGAAAGGCGTTCAGATCGGCGGGCGGGTAGAGATGCCCGAAGGTGTCGGTGAAGGCGGCGCGCGCCATCGCGGCCAGCGTCTCGCCATCGCCGGGCGCGGCGTCGCGATAGACGATCATTCGCCATACCCCGCCGGGACGGGCCAGTCGGGGCGCGTCACCGCCAGCGCGCGGAACAGCGTACCCATGTCCTGCATCAGCCTGTTGCGATCGGCGAGCAACGCATCGGCACGGTCCGGATGCGCACGAGCCAGGCTGGCAGCCCGCTGGTCGATGCCGAGCGCGCCGAGCAGATCGCGCTGCGTCACCGGGCCGAACGCGGAGAGACCGACGGACTGCGCGGCGGCGGCGAGCGTCGTGAAGTCTACATGCGCGCTCAGATCCTGCTCGCCGGGCCGGTCGAAGGGGTTGGCATAGGCATGGCCCCGGACCGCCTGCAACGTGTCGGCGATGGCGGGGCCTTCATAGCCATAATCGACGATCAGCGCGGCGCCGCCCTGCGCGGCGATCCGGGCGGCAAGGGTCCGCATCACCGCGACGCTGGCGGGGGAGACCTCGATGACCGAACCGGCCTCCGCCTCGCGCAACGGTTCGGGAATGACCTCGGCAGGCACGGGTGGCCCCGCGATCGGCAGGAACAGCAGGTCCTGCGCCGCGACCAGCCGCTCGTGCCAGCCATCGCCGCGCCGTACCAGTTGCCGGATCGGCAGCGCATCGAAGAACTCATTGGCGACGACGATGAGCGGGCGATCGGTGGGCAGCGTCTCGACGCTGTCGTGCCACCGGGCGTCCTCCACCCGCTGGCCCTGCGCCGCGCGCAAGGTGGCGCTGGTCTCGACGAAATGGATGGGCGGCGTCAGCCCCGCCTTCGCCATGGCCCGCCGGGCATCCGCTGCCAGCGTGCCGCGCCCCGGCCCCAGTTCGACCCAGTGAATCGCGGGCCGTCCCGCCCGGTCCCACAGATCGGCGCACCACAGACCGATCAGTTCGCCGAACATCTGGCTGATCTCGGGGCTGGTGGTGAAGTCGCCACCCGCGCCCAGGGGATCGCGGGTGCCGTAATAATGCGCATTGGCGGCGGCCATGAACTGCGCCACCGGGATCGGCCCGGCCAGCGCAATGGCGCGGGCGAGCCGTTCGGGCAATGCATCCTCTGGCGCGGGCTGGTGACCGGCGGGGGGGATCAACGGGTTCGTCATGCCCCCGCTCTGCCCCCCGAACCCGGGGACCGCAAGACCGTCAGGCGACGCTGTCGGCCCCCGCGATCGGCTCGACCCGGACACGGCGGCCCTTGGCGCTGTTCATCAGATACAGGCCGCCCAGGATCATCGGCACGCATAGCCACTGGCCCATGTGCAGCCCGGTCACCTGCGCAAAGGCGCGGAGCTGCTGGTCGGGTTCGCGGAAGAACTCCACGATGAAGCGCGCGATGCCGTAACCCAGCAGGAACAGGCCCGACAGCTTGCCCGGATCGTAGCGCGACTGGGTCCGCCAGAAGGCGAAGCTCATCACCGCGAACAGCACCAGTCCCTCCAGCCCCGCTTCGTAAAGCTGGCTCGGGTGGCGCGCCGGGTCGGGCAGGCCGAAGGGCACGGTGCGCGGGAAGATGATCGCCCAGGGCACGTCCGACGGCTTGCCCCATAATTCGCCGTTCACGAAATTGGCGAGGCGCCCCAGGAACAGTCCGACCGGCGCGGCGCAGACCAGATAGTCGAGGATGCGCAGCCAGTTGAGCTTGTGCTTGCGCGCGAACAGGATGACGCCGACCCCGGTACCCACCGCGCCGCCATGGAAACTCATGCCCCCATCCCACAGCCGAACGATGCGCAAGGGGTGCAGGAACATCTCCGGCGCATAGAAGATCACATAGCCGAACCGCCCGCCCAGGATGATGCCCAGCGTGGCGTAAAAGACGAGGTCGTCGGCATGCGCGCGCGACATGGGCGCGCCCGGCCGGTCGAGCATTTTGCCCAGATACCACCAGCCGAACAGGATGCCGGTGATATAGGCCAGGCTGTACCAGCGCAGCGTGAAGAAGCCGATCGAGAAGACATCCGGGTGCAACCCCAGATCCTCGAACCGGATATGGCCGGTGGCGGCCGCGAGCATGGGCAGGATCAAGCGCGTTTCCCTTATCTCTGACCCGCTTCCATAGAAGGGTCGCGCGACAACACCAAGACCATGGGTGGGGGTGCCGTGCGAGTGGGGCGTATGGGCAGAATTGGGGCGTGCGCTTCGACTTCGCTCAGCGCGAACGTAGGTAACCTTCATCCCAACCTCCGTTCAGCCTGAGCGAAGTCGAAGGCCACGCCGTGACGGTCGCCAAAATGAGATTCACGCGAAGTCGCGAAGATTTTTGGTTCGCGCGGAGACGCGGAGGGCGCGGAGGTGTTTGATCCGGCCGCAAGGCCGGTCTGCCGATCTAGGTGGCGGGATGGCGGTGTGGCCGATCCATCTCTGCGTCCTCCGGGCCTCCGCGCGCAAAAACCTTCGGGCTTTCGCGCGAACGATCGATCCCCTCGCTATCAGACAGCGAAACCCCCGGCTTGCCTGACTGCCCTTGCGCGTTAAGGCTCGACCCGATGGATGTGAACAGGCGCAACATACTCATCGGCGGCGGCGCAGGCGTCGGGTTGCTCGTCGCCTGGAGCCTGTGGCCGCGCGCCTATGCACCCAATCTGACCGTCAATCCGGGCGAGCAGGCCTTTGGCGCCTGGCTGAAGATCGGGCGTGACGGCATCGTCACCGTCGCGGTGCCGCAGGCCGAACATGGGCAGGGCATCACGACCACGCTGGCCCAGATCGTCGCCGACGAATTGGGTGCGGACTGGCGGACGGTCGCGGTGGAACCCGCCCCGATCAATCCGCTCTACGCCAATCCGGTCGGCGTCGATTCGCTGTTCGAGGGCGCCTTCGATCGACTGTCCGGGGCGATGCGCGCCGAATGGCTGCGGCGCGACATGGTGATGCTGACCGGTGGCTCGAGTTCGATCCGCATGTTCGAGGCTCCCGCCCGCGCCGCCGCCGCGACCGCCCGCGCGCTGATGGCGCAGGCCGCCGCGCGCCGTTGGGGCGTGGACTGGACCGCGTGCGAGGCCAAGGACGGCTTCATCATCCATGACGGCAAGCGGCTGCGCTTCTCCGAACTGGCCGAGGCGGCGGCGGGGGAGACGGTGCCCGCGCCCTTGCCGCTGGGGAGCGGTGGCGCGGGGCGACTGGCGGGGAGCGACCTTCCCCGGCTCGATTCACCCGCCAAGATCGACGGGGCCGCCAATTTCACCGCCGACATCCGCTTGCCCGACATGGTGCATGTTGCGATCCGCCATGCGCCGCTGGGGCGGACCCGCGCCATCCGGCTGAATCGCGATGCCGCGATGAAGGTCACCGGCGTGGTCGATGTGATCGAGGGCGGCGACTGGGTGGCGGTCGCGGCCGCGAGCTGGTGGATCGCCCAACGGGGATTGGACGCGGCGGCCCCGCGGGCGGTGACCGACGGGCCGGTGCCGAGCAGCGCGGGGATTGCGCAGGCACTCGACAAGGCGTTGGGCGCGGATGGGCGAACGGTCATGACGCGCGGCGATGTCGCCGATGCCCTGGAAGGCGAAGGACTGGTCGAGGCACGCTATCGGATCGGTGTCGGCGTCCATGCCGCGATCGAGCCGCGCGCGGCGGTGGCGGCATGGCGCGACGACGCGCTGGAGCTGTGGGTGCCCACCCAGGTTCCGGCACAGGTCCGTGCGCTGGCGGCGGACGCGGTGGGGCTGAACCCGGATCGGGTGATCGTCCACCCCATGCCGATCGGCGGCTCGTTCGGTGTCGCGCTGGAATCGGATGCGGCGATACAGGCGGCGACGATCGCCGCGAAGCTGAAGCGTCCGGTCAATCTGCAATGGTCGCGCGCCGATGACCTGCGTCGTGACGCGTTTCGCGCGCCCGCTCTGGCCAGGCTGACCGCGCGGGTCGCCAAAGGGCGGATTGTCGGCTGGCGAAGCCGGATCGCGACGCCGTCGACCGGGCCGGAACTGGCGCACCGGGTCATGCCAGGCGGACCGGCGCGCTGGGGGATGCGGGGGCAGGGCAGGGGGGATGCCTATGCCATGGGCGGCGCGGTGCCGCCTTATGCAATTCCCGCGCTGGCGGTGCATCATCACGACGCGGACCTGCCGATTCCGACCGGCCATGTGCGGGGCGGGGCGCATGTCGCCAATGTGTTTGCCAGCGAATCGTTCATCGACGAACTGGCGGGACATGCCGGGGTCGATCCGCTGGCGTGGCGGATCAGGATGCTGGGCGACGAACCCCGGCTCGCCCGGGGCCTGTCCACTGCCGCTTCGCTGGGGGGCTGGGAAGGCGGCGGGGCGGGCAGCGGGCAGGGGGTGGCGGTACACGCCTTTCGCGGCAGCTATATCGCGGTGCTGGCCGAGGCGCATCGGGGTGAGGACGGCCGGCCGGTGGTCGACCGGCTGGTCGCCGCGCTCGATTGCGGGCGGGTGGTCAACCCCGACATCGTGCGCCAGCAGGTGGAGGGCGGGCTGATCTTCGGCCTCGCCAATCTGTTCGGTGCGGATATGGGATTTGTCAGGGGCTTGGCCGAGCCCGCGCGGCTGGGGGCGCTGCGGCTGCCGCGTCTGGCCGACACGCCCGACATCACGGTCGAACTGATCGCCTCCGACGACGCGTCCGGCGGTGTCGGCGAACTGGCCGTGCCCCCGGTTGCCCCCGCCATCGCCAATGCGCTGGCTACCCTGCCCGGAAGCCCAAGGATACGAAGCCTGCCCATGGAGTTGTCCGCCTGATGCTGCCCCCCGACCATCCCCCCGTCCCGCGCGCCAAGATCGGCGTGCTCCTGATGAACCTCGGCACGCCCGACGCGCCGGAGCCTCGGGCGGTGAAGCGGTATCTGGGCGAGTTCCTGTCGGATCGCCGGGTGATCGAGATTCCGGCTCTGCTATGGCAGCCGATCCTGCGCGGCATCATCCTGAACACACGACCGAAGAAATCGGCCCATGCCTATTCTCTGGTGTGGCGCGACGACGGCTCGCCCCTGGCCGCGATCACGCGGGCGCAGGCTGAGGCGGTGAAGGATATGTTCGGGCCCGGCGTGCTGGTCGACTGGGCGATGCGCTATGGCCGCCCCGCCATCGCCGAGCGGGTCCAGGCGATGAAGGATGCCGGGTGCGAGCGTATATTGCTCGCCCCGCTTTACCCGCAATATTGCGCGGCGACGACGGCGACCGCCAATGACAAGGCGTTCGCGCATCTGGCGACGATGCGCTGGCAACCGGCGATTCGCACTCTGCCGCCTTATTATGACGATCCTCTCTATATCAATGCGCTGAAGACCCAGTTGGAGGCGCAGCTTGCCGTTCTGGATTTCGAGCCCGAGGCGATCGTCGCCAGCTTCCACGGCATGCCGCAACGGACGCTGGAACTGGGCGACCCCTATCATTGCCATTGCCGCAAGACCGCGCGCCTGCTGGCCGAGGCGATGAAGGACACGCTGGACGGCCGAGAGTTGCTGGTCGCCTTCCAGTCGCGCTTTGGCCGCGCCAAATGGCTCGAACCCGCGACCGATGTGACGCTGGAGGCCTTGCCCGGGCGCGGGATTCGCAAGGTGGCGATTCTGGCTCCGGGCTTTTCGGCGGATTGCATCGAGACGCTGGAGGAGCTGGCGATTCGCGGGCGCGAAAGTTTCGAGGGCGCGGGCGGCACCCACTTCGCCTATCTGCCGTGCCTCAACGATAGCGAGATCGGCGTGACGATGCTGCGCGGATTGATCGAACGCGAACTGCAAGGCTGGTTGCCGTAGCGTTATATTAGGTTTCGTCCCGGCTTTGCCATTGCGGATGGCGTGTGCCCCTTTTAAGCCACAATCGACAATTGGGAGAGGTTTGATGGCACGGGTCGCGATTGTGACGGGTGGTACGCGCGGTATTGGCGAGGCGATCAGCCTGGTCTTGAAGGAGGCGGGGGTCACCGTCGCCGCCAATTATGCGGGCAATGACGAACGCGCCCGCGAATTCTCCGAACGGACCGGCATCAAGGCCTATAAATGGGACGTCGCGGACCATGACGCGGTGCAGGCCGGCGTCGCGCAGGTGGCCGAGGAACTGGGCCCGGTCGACATCGTGGTCAACAATGCGGGCATCACCCGCGACGGCACGCTGCTCAAGATGACCTACCAGATGTGGAAGGAGGTCATGGACACCAATTTGGGTGGCTGCTTCAACATGGCCAAGGCGGTCTTCCCCGGCATGCGCGAGCGCAAATGGGGCCGTATCGTCAATATCGGTTCAATCAACGGCCAGGCAGGCCAATATGGTCAGGTCAACTATGCCGCCGCCAAGTCGGGCATCCATGGCTTCACCAAGGCACTGGCGCAGGAAGGGGCGCGGTTCGGCGTCACCGTCAACGCGATCGCGCCGGGCTATATCGACACCGACATGGTCGCCGCCGTTCCTGCCGACGTGCTGGAAAAGATCGTCGCCAAGATTCCGGTCGGCCGCCTGGGCCAGGCGCATGAGATCGCGCGCGGCGTGGCCTTCCTGTGCTCGGACGAGGCGGGCTTCGTCACCGGCTCGACCCTGTCCATCAATGGCGGTCAGCATATGTATTGAGGAATGCAAGAACGCCGACCTCCCCGGTCAGGGAGATCGGCGTTCCGTCCTCGATACGCTACGCGAGGAGAGCAAGGGCGGGTGGGCCAATGGGCCCGCCCGCCCTATTCGTTTAACCGCAATAGCCCGGACGGCCCGACCGCTCGATCGCCCGGCCCGCCAGCGCCCCCGCGCCGCCGCCGATCAGCGTGCCCAGCGTACGGTCGCCCTGCGTGTCGATGGTCCGGCCCAGCAGGCCGCCCGCGACGGCGCCCACGATGGTGCCCGTCGTGCCCGAACGGCGGCACTTCTGGCTGCGATATTCCGCCGCCGCGCCGTCGCGATAGCCGCGATCATAGCGATCGGCATGATAGGCCCGACGATAGCGGTGCGCATCCGCCGCGGTGGCGGGCAGGACGGCGCCGCCGATCATCGCCAGCGTGGTCGCGGCCAGGGTCAGGGTCTTCATCATGGTCTCACTCCCGAAACGTCATCGATCGACGGTCCCGTCCGTCGTCGTTGAAGCCGTAATGATCGATTCGGATTGAGCGCTTCCTGAATGCCGCGGTTATCCGCCGTTCAGCTATCCGCCCGTCGGGTGACGGGGCCGCGTCGAAAACGAATAAGGCTGTCGTGCTGCGCCGCAGCGCGTATGAGGCGTCATGCGCATCCTCCTGTCCTGCCTGTTGATTCTGGCCTTGGTGCCGGGATGGGCGGGGCGTGATCGCCTGTCCCTTTATGAAGGCGCACCGCAGATGGATGCGCATCGTGTCGCGCTGGACCCGCATGATTCGTCGCGGCGTCGGCTGGGTGCGCTGACCTATCTGGGCGGGGTCGAACTGACCGGGCGCTCCCCGGCCTTTGGCGGGTTCTCGTCGCTGACCGTCTCTGGCGAGCATTTCATGCTGCTCAGCGATGGGGGCAATGTCGCGCGTTTCACCATGGGGGCCGACTGGAAGCCGCATGGCCTGCGTTTCGACAATCTTCCCTCGGGGCCTGCGAACGGATGGCTCAAATCCGATCGGGACAGCGAGTCGCTGGCGGTCGATCCGACCACGGGCACGCTGTGGGTGGGGTTCGAGAATTTCAACCAGATCTGGCGCTACGCCCCCGACTTCGCCCGTGCGGAGGGCTATGTCGCGCCACCCGCCATGGCGGACTGGCCCGGCAATGGCGGTCCCGAATCGCTTGCGCGGATGCCCGATGGGCGATTCGTCACCATCTCGGAAGAAGCGAGGATCGACCGCCCGCGCTGGCGGGGCAGCGCGGAGGCGCGCCGGTGGAGTCGCCAAGGGTTGATCTTCGCGGGCGATCCGCTGCGCCACCGGCCCCGGCGTTTCGCCTATATGGTCTCGCCGAATCACGATGTCGCGGACGTGGCCGCGCTGCCCGATGGCGCGCTGATCGTGGTCGAGCGGCAATTCCGCCTGCCATTCCGCTTTTCGAATCGCATCATGTACGTACCCGCCGCCGAGGTCGCGCCGGGGCGGGTGGCGCGGGGGCGCCTGCTTGCGGAACTCGACGCGCCGCTGATCCACGACAATTTCGAGGGGGTGGCGGTGACCCATGAAGCCGGGGCAACGATCCTGTGGCTGGTGTCGGATGACAACCAGTTTCCGTTGGAGCGCACCTATCTATTGAAATTCCGACTGGATCGGCGGCCCGCAGAGCGGTGATTCGTTGGGGCTTGGGGTTTCGCCTGGGCCGTCCAGTGGACGACAAGCCAGTCGCTCAGGATAAAATTCGATGCCCGGTGCCGAAGCCAAAGATTATGCCCGACCCACATCTTGACCCCAACGACGAAAACCCGCCGCTCCCAGGAGCGGCGGGCTTCAACCCGTCAACCGGCCTGTCGCGAATTACGCGGCGGCGGCTTCGGTCTTGGCGGCGGCCAGCTTCTTGACGACGTCGCGCTTCAGACGACGCACGCGCAGCGACAGCTGATCGTCCGAGGTCTTGACCAGCCAGTTGTCCAGGCCGCCATTATGCTCAACCGAACGCAGGCCGTGGGTCGAGACGCGCAGACGCACGCTCTTCTCCAGCGAATCGGAAATCAGCGTCACGTTCTGCAGGTTCGGCAGGAACGTCCGCTTGGTCTTGTTGTTGGCGTGGGAAACATTGTTGCCCACCTGCCGGCCCTTGCCGGTCAGCTCGCAAATGCGCGACATGATCGTTATCCTGGTTTCAGGCAGTGCCCGGAAAGGCCGCGCCGATACCCCGTCCCGACAGGCACGTCAACCGATTCCCCATCGCGGCCCATCACATCGTCGTGCAACCGCCCTGTCGGCAGGCGCGTTGTTACGGCCACGAACCTGTTGGAGCCAGAGCCATGCGCGCCTTTCTCGTCCTTATCGGCATCGTCCTATTGCTGGCCGCAGGTGCCATGGCCATGGGCTGGATCAGCATCGACCAGACCCGCCCCGCCGTCGTCCAGGCCCCGGCCTTCCGCGCCGAAGGGCCCAAGGTGTCGGTCGGTACGACCCAGAAGACGGTAGAGGTGCCGACCGTCTCGGTCGAGAAGCCCGCCGACAACGCCCAGTAAGAAGCCGCGAGTCGCATATCGTCTGCCCCCTTGTCCCGCTCGGCAGCGTGGGGCAGGGAGAAACGATGTTCCCGCTTCCCGCCCCGATGCGCGCCGCGCTCGATGCCGCTGTCCGGGCGGCGGCGGCGGGCGAAGTGCCGGTGGGCGCGGTGGTGGTCCGGAACGGCGAGATCGTGGCGGTCGCCGCCAACGCGCCGCGCCGACTGCACGACCCCACCGCCCATGCCGAAATCCAGGCGATCCGCGCCGCCGCCGCGTCGCTCGGGCGCGACCGGCTGGAGGATTGCGACCTCTGGGTCACGCTGGAGCCTTGCGCCATGTGCGCGGGGGCGATCGCCCATGCGCGAATCGCCCGCCTCTATTACGGTGCCAGCGACCCCAAGGGCGGGGCCGTTGAGCATGGCCCCCGTTTCTTCGCCCAACCGACATGCCATCACCGGCCCGAAATCTATACCGGCATCGGGGAAGGGGAGGCGGCGGCTCTGTTGCGCGATTTCTTCGCGGCGCGACGGTAGGGGAACATCACTTCTGGGGTGGGTGGGCGGCGAACCGGTGGATAAGGCTCGTCGCAAGGAAACCACAGGCTCCGCCGACCACCGCCGCGCGCCAGAGCGAATGAGGTGCGATATTCCAGCGATCCAGGATCGTCAGCGCCACAAACACGAAAACCCCGGTCAACAACGCCGGAGCCCAGCGGGCGGCAAGCCATCCTCCGACCTTTTCGCGCGCCGCCATACCGGTTCGCCCTCTCTTTCCGATCATGACCGACAAACCAGATCGCGAGTGACATCGGCATGACGAGGGCATGACATGCGGCCGCCCAATGGAAAGGGCCCGGACGGCATTCCGTCCGGGCCCCTCTTCACGCGGCGTCCAAGCGCCTCATCATCAGCGCAGGTCGCCCTCGCGGATCGGAACGATCTTGATCTCGACGCGGCGGTTGGCGGCGCGGCCTTCCTCGGTGTCGTTCGAGGCGATCGGCTGCGACTTGCCGAAGCCGCGCGTGCCGATTCGGGCGGGCTGCACCCCGCGCGAGGCGAGATAGTCCGCCACCGACACCGCGCGCTGTTCGGACAGCCGCTGGTTATAGGCATCGCTGCCGGTCGAATCGGTGTGACCGTACACGTCGATATACGTCTGCTTATATTGCGACAGGATGTCGGCGACCTGGTCCAGCGTCTGGCGGAACTGCGGCTGCACCGTCGACGAGTTATAGGCGAAGGTAATGCCCGAGGGCAGGTTCAGCAGCAGGTCGTCGCCCTGGCGAACCACCTGCACATCGGTGCCCGCGGTGCGGGCGCGCAGGTCGCGTTCCTGCTTGTCCATATACGCGCCGATTCCCGCCCCGGCGAGGCCGCCAATGCCGGCGCCCAGGATCTTCTCGGTCCGGTCGCGCCGACCGCCGACCAGATCGCCCAGCAGATAACCGCCCACCGCGCCGCCGATGCCACCGATCGCGGCCTTGGAGAGACGCTGTTGACCGGTTTCGGGATCGGTGGTGCAGGCCGAGGTGGCGACGAGGGCGGACAGCGCAGCGGCAGTCAGAAACTTGGCGGGCAGTCGCATAAACATGATCCTTGTTAGTTTTGGACGGCGTCTCGACCCCCGGAACGCCGCGTCGGACCGCCTTGTTCCGCAGGTGAACTGAACGGAACATGACGAGAGGAGTTGTCGAAGCCCTGTCCGGCCCGCTATGAGCACCTTACAACGATGGCAACGCTGCCCCCCTTTCCGTGGATCGACGTCCTCATCATCCTCGCGCTTGTCGCGTTGAACGGGGCGTTCGCGATGAGCGAACTGGCGATCGTATCCGCCCGGCGTGCCCGGCTGGAGGCGATGGCGCGAAGCGGGCGCAAGGGTGCGCAGGCCGCGCTCACCCTGGCCGCCGATCCGGGCAAGTTCCTGTCGACCGTTCAGATCGGGATCACCCTGACCGGGATCATCGCAGGCGCCTATTCCGGGGCGAGCCTGGGCACGCCCACGGCGGCGCGGCTGCAGGCCTGGGGCGTGCCCGCCGCCACCGCCGCGACGCTGGGCTTCGCGCTGGTCATCGGGCTAACCACCTATGCCTCGCTGATCCTGGGCGAACTGGTCCCCAAGCAATTCGCGCTGCGCAAGCCCGAGCCGATCGCCGCCTTCGTCGCGGTGCCGATGCGCTGGCTGGCGATCGTCACCGCGCCGATCGTCTGGGTGCTCGATTCGACCAGCGGGGTGATCTTCAAGCTGCTCGGCCTGAATCGCGACAATGAGGATCAGGTGACGGCCGAGGAACTGCACCTGATCGTTGCCGAGGCGTCCAAGTCCGGCGTCATCGAGGAGCATGAGCGCTCGATCATCTCGGGCGTGGTGCGGCTGGCCGACCGGCCGGTGCGCGAAGTGATGACGCCGCGTACCGAGATCGACTGGCTCGACTGCACCCTGGATGACGAGGCGATCCGCGCCAAGCTGCTGGAAAGCCCGCGCACCCGCCTGCCGGTGGGCGAAGGGTCGATCGACGCGGTGGTCGGCGTGGTCCAGGCACGCGACATCGCCATGGCGCTGTTCCGGGGCGAGCGGCTCGACCTGAAGCAGTTGATGCGCAAGGCGCCCGTCGTCATCGACCGGATCGACGCGATGGACGTGCTGCTGGCGCTGCGCCAGGCCGAGGTGCCGATGGCGCTGATCCATGACGAGTATGGCCATTTCGAAGGGATCGTGACCCCGTCCGATCTGCTGGCGGCGATCGCGGGCGAATTCGCCTCCGACGCCGATCCGGGCGACGCGCCCTCGGTGGTCGAGCGTGACGACGGATCGCTGCTGGTCGCGGGGACGATGGCGGCGGATGCGCTGGCCGACCGGTTGGGCATCGACCTGCCCGACGACCGCGATTACGCGACCGTGGCCGGTTTGGCGCTCGCCGTATTCCGCCATCTTCCCGGCGAGGGCGAGAGTTTCGTCGAGCAGGGCTGGCGCTTCGAGGTGGTCGATCTCGACGGGCGGCGGATCGACAAATTGCTGGTCAGCGAGGCTTAGGGGCGGCTCCACTCCCAGCCCGGTGCGACTCTCCGGTAAAGCCGATCCGCTCGAACCCCGCCCTCTGGGCGAAATAGATGACTCCCCCGATGCAGCGATAGGGAAGGGCGGGACCACCGACGATCGAGGCCGTCGCCCAGCTTTTGCGCAGATCTTGCAGCTTCGCCGTCATGGTCGCGCTGTCCCTCGGCAGGATGAAGGACTCTCCCTCAAAATGCACGAGGCAAGTGTCAGGTGGTATGTAAGTCGTAGTGATAGCGAGATCTTTGGGTTCTTGTTCGGTCGCCATGCCTGTTCCGGCGAACACAAGGGCCGACATAGCGATAGTGATCGACCGTAACCTCATCATGGCAGGCTATCGATGTTCATGGCTGCCTGCAATATCGCTAAAAAGCGGGAGCGCCGATAATTGTCTTACCAGTTGTCGGTTATCGGCAATGGTGTCACGATGCGCCATGCCGATTCTGCTGCCATTATTGCTCGCCGCTGCTTCGGCTGCTGCCGTGCCCTGTGCCGATGGAGACTGGATGTTTCAGTCGGGCGGAACGACACTGTTCCAGTTCGGTATCCATTCCTCGGCAAAAGGACTGGGGGCGAGCTGGGAGCGGCCGCGACATTTCGAATCGGATGGGGAACACATTACCAAAGTGCGCGGGCCCATGGTCCGGCGCATCGCGCGATCGGTCCGACCGATGGGCGAAGATTTGGAACTGACCTTCGACGATCCCGAACCAAATAGCGAGCCGGATGTGTTTCGCGTCCATTGCGAGACGGACGGGACGCTGACCGCCTCCTATGCTCTGTTCCAAACCGATCCACTGCATCTGGCGCGGGCGTCGGGCAATAGGTCGACATTGGGGCGGTGGGACGCCGCTCGCCCCTATCCGATCGTCACCTCGCGCCCGACCAATGCCGAGATGACTGCGATCTTTGAAGCGGATCAGAAGGATCGCATGTCCCCCTCGATCGACTGGACCGTGGTGAGTGCCGCCGACAAGAAGCGCAGGGCGAGGACGCAGCAACTGCTCGATTCGGGGGCGTTGCAGAGCGGGGATGATTTCTATCACGCCGCCTTTCTCTTCCAGCATGGCGATGGGCCGAACGACCATCTGAAGGCGCATCTGCTCGCCATGATCGCCGTGGCGCGGGGCAAGCCGCAGGCGGTGTGGATCGCCTCCGCCACGCTCGACCGGTATCTCCAGTCGATCGGCCAGTCGCAGGTGTTAGGAACGCAGTATCGGGTCCCGCGTGGCGGCAAGGCGACGCAGGAACCCTATGACCGGACTCTGGCGTCCGACGCCATGCGGCGGGCGCTGCGCGTGCCTCCGCTGGCGGAGCAGGAGCAACAACGCCAGTCCTATGACGAGGCGGCCGCTACCGAGGCGAAGACATCGACACCCTGACCATCTCGCTCGATGGGCCCAGGCATATCGGATGATCGCCATGGCCCGCGCAAAGCCATAGGCATAGTCGGATCGACCGCCTCAGGGTCAGCGTTGCAGTTCGATTGCCTCCGACGCCACCACCCGCGAAATCATGGGCAGGATGTTCGCGACCGCAAATTCGTGCATTTCCGCCGAGCGCGACGCACAGGCGTCCTCGACGATGACCACGTCATAGGACAATTCCCAGGCCGAACGCGCCGTCGACTCGACGCCCATATTGGTGGAAATGCCCGCGATCACCACCGTCCGGATGCCTCGCCGACGGAGATGAAGGTCCAGATCGGTGCCGGTGAATGCCCCCCAATGATGTTTGAGCACGACAATGTCGCTTGGCTGGCGCAGACCGGCGACCAGTTTGCTGAATTCCGGGGGAGATCCTTCGGAGGGCAAGCCGGGGCGGTCGACATTCTGGCTGGGCAAGGTGTCGGGGGTGAAGCCGACATGGACCAGCACCACCGGCGCGCCCGCCGCGCGGAACCGGTCGGCGAGCGTCTTGGCGGTCTGCACCACCTCGTCGCCCGATCGCGGTCCCTTGGCATAGGGAAGAATACCATCCTGCAAGTCGATCAGGATCAAGGCGGTCGATGCGGGGGACAGGGTGGTCATCGCCGCTGAACCGTCAAAGGCGCTTCGCCGTTCCGTCAGAGCCTGCCGAACACCGCCTCGAACCCCGCCCGGTCGCCTGCCGCCAGCAAGCGCGCCTGCTCCAGCCAGCGATCACGTCCCATACGGCCCGAAAACGGCCCCAGTTGCGCATCCAGCGCCTGCGCCTGCGCCTCGCTGAGCGAAGCCATGTCGCCGACCGTGGCGATGCCATGCTCGGCCAGCTTCTGGGTCAGCTTGGGACCCAGCCCCTTGAGCAGCGTGATCGGCTGATCCTCGGGGCGGTCGAGCGGGGCGGCGGTGGGGGCCGCCTCCGCCGCCGGGCTGGCGGACAGCGGCGCGGCGGCGGCGACCGGTTCGTCGCTCAGCGGCTCCGGGGCGGCCACCGGCTCTTCCGGCGCCGTCGGGGCGGGCATGGCCGGCGGCGGGACGGGTGCGGGGGTGGGAGCCGGGTTCGGCGCAGGCGTCGGCACCGGCTTGGGCTGGGTCAGCGAGGCTTCGCTCAACGGCGCGGTATCGGGGGCGCGGACGATCATGCCCGCATCCTGGGCATTTTCCTGCACCTGGCGTGCGGCATGAGTTCGGCGGCGCTTCAAACGCATGCCGATGATGATCACCGCGATCGCCGCCAGCGCGACGAGCGCGATCAGGGCGAAATGGATGGTGGTGATGGTCGCCACGCCATCGGGGATCAGGCTCTCGGCCGGTGCGGCCCCGGTTGCTGCCGTCGTATCGTTCATCGCCTTACCCTATTGTCCCACAGCCGCAATCGCGAGCCCAATCGACGGAGTCAGTCCCCGGTTCCAGCATCCGCTTCGCGCGCGACCTCGCGCCAGCCGATGTCGCGGCGGCAAAAGCCATCGGGGAAGCGGATCGCATCGACCGCGCGGTATGCGGCGGCCTGCGCCTCGCCCACGGAGCGTGCGCTGGCGGTGACGGCCAGCACGCGACCGCCGCTGGCGACCAGCGTCTCGCCGTCCATCCGGGTTCCCGCCTGGAACACGACCGCGCCGGTCGCCTCGGCGGCGTCGATCGCCGCGATGCTGCCACCCGCCTTGGGCGTGCCGGGATAGCCGGCCGCAGCCATCACCACGGTCAGCGCCGGGTCGGGCGAGAAGCTCGGCGCAGGGATTTCCGCCAGCCGCCCCTCGGCCACCGCCAGCATCACCGCCAGCAGATCGCCCTGGAAGCGCAGCATCAGCACCTGGCATTCGGGGTCGCCGAACCGCGCATTATATTCGATCAGCTTGGGCCCCTGCTCGGTCAGCATCAGCCCGGCATAGAGCACACCCGAAAAGGGCGTCCCTTCGGCGCGCAGCGTATCGACGGTCGGGCGGACGATCCGGTCGATCGCCTGTTGCTCCAGTTCGGGCGTCAGGACGCGCGCGGGGCTATAGGCGCCCATGCCGCCGGTATTGGGGCCGGTATCGCCGTCGCCGACCCGCTTGTGATCCTGCGCCGAGCCGAAGGGGAGCAAGGCCTCGCCATCGGTCAGGACGAAGAGGCTGGCCTCCTCGCCATCGAGGAATTCCTCGATCACCACTTCCGCGCCCGGGACCGAGAACAGGTCGGTGACCGCGGCATCCGCCTCAGCCCGGGTGAAGGCGACGGTCACGCCCTTGCCCGCGGCCAGCCCGTCCGCCTTGATGACCACCGGCAGGCCGAAGGTGCTGGCGAGCGCGGCCTGTGCCTCGGCCAGCGTCGCGACGCGGACATAACCGGCCGTCGGGATGTCGGCGCGGCGGCACAGATCCTTGGTAAAGCCCTTGGACCCTTCCAGTTGCGCGGCGGCCTTGCTGGGGCCGAAGACGGGAATACCCGCAGCGCGCAGCGAATCGGTCAGCCCGTCGACCAGCGGCGCTTCGGGCCCGACCACGACCAGGCCGATGGCGTTGGCGCGCGCGAAATCGACCAAGGCACCGTGATCGGTCGCGTTCAGCGCGACGCAGGTCGCATGGGCGGCAATACCGGGGTTGCCGGGCGCGGCGTAGAGCGTATCTAACCCGTTCGACTGTGCCAGCTTCCACGCCAGCGCGTGTTCGCGGCCACCCGATCCCAGCAACAGGACGTTCATGCCCGATCCTTATCCCTATGACGAAAGTTCGAGGCTGGTAGCCGAGGAGATCGCCGGCGACAACGCGCTCGCGCTATCCGTCGGCGAACTCAGCCTCAAGCTGAAGCGGATGGTGGAGGGCGAGTTCGGCCATGTCCGCCTGCGCGGCGAGATTTCGGGGTATAAGCGCGCCACCTCGGGCCATGTCTATATGAGCCTGAAGGACGAGAATGCGGTCATCGACGCAGTGATGTGGAAGGGTGCGGCCAACACGCTGCCCTTCCAGCCGCAGGACGGGGTGGAAGTGATCGCCACCGGCCGCCTGACCACCTTCCCCGGCCGGTCCAAATATCAGATCGTCGTCGAGCGGATGGAATTGGCGGGCGCGGGTGCGCTGATGGCGCTGCTCGAAAAGCTTAAGGCCAAGCTGGCGGGCGAGGGGCTGTTCGCGCGCGAGCGGAAAAAGCCGCTGCCCTTCATGCCGCCGGTGATCGGCGTCGTCACCTCGCCGACCGGCGCGGTGATCCGCGACATTCTCCACCGGCTGGAGGATCGCTGTCCTACCCATGTCATCGTCTGGCCGGTCAAGGTGCAGGGCGCGGGCTCTGCGGAGGAGGTTGCCGCTGCCATCCGGGGCTTCGATGCGATCGCACCCGGCGGACCGGTGCCGCGTCCCGACCTGGTGATCGTCGCGCGCGGCGGCGGCTCGATCGAGGATCTGTGGTCGTTCAACGAGGAGATCGTCGTCCGCGCGGTCGCCGACTGCGCGATTCCGATCATCTCGGCAGTGGGGCATGAGACCGATACGACGCTCTGCGACTATGCCGCCGACCTGCGCGCGCCGACCCCCACTGCGGCGGCGGAGATCGCGGTACCGGTGCTCGCCGATCTGCGCCTGACCATCGCCAGCCACCGCCAGCGCACCGAACGCTGTGCGCGCCGCTATGTCGAGCGCGGGCGCGAGCGGCTGGACGCCATGGCGCGGCTATTGCCCAAGCGCGACCAGTTGCTGGGCCCCCAGCGCCAACGCGCCGACGAAGCGGGCGCACGGCTCGATCGCGGGCTGGAGCGGCGGGTTACGCTGGCGCGTGGCGGGCTCGACCGCGCGGGGGCGGCGCTCCGCCCGGCGATCCTGGAGCGTCAGGTCGAGCGTGGTCGCGACCGGCTGGCCTCGACCTGGCGGCTGGTCCAGTCGCTTAATCCCGACCGGATCCTGGAGCGGGGCTATGCCCGGATCACCGCGCGGCCCGGCGGCGAGACGCTGTCCTCGGCCGAGGCGGCACGGGCGGCGGACACGCTGACGCTGCGTTTCCGCGACGGGACGGTCGATGTCGCGGTGGATCAGGCGGGCGAGCGGGCCGGGGTTGAGCGGCCCGCGCCCAAAAACTATGACAAGCCCAAGCGGGAGCCCAAGGCCGACCAGTCCCAGCCCAAACAGGCCAAGCCGGATCAGCCGACGCTCCTCTGACGCTCTTGAAAGTGCCCCAATGCTGATGTCCAACACCGATCGTCCCGCACGGCTTCACTATATGGCCAATGGCTTTCGCGTCCTGTCGCCCGGCGACCATGTCGTCTGCGCGGTCACGGGTCGGCGCATCCCGCTGGAAGACCTGAAATATTGGAGCGCGGCGCGGCAGGAAGCCTATGCCGATGCGGAGGCGACCGCCAAGGTGCTGAGCCCGGAATGACGGCACGGGGCGGGGGGCTGGCGCTCGGCCTGCTGGTGTTGTCTGCCTGCATCACGCCGTCCGACGCCGCGCCGCCGCAGACCCCGTTGCGCCAGGACGCGCCGCCGCCGGCTCGACAGGTTGTATCCCCTTCGCCCACGCCGTTGACGCCGATTCGCTGGACGGGGCAACTCAGCCAGGGCGGCCTCGTCCGCGCACGGCTTGCCGACACGTCGTCGACGGTCGCGCTGGACGGCGAACCGATCGTGCCGGATGCGGATGGTACGTTCCTGATCGGCTTCGACCGCGATGCGAAGCCGACCGCCGACCTGTGCATCACGTCGCGGATCACTGGCGCGGACCTGCACCAGACGCTGACCATCGCGCCGCGCGCCTGGCGGATCGAGCGGCTGGACAGGCTGCCCAAATATCCCGTGCCCGATCCCGAATTCCAGCGGCTGCGCCCCGCCGAGCTCGAACAGATCCGCGCCGCCCGTGCGCAGACGACCAACGCGGAGGGCTGGCGCCAGACGCTGCAATGGCCGGTGACCGGGCGGATTTCCGGCCTGTTCGGCGCGCAGCGAATCTATCGCGGCGAACCGGGCAGCTATCATTCCGGCACCGACATCGCCGTGCCGACCGGTACGATCGTCCGTGCCCCCGCCGATGGCGTGGTGATCCTGGCCGCCCGGCAGCCCTTCACGCTGGAGGGGCATTTGCTGATGCTCGACCACGGCCAGGGTCTCAACAGCGCGTTCCTGCATCTGTCGCGCATCGACGTCGGCATCGGCGATCATGTGCGGCAGGGGCAGGTCATCGGCGCGGTGGGCGCCACCGGGCGCGCCACCGGACCACATCTGCACTGGAGCCTGCAATGGAAGGGACGAAAGCTCGACCCGTTGCTGGTAACAGGGCCGATGCCGTGAGAATGCGCGCCGCGCGGTTACCGGATACGCTTGGCAAGGACGGACCGCTCGCCCGACACCGATAGGCGATACCCGCCGAACGAGGCTTCCTTCACCGTTACCTTGGCTCCCGTCTTGGGCGGAAAGGAAAAAGCCTCCAGGGTCTGCCAGACCGATCCATTGGCCAATTGCAAGTCGAAGCGGCCATAGGCCTTGGCGGGCGCGATCGCGACGATCTGGCTGTCGAGCTGGCGGACTTCGGTCGCCTTGTCGGCCTCGCCGCCGCCGAACATCTCGCCGGTTGGGGTCGCCAGTCCGAATCGCTGTTGCTTGCGCGCTACAACGGTCTTTCGATCGAGCACCAGTAAGTCGCCCGATGCCCGCGCCCCCGCCAGGGCCTCCGCGGCCCGATCGTAACAGCGTAGTCGCGCTGCGTCGCCGCGAACGTCGCGACATGCGGTCAACTCGTCGACCGCCTTGCCGCGATCACCGATTTGCTGCGCCGCCGCGACCGCAGGTATGCAAGACGCTAGAAAAAGAAGCCATTTCATATGCCTTGGTATCCTTCATTCAATTTCGACGGCCGCGATGAAATTATGATGCGCGTTATGTGACGGTAATGTCACAGCGGCGACAAACCTGAATTCAACGTCATGAAATAGATGGGTTTGCGTTTGCAACCATCGCCGACACCTTTGTAATAAAATGGCAGCACTCGGATATATTCGGGTCGAAAACGTCAGGTCATAAGGCCGACAAAAGGGGTTAAGCATATGAAAACAAATGCTCGCGTGCGCCTGCTGGCGTCCACGTTGCTGATGGGTGCAGGCTTCGTCGCCGCGCCCGGTCAGGCGCAGGTCATTGCGCAGGATCAGGCCGTCGAACAGACGAACAGCGACGGCACGCCCGTTACCGCCGAGTCCAGCCAGGGCGACATCGTCATCACCGGCACTCTGATCCGCAACCCGAACCTCGTATCGTCCAGCCCGGTCGCCGTGGTTGGTCGCGAGGAACTGACCCTGCGTCAGACCAACACCGCCGAGGAAGTGCTGCGTCAGCTGCCCGGCGCGGTGCCCAGCATCGGCACCGCCGTGAACAACGGCAATGGCGGTGCGTCGTTCGTCAACCTGCGCAACCTGGGTTCGAACCGCAACCTCGTACTGATCGACGGCAAGCGTATCGCGACTGCGGGTCTGGGCGGTCAGACCGACCTCAACAACATCCCGCTCGCCCTGCTCGAGCGTATGGATGTGCTGACCGGCGGCGCGTCGACCTCCTACGGTGCGGACGCGGTGTCGGGTGTCGTCAACTTCGTGACCCGTTCGGACTTTTCGGGCGTCGATGCCTCGGCCAGCCAGCAGATTTCGCAGCGCGGCGACGGCAATTATTTCCGTGCTGACCTGACCATCGGTGCGAATTTCGACGACGGTCGCGGCAACGCTGTCTTCAGCGTCGGCTATCAGGAAGCGGACCCCATCTATCAGGGCGATCGCCCCTATTCGTCGAGCACGATCAGCTCGACCACCGGCCGCGCCGCCGGCGGTTCGCCGACTTCGGTTCCGACCTCGCTCGCCATCGCGGGTCAGTCGGGCCTGTTGCAGGTCAATCCCGGCAGCAACCTGCTGGTCACGCCGTATCAGGACTTCAATTTCAGCCCGTACAACATCTTCTTCACGCCGTTTAAGCGTTACAACATGTACGGCTCGGCGCATTACGACGTGTCGGATACCGTCACCGTCTATACGCGCGGCCTGTTCTCGAAGAACCGGGTGTCGACCATCATCGCACCGTCGGGCATCTTCGGCGAAGCGCTGACCATTCCGGGCAACAACCCGTATCTGCCCGCCGGCATTCGCGACCAGCTCTGCTCGGCCGCCGGGATCGCACTGGGCGCCACCTGCAACAGCAGCACCGCCATTCCGTTGCCGGAAGTGTATCGCCGCACCGTCGAGCTCGGGCCGCGAATCAGCGAGTATGAAACGACGCTGTTCGACTATACCGCCGGTGTCCGCCTGAACCTGACCAAGTCGATGAGCCTCGACGTGTACGGGTCCTATGGCGAAAGCCAGAACACCCAGACCCAGTCGGGTTACGTGCTGAAGTCACGCGTGCAGCAGGCGCTGAACGCGACGAACACCACGACCTGCACCGTCACCACCAATGGCTGCGTGCCGTTGAACCTCTTCGGTCAGGCGGGCAGCATCTCGCCGGAACAGGCCGCGTTCCTGAACGGTCAGAGCACGATCACCACCAAGACCCAGCTGTCGCAGGTCCATGCGCTGCTGAACGGCGACTTCGGCTTCGCGTCGCCCGCAGCCTCCACCCCAATCAGCTTCGCGGCCGGTGCGGAATATCGCGATTACGGCGCTCAGCGCATTCCAGACGCTTATGCCCTGGTTCCCGGCGAACTGGGCGGTGCGGGCGGCCCGGTCCTGCCGGTCAATGGCGGCTTCAACGTCACCGAGTTCTTCGGTGAGGTCATCGCCCCGCTGGTCGAGGACAAGCCGTTCTTCCGCAGCCTGACCGTCGAAGGCGGTATCCGCCAGTCGCGCTACAAGATCGACGCCACCGGTAACCCCAGCTTCAATGCCACCACCTGGAAGGCCGGTGGCAGCTGGGAACCGATTGCCGACTTCAAGCTGCGCGGCAACTATCAGCGTGCGGTTCGTGCGCCCAACATCAGCGAACTGTTCGCGCCGGTCTCGACCTATCTGGTCAACCTGACCGTCGATCCGTGCGCCGGTACGGCTCCGTCCAGCAACGCCAATCTGGCGGCGATCTGCTTGGCGCAGGGCGCTCCGGCGGCGGTGATCGGCTCGATCCAGAACCCGGCTTCGGGCCAGCCCAACGCGACCGGCGGCGGTAACCCGAACATTCGTCCGGAAGTTGCCGACACCTTCACCGTCGGCGCGATCCTGACCCCGCGTACGCTGGTCGAAGGGCTGACCATCAGCGTCGATTACTTCAACATCAAGATCAACCAGGCGATCACCGAAGCGACCCCGGCGGACATTCTGGCCGCTTGCTTCGGCAACATCACCGCCGCTTCGGCGACTTCGACGGCCTGCACCAGCATCCGTCGCAGCACCACCACGGGCCGCCTGAGCGGTTCGTCGGCGACGGTGGCGGGTCTGCCGCAGCCTTTGACCAACCTGGGCCGTATCGCGACCGACGGTATCGATCTGGGCGTCGACTATCGCCGCGACCTGGGCTTTGCGAAGTTGAACCTGAACTTCCAGGGCACCTGGACGAACAGCAACACCTTCCAGGCCTCGCCGAACTCGGTCGCGCGTGAATGCGTCGGCTATTACAGCGCCAACTGCCTGACCATCCAGCCGAAGTTCGCCTGGAACCAGCGCACCACGCTGACCTTTGGTGATGTCGACCTGTCGCTGCTGTGGCGTCATATTGATACGGTCCGTTACGAGCCGGGCCTGACCCCGCTCTTCTCGGGCGTCATCACCGGCAACACGTCGATCGCGGGCCAGAACTGGAACTTCAACCGGATCAAGGCCTATAACTATCTCGACCTGGGCACGCGTATCCGCGCGGCCGAGAATTTCGAATTCACGATCCTGGTGACCAACCTGCTGGACAAGCAGCCGCCGATCGTCGGTTCGAATGCCGGTTCGACCTCGTACAACAGCGGCAACACCTATCCGTCGACCTATGACGCGGTGGGTCGTGGCTTCCGCATCGGCGGCCGCATCCACTTCTAAGTCGGATGTTGGCGACTGATGTCGCTTATGGGAAAGGGCGGTCCGCAAGGGCCGCCCATTTTTATTGAGGTCGTGTGATGATGACGCAGCCTGGCGAGGTGGCTTTTGGGCTGCCGGCTTGTGAACCACCGCGACAGCCGAGACGTATGCCGGTTTGGCTGCTCCTCGTCATGCTGACCATTCCGCTATTGGGAGTTTGGGCGTTTCTGGCGCCAGGCTATTCGGTCAGCCTACGCCGCACCGCCTTTGTCTATACGGTGACGATGCTGGTTTTTGGATTGTGCGCCATGGCAGGTCGCTAGATCTCGACTGTTCTAGCGCGTGGGGACGATTCGCCAGCGCGTTGGCGAAATTGCCGGTCCGGGCGGACGATGCTTGTAACCGCGCCGGTTCCGACCGCATAACGCGTGACATGACCCAGCCGCTTTCCGCGCCCGCCATGTCGTTGCTTCAACAGGCCCAAGCCGCTCAGGCAGCGGGGAATGTGCTGGGTTCGCGCCGGTTGCTGGATCAGGCGCTGGCGCAGGACGCCGACCATCCCATTCTCTGCAACGCGATGGGCATGAGCCTGTTGGCGAGCGATCCCGCCAAAGCCGCGACGTGGTTCGAGCGTGCCATCGCGGGCGATGCCGATGCACCGCCGCTTTGGATGAACCTGGCCACCGCGCGGCGCGATCAGGGCGATGTGGCGGGCGAACGCGACGCCCTCATGCAAGTGCTTCACCGGGATCAGCGGCACGTCATGGCCAATGTGCGCATGGCCGAATGGCACGACCGGGCGGGCGAGGAATCGCAAGCCCAGTTCCGCTGGCATGGCGTCGCGACGGTGCTGCAATCGCTACCCGAGCGTTCGCCGGGGTTGGAGCAATTGCTGGCCCATGCGCAGGCACGTGTCACGGCGCGGGCGCAGGCGCTGGGGGATCGGCTCGACGCGGTCCTGACGCCACAATGGGGCGATATTCCCACCGATCGACGCCGACGCTTCGATCGCTGCGTCGATGCGCTGCTGGGACGCCGCGCCATTTATCACAATGCTTGTCACGGCGTGCATTTTCCCTTCCTGCCCGCCGACGAATTCTTCGAACGCGATCGCTTCCCCTGGTTCGCCGATCTGGAGGCCGCCACGCCGGCGATCCGTGCCGAGCTTGAGGCGCTTCTCGCGCTACCCGACAGCGGTTTTACGCCCTATGTCGCGATGGAGGCCGGAACGCCGGAGAATAAATGGACCGCGCTCGATCATTCGGAAGCGTGGAGCGCGCGCTATCTGTGGCGTTACGGCGTGCGTGACGAGGCGATGGTGGCGGCCTGTCCCAAGACCATGGCACTGCTCGATCGACTGCCGCTGGCGCATATTCCCGGCAAGGGGCCGACCGCCTTCTTCTCGGTGCTGAAACCCGGCACGCGCCTGCCCGCGCATACCGGGGTCAGCAACGTTCGCGCGATCGTCCATCTGCCGCTGATCGTACCCGATGGATGCGGCTTTCGAGTCGGTGGCGAGACGCGCTCCTGGGTCGAAGGGCAGGCTTTCGCCTTCGACGACACGATCGAGCATGAAGCGTGGAATGACAGTGCGGAACTGCGTGCGGTCCTGATTCTCGACGCCTGGAATCCGCATTTGACCGACGAAGAGCGGGCGATGCTGCAAAATCTGTTCGTCGCACTTGGAAAGATCGAGGGCGCGAAGGCGCTTGCCGCCCTGGCCGAATAGGTCGAACGCGCGGCTTTCCTGCATATTCTGTCTGGCGACCGTTGATGTAGCGGACGTCACCGCCCCGTCATACGAGCGGGCATGCTTCGCCGCGTTATGACGCGGACTGCCGGGTCGGGCCGTATGGGCCGGCCGCCCATTTTCGCAATGAGCGCAATGTAAGTCCGTCTGCGGAGGCGAATTGCCTTCGGCGTGCGTCACGCTGTGGCCGGTGGCGACCATAGACTGTCTCATTCGATTGCATAACATATGTCAGTAATGCTGCCATCGATTGCATGACATATCCGCGTCATCATTCTGTCATCCTGACAGGCTCGTGACGACTATTTCAGATCGGTCAGCACTTGTGTCATTTATGCGACAGGCGCAGCGTTGTGACGATTTCCCCCTTTTTCCGGGCTTTACAGAAGCCATGCTTCGTCTCAATCAAGCAACATTCCGTTAGCGAACAAGATTTTTGTTTCACGCCGACGGAGCCCCTCCCGGCCAAAAGGTCGGAGGGAAGTGAGAAAAGGGGTAATGAACATGACCAATTCGTGGATCGGTCAGCGCAGGCTTGGCCTGCTTGCGACGGTCGCGCCGCTGTCCATGGCGCTCGTTTCGCCGGCTTGGGCGCAGAGCGTGCCCGACGCCAACCAGAATGCCGAGAACAACGCGCAGGTCGCGCAGGGTGCCGAACAGGCCAATGCCGGTTCGACCGGCGATATCGTCGTTACCGGCTCGATCATCCGTGGTGCGGATGTCGGCCCGTCGCCCGTGTCGACCATCACCACCGAAAATCTGGACGCGCGCGGTATCAACACCGTGCAGGCGGGTATCCAGGCGCTGGCGTCGAACAACGGCCCGGCCCTGACCAACTCGTTCACCGCCAATGGCGCGTTCGCGACGGGTGCGTCGTCGGTGTCGCTGCGCGGCCTGTCGACCAACTCGACCCTGGTCCTGTTCGACGGCCTGCGCGCCGCCTATTATCCGTTGTCGGACGACGGCACGCGCAACTTCGTCGACCTGAACACCATCCCCGACGACATTGTCGACCGTGTCGAGGTTCTGCGCGACGGCGCATCGTCGAGCTATGGCGCCGACGCGATCGCGGGCGTGGTGAACATCATCACCAAGCGTTCGGTGAAGGGCATTATGGGCCGCGCCGAAGCCGGTATCTCCGAGCGCGGCTATAATGCCAATCAGCGCCTGTCGCTGACCGCCGGCACCGGCGACCTCGATGAGCAGGGCTATAATGCCTATATCAGCGGCTTCTACTATCGCTCCGAGGGCGTGAGGGCGCGTCAGCTCCCCGGACCGTTCAACAGCAGCGACGAGCGCGGCATCTGCTCCAACCGCACCGGCTCCACGGTCTGCGGTCCGAACAACATCGCCAACGGGCTGGACCAGAATGGCCAGTATACCAACGGCTTCGCGATCAACACGCCGAACTTCTACGTTCGTCCGGCGGATGCGACCAACACCACCGCGCTCGGCCGCTATCAGCTGCTGAACCCGGCGGCGGGCTGTCTGACCGGCAATCCGTACAACCCGACGGCCGCCGAGCTGGCGCTGCCCGCCAACGCCACCGCCCCCGGCACCGTCTGCCAGGTCGACACCCAGCGTCTGTACGGCAACATCACGCCGGACATCGAGCGTGTCGGTGGATCGGCGCGCTTCACCGCCAAGATCGGTGACACGTCGGAAGCGTATCTGCAGGTGAACTTCCAGCAGGCGACGACCGGCTATACCGGCGTGCCCAGCTATATCCGCGCCAATGCCCCGGCCGGTATCCTGTTCCCGCAATATTCGACGTCGCAGAACGCCACGCCCGCGATCGATCCCAATTCGGCGATCCTCGCGCTGCCGGTCTATGTCTGCCCGCGTTCGACCGTCGGCGCCTGCAATGCGACCAACGGCACGTTGAACCCGAACAATCCGTTCGCCGCCGCAGGCCAGGTTGCGCGTCTGGTCGGCACGCTGCCGAACAGCTTCGAATCGACCCGGACCCGCAGCCGCGTCTATCGCGCTGCCTTCGGGATCAACGGCACGATCTTCGACGATGTCGATTACCGCTTCGACGCGACGGCGATGCATACCGATCTGCGCCTGGAGCAGAACGGCTATGTCTACATCCAGCACCTGCTCGATGTGATCAAGGACGGCAGCTACAACTTCGTCAATCCGGGCCTGAACAGCCAGGCGACGATGGACTATCTGACGCCGACCAACATCACCAACGACAGCTCGGATCTGCTGCAGGCCCAGTTCACTTTGGGCAAGGCGATCATGACGCTGCCGGGCGGCGACCTGCGCCTGGCGGTCGGCGGCTCGATCTTCTACGAAGCGATCGACGCGCCCAGCGCCAATTCGGACGAGAACGGCCCGACCCAGCGTTACTTCCGCCTGAACGCCTTCGGCACCAAGGGCAACCGTACCGTTTCGTCGGCCTTCTACGAAGTCAACGCACCGGTCGTCGATCAGCTGACGCTCAACGCCTCGGGTCGCTATGACCATTATTCGAGCGGTCAGAGCGCCTTCTCGCCCAAGTTCGGCGCGATCTTCAAGCCGATCCGCCAGGTGTCGTTGCGCGGCACCTACTCGCGTGGTTTCCGTATCCCCTCGTTCGGCGAGGCGAATGCGCTGCCCACCACGGGTTACGTGACCCAGCAGCTGAGCAGCATCCCGGCGGCGTTCCTGCGCCAGTACAGCATCAATCCGGGTGCCAATCAGATCTGCTCGGCGGCAACCCCGCAATATTGCTCGTCCTACATCACCAGCTATTCGATCGGGCAGACCACGCTGGCGTCACAGAATCTCGAACCTGAAAAGTCGCGCAGCTTCACCGCCGGCATCAAGGTCGATCCGGTGCGCGGCCTGTCGCTGACCGTCGATTACTTCAACATCCGCAAGACCGGGGCGATCACCACCCCCGATCTGTCGCCCGCGATCGCCAACTATTATGCGGGCGGCGCGGCGCTGCCCGGGTTCGAGGTCATCCCGGATGCGGTCGACGTCAACAACCCGACCGCCACTCCGAAGATCGCCTTCGTCCGGTCGCAGCTGATCAATGCCCAGACGATCAAGTCGGAAGGCATCGATTTCGGCGTCAACGGCTTCTACGACTTCGGGTCGTTCCGTTGGACCACCAACCTGAACGCCAGCCTCATCCTAGAGCTGAGCACGACGGTGGACGGCGTTCGCCAGACCTATGTCGACACGCTGGGCAACTTCAACCTGACGGCCGGTTCGGGCACGTTCGAATGGAAGGGCAACTGGGTCAATACGTTCGACTTCGGCAACTTCGCACTGTCGGGTACGGTCAACTACACCTCGGGCTATGACCTGTCGGCCATGGACCAGGGCGACGCGTACAAGGATTGCGGTCAGGCCCCGGCCTATTACGGTTGCCGTGTGAAGAGCTACATCACCGCGGATGCGAACGCGTCGTTCAAGGTCAACGACAAGTTCACTTTCTACGTGAACGTGCTGAACGTCTTCAACCGCCTGCCTCCGATCGATCCGGTCACGTATGGCGCGTATCTGTACAACGCGGTGCAGGGCGGCGACGGCATCTTCGGCCGCCAGTTCCGCGCGGGCGCCAAGTTCAACTTCTAACCCCAGGTCCGCTCGCGGACCCAACTGAAGGGGGCGACTCGGCAACGAGTTGCCCCCTTTTTCATGGGTAGCGAGGGATCAGGACCGACATGATTCGGTAGACGCCGAACGCAAAGAAACTGTCCGTAGAGGGAAGCCAAATACCAATTGTTACACAGTGTACTGCTGTAGTATATCTCTAATACTACAATACGCGATTGTTCAAACATTTGGCATGACTACGGAAATCTGCTCAATTTTGTTTCAAAACGTCTTGCCTTTGGTCCCAGGTGTTGCAAATTGCACACGTTCTCGGCGTAAAAACGTATAAAGTGTCGAAAACCCTTTGTGTGGTTGCGTCATTTTCCTGACATATGTTGGTCATCGCCCGTTCAGGGTGGCGAAAAGCCGTCGTTCAGGCGTCTTTCGAGGGGGAATGAGAGTGACCAAGCAAGGGCTATTTTCGAAGACTTTTCTGCGTCATGGCGCGGCTCTCCAAGCCGTCGCCCTGCTGGGTGCCGGGGCGGCCATGGTGTCCCTCGCTGCGCCGGCCGTTGCGCAGGACTATACGCAGGTGAACGCTACGGGCCGCGTGATCGGCACCGACGGTAAGGCAATTGGCGGCGCGACCGTCACGGTGACGTCGGCGGCGCAGGGCTTCACTCGCAGCGCGACGACCCAGCCTGATGGTTCCTATGTGATTTCCGCACTGCCTCAGGGCACCTATAGCTTCACGATCACTGCGGACGGCTTTGACAGCTTTACCGATCCGGCCGTGCGCCTGATCCAAGGCCGTGCTGCGAACCAGTTCAATCTTCAGCCAGTGAACGCGGAGACCGGCGGTGACATCGTCGTGACCGCAGGCCGCGTGCAGGTCGTCGACTTCAGCAGCAACACCATCGGCCAGACCGTCGACGTGGCGGACCTGGCGACCCGCGTTCCGGTGAGCCGCGATCTGACGTCGGTCGTCCTGCTGGCGCCGGGCGCCGTCGGTGGCGACAATCGTTTCGCCGCGCTCCCATCGATCAACGGTGCGTCGATCTCGGAAAATGTGTATTATATCAATGGTCTGAACGTCACGCAGTTCCGCAACGGGCTCGGTGCGGCGGGTGTCCCGTTCGAATTCTATCAGACGGTCCAGACCAAGATCGGCGGTATCCCGGCAGAGTTCGGTCGCTTCACCGGCGGCATGATCAATGCCACCACCAAGTCCGGCTCGAACGAGTGGCATGGCGGCGTGCTGTTCAACTGGCAGCCGAACAGCCTCAGGTCGAATACGCGCAACACCTACGCGGCGGACAATGACTCATATTATTCGGATCGCCACGAGTTCATTGCACAGCTCTCGGGTCCGATCATCAAGGATCATCTGTTCTTCTACGGTCTCTACAACGCTCGCGATATTCGCTACGGCCAAGGCTATACCGGAGTCGCATCGGCGACCGGCACGGGTGCCAATGGTTGCGCCAGCAACCCGGCGCTGTGTGCCAATTTCGGTGATTTGAATACCTTCAACCAGCAGATCGTCGGCACCTCCTATAGCCAGAATCGCAACACCAGCCCGTTCTGGGGTGGCAAGATCGACGCCGTCATCGTCGACGGCCAGCGGCTTGAGGCGACCTATTGGAACACCACCGGTCGTCGGATCGAGAATGTCTACGGCACCAGCCGCTACACGCTGGCGAGCGGGCTGCGCTACAATCTGAATACCAACAATCCGGGTGGTTACATCGCCACCAACGTCTACCAATCGGGCGGTGAAAACTACGTCTTCCGCTATACGGGCAGCTTCACCCAGTGGCTGACCCTGTCGGCAGCTTACGGGGTCAACAAGAACCGGGATACCACCGAATCCAGCCTGCCCAATCTGCCGTCGGTGACCGACCAGCGGAACGGGGCCAATAGCGGCATCGGCAACACGCTGAGCAACGCGACGCTCAATTTCGACAAGCGTACCTTCTATCGCGCGGATGCCGATGTCCGGTTCGAACTTCTGGGATCGCATCACATTCGTGGCGGCTACGACCGCGAAGATCTGGACGAAAATTCGATCAGCGTCGCCAATGGTGGCGCGCAGTACACGCTATTGACGGCTTCGGGCGCGGCAACGACGATCGATCCGGTCATCGGACTGCCGGGCGGCACGAGCTATATCAAGGGGCGTGTGTTCCGCACGGGTGGTCAGTTCTCGACTCGTAACACGGCATTCTATGCTCAAGATGACTGGCACCTGCTCAATGATCGCCTGAATCTGAACCTCGGCATTCGCAACGACCGATTCGAGAACAAGAATGGCGACGGGCAGACCTTCTTCCTCGCCAAGAATCAGTGGGCGCCACGCCTGGGTGCCAGCATCGATCCGCTGGGCGATGGCCGCACCAAGTTCTTCGGATCCTATAGCCGCTATTTCATCCCCGTCGCGGTGAACACCAATGTCCGACTGGCCGGCGGCGAACTCGACTATGACGCCTACTACCAGTTCGGCGGGTTGATGGCGGACAATACGCCGATCCTCGGTGCGCCGATTACGACCGGGGCTGGCTTTACCACCTGCCCGAACAATTCGCCTGCGGGGACGGCGTGCACCCTGCGCAATGACGGAACCGTGCCGAGTACGGCTTCGGTGGTTGCGTCCAACCTGAAGCCGCAATCGGTCGACGAGATCGTCTTTGGTGTGGAACGCCGGCTCGGCAACCGGATCAAGGTGGGCTTCAACTTCATCCAGACGAAGCTGAACAACTCGCTGGAGGATGCCGCGCTCGATCAGGCGATCGTTCCCTATTGCGTCTCGCAGGGCAAGGCGGCGGCGGACTGCCGTTCAATCTGGAACGGCGTCCATCAGTTCGCGCTGATCAATCCGGGCCGCGACGTCGCGGTAACCCTGAGCGATCCGCTGCCGGGCGAAACGACCCCTCGTACCGTGACGTTGTCGGCGGCCTCGCTGCAATATCCGCAGGCACAGCGTACCTATCGTGGTGTGAACTTCACGTTCGAGCGGGAATGGGACGGCAAGTGGTCGCTGAACGCAAACTACACCTACTCCAAGAATTATGGTAACATCGAAGGCGGCGTCCGATCGGACAATGCGCAGTCCGACGCCGGTCTGACGACGGCCTTCGACCTTCCGGTGCTGGTCAACGGCACTTTCGGGTATCTGCCCAACGATCGCCGCCACAATTTCAAGGCATGGGGCTCTTACAAGTTCGCGGATTGGCTGACGCTCAGCTTCAACGGCTCGGTCAGTGCGCCGCGCAAGTTCGGCTGCTACGGTCGTCCGCCGGCGAGCGCCGACTTTGACGCGACGGCGCCGGGCGGTATCACCGGCCTCTACTACACGACCAGTGGTGCCTATTGTAACGTCGCCAACGGTTCGGTCGTTCGTAATCCCAGCGGCTTCACCGTGATCAACGATCCGTTCAATCGGGTGGGTGGTGTCCGACCCAGCACGTTGCAGGTCGTGAACCGTGGGTCGCAGCTGAAGTCGGACTGGCTCGCGCTGCTCAATTTGGATGCGACGATCGCAGTGCCGACCGACGCCTTCAACGGCTTTATCCGGTTGTCGGTGTTCAACGTCTTTAACTCGAGGCCTGTGCTGCGTGTGCAGGAAACGGGCACGACCTCGGCGGGGGCACCGCAGCCTGTCTATTCGCTGCCGACTTCGTACAATGACGGCCGTTCGGCGCGTATCCAGTTCGGCGTGAACTTCTAACCCTGGGGATCATTACGAACCCTGCCTGGGGCGGCTTCCTTGGGAGCCGCCCCTTTTTCATGGCCGATGCCGAATTGCGGTCGCGCGGCTTATTGCTGCTATATTCCCGCAAGGTGGCGGCGGATGCCTGGGTACCACACATGTACCCCGTGTCAGATGTCACGCGCGCTTGGCCTATCGTCGTTAGGCGATTACCGGCTGGTTGCGAAAGGGAGCGGTTCCAGCGCGAGTTTAGAAGGGACAATAGGGTCGGAACGCCAGGTTCCGACCCTATTGTTTATCTGATCACCCGACCGACAGCGCCAGTTTCCCGTCGCCCTCGTCGACGGTGACGGTTGCGCCGTCCTTCACATTCCCACGCAGGATTTCTTCGGCCAGCGGGTCCTGGAGGTGCCGTTGCACCGCACGGCGCAGGGGACGCGCGCCGTATACCGGGTCATAGCCCACCCGGCCCAGCCATTCGCGCGCCGCATCGGTCAGGTGCAGGCTGATCTTGCGATCCGCCAGCAGCTTGGCGACGCGGCCGACCTGGATGTCGACGATCGGGCCCATATGGCTCTGGCCCAGCCGGTGGAACAGGATGATCTCGTCCAGCCGGTTGAGGAATTCGGGGCGGAAATGGCCGCGCACGATCTCCATCACCTGCGGCTCGACGCTCTCGACGCTCTGCCCGTCCTCGACATTGGCCAGATATTGGCTGCCCAGGTTGGAGGTCAGGATGATCAGCGTGTTCGAGAAATCGACCGTCCGCCCCTGGCCATCGGTCAGGCGACCGTCGTCCAGCACCTGGAGCAGCACGTTGAACACGTCGCCATGCGCCTTCTCCACCTCGTCGAACAGCACGACCTGATAGGGCCGCCGCCGCACCGCCTCGGTCAGCACGCCGCCTTCCTCATAGCCGACATAGCCGGGAGGGGCGCCGATCAGCCGCGCGACGCTGTGCTTCTCCATAAACTCGCTCATGTCGAGGCGCACCATCGCGGAGGGATCGTCGAACAGGAATTCGGCCAGCGCCTTGGTCAGCTCGGTCTTGCCGACGCCCGTCGGGCCCAGGAACAGGAAGCTGCCCAGCGGTCGGTTGGGGTCCTGTAGCCCGGCGCGTGCCCGGCGGACGGCGGTGGAGACGGCGCGGACCGCATCCTCCTGGCCGATCACGCGCGCACCGATCACCTCCTCCATGCGGAGCAGCTTTTCGCGTTCGCCCTGCATCATCCGGTCGACCGGCACCCCGGTCCAGCGGCTGACCACGCCCGCAATATCGTCGGCGGTGACTTCCTCGCGCAGCATCGCGCCCTCGGTCGCGGACTGCGCCTCGGCAAGCTGCTTCTCCAGCTGCGGGATGCGGCCATAGGAGAGTTCACCGGCTTTCGCGAGGTCGCCCGCCCGTTGCGCCTGCTCGAGCTCGATCCGCGCCTGGTCGAGCTGTTCCTTCAGCTTCGCCTCGCCCGCGATCTTGTCCTTCTCCGCTTGCCAGCGCTGGGTCAGCGCGTGCGACTGTTCCTCCAGATTGGCGAGTTCCTCCTCCAGATGGCCGAGCCGGTCGATGCTGGCGGCGTCGCTTTCGCGGCGCAGCCCCTCGCGCTCGATCTTCAGGCGCAGGATGCGGCGGTCGAGCGTCTCGATCTCCTCGGGCTTGGACTCCACCTCCATGCGGATGCGGCTGGCGGCCTCGTCCATCAGGTCGATCGCCTTGTCGGGCAGGAAGCGGTCGGTGATGTAGCGGTTGGACAAGGTCGCCGCCGCCACCAGCGCGCCGTCGGTGATGCGGACGCCGTGATGGAGTTCGTATTTCTCCTTCAGGCCGCGCAGGATCGAGATGGTGTCCTCGACCGTGGGCTCGCCGACGAAGACGGGCTGGAACCGCCGCTGGAGCGCGGGGTCCTTCTCAACATATTTGCGATATTCGTCGAGTGTGGTCGCGCCGACGCAGTGCAGCTCGCCGCGCGCAAGCGCGGGCTTGAGCAGGTTGGAAGCGTCCATCGCCCCGTCGCCTTTCCCTGCGCCGATCAGCGTGTGCATCTCGTCGATGAACAGGATGATGTCGCCCTCGGCAGCCTTCACCTCGTCGAGCACGCCTTTCAGCCGCTCCTCGAACTCGCCGCGATATTTGGCACCAGCGATGAGGGCACCCATGTCGAGTGCCATCAGCTTGCGGTCCTTCAGCGTGTCGGGCACGTCGCCGTTCGCGATGCGCAGCGCCAAGCCCTCGGCGATCGCGGTCTTGCCGACGCCGGGTTCGCCGATCAGGGCGGGGTTGTTCTTGGTCCGGCGTGCCAGGATTTGGATGGTGCGGCGGATTTCCTCGTCGCGGCCGATCACGGGGTCGAGCTTGCCGTCGCGCGCCACCTGGGTCAGGTCGCGGGCGAATTTCTTGAGCGCGTCGTACCGGTCCTCCGCCCCCGCCGTGTCGGCGGTGCGGCCCTGGCGCAATTGCTCGATCGCGCCGTTCAGGCTTTGGGGGTTCACGCCGCCCGCCGCCAAGGCCTTGCCCGCCGCCGTGGTGGAGGCGAGGGCCAGCGCGAGCAGCATCCGCTCGACGGTGACGAAACTGTCGCCTGCTTTCTGGGCAACCTGTTCGGCCTGATCGAGGACGCGGACCAAGTCGTTGTCCAGGCCGGGCGAACTTTGCGCACCCGAGCCGGAGACGGCGGGAATCTTTGCCAGCGCGGCATCGGTCTCACGCTCGACGCGCTTGGGATCGCCGCCCGCCGCCTGAATCAGGCCGGACGCCATGCCCTGATCGTCCTCGATCAGCGCCTTGAGGAGGTGTTCGGGGGCGATCCGCTGATGGTTGTTGCGGATCGCCACGGTCTGCGCGGCTTGCAGAAAGCCTTTTGCGCGGTCGGTGAATTTTTCGAGGTTCATCTGGGGTTCCTGTCGCTTTCCAGGTCAGATGGTGTTGCAATTTGGCAACACAAGGGGTTGGCGGTATTTGTCTTGCGCTACATGGGATGGCCGTTTCGATTGCGAAAGGGTCGACGAAATTTCGACCTGATCGGTTCGCCTTACCGGGATTGCGGTCCACAGCCCGCCCGCTATGTTCGCTTCACAGATGAGTGGGGAGACTCAAGAGAAATGCGTATCAAGTTTGTGGCGCTGACCGGCGCCGCCACCCTTGCGTTCGTCATGCCGACCCAGGCCGTGCTGGCCCAGGCGGCACCCGCCAAATCGGCCGCCACGGCAAAGGCCGCACCCGTTTCGACGCTCGTGAAGGCGGTCGACATCCCCTATCAGAGCTTCACCCTGCAAAACGGCTTGCGCGTCGTGGTGCATACCGATCGCAAGGCGCCCGTGGTCGCGGTCAGCGTCTGGTACGATGTCGGATCGAAGCATGAGCCCAAGGGCAAGACCGGATTCGCGCATCTCTTCGAGCATCTGATGTTCAACGGATCGGAAAACGCGCCGGGCGATTTCTTCGCCCCGCTCAAGTCGGTGGGCGCGACCGATTACAACGGCACCACCTATTTCGACCGGACCAATTATTTCGAGACGGTGCCGACCGCCGCGCTCGACCGCGCGCTGTTCCTGGAATCGGATCGCATGGGCTATCTGCTCGGCGCGGTGACGCAAGGCGTGCTCGACGAGCAGCGCGGCGTCGTCCAGAACGAGAAGCGCCAGGGCGACAACCAGCCTTATGGCCTGACCCAATATAAGGTGCTGGAGGGGCTGTTCCCTGCCGGGCATCCCTATGCCCACAGCACCATCGGTTCGATGGCGGATCTGGATGCCGCGTCGCTCGACACGGTCAAGGACTGGTTCCGGCAGCATTACGGCCCGAACAATGCGGTGCTGGTACTGGCGGGCGACATCGATGTCGCGACCGCCAAGCCTTTGGTCGAGAAGTATTTCGGCGCGATCAAGCCGGGCCCCAAGAGCGTCCTGCCCACCGTCGCCATTCCGACGCTGCCCGCGCCCGTCAACGAGGAGATGAAGGACCGCGTCGCCGCCGTCATGATCAGCCGCAACTGGGCGGTGCCGGGGCTGAACGATCCCGAAAGCGCGCCGCTGGTCGTCGCCGCTTCGATTCTGGGCGGGCTCGCCTCGTCGCGGCTCGACAATATCCTGGTCAAGCAGGAGAAGCTGGCGGTTCAGGTCTCGGCCAGCGACCGCGTCTTCTCGCAGGTCGGCATGTTCAACATGATGGCGATCGTCCGTCCCAGTGTCGACCCGGCGCTGGTCAACAAGCGGATGGGCGAGATCCTCGACGATTTCCTGAAGAACGGCCCGACCGCCGACGAGGTTCAGCGTGCGGTGACCCGCTATGTTTCGGGGCGTGTCCAGGGGCTGGAATCGGTCGGCGGCTTCGGCGGCAAGGCGGTGGCGCTGGCCGAGGGCGCGCTCTACTCGAACGATCCGGGCAAGTATAAGAAGCAGTTGATGGCGATCGCGGCGCAGACCCCGGCGACCGTGAAGGCGGCGGCGGACAAATGGCTGTCACGTCCGGCCTATACGCTGACCGTCGTGCCGGGCGCACGCGACGCCTATGAAGAGGCCAAGGTGCCGCCGCGCGCCGACGTGCCCGCCGCCCCGGACCAGCCCGTCAAGGGCACGCGCGGGGCTCTGCCCGATGTCGGTCAGGTCAAGCCGCTGAGCTTTCCGACCGTCGAACGCAGCCGCCTGGCGAACGGGATCGAGCTGATCTATGCGCAGCGCACCGCCGTACCGGTGACCCAGATCGCCATGTCGTTCGACGCCGGGATCGCGGCCGACGTGCCGGGCAAGCTGGGGACGCAGCGGATGGTGCAGTCGATGCTCGACGAGGGCACGACGCACCTGAACACCATCGCCATCGCGGAGGCGCAGGAACGGCTGGGCGCGTCGATTGGGTCGAGCGCGTCGAACGATCGCACCACCGTGGGGCTGGACGTGCCGAGTGCCAATCTGGTGCCCGCGCTCGATCTCTATGCCGACATCATCCGCAACCCGGCCTTCCCCGATGCCGAACTGGCGCGGGTCAAGGCGCAGACGCTGGCGGGGATCAAACAGGAACTGACCAGCCCGCAGGGGCTGGCGAGCCGCGTCCTGCCGCCGCTCGTCTATGGACCGACCAGCCCCTATGCCAAGGCGCAGGGGGCGGGCGATCCGCGTGCGGTGGCGGCGATGACCCGCGCCGACCTGATCGCGTTCCAGCAGGCCTGGCTGCGTCCCGACAAGGCGAAGATCTTCGTCACGTCCGACCGCCCGCTGGCCGAGGTGAAGGCTGCGCTCGACCGGGCGTTCGGCGACTGGCGCGGCACCGGCACGGCTGGCGTGAAGAACTTCACCGCCGGACAGCCTTCGGCACCCAAGATCGTGCTGATCAACCGGCCCGACAGCCCGCAGTCGATGATCCTGGCGGGCGCGCCGACGCCGTTGAAGGGGATCGACAATCTGTTGATCCAGAATACTGCCAACGACGCGCTGGGCGGCAGCTTCCTCAGCCGGATCAACACCGACATCCGCGAGAACAAGCACTGGTCCTATGGCGTGCGGGGCGGCTTCCAGACCTCGGAATTCGCGGCGCCCTATATCATGTCGGCCCCGGTTCAGGCGGACAAGACCGGCCCGTCGATCGACGCGCTGCGCACCGACGTGACCGAATTCCTGACCACCAAACCGATGGACCAGGTGGAATCCGACCGCGCCATCACCGGCGCGATCCGCTCGCTGTCGGGCAATTTCGAGACGTCCGACGCGGTGCTGTCGGCGATGCAGGCCAACGACCTGTATCGTCGCCCCGACGACTATTACGCCACGATCACGCAGCGCTATCAGGCGATGACCCTGCCCGAGCTGAACAAGTCGATCCAGGCGGCGTTGAACCCCAAGGACTTTGTCTGGGTCGTGGTAGGCGATGCCAAGGCGGTGAAGCCCCAGCTCGATACGCTGGGCCTGCCCGTCGAGGTGGTCGAGGCGTCCGCGCTCGTCGGGCAATAAGTGCCGGATCATAAGGGAGAGTAGGAATGGCCGAGATCGACGGCACCTGGAACTGCACCGTTAAGTCGCCGCTGGGCGATCAGGAAATGACCCTGACCGTCCGGACCGAGGGCGATCGTTTCACTGGCTCGGGCGGCGGCCAGATGGGGGCGATGGACATCGAGGGTGATGTGTCTGGCAACACGATCAGCTGGAAGATGTCGATCAGCTCCCCGATGCCGATGACGCTGGATTGCGAAGCGACCGCCGATGGCGACACACTGACCGGATCCGTGGGCGCGGGCGCGTTCGGCAGCTTCCCGCTGTCGGGGACCCGCGCGGGCTGAGCCTGGCCGTCATGATTTGGGGAAGGGCGGTGCGTCGGGATGGACGCGCCGCCCTTTTCGCTGGGTGGGGCATGGACCTCGACTTCGCCCAGCCTGACCGGGGTGAGGTATCCAACCCCATTCCCACCAGCCGTTCAGGCTGAGCGAAGTCGAAGCCCAAGGGCGGAACCCCACTACATAACCGGTTCAATTCCCGGCAAATCCCGTTACGCTGTCCCGATAACCAAAAAGGGGACAAGCATGATCGACCGGCGATATTTCCTGGGAGGCACGGCGGCGCTGGCCGTGGCGGCGAACAGCGAGGCAGTTTTTGCCCAGACGACAGAGCCGACCCGGTTGAATGCGCTATTCGACACGCTGGTCCAGGAACAGCTTCGCCGCAGTCCGGAGGGGGCCACCAATCTCGGCCTCGACACCGGCGCCAATGCCGATCTGCGCAGCAAGCTGTCCGACCAGTCGCCCGCCGGGATCGCGGCGGCCAAGGCGGCGACCAAGGCCGATTTGACCCGCCTTCAGGCGATCGATCCCGCGACGCTGTCGCCCGAGGAGCGGATCGATCTGGAATCGATCCTGTACACCCGCCGCTCGGCGGAGGCGGTGCAGGCGTTCGACTTTGGCGGTTATTCCTATGGCCCCAGCCCCTATGTCGTGTCGCAACTGTCGGGCGCCTATCAGTCGGTCCCCGACTTCCTCGATACCAAGCACAAGATCGCGACGGCGGGCGATGCCGACGCCTATCTGATGCGGCTTCGGGCTTTCGCGACCCAGATAGATGCGCAGACCGATCGGATGCGCCACGATGCGGGACAGGGCGTGGTGCCGCCCGACTTCATCCTGGACCTCGCGCTCGAACAGATGGGCAAGACCCGCCAGCCCGCCGACCAGGCGCTGGTCGTCCAGTCGCTCGCCCGCCGTGCCGCCGAGAAGGGGTTGGGGGACCGCTATGCGCAGGCCGCCGCGAAAATCCATGAGGCCGAAATCCTCCCCGCGCTCGACCGGCAGATCGCCTATGCCAAGTCCCTGCGCGCCAAGGCCACCCATGACGCGGGCGTGTGGAAGCTGCGCGAGGGGGCCGCCTATTATCCGGTCGCGCTGAAAGCCAACACGACGACCAGCTATTCGCCTGACGAGGTCCACCGCTTCGGCCGCGACCAGGCGGCGATGCTGTCCGCCCGGCTGGACGCGCTGCTCCGGAAACAGGGCTTTACCAAGGGGACGGTCGGCCAGCGCATGGCCGCGCTCTACAAGAATCCCGACCAGCTTTATCCCAATACCGACGAGGGCAAGCGCGCCGCCATCGCCTATTGCAACGAACGGCTGGACGCGATCCGCACCCGCCTGCCGCAGGTGTTCGAACGGCTGCCGCAATATGGCTTCGAGGTGCGTCGCGTTCCCGTACAGACCGAGGCGGGCGCGGCGGCGGCCTTCGCGCAATCCCCCGCGATCGACGGTTCGCGGCCGGGGCTGGTCTATTTCAACCTGAAGGACAGCGCCGACTGGCCCAAATTCTGTCTGGCGACGACCGTCTATCACGAAGGGCTGCCGGGGCATCAGATGGAGGGCGGGCTTGCCCTGTCCAACACGCGCCTGCCGCTGATCCGCAAGATCAACGGCTTTTCGGGCTATGGCGAGGGCTGGGCGCTCTATGCCGAGCAATTGGCGGACGAGATCGGCATGTACGACGACGATCCGCTGGGACAGCTCGGCTATCTGAAGTTCATGCTGTTCCGCGCCAATCGCTGCGTGGTCGATACCGGGCTTCACCATCTGCGCTGGACCCGCGAACAGGCGATCCGCCATTTCGTCGAGGCCGAGGGCGAGGCGGAGGGCTTCGCCACGCGCGAGGTGGAACGCTATTGCGTCAATCCCGGGCAGGCGGCGAGCTACAAGCTTGGCCATTCGGTCTTCGTCGACATTCGCGACCTGGCGAAGAAGCAGAAGGGCGCGGCGTTCGATCTGAAGGCGTTCCACACCGCCGTGCTGCGCCATGGCCGCGTGCCGCTCGACGTGCTGCGCCGGATCGGGGAGGCGTGGGCCAAGGCTTGACCGGCGCCGGCATCATGGTGATCCTCCCATCCGGGAGATTATCGCGATGCAGGGCGGCGTTCGGATCCGGCAGGACAAGTGGCGGCGGCTGGCGGCTGTCGTCGCCACGGTGGCGGTCCATGCCGCGATCGTGGCGCTGTTGATCCTGGGGCAATCGCGAATTCGGCGGATCGACGATTCCCGGTGGTCGTCGCTGGCCTTGTTCGATGTGCCGCCTTTGCCCGAGCCGCCACCCCTATCCGTGCCACCGCCACCGATCGAGCCCGCGCCGGTCAAGCGCGAAAGCCCGGCGGTGCGCCCGACGGCCGGCGGCGGATCGCCTCGCCCTGCGCCTGCCCCCGCCGCGCCGCAAGCCGCCCCCGCCGCGGTCGCGACGGCGCACTTCGATATGGTCGACCTGCCCGCCCCGGCCGCGGGGGTTAGCGCCGAACCGTCGCTGCGTATCGGGACGGCATTGTCGGAGGGACGCGGGGCGGGCATTGCCAGCGGCCAGGGCACCGGTGGGGAAGGGCGAGGCACCGGCAATGGGCGTGGCGACGGCGATGGACCGGGCGACGGACGGTTACGCTTTGCGCTGGCCGAATGGATCGAAAAGCCGCCACAGGCCGTGATCGATGCGGCCTTTCCGAAGATGGCGCGAAGCGGCGGCATCAGCGGCGTGGCGGTTCTGCTCTGCGTCGTGCCGGCGCCCGGTCGGCCCAAAAGCTGCTCGGTCGCGGCCGAGAAACCCAAGGGGCGCGGATTCGGGACGGCGGCACTCAGCCTCTATCCGCAATTCCGCCTCCGCCCGGTCATGAAGGGGGATCAGGTCATTCAGCCCAAGGTGCTGGTGCCGGTGACCTTCGACGCCCGACGATAGCGGGTCGCCTTCACCGCGTGACGCGCGTGATATGCCCCATCTTGCGCCCCGGCCGCGCCTCGCCCTTGCCATAGAGGTGCAAATGCGCACCCTTTTCGGTCAGTGCGGTTTCCCACGCATCGTCGCCGATCAGGTTGTCCATCTGTACCCGCGTGCCGGTCAGCGCCGTATCGCCCAGGGGTAGGCCGCAAATCGCGCGGATATGATTCTCGAACTGCGAGGTTTCGGCACCCTCGATCGTCCAGTGCCCCGAATTGTGCACGCGCGGCGCCATCTCGTTGAAGACGGGGCCGTTCTCGGTCGCAAAGAACTCGCAGGCCAGTACGCCGACATAGCCCAGCTCTTCGGCGATACGGATGGCGAGCGCGGTCGCCTCCTCGGCCTGGGCGGTGATTTCGGGCGGCGCGGGCAGGGTCGAGGTGCGCAGGATCGCGTCGCGATGGACATTGTGCGGCGGATCGTAACGGACCGTCTTCCCGTCTTCCCCACGCGCGATCAGGATCGAGAATTCATGGGTGAAGCGGATGAACCCTTCCAGCACCGCCGGGCCGCCGATCGCTTCCCATGCGGCGGCGGCCTCGGACAGGTCGCGGATCAGCACCTGCCCCTTGCCGTCATAGCCGAAGCGGGTCGTCTTCAGAATGGCGGGGCAGCCGATCCGCTCCAGCACGGCGGTCAGGTCGGCGGCGCCATTCACCTCTGCCCAGGGGGCGGGGCGGCCACCGACCTTCTCGACGAAGCTCTTCTCGGCGATCCGGTCCTGCGCGACGCGAAGCGCGGCAGGTGAGGGGTGGACGGGCAACCGCTCGGCCAGCCATTCGACCGGCGTCACGTCGACATTCTCGAATTCATAGGTGACGACGTCACAGGCGGCGACGAAATCGGCCAGCACGACCTTGTTGTGATAATCCGCGCGGGTCAGCGAGGAGGCGGTCTGCGCCGCGACGCTTTCCTCATCGGGGGCGAGCACATGGGTGCGATAGCCCAGTTGCGCGGCCGCCACCGCCAGCATCCGGCCCAGTTGGCCGCCACCCAAGATTCCGATCGTCGCGCCCGGCTTCAACATTGGCTTACCCTTGCGGATCGTTGGCGACGCTGTCGGTCTGGCGCTCGCGCCAGGCCTGCAATCGCTCGGTCAGCACTTCGTCGGACAGCGACAGGATCGAGGCGGCGAGCAGACCCGCATTGATCGCCCCCGCCTTGCCGATCGCCAGCGTGCCGACGGGAATGCCGCCCGGCATCTGGACGATCGAGAGCAGGCTATCCATGCCCTTCAGCGCCTTGGATTCGACCGGGACGCCCAGCACCGGCAGATGCGTCATCGACGCCGCCATGCCCGGCAAATGCGCCGCGCCGCCAGCCCCCGCGATGATGACCTTGATCCCGCGATCGGCGGCGGTAGTGGCATAATCGTACAGACGCTGCGGTGTGCGGTGCGCGGAGACGACGCGGGTCTCGTGCGCGATGCCCAGCGCCTCCAGCGTCTCGGCGGCATGCCGCATGGTTTCCCAGTCCGAAGTGGACCCCATGATGATCCCGACCGACGTCATATCCGCTGTTCCGCCTTAGCCCCTTTGGCCCCGTTGCCGGGGAAGCGGGCTGCCTAGCGGGGCGAGGCGAGGGGGGCAAGTTTCCGTATGCGTTCGGGCATGGTGGCGGGCGTTTTTGCCGGAGCGGGGGGCGTGGGCTTCGCCTTCGCTCAGCCTGAACGGAGGATGGAGTCGGGTTCGCGCGGAGACGCGGAGGCGCGGAGGTGTCGGTCTGGGCTGCCGCGTAGCCCTCCCTGTCGAACGGAAGACGATGGCAGGCTCCGATGGGAACAATAGACCTGCCGCGCGGACTAAATCTCCGCGTCTCCGCGCCTCCGCGCCTCCGCGCCTCCGCGCGAACAAAAATCTTCGTGTCTTCGCGGCTTCGCGTGAAATCAGATGGTCACGCGAAGCCGCGAAGAGGTCGGCGCGCGAGGCGGTCGCACGTCAGACCGCCCCTCGTCTCCCGATCGCTTAGCGTTCCGACAGATAGTAACGATCGGTCGGGGTCAGGTCGTCGGCCAGTTCATAGACGATCGGCTGCGCGGTCGGGATTTCGAGACCGGTGATCTCGTCGTCCGGGATGTTCGACAGATGCTTGACCAGGGCGCGCAGCGAGTTGCCGTGCGCCGAGATCAGCACGCGATTGCCGTCGCGCAGCGCGGGCGCGATGCGTTCGTCCCAATAGGGCAGGACGCGCGCGATCGTGTCCTTCAGGCTCTCGGTCTCGGGGACGTCGATGCCCGCATAGCGGCGGTCGGCCGACACGTCATATTCGCCGCCGGCATCGGCCGGGGGCGGGGGCACGTCGAAGCTGCGACGCCAGATCTTCACCTGTTCGTCGCCATGCTTGGCCGCCGTCTCGGCCTTGTCGAGCCCGGTCAGCCCGCCATAATGCCGCTCGTTCAGGCGCCAATGCTTTTCGGTCGGCAGCCACAGGCGACCCATCACCTCCAGCGCCAGGTTCAGCGTCTTGATCGCGCGGGTCTGGAGGCTGGTGAAGGTCAGGTCGAAGTCGAGACCCTTCTCGGCCATCAGCGCACCCGCCGCGCGGGCTTCGGCGGCACCCTGGGCGGTGACGTCGACGTCCCACCAGCCGGTGAAGCGGTTCTCCAGATTCCAGGCGGACTGGCCGTGGCGGATCAGGACGAGCTGGGGCATGGAAACTCCTTGAAGATGATGGTCCCGCATAGAACGGGTGGGTGGCCGGGTCCAACCCCGGTGGGATCAATGGGCGGAGCGGCGCTGGGTGGAGGCCGGATTGGCCTTCAGCACGCGGCCCATCCGCGTCGGCCGGTCGAGCAGTTCGCCGCCGCAATCGGGGCAGACCTCGTCCAGTTCGTCGGCGCATTCGGCGCAAAAGGTCGATTCCAGCGAGCAGATGAAGGCGCCGCCCTGCGACGGGGGCAGGTCCGCGCCGCAGCGCTCGCAATCGGGGCGCATTTCCAGCATCAGGCGGCCACCTCGCGCACCACGTCGCAGATGCGATCGACCAGCGTTTCCACCTGCCGCCTGTCCTCTCCCTCGGCCATCACGCGGATGACCGGTTCGGTGCCGGACGGGCGGATGACCAGCCGACCACGCCCCGTCAGTTCGGCCTCGGCTGCGGCGATGACGCCCTGCACCTTTTCATGCTCGAGCGGCTTGCCGCCCCCGAAGCGGACATTCTTGAGAAGCTGGGGCAGCGGATCGAAACGGTGCAGCACCTCGCTGGCAGGGGCGCCGGCACGCTTGAGTTCGGCCAGCACCTGAAGCGCCGCGACCAGCCCGTCGCCGGTCGTCGCATAGTCGGACAGGATGATATGGCCCGACTGCTCGCCGCCGACATTATAGCCGCGCGCGCGCATCGCCTCCAGGACATGGCGGTCGCCGACCTTGGTGCGGACCAGCCCCAGCCCCTGCGCCGCCAGATGCCGCTCCAGCCCCAGATTGGACATGACCGTGGCGACCAGCCCGCCGCCCGCCAGCCGCCCTTCGCGGGCATAGCTGGTGGCGATCGTCGCCATCAGCTGGTCGCCGTCGATCACGGTGCCGGTCTCGTCGACGATGATCAGGCGGTCGGCATCGCCGTCCAGCGCGATGCCGATGTCCGCACCGCTCGCCACCACCGTCTCGGCCAGCGTCTGCGGCGCGGTCGAGCCGACGCCGTCATTGATGTTGATGCCGTTGGGCGTCACGCCGATCGCGACCACGTCCGCACCCAGTTCCCACAGGGCGGCGGGGGCGACCTTGTACGCCGCGCCGTTCGCGCAATCGATCACCACGCGCAGGCCGTCGAGGCGCAGCGATTGCGGGAAGGTCGACTTGGCGAAGTGGATATAGCGGCCGGCGGCGTCCTCGACCCGGCGGGCGCGACCGATCTTCCCCGAGGGGGCCAGCGGCACCTTCTCCTCGATCAGCGTCTCGATCGCCTCTTCCGCCTCGTCCGACAGCTTATAGCCATCGGGACCGAACAGCTTGATGCCATTGTCGGCGAACGGATTGTGGCTGGCCGAGATCATCACGCCGATATCGGCGCGCATCGAATGGGTCAGCATCGCCACGGCGGGCGTCGGCAGCGGGCCGACCATCACCACGTCCATGCCCACGCTGGTGAACCCGGCGACCAGGGCGGATTCGAGCATATAGCCCGACAGGCGGGTGTCCTTGCCGATCACCACGCGGTGGCGGTGATCGCCGCGCTGGAAATAGGCGCCGGCGGCCATGCCGACCTTCATCGCCATCTCGGCGGTCATCACCGCGCCATTGGTCGCGCCGCGAATGCCATCGGTGCCGAAATATTTTCTTGTCATGCGGCCGGGTCCCTGCCGAATAAAGAGGAAACGTTATGAGGTTGCGACCCGTTTAGCGTGACCTTTCCAAAAGCTCAAAGCTACCGAGAGGCCTCATGTCGCGCGCCACCCTGATCCTTCTGTGTCTTGCCGCAGGCCTGCTCGTCGGGGTGGGAGCGGGCGCCTGGTCGCCGGGTGTGGCCGATGGCGCGGTGACGATCGCGCGACCGGTCGGGACCTTGTGGCTGAATGGGTTGCAGATGACGGTCATCCCGTTGGTCGTCACGCTGCTGATCACCGGAGTCACCGCCACCGCGCAGGCGGCGCAGGCCGGGCGGATCGCGGCGCGGGCGATCCTGACCTTCCTGACGCTGGTCACGCTGACCGCGACCATGGCGGCGTTGGTGACGCCTTTGCTTCTCCACCTGCTGCCCATTCCGCGCGGTGCGGCGGAGGCGCTGCGCGGGGCACTGGGCCATGCCGAGCCGGTCACCGCGCCGCCGCCCATGGCCGAATTCGTGACCGGAATCGTGCCGACCAACATCTTTGCGGCGGCGACCAACAATGCGCTGCTCTCGCTGATCCTGTTCACCCTGGCCTTCGCCTTCGCCATCACCCGGATCGAGGGAGAGGGGCGCGAGACGCTGTTGCGCGTGTTCACCGCGATCCGCGACGCAATGCTGGTGCTGATCGGCTGGGTGCTATGGCTGGCGCCGCTGGGGGTGTTCGCGCTGGCCTTCGTCGTGGGGGCGACGGCGGGGGGCGGGGCGTTCCGCGCGCTGGCGCATTACATCACGATCATCGCGAGCATCGGCGTCATCGTCATCCTGATGGCCTATGGCGTCGCGGCTCTGGCGGCGCGGGTGCCCGTGGGGCGCTTCGTTCACGGGCTGGCCCCGGCGCAGGCGGTCGCCATCTCCACCCAAAGCTCGCTCGCCAGCCTGCCGGCGATGATCGAGGGGGCGAAGGCGATGCGGATCGCCCCCGCCACCGCCGGACTGGTGCTGCCCATGGCGGTCGCGATGTTCCGCGCGACCCAGCCCGCGATGAACGTCGCGGTCGCGCTCTATATCGCCGACTGGTTCGGGATCGTGCCGAACATGGCCGCGGTCGTCGCGGCGGGGGTGGTCGCGATCCTGTGTTCGCTGGGATCGGCCAGCCTGCCCGCGCAGATCACCTTCTTCGCCTCGATCGCGCCGGTCTGCGTCGCGCTGGGGGTGCCCGCCGCGCCCCTGGGGCTGTTGATCGCAGTCGAGACGATTCCTGATATTTTCCGGACGCTTGGCAATGTCAGCATGGACCTTGCCGCGACCGCAACCGTTGCCCGGATGAGTCGCACCATCGATGAGGACGCACGATGAAATACCGCACGCTCGGCCCCGAATTCGAGGTTTCCGCACTGGGCCTGGGCTGCATGCCGATGGCGGGCATCGGGGCCAATATGTATGGCCGGGCGGACGAGGCGGAGAGTATCGCCACCATCCACCGTGCGATCGAACTTGGCGTGACCCTGTTCGACACCGCAGAGGTCTATGGCCCGCTGGTCAATGAGGAACTGGTCGGCCGTGCCATTCGCGGCAAGCGCGACGCGGTGGTGATCGCGACCAAATTCGGTTTTCGCTATGACGAGAACGGAATCACCGGCGCGGATTCCACGCCGACCAATGTCCAGCGCGCTTGCGAAGGCTCGCTCAGGCGGCTCGGCGTCGAGACGATCGATCTCTTCTACCAGCACCGGGTCGATCCCCATGTTCCCATCGAGGATACGGTCGGCGCGATGGGGCGGTTGGTCGAGCAGGGGAAGGTGCGCCGGCTGGGCCTGTCGGAGGCGGGGGCCGAGACGATCCGCCGCGCCGCCGCCGTCCACCCGATCGCGGCGGTCCAGTCCGAATATTCGCTATGGGAACGCGATGTCGAGGCGGACATCCTGCCGGTCGTGCGCGAACTGGGGATCGGCTTCGTACCGTACAGCCCATTGGGGCGCGGTTTCCTGACCGGGCAGATCACCACACGCGAGGATTTGCCGGAGGGTGATTATCGTCGCAACGACCCGCGTTATTCGGCGGAGAATTTCGATCGGAACCTGAAGGTCGTCGAGGTGGTGAAGCAGATCGCCGCCGCGCATGACGCCAGTGCGGCGCAGGTGGCGCTCGCCTGGCTGCTGGCGCAAGGGGATGAGATCGTGCCGATCCCAGGCTCCAAGCGGCGTGCCACGCTGGAGGATTCGATGAAGGCGGCGGACATCAACTTGTCGGCCGAGGATCTGGCGAAGCTCGACGAAGCCTCGCCGCGCGGCGGCACCGCCGGGCCCCGCTATGGCGAGCGGGCGATGGCGATGACGCGACTGTAAGCCGTGCGTCCCTAGTCCTCACTTCCGTTCGCACGTAGCGAATCGAAATGCACGGGACTCCGCTCGCGAATAGGCGGGCGCGTGGGCTTCGACTTCGCTCAGCCTGAACGGAGGTTGGGCATTAGGGGCGATCGGGAATCTTCCCGACCGCCCCGCACGTAATCAAAGCGGCTTTTGCTCCAGCCGGGTATCGATCCCGGCCGCCGCCGGCTCGGCCAGTTCCTTGTCCCCCGCCAGCGCTCCCTCGGCCTTGAGCAGGTCGAGATGCATCAGCCTGGCGACGAAGGGCGAGATGATCAGCACGACGACGCCGATCCCGATCGAGAACCAGCCGATCCGCGTATAGACGTCGAGCACCTTGTCCGGCCCGGCGCCCTCGCCGCCGGTCGCCTGCGCGATCAGCCCGGCGATGAAATTGCCTGCCGCCGTCGCCAGGAACCAGGTGCCCATCATCAGCCCGGTCATGCTGGGCAGCGACAGTCGCGTCATCGCCGACAGCCCTACCGGCGAGAAGCAGAGTTCGGCCATGGTGTGGATCAGATAGACGAGAATTACGAAGATCACCGGCGTCGGCGCCCCGGCATAGAGCGCGGCACCCGCCACCAGGACCAGAAAGCCCGCGCCGACGCCGACCAGGCCGATGCCGAACTTGAACGGCGCGCTCGGCTCCCACCCGCGCTTGGCGAGCAGGGTCCAGAGCGCGGCGAAGACGGGCGCCAGCAGGATGATGAAGATCGAGTTGACCGACTGGAAGGCCGAGGCCGGGATCGTCCAGCCGAGCAGGCTACGGTCGACCGAGCGGTCGGTATAGACGTTGAGCGAGGAGCCCGCCTGTTCGAACAAAGCCCAGAAGAGCGGGCACAGCGCGATCAGGAACAGCGCGGCGAGGATACGGTCGCGATCGACCTTGGCCAGGGTGAATACCGCCCGCCACAGAATGAAGCCCACGGTGCCCACGCTGAACACGATCAGCAGCGTACCGACCGCATCCTGATGCCGGATCAACTGCCACGTCACCAGCGTCGCGGCGATCCCGCCCAGATAGATCAGCCATTCGCGCGACAGACCGGCCACGACCGGCGCGCGCAACGCGGGCAGTGAGGGTGCTTCACCCGCGCCGTGGAGTTCGCGCTTCAGCCCGATAAAGGCGACCAAGCCCAGCAACATGCCGATGCCCGCCGCGCCGAAGCCATAGGCCCAGCCCACGGTCTCGCCCAGCACGCCGCACACGATCGGCCCCAGCGCGCCGCCGCCGTTGATCCCCATGTAGAAGATCGAGAAGGCGGGATCGCGCCGCATGTCGTCGCGCGCATAAAGCTGTCCCACCAGCACCGAGATATTGGCCTTGAGGAAACCGGTGCCGATCACGATTGCCGCCAGCGCCAGGTAGAAGCCCTCCAGATAGACGCCCTGCGCCCCCTGTGGCCCTTCCAGCGCGGCGATCAGCAAATGGCCGAAGGCGATGAAGACGCCGCCCGCCAGCACGGCGCGCCTGGCCCCCAAATAGCGGTCGGCCAGATAGCCGCCGATCACCGGCGTGAAATAGACCAGCGACATATAGGCGGCATAGATGCCGAAGGCCGGTTCGTCGGTGAACAGGAAGTGCTTGGTCAGGTAGAAGACCAGGATGGCGCGCATTCCGTAGAAGGAAAAACGCTCCCACATCTCGGTAAAGAACAACAGGAACAGGCCTCGGGGATGCCCCAAAACCGTTTTGCCGCGCGCGGCGGCCTCATACGCAGTCGCCATGCCGGCGTTTACTCCATCGGGATCGCCCCCTGCGCACCGTGGGCACGCGAGGGGGCGTAATGGTTCGGTAACCTAACGCCAAAGCCGCGACTGTAAATATCATGCGCGACGGCGTAAGGATCGATCCCATGACCGATAGGACCTTCAACGACCGTTCGACCCCGCTGACCCTGCTCGCCACCCGCCGCTCGGGCAAGCCGCGCGACCTGATCGCCCCCGGCCCGGACGAGGCCGAACTGTCCGACATGCTCGCCATTGCCGCGCGCACCCCGGATCATGGCAAACTGGCCCCATGGCGGTTCGTGATCGTGCCCAGCGCCGCGCGGGCGGCACTGGCCGAGGTCATCACCGCCGCCTATCGTGCCGAGCGGCCACAGGCGAGCGGGACCGAGATCGCCGCGCTGGAGCAGTTCCCGCATCAGGCGCCCTCGCTGGTCGTCATGCTATCCAGCCCGCGGACCGACAGCCATATTCCGATGTGGGAACAGGAATTGTCCGCGGGCGCGGCGTGCATGAACCTGCTTCATGCCGCCCATGCCATGGGCTATGCCGCAGGGTGGCTGACCGGTTGGCCCGCCTTTTCGGATGCGGTGCGCGACGCGTTCGGGGCGGCGCCGGAACGCATCGTCGGATTCGTCTTTATCGGCACGCCCGGCCGTCCGCTCGACGAGCGTCCGCGTCCCGACATGGCGCGGATCGTCTCAACCTGGCATGGTCCGGCCGCATGACGGGGGCAGGCCGCTGCAAACGTTATCCTATAGCCCTCTCGACTTTGTCCTGCCCATGCTGTATTAATCCGGCATGACAGCTCTTAGCGGTGACGACAGCCCGGTATATATCCGCCTGCGCGGGACGATCGCGGCGGGTATCCTGAACGGCACCTATCGGACGGGGGACCAGCTTCCTTCGGTTCGGGCGCTGGCGGCGGAGCAGGGGGCCAATCCCCTGACGGTGGCCAAGGCGTATCAGAGCTTTCAGGACGACGGCTATGTCGAGGTTCGGCGCGGGGTGGGCATGTTCGTGATGCCCGGTGCTGCCGACCGTCTGCGCGCGGCCGAGCGGCAGAGTTTCCTGACGGTGCAATGGCCGCGCATCCGCGATCACATCGAGCTTTTGGGCCTCGACGCCACCGACCTGTTGCGGGTCGAGCGGGTCTGACGACGGGGCCCGGCCCGGCTAGTCCTCGCCCAGCCGATCAGCCCCGACCCCGCCAGAAACGCCGCCGCCAGTCCGGCGGCCGAGGCGATGGCGCGCCAGATCCAGGGCATTTCCCGCCCGGTGTGAAGCCGCTGGACCCATGACCGGCCGAGCGGTGTCGCGCGGGCGGGGCTGGAGACGGCGGACCGGCTATCGTCCGCGACCTTGATGACCTTTGGCGGACGTCCGGCGAGGTGCACCGTCCAGTCGGGCGAGCGCTCGGTCGGCCAGTCGATCGCGATCAGCGAACTACGCGACCATCGCCGTGCGCTGGCGACGACGCGCTCGACCGACAGGGTGGTGCGCGAGACGGGCGGTGCGCCGGTCTCGGAATGCCACGCCACCGAGTCTCCGGTCAGCGCGGCGAACGCGTCCGGAAAGGCGAGCGCGGTGCCGGTCAGCGTCAGGACGGAGATCGGCAGGATCGACCACCAGCCGATCCGACGGTGCCAGCTTATCGTCCGCCCCCCGGCCTTGACCGATCGTCCGGCGGCTCGGGGGGCCAGCCCGGTCAGGCAGATCAGCAGCAGCGCCACGCCCATGACGCCGACGACCGGGCGTCCCGCATCGCCCAGGAACAGACGGTCATGCAGACGGCGAAGCCAGCCGCTCGCCCCATCGTCGCGCACCCCGCTGGCGAGGATCCTCGCGGTGGGGGGATCGAGGAACAGCATGTAGCGCGCATCGTGGCGCGGAGTGTCGAGCCGGACCAGAACCGGCGAGGACCCCCGCTCCAACGACAGACCGGCGATCCGCTGGCCGGGCTTGAGCGCGGATTGCGTAGCGGCGACATAGGCCTGCGCCGCCAGACGCGTCTCGCCGCTCGTCCGGTACCGAGCGGGCGCAGCGATCCGGTCGAGCGCCGGCGTCCAGACCAGCACCGCCCCGGACAGCGCGATCGCCATGCCGATCAGCCCCGCCACCAGACCCAGCCAGCGGTAGAGGCGCAATCCGATGCGAGAAAGCGAAAGTCCGGCCACGATTACCCCGAAACAGTCGGCGCGACCTGCCGTAGCGGGCGGATGACGTCAATCGGCTGGAGTATCCGCCATGGCCGAAACCATGGCCACCGCTCCGTGCCCCTGGCCCCATCCCTTCCCCTTGCTCCGTTCAGGCTGAGCGGGGGTGTATGGGATGTGCGCTGCGGCGGGCCAGCTTCAACGTCGCAGGAACAACCACGACCGGATCGCGCTCGCCAGATTGGGCGGGTCGTCCGCCGTGATCCGCAACGCGTCGATTTCCGCCACCAGCGCCGACAGCGGCAAAGCGTGCGCTACCGCCGCGTCCTCCAGCGCCGTCCAGAAGACCGGCTCCAGGCTGATCGAGGTCTGGTGCCCGGCGATGGTGATCGAACGTTTGACCGGCCCGACAAACCCTTCCGCTGGGGCCGCGATCCGGCTCATTCGGTGTCGAACAGGCTGGCCAGCTGCTCGATGATCGTGCCGCCCAGCTGCTCGGCATCCATGATCGTCACCGCGCGCGCATAATAGCGGGTCACGTCATGGCCGATGCCGATGGCGACCAGTTCGACCGGGCTCTTGGTCTCGATCCAGCCGATCACCTGGCGCAGATGCCGCTCCAGATAGCTACCCGAATTGACCGACAGGGTCGAATCGTCCACCGGCGCGCCGTCGGAGATGACCATCAGGATGCGCCGCTCCTCGGGCCGCGCGACCAGCCGGCTATGCGCCCAGAGCAGCGCCTCGCCGTCGATATTTTCCTTGAGCAGCCCCTCGCGCATCATCAGGCCGAGATTGTTGCGCGCACGCCGCCACGGCTCGTCGGCCTGTTTGTAGACGATATGGCGAATGTCGTTCAGCCGCCCCGGCTGCGGCGGGCGTCCGGCGGCGAGCCAGGTTTCGCGGGCTTGGCCGCCCTTCCACGCGCGGGTGGTGAAGCCGAGGATCTCGGTCTTCACCCCGCACCGCTCCAGCGTCCGCGCGAGAATGTCGGCGGAGATGGCGGCGATGCCGATCGGCCGCCCGCGCATCGATCCTGAATTGTCGATCAGCAAAGTGACGACGGTATCGCGGAAATCGGTGTCCCGCTCGATCTTGTAGGACAGCGACTGGCCGGGATTGACCACAACGCGCGCCAGCCGCGCCGCGTCCAGAATGCCCTCTTCCTGGTCGAAATCCCAGGATCGCGACTGTTGCGCCATCAACCGGCGTTGCAGCCGGTTGGCGAGCTTCGATACGGCCGATTGCAGATGCGCGAGTTGCTGGTCGAGATAGCCGCGAAGCCTCGCCAGTTCGTCGGCGTCGCACAACTCGCCGGCCGCGATCACCTCGTCGAACTGGGTGGTCCAGGGCTTGTAGTCGAACTGCGCCGACGGATCGATCAGCGGGCGGTTGGGGCGGGTCGGCTGGCTGCCTTCGTCGCCATCCTCGCCGGGTTCACCGTCGAGATCGTCGAGCGAGTCCTGGCTCTGCTCCTGCGATTCGCCGTCCTCGCTGTCCGAGTCGCGCTTTTCGGCGCGCGCCTCGACCTCGCCTTCGCCCTGGCCCTGCTCGTCGTTATCCTCGTCGCTCTCGTCCTGCTGCTGCTCGTCCTCGCCTTCTTCCTCATTGCCGCCTTCATCGGCCTCTTCGGGTTCGGCGGGGGGCTCGGCGAGTTCGAGGTCGGCGAGCATCCGGGCGGTCAGCGATTGGAACGCCTTCTGGTCGTCCATCGCGCCCGCCAGCGCGTCGAGATCAGTCGCCCCCTCCAGCCAGTCGCGCACCAGCGCCAGCGCCGGCGCGGTTTCGGCCGGCGAGGGACGTCCCGTCATCCGCTCGCGCAGGAGGAGGCCCAGCGCCGTCGACAGCGGCACCTCGTCCCGGTTGCGCGCCCGCGTCATCGGGTCGGAGCGCAACCGGACGTCCAGCGCATGGGCGAGATTGTCGCCGATCCCGGCATAGCCGCGCGCGCCCAGCGCCTCGATCCGCGCCGTCTCGACCGCGTCGTACACGGCACGCGCCACCGCTTCGACCGGTGCCGCCTTCGCATGGAGCGCGGTGTCGTGCAGCTTCAGCCGGAGTGCGAAGGCGTCGGCGAAACCGCGCGCCTCCGCCACCTGATCGGCGGGCAGCGCACGACCGGGCATGGGCACGCGGATATGCTTGCCCGAGGACGTCGGCGCATCGGCGGTGAAGGCGAGTTCCACCTCCGGCTCCTGCGCGATGGTGCGCGCTGTGCCGCCGAGAACCGCCTTGAACCGGTCGAGAGGTGTGTCGTTCGCCACGCGAATCAGGCCCGGCCGACGACGCTTTCGGGCAGGTCCTTGCCGAACACGCGCTGATAATATTCCGCGACCAGCGCGCGCTCATTCTCGTCGCACTTGTTGAGGAAGGACAGGCGGAAGGCAAAGCCCGGATCGCTGAAGATCAGCGTGTTCTGCGCCCAGGTGATGACCGTGCGCGGGCTCATCACGGTCGAGATGTCGCCGTTAATGAAGCCCTTGCGGGTCATGTCGGCGACGCGGACCATGTTCTCGACCAGCTGCTTGCCGTCGGGCTTGTCATATTCGCCCGACTTGGCCAGCACGATCTGCGCCTCGGTCGCGGCGGGCAGATAGTTGAGCGTGACCACGATGTTCCAGCGGTCCATCTGGCCCTGGTTGATCTGCTGCGTGCCATGATAGAGCCCGCTGGTGTCGCCCAGGCCGACCGTGTTGGCGGTGGCGAACAGGCGGAACCACTTGTTGGGGCGGATGACGCGATTCTGGTCGAGCAGGGTCAGCTTGCCCTCGGTCTCCAGCACGCGCTGGATCACGAACATCACGTCGGGACGGCCCGCATCATATTCGTCGAAGACGAGCGCGGTCGGCGTCTGGAGCGCCCAGGGGAGCAGGCCTTCGCGGAACTCGGTCACCTGCTGCCCGTCCTTCAGGACGATGGCGTCGCGGCCGATCAGGTCGATACGGCTGATATGCGCGTCCAGGTTGATGCGGATGCACGGCCAGTTCAGGCGCGCCGCCACCTGCTCGATATGGCTCGACTTGCCGGTGCCGTGATAGCCCTGCACCATCACGCGGCGATTGTGCGAAAAGCCCGCCAGGATCGCCAGCGTCGTGTCGGGATCGAACACATAGGCGGGATCGAGATCGGGGACGCGCTCATCGGCCTGCGAAAAGGCGGGCACCTCCATGTCGGTGTCGATGCCGAACAGGTCGCGCACCGACACCATCTTGTCGGGTGCATCGAGAATCGTCGTATCGCGGCTGTCGGGAAGCGTATTCGGGATGTTGGTCATCAGGCCCTCGTCTCGTCGCTCAACGCCTTAGGCCAATGGCGGCTCCCTACTCAATGGCAAGCATCGCACGAAGATGGCCGTCGGACGCGGGGAAGGCGATTGCGCGAACCGGGCTTCGGGATCATCCTTGCGTCTGCGAATCGGGCAAAGGTTGCTGTCCAAGATGTTGATAGGTCGCGTAAAACTTGCTGAGGGGCAGGCAATATGGCGAATTTTACCTGGTACGAACTGCTGACCGACGATGTCGACGCGGCCCAGGCTTTTTACGGCGCGGTGATCGGCTGGCAGGTCGGCGACAGCGGTATCGTCGATCTCGATTATCGAATTTTTGCGACGCCGGAGGGCGAGGCGGTCGCCGGACTGATGCGGCGGCCGGACGGCGCGCCGGGCAGGCCCGTCTGGTTCGGCTATCTGCCGGTGGTCGATGTCGACGAGTCGCTGGGTACGATCCAGGAGGATGGCGGATCGGTGCTGATGCCCGCATGGACCATGGCGGGCGTGGGTCGCATGGCGCTGGTGGCCGATCCACTGGGCGCGCCCTTCTATATCATGGCGGCGGAGGAGGAGCGGCCGTCCCGCGCCTTTGTCGAGCATGGCAGCGGCGCGGTGATCGGTCATGTCGTCTGGAACGAGCGGATCGCCAGCGATCCCGAACGGGCGCTCGGCTTTTTCGGCCGGCATTTCGGCTGGGTCCAGCAGGGCGGGATGCCGATGGGCGAATTGGGCGAATATCGCTTTCTGTTCGATGGCCCGGTGTGCCTGGGCGCGCTGATGGCCACGCCGCCGGGGGAGGAGCCGGGATGGCGCTTCTATTTTGCGGTGGACGACATTGACGCGGCGGCGACGCGGATTCGCGACCATGGCGGGCAGGTCGAGCAGGGGCCGATGGAAATCCCCGGCGGGGAATTTTCGCTCTCCGCCCGCGATCCACAGGGCGCACGCTTCGGGCTGGTCGGGCCACGAAAGTAGAATCCTCCCCGGCACGGGGAGGGGGACCATGCAAAGCATGGTGGAGGGGGTTCTCCACACAGGACGTACCATGAGGCACGCCCCCTCCGTCAGCGCTATGCGCTGCCACCTCCCCGCGAGCGGGGAGGATCGGTCACGCGAATGCTGGTGCCTGTCGCAATTGCTGATAGGCCGCGATCACCTTTTGCAACTGCCCTTCATGGGTCCGGTCGCCACCATTGCGGTCGGGATGATAGCGGCGGACAAGCTCGCTATAGCGCCGCCGCAGCGCGCTCCGGTCCGCATCCGCTTCCAGCCCCAGCACTTTCAGGCTTTCGCGATCCTGCCCGGACAGCGGCTTGCCGTCGCTGCGTTCCGGTGCGGTCTCGCGGCGATAGCGGGCGGCGATGGCGTCCAGCGGATCGGAGAAATCGGCCCAGCGCGGCCCCGGATCGGTGCCGCCCTGCGCAAAGGCACGCGTCTCGCGCTCCCAGCCGGAATAGGGGCGCTGCGCCCGGTGAATCTCGTCGGCGCTCATCCCGTCGAAGAAATTATAGCGGCTGTTGAACGCGCGGACATGTTCCAGGCAGAACCAGCGGAACTGCCCCGGCCCGTCGCCGCTGCGCGTCCCTTCCGCCGGCGGCGCGCGGAACTCGCCCGCCTGTTCGCAACCGGCATGGTCGCAGACGCGGCCGGTATTCTCGACCCGGCCGTGAAACCGGGCGCCCGGCTTGTCCTTTGGGGGTTTGTCCCTGGAGGTATCGTTGCTCGACCGACGCGCCACTTCTATCCGCTTGTCCCGAAAAACCGTCTATATAGGGGCCATGACCGATATCACCACCGCCCCTGTCGCCGATCAGATCAACGCCCGTCTGACCGAGGCGCTCCAGCCGACCCATCTCGACGTCATCAACGAAAGCGCGATGCATCGGGGCCATCTGGGCGATGACGGCACGGGCGAAAGCCATTTCCGGGTGATCGTCGAATCGCCGCTTTTCGCGGGCCAGTCGCGCGTCGCGCGCCAGCGCATGGTGAACCGCGCGCTCGCCGATCTGTTGTCGGAGCGCATCCATGCGCTGGCGATAAGCGCGAAAACCCCCGGAGAATAAGCCTATGTCCTATGACCTGTGGTACTGGCCCGGCCTGCCGGGACGCGGCGAGTTCGTCCGGCTGACGCTGGAGGCCGCAGGTCTGCCCTATCGCGATCGGGGCGTGGAGGAGGGCGCCGAGGCGCTGCTCGCCGATATGGAGAAGGGCGATCGCCGGCCCTTCGCTCCGCCTCATCTGCGCGTGGGGGGACAGGCGATCGCGCAGGTCGCCAACATCCTCCACTGGCTGACCGAGCGGCACGATCTCGCGCCCGAGGCCGATCGCGTGTGGCTCCACCAGTTGCAACTGACGATCAGCGACATGGTGGCGGAAGTGCATAACGTACATCACCCGGTCGCGATGATGGCCTATTATCACGAGCAGAAACCTGAAGCCGCCCGTGCCGCCGCGCAGTTCCGCGACGAACGTATTCCCAAATTCCTGGACTATTTCGATCAGGCGCTGGGCGATCGCGACTGGATGGCGGGGGACCGTTGGTCGCCCGTCGACACCTCGCTGTTCCAACTGGTCGCGGGGCTGCGCTACATGTTTCCTCGGCGCATGGCGGTGGTCGAGCGCGATTATCCGGCCCTGCTCGCGCTTCACGACCGCGTGAGAAGCCTGCCGGGCATCGCCGCCTATCTGGACAGCGAGCGGCGACAGGCGTTCAATGAAGACGGAATTTTCCGCCATTATCCGGAGCTTGATGCCGCATGATCCGCATACCCCGTCCCGCCGCGCGCATCCTGCTGGTCGATGGGGGTGGACGGACGCTGATGTTCCGCTTCACCCCCGACGACCGCCCGCCCTTCTGGTGCACCCCCGGCGGCGCGGTCGATCCGGGCGAGAGCTACGAGGATGCCGCGCGCCGTGAGCTATGGGAGGAAACCGGGCTAGACCGCGATTGCGGGCCGCAGGTCGCGCGGCGGCAGGTCGAGTTCCGCACCATCGAGGGTGTCGAGGTCGAGGCGGATGAACGCTATTTCCGCGTCGATGTCGATGCGCATGAGGTGAATGGCGCGGGCCATACCGTCCTCGAACAGCGGGTCATGCAAAGCTGGCGCTGGTTCACCCGCGAGGAACTGGCCGCGCACACCGAACCCTATTTTCCGACCGACCTGATCGAGCTGCTCGACGCCACGGAGCCCACCCATGTTTGACGATTTCCTGCTGCGCACGTTGCAGCCCTCCACCCATGATCTGGGCGGGTTCAAGGTCCACCGCACGCTCCCCAACAAGGAGCGGACGATGGTCGGCCCCTTCCTGTTCTTCGACCAGATGGGTCCGGCACAATTGCTGCCCGGATCGGGGGTCGACGTGCGGCCGCATCCGCACATCAACCTGGCGACGGTCACCTATCTGTTCGACGGGGCGATCGGGCACCGCGATTCGCTGGGCAGCGATCTGGTGATCGAGCCGGGTGCGGTGAACCTGATGACCGCGGGGCATGGCATCGTCCATTCGGAACGTTCGCCCAGCGAGGCGCGGCCGCAGGGACCGGTCCTGTCGGGCATCCAGACCTGGCTGGCGCTCCCCGAGGCGCAGGAAGAGATGGACCCGGCCTTCGAACATGTCCCCGCCGAGGCGCTGCCCGAGATTCAGGGGCAGGGGGCGACCGCGCGTGTCATCATGGGCGATCTGTGGGGACAGCGTGCGCCGACCACGACCTATGCGGGCACCATCTATGCCGACATCGCGCTGGAGCCGGGCGGCAGCATCCCCATCGACGCGGCGGCCGAGGAACGCGCCGTCTATTGCGCGCTGGGCGAGGCGAGCCTGGAGGGGATGACGCTGGAGCCGCAGCGTCTCTATATCCTGAAGCCGGGGATCGCGGCGACCCTGTGCTCGGAGAGCGGCGGCCGGGTGATGCTGTGCGGCGGCGATGCCTTTACGACGCCCCGCCATGTCTGGTGGAATTTCGTCTCCTCCCGCCGCGAACGGATCGAGGAGGCCAAGCGGGCATGGAAGGCGCGCGAGTTTCCGACCGTGCCGGGGGATGATCTGGAGCGGATCGAGATTCCGGAAATTCCGAAGACCGTCAGCTATCCGTGATGGGTGATGGTGGGGCTTGGCCTTCGACTTCGCTCGCGCTGAACGGAGCGGGGGATCAAGCCTCAAATACCAACATCCGTTCGGCCTGAGTGAAGTCGAAGGCCACGGAAAACCGCTTCGCCAAATTAGCGAACCGATACACCATCCATGTCAGGAAAATGGTGCCCAAGGGCGGGATCGAACCACCGACACTGCGATTTTCAGTCGCATGCTCTACCAACTGAGCTACTTGGGCCCACACCGCGATTGCGATTGGAGGCGTGCCTTTAGGGGTGGTTTTCGCCCATGTCCAGCCCTTCTTCGTCACTTTCCTTGACGGGAATGCGATAACCTTCGCCCAGCCATTGTAACAGGTCGCGATCCTTGCACCCGCGCGAGCAAAAAGGAGCATGGTCGGCGGCGCTGGGTTTGTCGCAGATGGGGCAGGTGGTCATGACGCTCGTTCCAGTTTCAGCGGGCGACCGGTGCGGCGCGCGATGTCGTCGCGCCAGTCGGGATTCGCCATCAATCGATCATATAGGGAGCCGGAGAGCCGGTGCACGGGAACCGGGCCCGGCGGCTCGCGCTCCCATTGCCGCAGCAGCGCACGGGCGCGCGCGCCGATCGGATCGATGCCTAGCCGCTCGGGAATCGAGGCACGCGGGCGGGGCCGCACGATCTGGAGAAAGCCGAAACCGTTGACCGCCGTGCGTTCGAAGGGAAGGGGCAGGGCGTCGTCCAGCGCCTCCGCCACCGCCTGACGCGGGGCCTTGCCCTCCAGCGTCGGGAAGTCGATGCCGATCGACCCGCCGATGCCGTGGCGCAGGATCGCCTCCGCCACCGCCCGCGCCGCCGCAATCGACAATGGTTCGTGCGGCGGACAGCCATCGACGTCGAACAGCGTCATCGCCGGGGTCGGCGTCATCCGTAGTACGCCGGGGCCGAAGCCGATCTCCCCCGTCACCGCTTCGTCAAGCAGTTCGGACCAGCCCGCCGCCTCCAGATCATCCGGCTGATGCGCACGAAGTTCGCGGACCGGCACGCCCGATGCCAAAATCCGCGTGTGGAGGTCGGGGCCCGGCGCTGGTGTCGCGTCTTCGGGAGCGATCACTGCCTTGGGCAGCTTCGAGCGGCCACGTTCGGGGATCGCCTCGCGGGTGACCAAGACGGTCAGGCTGGCGCCCTGCGTCATCCCCTTCGGCACCGGCGCGAGCAAGACATCGCCACCCTGCGCCAGCGTCACCCGCCCCTGACGACCGGGAAGCAGTTCCACCAGCCGTCCTTGCGCCACCGTGCCGACGGTCAGCGTGCCGGTCAGCTCGATCGCGGCCTGGACGATCCGGCCATCCTCGACCAGCGCGGCGCGCGCTTCGCCGATCCCGGCCTCATAGAGCCATTCAGACAAGCGGCAGTCCGGCGGCTTTCAACAGGGCGCGAGTTTCGAACAGCGGCAGGCCGATCACCCCCGAATGGCTGCCCTGCAGAAAGCGCACGAACGCCTCGGCACGGCCCTGGATGGCATAGCCCCCGGCTTTGCCCAGTCCTTCGCCGCACGCGATATAGGCGTCGATCTCGTCCTCGGAGAGCGGCTTGAATGCGACGATGGTGTCGGCCAGCCGGGTACGGACCTTTCCGCCCGCGTCGATCACGCACACCGCCGATAGCGCATGATGGCGTCGCCCGGACAGCAGGCGCAGCAGCTTGCGCTGCACGTCTGGCGTATCGGCGGGGGGCAGGATGCGGCGGCCGACCGCGATGGTGGTGTCGCCCGCGACGACGATCTCGCCTTCGGCACGGGTGACCGCCTGGGCCTTTTCCACCGCCAGGCGCAGTGCATAGACGCGGGGAAGCTCGGCGGCGCGGGGCGCTTCGTCGATATCGGGCGAGGCGGTGCGCTCGGGCACGACTCCCAGTCGCGCCAGCAGATCGCGGCGGCGCGGCGAGGAGGATGCAAGGACGAGCGGCATAAGAGGCCGGTCGCTCACTTGAAGCGGTAGGTGATCCGGCCCTTGGTCAGGTCATACGGCGTCAGCTCGACGAGCACTTCGTCGCCGACCAGCACGCGGATGCGGTTCTTGCGCATCTTGCCCGCCGTGTGCCCCAGGATCTCGTGATCATTCTCGAGCTGGACGCGGAACATCGCATTGGGGAGCAGTTCCACCACGCGGCCGCGCATCTCGAGCAGTTCTTCCTTGGCCAAAAAATACCTCGGTTCGTCGTGTTATAGGGTATGTCGAAGAGGCGCCGCCATAGCCGCAAAGGCTCGAAAAGGAAAGGCGCGGTCGTTCGACTCCGGATATGGGGTCGGAACGGGGTTTGGACAAGATGACTGGCCCTGCCATTCCTCCCCCTTTCAGGGGAGGAATGAGGGGCTTCTACGCCGGGTTATGCTCGGCCAGGAACGCCGCCATCGCCTTGAGGAATTCCAGCCGATCCTCCGAGCGGGTGAAATGGTGGTCCGCCAGCGGCTGCTCGATATAATTGACCGGCTTGCCCGCGGCCTTCAGCGCCGAGACCATCATCCGCGACTGGTTGACCGGCACGCGCTTGTCCTCCTTGCCGTGCACGATCAGCAACGGGATGGTCATGTCGGCCGCGCCGAAGCGGGGCGAGACGGCACGGTAATCGGGGGCCTGTTTGTGCAGCCAGTCGGCGCGCGTCTTGCTGAACAGGAAACGCGAGTCGTAGCGCTTCATTGCCTGGAGATCGGACACGCCCGCATAGGATACCGCGCACCGGTACAGCGCCCCGTCGCGCTGCGCCGCGCGCATCGCCGCATACCCGCCATAGGAGGCGCCGACCATGCACACTCGCTTGGGGTCCGCGATCCCCTGCTTGGCGAGCCAGGTCACCGCGTCGTTCAGGTCGTCCTGCATCTTCAGGCCCCATTCGCCCTGGCCCTTCAGCGCGAAGGCGGTGCCATAGCCGGAGGAGCCGCGATAATTGGGTTGGATCACCGCATAGCCGAGCTCGGCAAGATACTGGCTCCACCAGTCCCAGCTTTCCGAATCGCGCGCGAACGGTCCGCCATGCGGAAGCACGATCAGCGGCAGATTCTTGTCCCCCCGACCTCGTGGCAGGGTCAGGATCGCCTCGATCTGCGTGCCGTCGCGCGCGGGATAGCGCAACGTGCGCACTGCGGACAGCCGCTGGCCCTTCAACTGCGGGTTGTTCCAGGCCAGGAACTGCATGTTCCCGTAATCCGTGTCCCAATAATATAGTGCGCCCGGCGTCGTCGGTCCGCTGACATCGATCAGGAAGCGGGTCCGGGCGCGGTTCCACGACACGATCTCCGCCCGGCGCGGCGCCACCGCCTTGTCGAGCTGCGCCTGCAATTCCTTGACGCGCGGGTCGGTCCAGGCATCGTGATAATATTGGTCGGTGTAGCGGATCGCCGAAAGATCGTCGCCCGTCTCGTTCCCGATGATCCCGTCTATGTCGTAACCCGAAACGGTGCTGAGCTTGCGGCCCAGCTTCAGGTCGGGCAGCGAGACTTCGTACAGCGCATCATAGCCATCGCTGTCATCGATCGCGAGGGCGGTGCCGTCCGCGCGGAAGATGCTGGGCACCAGTACCGATTCGTCCTTGCGGCCATCGGCGCGCGCGATCGTGCGGAAGGATTCGGCGTTGGACTGACGATAGAGAAGGCTCTTCTGTCGCGTCGAATCGGAATAGCGGACGCCCATGCGCAACTGGCCCTGGCCATCGGCATACCAGTCCCACACATCCGTTTGCCCGGCGGCGATCCGCTTGACCTTGCCGGTCGAGACATCGGCTTCGAAGACCGAGGGATAGACATCGTCCATCGAATAGATGCCGGTCTGCTTGGCGAACAGGATGCGCGGGCTGCCGTCCCTGGCGGCCCATAGTACCTCGTCGGCGCGAAAGCCCGATCGTTCCCAGTCGATCCGATTGGTCTTGGTCATGTCGGCGCGGATGCCGAGCATTCGGGTGATATAATATTCCTCTCCCTCGATCACCTGCTTCGCACCGAGCCCGACGAGCAGCCACTCGTCATTGACCCAGCGCCACCAGTTGACATCGACCTTCTCGTTGATCGGGACGATCGCAGGCTTGCTCTGTCCTTTGACCAGGGGGACGACCATCAGATATTGCTGGCCGTTCAGCGCGCGCTTGCCCGCGATCCGGGTGCCGTCGGGCGACAGCGAGGGCTTTTCCATTTCGGGCAGCGCGGCAAAGGCCTCCACCGGTAGCGGGCCCGACTTGACCGGAGCAGCGGGCGCGGAGGTCGCTGCGGGCTTCGCCGGTTCCTGCGTCACGCCCGTCAGCGCCATCAGGGCAAACGCCGCCACCGACGCACCCAGCATCCTCGTCACACCAATCTTCATCATTCCCCCTTGGCCGGATCGTCTCCCCAGGATCCGGTCGGCCCAGAATATCACGGCCACGCGTGGGCGGAAGGGGGTTCAGCGATCGGGCCTGTGCTCGAAGCCCAGGCGTGGGGGCAGGGCGACGGGGCCCCCTGCGTCGTAAAGCGACAGACCCTGGCCCGGGGCAAAGACGCCGATCCGCGTCGCGGCGACCGGCGGGGTCGCATCGGCGGGCAGCGCGAACAGCAATTCATAATCGTCGCCGGCCGTCGCCGCAGCCAGTCGCGCCGCGCGATCCTCGCCGCCATGGACGCGCGCCTCCGACGACAGCGGCACGGCATCCAGGTCGATCGACACCGCCAATCCGCTCGCCAGCGCCATCCGCGCGGCATCGATCAGCAGCCCGTCGGACACGTCCATCATCGCATGGACCAGCGGTCCCAGCGCGCGCCCCTCGGTCAGGCGGGGCAGCGGGCGGCGATAGGCGTCGCGGAGCGCGATCGGGCCATAGCCGCCCCGCGCTATCGCCAGGCCCAGCCCGGCATCGCCGATCGTGCCGGTGACCCACAGGGCATCGCCGGGCCTTGCTCCGTCGCGCGCCGGGGCGGGGGCGTCCCGTCCGAACGCGGTCAGGGTCAGGACCCGGCATCCACGCAGCGACACCGTATCGCCGCCGATCAGCCGGACATGAAATCGGTTCATGACCGCGCCCAGCCCGTCGAGAAACGCCCGGTCCCACGCGGCGTCGCCCAACGGATAGTTGAGCATCACCCCCTCGACCAATGCCCCCTTGGCCGCCAGATCGGACAGGTTGGTCGCGACCAGTTTCCACGCGACATCGGCGGGCGGGTCATGGGGCAGGAAATGCACGCCTTCGACCAGCGTGTCGGTGGTGACGACCAGCGGCGCGGCATCGAGCACGGCACCGTCATCCACCAGCCCGCGCGCGCCGGGGTGCAACGGCATCCGGCGTAGCGCGGCAATGAAGTCCGCCTCGTTCATCGCGGGATGCCCGTGGCGGCTCCGGAGATCAGGCCCGCGCGACCTTGGCGATCGCGTCGAGCAGGCCGTTGACGAAGCCCGATTCGCGCTTCTCGTAGAAAGCGTGGGCGACATCGACATATTCGCTGATCACCGCGCCGACCGGCACGTCGTGACGGGCGAGCAGTTCGTAAGTGCCGGCGCGCAGGATCGCCTTCATCGGCTTGTCCAGCCGGTTCAGCGTCCAGCCCTTGGCCAGCTTGTCCTCGATCATCCGGTCGATCTCGCCCAGACGGGCATGGACGCCCCTGACGATGTCGTCGAAGAAATCGGTATCGGCATCGGCATATTCGACGTCTTCGATCGTCGCGCCGATCCGGTGATTGTGGAATTCGTGCAGCAGCGCGGCGAGCGGCGTCTGTTCCATGTCATGCTGGTAAAGCGCCTGAACGGCGGCAAGGCGCGCGGCGGCGCGCGCCTGGGTACGGGCAGGAGGACGAGTCATGGCGGGCCTTTACCGGGCTGTCGCCAATTCGTCACGTATTTTGGGAGAGGCTGGGTGGGACGTGGTGCGGGGCGTGGCCTTCGACTTCGCTCAGGCTGAACGGGGTTTGGAATCCAGCCCCGTTTCCCACTCTCCGTTCAGCCTGAGCGAAGTCGAAGGCCAAGGGCCGAAACCCTCACAAATCCCGACGGAAATACACCACCCGCTCGGTCTCGACGAACCCCAGCGCGCGGTGCATCGCATGCGAGTCGGTATTGGCCAGTTCGGCATCCGAAGCGAACTCGGCACAGCCCTGCGCCCGGCCCCAATCCGCCACCGCCGCGACCAGCGCCCCGGCCACCCCTTGGCGGCGATGGCCCGGATCGACATAGAGCCCTTCGAGAAACAGTACCGGCGAGCCGTCGCATCCATTGACGTAATCGCGCCGCACCGCCGCCTCGGCCAAGCCGATCACCCGGCCGTCCGCCAGCGCAACGAAATTCCCGTCACCCACGGGCAAATCCGCCGGATCGCCCGCGTCCTCGCCCCAAAGCGCCGCCCGCAACGCCAGCCATCCTTCCCGATGCTCCGGCGTGGCGGGCGCGACGATCATCGGTTGAGCCGCAACCGCAGCGCCACCGACTTGGCGTGGGCCGGAAGCCCCTCGGCATGGGCCAGCGCCACCGTCGCGGGGCCGAGCTCGGCCAGTGCCGTCTCGGTCAGGCCCAGGAAGCTGGTCCGCTTCATGAAGTCGAGCACCGACAGCCCGCTGGCGAAGCGCGCGCGGCGCCCCGTGGGCAGGACATGGTTCGGCCCGGCGACATAATCGCCGATCGCTTCCGGGGTATGGCGGCCCAGGAACACCGAGCCCGCATGGCGCAGCCGGTCGAACAGGGCCTGTGGATCGTCCACCGCCAGTTCCAGATGCTCGGGCGCGAGCCGGTCGACCAGCGGCATCGCTGCCTCCAGCGAATCGACGACGATGATCGCGCCATTCGCATCCCAAGCGGTGCGCGCGACGCTGGCGGTCGCCAGTTCGGGGATCTGCCGGTCGACGGCTTCGGCCACGCGGGTCGCAAAGTCGGCATCGTGGGTGAACAGGATCGACTGGGTGACGGTGTCGTGCTCGGCCTGGCTCAACAGGTCGGCGGCGATCCAGTCGGGGTCGTTCTTGCCGTCGGCCACCACGACGATCTCGGAGGGGCCCGCGACCATGTCGATGCCGACCATGCCGTACACCTGGCGCTTGGCCTCCGCGACCCAGGCATTGCCGGGGCCGGTGACGACATCGACCTTCTGGATGCGGCCCGCACCATAAGCCAGCGCGCCTACGGCCTGCGCGCCGCCGACCCGCCATACCTCGTCCACGCCAGCCAGATGCGCGGCGGCGAGGACGAGATGGTTGATCTCGCCCTTGGGTGTCGGCGTGACCATCACCAGCCGCTCGACCCCGGCCACCTTGGCGGGGATCGCGTTCATCAGCAGCGAGGAGGGATAGGCCGCGCGGCCGCCGGGGACATAGATCCCGGCCGCGTCCACCGCCGTCCAGCGGGCGCCCAGCCGCACGCCCTGCGCATCGACATAGTCGGTGTCGGTCGGCTTCTGCCTTTCGTGATAGGCCCGGATGCGCGCGGCGGCGAGGTCGAGCGCGGCCCGCAATTCGGGCTCCAGCGCGTCATAGGCGGCGCGACAGTCGGCCGGTTCGATCCGCCAGCCGGTTTCGGCCAGATCGTGCCCGTCGAACTGCTTGGTGAAGGCCGCCACCGCCGCCTCGCCATCGTCACGGACCGCACGCAGGATCACCTGCACGTCGCGCGCGACATCGGCATCGCTCTCGCGCCGGGCATCGACCAGTTCGTCGAACGCGGCGGCAAAGCCCGATTCTTGCGTGTTCAGCCGGATCATGCCGCTTCCCTCTCGGCCACCGCGCGGCGGAACGCCTCGACCAGCGGCACCACGGCGCTGCGCGTCTTCATCGCGGCGCGGTTGACGACCAGCCGCGAGGTGACCTCCTCGATCACCTCCACCTCGACCAGCCCGTTTTCCTTCAGCGTGCGGCCCGACGACACCAGGTCGACTATGCGCGGCGCCAGGCCCAGCGTCGGGGCCAGCTCCATCGCGCCGTTCAGCTTGACGCACTCGGCCTGCACGCCCCTCGCGGCGAAGTGGCGGCTGGTGATATGCGGATATTTGGTCGCGACGCGGACATGGCTCCATCCGCGCGGATCGTCGCCCTCCGCCATCGCGACGGGCTCGGCGACCGAGATGCGGCAATGGCCGATCTTCAGGTCGACGGGCGCATACAGCTCGGAATAGCCGAACTCGGACAGCACGTCCGATCCGACGATACCCAGCTGTGCCGCGCCATGCGCGACGAAGGTGGCGACGTCGAAGGCGCGGACGCGGATCAGCTCGATGCCGGGGACATCGGTCGCGAAGCGCAGCGCGCGGCTGTCCTTGTCGGTGAAGGCCGGTTCGGGCTGGATGCCGGCGGCGGCGAGCAGCGGCAGCGCCTCGGCCAGGATACGTCCCTTGGGGACGGCGATGATGAGCGGCTGGACCATGAGGATCGGGGGCTTAACCCCCGCCACCGGGGATCGCAATTCTTATCCTCCCCAGAAAGGGGAGGGGGACCACCGCGCAGCGGTGGTGGAGGGGGCATGCCGCAAGGGACGTACTGCGTGGCAATCCCCCTCCGTCAGGGCTTCGCCCTGCCACCTCCCCGCGCCGGGGAGGATTTGGGATTTACACCTTCGCCGCGTAGATCATCCGGCCGGGGCCCAGGTTCGCGAACACCCGATCGAGGTCGTTTTCGCCGACCGCGAAGCAGCCTTGGCTACGCCCCAGCATGCCGTGCGTCTTGATCATGTCGCGATTGGCGTACCAGGCCGAGTGCACCACGATCGCGCGACCCAGCGCATTGTCGTTGGTCGGGTCGAGCCCGACCAGACGCTGCGACCGGCCATGCTTGCCGACATAATAATCGTCGGTCAGGAAGGCGCCCTCGCTGCTGGCGTTCGAGTTGAACGCGTTGGAGAAGCGCTGGAGATATCCGCTATGCGACGGGTCCGAGCCGCTGCCATGCGAGACGAGGAGCGACTGGCTCTTGCCGCTGACCAGATCGACCAGATGCAGACGGGGCTCGGACGAGCCGACCGCGAAGTCGACGATCGCCATCCGGTCGCGCTGGCGGACCCGCGACCCATGCTGTTGCAGCGAGGCCATCGCCGCCCGCAGCAAGGCGGGGCGGACGACCCGCGACGAGGCGAGGATCGGCTGTGCCGGGATCGGCGAGGGCAGCGTCGGATGATGGGGAAGCGGTGGCTGACGCATCGGCCGCAAATCGCCGGCGGTCAGACGTTCCCGGGCATTGGCCGCCCCCGGTACCGCGAGCGCTCCAGCCAGAACCAGAGCGTTCTTCAACAGCGCGCGCCGACCCGGCGCAGCGTCCAGATTATCGAGCATCGTGATCCTTCAAACCCCAGAAATCCCGCGACTCCGATGTAGCAGACAAGGGGCGATTTTTCTGCCCGTCCCGGCTCGGTTGATCGCTTGGTTCCATCGACTCGGCGGAAAGTTCCGTCCCACTGCAAAAAATATTGATCGGCACAAATTGTCTATTGACGGGTTTAACAAATTGTGAACTCGCCAAGGAAAAGGGATATGAAGGCTTTTGCTTTTGCCGCCCTGTTGGGTGCCACGACGCTGGGTTTCGCGGCGCCCGCCATCGCGGCCGATGACGGTCCGGCAACGGCCACGGTGGCGCAGGCCGCCGCCGCGCTGGCCCCCAACCGCTTCGTCTGGGCCGACCCGCAGATGACCGCGGTCGATCCGGTCGCACAGCCGGTGACGGTGGTGATCAGCCTGCCGATGCAGCGTGCCTATGTCTATCGCGGCGACGCGATGATCGCGGCCGCCTCCGTGTCGACCGGCAAGGACGGGAAGGACACGCCGACCGGCATCTTTCCGATCCTGCAGAAGCGCGAGATGCATCGCAGCAACCTGTACAACGACGCGCCGATGCCGTTCATGCAACGGCTGACCTGGGATGGCGTCGCGCTTCATGCGGGCAATAATCCGGGCTTTCCGGACTCGCATGGTTGCATCCGCCTACCCACCGCCTTTGCCAAAAAGCTGTTTTCGATCACCTCGGTCGGCACGACGGTGATCGTAACGGATGAAATGGTCGGGGATCATTTCGATCCGGCGCTGCTGGCGACCGAGACTTCGCAGGCGAACCAGACGCAATTGGCGTCGCTGGATCGGTAAGGCGGAGTCTTCGACGTCGGTGTTTGCCGTTGGGATTGTCCCGAGCGATTGGCTCGTGCGTTAAGCGACCAAGCCCAAGTCCCGCAATCGCGGCCGCAGGCCCGCCACATCGGTGAAGTGCAGCGCATGGATGCCCAGGGCGGCCGCTGCGTCGATATTGGCCAGATTGTCGTCGATGAATACCGCCTGCGCAGGCTCCAGCCCGAACCGGGCGAGCGCGAGGCGGTAGATGGCGGGATCGGGCTTCACCAGCTTCTCGGTCCCCGACACCACCACGTCGCGGAACCGGTCGAACAGCGCCGCTTCCCGCGCGCGGAAGGGCGGCCAGAATTCGTGGCTGAAATTGGTGATCGCAAAGAGCGGCACGCCCGCCGAATCGAGCTCGGCGACCAGTTCGTGCATTCCCGGAATCGGATCGCCGATGCTGTCGTTGAAGCGCGGGCCCCAGGCGGCGATCAGGTCGCGATGCTGCGGGTGCAGCGCGATCAGCTCCGCCGACGTGTCGGCGAAGTCGCGGCCCGCATCATGCTGGAAATGCCATTCGGTGGTGACGACGTCGCGCACAAACGCATCGAGCGCCCGATCGTCCGCGATCAGGCGCCGATACAGGATCCGGGGATCCCAGTCGTACAGGACACGGCCGACATCGAAGATGACGGCAGTCGGCCGATCGGAACGGGCCACGGACACGCCGCCGACCTCGTCCTGTTCGATCAGCCCCAAGAGCGATTAGCCCTGGCGCGCCTTGAAACGACGGTTGGTCTTGTTGATGACATAGGTGCGGCCGCGACGGCGGATCACGCGGTTGTCCCGGTGACGATCCTTGAGCGACTTCAGGGAATTGCGGATCTTCATGATCGATTCGCTTCTTTTGAACTGGAGGGTGATCTGGAAAGCGTCGCCGCCTAGTGGCAAAGGCTGCGCAAGTCAAGGTTGGCCGGGTCGGCGGATGACATCCATCTGTTCTTCGGCATCACGATCCACGCGGGCTCTTCCGCCGCAGGATCAACCCCCATATGTCATGCGTTGCCCATCCGTAACATCCTCCAAGGTGCTGTTGTCCATGAAAGCCCGTTCGCTCCTGATCCTCGCGGCCGCCGCCGGAACGCTGGCCGCCTGTTCCACCACGGGCGGGCGGCTGCCCCCGACCGAGGTGATTCGCTATCATCTGGGTGAGCCGATCGCGCGCGGAACCGTCCGGGTCGAACCGCTGTCCAGCACCGGGCCCGCCAGCATCGAGTTCAAGACCTATGCTGCGGCGGTGGAAACCGCGCTGTTGCGCAACGGCTATTCGTTGCCGCAGGGCGATGCGCAGCCCGACTTCATCGCCACCGTCGCCTTTACTCGCGCCAACCGACTGGGCCCGCCGCGCCCGTCGCCCTTCTCGATCGGCCTGGGTGGGGGCGGCTTTTCGGGCGGTCGCGGCGGTGGCGGCGTCGGCCTGGGCGGGGGCCTGAGCTTCCCCATCGACAAGAGCCGCCCGCAAGAGATTATCGGCACCGAACTCTCGGTCCAGATAAAGCGTCGCGTCGACCAGTCGCCGATCTGGGAAGGCAGCGCGCGCAACATCGCGCCGGTCGAGGCGCTGGCCCGCGTCGATGCGCAGGTTCAGGCCGCCAAGCTGGCCGATGCGCTGTTCACCAAATTCCCCGGCGAGTCGGGCCGCACGGTCGAGGTGAAGTAAGGGCATGACGCTGACCATCAATGCGGCGTTCGACGGCGGCAATATCCGCGTCGTGCGTGTCGAGGGCGATCGGGTCGATCTGGAGATCGTGGCTGACACCGACTCGGACTTCTATCAGTGGTTCTATTTCCGCGTCGGCGGGGCGAAGGGGCGCGATCTGACCTTTCGCATCCTGAACGGCGCGGGTTCCGCTTTTCCACAAGGCTGGCCCGGCTATCACGTCCGCGCCTCGACCGATCGACAGGATTGGCGGATGACGCCGACCGCCTACGCCGATGGTGTGATCGAGTGGCAATGGCGCGGTGACAGCGACCTGGTCTGGTTCGCCTATTTCGAGCCCTATACGATGGAGCGTCACCATGATCTGGTCGCGCGGATCGCGGCCAGGGGCGTGCATCACGAAGAGCTGGGTCAGACGCTCGACGGTCAGGCGATCGACTATTTCCGGATCGGTTCGGGGCCGAGGCGGGTCTGGCTCTATGCCCGGCAGCATCCGGGCGAGTCGATGGCCGAATGGTGGATGGAGGGCGCGCTCGACTGGCTGACCAGCCCGGCCGCCGAGCCGCTGTTGGCCAAGGCGACCGTCCATGTCGTCCCCAACATGAATCCGGACGGCACGCGTCGCGGGCATTTGCGCACCAATGCGGTGGGCGTGAACCTCAACCGCGAATGGCACGCGCCCACCCCCGAACGCAGCCCCGAAGTGCTGTGCGTACGCAACCGGATGGACCAGACGGGCGTCGATTTCGCGATTGACGTGCATGGCGACGAGGCGATTCCGGCCAACTTCATCGCCGGCTTCGAGGGCATTCCGAGCTGGACCGAAGAGCATGGCGCCAAATTCTACGAATATGGCCGTCGCCTGGCCGGGCACACGCCCGACTTCCAGACCCAGATGGGCTATGAAAAGGCGAGCGCGGGCAATGCCAATCTCGCCATGTCGACCAATCAGGTCGCCGAGCGCTTCGGCGCGGTGTCGGTGACGCTGGAAATGCCGTTCAAGGACCATGATCCCAACCCGGATGCAGTGCATGGCTGGTCGGGCGAACGGTCCGCGAAGCTGGGCGTGTCGTGCCTGGAGGTTCTTTCGGAGATGATCGGGGAAATCTGATCCGGCTGTGGGGGGAGGCCCTGGGATAGGGCTTCCCTTGGCCTTCGACTATGCTCAGCCTGATCGAAGTCGAAGGGCACGCCCGACACTATCGCCGCACGCCCTCCGCCGTCAGATAGCGGTCCAGCTCGGCCAGCACCCGCTCCAGCCCCGCCGCATCGCCCGACTCGGCGCGCACCGTCAGCGCGGCCTGCGTGTTGGAGGCGCGGAGCAGCCACCAGCCATCCGCTGTTCGCACCCGGACGCCATCGGTGTCGTCGACCGTGGCTCCTTCACGCCGCAGCGCCGCCTCCACCCGGTCGACGATGGCGAATTTGTCCGATTCGGGCACGACGATTCGGGTTTCGGGAATGTCGACCATGGCGGGCATCGCCCCGCGCAACTCGGTCATCGAGCGACCCGCCAGATGCACCGCGCGGATCAGGCGGATCGCGGCGTAATGGGCATCGTCGAACCCGTACCATTCGCCCGCGAAGAACATATGGCCCGACATCTCGCCGCCCAGCGGCGCGCCGGTTTCGACCATCTTGGTCTTCATCAGGCTGTGGCCGGTCTTCCACATCACCGCCTGCCCGCCCAGCCGCTCGACATGATCGAACAGCGCCTGGCTGGCCTTCACATCCGCGACGATCGGCGCACCGGGATATTCGGCGAGCATAGGGGCCGCCAGCAGCATCAATATCTGGTCGCCCCAGATCACCCGCCCCTGTCCATCGACCGCGCCGATCCGGTCGCCATCGCCATCGAAAGCGAATCCGAAATCAAGCTTCCTGTCCGCGACCAGTTGCTTGAGCGCGTCCAGATTACTCTCGACTGTCGGATCGGGGTGATGATGCGGGAAATGACCGTCCACATCGGTGAACAGCGTATGATGCTCACCCGGCAGGCGCTGGACCAGCTTTTCGATCACGGGGCCCGCCGCGCCGCTGCCGCAGTCCCAGCCGATGCGGTAGCTACCCCCGGCATAGCCCGCCATCAGCCGGTCGACATAGGCATCCAGAATGTGGTGGGATTCGACCCGGCCCGCCCCTTGCGTCCAGTCGCGCGCGGCGGCCATCCGCGCCAGATCCTGCACATCCTCGCCGAAAAAGGGGCGGTGGTGCAGCACCATCTTGAAGCCATTGTCGTCACGGGGATTATGGCTGCCGGTTACCTGTACGGCACCGTCCACTTCCAGGGTCGCCTCGGCGAAATAGACCATCGGCGTGGGGCCCAGGCCCAGGCGGACGACGTCGACGCCGCTGTCGGTCAGCCCCTCGACCAGCGCCGCCTCCAGCGCGGGGGAACTCAGCCGCCCGTCGCGGCCGACCGCGACCCGCGTGCCACCCGCCCGCCGCACCCGCGTGGCGAAGCCCCGCCCGACAGCATAGGCGGCCGCTTCGTCGAGCGTTTCGGGAACCGTGCCGCGCACATCATATTCGCGGCACGCGCCGGGGTGGATGGCGGCGGGGCGCTCAGCCATGGCGGCGCTCCAGCAACAGGTCGCGCGCGGCATTCACCCGCCGCGTCAGATCCGCCGAGCCGCCGCGATCGGGATGAACCTGTGCCACCAGCCGCCGATGCGCCTGCCGGATCGCCTCCGCATCGGCGTGCGGCGGCAGGTCCAGGATCGCCAGCGCCTCCGCCTCGTCACGGGGCAGGCGGGGCTTTGGGGCGGGCCTGGTCGGGCGGGGCATATAGCGCCACACCAGCCAGATCACCGCCAGGGCGATCAGCCATTTCACGTAAAACGGGCTCCCGGCGCGGATGGGCTCATGCGGCGGTCGGGGTCTTCTTGCCGTCGCCGCCCGGCTTGGCGGCGTCCTCCGCCCAGGCCTCGGGCAGTTGCAGCGCGGCCATCATCTCGCGCAGTTCCTGTCGCGCGGCGACATGGCCCAGCCCCATCGCACCGAATTCCTTGGCGTCGATCATGGTCAGGCCGTTGGGGAACATCTCGCGATAGATGACGCGTTCGCCCAGCCCCGGAATGACCCGGAAGCCCACCCGGCGCGACAGGTCGGTCAGGGCATCCGACACGCGGCGCATGTTGCGCGCCTCGATATGCTGAAGCCGGTTGCGCAGCACGACCCAGTCGATGGTGGTGCCGTCCGCGCGCGCCCGCTGTTTGCGCGCATCCCAGATCAGTTCGGAATAGAAGCTGGGGCGGGTGACCTGGAAGCTTTCGGGATCGACCTGGCCGATCAGGTCGAAGTCGACGAAGCTGTCGTTCATCGGCGTGACCAGCGTGTTGGACAGCGCCGCCGCGGTACGCGCGAAGTGATCGTCGCGGCCGGGCGTGTCGACGATCAGGAAGTCGGCATCCTGCGACAGACGAAACCAGAGTTCTTCGAACCCGTCCTCGGTCTGGCTGCTATGGGTGGCGTGGACGGGCATGGGCAGGGCATGGCCGGTGCGACGAATCGTCTCCGCCCGATTGTCGAGATACCGCCCCACGGTACGCTGCCTATGATCCAGATCAAGACACGCGACGCGCGCGCCCTTTGCCGCCAGCGCAATGGCGACATGGACGGCCGTCGTCGATTTGCCCGTTCCGCCCTTTTCATTGGCAAATACGATCACATGGGTTGAAGATAGCCGTTCCGGCAACTCATCGCTTCCTTATTGATCCCCGTTGCCACCCTTCATAGAAGCCCCGGGCGTGGGGAACGAGGGGTAAAATCAGTGCAAGTTATTCGGGATCGCGAAGCCTTGGCTGCGGCGCTTGCCACGATGCGGGGCGAGGGGGCGCGCGTGGCGCTGGTGCCCACTATGGGGGCGCTTCATGCCGGCCATATCGCCTTGATCGAGGCAGCGAAACGCCCCGGTACCAAGGTCGTCGCGTCCATCTTCGTAAATCCCAAGCAGTTTGGCGCGGGCGAGGATCTGGGCCGCTATCCCCGGCGCGAAGCCTCCGACCTGCGGATGCTGACCGAGGCGGGATGCGATCTGGTGTGGATGCCGGGTGTCGAGGCCATGTATCCGGAGGGGCATGCGACCAATATCAGTGTCGCGGGCGTCAGCGAAGGATTTGACGGCGAGTCGCGCCCCGGTCACTTCGACGGCGTCGCCACCGTCGTCGCCAAGCTGTTCAACCAGGTGGGCCCCGACGCGGCCTATTTCGGCGAAAAGGATTTTCAGCAACTGGCGGTGATCCGCCGGATGGTCCTCGATCTCGATTTCCCGATCGAGGTGGTGGGCGTGCCGACCCAGCGCGACGATGACGGCCTCGCCCTGTCGTCGCGCAATATCTATCTGGACGAGGAACAGCGGGCCAAGGCGGTGGCGCTGCCCCGCGCCCTGGGTGTCGCCGCGCGGGCGATCGGGCGGGGTGAGGATGTCGCGACGGTCCTTGCCGACGCACGGGCCACGCTGACCGCCGCCGGGTTCGAGGTGGACTATGTCGCATTGGCGGATGCCGAGACGCTGGACCCCGATCCCGCCGCCGATCGCCCCCGTCGCCTGCTGGCCGCGGCGCGCATAGGGTCGGCCAGACTGATCGACAATATCGCTATATCGGATGGTTAACGAGTTAACGAATTTGTGACCGTTTTGGTCATAGATCTATCCTCGGACACAGGATGTCCGGAAACGGGGTAGGACATGGCCAATAGCAGCAAGTCCGCGCTTTTCCTGATGGAGAGCCGGTATGCCGATCAGGTCGCAACCGATGATGGCGCGACCTTGTACGATCTGGGGGTCGCCTATTCGACGGGGTCGGGCGGCACGCGCATCGACCTGATCGAGGCGCATAAGTGGTTCAACCTGGCGGCGGTCGCAGGCTTTTTGCCCGGGCAGATCGCGCGGGCCGAAGTCGCCGAAGACATGACCGCCCGCGAAATCGCCGAGGCGCAGCGTCAGGCGCGGACCTTCCTCCAGGGCGGAATGCAGCAGATGCGCGCGGCTTGAGCTTTCCCGACGACCGGGCGCTGGTCACTTGCCCATACCGTCATGTACCAAGAGAATGCGATGGTACAAGAAAATGACGGCCCGACGATTATCAGCTTTGGGCGACTGGTGATCCACTTGGCGGTCGCGATCGCCGTCGCCATGTCCGTTGAGAACATGGTGAAGAGATATGTTCATCTCGACCATTGGATGATCGTCAAAGATTCGAGAGGACGATCCTTTGTCTGGATCATCGCGCTCTCGGTCGGTCTGATGGTCCGGCGAATGCTCGATTTCATGCTGCCGCTGAAGATCGAGCGATAAATGCCGCGTTGTTGAAGCCACGGCCGCAGTAAGCCGCTCGGCAGGCTGATACCCCGCCGAGCGCTCATGGCCGTCGCAACGCGAGTGGGATTCAGGCGTCGGTCTTTTTGGTCGCCGCCTTTTTGGCAGGCGCCTTCTTCGCGGCCGATGCCTTGGCGGGCGCCTTCTTGGCCCCCGTTTTGGCCGCGGCCTTCTTCGCGGGTTTCTTGCGGGCCGGAGCCGCCGCCGCCCGCGCATCGATCAACTGCGCGGCTTCTTCCAGCGTCAGCTGGTCCTTGTCGACCGTCTTGGGGATGGTCGCGTTGGTCTCCCCGTCCGTGACGTAAGCGCCATAGCGCCCCTCCATCAGCTTGATCTCCGCCTCGGTGCGCGGATGCTTGCCCAGCACCTTCAGCGGTTCGCGCGACGCCGTGCCGCGCGCGGCGCGCCCGCCGCCCGCCGCCGCTTCGGCCAGCTTGACCACGGCGGCGTTCATGCCCGTCTCGAACACTTCGGCGGTCGAGGTCAGGCGCGCATATTTGCCGCTATGCGCCAGATAGGGCCCATAGCGCCCGATCGACGCGGTGATCGGTTCGCCCGTCTCGGGATGGTTGCCGATGGTGCGCGGCAGGCTGAGCAGCTTGAGCGCCCATTCCAGGTCGAGATCGACATCCTTGGGGATCGAGGCGCGCTTGGCGTCCTTGCCCTCGCCCAGCTGGATATAGGGGCCGAAACGCCCCGACTTGCGCTCGACCGGCAGCCCGGTCTCGGGATCCTGGCCCAGCGTTTCCGGCCCTGTATCCTCGCCTGCACCCTCGCCCCCTTGAGCGAAGCGGCGGGTATATTTGCACTCCGGATAATTGGAGCAGGCGATGAACGCGCCGAACCGGCCGCCGCGCAGCGCCAGCTTGCCTTCGCCGCAATTCGGGCACAGGCGCGGGTCCGATCCATCCGCCTTTTCGGGGAAGAGATAGGGCGCCAGGAACTGGTCGAGCTCGGCGGTGATCGCCGAGGGCTGCTGCTCCATGACTTCGGACGTGCGCGGCTTGAAGTCGCGCCAGAAGGCGTCGAGCACCGCCTGCCACTGGGCGCGGCCGCCGGACACGTCGTCCAGTTCCTCTTCCAGCTCGGCGGTATAGTCATAGCCGACATATTTTTCGAAGAAGCGTTCGAGGAACGCCGTCACCAGACGCCCGCTCTCCTCGGCGAAGAAACGATTCTTCTCGACGCGGACATAGGCGCGGTCCTTCAGCGTCTTGATGATCGAGGCATAGGTGGACGGACGCCCGATGCCGAGTTCTTCCATCCGCTTGACCAGCGACGCCTCGGAGAAGCGCGGCGGCGGCTGGGTGAAGTGCTGCTCGGCCTTGACCTCCTTCTTCGCGGGCGCATCGCCCTCGCGCAGGCGGGGGAGGCGGCGGGCTTCCTCGTCCTGGCTGTCGTCCTGGCCTTCCTCATAGAGCGCCAGATAGCCGGGGAAGAGCACGACCTGGCCGGTCGCGCGCAGGACATGGCGGCCGGTGCCGTCGGCCATGTCGATGGTTGTGCGCTCCATCCGCGCCGAGGCCATCTGGCTCGCCAGCGCGCGCTTCCAGATCAGGTCGTAGAGGCGGCCATGATCGCCCGAACCCGCACGATCGCGCGAGAAGTCGGTCGGGCGGATCGCCTCGTGCGCTTCCTGGGCGTTCTTCGCCTTGGACTGATACATGCGCGGCTTGTCGGGGACATAGGAGGCGTCATAGCGATCGGCCACCGCCTTGCGCGCCGCCGAGATGGCCGAACCGTCCATCTGGACGCCGTCAGTACGCATGTACGTGATCGCGCCGTCCTCATAAAGCTGCTGCGCGATCCGCATGGTGTGATCGGCCGAGAAGCCCAGCTTGCGCGCGGCCTCCTGTTGCAGCGTGGAGGTGGTGAAGGGCGGCGGCGGATTGCGCGTCGCGGGCTTGGTCTCGACCGACTGGACCTGGAAACGGCCCGCCTCGACATCCGCCTTGGCGCGGGTGGCATCGCCCTCATTGCCGATCGACAGGCGGTCGAGCTTCTTGCCCTCCCACTGGACCAGCCGCGCGACGAAGGGCGTGCCGTCCTGCTCCATATCGGCCGTCACCGACCAATATTCCTGGGGCTTGAACGCCTCGATCTCGCGCTCCCGCCCGACGATCAGGCGCAGCGCCACCGACTGGACGCGCCCCGCCGACTTGGCGCCGGGCAGCTTGCGCCACAGCACCGGCGACAAAGTGAAGCCGACCAGATAGTCGAGCGCCCGGCGCGCGCGATACGCGTCGATCAGGTCGGTATCCAGCTCGCGCGGGTTCTGCATCGCGTGCAGGATGGCGGGCTTGGTGATCGCGTTGAACGTCACCCGCTCGACCTTGTCGGGCAGCGCCTTGCGGTTCTTCAGCACCTCTTGCACGTGCCAGGAAATCGCCTCGCCCTCGCGATCAGGGTCGGTGGCGAGGATCAGGCGGTCGGCCTTCTTGGCCTCGTCGGCGATCGCCTTGAGCTGGCGCGCCTTGTCCGCGTAATTCTCCCACTCCATCGTGAAATTCTGGTCGGGATCGACCGAGCCGTCCTTGGGCGGCAGGTCGCGGACGTGGCCATAGCTCGCCAGGACGCGATAGTCCGAACCCAGATATTTCTCGATGGTCTTCGCCTTGGCGGGCGATTCGACGATGACAAGCTGCATGAGTGGTAAAGAACGTCCCTTACGTGTGTACGCGAGGATGGGGAGGGGGCGGGGGGTCGTCAAGCCGCATGGCTTGTGCTGTCTTGTCGGCGTAACGATCGAAGCGCACTCGCGATCAGCGGATGACAAGGAGGGGGGGGATTATGATTCTTGCGCTGTTGATGGGTCTGGCCGATGCCGTCCCCGTGGCCGAACATATCGCGCCGCCCGCCGAGCCGGGTTTCGTCCTCGGCTTTGCCGGGCAGGGGGGCGCACCGATCCGCGAATATGTGCCGCGCGGTGAGACCGTCCAACGCTGGACCCGGATGGTGACGATCCTTCAACTCGGCTGGAAGCCAGGCATGGGTCCACGCCGCTATGCCATGGTCTGGGCCCAGTCGATGCAGCGCGCCTGTCCCGGTGCGACGGTCGGCGAAGTGCGCGATACGCCGCTGGCCGGGCATGAGTCGGTGACGTTACGCATCGACTGCCCGCGCAACCCGCAGACCGGCCTGGCCGAACTGGTCGTCGGCCGTTACGTCACCGGGAGCGAACAGCTTCACAACATCCAGGCCGCAATTCGGGGACCCGCGACGCCGCAGGCGATCGGCCGGGTCGAGGCGCTGGTCGCCGGGGCGACGCTGTGCGCCACCGGGGACAGCCGGGCGGTTTGTAGCGCGGGCTGATCGACGTCAGGGACAGGTGCGGACCAGACGGGAAACCCTATGGTCCCGATATTCCGGCTCGTCGTGCGGGCGATAGCCCAGCCGGTTCGCCAATCGGATCGATTCCCGATTGGCGGGCGAAATGATGCACTGGGTCGCGGTGGGGGCGTGTGTTTCCCCCATCCACCGGTGCGCGGCGGCGGCAGCCTCGAATGCATAGCCCTTGCCATGCGCGGCGCTGGTGAAGACCCAGGCCGCCTCGGGCAGCGGCACCGCCAGCCTGGGCGTCACCTCTCGGCGATATTCCATGAAGCCCGTTTCGCCCAGATAGCGGCCGCTCGACCGGTCCAGTACCGCGAACAGCCCATACCCGAATGCCGACCAATGGCCGATATAGCGCAGTAGCCGCATCCAGGCTTCCTCGCCCGTCATGGGTTGACCGGCATGACGAACCACGACGGGATCGGCCACCATCGCGGCATAGGAGTCGAAATCCGCAACCTCATAGGGCCGCAGGATCAAACGCTCGGTGTGGAGCAGGCGCGGATCCGTCATGCCAAAGCCACCCGCCCCCCGGCGTGCCGTTCCAGCCGCCCGGCCAGTTCCAGTTCCAAGAGGATCGTCTGCACGATGGCGGGCGGGCGGCCGCTTTGGCGGATGATTTCGTCCACGCTGACCGCCACCGGGCCGAGCAGGTCGGTGACGCGGGCGCGGTCGGCGCTGTTCGCCTCTTGTGGGGGCGGTGGCGCATAGGGGTGGTCGGGCGCGCGGACCATACGCGGATCGATCGGCCGGATCTGCTCCAATATGTCGCCCGCCGACTGGATCAGCGTCGCGCCTTCGCGAATCAGCATGTTGCAGCCTTGCGCTCGGGGGTCGGCGGGGTGGCCGGGCACCGCCATCACCTCGCGTCCCGCTTCCCCCGCCAGTCGCGCGGTGATGAGCGAGCCGGAACGTGGCGCGGCTTCCACCACCACGGTTCCCTGTGCCAGCCCGGCGATGATCCGGTTGCGCGAGGGGAAGTGGCGCGCCAATGGCTGGGTCCCCGGCGGCTGCTCGGCGATCAGCAGGCCGCGTGTCGCCACCTCTTCCTGCAACCGGGCATTTTCGGGCGGGAACGCGATGTCGATCCCGCAGGCGATGACGCCGATCGTGCCGCCGTCGAGCGCACCGATATGCGCCGCCGTGTCGATCCCGCGCGCCAGTCCTGAGGTGACCGGCACCCGATGGCTCGCCAGATCCTGCGCCAGCCCGCGTGCGAAGCGGCACGACGCGGCCGAGGCATTGCGCGCACCGACCAGCGCCACGCCGCCGCGATGCGCTAGCCTGATGTCTCCGCGCACGATCAGCGCGGGTGGCGCGGTGTCGCATTCGGCCAGCAGCGGTGGATAGTCCGCCTCGCCCAGCATCACGTGGCGCGCGCCCAGCCGGGCCACCGCCTCCATCTCGCGCGCGATCAGGGCGGGATCGGCGGCGCACGGGGCATCGCCGCCGCCGCGCCGGGCCAGCATCGGCACCGCCTCCAGCGCGGCCCCCGCCTCGCCGAACCGCGCCATCAACTGTCGCCAGGTGACCGGGCCGATGCCATGCGTCCGCAGCAGCCGAAGCTGTGCGAACCGGGCGTCAGTCACGCTTCTTGCCGATGCGGGGCTCGGTCCCCGCCAGCAGCCGTTCGATGTTGGAGCCGTGTTTCCACACCACGATCAGCGCCAGCGCGATCAGCAGCAGGACGAGGTCGAACCGCCCCATGATGGCGGCGGCCAGCGGGGCGCTGATCGCTGCCGCCATCCCCGCCACCGCCGAAATGCGGATGGTGGCGAGCAGCCCCAGCCACACGACCGCATAGACCAGGCCGAGCGGCCAATGGAGCGCGACGACCACGCCCATCAGCGTGGCGACACCCTTTCCGCCGCGAAACTTCAACCAGATAGGATAGCAGTGGCCGACAAATGCGGCCGCCGCCGCCAGCGCCTCTTCGCCGGGCATCCAGTCGCGGACCAGCAGGACGGCAGCTACCCCCTTCAGCAGGTCGAGAATCAGAGTCGCGGCGGCCAGCCCCTTGCGCCCCGTACGCAGGACGTTGGTCGCGCCGATATTGCCCGACCCGATGCTCCGCAGATCACCCGCACCGGCCAGGCGCGTCAGGATGATGCCGAATGGAATCGACCCCAGCAGATAGCCGATCAGCAAGGCCAGAGTGGGCGGCCCCCAGATGATTTCGGTCGGCAATAGTCTTCCCCTGTGCTCCGGGACAGACATAGAACATCGGGTCCGGCCTGTCCAATCCGGGGCATGCTGGTTTCGCATCCGCAAACCCCTTAAGAGGCAGGAATGAGCGATTTGCGCCCGATCCTGTTCTTTGATTCCGGCGTCGGCGGGTTGTCGATCGCGGGGCCCGCGCGCGCCGCCTTGCCGACCGCGCCTTTCGTCTATGTCGCGGACAGTGCCGGCTACCCTTATGGCGAAAAGACCGAGGCCGAGATTGCGGGCCGCGTACCCGCCCTGCTGGGGCGGCTGGCGGAGCGGTATCGGCCACGCCTGATCGTGATCGCGTGCAACACCGCCTCGACCATCGCGCTGCCCGCCGTGCGCGCGGCGCTGGACCTGCCGGTCGTCGGCACGGTGCCTGCGATCAAGCCCGCCGCCACGATGAGCCAGACCCGCACCATCGGCGTGCTCGGCACCCGTGCGACGGTGCGTCAGGCCTATGTGGACGATCTGGCGGCGCGGTTCGCGGGGGATTGCCGGGTGATCCGGCATGGCTCGGCCGAACTGGTCGAACTGGCCGAGGCGAAGCTGCGCGGCGAGGCGCTGGCCTCCGATTCCTTCGCGGCGGTGCTGGCCGGTCTGTTCGGGCAGGAAGGCGGCGAGGCGATCGACGTGATCGTCAATGCCTGCACCCATTTCCCGCTGGTCGAGGCGGAGCTGGCGGCGGCCGCGCCTCACGCGGTGCGTTTCGTCGATGGCGGACCGGGGATCGCGCGGCGGATCGCGTATCTGACGGATGGGCAGGACTGGCCCGCCGATCCGGGGGAGGGCGTCGCGGTGTTCACCCGTCTGGGCGACCGCGAACGCGCGCTGGCCCCGGGCCTGGCGGCGCGCGGTTTCACGACGATCGAGGCGCTCTGACCTTCGCTCGACCGGAATGATGATGGGGCAGGGGCGATGGGGCAGGGGCGGAGTGGCGCGCGGGCCTTGCGAAACACCCGCATCAGGAACACTTCCGGCGTTGGGACAATATGTCCACCATGATCGATCACAGTAAGCGCGGTTATCGACTCGATTCATCCGCCATATCGTCGTACGTTCCCAACCCATGAGCATCGACGGTACGGACGCGCGCGTGGATTATTCCCGCGTCTTCACCCAGGCGATCGACCGCCTGCACGCCGAGGGACGTTACCGCGTCTTCATCGACATTTTGCGCAACAAGGGCATGTTCCCCAATGCGCGCTGCTTCGCCGGGCATAACGGACCCAAGCCGATCACGGTCTGGTGCTCCAATGACTATCTGGCGATGGGACAGCATCCGAAGGTCATCGCCGCGATGGAGGAAGCGCTCCATGACGTCGGTGCGGGCTCGGGCGGTACGCGCAATATCGGCGGCAACACGCATTATCATGTCGATCTGGAAGGCGAACTGGCCGACCTGCATGGCAAGGAAGCGGCGCTCCTCTTCACCAGTGGCTATGTCTCCAACGAGGCGACGCTGGCGACGCTGGCGAAGATCCTGCCCGGCTGCGTGATCTTCTCGGACGAACTCAACCATGCCTCGATGATCGCGGGGATTCGCAATTCGGGATGCGAGAAGCAGGTCTTCCGCCACAACGACCTCGCGCATCTCGAGGAACTGCTGGCAGCAGCGGACCCGAGCCTGCCCAAGCTGATCGCCTTCGAAAGCGTCTATTCGATGGAGGGCGATGTCGCCCCGATCGCGGCGATCTGCGACCTGGCGGACAAGTATAATGCGCTGACCTATCTCGACGAGGTCCATGCGGTCGGCATGTACGGCGCACGCGGCGGCGGTATTTCGGAGCGGGATGGCGTCGCCCATCGGCTGACGGTGATCGAGGGGACGCTGGGCAAGGCGTTCGGCGTGATGGGCGGTTATATCACGGCCGATCGGATGATCGTCGACGTGATCCGCTCCTATGCCCCCGGCTTCATCTTCACCACCTCGCTATCGCCGGTGCTGGTCGCGGGCGTGCTGGCAAGCGTGCGCCACCTGAAGCAAAGCTCGGTCGAGCGTGAAGGCCAGCAGGCTGCTGCCGCCCGGCTGAAGGCGATGATGCGTGACGCAGGACTGCCCGTGATGCTGGGCGAGACGCATATCGTGCCCGTCATGGTCGGCGACCCGGTCAAGGCGAAGAAGATCAGCGACATCCTGCTCGCCGAGTATGGCGTCTACGTCCAGCCGATCAATTACCCGACCGTCCCGCGCGGCACCGAACGGCTGCGCTTCACCCCCGGCCCCGCGCATGACGAGGCGATGATGGCGGAACTTGTCTCGGCGCTGGTTGAAATCTGGGAGCGGCTCGACCTCAAGATGGCGGCGTAAGGCCTCTCCGTAACTCCATGTTCCCCGGCGAAGGCCGGGGCCCAGTTGCGGCAAAGGCAATGGAACGCAGAGCGGTGCGTGGGAGGCATGCGCCAAGGCATCGCTTTGGCCTCTTACGCTTGACCAGTCCGCTTCAAGGTCGTGGCAACTGGGCCCCGGCCTTCGCCGGGGAACAGGGGGCGATAGGGCTTTCGGACGTCGCAATTTCGCGGGGAGGTCGGTCCGTGATCGACGGCCCGGCGGCGCCTTATTTCCGGCAGTAACCCTCGCCCGTCTTCACCGTCAGGCACTCCGTCTTTCCCGCCAGATATTTCAGCCCGGTCGCATCGCCATTTGTCGGGCGTAGCGTCTCGCGCACGCCGTTGCGCTCGAACACGATCGTGTCGCCCACCGCATCGCCCTTGAACTCGCCCTTGTTGTCGAGGTCCCATTGCATCTCCAGCCGGTAGCGGCCGGGCGTCGCGGCATGCTTCACGTTCAGGACCATGCCCTCCACCCCGATCCAACGGCCGACATAGTCCGGGGCCTTGGCCTTGGGCATGCCGGTGAAGGTGGCGCCATCGCCGGCCGGGCCTGCCGTGGCCGGGGCACTCGGCCCACCGATCGAGGCGGCGGCGCTGTTGTTCACCACCTCAGGCGTTTCGCGCGAGCAGGCGGCAAGGGGCAGAAGGGCGGCGAGGATCATGATTGGCTTCATCCCGCGCAAAACCGGCCGGGACGGACACATGTTCCCTCTCCAAGGGGTAGCCATCCGCCCCGCGCGCGCGTAAAGGCGCACCCATTCCATTCCCACCCCGTCAGGAGCGCCCGTCCCATGCGCATCGCGATCGCATCCGATCATGCCGCCGTCTCGTTGAAGACCGTGCTGGCGGACTGGCTGCGTGGCGAGGGGCATGAGGTGCTCGACCTGGGCACCGACGGCACGGCCAGCGTCGATTATCCCGATTTCGGCCATGCGGTGGCCGAGGCCCTGGCCGATGGTCGTGCCGAGCGCGGCGTGGCGCTGTGCGGCTCCGGCATCGGCATCTCGATCGCCGCCAACCGCCATCCCGCCTGCCGCTGCGCGCTTGTCTCCGAGCCGCTGTCCGCCGCGCTCGCCCGCCAGCATAACGACGCCAACGCCATCGCCATGGGCGCACGCGTCATCGGCGAGGAAATGGCCAAGGCCTGCCTGACCGCCTTCCTGTCCACCCCGTTCGAGGGCGGACGTCATCAGCGCCGCGTCGACATGCTGTCCGCTGCCCCCGCCCAGAATTGAACGCCCAAGGATATCCGCAATGAGCACGCTTAACGACGTCCAGCCCGCCGGCTTCTTCACCCGCACCCTGGCCGATGCCGACCCCGCCGTCTTCGCCGGTGTGTCGCACGAGCTGGAACGCGAGCAGACCCAGATCGAGTTGATCGCCAGCGAGAACATCGTCTCCAAGGCGGTGATGGAAGCGCAAGGCTCGGTCTTCACGAACAAGTACGCCGAGGGCTATCCGGGCAAGCGCTACTATCAGGGCTGCGCGCCATCGGACGAGGTCGAGCAGCTGGCGATCGACCGCGCCAAGCAGATCTTCGGCTGCGATTTCGTCAACGTGCAGCCGCATTCGGGCGCGCAGGCGAACGGCGCGGTGATGCTGGCGCTGGCCAAGCCCGGCGACACGATCATGGGCCTGTCGCTGGACGCCGGTGGCCATCTGACCCACGGCGCCAAGGCGGCGCTGTCGGGCAAGTGGTTCAATGCGGTCCAATATGGCGTCGACCCCGAGACGCATCTGATCGACTATGACGAGGTCGCCCGCATCGCGCGCGAGTGCCAGCCCAAGATCATCATCGCGGGCGGATCGGCCTATCCCCGCGTCATCGACTTCGCCAAGTTCCGCGCCATCGCGGACGAGGTCGGCGCGTATTTCATGGTCGACATGGCGCATTTTGCGGGCATCGTTGCGGGCGGTCTGCACCCGACCCCGTTCGGCCATGCGCATGTCGTGACCACCACCACGCACAAGACATTGCGCGGTCCGCGTGGCGGCATGATCATGACGAATGACGAGGCGATCGCGAAGAAGATCAACTCGGCGGTCTTCCCCGGCCTTCAGGGCGGCCCGCTGATGCACGTCATCGCCGCCAAGGCGGTCGCGTTCGGCGAGGCGCTGCAGCCCGAGTTCAAGACCTATATCGCGGCGGTCGTGGAGAATGCCCGCACGCTGGCGGCGACGCTGAAGGCGCGCGGCGCGAACCTGGTCGCGGGCGGCACCGACACGCATCTGGCGCTGGTCGACCTGACGCCGCTGGGCATCACCGGCCGCGACGCCGACGAGGCGCTGGAGCGCGCGGGCATCACCTGCAACAAGAACGGCATTCCCAACGATCCGCTGCCCCCGATGAAGACCAGCGGCATCCGCGTCGGCTCGCCCGCGGGCACCACGCGCGGTTTCGGCCCGGCGGAGTTCGAGCAGATCGGCCATATGGTCGCCGATGTGCTCGACGGTCTGAAGGCCAAGGGCGAGCATGGGGACCCCGAGGTCGAGGCGAACGTTCGTGCCCGTGTGCGTGAGCTTTGCGCACGCTTTCCGATCTATCAGGGATAAGGACATAAACGCATGGCCAAGTTCGACCAGAAATTTTCCGAGGTGCAGAACGACATCAAGTCGACCCCCGGCCTCGGCAAGAGCATGGCGAAATGGGGCGCGCTCGGCGCCGTGGTCGCGATCCCGGTGCCGTTCGTTGGTCCGGTCCTGGGCGCGGCGGCGGGGGCCGGTTACGCCTATTTCAAGGCAAAGAAGAAGGCCTGAATGCGCTGCCCCTTTTGTGGCCATGAAGACAGTCAGGTAAAGGACAGCCGCCCCACCGAAGACGGGGCGGCCATCCGCCGCCGCCGCCAATGCGAAGGCTGCGGTGCGCGCTTCACCACGTTCGAGCGCATCCAGTTGCGCGAGCTGTTCGTGCTGAAGAGCGAGGACCGGCGCGAGCCGTTCGAGCGCGAAAAGTTGCTCCGCTCCATCGCCATCGCTACGCGCAAGCGACCGATCGACCCGGTGCGGGTGGAAAAGCTCGTGTCCGGCATCCAGCGTCAGTTGGAGACCAGCGGCGAGGGCGAGGTGTCGTCCAAGCGGATCGGCGAGATGGTGATGGAAGGGCTGAAGGGCCTGGATTCGGTGGCCTATATCCGATTCGCCAGCGTGTATCGCGAGTTCGGCGAGGCCAAGGATTTCGAGGCGTTTGCCGGGACGGTGGAGGAAGTGGCGCCGAAGGGGGAGTGAGTTCGGGCTTTCGGCGAGCGTTGGGGCGTGGGCTTCGACTTCGCTCAGCCTGAACGGAGGATAGGAGTTATCTGGCTTTAACAAGGCAGCCGTTCAGGCTGAGCGAAGTCGAAGCCCAAGGGATTTGCCTTGCCCCAAATCCCGAAAGCGATAGCCTTGCGGTGCTCGCTTTCGGGGAAAGTGAATGGCCTTCTACTGCTACATCCTCCGCTGCTCGGACGGCAGCTATTACACCGGCCACACCGACAATCTCGAACATCGCATCGCCCAGCATCAGACCGGCGAAATCCCCTGCTACACCCACAGCCGCCGCCCGGTCGAACTGGCATGGTCGCAGGACTTCCCCACCCGCCACGAGGCCCTCACCGCCGAACGCCAGATCAAAGGCTGGTCCCGCACCAAGAAGACCGCCTTGGTCGTATCGGACTGGACGCGCCTGAAAGAAGCCGCGATACCGCGCGCGGAACGTGCCCTTCGACTTCGCTCAGGGCGAACGGAAGAGTGAACGTGAACAAATCCCAGCCCCCCGTCATCGTCTTGGTCCGCCCGCAGCTGGGCGAGAATATCGGCAAGGCCGCGCGTGCTATGCTCAATTTCGGGCTGGTGGAGATGCGCCTCGTCACCCCGCGCGACGGCTGGCCCAATCCGCAGGCGGGGCCTGCCGCCTCGGGCGCGGACACGGTACTGGAACAGGCCAAGGTCTTTGAGAGCGTCGCCGAGGCGGTCGCCGACTGTGCACAGGTCTATGCCACCACCGTGCGCAAGCGCGGCGTCACCAAGCCGGTGGTGACCCCGGAAGAGGCGGCGCGCGAAATCCATGCCGACACGGTGGGCCGGGCGGCCTTCCTTTTCGGGCCCGAGCGATCGGGGCTGGAGACCGACGACGTGGCGATCGCGCGCAAGATCGTCACCGTGCCTATCAATCCCGAATTTGGCAGCCTGAACCTGGCCCAGGCGGTGATCCTGATCGCCTATGAATGGTCGAAGGGCGTCGAGCTGGCCCAGCCGCCCGAGGTCGAACTGCCCGAGGTCGCGCCGCAATTCGAGCTGGACGGGATGATCGGCCAGTTGGAGGAGATGCTTGATGGTGCGGGCTATTTCTTCCCGCCCGACCGGACGCCCGCGACCAAGCGGACGCTGCGCACCCTGCTGACCAAGCCCGGCTGGTCGAGCCAGGAAATCCGCACCCTGCGCGGCGTGCTGTCGACGCTGGCCCGCCCGCGCGAGCGGTAACGCACTACCTCCGTTCAGGCTGAGCGTAGTCGAAGGCCAAGAGATTGGCTGTGCCCAACAGCGCTTGTGGCGCAGCCTGCGGCGTGGGCTTCGACTACGCTCAGCCTGAACGGAGGTGGGGGCGCCTTACCCCCGCGTCCGATCGAAGGTCGCCAATTCATAGGCGATCGACCCCTCGACCAGCGTTTCCCACATCTCCGCCACGACCATCTCGGGCACACCCAGCCGCTTTGCCTCGACGCGCGCCTGGTCGATCACCTGGGCCTTGCGACCCTCGTCACGCACGTGGTCGCGGCTCGGCTTGATCCGCGCGGCGGCGTCCATATAGCCGAAGCGGCGCGCGAGCAGCGCCACGAGTTCGCGGTCGAGCTGGTCGACGCCTGCGCGGACCTCCGCCATGGTCGTGCAATCGGGGCCGGCGAGTATCTGGGTCATGGCCATGGCTCTGCCGGGCGGCGCGCGCGCTGTCCAGCCCGGCTTGCGGTGGGGGAAGGGATGGCGTTAGCATCCCGCCCGGCTGTTCCGATGGGAGAAGAGGACGATGCTGACCACCTTGCTGCTGCTGACCCTGGCCGGACAACAGGCCGAGTCGACACCGCCGGCCCCCAAGCCGAAGGAGAAGAGGATCTGTCGTTCGGAGGCCCCCACCGGATCGCGCCTGGGTGGGCGCAAGGTCTGCCACACGCGTGAGGAATGGGACATGATCGCCGCCGATGCGCGAAAGGATGTGGACGACGCCGCGAGCCGGCTGGGCACCGTGCAGGGCAGCTGAGCGCCGCCTCGCTTGACTCCGGCGCGCCCGTCCGTTAGGCGCGCCCCTTCGCAATTGCCCCCGCATCCCGGTGAAGCGGTGGGCCTGCGCTCGTCCCACAAAGACTGGCATGGTGCGATACCGGGAACAACGTCGTTCGTAGTTGCTAAGGAATATACATGTCGAAGCGTCAGAGCGCGAAGTACAAGCTCGACCGCCGTATGGGCGAGAACATCTGGGGTCGTCCCAAGAGCCCGGTCAACAAGCGTGAATACGGCCCCGGCCAGCACGGTCAGCGTCGCAAGGGCAAGATGTCGGACTTCGGTCTGCAGCTGCGCGCCAAGCAGAAGCTGAAGGGCTATTATGGCGACGTGACCGAGAAGCAGTTCAAGGCCTGCTACCAGGAAGCCGCCCGCATGAAGGGCGATACCTCGCAGAACCTGATCGGCCTGCTCGAGCAGCGTCTGGACATGATCGTGTACCGCGCCAAGTTCGCGCCGACGATCTTCGCCGCGCGCCAGCTGGTCAGCCACGGCCACATCCGCGTCAACGGCGTGAAGTGCAACATCGCGTCGCGCCGCTGCTTCGTCGGCGACGAGATCTCGCTGGGCTCGAAGGCGACCGAAATGGCGCTGGTCCTCGAGGCACAGCAGCTCGCCGAGCGTGAAGTGCCCGATTACGTCACCGCCGACGGCAACACCAGGGTCGCCCTGACCCGCGTGCCGACGCTGGACGAGGTGCCCTATCCGGTGAAGATGGAACCGAACCTGGTCGTCGAATTCTATTCGCGCTAAGTTTTCGGGTCTTACCGAATACGAAGAGGCGGTCCTTCGGGGCCGCCTTTTTTTCGTTTCGGGTATCAGGAGTTGCTGGCCCCTTTGGGAATTTCGCGCGCGAAGAAGACGCCGAGCGTCGAACTGACGAACCCTTGCAGCGGTCCAAGCCAGACATTGGCTTGGTACAAAGCTTCAATCGGTTTCTTGTTCGTAAATGGCTGAAGAAGAATAGACAGGATAAGGGAAGCCAAAAACAAGATGCTTGTCAGCAATGACGGCAGGAATAGCGGGGGGCGTCGTTTCGATACGTGTGCCGACCCCGGTTTCGTCAATTGGGTAACTCCCAAAACGAGTGTCAAAGTCGGAAACAGGTTCGGCGAAAGCCATTCCCAGGCCTTGGCTTCATCGCCACTGAATGCACCCAATTGGGTCTGAACGATGAAGAGCAAAATGATTATACCGCCGCCGATCAGCCATGTCGTCATCAGTATAGTGCGATAACTTTGCATCGGATCGCTCCTGTTGCCTTCGATTGTCTCATCAATACTGTAGAAGTTGAGCGCCGCGGAGGTGTTGGCTGGCTTCCAGTCGACTGGGTTTGGCCTGTGTCGCGGCCTCACCGCGCCGCCGGACGAACTCGTATATCAGGGCGATGACCTTATGATTGGGCGTGAAGGCCTGGCTTTTCGTTTGGTTGTCGAGCCTGTCGCTCCCATTTTCGAGAATGCGGTCGACATCGTTGAAACCTATCGATGGCCCGTTGCTGGGGGTGATATGATCGCTGACGATGAAGGCGATCAATCGATATCGACCGGGTGGCGCACGTAGTAATGCCGTAAGATAGTCCGAGAGCGTGAACGGGTCCGGCAACGACGCTTGTGACTCGATGTCGAACCGCCCGACCTGAGACCATGGACGACCATCATCGCGCATGCGTTCGATACGCGTGACAAGTGCGAAGCCGCCGGGTGCGGCATAATAGCCGATCTCCGTATAGCCTGACCTTTCCAAAGCGCTGCTTAGTCGATCCGCCGCTTCGCCCAGGGTTTGGACGCGTCCGAACCTCGCCGCCGAAATGGTAGCGCGCGCGGAAGGGGCGGGCGGCGGCCAAGGGAAATTTGGCATCCGTATCATTACCATCGGCTCCTCGGCAGGCGGCGGAGGCGGAGGCGGCGGAGGAGAGGAGGGGGAGGTGGTACCGAGGCCGACTCCGTTGTAATGTCGCGATCAGTCGAGGCCGATCCACAACTTGTTGCTGCCAATAGCAGGAGGGCCATTGCGACAATGCGCATCGTCATCATCATGCCTTTCGACGAGAACGGAACGAGACGCAGACAGGCCGGAATTGGAAGTGGCGCATCGATGCTGACGCTCCGCATCGCATGAACTCAATCGCAAGAAGATCGGATATGGCGACATTTTCGCTTGTGGGCTGTTCGCTTGCGCGTCGTGGGGGGTGCATGTCAGACATGCACGCATCGCATTCGGGAGGTTGTTATGTCGCGTCGTCTTGCCCTGTCACTGATCGCCCTCATGTCCGGTACCGCCCTTGCGCAGGAGCGGCCCGCCATTTCGGTCGATACGCTGAAGACCGTCACGCAGACGCTGTCGTCCGACGAATATGAAGGACGCGCGCCCACCACGCCCGCCGAGGACAAGACGGTCGCCTACGTCATCGACCGCTTTCAGAAGGCGGGGCTGAAGCCCGGCAACAAGGGAAGCTGGACCCAGGACGTGCCCATGGTCGAGATCACCGCGACCGACGTCCAGCCCTTTACGGTCAGGGGCAAGGGGCAACCCATCTCACTGGCCTATCGGACCGATATGGTGGTCGGCACCTATCGCGTCACACCGAAGATCGATGTGGCGAATAGCGAGATGGTCTTCGTCGGCTATGGCATCACCGCGCCCGAAAAGGGCTGGGACGATTATGCCGGGGTCGATGTGCGCGGCAAGACGGTGATCATCCTAGTCAACGACGCCGACTGGCAGACCATGGGGCGCGAGGGGCCGTTCGAGGGGCGGGCGATGACTTGGTATGGTCGCTGGCCCTATAAGTTCGAGAATGCCGCCAAGCACGGGGCCGCAGCCGCGCTGATCGTGCATCAGACCGAACCCGCCGCCTATCCTTGGGCGGTGGTGCAATCCTCCTGGACCGGGCCGCAGCTCGAACTGGACGAGGCGGGCGATCACATGGACCAGAGCCAGGTGATCGGCTGGCTGCAACAGCCGGTGGCGGAGCGCATCCTGAAGGCGGCGGGCAAGGACCTCGCCACCCTGACCAAGGCGGCGCAGACCAAGGGGTTCAAGGCGGTGCCGCTCGGCCTGACTTTGTCGGGCGGGTTCACCAACACGATCCGGCGCCAGGCGTCGAAGAATGTCGTCGGCCTGCTGCCCGGTACCACCGAGCCGGGGGATTATGTCCTGTATTCCGCGCATTGGGACCATCTGGGACGGTGCGACGCGGTGGATGGCGACGATATCTGCAACGGCGCGCTCGACAATGCGAGCGGCGTGGCGGGACTGGTCGCGCTGGCAGAGGCGCAGGCCAAGGCGGGACCGGCCAAGCGGTCGATCGCGTTCCTGGCGGTGACGGCGGAGGAAAGCGGGCTGCTCGGCTCGGGCTATTATGCGCAGCACCCGGTCTTTCCGCTCGCCCGCACGGTGGGCGGGGTCAATATGGACGGGCTGAACGTCACCGGCCGGTCCAAGGATTTCGTGCTGATCGGCAAGGGCAAGTCCGAGATCGAGGACATCGCCAAGGGGCTGGTCGGCGCGCAGGGCCGCTATATCGGCGAGGAAGCCAATCCGGAACGGGGCAGCTATTACCGGTCCGACCATTTCTCCTTCGCCAAGCTGGGCGTGCCGATGCTCGATGGCGGGTCGGGACAGGACAAGGTGATGGGCGGCGTCGCGGCGGGCAAGGCGGCGGCGGAGGACTATGTCGCCCACCGCTATCACAAGCCCGCCGACGAATATGATCCCAACTGGGATTGGTCGGGCGCGGTCGAGGATTTGACGGTCTATTATCAATTGGGCAGGACGCTGGCGGACCGGCCGGGCCTGTGGCCCAACTGGTATCCCACCGCCGAATTTCGCAGCATCCGCGATCAAAGCAGGAAGAACGCCCAGTGACCACGTCATCGGTGACCACGCCATCCGCGACGACGCCTCCGCCACCCGAATGGGCCCGGCATGAGGCCGTATGGATCGGCTTTCCCAGCCATCCCGAGCTGTGGGAAGACGATCTGGAACCCGCGCGCGAGGAGGTTCTGGCCTTTGCCCGCGCCGTCCATGCCGAGGGCCGGGGCGAACGGGTGATCCTGGTCGCCGCCGATGGCGAGGCCGCCGATGCCGCCCGCGACATGGCGGGTGATCTCGCCGATGTGGTGGTGCAGCCTTTCGGCGACATCTGGTTGCGCGATACCGGACCGATCGTCACGGGCGACGGTTCGGCCCGCCTGTTCCGGTTCAATGGCTGGGGCGGGAAATATGACCTGCCGGGCGACGACACGGTCGGCGCGCGGCTAGCCGAGGATCGCGGTATCGCGGCCACGCCCTGCGACTGGGTGCTGGAGGGTGGTGCGATCGACGGCGACGGCACCGGCCTGGTCGTCACCACGCGCCAGTGCCTGCTGAACCCCAATCGCAACCCCGAACTGACCGAGGAAGCGATCACCGAACGGCTGGCGCAGGATCTGGGGCTGACCCGCGTGGTGTGGCTGGGCGACGGACTGCTCAACGATCACACCGATGGCCATGTCGACAATCTGGCGCGCTTCGTCGGGCCGAACCGGATCGCCTTGCCGGAAGCAGCGGAGAATGATCCCAATTGGCAGGTCTATGCCGCCGCCAAGCGCACCGCCGAGGCGGCGGGGCTGGAGGTCGTGACCATCCCCTCGCCGGGTCGGGTGCTGCGCGACGAGGAGATCGTGCCCGCCAGCTATATGAACTTCTATATCGGCAATGCGGCGGTCGTCGTGCCGCTCTATGGCAGCGAGAACGACGCGGCGGGCGTTGCGGCGATCCAGGCGATCTTCCCCGACCGCGAAGTTGTGGGCCTGCGCGCCGATGCGATCCTGACCGGCGGCGGCAGCTTCCACTGCATTTCGCAGCAGATACCGGCGCTCTGACGCGCCGAGCCTGTCGGAAGACGAAGGGCCTGCGCTTCCATAGGAAGCGTGGGCCCTTTTCGTGATGGTCGGTAGGGACGGGATCAGGCTTTCCCGTAACTTGCCCTGCGTTCAGGTGGAATGGAGGAGGGGGCGCGCCGAACCGCGTGACGCCGCCCATAGGGTGGGATAGGATCGCCCCGCATCTACAGGGGGACGCGCCATGATGATCGCCCGGTCGACCGACACAGGTGGATTTACGCTTTCCGGGTTGGTGCCGCCCATCGTCATCGCCGGGGCGGCGGCGCTGCTCCGCTTGCCCCTCGCTTCGGCGCATCCGCATGTGGCGGCATTGCTGTTCCTGTGGATCGCGTCGGATGCGATGATGCTGGGCCTGATCGCGCGAGACCGTCGCCCCGGCTGGCGGGCAGGGATTGCGGCGATGGCGGCGGCGGGAATGGCGGTGCTCAGCCTGTCGCCCGCGCCGATTCGGGCGGCGCTGATCGCCATGCCCTGGGCGTTGGCGGTGCCGGTCGTGGCGATCGCCCTGCATGGCGGATGGGGAATGTGGCGCGCCGCCGAGCGGGTCCGGCACTGGCGACGCAGCGATGCGGATCGCTGGATCGACCTGCTCGCCGAAATGCTGCCGCGTCCGCTTGCCCGCCTCGCGGTCGCGGAGGCGGGATTGCTCCATCTGGCGCTGTTCCGCTGGAAGGCCGCGCCCGACATTCCGCCGGGCGCGATCGGCTTTGGTTATCACCGGCAGCTTCAACCGATGATGATCGCGCTGCTGCTGCTGTCCTGTGTCGAGATCGGCGTCACCCATTTGCTGATCGCGCATCGGAACCGGACGCTGGCGCTGATCCTGTTCGTGGTCAGCGACGTATCGCTTCTCTATCTGATCGGGCTCATCAAGTCGCTGCGGCTGGCCCCCATTTTGTTGACCGATACTGGGGTGCGGATACGCGCCGGTATCCTGGTCGACCATATGATCCCCTATGCTGCCATCACCGCCGTACAGGCGAACCCCGACGGCGCGACGGTGCGGGCGCCGGACAGTTGGAACATCGCGCTGCTGGCCTGGCCCAATCTGCTCCTCCGGCTGCACCCGCCTTTGCCGCCCCGGTCGTGCTGGCGGCGCGATCCGATGCGGGCCGTGGCGCTACGGCTCGATGAGCCAGGCCCCTTCCTCGACGAATTGCATGCGCGTCTGGCCACTCGGTGCGTGACGGAGGAAATTTGAGCCATTAAAGGGCGTGGCCATGACCCAGATCACCGTCGCCGCGCTGCAACTGGCCTTCACTGCCGATATCGACCGCAACATCGCCGAGGTGTCGCGCCTCGTTCGGGAGGCGGCATCACAGGGTGCGCAGGTGATCCTGCCGCCCGAATTGTTCGAGGGCGAATATTTCTGCCGCGTCGAGGATGAAGGGCTGTTTGCAAACGCCAAGCCGACCGCCGAGCACAAGGCGGTGCTGGCGATGCAGGAACTGGCGGCCGAGTTGAAGGTTCATATCCCCACCAGCTTCTTCGAGGCGGATGGGCCGCATCATTACAACTCGCTGGCGATGATCAATCCGGACGGCAAGGTCGCGGGCGTCTATCGCAAGAGCCATATCCCGGACGGTCCGGGATATGAGGAGAAATTCTATTTCCGCCCGGGCAATACCGGGTTCAAGGTGTGGGACGGTCCCGCGACGACGCTGGGTGTCGGCATCTGCTGGGACCAATGGTATCCCGAGACGGCGCGCGCGATGATGCTGATGGGCGCGCAGGTCCTGTTCTACCCGACCGCGATCGGCAGCGAGCCGCATGACGACAGCCTCGACACCGCGCGGCTGTGGCGGCGCGCGATGGTTGGTCATGCGGTGTCCAACGTCGTACCGATCGTCGCCGCCAACCGGATCGGTTGCGAGCATGGCCAGACCTTCTACGGCACCAGCTTCATCTGCGACGAGCGCGGCGACATACTGGCCGAGCTGGGCCGCGAGGAAGAGGGCGTGATCGTCGCCACCCTCGACCTCGACCGGGTGAAGCGCCACCGGGCCGCCTTCGGCTTCTTCCGCGACCGGCGGCCCGAGTTGTACGGGCGGCTGGTGCAGGATATTTGATGATCGAAACTGAACTCGAAGCGCTCGGTTTCGCGCCATGGGCCAAGATCGAGTTGAAGCAGGATCGCCTGCGCTTCTCCTACAAGGCTCGACCGGCGGATCGCCGCGAAGGCTTCGTCTATGCTTGGGTGTGGACCGATCGTGATGATCGGGCGACGGAAATTTGCTATGTCGGGAAGGCGGGCGGTACGCTGGCCGCGCGGGCGGGGCAGCATCGTGGCGGCTTCACGGGCCAGGGGCGGGGCGGCGCCCTGGCCACGTTGATCAGGCCATGTCTGGTGGACGGTGAAATGCGGGTTTGGGTCCGCCACTCCCCTGAAGAAGAAGTGTTCGGTCAACGCGTGTCGCGCTGTGCGATCGAGGAGCAGGCGCTGATCGGCCGGCTGAAGCCCAGTTGGAATAAGCTTTTGCCGCGTGGCAGATCGGCCGCCTGACCCTCGACCAGTTCAGCCCCGCAACGCCACCGCGTGGGCGAAGACAGCCTCGAACATATCGGGTGTCAGTCTTCCGGTATTCTGATTGTAGCGCGAGCAGTGATAGCTATCGAGCACCACCGGCCCGCCGCCCGGCATCCGGTGTTCGGCCAGATGCGCGAACCGTGCCTTGGGCAGGCGGCCGCCCAGCGCCTTGACCACCGACTGGTGCGCGATCTGGCCCAGCGCGACGACCACCTTCAACCGGGGCAGCGCCGCCAGCTCTTGTTCCAGAAACGAACGGCAGGTCCGGATTTCGTCGGGCGTCGGCTTGTTCTCCGGCGGCAGGCATTTGACCGCGTTCAGGATGACCGCACCCGTCAGTGTCAGGCCGTCATCGACCCGCGCCTCGAAATTCCCCTCGGCGAGCCCGAATTTGGCGAGCGTGCCATAGAGAAGCGGCCCCGCGCCATCGCCGGTAAAGGGACGACCCGTCCGGTGCGCGCCATGCTTGCCGGGGGCGAGGCCGATCACCGCCAGCCAGGGATCGGCATCGCCGAAGGGTGGGACCGGCGCATTCCACCAGCCGGGATATTCGGCGGCGACCGCGGCGCGAACCGCGGCGAGGCGTGGGCAGAGCGGGCAGTCGCGCGGCGGCTGGACCGGGATCAACGGCGTGGGAATGGTGGGAAAGGATGCATCGGGCATCGCGCTGCGGTAGTCGGGGGGCATGACGACGACAAGCTATGCGATTGCGCTGGGTTCCAACCGTCCCGGGCGGCACGGAGGCCCGCGCGCCGAGATTCGTGCGGCGCTGGCGGCGCTCGACGGTGTCTATGCGGTGTCGCCGATCGTCACCACCGCGCCGGTCGGTCCGTCGATCCGCGCCTTCGCCAATGCCGCCGCACTGGTGCGCAGCGCGCTGACCCCGCCCGAGATGCTGGCGTCGCTGAAGAGGATCGAACGAGCTTTTGGGCGACGGCGAGGCCAGCGCTGGGGCGCGCGGGTGATCGATCTCGACATCATCCTGTGGTCGGGTGGGCAGTGGCGCTCGGCGGGATTGACCGTACCGCACGGCGCCTATGCGATCCGCACCTTCGTCCTGCACCCATTGGCCGCAATCGCGGGAGACTGGCGGGACCCGCGCGATGGTCGGCGCGTGCGTCATGTGCGACATGGTGTTGACCGCAGGCGTCCACGCCCCTAGGTCGCTTCCACCCCGATGGAGGGTCCGTAGCTCAGTTGGTAGAGCAAGCGACTTTTAATCGAGAGGTCCCGGGTTCGAGTCCCGGCGGACCCACCACGGGGTTGTTTCAGGGCGTCACAGCGTGTCTCACGCCCTTGCTAAACCACGGAACTTCAGGTGCGAAAGCGTCGCTGTGAGGTGACAGGACAGGCTGGAGTTGACGGGGCTATGCGGAATTACCCGGTATTTCGCGGCCCAACGGCAGTTTTCCGGGGTTTTGCGTCGATTATCGACGGCGAGAGGCGGGCGGTGGGTTGTCAAGAGTCGATCGGCAAATTGACACGTCTTTGACAGGAGCGGCTGGAGTCGGGCGCGGAGGCGGTGTGCACCTCTTAGAAACCTCTGACTGGCGGAAAAGCGGGCTTTCAGAGCCCTCTTAGACGGTGAATAGGTTATGGTCGGCGCCAATGCGTCCACAAAGAAGTGGGACCCGATAGGTCCCACTTACCCGCAAAGCCGCCTAAAGTGGGTAATCATTGATTTAACGCGGTTTTCTGATCTGCTCCCGCGTCAATGCAGCATTTCGTTCGTCGTTTAAGTGGGACCCATTTTTGCGGCCAAGTGCATCGCCGACCAGCAACGTCGGGCCGCGTCCCGATCGAAGCCGACGCTTCCCGCTGCGTCGATCATGGCGGCGCTTGGTTCGCCGATCGCGGCAAGTGTGACGTTCGCTGCGGACAAATAGCTTTGCCACATCGGCCGCCCCTCAAACAGTATGTCGGGTGGATGACCATCCACCGTGCATAGCGCCCGCGCTATCCGTTCGATCGGCGATCTGTTGCTGTACCGCCTCATCCTTTCACCTACAGAAGCCAGTGACGAATACACGGGTGCCCCTTAGCCTTTCGCTGTCCCCCGCCTTGCGGTAGGCATCGGCGAGTTTCTGGTATGCACGGCACATCTCGTCGTTATTCGCGGCGAAGTCAGACGAGTTGTGTTGGCTATCGCGCACCGTTTCTAGCTCTTGCTCGGCTTGTCGGACTTCCGAATTGCAGCTGCATAGCACCGATGCAGACAAGACTACAGCAAGCGGGAGGCGAATTTGCATGCAATACCCCTGTTAGATACGTCGTCCGATAAATATTACTCTACCTACAATGTTAATTTCGTCATGTGTAGCTTCGTCGGGCGGGACTCGCTCGTTATCAGATAGCAATAACACGCGGTCAGACTTTACGCGCAGCCGTTTAATCATAGCGATATCGCCTACAGTTAGCGCCCAGATTGCGTCCTGATCGCGTACAGTCCGCTGTGACCTATCAATGATGACCATGTCGCCATCGTGCAATGTCGGCATCATGGAGTCGCCCATCCCGCGTGCGATAGTTAGTTTAGATGGCGGCGTGCTGGTGATTGTTTCCAGCAACGCGAGTGGAAATAGATGCGACCGTACCGAAACAGCGTCATGAGTGAATGCCGCGCCCATGCCGTAGGCGAGGTCGATTTCCTCTACTGACACCAACCCATCAAGTTCCTGCTGGCGAACGTCAACGGCATTCGGCCGATCAGCTCCGCGGGTTGGGTGGAGCGTCCCCCCAATCAGCAGCTCTGCAACATCAATCCCATACTGGTGCAGGCGGTAAAAGTACTCGGCATTGGGGGGCGTCTTCCCGCTCTCATACTGCTGCTGGGTGGTGAGACCGACGCCGCCAATCGCGCCAAAGTCCTTCTGGTTGAGGCCGGCATCCTGCCTCGCCCGCCGTAAGCGCGCACCCAAGCCCATAAGATTATCAATAATCTGGTCATCCATACTTGTATGGACCAGATTTACGGTTATAACCGGATTTCAGGGCATTAATTATCGGATATCTGGTTATGGCAATATTGGGAAACCGCCATCCTGAAGACGTGAAAGCGGCCATCCGTAAGCGGTTTGGGTCGTTGGCGGCATTTGAACGGGCCGAAAGGCTTAGCGTCGGCTCCGTCTCGGAAATTCTGCGCGGGCGACCAAGCGCCCGCACCACCAAGGCGGTGGAGCGCGTGTTGCGCGAGCAGGTGATTGCGTCCGAATCCATAATTCCGGTCGATAGCGCGACGAACGTTACTCTGCACCGTCAAAATGGGGCGGTGAATTGAACATGAGCGCCCCGCTACACGAAGAGGCGCTGGCCAGCTTTATTCTGATCCGCACCGACGAAATTGACGCAGTCGATCGCCTGCGGCCGGTTGACGCCATATGGGCCGAGGCCCTCGGGCAGGTCATGGCTCGCGATGGCCAAGATACTCCAATCCAAGTCTGCCGCTTGCCAGGTAAGAATCGCTGGACCCTCGTAGCTGGTGCCCACCGGCTGGAAGGCGCGAAGACCGCCGCGATCGAATATCTGAAAGCGGAAGTTGTTAGCGCCGACCGTGACGACCGGCGACTGCGTGAGGTGCGCGAAAACCTTTGGCGGTCTGACCTGACGCCGGTAGATCGCGCTGCCTTCATCGCTGAAGCGGTTGCGATCCATAAACGACGGGCTGGCATCGATCCCACGGCGGATGGTCGAATAGGCTCGATCACCGCGCGTTGGCAAAAAGCCATTAAAGATGAAGCACTTGATACAACCGCAACGATTGCGGTTGTATATGGCTTCACAGACGCGGTGGCTTCGGAATTGGGGCTGTCCTCGCGCACGGTCGAAAACGACCTAATGCTGTATCGCCGCCTGGCCCCGTCCGTCGTGGACCGGCTACGCGAAGCCCGGCATCCGATCCTGAAGAACGCGACGCAGCTGCGCACGCTGGCCAAGATGGAGGCATCGGAACAGGCCAAGACGCTCAACGCACTGGTCGGGGACGCGGGCGAGGAACCGTGCAAGACGGTAGCGGACGCGATCAAGCGAACGAGTCCCGCGCGCGAAGCGACCCGCCCCGATCAAAAGCGGTTCAACACCGTCCTGGACACGCTGGCGCGGATGAGCGCGGCGGAACGGCTGGCTCTGTTCCAGAGCCCGCAATTCCATGATGCGATCCCCGTAGAAGCCCAGCGCCTGCTGGCTCCGATGCGGCGCGGGCCGATGAAGGACGCGGCATGACCCCACTTCACGCCCGTGTCCTCGACAACGTGCGCGAGGCGATCGCGGTCGGCGGTCTGTCGCCAACCATTGCGGATGTCGCGAAGCTGACCGGCACGCCCTACGGCACTGCCACCTATGCGGTGAAGGCGCTGATCGACGCCGGGCTTCTGGCCAAGGAAAAGTCGGGTCATGGCCTGCGCCTGCCCGATGCCATCGACCTGCGCGGCGTGGCGACCGGCGAATTGACCGCCGAGCTGGCGCGGCGCGGCGTGACGCTGGCGAGCCTGGACCGGAACGCGCCACGCGCGCTGGGGCGGGTCGTCACCTGCGCAGCGGATTGCTGCGCGACGCCGGTCGAGCGCGGGCACCTGATGTGTCGCCAGCACTGGTTCGCGCTGCCCCCGGCGCTGCGGGAGCGGATCACGCGCAGCAATGCCCGCCGGGACAACGTCGCGTTCGAGCGCGCGGTGACCGAGGCGCGCGACCTGATCGATTCTGGAAGGTGGAGGAAAGCATGACGAAGGAACAGACGCGGGACGCGGTCGCACGGGCGATCGGCTTTGTCCGCTTGCACGCGCGCCGAGACCCCCACTTTGCAAAGGGTCCAGACAAGGCCCGGATTATCGAAGCTCGCGATATTGTCGCCGCTCTCGATAGCCGTACGGGTGATGAGGGTGGCTACGTGCTGGTCCCCGCCATCGCGACCCGCGAGATGGTGGATGCGGCGGACGCCTGCCCCGACGCCTACTCCGCGTACGCGGCCATGGTGGAGGTCGCCGGTGTCCGTTGATCGCGCCACGAAACAGCGTCGTGCGGACGGCGAGAATTTCGGCCTGTCCGCCAAGGAAGAGCAGATCATGGATGCGCTGGACGCGGGCGAGCGTGCCGAGTCGGTCGCTCTGCGCTTCGGCACCGGCTTGTCCACGGTCCTGACGATGGAGCGCCGCTACACCATCACCACGGGCATGCTGAACGACTTCGACCGGCGGACGCGGGCGAGCGATGCGCGGTACCGCGCGGCGCTTGCCGCTTCCGGCGGAGCCTATGCGTGATGGGTGCCGAGGTGGTCCCGTTCCCGGCGCGCCGCCCGGCCCCCGCCAACCTGCGCGATGCGACGCTGCCCTGCGGGGCCGACCAGCTCGCGACCCTGTTCAACAGCCTGCCCAAGGGGCGTTCCATGACCGATATCGCCGACGACGCCAGCACCAATCAGGACCAGCATCTGGCGGCAAGCCTGTCGCGGATCGACCCGACGCTGGCAAAGGGCGTCGCGGGCGAGTGCGACAATTGCGGCGACGAATTCGAGCGTCTGGTTGGCGGGCTGTGCGGCTTCTGCCGCGATGGCCGCCGCCCGACCTTCCGTGGCCGCGCCCCGACTCCATCACCGATCGCCCGCGACCCCGAACCGGTCGCGGTGCCTGCCCCGACGCCGCTGCCGAGCGTCATTCCACAAGAGGAGGAAGCGTTGCCCAACCCCAAACCGTCCGACGATTTCCGCAATGTCTCCATATTGGCACGGGGACCGCTGCTGAAGGCGATCATGGCGCGCGCCGATGAGCGCGATCTGTCGCTCAACAAGGCCGCCGCCAGCCTGATCGAGGACGCCCTGTGCGACCGCGCCGAACAGACGCTCCTCGACCTGTCCGCACTGCCCGTCACGGACCTGCTGGAGGAAATCGGCGCGCGCCTGGCGCAGCCGGCATCGACGGCGGAACTGGTTGCGATGACGGCGCGCGGAGAGGCTGCGGAGGCACGGCTGGCGATGGTGCATGCTGCGATCGGCGGGAGTGCGTCGTGATGGCAGGCGCTGCCAATGTTTTCAGCGGGCCCGTCATCGTCGCGTCGGTCGCGGTGTCTTCTGAAAAGCAGCCCAATATGGGCATCGCGGTCAATGTGCAGCCGGTATCGGTGCTTGGCGACCGCATTACCGTCACGACGGTCTGCCCCAAGGGGGCTTTCCTCTGCGCGCTCGATGCGCGGCAGGCGCAGATGCTGATCGATGACATCACCAAGGGGATCGCGGTCTTGCATCGACTCGAGTCCGGCGCGCCTTCGGGGATGGTGCAGTGATCGCGGCCGCTCTTCCCGCCGCCCCGGCGCTGCGTGGGTATCGACCGCTGTATCAGGCGGGCAGCGTCTGCCCGGCTTGCGGCTCGACCAGCTGGCATATCGGTCGCCAATCCGCTGAATGCGCCCGGTGTGCGACCGCGCTGCCGCTCGCACCGATCGTCGAGGTGCATCATGGCTGATCGCTTCGTCGTCGATGCGGCGGTGGCCGCGCTGCTGCCGCGCGAAGACGCCGCCCGGCTTGGCGGTGATTTCGTACTCGAAAGCACGAAGTCGGCACCCGTAACGGACCGCCTCTGCCAAGTGAAAGACTGCAACGTCGCGATGCGGGTCGGTCAGCGCGTGTGCGATGCCCATTGGGCCGCACTGCCGGGCAAGGACCGTTCGCGGCTGTCCATGTCACGGCACGGCCGGGTTGCCGACGAGATGTGGGCCAAGGCGGTTGCTCGCCTGGAGGGGGCGGTCGCGTGACCAAGCGCAAGATACGCACCTCCGAGACGATCCAGCTGGGCTTTTCGTTCGATCCGCCCGCGCCTGCGCGCGCCGAGGCCGATCTGGCGGGGCTCGACCGGGTGGTGTCGGGGTGCGTGTCGATCATGCTGAAGGGCGATGACCGCTCGCGCCATGAGATCGCGGGCGCGATGTCGGCGCTGCTGGATGAGCGCGTCAGCAAGGACATGCTCGATGCCTATGCGTCGGAGGCGCGGGCCGAACACAACATCTCGGCGGCGCGCCTCCTGGCGCTGATCGCGGTGACCGAACGCTACGACCTGCTGGACAGCCTGGTACGACGCATTGGCGGCGCGCTGCTGGTCGGCGAGGAAATTTTGGCGGCGCGGCTGGGCAGCCTGAAGGCGCAGCGCGCCCGGCTGGATGAGGAAATCAAGGCGCTGCGCCCCAGGGTGCAGCCGATCGCGCGGGAGGCGATGTGAAACTGCACGGGGGAAAAGAGTGGTTCACGGCGGCCGAACTGGCCGAGCTGGCATTGGCCGGCCTGCCGACCACGAAGCGGAAGATCAACGAGCGTGCGGCGGAAGAACGCTGGGCGATCGCGGTCGATGCCAAGGGCATGCCGCTGGCCCGGCCGCGCCAGGCGCGCGGCGGTGGCCTGGAATATCACCTGACGCTGCTGCCGCCAGCGACGCGCAGCGCGCTGGCCGCCATGGGCGTGGCGGTGGTCGCGAACGTGTCTGATGAGCCGCCCGTCCAGGCCTCGCAGCTGTGGCGCTGGTATGAGGGCGCGGGCGAGCGCGTCCAGAGCGAGGCGCATCGCCGGCTGGCGGTGGTGCAGCTGGTCGATACGCTGGTGGCGGCGGGCATGACGCGGTCGGCGGCGGTGCCAGCGGCGGCCAAGGATCAGGGCGTGGGCATATCGACGCTCTGGAGCTGGCTGGGCCTGGTCGATGGCGTGGCGCTGGCCGATCGCCTCGCGCATCTGGCCCCGCGCCGCCAGGGCGGTGGTGTCGAGGCGACGGTGCCGCTCGATGCCTGGCAGTTCCTGATCTCGGACTTCATGCGTCTCGAACAGCCGACCTTCAGCGCCTGCTACGGGCGCATGACACGGGCGTTTCCGGGGCACATCTTCCCGACCGAGCGGACCCTGCGGCGCAAGTTCGATCGCGAGATCGACCAACGCCTGGTCACGCTCAAGCGCCAGGGCAGCGAGGCCCTGCGCCAGACACTTCCCTCCCAAGAAAGGTCCGTCATGGAGCTGCACGCCCTGGAGGCCGTCAATATCGACGGTCACAAGTTCGACGTTTTCTGCCGCTGGCCGGACGGTCGGATCGGTCGCCCGATGATGGTGACGATCCAGGACATCTACAGCCGCAAGATCCTTGCCTGGCGCGTGGACGAGAGCGAGTCCGCGCTTTCGACCCGGCTGGTCTTTGCCGACCTTTTCACTACCTGGGGCATCCCCAAGGCCTGTCTGATGGACAACGGCCGGGCGTTCGCGTCGAAGACGATCACGGGCGGCGCCAAGACCCGGTTCCGGTTCAAGATCAAGGATGAGGAGCCGACCGGCGTCCTGACGGCGCTGGGGATCGCAATCCACTGGGCAACCCCCTATCGCGGCCAGTCCAAGCCGATCGAGCGCGCGTTCCGCGATCTCTGCGATACCATCGCCAAGCATCCGGCGCTGGCGGGCGCGTACACTGGCAACAAGCCTGATGCGAAGCCCGAGAATTACGGGTCGCGGGCGATCCCGATCGAGGAATTCCGCGCGCTGGTGGACGCCGGGATCGCCGCGCACAACGCCAAGCCAAATCGGCGGACCGAAACCGCGCAAGGGCGGCATAGCTTCGACGATGTCTTCATGGCGTCCTATGCGGTCGCCCCGATCGGCAAGGCTACGCCCGAGCAACAGCGCCTGGCGCTGCTGACCGCCGAGGACCGGTTCACCGATCGCAAGACGGGCGAGTTGACGCTGGAGGGCAATCGCTACTGGGCACCCGAACTGGCGGACCATAGCGCCAAGCGTGTCACCGTCCGCTTCGACCCGGACAATCTGCACGGCGAGGTCCATGTCTATGAGCGCTCGGGCGCGTTCATCTGCACCGCGCCCGCAATCGAGAAGACCGGGTTCTTCGACAAGGCCAGCGCCGGCAAGCGCCGCGCCCAGGAAGCCGATCTGCGCCGCCAGGTACGCGACGTGGAGAAGGCGACCGGCCTGATCGAGGCGGCCAAGCTGGCCGCGATGATGCCCGAGCATCCCGACGAAGCGGACGCGCCGTCCCCGTCGGTGGTGCGGCCGGTCCGCCACCGGGGCCAGACGGCCGCGGCGCTCAAGCCCGTTTCAGAGGCCGTTCAAGCGCCTCTCAACCCCGTCCTCGACCGCCTGTCGCACCTGCGACTGGTCGGCTGACGCGACGCCCGGCGCTTACCGGGCCTGGAGAAAAGACGATGACGAAAAGGACCATCAGGAACTGGAGCGCGACCCGGTCGGGCGCGAACATCCGCATCCGGGGCTTCGACGCGAACGGCGATGCCATCACGATCAAGTGCAGCGTCATCCACTCGCCGGATCACCACAACACCCATCCGACCGCCTGTTGCGAAAACGGCCTCTACCACGACCTGATCTGACCAGGAGAACATGATGACGCATACCACCACCCCGCCGACGAACGCCGAGCGCTGGCTCGCCACTTACGTCGATAAGCACGGCAAGCTCCGGGCGGCGGTCATCACCGCGCCTGAAGGAAAGGCCGTGTTGAAGGGCTGGCCGACGTTCGGTCTGATCGATGAGGAGACCTTGGGTCTCGACGATTTCGATGGCGAGCCTGTCACGCTCAGTTCGCTGCCGAACGACGAGGATTTCCGTCCGGTGATCATCGACATCGACCTGATCCGCGAAGTCCCGCTCCAGTTCATCGACCTCTGACCGAATGGCCGCGCGGGGGCTGCCACCCCCGCGCGACCCGCTCTGCACGAAGAACCCCACACAAAGCGAAAGCGCCGACTATCATGAACGACCCCCAGAACCTACCGATCGATATCGAGGAACAGCAGAAGTGGCTGATCGAGCATAAGACGGCCACCGGCCAGAGCTGGACCGAACTCGCGCCCAAGATCGGCGTGAAGTACGGCACGATCAGCCAGTTCCCCAGCGGCGGCTACAAGGGCGACCTGAAGAAGATCGCCGAGGCCGTCTTCCGCTATCGCCAGATGCTGACCTCGCAGGCGGCGATCGCCGTCGAGATGCCCGAGCCGCCATCGTTCTTCCGCACCGACACCACCCGCCAGATGGAGACGATCCTGTCGATCGGGCACCGGGGCCGCATGGTCGTGATCGCCGGTGGCCCCGGCACGTCGAAGACCTCGACCTGCCGCAACTACCAGGCCGCTGTCTCGAACGTCTGGATCGCCACCATGAAGCCGTCGTCGGGCGGGATCAGCACGATGCAGTACAAGGTGCTGGAGGCGCTGGGCGTCGAGGAGGAAAAGCGCAAAGGCACGCCGATCGCGCTGACCAGCCGGATCGAGGCGCTGATGGCGAACCGTAGCGGCCTGCTGATCCTGGACGAAGCGCAGCACCTGGGCGAGAAGGCGCTGGAGGAAATCCGGGGCTGGCACGACAGCACGGGGGCCGGGATCGCGCTGGTCGGCAACACCGACGTGCTGACCCGCCTGACGCTCGGCAACCGCACCCATGCCTTTGCGCGGCTTGCCAGCCGGATCGCCCAGCGCATGATCTTCGACGGGCCGCGCGAGTCCGACGCGCTGGCGCTCGCGGATGCCTGGGGGATCGGGGACGAGGCGATGCGCGCCTTCATCGTCCAGATCGCGCGCCAGCCGGGCGGCCTGCGGACGTGCACGATGATGCTGGAGACGGCTGGCATGTTGATGTCCGCCGACCGGGCCCCCGCGATCGAGCTGGCGCATATGCAGGACGCGTGGAGCCAGCTTTCCACCCGTCAGCTGGCGGCCTGATCCAATGTGGCGGGCCTATGCGGCGGAGCGCCGCGCCAATCCGATGTTCTACCGCCTGGTCGAGTTGAGCGCCTGCGGGACTCTCGGCCTGGCGCTGCCGGACATCCTCGATCTGATCCGGGGCATCGTGTCGTGAAGCGCATGTACCCCAACCTGCAATTTGATCGTCGCGGTTCGCCCGCGACGATCGCCGTGATGATCTCGATCGCGGCGTGGAAGGCGGACGGCGACTCGATCGCGATCATCGCCCATCGCTGCCGCCGCCCGCGCCCGGAAATCCGCGCCATCATGGAGGATCGCGTTATATGACCGCTACCGCACGCAAGGCGACTTTCGACGCCAGCGACCAGCATCGCCGGTCCCTGCTGGCCAAGGTCCATATCGCCAAGAAGCAATTGCGTCTGAGCGATGACGACTATGTCGCCATCCTGATCGATATCGTGAAATGCGACAGCGCCGCCAAATGCAGCCAGGCGCAACTCGAAAAGCTGGTGCGCGCGTTCGAGGCCAAGGGCTTCAAGGCGACCGCCCGCGCGTCCGGCCGTCGCGGCAACCCGGCGGTGGCGGATCATCCCGCCGCCCGCAAGGCGCGCGCGATGTGGATATCGCTCTACCTCCTGAAGGCGATCGAGGACCCGAGCGAACGAGCACTGGAGGCGTTCGCGCGCCGCCAACTGGGGTGTGACAAACTGCAATGGGCGAACCAGTCGCTGGTCTACCGGCTGGTCGAGGGGCTCAAGGCGATCGCCGAGCGCCACGGCTGGGACCAGTCGGTCGCGGGCCTGCCGTCCAATGCGGTGGCGATCAACCTGAAGCGCCGTTTGTGCATCGCGATCCTCGCCAAGCTCAAGGCGGCGGACTTGATCCCCCAGCATTGGGACGTGGACACGGCTGCATTCTCGCTGGCCGGTGTCGAGGTGCAGCTGATCTTCGCATCGGCCGAGACGCTGGACCTGGTCGCCCGGTCACTGGGTGCCGTCCTGGCGGGGCGCAAGTGAAGCCGCGCGAAACCCTGTCGATCGGCCCGCGCGTCAGCGATCACGCGCTGCTGCGCTTCCTCCAGCGGGCCGGGATGGACGTGGAGGCGGTCCGCGCTTCGCTGTCGGCGCAACTCGCCACCGCCCACGGCGCGATCGCCAGGATGGGCGGTGGCGAAGCGCTGATCGTCATCGACGGTCTGACCTATGTCGTGCGCGACGGCGTGGTGACGACGGTGCTGCCGACCGCCCACCCGGCCGACAACGCCCGCGCGCTCCGGCATCGCCGCTGATGCGCACGCGCCATGCCCCCGACCTGGTGGAGCTGATCGGCGAGGCGGCGTTCGTCCGCCTCGCCGAAGCCTTCGGCGGCACGCGCCTGTATATCCCGACCAAGCTGGACCCCGATCATGAGATCGTCCAGGCGGTCGGCAAGGACGCCGCGATCCTGCTGGTCGAGCGCCTGGCTCCCGACGTGATCAAGGTTCCGCTTGCGCGCGAAATCCGCGCGAAGCACTATCGCGCCCGTGGCTGGAGCAACGCGCGCGTTGCCAGGGCCCTGCAAATTACAGAGGGCGGCGTCGAAAAGCTCTTCCGTCGCGTCCCCGACGATGCCAAGAGCAGCCCCCAGCTGGATATGTTCCGCTAAACTAACCATGATGCCTTCTCGGGAAGGCATGGGTCGTGCCCGCATCAGCGGGCATGGCTTCCCCCATGGGGACGATTCTCAACACCACCGACTCCGTTCTGGCGATGATCGACGATTTGATCGGTCGCGAGGGCGGGTATAGCAACCACCCCGCCGACAAGGGTGGTGCAACGCGCTGGGGCGTGACCGAACAGGTTGCCCGCGCCTATGGCTATACCGGCGACATGCGCGCCTATCCGCGCGGCAACGCCATCGACACTTATCGGAATGCCTATTGGCTCGATCCCGGCATCGCCAAGGTTGCGACGCGCTACCCGGCGGTCGGCGTCGAGTTGTTCGACATCGCCGTCAATCAAGGCGTGTCGGTCGCGTGCACCTTCCTCCAGCGCTGCCTCAACGTCTTCAACCAGAACGGCGCGCATTATGCCGACCTGACCGTGGACGCCCGGCTGGGGCCGGTTACGCTGCTGGCGCTCGATGCGTTCCGTCAGCGGCGCGGCGAGGAAGGCGGCGAACGGCTGCTGGTTGCGATCCGCTCGCTGAAGGGCGCGCGCTATATCGAGATCAGCGAAGCGCGCCCCGCCAACGAGGCGTTCACCTATGGCTGGTTCGGCCGCATGGTCGAGATGGCCAAGAAGGTGATCGCGCGATGACCTTCTGGGAATTCCTCCATCGCCTGGGTCCCGGCTACCCCAGCGCCCGCGGCTGGTACGCGGTGGGTCTGTTCACCCTGACCCTCGTGATCCTGGGCATGATCGCGGCGTTCCCCGAGCTGCGGCGCGACGAGTTCTTCAAGTCGATTTCGACCGCGATCGTCGTCACCGGCTATATCGGCTTTGCCGTGGGCCTGCGCGATCCGGCGAAGGATCGCGAGCAGATGGGCGCGCTGCTGTCGGGGCTCAACGCCGCTGTCGATCGCATTCCCCCGAGAGGATAGCACGCCGATGCATACGCTGTTTCCCATCATCATCTGCGCGCTGACGCTGCTGGCCGGTTGCGCGCCCATGCCCGCTCTGCACGCGGTACCTGGTCCCGCCCTTGTAGCCGACCGGACCGTCCTGGACGAACGCGCCGCGATCGCGATCGAGGCGTCCTGGCGTGTCGCCGGACGCGCGATCGAGCGCGCGGTGGACCGTGGTGACCTGGTCGGCGAGCGGGCGGCGCGGGCCGAGCGCCTGGACGCGGCGGCCGGTATGTGGGTCGCGCGGGCGCGCGCTGCCTATGACACGTTCAATGCCGCCTCGATGGCGGACGCGATCGCCCGTGCCAAGCCGCTGATCGCCGAGATGCGCAGCCTGGTCGGGGTGCGGCCATGAAGGTCGATATCGACGAACTGTTCGCGGCCATGGAGCGCGCGACCGACGCCTTCGAGATCGTCCAGGACTTAGGGGAAGCGATCGCCGAGACGCTCGCGGCCGGCGGCCAGTCGGAATTGCTCGACCGGCTGGTGGCGATGCGCGCGCAGAACGATGCGGACCGCGCGCGTCGCCGGGAAAAGCTCGCCCAGGCGGCCGGGCTTCAGGGGGAACAATGAACATCACTATCGTGTGGCAGCTGGTCGCGATCGCGTCCGCGCTACTGGGCATCGCCAACCTCATCTGGATGTGGCTCGCCCAGATGCGCCAGCCGAGTGAAAAGGCGATCGAAGAGCTTTTGAAGCGGTGCCAGTCCCTGGACACTGAAGGTGAAGCGGTGGCGCGCCGAGTGGCGCTGATCGAGTCCGAGATGCGCCACGTGCCGACCAAGGATGACCTTCACGACGTAAAGAACAGCATCACCGCCATGATCGGGCAGATGCGGGTCGTGGAGACCGAGGTGGCGGCCGCGACGCGGACGATGCGGCGGATCGAGGATCACATGCGGGAGGAAAAGGCGTGAGCGGGGTGAGCTATGAGGACCGGGTCAAGGCCGATGCGCGGCTGATCATCCTCAAGGAATTGTGCCAGCAGTCGGACGGTCGATTGAACGAGGTATCGATCCAGCACGTTCTGGACGCCTTCGCCATTTCGCGCACCCGCGAATGGATCAGGACCCAGCTGACCCGCATGGCCGAACTGGAGGTGATCCGGGTGACCGAGATCGGCACGGTCATGGTGGCGCAGTTGCGCCAGGCGGGGCGGCATCATGTCGAACGTCGGGCGTTCGTCGACGGGATCGCCCACCCGTCCGAGGTCGATTGAGCCGTGGCACGCCAGGCACGCCGCCCTCGCTGGCGGACCATCCGGCCCGATCCCGCCCAGATCGGGCCGATCTTGCGAGAGCTGGGCTTTGTCGGGGCAGCGGCGGACCCGTGCCGGGTGTCGGCCAGCCATGACGACACCGGACGTTGGCGGCGTATTCATGCGCACTATCCGGACGGCTGGTCGTGCGTGGTCAACCTGCGCGCCGATGGCTCCTACAGCATGAGCCAGTCGCTCCGCATGCAGGTGCGCGGTGGACGCAAGCCCGATCAGCAGGTGGCATCGTGAGTGATCCGGCGGACCTCGCAGGCGAGATCATGGAGCGCGCCATGACGCGCCCGATCGCCACCAGGCCGATGCCGGAGGGTGTCGAGGGCGAATGTGACGATTGCGGCCGCTATTCCAAGCGGCTGGTGGGCGGCCGGTGCGCACCGTGCCGCGACGGGAGGACGCTGTGAGAAGCCATGGCAATCTGACGGATGATGAAGGCGCGGTCGTGCTTGGCAAGTTTCTTCAACGCATGGTCGATCAGCTTGATCTTGTCCCCTCCAACGCCGTCGCCAAGGCGAACTTCGCAATCGACGGCGTCATATATTCCGTCCGGCTCAACAAGGTGAAAGTCGAATGACCGTCATCCAGCGCCAGGGGCGTGGGCGCCTGTCGTCGATCGATCAGCTTCCCGAGGATGCCGAGCCCGATATCGTCTGGGCGCTCGAAGAGCTGCGCAAGCGGGAGATGCCCGCCAACGCGATCCTGGACGAGTTCAACGGTCGCCTTGCCGATCGCGGCATCGCCAAGATATCGAAGTCGGCCTTCAGCCGCTGGTCGATCCGCAAGGCGATCCAGCTGCGCCGGCTGGACGAGGTCCGCGCGATCACCACGGACGTGGTCAGCGGCCTGGGCGCGGACGGTGCCGACGACGTGACGGTGACGATCGCCGAGATGCTGAAGGTTGCGATCTACGAATCGCTGGAAGGCACGCTCGACCCCAAAGGGATCATGGCGTTGAGCCGCGCGCTCAATTCGGCGGTCGCCGCGCAGAAGACATCGGCCGAGCATCGCCGCAAGCTGGAGGAGAAGGTCACGGCGCAGGTCGAGCAGGCCGCCGATCGCGCGGCCGACGCCGGTCGCCAGGCCGGGCTAAGCGCCGACCGGGTGGCGCAGCTGCGCAATGACGTTTTGGGAGTGCGCGCAAAGTGACCCGTGAGCCACTTGCTCCGATCATGCCGCGCGATCCGGATCAGTTGCCAGCCGTCCTGCCCAACGGCTCGGACCTGTTGCCCGAGGGTGATCCGCTAGCGGACGGCATCCTGATGCGTCACCAGGCCGAATGGCTGGAAGACAAGTCGGACCTGAAGCTGGCGGAAAAGGGACGCCGGACCGGTGTCACCTATGCCGAGGCGCTGGACGATACCCTGATCGCCGCATCGTCGCGCGATGCCGGCGGCGACAACGTCTTCTACATCGGCGACACCAAGGACAAGGGCCGGGAGTTCATCGGCTATGTCGCCCACTTCGCGCGACAGATCGGCGAGCAACTCGGTCATATCGAGGAGTTCCTGTTCGAGGATCAGCGCGAGGACGGCAGCTCGGCGCAGATATCGGCGTACCGGGTCCGCTTCGCGTCGGGCTTCCGGGTCGAGGCCCTGTCGAGCCGCCCGGAGAACATTCGTGGTCTGCAGGGTATCGTCGTCATCGACGAGGCGGCGTTCCACAAGGACGTGCGCGCCGTCCTGGACGCGGTCAACGCGCTGCTGATCTGGGGCGGCAAGATCAGGATCATCTCGACGCACAACGGCGTCCTCAATCCGTTCAACGAGCTGATCCGCGAAGCCAAGGCGGGCAAGGTCCCCTACAGCCTGCACTTCATCCCCTTCAGCAAGGCGGTCGAGAACGGACTGTACAAGCGGGTATGCCTGCTGCGCGGCAAGGAATGGAGCCAGGAAGCCCAGGACGAGTGGGAAGCCAAGATACGCGGCGCGTATGGCGTTCGCACCGCGCAGATGCGCCAGGAGCTGGACGCGATCCCGGCCGACGCCGAAGGCGCGGCGCTGTCCAGCGTCGCGATCGAGGCCTGCGCGGTCCAGGGCGTGCCCGTCGTGCGCTGGACACTGCCCGACGAAGTGAAGTCCGCGCCCCCGGCGACCCGCCTGAAGGTCGTCGAGCAATTCTGCGAACAGACGCTCAAGCCCGTCCTCGACGCGCTCGATGTCGATCGGCGGCATGACCTGGGCTGGGACTTCGCGCGATCGGGCGACGGCTCGGCGTGTGTCATCACCGAATTGGGCCGTGACCTCATCCGTCGCCAGCGCGCGGTGATCGAGCTGCGCAACGTGCCGTTCGAGATGCAGCGCGATATCGCGTTCTACATCGGCGATCGCCTGCCCCGGTTCGGGCACGGCGCGTTCGACGCCACCGGCAACGGCGCGTACCTAGGTGAGGTCTGTCGCCAGCGCTGGGGCGAGCGGATCAGCGAGATCAAGCTGTCGGTCGAATGGTACCGGATAAACGGCGCGCCTTATGTCGAGGCGTTCGGCGATCGCACCATCCTGATCGCGGCCGACAAGGACGTGACGCGCGATCACCAGGCGCTCTCCTATGTCGGCGGGGTCATCAAGGTGCCCGACGATATGCGGTACAAGGGCGAGGACGGCCAGACGAGGCACGGCGACGTGGCGATCGCAGGGATGCTGGGGTGGTATGCCTCGCGCCAGAACGCGGCGGAATATGACTACACGCCGGTCGGCCGCACCGCCGATGGTTTCGGGCTCGATGGCGGCTTGGATCGGCCATGGTGGCGACCGCCGGCGGGTGCGCGCCTACGGTCCGGATTTTAACGGCCCGACAAGCCCCGTGGAGGCCTTGGGAGCCATGGTGATGCCCCGGACGGGCCAAACAGGCCTCTTAGACCCTCTTAAAACCTCTTATCCGTGGATTTGTACATGAGCGTCATACTCGATCATCGCGGGATGCCGATGCGCCGGGAGGTGCTGACGCGTGAGATCGCCGCGCCGACCCTGACCGGGGTTCGCTCGCCGATCGCGGGCTACCCGGCCGATGGCATGAATCCGATCCGCCTGGCCAACGTGTTGCGCGCGGCCGACCAGGGCGATCCGCTGGCCTATTTCGAGCTGGCCGAACAGATCGAGGAACGCGACCTACACTATCTGGGCGTGCTGGGCACCCGCAAGCGCAAGGTCGCCCAGATCGAGGTGACGGTGGAGGCCGCCAGCGATGCGGCCGAAGACGTGGCGATGGCCGACATGGTGCGGGAATGGATCGCTCGCGACGAACTGGCGGACGAGACCTTCGATATCCTGGACGCGATCGGCAAGGGTATCAGCTTCACCGAAATCGTGTGGGACATCAGCGAGGGCCAGTATCGTCCGGCGCGCCTCGAATGGTGCGACCCCCGGTTCTTCACCTTCGACCGCGACGGCCGCACGCCGCTGTTGCGCGGTGGCGAGGGCGGCAACGGCGTGGACGAGCCGCTGCCGCCGTTCAAGTTCATCTACCACAAGGTGAAGGCCAAGTCGGGGTTGCCGGTCCGGTCGGGGATCGCGCGTGCGGTAACTTGGGCATGGATGTTCAAGGCGTTCACCCAGCGCGACTGGGCGATCTTCGTCCAGACCTATGGCCAGCCTGTCCGCCTGGGCCGCTACAACAGCAGCGCCAGCGCCGACGACCGGGCCACACTATGGCGCGCGGTCGCCAACATCGCCGGCGACTGCGCCGCGATCGTGCCCGAAGGGATGAACATCGAGTTCATCGAGTCCAAGAATGTCGGGGCCGGTGCCGACCTGTTCGAAAACCGGGCGGACTGGCTCGATCGCCAGGTGTCGAAGGCGGTGACGGGCCAGACCGGCACCACGGACGGCAAGCAAGGCGGCCTGGGCGATGGCGGCAACAAGGTCCACGGCGAGATCGCCGAGGACATCAAGAATTCCGACAGCCGCTCGCTTGCCGCCACCTTCAACCGCGACATCGTGCGGCCCTGGGTCGATCTGGAGCGCGGCCCCCAGAAAGCCTATCCGCGCGCCGTCATCCAGGAGCGCAAGCCCGAGGATCTGTCGCAGATGTCCGAGGCTCTGGAACGCCTGGTGCCGCTGGGTTTGCGCGTCGAACAGTCGGCCGTGCGCGACAAGATGGGTTTCGCCGATCCGCCCGCCGGGGCCGAGGTGCTGATGCCGCCCGCGCAGACGCCGAGCGCTCCGGAGCGCATCACCGCCCCGTCGCTGCAATCGCGCCAGATGCCCGCCGCCACCCCGGCGAGCCTCACGACCGACCGACTGGCGGCCGAGACGGAAGACGACATGCGCGATATGCTCGCGACGCTGTCGCTGATGATGGAGCGCGCCTCCAGCATGGGCGAACTGCGCGAGATGGTCCTGTCGGCTTATCCCGCGCTGGACGCCGAAGGGCTGATCGATAAGCTGTCGGGTGGCCTGCTGGCGGTGCGGGCAGCGGGGATGAGCGATGCCAGACAAAAAAGTGCCTGATCAACCCAGTGTCGTGGAGGGCGTGCTGCGCCGTCCGTTTGCCGAACAGGTCGCCTATTTTCGGGGCAAGCTCGGCGATCTTGTGCCGACCCAGCGCTGGGACGATCTGGAGCGCGAGGCGCACGATACCGCCTTCATGGTGGCGGGTGCGCAAAAGGCGGACCTGCTGGCCGACCTGGCGGCCGCCGTCGATCGCGCGATCACCGAAGGCAAGAGCCTGGACGCGTTCCGCAAAGACTTCGATGCAGCCGTCGAGCGCCACGACTGGCACGGCTGGACGGGCGAAGACACCAAGGCCGGGCGCGCCTGGCGTGTGCGTACGATCTACAAGACCAACGCGGCGGTCAGCTATGCAGCGGGTCGTCTGGCGCAATTGAAGGACGGCAATTACAAATATTGGGTCTACTTCCACGGCGGGTCGGAGGACCCTCGGCCCGAGCATCTGGCATGGAACGGGATCGCGCTGCCGCCGGATCACCCGTTTTGGGAGACGCATTATCCGCCGTCCGACTGGGGGTGCAGCTGCTACGTCATCGGTGCGCGGACGGCCGCCGGCATTCGTCGCCTGGGCGGCGATCCGGACAAAAAGCTCCCCGACAACTGGAACACGATCGACCCGCGCACCGGCGCGCCCATCGGCATCGGCAAGGGATGGGACTATGCACCGGGAGCGAGTGTCACCGATACGGTCCAGGCGTTCGCGGGCAAGGTGCGCCAATGGGACTATCAGGTGGCCAAGGCCTTCATGGGGGAGCTTCCCCAGGCAAGCCGCGACGCACTGGCCGCCGCCTATCGTCGTCTCCCATCGGTTGCCGACGATGCCCGGCGCTATGCCAGGCGTGTCCTGGGCCAAGGCGGCGACGCCGTCATCCAGCCGGTGTGGACGCTGGGCGGCGTCACCAGCGACCAGGTACGCGCGATCGAGGACGCTCTGCCGGGGCTCGATGCCAAGTTGGGGGCCATGGATTTCTCGATCGCGCGGTCGGATATCCTCCACGTCCAGAACGCACACGGCGATACAGCAACCGAGGCGGCGCGCGGCCAGATCGCGGTAACGCTCGACGACTATCGGTATCTGCCCGACATCGTCAGTGCGCCCGATACGGTCGAGGAGGCCGGCACGTCCGATGCCGGCGAACCGCTGGTCCGCTTCATCAAGGCGATCGACGGGAGGGTGTATCTGGCGGTGTTCGCGATCCGGCGCGGTCGCAAGACGCTGGGCCTGAAGACGTTCTACATTCGCAAAGGGTAGGCGCGCCCCGCAGCTGAACGTCCCGAACGGCTCCGGGTTATGGGCCCGGCGACCGCGATGCGCGCGAGAACAGGAGATACGCATGATCCGCATCATGTTCAATATCGAGGAGTTGACCCAGCGGCTGGGCCTTGCCGCGACAAAGCTCGGCGACATGACACCGGTGTATAAGGACATCGGCGACTACATGACTCGCCAGACCAAGGCCCGGTTTGTCAGTGGGACTGCACCTGACGGGACGAAATGGCGGCCGAAGACGCCGGCTACGATCGCCAACTACAAGGCCAAGCGACACGGCAATAAGACCCGCCCGCTTATTGGACCTACGGGTCGTCTGGGGAAGGAAATCAACCAGGTGGTCACTCGTGATCAGGTCGAGATCGGCTCGGCGCTGGAATATTCGGCTGTGATGCAGGGCGGTGCGAAGAAGGGTGCGTTCGGGAATACCAGGACGAACCTTCCCATTCCGTTCGGCGATATCCCGGCGCGGGTCTTCATCGGCATCTCCGACACCGAAGAGCGATCGATCCTCGACCTCGTGGACGAACACCTGGCCGAGGCGATCGGCGAATAGCCCCTTGCCGATCCGCGTCCCCATCGCTTAGGTGAGAGGACGCCGAGGCGCTTGTCAGACACCTCTCATGCCCGCCTTCGCGGGCATGTTTTTGCCCTCTCCCCATCCGCATAACGCCGGTCATGACGGGGACGGCCATCGCGCTCTGCGCGGCACTCAACATCGACGCGACCGAAGGCAAGGTGCCCGAATGGGTGCATCTGCTGCCCGCCGGTCCCGTACGCACCGCCGATGGTCGCGGTCCCTACCGTGTCAACGACATCCCCTCGATTGTCTCCGCCTCGATGGCGGGCGGCAAGCTGGTCCTGGACGAATGCCATGCGACCGATCTTGCCGCCCCGCGCGGTGAGTCCGCACCGGCGCGCGGCTGGATCGTCGAGCTTCAGGCACGCGCGGACGGCGTATGGGGCAAGGTCGACTGGACGCCCGAGGGGCGGTCCCTAGTTCTTGGCTATCGCGGCATCTCGCCCGCCATCGTGCACCGCAAGGACGGCACCGTCCTGGCGATCGCGCGCGCCAGCCTGACCAACACCCCCAATTTCCAGGGACTCACGTCCCTTCACAGTGAGGAAAAGAGCATGGATTTTCGTGCCTGGCTGATCGAGGCCCTGGGTCTCGCAGCCGACGCCACCGATGATGCGATCACGGCGGCGATCAAGGACAAGTTGAACGCCAAGCCTGACGACGCGGCGGTGAAGACCGCGCTCCAGTCGGCGCTGGGCCCGATCGCCCAGGCGGCCGGCCTGGCGGCGACCGCCGACGCGGCCGCCGTGCTGGCGGGCGTCCAGCAGCTGCGTTCGGGCGGTGATGATCGCATCACCGCGCTTCAGTCGGAGCTGACGACCGTCACCACGCTCCTCAACAGCACGGTCGAGGCCGCGTCGCGCAAAGCGGCCGAGACGTTCGTGGACGGCGCGATCGCGGCGGGCCGGGTCGGCGTCAAGCCGCTGCGTGACGAGTACATCTCCATGCACATGGAAGATGCTGCACGGGCGCAGAAGATGGTCGGCGCACTCCCGATCCTGAAGGCCGGCACCACCATCACCGGCGAGCCGGCCGCCACCGCCAAGGACGGGATCGGCGACGCCGATGCCGCCGTCATCGCCCTGATGGGCATCGATCGCGCGGAGTACGCCAAGGAATTGGCGGCAAGCTCCGGTAGCAAGGAGAGCTTCTGATGGTTGCGCTGACCGCAGACCGCAACACGCCCCGGCGTGAGAATCCCGATGTCGAAGGTCACCCCGTCAAGGGCGGTGCCAACATCTTCGCCGGCGCGCTGGTGATGCTCGATGCCGCCGGCTGGGCCGTGCCGGGTGCCGCTGTCGCAGGACTGACCGTCGCCGGCCGGGCCGATGCACCCGCTAGGGCCGTGGTCAACGGCGATGCCATCGTCACCACCCGGCGCGGCGTCTTCCGCTTCGCCAACAGCGCTGGCGGCGATGCCATCACGCGGGCCGATATCGGCAAGTCGGCCTACGCCGTCGATGACCAGACGCTGGCCAAGACCGACAACGCCGGCACGCGCAGTGCGGCCGGGATCATTCGCGACGTGGACGCCCAGGGCGTCTGGGTCCGCATTTAAGGGCACCGAGAACCATGATCATCAATGGCGCCAACCTGGCCGCGCTGCGCACCGGCTTCAGCACCCTGTTCAAGAAGGGGCTGGGGCAGACGTCGTCGCAGTACAAGAAGTTCGCCACCGTGGTCCCCGCGACCACCAAGGAGCAGAAGTACGGCTGGCTCGGCAAAATCCCGAGCGTGCGCGAGTGGATCGGCGCGCGCGTCGTCCAGAACCTCAGCCAGTCGGACTATGCGATCAAGGAAAAGAAGTGGGAGCTGACCATCGGTGTCGATCGCGACGACATCGAGACCGACAATATTGGCGTCTACTCGCCGATGTTCGAGGAAATGGGCCAGTCCACCGGGGCGAAGTGGGATGAACTGGTCTTCTCGATGTACAAGCTCGGCTTCGAGCTGCTGTGCTACGACGGGCAGTTCTTTTTCGACACCGACCATCCCGTGCTGGCCGCCGATGGCACGGTCCTGTCGATCGCCAACACCGATGGCGGTAACGGCCCGGCCTGGTTCCTGATCGACAACAGCCGCACGATCAAGCCGGTGATCCTCCAGCAGCGCAAGGACTTCAAGTTCGTCTCGAAGGATGCCGAGACCGACGACAACGTCTTCGGGCTCAACGAGTATCTGTACGGTGCCGATGCCCGCGCGAACGCCGGCTACGGCTTCTGGCAGTTCGCCTGGGGTTCGCGTCAGCCGCTGACGCCCGACAACTATGAGAAGGCGCGTGTCGCCCTCATGGAGATGAAGGGCGACTATGGCCGCCCGCTCGGCATCCGCCCGGACACGCTTCTGGTGCCGCCGCGCCTGGAACGCGCCGCCAACAAGATCCTGAAGAACGAGAAGGGTCCGAACGGCGAGGACAACGAGTTCCAGGGCACTGCAACCGTGGAGGTGATCCCGTGGCTGGCGTAAACGATACCCCGCGCGGCATTCGCCGCCCCCGCCCCGAGGCGGCCGTGGCCCGTGACACGGTCGCTGCAATCCCGGCGACCGCCACCGCGCCCCTGGGCGACACGCCGCCGCCCAGCGACGTTCTGCCAGTGGCGACGGGAGGCACGACGATCGCGACCGAGGCCGCGGCGCTCCCGGACCCTACGATCGTCGCGGAGCCGGGCACGCCGCAGCCCGTCGTGACCGCCTCGCCGCCGATCGCGGCCGAGGCGACCGTGCTGGACGTGCTGAAGGGCGCGGAAGCCGGAGTATCGGTGCTGGAGCCGGGCGCGGTCGAGCAGGAGAAGCCAGCGGTCGCGGCGCAGCCGATGATCGCGATCGACGCCGGCGCTGACGAAGCGCAGCGCCAGTCGCTCCTCGACAGCGCGGCCGCCGCTACCCTCTCTGGTGCCACGCCACCTGCGGCACCGCCCGCCGCCGCCATCGATCGCGACCCGGCGTTCCCCAGTGCCAAGGTCACGGTCGTGACCGTCGTCGGCCCTGTCCAAGGCCGCCGCCGGGCGGGCTTCGCCTTCGGGCCGGAGCCGCGCCACTTCCTCTCGACCCAGCTGACGCCCGAACAGGCTGAAGCGATCGAGGGCGATCCGATGCTGGCGGTCGGCGTGCGCGAGCTCAACGAGGAATCGGACGAGGTCCGCGCGATCCGCTGGGGCATGCTCTGATGCGGATGATCCGCAACCTGGGGCTGGCGGGCGCGATGATGATGGGGGTGGTGATGAGCCTCCCCGCATCGTCCGCGATCCATCACGCGATCGCCCCCGACACGAGCAGCCGGGCGGCGCGCAGCATCCGTCGCGCCAGGCGCGCGCTGGCCAGCACGCCCGCGCGTTACCGTCGCAGCCGCAACGCGCCCCACCGGCGTAGCATGCGCGCCAACCGGCTGTACGTGTCGAGGCGTACGCGTCGGCGTCACCGGCGGGCGCGCGCGGCATGACCTATGCCACGCTCGACATGCTCAAGGGGGCTTTTGGCGAGGCCAACCTGATCAGCGCCACCGATCGTTCGGGCTTCGGTTCGATCGATATGGCGGCGGTCGAGCGGGCCCTGGCGGGCGCGGATGCGACGATCGATGCGGCACTGGCGGTTCGCTACCGACTGCCGCTGGCGGTGGTGCCGACCATCGTCAGCGAGATCGCCGTGTCGATCGCGCTCTATAAGCTGCACGTCTTTGCGCCGGACCAGAAAGTGAAGGACGATCACGACCAGGCGCTGAAGGACCTGGACCGGATCGCCAGCGGCGCGCGCAAGCTCGATGTCGCCGGCATCGAGCCGCAGGGCTCGGGCTCGGGCGGCGTGATCGCCACCGATCGGGTGCGGCCGCTGACGCCCGAGACCATGCGGGGCTTTATCTGATGGCGTCCGCCCCGGAGCCGCTTAGCCCGCTGGTCGCGCCGCTGAAGACGATCGCGGCCTTGCAGGGCCGCATCTACGGTGCGGCCAAGCTGGAGGAGATGGCGCGGACCGGTGGCCTCGCCCAGGTGACGCCTGCCGCCTACACGTTGGGGCTCGGCGTCATGGGCGGTGAGCCGGACGCGGCGAGCGGGCTCTACCGCCAGTCCGTCGTCTGGCTGGAAGGGGTCGTGCTGGTCGTGCGCTCCGCCGGCGACGCGACCGGGGCCGCCGGCCTTCAGCAGCTTCGCCCCCTGATCCACGCGACGATCGAGGCGATCGCCGGGCTCGACCCGCCCGACAGCCCAGGCGTCTGGCGGCTGGTGAAGGGTGAGCTGTTTTCCCTCCAGGCCGGGTGCCTGACCTACCAACTCGATTTTGCGATCGATGACCAATTGAGGATTGCGCGATGAAGAAAGACCCCGCTGACCAGCCGCAGGACACCTCGCCCGAGGCCAGCACCGTCACCCCGGCCGGCGAGGATGCGGCTGTCCAGGCGACGCCGGCCGATGCTGTCGACGAGCCCGCCGCCCCCGCGTTCGATCCCGCCATCGAGTGGCCCGCCACCGGCGGCACCTATGTCCGCCAGGCGGACGGCACCCTGACCAAGGAAGGCTGATATGCCCGGTCCGATCTATTGGAAGTCCAAGACCATCCTCGTGAAGCCCGAAGGGGCTTATGCCGTGGACCCGAACCCGACCGGGGCGCTCAACGCGGTGCTGCTGACCGACGTGCAGTTCCAGCCGATGGAAGGCGAGGATGTCAGCCGCAATCTGGAGCAGCCCTATATGGGCGGTCAGGAGCAGGTGCCGGTCGGCCTTCGCGGTATCCTGACGGGATCGTTCGAGCTTCAGGGCTCGGGAACCCCTGGCAAGGCCCCCGCCTGGGGTCCGCTGCTGCGGTCGTGCGGTGTCGCCCAGATCGTCACCGCCGACACCTCGGTCGAATATGTGCCGATCAGCGAGGGCCATGAGAGCTTTGCAGCCTACTTCCACCTGGGGCCGTCGCGCCATGTCTTGCTGGGCTCGCGCAGCACAGGCGTGATCACCATGAATGCGCAGGGCATCCCGGTGTGTCGCATGACCATGACCGGGCTGTTCACGATGCCGTCCGACACGGTGCGGCCAAATCCGACGCTGACCGACTGGCAGCGTCCCGATGTCGTGACCAAGGCCAACACGCCTGTGTTCACGATCGGGGGCAAGACGTTCAAGCTGCGCAGCTACGAACTGAACCTGGGCGTCGATGTGCAGCCGCGCATGCTGGCGAACGACGAGTCCATCCTGATCGTCGATCGCGCGGAATCGCTGACCACGACGGTCGAGGCGGTGCCCTATGCCGAGTTCAACCCGTACGACGTGGCGAACAAGGGCCTGCGCCAGGAGATCGTGATCCAGCACGGCAAGACGGCGGGCAAGATCGTCACGATCACCACGCCCACCTCGACGCTGCGCCGGCCCTCGGGCGTCCAGAACCAGCAGGGCGTCGTGGAATGGCCGCTCGCCTTCAATCCGTTGCCGAACGCCGGCAACGACCAGTTCAAGATCAAGCTGACCTGAAGGGGGCCACGACAATGTTCAAGATGATCCAGAACCCGGAATTCGATGCCACGATCAAGGGCGCGATGCCCGGCGACGAGGCGGACGAATTCACCTTCAAGGCCCGCTTCGTCGCGATGAGCAGCGAGGAGCGCAAGGCGTTCGACATGGCGACGGTGGATGGAACGACAGCATTCCTGCAAAAGGTCTTCATCGGCTTCAGCGAGGTGACCGACGCCGCCGACAAGCCGGTGCCCTATAGCGAACAGTCGCGTGATTGGCTGATCCAGCAGGACTGGACGCGCGGGCCGCTGCTGCGCACCTACTTCACCGCGATCGTCGGGGCCGCGTTGGGAAACTGAAGGCGGCGGCGCGCTACTGGGCAATGGGTGGCGCGCCCGACCTGGAGGAAGCGGCGCGCGACGCCGACGAATGGGGTCTGTCAGACATGGCCGCCGAACTGGCGGCCGAGGAGCCCGAGGACTTCGGCATATGGCCCGAGAACATGGGCGTCGCCGATGCCTGGCTGGTGGTCTGCACCCAGTGGAACACCACCGCGCTGCCGACCGGCCAAGTCCTCTACCACGGCCTGCGCTACACCGATGTGCAGGCCGGGCTTAGCGGCGCGGCGATCGACCTGTCGCCCGAGGACTGGTCGAAACTACGATTGATGGAACGGGTCGCCGCAGCGATCCAAAATGGGCGACGAGGCTGACCTGACGTGACGATGAAAACCAGCATTGTCATCGGCGGTGACAGCAAGGGCGCGGTCCAGGCCGTCGAGGAACTGAAGGGCGGCGTTGACGAGGCGGGCAACGCCGCTCGCGCCGCGTCCGCACCGATCCAGCAACTCGACGCTGCCCAGCGCCAGGCAGCGACTAGCGCGCGCGGCGTCGCCCAGGCGGCTGGCAGTGCGGCATCGGCGGTGGGCGCTTCGACCGGCTCGACGCGCGCCGCGACCACCGCTGCCCAGGCGCAGGCCACCGCCCAGGACGAGCTGAGCCGCCAGCTGCGCGATCAGCAGGAAGAGATCACCCGGCTTATCACCGCCAATGAGGCGGCCGCGCAGTCTATGGCGCAGATGGGCGAGCGGATCGGTACGCTGGAAGAGCGGCTGGCCGGCTCGAAGAAGGGCCATGTCGAGGCGGCGAACGGCGCGGCCGCGCACAAGGCCGCGATGCAGAACCTGTCGTTCCAGATTCAGGACGTGGGTGCGCAGCTGTCCACCGTGTCCGGGCCTGAAGGCCTGATGCGCATCTTCGCGCAGCAGGGCGGTCAGATCTTCTCGGCGTTGGGCGCGATGTCGCAGGCCGGTGGCGGCGCTGCGGCCAGCCTGGGCGAAGTCGGCAAGGCCAGCGAGGATGCGGGCAAGGATGCCGCCGACCTCGGGCAGTCGGTGGTCGATGTCGCCGACAAGGTCGAAAACACCGGCACCAAGTTCGGCGCGGTCGCGGGCTTCCTGGCGGGGCCATGGGGTGCCGGGATCCTGGTGGCGGTATCGGTGCTGACGCCGCTGGTCGGCAAGCTGTTCGAGGCGGACGATGCCGCCGAGAAGGCCGCCAAGGGCGGGATGGAACTGGTCGATGCGCTCGACAAGCAGAAATACGCCACCGACGCCGCGCGTGAGGCGATCAAGGCCTATAACGAGCAGCAGGAAAAGTCGCGCAAGCAGCAGCAGCTGACGACCCAGGCGACGATCGATCAGGCGGCGGCCAACATTAAAGAGGCCGAATCCAAGCGTCAGGCAACGGCAGCGAAGATCGCCGATCGTCTCGCCGACAGTCGTGATCCCAATCGTGCCATTAGCGGTTCCGCCCCTGGCGTCGGCACGACGTTCCTCAACAACCTCGATCTCGCTGGCCTTCAGGCCGATGCAAAGGCGCAGGACAAGGCGCTTGAGGATTTACGCCAGTTGCGGCGCAATCTGATCGGTGACTTCGCCAGCGCCGAGGCCAAGGCGGCGGCTGATCCGCTTGCCAAGATCAATCGTCAATATGACCTGATCGCCCAAACCGCTCGTGCCGCCGCCGCCGGGAACGACAAGCTGACGGATAGTCTTCAGTCAACGCTGAAGCTCAACGAGCAAAAGCGTCAGCGCGATTTGGAAGAGGAGCGGGAACGGCAGCGGGAGGCGAACCGCAAACCCGAGAAGGTCTCGCTCGGCGACCAGATCCAGCGCGAACAGTCGGCCAATCTGCTGGCCTACGCGCAGCGCTATACCGGGCGCAGTGAGAACAATGCCGGTGACCGCAACGTCCTGAACGACCTGTTCAAGCAGGCCAATGTCGCGATCGATCCCAAGATCACGGCGTGGTGCGCGGCGTTCGTCAACAGCGTGCTGGCGGCCAACGGCTTGCAGGGCACGGTGACCGCCAAGGGCGCGGCCGACTTGTCGGCGCGGTCGTTCCTCAATTACGGCCAGTCCACCGACGATCCCAACAAGGGCGACATCGTCGTTTCCCGGCGCGGCAGGAACGAAGCGCAGGGCCATGTCGGCTTCTACCAGGGCACGGACGCCAAGGGGAACATCCTGGTCCTGGGCGGCAACACCAGCGACAAGGTCGGCACCTCGGCGATCGCGCGCAAGGACGTGCTGGGCTTCCGCCGTGCGCCCACGGCGGCCGAGGCGTACAAGGATGCCGAAAAGAGCGCGCAGGATGCGCTGAAGGAGTTCCAGAAGGACCTGGAACAGGTCACCGCCCAGTATCTACCCGCGACCGCCGAGGCGAAGAAGTACGCCGACGAACTGGCGCGGATCGACAAGCTGGCCAAGTCCTACGATCCCAAGAAGGCCGATAGTGGTTTGTCGGCCGAAGATGCCGAGGCGGCGCGAAAGGCGCTGGCGACCTCGCATGAAAAGCGGCTGAAGGAGATCAACACCACGCCCGAGCAGAAGGCCGCCGAGGACGCCAAGAAGGCGATTGACGGCGTCATCTCATCGCTCGGCGAGGAACTGACCGCCCGCAAGGCGCTCGATCCGGTCACCAAGGCGATGGCCAAGCACCAGGACGAATTGAACAAGCTGTCCGGGGAAGCGCGGGTCAAGAAGGAAGCCGAGCTGCGCGCCGGCTATGCCCAGGTCGAGGCGTATAAGGAGATCGAGGAGGCGACGCGAGCGGCCGCGCAGGCCCAGCGTCAGTTCCAGGACCTGGCGCTGGACGCCTTCGACGCAATCGTCGTCGGGGGCGAGAAGGCCGGTGACGTGATCGACCGCCTAGCGCAGACCATCGCGTCGGCCGCGATCGAGGCGACCGTGTTCGGCACCGGGCCGCTGGCGGCGCTGCTGAAGGCCCCCGGCGCTGGCGGCAAGGGCACGACCGCGCCCGCCGCGTCCGGTGTCACCGGCGTTGCCGGCCAGCTGGTCGCCGACCAGATCGGCAAGACGACGGGCAAGTCTGTCGGTGACCGGCTCGACAAGCTGTTCGGTGACAAGACGAGCAAGGCCCAGCTGCTGCAAAACGCGGGCTATGGCTATACCGCTGCCAGCGTCACCGGCGGCAACGGTATCGGTGGTGCACTGGGCGGTGCGCTCGGCGGCAAGGCGGTCAGTGCCTTGCTGGGCAACCTGGGCGGCTTTGCCGGGCCGATCGGCTCGGTCGTCGGCGGTATCCTGGGCGGGATCGTCGGCAACCTGTTCAACAAGCCGAAATCGGGCAGCGCGGTCATCACCTCGGTAGATACCGGCGCGACACTGGGGGGCAACAAGGAGATCACCGCCGCGCTGTCGGGCAGCGCCAAGTCGATCCAGTCGGGCATCCAGAAGATCGCCGACCAGCTGGGCGGCGGGGTGGGCGCGTTCAACGTCTCGATCGGCAAGCGCGAGGATTACTACCGCGTCGATGGCAACGGATCGACGCGGGTATCGGACAAGCATCCGGGCTCGGGGCTTCTGTACAACGGCAAGGATGAGGCGGAGGCCATCACCATCGCGATCGCCAATGCGATTGCGGACGGCGCGGTGACGGGGCTGTCGCCAAGGGTGCAGCGTGCCATCCAATCGACGCCGGACATCGACAAGGCGTTGGCCGAGGCGGTGAAGGTCCAGGACCTCGAACTGACGATGGGCGGCATCACCGCCCAGATCGACAAGGCGTTTGCCGACTTCGAGCGCCAGGCCAAGGACCGTGTCCGGATCGCGCAGACCTACGGCTTCGACGTGGTGGCGATCGAGAAGAAGAACGCCGAGGACCGGGCCAAGCTGGCCGAGCAGTTGACCAAGCAACAGGTCGGCAGCCTGCAAAAGCTGATCGAGGAAATGACGACCGGGTCGCTGGCCGAAGGTACGGCGATGGACAAGATCGCGGCGGTCAACACCTCGATCGCGAAGGCCAAGGCCGACCTAGACGCGGGCGTCGAGGGGGCGGGCGACACGCTCGCCTCGCTCTACCAGCAGCGCCTGGCGCTTTCCAAGGAGGCCTACGGCACCACCTCGGGCTATGCCGCCGATCGCGCCGCCACGCTCGATGAGGCGCGGACTGCGATCGCCAAGGCCAATGCGCGGATCGTGGCGGCGTCGGGCGACACCACGAGCGACCCGGCGCTCAAGACCACCAACGCCGCGATCGCCGCGACCAATTCGGCGCTTGACGAAAACAACGACCAGAATGCCCGCATGATCGCGGCACTGGAGCGAAGCAACGAGTTGCTGGCGTCGCTGGCCAGCGGCAGCGGCGGCCCTTATTATGGCAACCTGAAGCAGCTGGCCGTCGTCTAATACTGGCGCTGTTACGCGCGATCGGCTAAGCCGTCTCCCGGCGGCCACTTCGCCAACGACCTCATGCCCGCCTAGGCGGGCATATTTTTTGATCGGGCACTGGGGCACTCGCATGAGGTGTCCAATCACCCGCCCCTTTCCGTCTGATGGCCGCCAACGTCGTATTGGTGGAGGCGCGACCGCGTAGCGCCGGTGACGGGGCCGCCGTCGTTGTTCGCCTGGCGGGAGGCGGCGGGGTCTATCCTTACTTCTACGACAACGCGCACTGGAAGGCCGGCATCGCCGGATTGCCGCGCACCATCGCATCGCTTGATTTCGACGGCGAGCAGTTGGGCGGCGGTGGTGTGCCCCAAGCCATGGAGCTTGGTTGGTCGCCCGCGACCCGCGCGGCACTGGCTGAGGTTGCCGCGCTATACTGGGCAGATGCCCCCATCACGGTGCGGATCGGCCCGGAGGGCGAAGCGCTGCCGCCGATCGCGGCGTCCGGCCTTGTCCTCGACGGCGCGGTGGAAGGCGGCAGTCTGCGCATCGCGCTGTCCGACGCGGCGGCCGAGCTGAAGAAGCCGCTTCTGACCGATCGCTTCGCAGGGACCGGCGGGATCGAAGGCCCGGTCGAGCTGGAGAACATCATCAAGTCGCGCAGCTGGGGCCGATGCTTCAACGTGCCGGGGCAGCTGATCGACCGCGCGAACAACATCTGGTGTTTCGGCGACCCGCGCCGCGCCTGGCAGAAGTTCGTCCAAGTGCGCGACCGGGGCGTGGCGGCGACGGCGGTGCTGTTGCTCGCGTGGCAGGGTACGCCCGAGGCGACCTTCGCAGCGCTGAAGGGGGCAGCCGCACCCCAGGGCGGGTGTGTGGTCTGTCCGTCGATCGCTTGCGTGAAGTGGTGGTCCGAGGCCGCCGGCGACCTGAAGGCCGACATCGAGGGCGAGACGGCGGGCGGCTATGTCGAGACGGTGCCCGAGATCGTCGCCCGCTTGGTCGCGATCCGCTCCACCGTCCCGATCGCAGCCGGTGCGCTTGCCGACGCAGTCGCCTGGCGCCCCGCGCCGACCGGCTGGCGGATCGACAATGACACGACCACGGCGGCCGACGCGATCAGCGAGTTGCTGGGCGACGTGTCTCTCTCCTGGCTGCTGATTGGGGGAGAGCTGCGCTTCCGACGCTGGGAATGGACCGCCTCGACCCGCGTCGAACGTAGTCACCGCGTCACCAGGCGTTCGACCGTCAAGCCGGTCGGCACCCGCAAGCTGGGATATCGCCGCAACTGGTCGCCTATGGCGCGAGGGGACCTCGCGGCGATCTTGCTGGCCAAGGATGTCGCTTATCAGGACGGCACGCCCGTCGAGGCGTTGAAGCCTGCCCAGCCTGGCGCAGATAAAACCGCCGATAATCCCGAGGCCTATGAGAAATGGACCGGCCGCAAGGCGGTCGATGTGATCGCCGACCTAGATCAGAACATCATCAACGTCGCCAACGAGATGATCGTGAACGGCACTTGGCGGGCGAGCACCGACGATATCATTTTCGTGGATGGCAAGCCTGTTCGGAAGGTTGTCGAACAGTTGGGTGTGACGAACGAAGGCCACACCCTGTTCATCACGAAATTGCAGGAGGTGGATAGCAGCACCGGCACGGCCAAGTTCGTGAACGTCGCCAACGCTGACGGCCATATCGTCGGCATGGAGGCACTCGCCGGGGGCGGGATCAACCAGCTTAGCTTCGTCGCGGAACGCTTCCTGTTCGTGGACAATGGCGGCGGCAACGCGATCGTCGCCCTGTCTTACGACACCACCGACAAGGTGTGGCGGCTAGGTTCGATCGAAGCGACCCGGATCAAGGCCGACACGATCGTCACCCGGCATATCATTTCGTCCTCGATCAGCCAGACGCGACTGGCTCCGGTCAGCGGTAATATTCCCATCGCTCGGAATGCCAGCGCAAACGTCGTGAGCGTGTCCATGACCAAGCAGGAGCCGGATAGCGTCATGAAGGTGATGTTCTTCGGCATGTTCCAGTCTGACGACGACATTCAGATGACGTGTACGGTCGAGGTCGACGGAACCACAACCTATCCGGCCGGGCGCATCAACAACGTATTCGACAGCACGCAGAGCAAGGCGGAGTCGACCATTACGCCCTTTGTATACATCACCGACCTTCCGGCGGGCGACCACACCTTCGTGTTCAAGGTGGTCAATCAGGAAGTCGATAACATCGCGCTGATCGTCAAAATGGGATCGGCCATGGAAGTCCTCGAAATCAAAAGGCCGCTTCTCTGATGGCTGACCAGGCACTTACCCCGGCGCAGGTGGCCGACTTCGTTGCCGTCTGGCAGGCGTGGGGCAATTCTGTCGACCAGTTCAACGCGTGGATGATGGGCACCGCGACCGGCGGGCCGAACGGCGACGGTCGCTACCCGCTGACCAATCGGGGTGGTCAGGTGGTGCTGGTCATGTGCCCGGCCAAGCTTGCGACGCTCGTGCCGACCGGGCAGCCCTTTGACTGGCTGTTCGATTGCTACAGCCCGCGCGAGATGGTCCGGGTCGCCACCGGCCTGTCGCCGCTGCGCGCGCCGCGCGTGTTGATCCTGTCCGAAATACGGGCTTCGGTCATTGTGGCCGATATGTCGTCGGCGCAGACCTATGGCATCAGGATCAACGTCCGGGTGGCGGGCACCTCGATCCTGTCCGCGCCGCTCCGCATCCTGCCCGGCCAGCTTTCGAGCAAGGCGGACGGCACGCCGCAACCGACGATTTCGACGCCGCGCATCCCCGACGACGCGCTGGTCAGCATCGATGTCGAGGCCGAGGGCTCCGGCGCGCGCGGCTTGGTCGTCTATCTGAAGGGGAATTACGAATGATCCTTCAGAATCGAAAGCCGCGCGTGCCGCTGCGCGCCAACTTCCTGACGGGCGACTATCAGGCGAACAACGCCTCCTTCACGTCCATCATGTCGATGAAGGAAATCGAAATCGCAGGCCCCGGCGGCGTGTCTGCGGGGCCGGACGGCAAGCTGTATGTCAGCCCCGCCGGGCAGCCGCGTATCGTGCCAGGCGTCGGGTTCCTGCGCGAACCCGCGTCGAAGAACCTGCTGTTCATGCGCAACGCTGCACCGACCTCGACGGAAGGATGGGCGCTGCTCACCGCCCGCCCTGAAGGCGCGACCATCACGCTGGTTGATGACATGCAGGCGCTGCGCGCGGCTGGCATCTTCGACAACCTGCTGTCGGCGGGCCTGATGAACGGCAAGGTCGTTCGGCTCTACAACCCGAGCAGTGACACCGAATTTGCCGTGCCGTTTTTCGGCGCAGGTGGCGGTGCTTATGCGATCAGCGCCTATGTCCGGTGCCCGACTGGCGGCGGATACATCACGGTCACGGGCGGCGGCGGCCAGACGCCAATATTCACCGGGGCGGCTTGGCAGCGCGTCGGCCGCCTTCACACCGCCGGGCAGCAAGGCCGCCTCGTCGTTCGCCCGCAGTCCGAGGTGCTGGTCATTCTCGCCCAGGCTGAAGCGGCGCGCATCACGAGCCCGATCGTCACCTATGGTCAGCCTGTCGCGCGCGGCGGCGACCTGTTCGAGGTGCGGGGCCGCAACCTGTTCGATCGGCCCCACACGCTCATCCTTGAGGCGGAAATCGCGCAGCAGAACAATATCGAGCGCACGATGATCCAGCTCGGCAATGCGAACGGCGAGGTCATGACGGTCGCGCGCACCACCGACCACGCGCTGACCGGCACGCTTTGGAAAAGCTACAAGCGGCCTTGCGTGCCTCGCCTTTATGGGCCGGGCAAGATCCGCATGGCGCATCGGATCGGCGCGCGGGGCCAGACGATCGCGGCGGCCGGGCTTTGCGCCCATGCGCCGTTCCTGCCCCCGCCCGAGCGGCTCGACCGGCTATCGGTTGGCGCGCGGCTGGACGGCACGTTGCCGATGTCGGGGTGGATACGCTCGATAGAGATCATCGGAGAGATCGGCGACGATGACCTGGAAACGCTGGTCGCGAACGATAACGACGCCTTCCTGCCCGAGACGCGCCGCTATGTCAGTCCGAACGGAAACGACAGCGCGGACGGGCGAACCCCGGCCACCGCATGGAAGACGCTGGCGAAAGCGGCAGACATCACGCAATTCTGGCCCGGCACCCATATCTTTTTGGAACGCGGCGGCACTTGGACCGAAACGCTTCTGACGGCCAACCGCGCCACCTATCGGCCCTATGGTAGCGGGGCGCTTCCCAAGATCGGGGTGGGCCAGACCTATGCGCTGGACGAGAACGCGGCCAACGACTTCCGCCTCCAGCAAATCCATATAACCGGGGCAAAATCGCGGGGCGTCAATTGCTACGGTGCGAGCGGCGTCATGATCGTGGATTGCGAGATATCCGGCAACGGCTCGCTGACCGATGACAATGCCATTGGCATTGCGATCCGGGGCAACACGCGCCGCGCCGAGTCGGAGTTGCTGGCCAAGCCTGCGGCGGTCAACGTGACCGAATATTCGACCAGTGAGGCAGCCCTGACCGGCACATTCGTCGCGCGGTGCATCAAGGCGGGCACGGGCGCGGGGATGCAGTGGCAGGTGTTCCGCCCCGACGGGTCGCTAATCACCATCGCGCAGACCGATGGGACGGTGATCCGTGTCCTGACGGGCGGCACCCGCTTCTCCGGCGGCGGTATCGTGCTCAACCTATCCGGCACGGGCGCGGTCGGCGATGAGGTAAAGGTCAGGGCGAAGCCGTTCAGCGAAATCGCCCTACCCGGTAATGCGCTGGCCGAAGACGTGCTTATCGAGCGCTGCCATATCCACGACAATATCGGCAAAGCCGCAGGCGACGCACTGTATATCGAAGGCGTCGGCGGCTTATGCCTCGTCATCGGCAATCTCATCCCGCCGCCGCGCGGCGTGGCCGCCGACTGCATTCAGATCGGCCGAAACAATCGCTTCTACGTTGCGAACCCGGCTCACGCGATCGTGCGGAATAACCGCGTTGCGGCGTTCACAGGCGGCGGCAAGGGTGCAATCGTCGTCCTTTCAGAGTCGTGCCTGATCGAAGGCAACCACATCCGAGGGCATAACTTCTGCATCTCGCTCAACCCCCTGACCTTCGCCATCGTCCGGTGGAATTATTGCTATGAAGCCAACCTCTATAAGTACTCATGGGGAATCGGCGTCGGATCGGACTTCGACTGTTACGACCTGGCGATTTACGGGAACGTCATCGTCGGCTGCAATCGCGCCGTGACCTTCTCGGGGAATGGGAACAGCACCTTCACGCTCGAAGGGCGAGTTGTCCGGTTCCAGTATCGCAGCCGCGTCGCCGTCAATGACAACGACGTTCAGGATTGCCCGGTCGGGGTGTTCATCGACCGGCCGACGAGCGGGCGCATTCTAGGCAACCGGGCCAGCAACGTCGCTCAGCCGCTCGACATCCGCACCACCGTATTGCCGCCCGGCGAGACCGAGCTGCGCACCGTGCTAGCCTTTGTGACGGCGGCCGCATGAGTGCTGTCGACCCGCTCTTTGCGCAATGGCTCCAGAGCCAAGCGGATCATGTCGTGGTGACGGACGCGGCCAGCCTGGCGCGCTGGGCATCGACTGCCGTCACGTCGACGAGGACGACGGCGATCGCCACCAAAGCCGCCGCCCAGGCCGAGGCCGAGCGCCAGTTGGCGTTCCTGGGGCGCGGCCCGTTCGCCCTCGATGTTCATGAATTTGCGTCCACCGATTGGCTGGAGTCGATCGGACTGGTCGTAACCATCTCCAATGACGAACTGGGCTATGAGGGCGGCGTCGATGTCTTTGTCCTGGGCGTCGAAAGCGACGCCTCGACGGGGATCAGTGCCGTCACCGTCCTGCGGCCTCTGAAAGGTGTCTCATGAGCCGCTTAGTGATCGTCGAACCGCGTCTGATCGCGGCCGTCGCCGGCTCGCGTGGGACAGGCGCGGAAAACCTGCGATCACCCAGTCCCAAAGAGGTCTGGATGGACAGCGCCACCGGCAACACCGTGACCATCACGATCGACCTGGGCGCAGCCGTCGAGATCGATACCATCATGCTGGGGTATGTGCGGGGCAGCGTCGCGGCAACGAACTGGTCGATCACTGGCGGCCTGGTGTCGGCCGACCAGGCCGTGATCCAGGCAGCGACTGCCTTGCGGGTGCCCGATGTGCCCGGCCGCTTAGCTCCCGTGACGCACGCGCTTTGGATGGGTGCCGCCCGCACAGTGCGGTATCTGGCAATCGCGCTGGCGCATCCCGGTCCGACCCGCCTGAGTGCAGGCCTCCTGGTCATCGGCAAGGCATTCAGCCCCGAGCTGGGCCAGGACTGGGGAAGCGGTCGTCAGCCGATCGACACCGGCAATGCGACGCCCCTCCCGGACGGTGGGTTCGCCACGGTGGAAGGCGTCATTAAGAGCGCCTTCACCTGTACCTTCAGCGACCTTTCAGAGGCCGAGACGCTCCAACTGGAGGGGATCGCCGCCGCCCTGGGGACGGTGCGGCCTGGCCTTCTGATCGAGGATGCGACCCCATCCGCCGGGCTGATCGCCCGAATGCATTACGGCTTGTTCGGCAAATGGAAGCCGTTCGAGCGCCGCAACCGTGCCCAGACGCGCTGGGATATCTCAATCGAGCAATGGGTGTGAACATGGGTATGTGGAAGAATTGGGCAGTCGCGGGGATCGCTGCGGCCGTCGTGATGGGGCCCGCTGCCGCCCAAGTGAAGCGTGCTGGAGAAGTGGTCAACTCGCCCGCCGTGCTACCCGTGACGCTGCCAAACGGCACCTACATTACGCCCGGCGTATTCGTTCAGATCGACAAGACAGGGACGGCTATCGACGCCACCAATCCGCTGCCTGTCACGGTTATTTTGCCGCAGGTTACTGCGATCAGTCGCAGCGGCATTTTTGGTACGACGGCCACCCAACTGATGCCTGCAAATCCGACGCGCCGCTTCATCCAGGTGCAGGTCCAGAACAGTGCAACCTGCTACATCAGCGGCTTGTCGGCAGCAACGGCCGACCAGAACAGCCTGCTACTGCCCGGCGGCGGTCAGCTGTTTGAAAGCAGCACGCACGTCACGAGCGGCGCGATTTCGATCATCTGCTCTGCCGCCTCGACCCCCGTCTATGCGCGGGAGGGCTGACGAATGGGCTTCAAGTTCAACATCGGCGGCGGCGGGCCGGGTCTGTCGGCCAGCAAGACCAGCTATTACACCACCATCTCACAAGGCGCGGTGATTGCCTCGCTGTCCGACCCGTTCGGCACGGGCTCGACCTATGCCGTCGTCGGCAGTGCGCCTGCGCAATTGGCGCTGGCGTCAGATGGGCGCATCGTGGCCGGAATGGGCACCCCGGCCGTCGGGCAGGCATACACCATCGTCATTCGGGCGACGAAGGGCCAGCGGGCGGTTGAGGAACCGCTGACCTTCAGCGCTGTGGCCGACCCGCTGGAATCGCCTGTGACCGATGCACAGCGTTTCATGTTCTGGGCGACCCGGTCGCGCTTCCCGTCGGGCGCGCTCGTCACGGCAGCGACGGCAACACCGTATGTCATGACCCGGATCGTGCTGGCGTCGACGGTCCACGCCGTCACCAATCCGCGCTTCCACTTTTCGGGCTTCGCCTCGACCGAAGGCGGCAACAGTCCTCAGGAAACCGTGCTGCCGGGCAATGCCATGGTCATTGATGGCGTGTGGATCAGCGTCAACGGGGCTGCCCCGGTAGCGCTGACGTTCGGGGGGCAGGCAGGCGTCTCGATCGCGAGCGGCAATATCGGCGCTTGGACCGATGAGCCGACGATCACCATCCCGCGCGAAGCGAGCGTGGCGATTTACACGCTGTACCATACGGCGGCAGGCGAGAAGCAGATCCCGGTTTATCGCATTCAGTCCGCTCGCGGCGAAAGGGTATGGGGCGCGACGGATGCCGCCACCCTGACGCCGATGCTGAATGCGCCGGCAACGGCTTCGACCGCATCACTCGACACGGGCTTTGGTCAGGCCATGCCTTCCTATTACGGGCCGGATATGACCGTTGCTCGGGGCTGGGACGGCCGGGCGGTGGTGTTGGGAGTCGTGGACAGCATTGGCGAGGCCCGACAGGAATATGCCGCTGAAGCTGATGCGCGCGGCAATCTCGGGTGGCTGCGGCGCTGGCTCGATAGGGACGATCAGACGTACCGCCGGATGCCCTTCATGATGATGGGTATGCCGGGGGCCGGGTCGGCACGCGAGTTGGGCACCAATGCCACGCTTCGCTGGCAAATCCTCGACCAGGCGGCAGCGTTCAACGCGAGCTCTGCGCTTCCCTTTACGATCGTACTCAACCAGCTCGGGCAGAATGATAGCAACTCGTCCTACACCACGATGCAGGGCAATTGGACGGGCTTTGTTGATCGGTTCAAGCAGCGCTATGCGGGTATCAAGATGGTCGCAACTGGCGTGCTTCCCCGCACGACCTCGACCAACGGGTGGACCACTCGCGACGGTCAAACCACATCCGCTTATAACGAGTGGGCATCGACTACGAACGGTTGGGGCAACGGCTTCAAATGGCAGTTGGAAGCCTTCAAGGAGGCGGGCGGCGGCGGTCGCTTGGCGGGGTATATCAGCACGAAGCCCTACTGGTACGATGCCGCCTATCCCGGCACCTGGCCTGTCGTGGCCGAAACTTACACGCTGGCTGCACAGGCGGGCACGGACGGAACGACCGCCTACACGTCATTCCAGACGACGACCGCACCGCGCGTCGGTGACGTTTTGGTCGGTGGCGGCGCATCCTTGCAGGTGCAGGCCGTTACCGGAACCGGCCCATATACCGTGACGACCGCTTCGAGCACCGTCGTGGTTCCGGCTGGGACCGTGATGCGCCCGCAGGTATCGCCCGAGGGCGTGCATCCGTATGCTTCGGCAGTGGCCGCGATCGTCGCCGCCATCCCGCAATCGCAAAAGGCTATTCTGGCGGCGTGACGGCAGGGCGTTTTGAAACTGGAATGCTCTAGGTTGTCTTGTCAAAGACTCCAGAAGCTCTTGTCCCGCTTCAGTCGCGAGGTCTTTCACCTCGTGCCCCCGTATGTCATGCCCTGTGGGGGCACCGAAATTTAAAGTGGGGCATCGTGCCGCCGACCGATACGCCGTGCCGAAAAGGCAAGGGGCGAAGCAGGATCACAGGTTCGCCGATTCGGTCGGGCTCTACCTGTTCGTGACCACCATCCATGCGCTGTCACCAGCGGCAGGTCGCGCAGCCTCGTTCGCAGGGGTTCACCATCGCGCCACGCCCTGAATATAGGGCCCGCACGAGATGCGGGGCCGGTGATCGAGCGAACATCGGTCCGTGAACGAAAAAACACCTCCACCAGCGGCATCAATTTTATTTGCGCGATATTGAGTGTCGCGATAATTATATCCCAACAATAAGCGGAGGGGTTGATGGGGGTTTTTATCGCACTTGGTGTGGCGTGGTTCGCCAGTTCGGCTGTCGTCGGGGCGATAATCGGCCAAGTCATCCGCCGCGGGGATCATGGCACGAGCGATACGCCGTTCGTCGACCACGCCGCCGATTTCGATGGCGGGGAGCGACGAGTGATCGCCGGGTAGTTTCGTCCGCAATATCAAGCGTGACAGGGTTGCAGGACGTTGTGGTGTCCGCCCGCGACCTCTGTGTCCCGCACGAGGAACTGGTCGTCAATGCCGACGAGGCGGGCGGATCGATGGTGGATGACACGACGACCCGCCGGGCGCCGGTCGGGACCTATGCGCAGGGCGTCATCGACCGCTCGGCAAGCCGATCGTCGGTGTTCGCTCCTGAATCATTGAGGTGCTGCGCCTTACGAACATGGTCGTGGTGTTCGGTAGACAGCCGGGCATGGGCAAGACGGCCCCGATTACTTCCTATTCGATCGGGGCGGCAGCCGTTGCGAGATCACGCTCGCGGTGAACGCAGGGTCGAGGACGGCAGTCAGCTGGGCGGTGGGGGTCTGCTTTCGACCGTGCGGTTGATTCGATGCAGCGATGGCCCTGCCTGCTTGGCGAGTCGGAGGCTGCGGTGTCGCTGCTCCAACGGAGCGACTGGCATATGGTCGCGCCGAATGGGTGACAGGTCGAACGGGAGGCCGATTGCAGGCTGGCCCTGTTCGGGGTGTCGACAAAGCATTTGCCGACACCCCGAACAGGCCATTTCCCTCAGGTTAGAATGACGACCAATCGTCTTCGGCGGGTACGGCGTTGCCCTGCGTCATGGGAATCGGCTTGGCGCGCGGGCGCGGAGCGGCTTTGGCAGGGCGGGTTTCGAGCTTGTGGACGTTCGTCGACATCGCACTGGCTGGTTGCCCGATCTGGAAACGCGAAAGCTGACGCGCAAGGCTATCGGCTTCGGTGGCGAGCCCGCGAGCCGCAGCCGTCGCTTCCTCGACCATCGCGGCATTTTGTTGGGTGACCACGTCCATTTCGCCTACGGCCGTGTTGACTTCCTGCAGCCCGGTAGCCTGTTGCTGGGCCGCATTGGAAATCTCGTCGACCAGTCCGCTGACTTCGACGATTCGCCCGATAATGCCGTTCAGGGCCTGTCCCGTTTCACCGACGAGGCGCACACCTTCGGCCACTTGTTCGGACGACGCGGTGACCAGGTTCTTGACGTCCTTGGCGGCATCCGCCGAACGCAACGCCAGCGCACGGACTTCGGAGGCGACGACGGCAAAGCCCTTGCCAGCATCGCCGGCGCGGGCGGCCTCTACCCCGGCGTTCAGAGCGAGCAGGTTGGTCTGGAACGCGATGCCGTCGATGACGGCGATGATGTCGGATATTTCGTTCGACCGGCGCTCGATACCGTCCATTGCTACGACGGCCTTCTGGACGATGTCGCCCGACTGTTCGGCCAAAGCGCGCGCGTCTCGCGCTGCCTCGTTGGCGCTCGCGGTCCGTTGTGCGGCGGAGCGCATGGTGGAGGTGATCTCCTCCATCGCGGAGGCGGTTTCCTCAAGGCTGGCCGCCTGCTGCTCGGTGCGCATCGAAAGATCGTCGGAGGCGGTGCGGATTTCGCCCGCGCCGCCGTTGATGCCGGCGACCGCCGTCGATACCTGCGACAGCGCATCCTGCAATGCTTCGGCCGCCTTGTTGAAATCGGTTTTGAGCTTGGCAAACGGGCCGGTAAGCTCGGTGTCGATGCGGGTCAGCAGATCGCCCGTCGCGAGATTTGAGAGAGCTTGTCCGACGCTGTCGACGATCATGGTGGTCTGTTCCGCCTTCGCCCGTTCGGCCGCGGCGAGCTGATCGCGGAACTGGGTCATGGCGTTGGCCAGATCTCCGACTTCGTCGCGGCGATCGGCTTCGGGCACGCGAACATCCATATTGCCGGCGGCCAGTTCGCCCATCGCGCCGGTCATGATGTTCAGGGGCTTGGCAATCTGGCGGATCAGCAGCGTCAAAAGCGCGATGGTCAGCGCGATCGCCGCCAGGATCATCCCTATGGTGATCAGGCGTCCCGTAGCGGCCGTTTCCTTGGCCTCCGCGCGGGCTTTGTCCATGGCGGCCGTATAGGCCTCCTCCGCCCGGCCCAGCGCCGCATTCTGGGCGTCATAGTCCTTGACCTCCTGCAAGGCGCTCGCCTGCGCCGCATCGGTCTCGTTGCGGTTCGACAGGGCGATGGTCTGCGGCAAATGGTCGGTAAAGCGCTGCCAGATCGGCTCGAATTCGTCCATCGCGGCCTTGGCGACGGGATCCTGCTCCATCGCTTTGACTTTGGAAAGCGACTGGTTGATCGAGGCCAAGGCCGCCTCCAGCGCCCTGTAGTGCGCCGCCATGGTCTCTGGCGACGTGCTGACGATATGGGTCATCTCCTCGGCGCGGGCGTTCGAGGTCTGGGTATCGATGCTGTGGGTCAGCTTCTGCAAGCGGGCCAAGCGCGAAGCGATGTCTGAGGTGTTCGCGCTCAGTGCATTCTGATTGCGAATGGAAAGCCCGCCGACAATCAGCAGGGCCATCAGCAAGATCGCAAAGCATGCTATCAGCTTCGAACTGATCCGCAGGTTTCTCACATTATTCTCCTGACGCTTCGTGCCTGATCGCGGGCGGGCTCAACGCCCGTACAAAGACGAAGCCCTTATCTGATATGGATTAATGAAATGCTTTGCAGGGGGAGTTTTTTGGCGATCGCGGTGCCGTAGGACGAAGGGTCCGCCCCCAAATGCGGATTTCCCAGCCTGTCTTGCCGGGTGGAACGGAATAGCGACCATGCCCACACCGATCCTTGGATCCGGGGGACAAGGCGAGCTTGTTCCGGTCTTCTGATGCAGCCTGAATCAGGTCACGACGTTCCTATCAAAGGGGCCTGACACCAGGGGAAGAAGGTGAACGAGAACCCGTCTTTTTTCGCCTCATCATGGCAGGCGGCGGCCCCACCATGGGGTTGTTTCAGGGCGCGCGCCTGTTGGCGATCATGAGCAGTGCCTGTTTTCCCGGTCCATCCACGCCGCACCCCTTGCGCTAACCCCTTGTTAGGGAGGAATATGGGACAGCCACGGATGTGTCCCAAGGAAAGCGCGCCATGGATTTTCCGCTCATCGCGCCCCGACCGCCCAGGCTTTCCGAACAGATCGAAGGGCTGAGGCGGATCGAGCAATCCGGCCAGTTCAGCAATGGCGGGCCCGAGGTGCGCGCGCTGGAGGACGAGATGGTCGCGCGACTCTTCGGGGGCAGCGGGGCGGCGCTGGCGGTCGGCAATGCCACGCTGGGCCTGATGATCGCGATTCGGCAGGCGGCGGGACTGAACCCCCGGCTGGGCGATCTGGCGATGATGCCCGCCATGACCTTTGCGGCGACGGGGCAGGCGGCGCTCTGGGCCGGGCTGACCCCGCTGATCGTCGATGTCGATCCGGAGAGTTGGACCGCCGACCCGGACCAGGAAGAGCGGATGCTCGCGCGGCATGGCGATCGGATCAGGGTGATCGTGCCCTATGCGACCTTCGGCACGGCCATCGATCTGGAACGCTATGCCTGGCTGGCCGAGCGTTACGGGGTGGGGATCGTCGTGGATGCGGCCGCTTCACTGGGGACGCTGGACAGATCGGGGCACGGGTTCGGCACGGGGGCGCCGTTCGTTCTGGTCTATTCGATGCACGCGACCAAGACCTTCTCGGTGGGGGAGGGCGGGCTGATCTATAGCGGCGACCGTGACCGCATCGATCAGTTGCGTGCGATGGTGAATTTCGGCTTCGAGAGCGGGCGGAGCGCGACACTCCCCGGCATCAATGCCAAGATGCCCGAGGTGCTGGCGCTGATGGCGCGATGCAAATTGGCGGAGATCGACACGATCTGCGATGCGCGGGCCGCACTCGACCGCGAATATCGCGACGCCCTGCCCGAATGGTCGTTTCAGCGGGAAGCGACGATGCGGCAGGCCACCCAGTTCATGCCGCTCCTGCTCCCGACTCCATTGGCGTCCCGCCGCGGCGAGATCATCGCGGCGCTGGCCGATGACGGCGTGGGGGCCGGCCAGTATTTCAGCCCGCATCTGGGCGAGCAGCCGCTGTTCCGCGAAACCGCCCTGGTCGAGCCGACTCCGATTGCCGATCGCGTTTCGGCGCGCATGCTCAGCCTGCCGATCACCGACGCGATGAAGCCGGGCGATGCCGCGATCGTCGCCGCGCGGTTGAGGCGGGCCATCGAACGAGTGTCCGTGCCGGTGCATCCGGTGCCGGGAAAGCCGCCAGCCGCCGGCCCGGCGAACTGCGTCGTGATCGGGGGAGGGCCCGCCGGCACCGCCGTGCTGACCGCCGCCAGCAAGAACGGGTCGTTAGTCCCTCTGGCGCAGGGAGGCTTGACCCTGGTGGAGCGATCGGCCTCGATCGGCCCGGGGGCGCTGGGTGACTATGCCATCCGCTCCGATACCACGGCCGAGACGTTTTTGTCGGCGGTGAAGGACAATCCGCATCCCGAACTCGCCGCGTTGGAGTCGCATCCCGCGGGGAGGCAGATGGCGCGGCATTGCGGGGCGCTGGGCGCGCCATTGCATGATACCGCCCCGTTGCTCGCGGCGACCGCCCAGCGGCTGCGCACCATCGTTACCGATCATGGCGGCCATGTCCTGACCGGGGCCGAAGCGGTGCAGGCCCGGCGCAGCGCGGATGGTTATTGGCACACGACGCTGACCGGTGCCGAGGGGCAGCGCGTCCTGACCTCGCGCAGCATCGTCGTCGCAACGGGCGGCTATCAGAGCGATGAGCAGATCGCGGCCGAACCGGTGGCGGGCGCACCGCTGGGCGCCATGGCGGGGGATCGGTTGATCCGGTCCGATGTCCTGCTCCGCCATGGGGGCGCGCGCTTGGTCGTCGAGCGGCTGGCCACCGTGCGGGCGCCGCGTATCGTCATTGTCGGTGCGTCGACCAGCGCCTTGGCAGCGGCGGTGCGATTGCTCAAATGCCATGACCTGCCGCTCGGGGCGGGGGCCCTGACGCTGATGGTCCGCACCCCACCAAAGCCGTTCTTCCCGACCATCGCCGCTGCGGAGCAAGAGGGGTTCACCGACTTCACGGCCGATGATGTCTGCCCGGTCAGCGGGTTCGTCCTGCGGCTGGCGGGGCTGCGACTCGAGTCGCGCGAACTGGTGATGCGGATGCTGTCGCTGGGGGGGCGTACGCCCGATCCGCGCCTGACGATTTATCGGATCGCGGGCGATGACGATCCGCAGGCGCGGGCGATCATCGGCACGGCCGATCTGGTGGTGGGCGCGCTCGGCTATCGCCCCCGCTCCTTGCCGTTGTTCGATGCGGAGGGAGCGCCGATCGCGCTGGCGCATATGGCGGGGCGGCCCATGGTCGACCGCCATTGCCGCATCCTCGATGCCCAGGATCGCCCGGTGCCGGGCGCCTATGGCATCGGCCTGTCCGCCGGTTTCGTGCCCTGGGGGCCGTTGGGCGGGGAAAAGAGCTTTCGCGGACAGGCCAATGGCTTGTGGCTCTGGCAGAATCATGTCGGCCAGATGATCGTCGATCAGGTGCTGGAAGGGGCTCTGCCCGAACGGGACCATGCCGCCGCATGAGCGATCCCGTCGTCAGCATCGTCATTCCGGCTTATAACGGCGCCACGCTGATCGGCGAGACATTGGCCAGCCTGGGGGCGCAGACGCTGACCGATTGGGAGGCGCTGGTCGTCGACGATTGTTCGTCCGATCATACCCGCGAACTGGTGCGAAGCTGGCCCGATCCGCGCGTCCGCCTGATCGAGAATGCCGTCAATGGCGGCCCGGTGACGACGCGCAATCGCGGCGTTGCGGCGGCGCGCGGGCGCTATCTGGCGGGGCTCGACCAGGATGATCTGTGTCAGCCCGAACGGTTGGCCCGACAGGTCGCCTATCTGGAGGCGAATCCTGCGATCGTCCTGGCGGGCACGCAGACCGAGCAACTGGTCGAGGGGAAGGTGCTGCGCATGGACTATGCGCCGCACAGCACGCCCCATCTGATCCACTGGCTGAGCTGGATCGAGAATCCGCTGGCATGGTCGACCGTGATGGTGCGCGCCGATGTGGCGAGACGGCTCGAACCGTTCACGCGGCCCGAAATTCTCTATGCGGAGGATTTCGACCTTTATCACCGCATCATCGCCTTTGGCCGGATTGCCCGGCTGGACGAGCCGCTGCTGATCTATCGCCAACATGCTGGCGGCGCGTCCAAACGATTCATCGACCGGATGCGAGCCAGCGCGACGCGCGTGCTGACGGAGGCGCATGCACCGCTATTGGGCGAGGGCGCGGGCGAGATCGCGGGCCTTCTGGTCCGGCATAATATGGGAGGCGTGCCGGTTCCCGACGGTGCCACGCTTCGGCGTCTGGGACAGGCGATCGCGACCTTGCAGGGTGGGTATCTAGCGAAGGTGGAACCCGACACCGAAAGCCTGAGGCTGATCCGCTGGGAAACCGCGCGTCGATGGCGGCAACTGGCGCGGGCAGCGCTTCGATCCGGCTGCGTGACGCTGGGCGATGTCCTGGCATCGCGGCCCCCGCATATGGGACTGGGCTATGCCGGGGTCGAAGACCTGCTGGGATGGAGAGCGATCGGGCTGGCGCGACAACTTAGTCGCAAGCGGCATGGGGCGGAGAGCCGTCCGTCGGACCAAACCTAATCTTCGAACGACGATCTTACGGGCGGCCCGATCCGTCGGCCCGCCTGGGCGATCGGCCTGCGTCACCACAGGCCACCGCTTGCATGTCAGAGAAGATGCTGGAGCAGCTTGGAAGCGCCCACAGCCACACCGCCCACGGCGACCCAGCTCGCCATCGCCCCGAAGGTCAGGATGAGCATACGATCAAGCGGCGAAATGACGTGTTGGTCCATGGTCGTGCAGTCCTCTCCAACCGGTCTGTGTGCCGGTATGGGGCAAATCTGCGATAAAATGCGTCGAGACGCAAACCCGTTTTTCGAATAACGGTGATCGATAATGTTCGCCAGAGCGATATTTGCCGTGCGAATGGGCCTGTTCGGCCATGGTTTGCGGCTACCGGTTGCCCAAATCCTTGTGCTTTGCCAGAAGCTTGGGACGACGATGATCCGTGCGGGATCGTCGATAAGGCGCACGCAAGACGGATGACATTTTTTTGACCCATCGGCCCCCCGATCGCCTTTCCGCCATGCCCATGGCTTTACGCGGCGCGGCGGCGGGGGCTGCGGCCCTGGCGATTCTGCTGCTCGCGGGGCTTCTGATCGATCATTGGCCGTTCGATTGGGACCGGGCGATTCTCATGGGGCTTCGGGCGCATGGGCAGTCGCATGCGCTGATGCGGGCGGCGGTGGACATCACCGCCCTGGGCAGCGTGCCCGTCCTGGTGCTGATGGTCGCCGTGGCCGCCATCCTGCTGGCGGCGCGAGGATGGTGGCTGATGGCGGGCGTGACGGTGGCATCGGGAATCACCGGGGGTATGATCGTCACGCTGGTCAAACAGAGCGTGGCGCGCGCCCGACCCGATCTGGTGCCGCACTGGGTCGATGTGTCCAATGCCAGCTTTCCCAGCGGTCATGCGGCGGGCAGTGCGATGGTCTATCTGACGCTGGCCGCGCTGGCGACGCAGGTGACGCGGCATCGCCGGGTGCGGCATGCGATCGTGGCGATGGCGGTGCTGCTGGTCGGAGCGATCGGGGTCAGCCGCGTCTATCTGGGTGTCCATTGGCCGTCCGACGTGGCGGCGGGCTGGTGTTTCGGAACGCTCTGGGCGCTGGGCTGGTGGTGGGCGACGGCGGCGATCCGCGCCTCATGGCCCCAAATGCGCGAGTAGCGACTCAGCTTTGCGCGCGCGCCAACAGCGCCTGTGCGGCCTTCAGATGCGGCGCATCGACCATCCGCCCGTCGAGCTGCAGCGCCCCTGCGCCGGAGTTGGCCGCGAACAGGTCGACGATTGCCTGGGCGCGCGCGAGTTCCTCGGGCGAGGGGGTGAAGGCGGCGTTGATGACCGGAACCTGGGCGGGGTGGATCGCCATCATGCCGGTAAAGCCGTCCCGCCGTCCCCGCGCGGCATAGGCGGCCAGCCCTTCCGAATCGCGAAAATCGGGATAGACCGTCTCGATCGCGGCGACCCCGGCGGCATGCGCCCCGAACAGGGTCAGCGAGCGCGCCAATTGGTAGGGTGCGGTATAGCCGCCATCGGCCTCGCGCGCGGTCGAGGCACCGATCGCGGCGGGAAGATCCTCCGCGCCCCAGGTCAGCCCCGCCAGCGGCAGGCTCGATCCGGCATATTCGTTAAGCCGGAACAGGGCGGTCGGGGTTTCGGTCGCGATCGGCAGGATGGGGATATGCTCCACCCCCCGCGCCGCCAGCGCTTGAAGGCTGATGAGTCCTTCGGCCTTGGGCAGGACGAGGCCGTCGGGGCGGGCGGGCAGGATCGCCGCCAGATCGTCCGCCGCCAGCGGCCCGTCGATCGGGTTGATCCGCACGAATAGCCGGACGCCCTCCTCGCGGGGTTGCGCCAGGAATGCCGCGATTGCCTCACGCGCTCGGGGCTTGGCGTCGGGTGCGACCGCATCCTCCAGGTCGAGGATCAGCGCATCCGCGCCCAGCCCCATCGCCTTCGCCATCCTGTCCGGCCGATCGCCGGGCACGAACAGCAGCGAGCGCAGCCGCATGGGCGTTAGCGCCCCATCTCGGCCAGCTTGCGCTCCCAGGCCAGTGCATCGCGGACGATGCCGTCCAGATCGTCGCGCTCGGGACGCCAGGGCAGGGTGGACAGGATCGCGCTATTGTCCGCGATCAGCTCCGCCGGATCGCCCGCACGGCGACCTTCCAGGCGGCGCTCGATGCTGTGGTTGGTGACGCGATCGACGGCGTCGAGCACTTCGAGGACCGAGAAGCCCCGGCCATAGCCGCAATTGAGCGTGTGGCTTTCGCCCGGCTGCGCGATCAGCAGTTCCAGCGCGGCGACATGCGCGGCGGCCAGATCGGAGACATGGATGTAATCGCGCACGCCGGTTCCGTCGCGCGTCGGAAAGTCGGTGCCATAGACGCCCACCGCCTCGCGCTTGCCGATCGCCGCTTCGACCGCGATCTTGATGAGGTGCGTCGCCCCCACCGTCGACTGGCCCGAGCGGCCCTGCGGGTCCGCCCCCGCGACGTTGAAGTAACGCAGCGCGCAATAGTTGATCGGATGCGCGGCGGCCACGTCCTTCAGCATGATCTCGGTCATCAGCTTGGACATGCCATAGGGGTTGATCGGCGCCTTGGGATCGCCCTCCGCCACCGGCACCTTTTCGGGCGTGCCATAGGTTGCGGCGGTCGAGGAGAAGATGAAATGGGGCACCCCCTCCGCCACCGCGCTCTCGACCAGCGATCGGCTGGCGGCGGTGTTGTTGCGATAATATTTGAGCGGATCGCTGACCGACTCGGGCACCACCACCGATCCGGCGAAATGCATGATCGCGCGGACGCGGTGGTCGCGGATGGCGGCGCGCACCTTGTCGTCATCGGCGACGTTCGCCACGACCAGCGACGCGCGCGGATCGACCGCCCAGTCGAACCCGGTGACCAGATTGTCGAGCACGACGACGTCATATCCTGCGTCGAGCAACGCGAGCACGGCATGGCTGCCGATATAGCCCGCCCCGCCCGTCACCATCACCTTGCCGTCGATCGCCGCCATCACTTTGTCCTCAACCCTTGGATTGCCGTGGCCTAGCGCCTTCCTATCTAAGCATACAAGACGACGAGGAGATTTCGTGTGACGGAATATGTGACACTGGCGGGCGGTTGCTTCTGGTGCACCGAGGCGGTGTTCAAGGATGTGATCGGCGTCGAATCGGTCGAAAGCGGCTATATCGGCGGTACGGTCCCCAACCCGACCTATAAGCAGGTATGCGGCGGCGATACCGGCCATGCCGAGGCGATCCGTATCGGTTACGATCCAGAACGGCTCGACCTCGGCGATCTGCTGGACATCTTCTTCGCGACGCATGATCCGACGCAGCTCAATCGCCAGGGCAACGATGTCGGCACGCAATATCGCTCGGCCATGTTCCCGGCGGACGAGGCACAGGAGACGGCGATGAAGGCCGCTCTGGAGCGGGCTCAGGCGGGCTCGGACAAGCCGATCGTCACCACCCTGGAGCCGATGGCTGAGTGGTATCCCGCGGAGGATTACCATCAGGATTATTGGGAAACCTCGGGGCGGTCGAACCCCTATTGCATGGCGGTGATCCCGCCCAAGCTGCAAAAGCTGCGCAAGAGCTTCGCCGCGCGGTCCAAGGCGGTGACCGCCTGATCGCGCCTGGGTCAAGGTCGGAGCGTGCGCTTCGACTTCGCTTAGGCCGAACGGAGCTTTGGCCTAGAGCCGGCCTCCGTTCGGTCTGAGCGAAGTCGAAGGCCAAGGGAATAGCCGAGCCAAAGCCCCTACCGCGTCGCCGCGCGCCGCAGACGATCGTTGATCGCGTGCCCGATCCCCTCGATTGGGATCGGCGCGATGGCGAGCCTGGGCCGGTCGCTGGCATCGGCGCGGTGGAGCGCGTCGAACAGCCGCGCTGCCGCCTCCACCGGATCGCCGCTGGCGGACAGGCTATCCTGACCCTCCACCGCGCCAAATCCGATCAGCCATTCGTCCGCCGCCGCCTGCGTCGCATTCAGCCTTAGGGGTTTGCGGGGAGCATAATGGCTGGCGAGTTGTCCCGGCGCGGTTAGGATGGCGGGAGCCTCCGGGCCCTGCTCGACATCGCCCAGCACCTGGGTCAGCATCGCCGCCGTGACGGGGCCGGGGCGCAGGATGGTACGACCCGCCACGATGGTCGATTCCAGCCCGGCTTCGGTCGCGCCATCGTCGAGGATCGGAACGGCGGGGCCCAGGCTGGCGCGGATATGTGCGGCACGGGTCGGGCTGATCCCGCCGCTGGCATTGGCGGAGGGCGCGGCAAGCGGTCGGCCGCTGGCCGCCAGCAGGGCCTGCATCGCGCGGTGGCGCGGCACGCGGATCGCCACCGTATCCAGCCCCGCCGTCACCAGCGAGGCGATGCCCGCGTCTTTTCGCAGCGGGCGCACCAGCGTCAGCGGACCGGGCCAGAATGCCTCGGCCAGCGCCAGCGCATCGGCATCGAATTCGGCCAGCGCCCGCGCCGCCGCCAGATCGGGCACATGGACGATCAGGGGATTGAACGAGGGCCGCCCCTTCGCCGCATAGATGCGCGCGACCGCCGCCGCATCGGTGGCGTCGGCGGCCAGGCCATAGACCGTCTCGGTCGGAACCGCGACGATGCCCCCTGCCGCGATCGCATCGGCGGCGGCGCGGATCGCGGGAGGAGAGAAGGCCAGGGTCGGGTCGTGGTCGGGAAAGTGCATGGTCGCGCGGCGCTATACCCGTTCGAAGGCTACACGATAAGGGGTACGGAGCCTCCCCCTTCGACAATCGGCATCCGGCATCCTATCTGGCGGATCATGTTCGATCTCGATTCCTATCTCGCCCGTATCGCCCTTCCGTCGCGTGTCACCGCCGATGCCGAGGGGCTGGCCCGGTTGCAATGGGCGCACCGTCTGGCCATTCCGTTCGAGAATCTCGATGTGCGTCTGGGCCGCGCGATCGCGATCGACAGCGACAGCGTCTTCGCCAAGCTGGTGACGGCCAAGCGTGGCGGATATTGCTTCGAGCAGAACCGATTGTTCCTCGACGCGCTGGCCGCGCATGGCTTTGCCGCGCGACCGCTGCTCGCGCGCGTCTGGCTGCGCGCGAGCGACGTGCCGCCGACCACCCATACATTCAGCCTGGTGCATATCGACGGACAGGACTGGATCGCCGATGCGGGTTTCGGGGGCAGCTATTCGCCGCCCATGCCCCTGATCGAAGGGGCCGAGGCCACCGCCCCGGACGGCGCGCGCTTTCGCTTGGTCGGCGATCCCCAGCATGGCTGGATGCTGCTGCGCGCCGGCCATCCGGGGCACACCGATGGCCGTTCGACGGGTGAGGGGTGGGAGCCGCAATATAGCTTCACCACCGATCATGTCTGGGATGCCGACCTATCGATGGGCAATCACTGGACCTCGACTGCCGAGGACAGCCGGTTTCGGCAGGCCAATATCGTCAGCATCATCCTGCCGCACGGCTTCGCCTCGCTGACCGACCGCCATTATCGCCGCCGCGTCGGCCAGGACGAGACGAGCGCGACGCTGAGCGATCCGCGCGTCTATCGGATGCGGATGAGCCTGATGTTCGGGATCGACCTCACCGCCGACGAGACGGCGAGCCTGTTCGCCAACTGATTGAATCGGCTGGTGATGCCCCGGCCCGACTCGCTATTTCCAAATGACGGCGAGTCGGATCGGCGCTCGAAACCTCCGAGCGGCATTAAATCCTTTGCACAATCTGCGATGATTTATCGACCGGTTGTATCCTATTGCCATGGTTCTGCGGCGAAATCGCCGGAGCCGAGTTGCGGCGACCCTGTCTAGAATCGGCGTAAGCCTTTCAAATATCAAGAATATGTCCGGGTGGTGCCCTGTCGAATGGGCCGTCTGTCCATTTTCGCCACCAAAACGGTTACATTTAAGCCGGAATTTACCTTCCGCCCCTATACCCCTGAATGGGCTTGGGGAATTTTAGGGTCAGGACCCATTGATGTGAGCGTCGCGATCTGATTCAGGCTCCGCAAGGAGACCGAGATGAGTGACCTGTTTTGGCTGACGGACGAGCAGATGGAGCGGCTGCGGCCCTTCTTTCCCAAGAGCCATGGCAAGCCGAGGGTGGACGACCGGCGGGTGCTGAGCGGCATCGTATTCGTCAATCGCAACGGGCTTCGCTGGCGAGATGCGCCTAGCGAGTATGGCCCCCACAAGACGCTGTACAATCGGTGGAAGCGTTGGGGCGAGGCCGGCGTGTTCACGCGAATGATGGAAGGTCTGGCTGCAGCTGGCGCCGAGCCGCAGACGGTCATGATCGACGCAACCTATCTGAAGGCGCACCGCACGGCATCAAGCCTGCGGGTAAAAAAGGGGATCTTGGCCGCCTGATCGGCCGCACCAAAGGCGGTATGAATACCAAGCTACATGCCGTCGCCGATGCAAACGGGCGCCCCTTAAGCTTTTTCATGACCGCGGGCCAGGTCAGCGACTACACCGGCGCGGCAGCGCTGCTGGATGACATGCCGAAGGCGCAGTGGCTGCTCGGCGACCGCGGCTACGACGCCGACTGGTTCAGGGACGCCCTCCAGGCCAAAGGCATCCAGCCCTGCATCCCGGGCCGGCGATCACGCAACGAGCCGGTCAAATACGACAAGCGCCGCTACCGGCGCCGCAGCCGCATCGAGATCATGTTCGGCCGCCTCAAAGACTGGCGTCGGGTCGCTACCCGCTACGATCGCTGCCCCACTGCCTTCTTTGCCGCCGTCACCCTCGCTGCCACCGTCATCTTCTGGCTGTGATCAACGAGTCCTGACCCTAGATCAAGCGGCGGATTACGGCGCGGTGCCGATGCTAAGCTGCGGGGCGACAAGATCTCCATCGGGTAACACCCTGTCTTTTTAAGTATCTGATCCCCGCCACAGGCATGTCCTGCGGTGCCAGACCTTTTGCGAGGAAAAAACATCATGTCGATCACTGTGGTGATGGCAAGCGAGAATTTGTGCCTGCCGAATATTGGCACGCTTGCCGAAGAGCTGCGCACTGCGATCGCGCCGGCTGCGACGGTCCGACTGGACCTGTCCGCCGTTACCGCCCCCGATCTGAGCGTGATCCAGCTGGTGCAGGCCGCGCAGGTCAGCGCCGCGCGGGCGGATTGCGACTTCGCGCTGGCCGCCCCGGTGGGCGAGACCTTCCGCGCGCTTCTCGAGCGGGCGGGATTCCTGCCCGGCACCACCCCCGATCACCTTCCTTTCTGGTTCCACGGAGACACCGTTCAATGAGCGCTTCCATCCTTACCGTCGACGACAGCGCCAGCCTGCGCATGGCGATCCGCATCGCCCTGACCGGCGCGGGCTATGCCGTGACCGAGGCCGCCGACGGCGCCGAGGGGCTGGCCAAGGCGAGCGCCACCCGCTTCGACCTGATCGTCACCGATCTCAACATGCCCAATATGGACGGACTGGAGATGATCCGCGCGCTGCGCCAGCAGCCATCGCAGGCGGGCGTGCCGATCATCTTCCTGACCACCGAGTCGGATGACGCGATGAAGGCACAGGCCAAGGCGGCGGGCGCGACCGGCTGGCTGGTCAAGCCGTTCCAGCCCGAACAACTGATCCGCGTCGCGCAGAAGGTCCTGGCCCGGTGAGCGGCGAGGATCCGACGGCCGCCTTCCGGATCGAGGCGGGCGAGCTTCTAGAGCAGGTCGAACAGGGTCTGCTCGATCTGGGGCATCGGCTGGACGATATGGGTCTGGTCAACGCCGTGTTCCGGGGGCTCCACACCCTGAAGGGTTCGGGCGCGATGTTCGGCTTCGACAAGCTGGCGGCCTTCACCCATCATTGCGAAACCGCGTTCGACCGGGTGCGCAAGGGCGATGTCCGTGCAACGCAGGACTTGGTCTCGGTCATCCTGTCGGCGGGCGATCATATGCGCGCGCTGGTCGAGGGCGATGCGCCCGAAGACGAGGGGCAGGCGATCCTGGCCCGGCTGTCGGCGGCGGTCGATGCGGCGGCGGGAGGCGGAGCACCTGCCCCGGTCGCGGCGGCCCCGGCGAAACAGGGCTGGACCCTGTCCTTCCGCCTGCCGCCCGATGCAATGGCCAATGGCACCAATCCACTGGCGCTGCTGGACGAGCTGCGCGATCTGGGCGAGGCAGAGATCGTCGCGCGGATCGACGACATTCCCGCGCTCGACGACCTCGACCCGGCGCATTGCGTCATCGGTTGGGACTGCACGCTGATCGGCGACATTTCGCGCGAGGCGATCGAGGACGTCTTCCTGTTCGTCATGGACGATATGGAGATCACCATCACCCCGCTCGCGGTCGAACAGCCCGAGCCGGAGGCGATCGTAGAGGTCGCACCCGTTGCGGAAAGCGCCGTTCCGACGCCGCCCGTCGCCGCCAATGACGCCCCGGCCCGGACCTCCGCCGCGAACCGCGGGCAGGGCGAACATGTCCGCGTCCCCGCCGAACGGCTGGACGAGCTGATGGACCGGGTCGGCGAACTCGTCATCGCGCAGAGCCGGTTGTCGCAGCTTGCCGGGCATGGCCAGGACCTCAGCCTGCGCTCGGTCTCGGAAGAGATCGAACGGCTGGCGGGCGAGATGCGCGACACGATGATGATCCTGCGCATGGTGCCGGTCTCGACGCTGTTCGGTCGTTTCCGTCGCCTGATCCACGATCTGGCGAACGAGACCGGCAAGGCGATCGAGCTGGTTACCGAGGGCGAGGCGACCGAAGTCGACAAGACCGTCATCGAGCGGCTGTTCGATCCGCTGGTCCACATCATCCGCAACAGTTGCGATCATGGCCTGGAAAAGGCCGAGGACCGTGTCGCGGCGGGCAAACCGGCCAGCGGCCTCATCCGCCTCAGCGCGCATCAGGCGGGCGGCGAGGTCCTCATCACCATCACAGACGACGGGCGCGGCATCGACCGCGATCGGGTCCGCGTCAAGGCGGAGGCCAATGGCCTGATCCAGCCGGGGCAGGTGGTCAGCGAGGACGAACTGCTCGGCCTGATCTTCCATCCCGGCTTCTCGACGGCGGCGCAGGTGACCAACCTGTCCGGGCGCGGCGTCGGCATGGACGTGGTCAAGCGCACGATCGAAAGCCTGCGCGGTTCGATCGACGTGAAGAGCGTGCCCGGCCAGGGTTCGACGATCACGTTGCGCATCCCGCTGACGCTGGCAATCATCGAGGGGCTGCTCGTCCGGGTGGGCGAGGGGCGCTACGTCATCCCGCTCGCGGCGGTCGAGGAATGCCTGGAGCTGTCGCTGGAGGAGGATCTGCGCTCCCGCGGGCGCAGCATCATCACGCTGCGCGAACGCCTCGTGCCCTTCCTGCGGCTGCGCGACCTGTTCGACACCGGGACCAGGCCCGACACCTATCAGAAGATCGTCGTGGTCGGCACCGGGGCGGAGCGGGTCGGTCTGGTCGTCGACCAGATCATCGGCAACCACCAGACGGTGATCAAGGCGATGTCGCCGCTTCACCGCAACGTCGCCGCCTTTGCTGGCGCGACCATCCTCGGCGACGGTTCGGTCGCCCTGATCCTCGACATCGCCCAGCTCATCGCGCTGAGCCAGCCCCGGGAGGAGCGGCGTCTCGCCGCTGGATAAGCCCATGCCCTATCACAAAGTACCCCATTGGACGCCCGAGAACGGCCTGGAGGTCCTGACCTTCGGCCTGGGCGGCGAAACCTTCGCGCTGGAAGCAGGCATCGTCCGCGAAATCCTGGACATGATGCCCGTGACCAAGGTGCCCGGCGCCGATGCGCTGGCCGCGGCGGTCATCAACTTTCGCGGCCGCATCGTACCGCTGGCCGATCTGCGCGGTTCGTTCGGGATGGAGGCGCACGCCACCACCGCCGACAGCCGGATCATCGTGATCGAACTGGACATAGACGGCAACCCGATCCTGATCGGGCTGGCTGCCGACCGCGTCAACGAGGTCACGGTTCTGCACGCTGGCGATGCCGAGGAGGCACCCGTCATCGGCATGCGCTGGCCGCGGGACCATGTCCGCTGCCTAGTGCGGCGGGAAGGCGACGTCGTCGTGCTGCCCGACCTGCCAGCACTTTTCGCGCGGCTCACCGCGCACGCAGTCGAAGCAGTTAGCGTCCACTGATCTTCAACTTTTCGGGGGGAACCCAGACATGCGAGCAACGATCAAAGTAAAATTGGCGGTGAGCTATGCCGTCATCATCGCGCTGATGCTGGCTGTGGTCGGCGTCGGAGTAGTCAAGCTCAGTGCGCTCAACACGGCGATCAGCGAGGTCATCGCCGGTCCGGCGAAGCGTCTGGAAATCGCGCTCAACGTCAATGAGCGGATGAACAGGACACTGCGCGTCGAAAAGAACATGGCGCTGACCGAAGACATCGCGCTGACCCAGAAGTTCGACAGCGAGGACCTGAAGGTCCGTAACGAGACCCGTGCGCTGATCGCGCAGGGAATCAGCATCGCGACGACCGAAGGCAAGCCGCGCTGGATGCAGGTTCAGGCGCTGTTCGACCAATATGTGCCTATCAACGACGAGGTCCGTCGTCTCGCCCTGCTCAACAAGAATGCAGAAGCCGGGCAGATTTCGATCACCAAGTCGCGCGAGATCGCAGGGGCCATGTCCGATCAGCTCGACCAGCTCGTCGGCGTTGCGCAGGACGGCATGAAGCAGGCCGATGCCGAGACGAATGCCGAATATGCCCAGGCACGCAACGTCCTGATCAGCACGGCTGTCTTGGCGCTGCTCGTCGCCCTCGGGGGAGCGTTCTGGATTTCGCGGCTGATTTCGCAGGGCCTCAACAAGGTATCCATTGCGCTGGACGCAGTGGCCATTGGTGACCTCAGCCAGGACGTCGCCGTCACCTCGAACGACGAGATCAAGGATCTGGTCGATACGGTGAACCGGATGACCGGGGCACTGCGGGAAAGCGCGCAGTTGGCCGATACGATCGCCAGCGGTGACCTGACCGTCAACCACACGCCGCTGTCGGACAAGGATACGCTGGGCCATGCGCTGGTCGCCATGGTCGAGCGTCTGCGCGGCGTCGTCGGCGATGCCACCCAGGCGGCGCAGAATGTCGCGGCGGGCAGCCAGCAGCTATCGTCTTCGTCGGAGCAGGTGAGCCAGGGCGCGACCGAACAGGCCGCCGCCGCCGAGGAAGCCTCTGCCTCGATGGAGCAGATGGCCGCCAACATCAAGCAGAACGCCGACAACGCGACTCAGACCGAGAAGATCGCGCGCCAGTCGTCGCAGGACGCCGAGATCAGCGGCCAGGCGGTCGACAAGGCGGTCATCGCGATGCGCACTATCGCCGAGAAGATCGGCATCGTGCAGGAGATCGCCCGCCAGACCGATCTGCTGGCGCTCAACGCGGCGGTCGAAGCAGCGCGTGCAGGCGAACATGGTCGCGGCTTTGCGGTGGTCGCCGCCGAGGTCCGCAAGCTGGCCGAGCGCAGCCAGTCGGCGGCGGCCGAGATCAGCGGCATGTCGTCCGATACCGTCACCGCCGCGACCCAGGCGGGCGAGATGCTGACCAAGCTGGTGCCCGACATCCGTCGCACCGCGGAACTGGTCGCCGAGATCAGCGCCGCGTGCCGCGAACAGGACATTGGTGCGGTCCAGATCAACGAGGCGATCCAACAGCTCGACAAGGTGACGCAGCAGAACGCCTCGGCCTCCGAGCAGATCTCGTCCACCTCGGAAGAGCTGGCCAGCCAGGCCGAGGAATTGCAGGAGAGCATCGCCTATTTCCGGGTCGAGAAGGCTCGGCATGCGGCTCCGGCACGTTCGGCGGTGGCACGGAAGCCCGCCGCTCGCCCGGCGGTTGCCAAGGCCAAGGTCAAGGCTGCGCCAGGTGCCGGTTCGGTCGCCGACCAGCAGGCCCGGGTGCGCGGTTTCGCACTCGACCTGACGAATGGCGGCCCGGACGGCGAGGATGCCGAGTTCGGACGCGCCGCGTGAGCGCGGGGGGCGACATGCAGGTCGTGGTCTTCGGACTGGGGGCGGAGGAATTCGCCCTCCCCGTGACCACGGTGCGCGAGATCCTGGATCACCGGACGGCGTACCGGGTGCCGCATGCGCCCGACTGGTTCCTGGGGCTGACCGATGTGCGCGGAAGCTCGGTCCCGATGGTCGACCTGCGCGTCCGGCTGGGCCTCCCGCCGGTCGAGGCGACGCTGACCACCCGGGTTCTGGTGGTCGACATGGCCGGTACCGATGGGCAGCCGCTTTCGCTGGGGTTGATGGTCGACCGGGTGCTCGATGTCAGCACCTTTGGCGCCGACGCGGTCGAAGGGGCGCCCGATCTTGGCGGGCGCTGGCGGTCGGACCAGATCGTCGCGATCCTTCGGCGCGGCGCAGGATTCGTCGCGCTGCTCGATCCGGCGCGGCTGTTCGCCGCCGGTGACCTAGACGCCGGCCTGTCCATCGCGGCGGCGGCGTAACTCCTCCGGCGCGGTCCGGATCAATCGCCGATCGGCAGGCGCGGACGCGCGGCTTCGCGGTCGTCCTGAACCAATAATTCAGTAATTCAAACTATGCTCTCGGTGAAATTCGAAGAGCGAATTCCATAATTTCCAAGAATTGAATTCAAGCGGGGGTGTATGATGCGTGCGACGATCAAGGTCAAATTGGCGAGTACGTTCGCTATAGTCTTGTTGTTGTTGGCCGTCGTGGTCGGGGTGGGGGTTTCCAAGATCAATTCGCTGAACGTGATGATCGGACAGATTATCGACGGACCGGCGCAGCGCATCAAGCTTTCGCTGATCGCCGATGGCGATGTCGGCCGGGCGATCCGCGCCGAAAAGAACATGCTGATGTCCCAGGACCCGGCGCAAAAGCGTATCTTGGATGGCAGCTTCGCTCAATATGACGCCAAGGTTCAGGACAGCCTGAACAGCGGCCTGAAGATCGCCACCGAACAGGGGCGGCCGGTCTGGATCAAGGCGCTGGAGGAATGGCGCAGCTATAAGGAATTGAGCAATCGCGCGCGCGGCCTGGCCATGCAGAATCGCAACGCCGAGGGTGCCGAGATCTCGATGAACGAGGGACGCGCGGTCGCGATGCGGCTCAGTGATACGCTGGGCAAGCTGGCCGAAATTACCCAAGGGCAGATGGTCAAGGCGAAAGCCGACTCCGCCGCCCTTTATGCCTCGGCGCGCACCACGCTGACGATCACGGCCGTCTTCGCCCTGCTGATCGCGATCGGCGGCGGGCTGTGGATCGCGATGATCGTGTCCAAGGGGCTGCGCAAGATCGATGAAGCGGTGTCCGCCGTCGCCGATGGCGACCTGACCACCGAGGTGACGGTTGCGTCCAACGACGAGATCAAGGATTTGGTCGACACCGTCAACCGCATGACCGTGCGCCTTCGTGAAACCATCGGCCAGACCACCCAGGCGGCGCAGAATGTCGCGGCGGGCAGCCAGCAACTATCGTCTTCGTCGGAGCAGGTGAGCCAGGGCGCCACCGAGCAGGCCGCTGCGGCGGAAGAAGCTTCGGCGTCGATGGAGCAGATGGCCGCGAACATCAAACAGAATGCCGACAACGCAAGCCAGACCGAGAAGATCGCGCGTCAGTCGTCGCAGGATGCCGAGATCAGCGGCCAGGCGGTCGATAAGGCGGTCGTCGCGATGCGCACCATCGCGGAGAAGATCGGCATCGTGCAGGAAATCGCGCGGCAGACCGATCTGCTGGCGCTCAACGCGGCGGTCGAAGCAGCGCGTGCCGGCGAACATGGTCGCGGCTTCGCGGTGGTCGCCGCCGAGGTCCGCAAGCTGGCCGAGCGCAGCCAGTCGGCAGCGGCCGAGATCAGCGGCATGTCGTCCGATACCGTCACCGCCGCCACCCAGGCGGGCGAGATGCTGACCAGGCTGGTGCCCGACATCCGTCGCACCGCCGAGCTGGTCGCCGAGATCAGCGCGGCCTGCCGCGAACAGGACATTGGTGCGGTCCAGATCAACGAGGCGATCCAGCAGCTCGACAAGGTGACCCAGCAGAACGCTTCGGCCTCCGAGCAGATTTCGTCCACCTCGGAAGAGCTGGCCAGCCAGGCCGAGGAATTGCAGGAAAGCATTGCCTATTTCAGGATCACCGATCAGGGGCATGGCGCCCCGGTCCGCGCCGCCGTGCGCCGCCCGGCGCCCGCCCGGAATCCCGTGGGGAACAAGGCGAAGGGTGCCACCGCCCCCAAGTCGCGCGCCGGTTCGGTTGCGGACCAGCAGGCCCGCGTGCGCGGCTTCGCACTCGACCTGACCAATGGCGGCCCGGACCGCGAGGATGCCGAATTCGGACGCGCCGCATGAGCGCGGACGGCGACATGCAGGTCGTGGTCTTCGGGCTGGGGGCGGAGGAATTCGCCCTCCCCGTGACCACGGTGCGCGAGATCCTGGACCATCGGACCGCTTACCGGGTGCCCGGCGCGCCCGAATGGTTCCTGGGGCTGACCGATGTGCGCGGTGCCTCGGTACCGATGGTGGACTTGCGCATCCGCCTCGGCCTTGAGCCGGTCGAGGCGACCTTGACCACGCGCATCCTGGTCGTCGACATCTCTGGCACGGAAGGGCAGCCGCTTTCACTGGGGCTGGTGGTCGACCGGGTGCTCGATGTCAGCACCTTCGCGGCGGATGCGGTCGAGGCGTCGCCCGATCTGGGCGGGCGCTGGCGGTCGGAGCAGATCGAGGCGATCCTCCGGCGGGGATCGGGCTTCGTGGCGCTGCTCGATCCCGCGCGCCTGTTCGGCGCCGATGGCGACGCCATGGCGCTGGCCCGCCTCGGCCTCGCCGCGTGAATTTCGGCCGCCCGCAGCGGCGGCCGCCCTTCTCCCATCTAGTTTTCGCAGGAGCCGTCCCTTGAGCAGTCTGGCCCGCGCGGCGGTTTCCACCGATGCGCTGCAACCGCGCGATTTCGATCGCATCTCCACCTATGTCTACAAGGAGTGCGGCATCCGCCTGCCGCCTGCCAAGCTGACCATGATCGAGGGGCGGTTGCGGCGCCGGGTGCGCGCGACTGGCCTGTCCAGCCTCAGCGGCTATTGCAGCTGGCTGTTCGAGGGTGATCACCTGGAGGGCGAGCGTGAGCATCTGTTGAATGCGGTCACCACCAACAAGACCGACTTTTTCCGCGAGCCCAAGCATTTCGACTATCTGATGGACAAGGTGATGCCGCGCCTGCGCGACATGGGGAAGCGGCGCCTGCGCGTCTGGAGCGCGGCCTGCTCGACCGGCGCGGAACCCTATACCCTGGCCATGCTGCTCGACGCCTTCGCACAGGACCAGGGTGGACCCGACTTCGGCATTCTCGCCACCGATCTGGATAGCGAAGTGCTGCGCACCGCCCGACGCGGCATCTATCCCGCGGCGATGCTCGACCCGGTTCCTGCGAATCTGCGCGGCCGTTATGCCATGAAGGCGAGCGATCCCAAGCGCGACGAAATGCGGATCGTGCCCGCGCTGCGTTCGGCGATCGGCTTTGCGCAGATGAACCTGATGGACGCGCGCTATCCGGTGGGTGATCCGATGGACATCATCTTCTGCCGCAACGTGCTGATCTATTTCGACAAGCCGACGCAGGAGAAGGTCGTGCGCCGCCTGACCGAATGCCTGGCCCCTGGCGGCCTGCTGTTCCTGGGCCATTCGGAATCGATCACCGGTTTCGACCTCCCCCTCACCACGGTGTCCAACACCGTGTTCCAGCGGATCTGAGCCTCATGAAGAAAACCCGCGTCCTGGTGATCGACGACAGTGCCAGCGTCCGCCAGGCGATGACCGCGATCCTGTCCGCCGACCCCCAGATCGAGGTGATCGCCGCCGCCGCCGATCCCTTCGCCGCCGCGCGTCACATCCAGGAAGAGGTGCCCGACGTCATCACGCTGGACGTCGAAATGCCGCGGATGGACGGCATCACCTTCCTCCGCAAGCTGATGTCGCAGCATCCGATTCCGGTCGTCATGTGCTCCTCTCTGGTCGAGGAGGGGTCGGAGACGCTGCTCCAGGCGCTGGAGGCTGGAGCGGTGGATGTCATCCTGAAGCCGCGTGTCGGCGTTGCCGATCATCTGGTCGAGGCGCATGCGATGATCCGCGAGACGGTGAAGGGGGCGGCCAATGCGCGGATCGGTGCGCGCCGTCCTGCGCCGCGAAGCACCGCGCCCGCCAAGAAGCTGACCGCCGACGCGGTCCTGCCGCCGCCCACCGGCCGCGCGATGAGCCGCACGACCGAGATGGTGGTGTGCATCGGCGCCTCGACCGGCGGGACCGAGGCGCTGCGCGAGGTGCTGGAGGCGCTGCCCGCCAATTCGCCGGGCATCGTCATCGTCCAGCATATGCCCGAAAGCTTCACCCGCGCCTTCGCCAAGCGGCTCGACGGGCTGTGCCAGGTCGACGTCAAGGAAGCCGAGGATGGCGACACGGTGATGCGCGGCCGGGTGCTGATCGCGCCGGGCGGCCTGCGCCACACCATGCTGGAGCGCCAGGGCGCACGCTATGTCGTGTCGGTTCGCGAAGGGCCGCTGGTCTCGCGTCATCGCCCCTCGGTCGACGTGCTGTTCCGCTCGGCGGCGCGCAATGCCGGGGCCAATGCGGTCGGCATCATCCTGACCGGCATGGGCGATGACGGCGCGCGCGGCCTGCTGGAGATGAAGCAGGCGGGCGCCCGCACCTTCGCCCAGGACGAGGCGAGCTCGGTCGTGTTCGGCATGCCCAAGGAAGCGATTGCGCGCGGCGCGCATGACAAGATCATCCCGCTCAGCAGCGTCGCGCGCGAACTGCTGCAAGCCACGGCCCGTTGAGAAGGACAATCGCAATGTTGATGACGAAGATTGACACGGGCACCTCCCAACCGCTGGACGATGAGGGCGGCGTTCACTTCGCGGCGCTGGCCGACCGGTTGCAGGCCCGGATGGGCGGGCTGGAGGACGCGTTTCGCGACACGGGCGAGACGCTGGCCACGGCGATCGGCACGATCGACGGCATGGCCGAGGGGCTGGCCGCGATCCGCCAGACGCTGTCGCCCAACAGCGCGGGCGTCGCGGTCGCCAAGCTGCGCGACGTCGCCTATCGCCTGATCACCCTGCCGGTGATCCAGCGCCGCCGCGCAATCGAGGTGGAGACGCTGACCGGGCGTACCCGCGAACTGCGCGGGCTGCTGAACGAGGTCGGTACCATCCTGAAGCTGCTCGGCATCTATGGGATGAACATCAAGATCGCTTCGTCGGGGGAGGCGGCGTTCTTCAACTTCGTGGTCGGCATGGACGAGAAGCTGTCCAGCGGTCGCCGGGAACTGCACCATATCGAACGGCAACTCGAACAGTTCGGCCGGGTGGTCGGCGACGTGCAGCAGGCCGATCGGCTGCTGGCTACCGAATGTTCGCGCGCCGGGGCCGGCGTGCCCGCCGAATTGACCGCCAATGCCAACGCGCTTCAGGATCATATCGAGGCGGTGATGCGCATGACCGACGAAGTCGGCGGCATCATGCGCACCGTGCAGGGCGAAGTCGCCCGCATCCTGGGCGCGATTCAGATCGGCGACAGCGTCCGCCAGCGCGCCGAACATTGCATCGCCATGCTGCGGCGGCTCGTCCCCGATGCGAACGAAGGGCAGGGGGCTCCGCTGCCCATCGGCGCATCCGCGCATATGGCGCGGCTGGTGGCGGCACAGATGGATGCCATGGCCGATGATTTCGGTCGCGAGGTGGCGGCCATCGTTGCCGCGCTCGAACGGCTGGGCCCGCTGGCCGATCACCTGCGCGAATTGCTGGGATCGCAGGGCGGCGATGACGGGCAGCTGCTGTTCCGCCTGGAACATGGGATCGCGTCGTTGGGCAATGTGACCGACCAGCTTTGCGACGCCGACGGGCATCTGGCCGAGCTGACCGGCTTTGTCGGCCGCACGCTGACCGACCTGACCGAGGGGCTGGGTCGCATCCGCAATATCGCGGTCAATGTGCAGGACATCTCGACCAACACCCAGCTTCTGTGCCGCCGCCATGGCACGCTGGGCCGCGCGGTTGCGGTGATCGCCAAGGAGGTCGCGCCCTGCGCCAGCCGTCTCGATCAGCTCAGCCTGTCGGTCGGACGTCTCATCGCCGTGCTGGGGGCGATCGATCTGGTGCAGGATGGTGGAAAGGAGGGCCCCGACCATACGCGCGGCGCGCTGACCGAGGCGCTGGCGGTGGTCCGCCGTGCCTGTGAAGGCTCCGCCGCCGCGATGACCAAGGGCGGTGGCGATGCCCTGCGCGTCGTATCCTCGCTGGAGTCGAGTGCGGCGGACCTGAATCGGGAACTGGGCTTTGCCGAAACGCTGAACGTGGCGGCGGAAAGGCTGTCGCTCTACGCCGCTCAGGCCGCACCCGAACAGGCGGATGGCAGCGAACTGAACGAGGCCGATCATGCCGCGCTCGCCGAACTGCTTCCCTGGGCGGCGGGGCTCTATACCATGGCGGCGGAACGCACGATCCATGCGGCCTATCTGCTGCCCGGCATGGCCGCCGCCGCGCCGCCGGTGATCGCGGTGACGTTCGACGACGACGACGACGGGCTCTTCTGATCCGGAGGCGGGCCGTGCGAGCGGCCCGCATTCGGTCGTTCAGTGCATGGGCGTAACGGTGATCCGATCGATATTGGGGGCGTAGCGCGATCGCAGCAGGACACCCGGCCACGCCTGGGACGCATAGGTCCGCCCGTCCCAGTCGGGCTGTTCCTCGCCCGCGATGCGGATGGTGTTGGTCCCGGCGCGCAAGGTGACGGGCACCGTCATCTCCCACCAGTTGTTGGCGTGGAAGCTGTTGGGGAAGGTCGCCAGGATTGCCTTGGCCCCGTTGACCGAGATGCGCGCGATCCGGGCGAGCGGGTCGGGATTGTAATGCGTCGCCTTGGACTGTTCGTCGTTGGAGAAGCAGACGGTCAGCGCATAGGTGCCCGCCTTGTCGGCGATGACGTCGGGGAAGGTCAGGGTGTTGCCATTGCCCGGCGCGCCGCCGATGTCGAACACCGCGCGCCCGCCGCTCGCCCGTGACGCCGCGCCGGTCCGGGCGGTGCCGGCGACCTGCGCGGCCTCGGCTTCGTAACGGCGCGAGGCGCTGGGTGCGGTCACGCCGGTGACGCGCAGGCTGCGCAGACGCGTCGCACCCGTCACCACCACCTTGTTGATTCCGCCCAGCAGAAACGCCTTGCCGCCGGTCAGCGGCCGGCCGTTGACGCTGATCCGCACCGGCCCGCTCGCCTCCGCGGAGAGTGCCGCCGGTTCGTCCTGCACGGCGTACACCCAGAAGGTGGCGCTGGCGCCCGTCGCCAGATCGACAGCGTCGCCCTTCGTTGCGGCGCGTCCCGTCACCATCGCGTCGCGCACGTCATAGGTGACGGTGGTGGAGGCCGGATCGGCGGCGGTCAGGGTGATCCGGTCGACCAGCGCATGGCCCTCGGTCCGCCGCGTGCCGTCCAGGCTGCGTGTCGCGAGCGTCAGCACATGCTTGCCGCGCGTCAGATTCACGACCGTATCGACATGGTCCAGCACCGACGGCTTATAGCCCAGTGGCAGGAACAGCTCGGTTTCGCCCGCCTTCGGTCCGTCGATCCTCAGATAGACGTTGGTCGCCCCCTGGGCCGTGACGAGCGGGTCCTTGTTGAACGTGCTGGCGAGCACGCGAAGGTCGTAGCGGCCGGTGCGCGGCACCTCCACGGCGAAGTCCAGCGCGGCGTCGGCCCCGGTCCTGAACCCCTCCACCGAATAGCCGCCCGAGGTGTGGAAGCGGTCGACATGATCGGGCGACCCTTCCGGTCCGCGCACCGCCAGGCCTTGTCCGCGCCGCGTCGCCTTCTCCGCCTCATAATCCTGTCGCCAGGGCAGGGTGACGGCGGCGGCGCGCGTGTCCTGCGCCGGTGTCAGCAGCAATTCATAGGCGGCTTCCTCGCGCAAGCCGGGCCAGCCATCCTCGCCGAAGGTCAGGGCGATGCGGCCGTCCCTCACGGGCATCACCCGCTCCCCGATGGTGACGGGCGGGGCGGAGTCGCCGAGCTGGCCGGTCCAGCCGATCTCGCGGACGCGAACCCGCAGCTTGGGGCCGAAATCGGCGGGGATATGGTCGAGCGCGACCACCGCTTCGCCGCTCTTGCCGCCGAACAGCAGCCGTGCCTGCCGCCGGGCCGGGTCGAGTGTCGCCAGTCCCTGCAACGTATAGCTCTGGTCGGGATGCGGCGGGGTGACCGCCAGGGTGTGGCCGCTCATCGTGGCATAGGCGTTGAGCAACCACCATTGCCCGTTGCCGCGATTGGCCTGGACGGCGGAATCGCTCAGATTGCCGTCGATATTCCAATAGGCGATGTCGGCATCGACCTTGGAATCCTCGATCGCGGCGACCCACTGCACCATCTGGCCGGGGACCGAGGTATGGTAGTTATAGGCATATTCGTTGATGTTGATGGGCAGATGGCGGCCCTGCCACCTGGTTCCGGCGAACAGCCTGTCCTCCCATTCGCGATATCGGCGCACGCTGGTGCGCACCGCCGCCGGGTTGCTAAGTTCGTGCCAGGTCACGACATCGGGTACCGTGTCCGCCGCGATGGCGTGGCGCATGAAGCCCTCCACTTCCGGGAACAGGATGCTGGTATTGGGCCCCGCGATCCGTGCACCTGGCAGTTCCTGGCGGATCATCCGCACCGCACGGTCCCAGGCGTCGTTGAAGGCGGTCGGGTCCTTCTGCCACCGCACGTCGTTGCAGCTTTTGGGGCCTTCGGCGAACATGTTCCCGTCGGGTTCGTTATAGGGGACGAAGACGATGCGGTCGCGATAGCGCTTCTCCATGCCCTTGACCTGGCGGACCTGTGCCCGCAGCTTTTCGATATAGTTGGCGACCGATTGCGCACAGTCGCCGGTCTTCCAATTGTACGGAAACTCGCGGTTGATGTCGGTCATGTAGATATAGGTGTCGCCGCCCGACGCATCGGTCAGCAGCGTCGAGACCTCCAGTGCGTCGGCGCCGGGATGCTGCGGCCCGTCCTGCGCCTTGGTGGAGACGGTGCGAAGCCCGATGCCTTCGACCAGATTGGGATGCGGCAGGCGCGCGTCGTACAGCCCGTAAAGCGTCCCCGACGCGCCGCCGTGAAAGGCGCCGGTATCGCTCGACAGGTCGACGGTCAGCCTTTCCTGCGCGGAGACGGCGATGGCGGTCGAGCCGAGCAGCGTGGCGAGGATCAGGCGAAGGGGCGAGGACATAAGGCGGGCTTTCGGCTGGACGGTCATGCGGAGCGCTCGGTGGTCATGCGATCGATCGTCGCGCGGTTGAGGATCAGGCGGGCGGCCGCGGCGGCGAGTGCCAGATGCATCAGGCCGGGGATGATGGTCGACAGCGCGCGGATGCCGGTCAGCGACAGCGGTGTCTGATTGCCCGCGCCCGCATTGTACGACACGATCACCAGAACGCCGCTGATCAGCACGCCCGCCAGCGCCCAGGCCAGTTTCACGAAGAACTGGTTGAAGGCGAAGCTCATGCCCGAGGAACGCATCCCCAGCTTCCACTCGCCATATTGGTCGGCGAGCTGGATCAGGGTGAAGTGCAGCGGCAGGGTGCAGCCCAGCACGACGCAGCACAGCCCGACCAGCACCAGCCACAGCATCGGATAGCCGCCCGGCACGAAGAAGGCGGCGAAATGTCCGCCGACCAGGATCAGGTTCACCCCGACATAGACGGTCTTTACGTCGAACCGCCGGGTGAAAAAGGGCACGATCACCGATCCCAGGAACCCGCCCGCCGTCGCGGTGCCGAAGAACAGCGCCTGATAGGTGGTGTCGCCGCCCAGCACATAGGTGATGAAATACAGCGCCGCCCCGCCCTTGGTATTGAAGATGCCGATCAGCAGCAGCGTCATGACGAAGGTCAGCCGCAACTGGTCGTTCTTCAGCGTGGTGGCGATGGCGACCTTCAGCGGCACCTTGGCGCTGTCGACGGCGACCACCCGCTCCCGCACGAACAGGAAGCAGATCAGAAACATCACCACGGCGGCCAGGCTGAGGATCGCCACCCCGTCGCGGTAGCCGCGCGCAATGTCGGTACCGCCCAGATGGCGGACCATGATCGGCAGGCCGACCGAGACACAGAAGGACGCGATGGCGACCAGCGCGAAACGCACCGACTGGCACGACACCCCCTCGCGCGCGCTGTCGGTCATCCGGGTGATGAGCGCGCAATAGGGCACGTTGTTGAGCGAATAGGAGAAGGCGAGCAGGAAATAGGTCACCGCCGCATAGGCGACCTTGCCGTCATGGCCGAGGTCGGGCGACTGGAAGGTCAGGAAACAGGCCAGCCCCACGGGAATCGCGGTCCACAGCAGATAGGGGCGGAACCGGCCCCAGCGGGTCGAGGTGCGGTCGGCCATGATGCCGATCAGCGGGTCGGACACCGCGTCGAAGATCCGCAGCGACAGGAACAGGATGCCGACGATCCCCGGCGCCAGGCCGAAGACGTCGGTGTAATAGAAGGTCAGGAAATTGGCGATCAGGCCGGTCACGATCGTCCCGCCCGCATCGCCCAGCCCGTAACAGAGCTTTTCGACGAACGGGATGTGTGTCGCCTGACCATCGGTCGGCGGCGGATCGATCGTCCCTGTGGCCCCCTCGGCCATCGTTGCTGCCATCCTGCCTCTTCCCTGCTTGCGGTCCGCCTCTTGATGGTCCCGCTTGTCTATCGGTCTCGATCTCAACCGCGTCGAACGAAAGCCTCGGCCACCGCCGCGTGATCGCGAACGAAAATGGGAATCCGTTCGATCGGGGCGTTACAGCACACATCGCCCCCGCCCTCGATCCATTCGCCGGTCCAGGCATCGCGCCATATGCCGCCCGGCAGATAGACGCAGCGATCGGTCACACCCGCCGCCGTCACCGGCGCAACCAGAATGTCGGGGCCGAACATGTACTGGCTATCCAGCTTCCAGCAGCGCGGATCGTCGGGATAGTCGTAGAACATCGGCCGCATCAGCGGATCGCCGCTTTCATGCGCGGCGCGCATCAGCGACGCGACATAGGGGCGCAGTCGCTCGCGCAAGGCGGCATAGTCGCGCAAGATGGCGAAGACCGGCTCACCGAAGCTCCAGAGTTCGTTGCCCGCGCCCGTATCGCATTGTGCGACGCCGTCGCGAAACGGCTCGGCGGGTGGGGTGATCGGGTCGCGGTGGCCGTGCATCCGCAGGATCGGCGTGAACACCGCCCATTGGAACCAGCGGATCATCAGTTCGTGAAAGGCCGGGTCCTCGACATGCCCGCCGTGGAATCCGCCAATGTCGGTGGTCCACCAGGGAATGCCCGCCATGCCCATGTTAAGCCCCGCGCTCAGCTGGTTGCGCATCGCCTCGAACGAGGAATGGATGTCGCCCGACCAGACCAGCGCGCCATAGCGCTGGCTTCCCGCCCAGGCGCAGCGGACCAGGCTGACGATCTCGGTCTCGCCCGCCGCCCGGAGCCCGTCATGAAAGGCCTGGGCATAATGGAGCGGATAGGCGTTGCCGACCTCCAGCACGCTGCCGGCGTGATAGCGGTAATTGTCGAAATCATAGGCGCTATATTCGGGTTCGGCCTCGTCCAGCCAGAACAGCGCGACCCCCTTGTCCCGGTAATGGCGCTTGGCCGTCTTCCACAGGAATTCCCGCGCGCCGGGATGGGTGACGTCGATGAAGCGGGTGTTGCCCAGAAATTCCTGCTGTACGTCCAGCCCGCGCGTGGCGCGGACCAGATAGCCTTTTTCGGCCATCTCGGCATAGTTTTCCGAGCGGTGGTCGACGGTCGGCCAGACCGAGACGAGGAGTTCGGTGCCCATCGCCTTCAACTCGGCAGTCATCGCGGCGGGGTCGGGCCATTCGCGCGGGTCGAAGCGCCAGTCGCCTTGTACCGGCCAGTGGAAGAAGTCGGCGACGATCACCGCCAAGGGAATGCCACGCGCATGATAGTCGCGCGCGACCGCCAGCAGTTCCTCTTGCGTCCGATAGCGCAGCTTGCTCTGCCACAGGCCCAGCGCATAATCGGGCATCATCGGTACGGTGCCGGTGACGGTCGCATAGTTGCGCAGGATTTCCGCCGGGCTGTCGGCCGCGGTGATCCAGTAATCCACTTCGCGCGCGGCATACGCGGTCCAGGTCGCGCCATTGGCGGCGAAATGTACCTCGCCCACCGCCGGGATGTTCCAGAGGAAGCCATAGCCGTGGCTGGACACCAGGAAGGGAACGCTCGCCTGCGAATTGCGCTGGGCCAGTTCGAGCGTGCAGCCCGCCAGATCTAGATTGGGTTGCTGATACTGGCCCATGCCATAAAGGCGCTCGCCCGGCTTGGCCTCGAACCGTATGGCGAGGCGCGCGACGTCGCCGGTCAGTGGCTTGAATTCGCGCCCCGACAGGCCCAGCGCGCTGATCGTGCGCACTTCGTCGGTGCCGACCGTCCAATATTTGCTGATCGTGTCGCGCTGCCGCCATTTCTCCTCCAGCAGCACCTCGCCCTGGGCATTCCGAAAACGGACCCGGCCCTGAAGATCGACCTCGGCGGTCAGGCGGCCATGGGTGATCCGGGCGGTGCCGCCGGTGCGAGTGACGACCGGTTCCGTCTGCCTTGCCTCCGATGCGTCATCGCGCAACGCCCCGGCCCGTGCGCCGCGATCGGGAAAGCAGGACGCCCGCAGCCGCAGGCCGTCCGGGCCATGCGCCTCGATCCGCAACCAATGGCCGTCATAGGCCCAGCCGATGGCGTGCGCTTCCAGGACGAGCGTGTCCAAACCCGAATCCTCCCAACGCCATTCTTCGACAGCCGTAAACGTTTACGGATCATCATGCCGACAAGCCACCCTGTCAATGCCCCTTGTGCGGACCGCGCCGCGCCGCGATCAAAGTCCAATGGATATACGCGAGCTCGCCAATCATCTGGGCCTGTCGATCGGCACGGTGTCGCGCGCGCTGAACGACCGCAAGGATGTCAGTCCGGTCACGCGGCAGAGGGTCGTCACGGCAGCCGAGCGTTTCGGCTATATCCCCAACCAGTCGGGGCGGACCCTGCGCAGTGGGCGGACGGGGACGGTCGGCTTCATGCTGACGCTGGAGCATGACAGCGCGATTCATGGCGATCCGTTCTTCATGGCTTTGCTGGAGGGTTTGCAGAACGGACTGGGCGAGCATGACCTCGATCTCGTCGTGCTGCTGGCCCGCAAGGGGGAGGATGGGCTGACCTTTTTGCGGCGGCACGTGTCGCGGCGCACCGTCGACGGCTGGGTCCTGTCCGGGACGCAGCATGACGATCCCCGCATCACCTTCCTGCTCGACCAGACGATTCCCTTCGTCGCGCTGGGGCGCACCGAGACGCCGCGCGACTATGCATGGATCGACCTGGATTTCGAAAGCGTGGTGGCGGAGGCGATGGCGCTGCTGATCGGGGCGGGGCACCGCCGCATCGGGCTGGTTGCGCCGCCGGCGACGATCAACAACAGCCATATCGTCGTCCAACGTTATCGCGCCGCGCTGGAGCAGGCGGGGATCGCCTTCGACCCCGTGCTGGTCCATCATGGCGAAACCGACGAGAGCGATGGCGAGACGACGGCGCGCGAGCTGATGGCGTTGGCCGACCGCCCGACCGCGCTGCTGCTGATGGGCGAGACGGCACCGGTGGGCGCGTATCGCGCGCTGCGGCGGCTGGGGCTGGAGCCGGGGCGCGACGTGGCGGTGATCGGGCTGCGCGACAATCCCGCCTGCCGGGCGCTGTCGCCTGACCTGACCTCTTTCTCGCTCGCGCTCGACGATCTGGGGCTGGCCCTGGCGCAGGCATTGGTCGCGATGTTGCCGGGCCATCAACGCGCGGACAGCCCCTTGGTCCAGCGGCTGTGGACCATGACGCTTCGGCTGGGGGAGAGCCACCGCATTCGGGGCGAGGTGATCAGGCCAGTCGCCTGACCGGTCCTATTCTGTCGGACAAATATTTGCGGCTACAATGCGCGCTGACAGGTCGCCGCGTGGCCGTTCGCGGTCTTGCGGCTCCGGCATTAGCCATATGTCTTTCGTATTAAAACCTCTTCCAGGCGTTTGGAAAAAGCGGTTGCGCTGTCGGGGGCAGCCTGTCTACCCATAGGGAAAACATAAATAGTCGGAGAAGATCGTTGCGCCCATGCTGCCATGCCCCGTCGCGTCGCGACGTTCTGTCCACTGCCAGCATCGGGGCGCTGGCGACCGGATGGGGGGCAGTGATCCCCGCAACCGCCTGGGCGCAGGCCAAGAGCCGCGGTCCCGTCCCCGCCACCCTCGTCCAGCCCTTCGACATGGCCGACGTCTCGCTGGATGACGGGCCCTTCCTCCATGCGCAGAAGATGACCGAGGCGTATCTGATGCGGCTGCAGCCCGATCGGATGCTCGCCAATTTTCGCACCAATGCGGGGCTCAAGCCCAAGGCGCCGGTCTATGGCGGTTGGGAATCGGAGCCGATGTGGGAGGAGATCAACTGCCACGGCCATACGCTGGGCCATTATCTCTCCGCCTGCGCGCTGGCGTACCGTGCGACCAAGGACAAGAGGTATCGCCAGCGGATCGACTATATCGCGAACGAACTGGCCGCGTGCCAGCAGGCGGCGGGGACCGGCCTGGTCTGCGCCTTCCCCAAGGGGCCTGCGCTGGTCGCGGCCCATTTGCGCGGCGAGCCGATTACCGGCGTGCCCTGGTACACGCTGCACAAGGTCTATGCGGGGCTGCGCGATGCGGCGCTGCTCGCGGGTAGCGAGCCGGCGCGGGCCGTGCTGATCCGGCTGGCCGACTGGGGTGTCGTGGCGACCAAGCCGCTGTCCGACGCGCAGTTCGAGACGATGCTGGAAACCGAATATGGCGGCATGAACGAGGTCTATGCCGATCTGTATTTCATGACCGGTAACGAGGATTATCGGTCGCTGTCCCAGCGCTTCTCGCAAAAGGCGGTGATGAATCCGCTGGTCAAGGGACAGGATCATCTCGACGGGATGCATGCCAATACGCAGATACCCAAGATCATCGGGTTCCAGCGTGTGTTCGAGGCGACCGGCGACGGCAAATATCGCGACGCCGCCGCCTTTTTCTGGCGGACGGTCGCGCATACCCGTGCCTTTGCGACCGGCGGGCACGGCGATGGCGAGCATTTCTTCGCCATGGCCGATTTCGACAAGCATGTTTTCTCGGCCAAGGGATCGGAGACCTGTTGCCAGCACAATATGCTCAAGCTGACCCGCGCGCTGTTCCTGCACGACCCGCGCGCCGAATATGCCGATTATTATGAGCGCACGCTCTACAATGGCATCCTCGCCTCGCAGGATCCAGATTCGGGCATGGCGACCTATTTCCAGGGCGCGCGGCCTGGTTACATGAAGCTCTATCATACCCCGGAGGACAGCTTCTGGTGCTGCACCGGCACGGGGATGGAAAACCATGTGAAGTATCGCGACTCGATCTACTTCCATGACGACCGCGCGCTGTACGTGAACCTGTTCATTCCCTCGACGGTGCGCTGGGCCGACAAGGGGGCGGAACTGACCCAGTCCACCCGCTTCCCCGAGGCGGCGAATAGCCAGTTCCGCTGGAAATTGCGCCAGCCGACCGAACTGACGTTGAAGCTGCGCCACCCGAAATGGAGCCGCACCGCGACCCTGCTGGTCAACGGGGCGGAGGTGTCGCGTTCGGACAAGCCGGGCAGTTATGCCGAATTGACGCGGACGTGGAAGACCGGCGACACGGTCGAATGGCGGCTGGTCATGGAGCCCGCCGTCGAAAGCGCCCCCGCCGCGCCGGAGATCGTCGCCTTCATCTATGGTCCGCTGGTCCTGGCAGGCGCGTTGGGCCGCGAGGGACTGGAACCGGGCGCGGACATCATCGTCAACGAACGCAAATACGGTGATTATAACGCCACGCCCTTCCAGGCACCGACGCTGTCGGGCGAGCCTGATGCATTGGCGAAGAAGATCAGCGCCACGGGCAAGCCGTTGGAGTTCACCATCCCGGCGGCGGACGGCCAGCCGGTGCGGCTGATTCCCTATCACCGCATCGCGCATGAGCGCTACGCGACCTACTGGAAGCTAGCCTGATCGCGGGCCCTTTGCGGACTGGAACCACCCCGGCGAAGGCCGGGGTCCAGTTCGCTTTTTACAGCGCTTCATCCCAGACAATTTGTTCGCGCGGAGGCGCGGAGGCGCGGAGGACGCAGAGGGGTCGTCCGATTGGCTGCGGCCCGGCTTCATCACCAAGCGGAGGGAGGCATGAAGATGCCACAAGCGAGACACCTCCGCGTTCTCCGCGCCTCCGCGCGAACAAAATCTCTTTCGACGCATCGGCGCTCCGCCGAACGCATAGCATCTAGACCCCGGCCTTCGCTGGGGTGAGGCTATTCGATGATGCACTGGCACACCCTAAGAACGGGATTGACGCCAATCGGACCGGGAGGGTGGAGTCGAACGACGGCCAAAGTTACCCGATCAGCCACCTGCTGTAAGGCAACCATCCGCGGCCGGTCTCCAATAACTTCCGCGCTCGATCACCCATGAGCTGCGACCGGATGCAGCCTCCCGAGTTTCACGGGTTGGCCGCAGGCATCGCCATCAAAGGGATGGGGGGAAGGAAGCCCGCCTCAATAAGCTGGCTTCGGCACCACCCATCCTTACGTCGAGCGAGCCCATGGCTGACCAGAATGCCTTCGACCATTCCGTGCCTGACCCCGAGGTGCCACGAAATCTCCGTGTCGAAAGCCACGCCAGCCGCGGCTTCGAGCACCGAACTTCTTACGGCCGCTAAAGCGAAGCCATCCTTTTCAAATACGATCCCAAGTCCGGCGGCCATGGCGACAAGCGGCTTTGTTTTGACGTTTAAGATTTCAGCAGCGTCCGCCTGGTTGATGGTGGCCGTCGCCGCTGAGTCGGGCCTGGGCCCATCGACGACCCGATCGAAGATCGCCATGTCGCGCGGGAGCACGAAGATCGAACGCATCGTCGGATCATCGCCCTTCATCCAGAATCCGAGATGCCCGGAAGTCATCGCCTTGAAAATTGATCCCCAGGGTTTCAGCCGTCCGCCGATCCTCTTGCTGGCGACTGAAAGCGACACCGCCTCTTCTGGAATGTCGCCATCATGTCGCTTCTTGCGCAACCTTTGAACAAGCTCGACCTTGCTGCAACCTCGCAGCCGATCTGCCGCCTTCACGAAGACGAAGGCGGGATGATCCTCAATGGCAAGCTCTCCACAGCAGACGAGCTGCTCGATAGCGTAATGCGGGAGCTTCAGTTCGAATGCGCAGGAGGCCGCCTTCACGGCGCTCTGAAAGAACGGCTCCAGCTCCTCGATTTGATCAGCGTCAAACTGCCCTTTCACGTGAGCTGAGTTGTTTAGGCGACGATACTTGATTTTTTCCCAGTGGCGCAGCTTATCCATATGCCGTGTATTTAGAAATAGCTTCTTCTGCACTTCCGCATAGAGGTAATACCTGCGATCTCCGACGAGACCATGGGCGGCATGCTTTCTGATATGCGGCAGTGCCTGCTCTACGATATCCACGAGTGCTGTCGATTCCTGGTTCCTGTCGACTGATCGGATGATGAGCTGACGAAGTCGCTGAACGCCGTCTTGATCACCCTGAAGCTCGTCCCAGCGGCTGCTCAGCCACTTCTGAAACCCTTCCGGCCATGAACGAAGGATGGCAGCTCCGCGCGCCGCGACTGAGGCGCGAATGGAAGCGGGTAGAGCGACGAATTCACGTCTGTTGGCGGCTCCAACCGGCGATTCCTGTACTAGTCCACCAAATAGCTGCGCCATTCGAACGAGATCGTCCAGCCGAACGTCCTGCAATGAAGGCGGCAGCTGTGCATAGGCCTCCAAGTTCCTACACGACATCGGAGAAGTCATCTTGGCGAAAAGCCGATAATCTTCCGCAAGCGAAGCAGGTAGTTGCGGCTCGCTGGACGGCAGGACGTCGCGACGGCAGTATTCGCATACACCTATTCCCCAAGAGTAATGCCAGCCTAAGGCGGATCCGCAGTGAGAGCAGCGATCCACAAGACGCTCGAGGCTTTCGGGGCAATAAGGCAGGACAACGTTCAACCAATCGAGGCGATGATAGTCGTCAGCGATCAAAGATTGCGGTCCGATCCGTCTGCGATGCAGTTCAATGAAAATGCGGGGAGTGACCCGATCACCGAAGCGCACTTCGCTGGACCTGCTTCCGTCGAGAGGTTTGATCCGTTCTCCGATGTGCATCGCGAGCGTCTCGGGATCACACCTGATCACATAGGCCAGTCGCTCGACTTCCTCGAACGACGCCAGCTGAGAATATCCCGCATGTCTCATTCGCACGCCTGCGGCGTCAAGCACCGGCGCCGTTCGAACTAGCACATGCCCCCGGACGCCCCGCGCAATCGCACCCGGGATGCTCTCGGCGTCCTTCAGTTGCAGTTCGAAGCGCAGACGACGACCACTGAGGAGATCAATCTGCATCGTTATCGTCCGACAAGTCTGCAAGCGGAATCTGCGGCTCGACCGGCCGAAGGGAGAATGGATCATGATCGACCCAGTCGTTGCCGATGGCGAAGTCGCGGACCGCGTTGCTGAGGTCGTAGCGCTCCAAGGTAGCGGCACCACGCTCGAGCGCGGCCGGAAGCGCCATCTCGATGATCCTGGCTGCCCGTCCGATGTGACCGCCCGACGCGGTGATGAGAGCCGCTAGAACGTCATGATCCGACAGACATGTCCTGATGGGTACGATATCCAGCATTTGTAGTTGCGAGTCGTAGCCAATGCAAAACTCCTTAAAGTGCCTTCGATCCGATTTCAGCTTCGGATTGAGCGGGGTAAGTTCGAGAGGCTTTTCGAGGCGTGGACGGAATTGCCGGTTCAGATCGAAGAATGCCTCCGAAGTCTCATCCCCAATGAAGGCGATGGGCGCTATCCCCCTATCCAGAAACGTTTGTAGCCTCGAGGAAACTTCTTCGGCATCGGGGGTTAGAAACACCGCCGGGTCGACGTCATCGATCCGCTCAGTTTTTGCCTTGGTAACTAGCCGCTGAATTTCATCGACTACAATAAGCTCGACGCCCAACTTACGGACCCATTCGGCAATTCTCTGTTGCTTGACGACGATGTTCTCGGACGAATTTCCCTTGATAGTCTTCTTCTGTTCGGGGGTCAGGCGTACGCCGACATGGCCGGTGACGTCCTCGAAGTCGTCACCGAGGCGGTTTAGAATATCCTGGTAGAGCATCTTGATCGTGATCCGCTTGTCGATCGTCAGATGGATGATCCGGAAGGGATTGGGCTCGCGGCCTCCAGCGACTTCCTCCGCAGCCACCTCCGCGATCAGACGCTCCACGATTGCGCTCTTGCCGGCCTGGCTGAACTGACTGAGGCGACGACCGTTGATGGGAGCGCCTGGCCGCCGGTTGCTGCAGACGCGCATGTACGAGCGGAGATTGTTGAGGATCACGCGCTGCCGCGGCGTATCCACCCAGATATCAAGGAGCGCCTCTCGTGCGCGCTCGGCCTTCGCCAGCGCAATAGCGTCATTGGGATCGGGCACGGCACGGCCGGTTTCCTGGCGCGGCTTCTTGAAGGTCGCCATCTCAGTCCTCCTCACCTTCGTCTGGATCTTCATCCTCGGTTTGCGGGCCGCTGAAGTCCCATTTATCAGCGTCGAACAGCTCGTCGTGGATCGCGATTTTAGGATCAGACCGGATGTCCTCATCACCCTCGTCAGCGGGTGGTTTCGCGGCCGTGTCAGAGTTGCGTTGGTCGTCCTGGGGAGGCGGGAACGGAATATCTTCCCGGTCGCCGCCATCGATAACCGTGGCCACGTGAAGCTCGGGAACCATGGCGCACGCGGGATTGCTCCCCCGTACGCCGGATAGCCGACGCTCCTCGGCTTCGAGCAGTTCGACGTCCTCGAGCCTCTCGCGGAACGCCTTCCCGCTCAGCGTTTTCTGCCGCGCTTCCAGGTATTCTCCGCGAGTGCGCAGGCGCCCCCGACGAGAGCCTGTCTTCTGGCTTCGCAGCGCCTTCTGATAGGCATGGTGCTCCCAGCGGTTCAGCCCGCCGGTATAGCCGGGGTCGGTCGACCACATCGGGACGTACTCTTTGTTTTCGCGATCGAAGACTTCGATCATGTCGATGTCGTCGTCCCAGACTCGAATGCTGACCTCAATCTTGGCCGTTCCCTGCAGCCGCTTTGCGAATGGCATTCTATGCTGGTTTGAGCTTAGCGCTTTCTTCGTTCCATCGACATTGAATCGATAGTGGACATTGTCGTAAATGAGGCCATTGTTGGTGAGAGTCTGCAGCTTTTCGGGAATGCTTGCGAAAGTGCGCTTAACTTCTCCAGGATCTGCAAGACGCGCTGCTCCCATGCGGATAAACGCCCGCATGATGTCGTCGGGGGATCTCTTGCCGAGGGAATCCTTTGCCGTGCTGTTCCACCGGCGTCGGCATTGCTCGATCATGTCCACGTATTGGGCGCGTGTGACCTCGGTATTCTTGAGAGGATTGTACCCGATGTCGTGTTTCTCACGTGCTCCCAAGATACGACCAGGGATATGTCTCAGACTGGCCTTGACGAAATTGTGGTAGTTCTCGAGCTTGCCCTTGGCGTCGTGATGATACGCCTCGGCGAGCTCGACGGTTGAGAAGACCTTGATCGCACCGGGCACCATCCGCGGCGAGATCATCGTGCGGTCGCGATCGTACATGACGTCCGAGGGGATGCCGTAGAACATGGCCATTTCAGGATCCGTCTTGACCTCATCGTCGGTCATGTCGGGCGGCATGAGGATGCCGCGCAGCGCACGCAGACCCCATTGCGGTCGATATTCGCCGGCGAAGGTGGGATGCGGCGCAATCCAGCTCGAGAAGGCGTCCATGCAGATCACCGACCTCATCTTGGCGGCCGGAATCCTGAGCTCGTCGGAGTAATAGACGCTGTGCTCCCACTCGACGCCGTCCATGAAGATGCGCTCGAAGGGCTTCTCGACAGGTACGGGCTCGCCGCTGGGCACGTACTTTCGGTCAGCCGAGGGGCGCCCATAGCGGGTTGCATGCGTCGTGTAGCATTCCAAGCTGTTGATCCGGCGGCGTACCGCCTCGGCCGATGGCGCATCCTTGCTGAGATACGGCACGCCGAGTTCGCGCAGGCGATCCCACTCCCGGACCACCATCGCAGCAGCATCCTCCTTATGCGCGAGGTACCCGTTGAGCGTGCTGGGCCGCCAGTACAGGACGGCCCACTTGTGGACGAGCCGATCCTCGACGTCCGGCAGCTGGCTCTGTCCCTTTTGCCTCCCCGCCGTGCTCACGAGCGCGCCGACGCGCCCCCCATGCTGCTTGAGCTTCTGCATCCAGCGCAGAAGCGAACCCGACGAAGGCTTACGTCCGCCAAGATCGTTGGCGTCGATCCATTCCCGCGCGTCGAGGTGGGTCTTCTTGATCTTATCGCGGATTGCGGCGTCGGCCCAGTCGAACCTCCAGCCGGTCAGGGGGTCAATGGTCTCGCAGGCCGCGCGGTCGAGATGGAGGATCTTCTCGTTGCGGCCGGTTACGTGCAGGTTGTAGTCGTCGTCGACGACGATGCCCGCGCGGAACTGCTGGATGATCCAGAAGACCGTCGGCATGCCCGGTTCCCCGCCCTTGCCGATCGGGACAAGTACGATCTCTTCCTGACCATCGATGTAGCGGAAGCGTAGAATGCCGTCACCGACGGCCTCTTCGAAGCGCATCTTGCGCTCGCCGTATTTCAGGATGTGCCCCTCGGGCAGCCAGAACGGGATGTGCATCTTCTGGTCCTCAAGCCGGGATGTGCTGAGCGAGGAATTCGCGCAGCGCGCTCTTCTTCCTGTGGGGCGGGGAGGTCACAGGAGTGTCCGGCATCGGTGGCGTGGAAAGCGGCATCTCCAGGACCCGCCGATGCATCATCGCCCTGGCGATATCGAGGGCGAGCACGGGGTGCCCGCCGATCGTCTCGATGACCCTGGCCAGCGTGGCGGTACCGCCGCTCGCCTCGATCATTTCCCGTACGCTGGCGGCGGCGGTGTCGGTGAAACGGGTACGGCGAGCGTCGAAGATGTCCTTGACGATGCGTCGCTCGAGGCGGGTCGGAAGCCCGCCCGCGACACGGCGCTCGAGCGTCGCTCCAATGGTTTCGAGATACGCCTCGGCAAAGTCGAGGCGTTCTTCGAGGTCTGGATCCTTGAAGAACTCGTCGCTGGCCTTGTCCTCGCCCACGACGACGCCATGATCCTGCGTCTCCACGATCCAGTCGAAGGTCATGTGGAACTGATTGCCGGAGGCCGTCTTCCATTCGAGACGCCCGCCCTGATACTGCAGATCGAGATAAAAGGGACCGATCTCGTGCTTCCGGAAGCCGTACGTCTCGTGCGGCCCTTCGAAGTACTGATCGCGACCGGCCTTCTCGCTATGAGCCGCTGTCATGGACTGGTACGCCGCGTACCGGAAGTTGACCCGGACGGCTCCGAGCCGCTTGTCCGTTACGAGACGCGGCTTCGTCCAGGTGGCGCGATCTGCTGCGATCGGCCGACCGGCGTCGCGACGATCTCGCCGCTTCGGCGACCAGCAGGGGCGCTGTTCCGGGCGGAAGGGACGGCACTCCAGGGGATGCCTGATCCTCACCGACCAGGGTTCCGCCCCGTCCGCCGGCAGTTCCGCCTCGTAGTTGGCGCAATTCATCGAACCTCTACTCCTGGAATGGGGCGCGTGTGCGCATTTCGACGATCGCCGGATGGCCTCGATCACCAGGGGGCGACTGCCAGCGGGAAAGCCATACTGCTGAGTCTTCGCGACGACCTGTCCGCCGCCTCCGGTCGGCGGACAGGTCGTTTTCTTAGGCCTTCGACGACCCGCGCGAAGGTGTCGGAATGAAAGGTGCGGTCCTCGGGATGCACAGGGCCGGCAAGACCGAGAGCTCCACCAGTGGCTTCCACGGCTTCGCGATCGCCTTCGACGATGTGCACGAACGCGCATTTCGGTAGTGGATGTGCTGCGGCGAGAACCTATCCTTCGGCTCCCTGAAGGTCATGGCTCCCCGAGCGAGCTTGAAGTTACGCTTCATCGTCGCCTCCGACATCGGCGGCCAGCGATACCGATTCTTCCGCCGCGACCCTGGAAGTCACGGGCCACAGCTGCCTTACCTGCAGCGCCCGAACGAATGAGGTCCGCATCCTGCCGGGGCGTTCGCAGCTGCGGACCAGCACGACGTCGCGGCCGCTATCGACCGCCGTGGATTCAAGGCGCACGCTGACCTCCATCCGCTCGCCGCAGATCTCCAAGACCGTACCGCGCTCGACCGGGCCTTCGCCGCGGCGGTGAACGGTGACACGATGGAACGTGCGGACCAACCTTGATCGCCGCTGGTCCGCCGACGTGGTCGGACGCGTTTCGCCCCGGCCGTTCTTCGACCGTCGCTCGGCCGCGGAGCTCAAGCGAGCACTCCCTTCCCCGGACGGTACGTCGGGCGGAACGTCGACGTGCGCGAACGCGGCCGATGACGACCGTCGGACTTCGTGTGGATGAAGGGCTTCTTCAAGCTGTTCGGATTCTGGTGGTCGTGCATCGATCATATCCTCCTATGGCTGGGATGTGCCCGCAACTTAGTTGGATATTCTTATACGTCAATCGATAGCTAGTTGGATATTGGCGCTACGATGGTTAACGGTTCCTTAATCTTGCATTTGAAATGCAGTCCGTTAACCATCGTAATGTACAGCTAAGCGTCGACTACGATGCGATGGCGCGCTACGGCTTAACGATGATCGATGAGCCAAAAAAAATCGTCGCGACGGCGAAGCCGATGGGAAAGCCACGCCCTCGCCGGGCGGATTCAACTCAGATTCTCGAGGCGGCGTTCGGTTCACCCATGCCGGCGGCCGAATCGGCGATGTGGTCGGCCATGTCGCTGGATCAGCGCGCGAACGCGATCCGACGCTTGAGGGCGATGATCGTGCTCGACGATCCCGAACGGGCGAGTGCCATGGGGATGGGGCCTAAGGGTTCCGGCAAGCCGCTCGCGATGAGCGACGCAGCCAGCGCAGCCGGGGTCAGTCTGAACCGGTGGTACGAGATGCACGCGGCCTGGCGACAGAACCGCTCGCTCGCTTCGCTGGGCACGTTCGCCGCCGTCCCCAGGACCAGGGTATTGTCCTATCACGACGATCTGAAGGAACTGGTTGCATCGGTCGTCGATGGTGACCCGGGTGGAAGCGTCCGTAGGCTCGCGCTGGCCCTCGGCGAGGCCTATGGCAGGAAGACCGGAGCGCCGGAGGCGGACTGGCCCAGCTACAATACCCTCCGCAAATTCGCCGAGGCGGAACTGCGAAGCCGCATGCGGTCGGACGAACCCGGTAGCGACGTCCGCTTCGATTGCTGCGCCTGCCATCTTCCCCATTCGGAGGATATATTCGTGGCGTTCCTCATTATCGACAAGGCGACGCGAGCGGTGCTCGGCGGGGCTCTTGCTGACCCGGACCATAGCCGAAAGGGATATGGCTTGGCGGCGCGAGATGCGGTGCGGCGGCTTGCCGCGCCACCGTTGAACGCGCTGCGCTGGTCGGCCGAACTCGGTCATTCGGAAATCGTGATAGGGCGGGACGTCGCGTTCTGGTCCGATCACGTGCAGCGGATGAACAAAGCGGGATTGTCCGGGCAGCTTCAGCCCGCGACGGCGGCGCGCCGGTTCGGCCTCTACGTTCGCCGCTACCTTGGCGACCGTCTCGGTCGCGTGAGGTTCGCGCCCGGTCGGACGAAGGGCGTCGCCTACGCCAAGGCGAACGGCGAGGATGTCGCGCGCTTCAACTTGGAGATCGACGTGCACAACGCTCTCGTGACCGACTTCGTCCGGCCGGTGCGGTACACGAAGCCGCCCGCGAGGTTGATGGCACTACTCGACAACCTCGCTATGACGTGAAGCCGTCGACCCATAGGACCGCGGCAGCACCCCGGATGTGATTGTGGCGGGCTATCGCCGCGTCCACCATCTCGCGGGCGTCCTGCAGAGACAGCGGTCGATCGTCCTTGGTCTTTAGCAGTCGCTGTGGCGGCACCGCCCTGCTCGGCTGATATATGAGATGGAGGTTGTCGATCCCCCTCCCAAGAATGCGGGCCATGGACGATCGGGCGGCCGTTCCCGCAATCGGGACGACCACTTCGCTCGGTATCAGCTCGGCGCTTGCGAGAAGATTCTCATCCACCTGCAGTGACGCTCCGCTCGTCGCGACGCTGATCAGGAACGTCGTCCAGCCGGACCTCGATAGGCCCGCCGCCACGATGGCGCCGTCCCCTGCGCGTACCGCCATGGTCAGGGACGGTAGCTCGATTGTTTCTCCCGCCACGGTTGGCAAACGGACGAAGCAGGTGCCGACGACAAGGCTTCGGTCGTCACCCCGCCGCCCCTTGCGGCATTCCATGACCATGTTCCACAGCGTGCTCCGGGAAGGGGGCGCGAGTTTCAGTTCGGCACATCGCGCCCGAACCAGGCGATGGACGTCGACGAAGGGGCTATCCGCGCCGACCTCCTCGATGACCTCCAGCGCCTGCTGCTTGGCTTCCGCCGGAACCGATAGCCGGCTTGGCCGACGTGTAGCGCCGCGATGCGCGCCGGACCCCGCCAGCTTTGCAGCGGAACCGTAGGCAAGCCACGCCCGGACCAGCGCCATGAACTGATTTACGCTTAAGTCCAGGCTTTTCGCACTTGCGACCTTATCGGCTTCGGTTGGTGCGACGATATTCAGGAAATCCCTCACGACGTTGACGCGCCGTCGGACTTCAGGCCGACGCATGGCGTCGACGCCGCTCAGATCGAGCTCGTCCATCATTTTCCTCCTGATTGATTCTGCGCGAACCGTCGCCTGCCGATGGGCATCACATGGGGCTGGGTAGCGAGGCCCGGTTTTGGAGCCTGGTCGATTGGACCTGCGGGGTGGCATCGTCAGCGACGTCCCGGCGGCGTCGTTCGTCGCGCCGCCCGGACACCTGCGCCGCATGCGGCGCTCACTCTGATCCGGCGTCAATTGGCTGGACGCCAGCAGCTTCACCAGCTGGCAAGGGTCCCCGGATATTGGGGCAGCTTTGCAGGTGGAGCAGAAGATGATCGCCTATCGCATCGATACCGATTTTAGCATCTCGCGGGTCGACGACGCCGATGCGGAGATGAAGGCGCGCGGATGGGACTGGAGCTGTCTCGACTACGACGATACGCACGACATCTGGTCGGATGACTGGGGATTGGCGAAGGCGGAGTACACGTTGGCATGGATCGGACGCGCGAGGCGGGTCACGCTTCCCGCGTACATCCGAGGTGCGGATGGAGAGGATAGCTGCGAGCCGACGATTGCCATCGCCGATGTGCGATTTGGTAAGGAACGCGATCAGTCACGTCATCAATTCCGGACCGAGCCGGACGGTTCGCTCGTACTTGGCCTTGATCCCAACGACGTGATCGTCGATGAACAGGATCGCGGCTGAAGCGCTTACGCTTCCGTCGAGGCGGTGAACCAATGAGCAGAGCGGATCTTGTCATCCAGCTGGCCGAGGCCGGCGCGCAGAACGACCATGCCAAGCTGGAGCGTACCGTCGCGGCTCTGGTTGCGGAGGCGCGCGCCAAGCAGCATAATACGCTCGCCGATCGACTTAGCCGAGCGCTCGGCGCCGTCGCGCCACCATCGCGTCAGGCTCCTCGTGCCGTCGGAGGAACGATCCTGCCCGACAAGGTCCGCGATCTCGTCATCGAGCGACCGGCGCGTCGCAGCATCGACGATCTTGTGCTGCCGCGCGAGGTCGAGACGCAGGTCCGTGATCTGATTGAGGAGCAGCACCGGGCTGACGTGCTCCGCGCCAACTCCCTGGAACCGCGGCATCGCGTCATGCTCGCGGGTCCCCCTGGCAACGGGAAGACGACCCTTGCCGAGGCGATCGCTTTCGCGCTCGGCGTTCCGTTCCTGACGCTGCGCTATGACGCGGTGATCGACAGCTATCTGGGCGAGACGTCCACGCGGCTGAAGAACGTCTTTGAGTTCGCCCGCTCTACCCCCTGCGTACTTTTCCTCGACGAGTTCGACGCGCTCGGAAAGGAACGGGGCGACGTGCACGAGACCGGCGAGATCAAGCGCGTCGTATCGTCACTGCTGCTCCAGATGGACGATCTACCCTCCTACACGGTTATCGTCTGCGCCTCGAACCACCCAGAGTTGCTCGATCGCGCGGTATGGCGGCGATTCCAGCTTCGACTGGAGCTTCCGATGCCCACACGCGCCGAATTCCGCAAATGGCTTGATCACGTTGGTGCCGACCGAAAGGCACTAGGTATGGATCCGACGTCGCTGGCGCGTGTGCTGGAAGGCGGGAGCTACGCCGAAGCGGAGGAATTTCTGCTGGACGTAAAGCGCAAGATCGTCCTGTCTGGGGGCACGCCTAAGGCGATCGTCGCACAGCAACTCGCGATATGGAAGAAGCGGTTCGGTCCGCCAACAGGGGTGACGCTAGAAGGCGATGGCGACCAATCGGATAATACCGCTCGCTAGGGAAGTGGAGGTCGGCAAGCGGATCACCGGAAACGCCGACCGGAGACCCAGACCGAAGGTCGACACCGCCGTGCAGGTGGAGCGGCTCGGCGGCACCATGGAAAGATCGTTCAGGAATATCCTCGATCGTGACGACATCATGAGCTGCCCCCTTCTGAGTGGTCCATCGACTATGACAGTCTGGATCAAGGAAGGGACGACGCATGCCTGCCAAGAAGCACAAGCCTGAGGAGATCATCGGGAAGCTGCGTGAGGTCGAGATCATGCTGGGCCAGGGCGGGACGACCGCTGAGGCATGCCGGCGGATCGCGGTCAGCGAGCAGACCTACTACCGCTGGCGCAAGGAGTACGGCGGCTTGAAGACGGATCAGGCGCGTCGGATGAAAGATCTGGAGAAGGAGAACTTGCGGCTGCGGCGTGCGATCTCCGACCTGACACTGGACAAGTTGATTCTACAGGAGGCGGCGCGGGGAAACTTCTGAGCCCCGCGCGACGCCGACGCTGCATCGACCAGGTGCGAGAGGTGCTGTACGTATCCGAGCGGCGCGTGTGCCGCGTGCTGGGGCAGCACCGGTCGACACAGCGCAAGGTGCCGTGCGGGGCAGATGGCGAAGAGGTGCTGACCGACGACATCGTCGCGCTGGCCAAGCAGTACGGGCGCTACGGCTACCGCCGGGTAACCGCACTGCTGCATGCGGCGGGCTGGTCGGTGAACCATAAACGGGTGGAGCGGATCTGGCGGCGCGAAGGCCTCAAGGTGCCGCAGAAGCAACCTAAACGTGGCCGGCTATGGTTGAACGACGGCTCGTGCATCCGGCTGCGACCGGAGTATCCGGGGCATGTGTGGGCGTATGACTTCGTCGAAGCGCGGACGCATGACGGGCGCAAGTTCCGGATACTGACCATCATCGATGAGGCCAGCAGGGAATGCCTGGCACTGGTCGTCGCGCGCCAGCTTCGACACGAAGACGTGCTGGCAGCGCTTGCCGACCTGTTCATCGCGAGGGGTCCGCCCGCGCATATCAGATCGGATAACGTCCTATGTCGGGAAGCAGCGGCGGGTTTTTGCCAGCAGATATCCATGCGCCGACAACCATCGGCACGGCATGCATTCTGAGCCAGATGGCTCCCACCGTCAACGGGATCGCTCCCTGCCATAGCAAACACAGGATCCAGCGGCGCCGGGGCGGCCGTGGTCCTCACCATCCTTAAAACGAGATACGCACCCAGGTGGAAGGCCCGAACATTATCTACAGGGTCGCTCGACGAGCGCCCTCACGGCACTTGCAGAGAGGGGTCCTTCCACCTGGCATCCGACCGTTCGAGAAACGGCCGGTACTCTGTCCCCGTCTTGACGACGGCATGAGCCACGCGCGCCATCTTGGCGGTGAGCGCCGTCATCGCCTTACGGCGACGGTCGGCATCGTCCGCGTGCCCGGCGACATATCGTCCGAGCTTGTCGCGGAAGCTGTTGTCGCGCTGACGCGCGGCGACCTGGGCAGCCATCCAGAAGGTCCGGCGTAGGCGCGCGTTACCGTACTTGGACAGCTTGGTGCGGCCACGGAACGTGCCTGACTGACACGTTGCGAGATCGAGACCGCAGAACTTCAGGAACTGACGATGATGATTGAAACGCCGCAGATCACCGGCCTCGGCCAGGATGGTCAGCGCATTGATCGGACCAATGCCCGGAATGTTGCGCAGCAGCTGGTAATCAACGTCATCGGCGAGCCGCGTATGGGCCAGCCGCTCGATCTCGTCACGCTGGTGGATTAGGCTGCGGCCCTGCGCGATGACCATACGGAACATGGTGATGGCGGCCGAGTCCTCCGGGACCGGCAGCGCCGTCGAGGCGGACGCCGTCTCATAGATGTCGTTGATGAGGCGTGCCTTGGAGACCTTGCGGCCGATGAGCGGCCATGCCGCAGCCGAGAATGCCTCGCGGTCCAGCGCCGTGATGGTGGCCGGTGTCGGAAACCGCTCGATGAGCGCGAGGAACCAGTCGGACCGGCTGTTGCCTGCGAAGCGGGCGATCTCAGGGAAGTACAGCGGCAGGTAGTGGGTCAGTATCCGGTGCCAGGTCTGTGTCTTCATCCTGGAGATCGTCTCGTGGGTTTTCGACAGCTCCTGCAGGTCGTTGATCCCGGCCACCAGCGGGTCGACGTAACGCTGCGTCGCGCCGATCCGCAGCATATGCAGGATGACCTGCGCGTCCTTGGGGTCGTTCTTGTCCCAGCCGTTGTGCAGCGCCTCACGCGTTCGGGCGAGCGCGACCGACGAGATGAGGCGCAGCTCGAACCCCGCCGTCAGCAGCCGGTGTGCCAGCGTGCGATGGTAATTACCCGTCGCCTCGAACCCGACGATGATGGGGCGCCCGATGGCAGCGAGTTGCTCGGCAAAGCCGTCATAGTCCTGCCTGGTCGCCATGACGGTCATCCGCCGGCGCCGGCCGCCTTCCGGTCGCTCTATAAGGACCTCCTGCCGGCTCTTGGACATGTCGATGGCTACCAGCACGGCGCCGGCAGGCGTAGAGGTGAGCTTGGTCATGGTTGGTCGGCCTCCAAAGTGTTGTCTCGACAACTTCACCTTAGATACCTGCTGGCCGACCATGGCTTGCCCTGATGAAGCCTGCGGCCGCTTCGCGGCCTTGTCTTCATCAGGGCCACAGTGGCTCCCATTCCAGCGCTTCCCGATGTGCTACGGCAGCGAGTTCATCGCTACCGCGGTTCAGAAATGGCTCGGGCAAGTTGGCGTGAAGACGCTGTACATTGTGCCGGGTTCGCCGTGGGAGAATGGCTACAACGAGAGCTTCAACGGCTCGCTGCGCGATGAGCTGCTCAACGGCGAGATCTTCTACAGCCTCGCTGAAGCAAGAGTACTGATCGAGGCGTGGCGCCGTCACTACAACACCGTCCGGCCGCACAGCAGCCTGGGCTATCGGCCGCCCGCACCACAAGCGGCGACGCCGCCATTGCCGCCCTCCGGTTCCGCTTCGCTCCACCTACGACCGGCAATGGCGGCGGAGACGACAATGCACTAACTAATAACCCGGACCACCCGATGGGGGCTGCTCAGCGGCGGGTCGCGATGAAGGAGGACCGAGGGGCTGTAAAGCGTGACGGCAGTATCGTCAGTTTGCGTCCCGCCGCCGACGCCAGCGAGGTGTTCCCGTATACCTTTCATCATTGGGTCGGCGGGGGCATGGACATTTTGATAAAGAACAGTGGGAAAGAGGTTGGCAGGGGGCCAGAGCACGTCGAAACCTCGGCGACGCTGACGTTGACCGAAGAAGGACACAGCCGGTCTTGGCAAGGCCGCCTCAATTGCGGTTCATAACGCTATTCTGGCGTCAGCAAGTCGACTTCGTTTTTCCGCCGTCAATGGTCTCGCTAACATCACTGAGATGGGCAATGGTCAGGCGTCGTAGCGGACAGACGCAACCACGAACGAACGCCTCGACTAATGAGATGACGACGATCATCGCGGTACGTCAGTCCTCATAATACCAGCCGTCTTCCTGCTGGCGTTCCGATCTGTTCTCGTTCTCGCCGCGATCGTGGTCACGGTCCGACTCGTGAAGGTCGATATCGCGCTGCACCTCCCGCTCGTGATCGGTTACGTAGGGAACGTCGCGCTCGCGCGCGGGAATATGCATGCGCGACCGCGCAGCCTTATACAGATCGCGAATGAGGGGATGAAGGCGCGCGATGCTCTCATCGGAGAGCGTCGGTTCGGGTAGCAGCACGATGTCGGTCTCGCCCGCACCGACCCTATCGATACGAGCCGGATGGAAGGCGGTCTTGAAGATGGCCTCAATTTCCAGCGCCTCGTCGAGGGAGGCGACTTCCCTTTCAGCGACGATCTTCCAGTCGTCGTGACCAGCACAAGCGCGTACGAGCGATCCGCTTCCTGGATCGCGTCCCGACAGCCAGATTTCTCGATTGGCTGGGTTCCATGTCTCCCCGACTTTCACGGCAGGACATCCATGAATGCTCCCGGACCAGTCGAGCAGGTCGGGACTTGTGGCGATATATACATAGTGCGTCATCTCGAGGATGATCGGTCCGCGACGTGAACGTCCCGTCAACGATAATGGTTTACGGCGACAGACATGAGAAGGATCGCCCACGGCGATCCAGTCTGGCCCTGATCTTGAACGCGACGACAGACATTCGCCACAGGCGAATTGCCTGAACTAAAAAGCTCAATTTCCGCTAACGTGGCCTTCCAGCTTTGGACACATCTGATCACGGACATTCGTCTTGGCGTCGTACGCGCGCATGTCTGCCCGATCAAGGAGCGAGGTCAGCGAGTCCTCCGCCTTCATTTCGGCGATCGCCCACTGACGGCCCCCTCGGAAGGTGATCTCAAAGGCCGCTGGATGACCTTTGTATTGCTTCGGCGACGAGGGCAGCACCGCGTATAGTAGTCCGATCGAGCAATATGGCGAAATCCTCGCCACCAGTGCGCGCAATGATGGCTGAGGGAGGCACGGTGGCCTGCAGTGCTTTAGCGAACGCCCTGAGCATGGCATCTCCGGTTCCGTGTCCGAACAGGTCGCTGATGCGCTTGGATGGTCACCGCCTGATCCATCCTAAAAACTCGTCGCCATCCAGAAAATCGCGGCCTATATTTGTCGGTGCACGGGAAGCGGTTCCCGGGCCGGGGCGTGGAAACCCTGAAATTGGAGGTCGGTCGAAAGACCAATGACGGTCGAAGAGCTCTTCGGCCGGGTGGCGGTGACGTATGTCCAGACCACCCGGTTAAAGGTTTCCGCGCCTGTTCCAATTCAGGTTTCCAACACCCGGCTCAGGGGGCCGGCATCCCGTTCCACGGGATGCCGCCGACTGGGGTGGCGTCCTTCGAGTAGGGAGGCGACGATGATTGGGAATCAAGCCGAGTACATGGACATGCTGGCCGGGATGGCCACGACAATGGGATCGATGCTGGCCTTCGGGGGCTGAGCCATGCCTATACAGACCGTTCCGTTCGTCCCGATCTTCATCCTCGGCGGCTTTTTCCTGATTGCCCCGGGCATGATCGTGACGCTCTTCACCAACTCCGATCCGCTTGGCTTCGCCGTCGTGATGGCGACCGCCATCGCCGCGCTTATCCGCCCGACAGCGTCCTGGATGCTGTTCGCCGTACTGTGCTCGATGCGAACCGTGCCGTTCATCGTCGCCGCGCTGACGGCCGTCGCGATGAAGATCGGGCTGGCGAAGCACGGCCTGCCCTACCTGATCGCGTACATCGTGATCGGCGGTGTAGCACAGTTGCGTATCCGCTCGCTGCGGCGATCGGGCGAAATCGACATCTGAAAGGAAGCATCATGAAGCATGTGATGGCGCTCGTCCTTGTGGCGACGCAGCCGGCGACGGCTGGTCAGATCGGCGTGGACGCCGCCGCGACGCAGACAGTCAAAGGAGCTCCCGCCACCTTCGACCTCGCTGGACTTCGGCTCGGTATGACCGAGGGGGACGTCGAAAGGGTCATGAGGGAACGCGGGATGATCGTGAAGCGGCGGACGCGGACCGACACGTTCGAGGATCGCGTCCGCAAGGCGGTCAATCTTCGAGGTGGGCGGCTACCGTTGAAGGGCGGAAGCGTCCTGGACAGTGTCGAATTCGACGACGGCAAGGGCGGCAAGGTGATGATCGGCACGTTCGTCTGGCCGGATGGCGCCCGTGTGCGTAGCGTCGCATATCTGCCGCCATCGGGAACTGACCCCGCAGCTTGGCGGACAATGCTGGTCGGCAAGTATGGCACGCCATCCAGGGACAGCGACGGCATCGATGGCGAGGGGCTGCACGCGAGGTGGTGTGGTCGGGCCGCCTGTCTGGGACAAGGAGGGGTGTTCCGGCTGGCTGCCGACGTAGGATTGCAAGGTGGCCAGATCACCCTGTCTCAGCCGGAAGGAACGGGGGAGAAGGCAATGACCCTCATCGAGCGGGAAGCGTCAAGGCGCGGCACGGGCGGCACGCCGTCCCTCTGACGCCGAATGTAAACCGATATCCCTTGTGCACGGCATCGGGATATCACTGATCGTTGCGTGGGGCCGCCTCAGTCGAGTGCCTAGAAGTGGTGTGCTCGTCGTCGCTGACGAAAGCATGAGCGGTACAGGAAGTTATCGGTCCTATCACCAGTCATACGAGCGATCGTATGACTGGTCAGATGGAGGTGGCACGCCGGATGTCGGGCCGAAGCGGATGATCGGGCGCGAAAGCTGGTGATCTTGGCCGAAGCGTGCGGGCCTTGTGACTACCGCCGCTTTTACGACGACGCTGCCCTACCTGTCGACGTCGCGGCAAAGCGCGCGGCAAATTCGGTACTTCGCAACCTGTATCGGGTGCGGCAACACCAGATTTGCCATGAGCTATGCCGCCAAATCAATCCTTTACTAAGGATTGAGGTGTCATGCGCACCTTCCCGTTGCGCATTCCGCAGCTGCGGTGATGAAATGCATGGTATGATCGCAGACTTGCAGGAGAAGCTCCACATCGACGATGCGCGGGCAGCGGCTATTGCCGATTATGCCATGGGCGATTCCGAGGCCGAAGCCGAATTCGATCACATCGTCGCGTTGACGAGGGAGCTGTTCCAGGTTTCCGCCGCCATGGTGTCGATCGTGACCCGCGACGTGGTCCACTTCAAGGCGCGGACGGGGCTCGACGTCTGCTCAGCCCCGACGGACGTGGCTTTCTGTGCCCATGCGCTCGATCAGGAGGGTCCGTTCGTGATCGCGGACGCGGCCCTGGATCCGGCCTTCATGAACAATCCGCTCGTTATCGATGGCCCCCGCCTGCGCTTCTATGCCGGCGTACCGCTTCGAGTCGCATCCGGACAGGTGATCGGCACGCTCTGCGTGGTCGACGAGACGCCTCGCCTCTTCAGCGAGCGCGATCGGCACCTGCTCGGATGCCTTGGTCAGGTCGTCGTCGATCGCATCGAAATGCGGCGCCAGGAGCGCGAACTCGCGCGCCTTGCCCATTACGATCCCCTGACCGGGCTGCCAAATCGGACGCTCCTTCACGAACGTGCCAGCGCCATCCTCAGCACGGACCGGCCAATGGCCGTCCTCCTGTTCGACCTCGACGGCTTCAAGGACGTCAACGACGTGTTCGGCCATGCGATGGGCGATGCGTTGCTGTCGGCCATTGGCCACAGGCTATCGGCGCGGCTCGAGGACGGGCAGACCTTGGCGCGCCTGGGTGGCGACGAGTTCGTCGTGATCGCGCCGGACGTCGCAGACCCGCGCACCGCCTTGGTCATTGCGGAACGGCTGCGTTCAGGCTTCGACGAGGGCTTTATCGTGGATGAGCAGGAGTTGCGGGTCGACACCTGCATCGGGGTCGCCATCGCGCCATATCATGGCGACCAGATCGATCGGCTCATCTGTCATGCCGACCTCGCGCTCTACCGCGCCAAGGAGCGCGGCGCCGGCTCCATCGCCTTCTACGAGCCGCACCTGCGTCATCAGGTCGAAGACCGACAGCACATCCAGCATCAGCTTCGCGAAGCCTTCGAGCGTGGCGAGTTCGAAGTCCATTATCAGCCACAGGTGCGCCTGTCCGACGAAACCGTGGTGGGCGTCGAGGCGCTTCTCCGCTGGCGGCATCCCGAACATGGCCTTCTGACCCCGGATCGTTTCCTGCCCATCCTCGAACTGATGCCGCTTGCCGCTGCCGTTGGAGCCTGGGTGCTGGACGAAGCCGTTGCGCAGGCAGCCGCCTGGGCGGCCGCAGGCATACCGCTACGCGTGGGCATAAATCTCTTTGCCTCGCAGTTCCGTTCGACCTCCCTCGCCGAAAAGGTGGCGAAGACGTTGCAACGGCACGGCGTGGCGGCCGACATGATCGAACTCGAGTTGACCGAGAACATTGCGGTCAGGAATACACGCGCCGTGGTGGAGACGCTGACCGCATTGCGGGCATTGGGCGTCGGGATCGCACTCGATGATTTCGGCACCGGCTTTGCTTCGCTGAGCGTGCTGCGAGACTTTCCGATCACCAGGCTCAAGGTGGACCGCAGCTTCGTCGCCGACATCGCTGTGGGGTCTGATCAATCCGCCGTGGTGGACAGCATCCTGACGTTGGGACGCGCCTTCGGCGTGGAAGTCATCGCCGAGGGGATCGAGACGATCGTGCAGGCCCGGTGGCTGCGCGCGAAGGGCTGCCACGAAGGGCAAGGATGGCACTTTGGCTACCCGGTCCTCCCGACGGAGATCGAGGCCATCGTCTCGGCTGCAAAGGGTCACGCCGCGCGCTGGACGGCGTGACCCTTGTTGCTTGCAGGCGGCAGGAGGCACCAATTACTGTGATCCTCCCTCCGTCTTGATCCGCTAAGGCCGGTCAACCGTCGGTTAAAACGGACCGGCTTTCCTTCATATCCAAAGCGCGGGCGAGGGCGCGTGCGTCATAGGGCTTGGCCAGCACGACGCAGTTGTCCTCCTTCGCCACCGCACCTGGGTCACCGGTCGCGAACACCACCAATGCATCCGGCCGTAGCGCCCGCGCCTTGGCGGCCAGTTCCTGCCCCGAGGCACCGGGAAGATTGAGATCGGTGACCAGCACGTCGACCGGCGTCGTCTGAAGCGCCATCAGCGCTTCTTCCGCGCTGGCCGCCTCGACGACGACGAAACCGGCTTCTTCAAGCATTTCGCCCGTGTTCATCCGGATCAGGTCGTCATCCTCGACGAGCAGTGCTGTCCGTCGGATCGTCGCACTGGGGGCCATCGGAGCGGCGCACACGAAATCCGTCTCAGGAACCGCGGGCGCCGGTGCGGACGCCTGTCGACGCTGCTGTTCGTTGGCCAGCACATGGCGGAACTTCCGGGCGAGGGCATCGCGCGTATAGGGCTTCGACAGCAGCTCGACGCCCTTGTCGAGACGACCGCCATGAACGATCGAGTTTTCGGTATATCCGCTAGTGAAAAGTACCGCGATATTAGGCAGCCGCTCGCGGGCCTTGCGGGCCAGTTCAGGGCTCTTGAGCGTACCGGGCATGACCACGTCGGTGAAGAGCATGTCGATCGCCACGCCGCTTTCGACCACCGCCAGTGCGCTGGTCGCATCGGGCGCCTTCAGGACGCGGTAGCCCAGATCGGTCAGCATCTCGACTACGGTCGTGCGCACTTCCTCGTCGTCCTCGACGACGAGGACCGTCTCCGTTCCGCCCGTGATCGGTCCCGTATCGACCAGGACCTCGACATCTTCCGATTCCGTGGCACGCGGCAGATACAGCCGAATCGTCGTGCCCTCGCCGACCTCGGAGTAGATCTTCACATGGCCGCCCGACTGCTTGACGAAGCCGTAGACCATGGAGAGGCCCAGCCCCGACCCCTTGCCCTCGGCCTTGGTCGAGAAGAAGGGCTCGAACACCTTGGCGACAATCTCGGGCGACATGCCCGAACCGGTGTCGGTCACCGCCATCATCACGTACTGGCCGGGCGTGACCTCCTCGTGTGCACGGGCATAGGCGTCGTCGAGATGGGCGTTGGCAAGCTCGATGGTCAGCTTGCCGCGGCCCTCCATGGCGTCCCGGGCATTGATCGCGAGGTTGAGCAGCGCATTCTCGATCTGGTTGGGATCGATGAAGGTGTTCCACAGACCGCCGGAGAAGACCGTCTCGACCTCGATCGCCTCGCCGATCGCGCGGCGCAGGATATCGTCCATTCCCTGCACGAAGCGGGTGACGTTCACGACCTTCGGCTCGAGCGCCTGACGGCGCCCGAAGGCGAGAAGCTGGGCGGCCAGTTTAGCGCCGCGCGAGACGCCTGCCATGGCGTTCGTCACACGCCGCTCGGCCCGCTCGTTGCCCGCGACGTCCCGAGCCAGCAGTTGCAGATTGCCGCCTACGACCTGCAGCAGATTGTTGAAGTCGTGCGCAACGCCGCCCGTCAGCTTGCCCACCGTCTCCATCTTCTGCGCCTGCGCCAGCTTGGCCTCCGCCTGACGCCGTTCGCCGATCTCGGCGATGACGCGACTTTCCAGCGTCTCGTTCAGCTGACGCAACTGTTCCTCGGCACGTTCGCGGTGACGCACTTGGCGTGAGAGGCTATCCGCGTGTTCACGCAGCGCCATTTCGGCCGCGCGCTGATGCGAGATGTCGGTGTGAACGCCCACCCATTCGGTGATTTCGCCCGCGTCGTTGAGTATAGGGAGCGCACGGATGGCAAAGGTCCGCCATTCGCCGTCATGGCGACGAACGCGATGTTCGTGGACGAACATGCTGCGCGAGGCGACCGCTTCGTTCCATGCGATGACGCTGCCGGCAGCATCGTCGGGGTGGACCGCCGAGGACCAGCCGAAGCCTTGATACTCGTCGGTGCTCTGACCGGTGAGCGCAGCCCAGCCTGGCTGCTCCCCGATCATCCGCCCATCCGCGCTGTTGGTCCACAGGACGCCGTGCACTGCCTCCATGGCGGTACGGAAGCGGCTGTTGCTGGCCCTGATCTGTGCTTCCCGTTCGGCTCGTTCTCCGACGTCGATGCCAAGTATGTAGACGCCGTGCGTGGTACCATCATCGCCGATATGCGGCACATAGCGAATCTCGGTCTGACGTGGGCCCAGCTCGCGATGCTGGAGCACCGTCTCCGCCACGATCGAAGCCCCTGCTAGCGAGGCATCGAGGTCTGCACGGCGGTCGCTATAGGCGACGTCGCCGATCACGTCTCGCACATGCCTGCCGACCATGGCGTCGGGCGCTATGCCGAACCAAGTCTGATAGTCGGCATTGGCGAAGCGGTAGACGTGGTCCCGATCGACATAGGAAACGAGCATCGGCACGGCGTCGGTAATCCGACGCAGTTCCGCCTCGCTGGCCGCGACCTTCTGCTCGGCTGCGATGCGCGCGCTGTTGTCGATGATCGTGCACAATACGCCGCCCGGCTGGCCATCCGCATCGTAGACGGGCGTGTAGAATAGGCCGAGGAACAGCGTCTGTGGGCCATCGGGCCGCTGGAATACGATGGGCTGGTCGAGATGGGACTGAGCCTCACCCTTCAGGACGGCAGCCAGCACCGGACCATTCCAGTCCCAGACCTCCGGAAATGCCTCGGCGACCGGCATTCCGAGCGCCAGCGGATGCCGGTCGCCTGCGATTTCCCGATATGCGTCATTGTAGAACATGACGTGGTCGGGGCCCCACATGAGCACCTTGGCGACCGGTGAATTGACGAGATTCGAGATGGTCGCGCGCATCTCGTGCGACCATCCTTGCGGAGTCCCGAGTGAAGTTCGGCTCCAATCCCGATTGCGAATGAGTGCGCCACATTCCCCACCAGAGGCGGGCCAGTCCTGAATCATCGGCCGGACCACGACGCCCTGTCCGTCACGCAGGGCACGCAGACCCGCCCGGACGACTTCGCTGACATTGGCATAGTCGCCCGTGACGATGCTGTCCGCAATGAAGCTCTTCAGCTCAGGGGTCAGCGAAACATTGCAGGAAAGTCGGGAGGTCATGGCTCGCACTGCGCGTACGTCACATTCGTGTCAATAGATGGCACAGGTCCTTGAAATGATGGGCAATCAATCTTTGCGAACGGCTGCGTCGACCGCTGGCCTATCCGCTTTCGCACATTCCGATCCTGTGGAAGGCGTCCTTCAGATCGCCCTCGCGAAGCGGCTTGCTCAGGACGATTCCGGGTGGGTCGCAAGGTTTACATTCGCCGGGAGTCGCGCTGATGAAGATGACCGGCAGGGCTCCCAGCCGTTCATGGATCTGGGCCACCGCCATGGGGCCGGTACCCTCGATCAGCTTCACGTCGGAGGTTATCAGTTCCGGGCGATGTGCCATCGCCGCCGCCACCGCATCCTGCTCGGTAACGGCGAAGTCGAACGACGTCGCACCTTCCTCCTCGAGCATCACCTGGATGCTCATGGCGATGAATGGTTCATCCTCGATAATCAGCACATGACACATGATCCGGCTCCCGACCCGACCACTTCATAACGCATGCCGAGGTCAATCTTGTTCCGGACAATCCACCCATGTGATTGATACAGTTTCGAAACATTCTGTCTCGTGAAGGAACATAATGGCAGTCGAGACGATCAGTTTAGGCACGAAACGGGGGATGTCGCCTAAATGCGCGACGCCGCCCTCCATGGCCCTTCAGACCGCCATGAACAACGTTCGCAACGGGTAACACTTTGCGAAAGGAGACATGCGTGAGTGAAGATTGCCCGGCATACTTTGAACGACGCACCAATGAGGAATTGGCCTTGGCCAAGTCGGTCGACGACCTGACCCTGAAAGCGCGGCATTTAAATAGGGCCGCCTATTTCGCCGCAACCGGGGAACGGGCGCGCGACACGGTAGAGACATCCGGCTGAGGAAAAGGCAACCGGATGGTCGGATCAACTCACGCTCGCATAGAAATTCCATTGATCCGGCTCCAACTGGAGCCGTTCATCCAGCTCATGCGCAGCATGAGTTCGGCATGGGTGATCGGGCAATCGGCCGCCGAGCCCAGAGGTGGGGCACCGGCACGCCGTCCCGCATCGAATGCATCGTTCATTGCGGCCAGCCACCAGTACATCGTGGAGAACTGACTTATCGTCCTGACGATCACCATCAATCAGATTAGCGAATTGGTCAACGTGTCGGGACAAGCCGAATTGCAGTTGCATTTGCTCTGGCAACCACGGGTTAATGCCCCGATCCGTAACATTTTTTTCGATTGCGGTGCCGCCGTCGCCGCTAATATGGATCGCGATAATAATCATGCGATGCCAGCAGCGGAACCGTCCTTGAATACGATGACCAGAGAGGAACTCGAGGCGGAGGTCGCGCATCTGCGCGCGGCGCTGGCGCAAGCTGAGATCCGGGCTGACCAGTTCGGCCAACGACAGATAGAACAGGAACATCGGCACCTGACCGACCTGACGGTAAGCCGCAGGCAGACGATCGAGGCCAATGGGCGAACCATCGCGGCGCAGGAACGCGAACAGGCCGCGGCGAAAACCCATAGACTTCACATTGCCGATGCCTTGGCGGACCTGAACGATTCTCGGGAACTGGTCGCCATGCTCCGCGAAAGCCAGATCGCGCTCGCTGCCAGCGAGGCCAGGCAGCGCGCGATTTTCGAAAATGCGATCGACATTGCGATGATCGTCACCGACCCGTCAGGCATCATCACCGACTGGAATCCAGGCGCACAGACCGTGCTCGGCTGGACTGCCGACGAAATGGTGGGCCAGGATGCAGAACGGTTCTTCACGCCGGAAGACCGCGAAAGCGATCGTATCGAATACGAGATGTCAGGGGCCCTCCGGAACGGTCGTGCCACCGACGAGCGATGGCATCTGCGTAAGGACGGCGAGCGCTTCTGGGCGTCGGGCGAGATGCTGCCATTGTTCGATGCGGATGATCGACATCTCGGCTTCGTCAAAATGCTGCGTGACCGGACGCACGAGCATCTGAGCGGCGTTGCCCTCCGACATGCGCAGGAGCGGTTCCAGACGATCATCGACACGATCGACGCGGCCTTTGCCATCGTCGAGGTCAAGTTCGACGCTGACGACAAGCCGATCGACTATCGCTTCCTCGAGGCGAACCCTGCATTCGCCGAGCAGTCGGGTGTCGATCTTCGCGGCAAGTGGGTCACTGAGTTCGCACCTGACCTGGAGCGTTTCTGGTTCGAGACCTATGGCCACGTTGCGAGGACGGGCGAGCCGACCAATTTCGAAAACTATGCTGAGGCGTTCGGACGCTGGTTCGACGTGCGCACGGTTCGCGTCGGCGACCCCGCCGATCGCCAGATCGCCATCCTGTTCAACGATGTCACCGCGCGTCGCGAAGCGCAGGAAAAGCTGAAGGAAAGCGAGGCCATCGCTCGCCAGAATGTCGAGCGGGTGCAGCTGGCGCTGGCTGCCGGTGCCATCATCGGGACCTGGCACTGGGATGTTCCTGGTGATCGCTTCACGATCGACGAGGCGTTCGCCCATACCTTCGGACTGGATCCGGCATTGGGTCGCGAGGGCATCCCGCTCGAGCAGATCGTCGCCACCGTCCATCCGGACGACCAGGCTGGCCTCGCGGAAGCGATCGGAGCCGTCATTGCCCGCGGCGGCCCCTATGCGCACCAGTACCGCGTGCGTCGAACCGATGGCCGCTATTACTGGATCGAGGCGAATGGCCGGGTCGATATGGGGCCAGAGGGCAATGCACAGAGCTTCCCTGGCGTGCTGATCGACGTCGAGGAACGCCGCGCGGTGGAAGCGGACCGCGACCGTGCAACCGCGGCCCTCCGCACGCTTACCGAGACGCTAGAGCAGCGGGTCGCCGATCGGACGGCTGAACTGATGGAGGCGGAAGAACGTCTGCGTCAAAGTCAAAAGATGGAAGCGATCGGCCAGCTCACCGGCGGGGTGGCGCACGACTTCAACAACCTGTTGACGGTCATCCGCGGCTCGGTCGACCTGCTGCGTCGGGACAATGTCGCACCGGAGAAGCGCCAGCGCTATCTCGATGCGATCGGCGACACCGCCGACCGAGCTGCCAAGCTGACCGGTCAGCTTCTCGCCTTCGCCCGCCGGCAGACGTTGGAGCCGGAAGTGTTCGAGGTCGGGCAGCGGCTCGATGCCATCACCGACATGCTCGACAGCATCACCGGCAGCCGCGTGCTCGTCCGGTTCGAGGTCCCGGACGGCATATGCCGCGTGCGTGCTGACGTCAGCCAGTTCGAGACGGCCTTGGTCAACCTCGCCGTCAACGCCCGCGATGCGATGAATGGCGAGGGCACAGTCACGATCCGCCTGCGATGCGATGCGCAGATGCCCTCAATACGCGGTCATGGCCCTGGGACGGGCCACTTCGTCGCCATATCACTCACAGATACCGGGACGGGCATTTCACCCGAGGACCTGGAGCGCATCTTCGAGCCCTTTTTCACGACCAAGGATGTGGGGAAAGGCACCGGCCTGGGCCTCAGCCAGGTGTTCGGCTTCGCCAAGCAGTCCGGCGGCGACGTCGACGTCTCGAGCTTGGTCGGAGAGGGGGCGACCTTCACCCTCTATCTGCCACAGGCCGATCCGGCGATTGCCACGGAAGAGAGGTCCGCCGATCAGCAGGAGAACATCGACGGAGGGGGCCGCTGCGTGCTCGTGGTCGAGGACAATATCAGCGTCGGCCAGTTCGCGACCCAGCTCCTTGAGGACATGGGCTATCAGACTGCGTGGGTAACCAGCGCCGAGGAGGCCCTCGAACGGCTCGGGTCCAACGGCGATGGCTTCGATATCGTGTTCTCGGACGTCGTGATGCCCGGCATGGGCGGTGTCGAGCTGGCCAAGCGGCTTATGCGGGATCTGCCCGGCATGCCTGTCGTGCTCGCCAGCGGCTATAGCCATGTCCTTGCACAGGAAGGTGTCGAAGGCATCGATCTGCTCCGCAAGCCCTATTCGGCTGGCCAGCTGTCGGTCGCGTTGCAGCGTCGTATCGCGCGGTCTGGCGAACGCCCACGCTGACGCTCGCGGGATGGTGTGGCATTTAGAAGGTCGGCAGTTGCCGGGTGGGGCAACCCATTAAGTCGAAAGGTGGTCGATCACGCGCAGGACATGGCGTGGGTCGAACGGCTTTCCCACGATCACTGCGCGGTCGGGCAGGTCGGCCGCAGATGGATTAGCCATGCCCGAAACGACGATGAGGATCGTCGGCGGATAGCGGTCACGGACGAAGTGGGCGAGTTTCACGCCATCCATGGATCCTGGCATCTGCACGTCGGTCAGGACAATCCGAACGGAAGCGTTCGCGGCGAGCACTTCGATCGCCTCTTCTGCATCCTCGGCTTCGAACACCTTGAAGCCACGGTCTTCGAAGAAGTCCACAAGATCGTAGCGAATGAACGGCTCGTCCTCGACGATGAGGATGCTGCGTGGGGGAATGGCCTGTCCCATGTCAGCTGTCGATCAGTTCGCCGGTGTCGCCAAGTGGCGCATCGATCCGGAACACGACGCCTTCGGCCGGGAAATCCAGTACCGTCCTGCCTCTGAAATAGGCCCCGAGCGAGCGCTCAATCATACGTGAGCCAAAGCCGCGCTGCGTCGGTCGTACGACCGGCGGCCCATCCCGTTCCTGCCAGATCAGATGGAAGCAGGAAGCTCCGTTGTTGCCATTCACCTGCCATCGCAGAGCTACCGATCCCGTGTCTTTGCTGAGCGCGCCATACTTGGTCGCGTTCGTCGCCAGTTCGTGAAGAGCCAGGGTCAACGCCAGAGCGACCTGCGAGTTCAATCGGATGCGTGGGCCATCGATCGTGATCCTGTCCTTCATGCCGGACACGGCCGACAGGCCGGCATCGACGACGTCGTGAAGCTCCGCCTGCTGCCAGGCGGTGGTGGTCAAAACGTCGGTAGCCCGTCCGAGCGATGCCAGTCTCGATGAGAAGGCGGCCGAAGCGTCCTCGACGCTATGCGCTCCGCGCAGCGTCTGATTGGCGATGGACTGGACTAGGGTCAGGACATTCTTGAGCCGGTGGCTCAGTTCGCCGTTCAGCAACTGCTGCTGCTCGCGCGCTTCGTGCAGCGCGGTGTGGTCGCGCGACACCGACAGGACGCGGGCGGGGTGACCATCTGGGCCGGGGATCGGCGACACCGACACCGACCACCATTTGGGAATGCCGATATGGGTGTCCGCCGCCGCCTCGAAATGCGACGAACGCCCCTCGGCTGCCGCATCAAGTGCCGCGCGCGCCTGGACCGAGCCGGCGTCCTTGAGGAATTCCGGCCAGGGGCAGCCACGAACCGCGTTGAAGTCGCTGATGTCCATCACCTTCATGCCGCCTTCGCTCATGAAGGTCAGGTTGCCGTCCAGATCCAGGACCTTGATGCAGTCAGTCGACGCCGCAAGGACGCTGGACAGGAAGGCCTCGCGTTCCGCTGACGAACGCTCCCGCTCGACCAGCTCGGCATTTAGGGAGACCGACCGACGCATGGATTCGCGCAGTTCGCCGGCAAGCATGACCATCCCCGTCAGGATCACGACGAAGAGGCCTGCCGCCACCCACTGCGGTTCCGGCAACCAATAGTCGTTGGAGGCGCTTCCGATCGAAAGGGCACCGGCAGCCGTGGACAGCGCGGCGGCAAACAGCCCGGCTCCCTGTCCAAGCACCAGCGCAACGCCAATCGCCGCAGGAATGAACAGCAGCCATGGAAGTTCGTCGGGCACGAACAGGATGCGTGCCGCCGCGACCAGAACTATCACCAAGGCTGCGACAGTATATCGCGTCAGACCCGACAAAGGCCGATCGAAAGACCAGATGACGATCCTGTCGAAGATGCTGCTAGGTCGTGTCCTGATCATTCCGCCATCCGAAAGCGGACCTTGGCCCCCCGGCCTGTCCCTAAAAAGAGTCTTATCGGAAACGTCGCATCAGGACCATGCCGGATGAGGCCGTTTCGAACTTTTCCCAGTCTATCGAATGGTTAGCCTGTGCACGATGCCCGAGATTCGAATTCAGCGTATTGGGGAGCGACACATACGAGTTGCCCCAGGGCAGGCGTCAGGACACCCGCTCGATCCGCCACCCTCTGGAGCGATGGGAAGACAGAGCCATGTTCAGCATGGCCTGGGTATGAAGGGCATGTTCGTTGCGCGACACCAGAAGGACCAGATTGCCCCCCCAGCGCTCGATGGCCTCGTGCTGAAGGCGCGCAGGCAGGGGAGCGCCCGCCGTCACCGCCTTGGGCGAGATGCTATGCCAACCGATCGGAACGCGCGCATAGTGGACGCCGCGAGCGGAAAGCATGTGGAAGAACACGTCCCGTGATAGCCCGGGAAGATTGAAGCGCAGGACGTCTCGAAGGTCGAGCACGAATTCGGGGGAAACCTGGTCGATCAGAGCCGACAGGGTCTGACCGTGAAGCGATTCGGTGGCTGCGATCTTCATGATGCGACAGGCCCGATCCCCCAGATCGAGTTCGAGCTGGGGGTCGTCGTGGCGCGAGAGATGGTCGACGTGATGAGCCATGTTGGCCTGAACGTCCGAGACGTGGTTGGGAAACTCGAGATAGCTTACGTTCATAACGATTTGGTCAATACGGCTTCAAGTTCGGGGTAGGCCGCGGTGAACGGCGACCATTCGTCTCCCCATTCGGGGGGCTGGATATTCATGTCTCCCGTATTCTTGTCCTTCAATCTACGCGTCTTTTCGAAGGCCCTGAGATAGAGGCGGGGCGCAACGCCCACGAAGGGGCGGAACAGCACGCGACCGGTTCGTGGCGCTGCACGCTCCGTCTGATCGGCCACGGTCTTACGCCTCTTCGCTTCGGCCATCCCGATCTCCTCCGGCGGTAGCCAGTCCTGCTCCTCGATCGCGATCGCATCCTGGTGGAGGTCGAGGGCGAGGCTCTTAGGATAGGGTTCGATGAACTGCACCTCGTAAACACCCGCGCTGACGACGTGACGGGCGCAATAGTGGCATGGAAACGTCGTCACGAAAAGACGTGTTCCGACGGTCGATATGCCTTCACGCCCTGCCGAGAGCAGTGCATCCATCTCCGCGTGAACCGCCCGGCTGAACTCGATGAGCTGCCCCACTGCGGTACCGCGCAGCTTGCTGACCAACGCCGATCGGTCGGCCACGGCCTTGAGTTCATCGATCGAATCGATCAGCTCGTTGATGATCCTGTTCTGCTGGACGTTGCTGCTGCAGAAGGCGGTCTCGCGAAAGGCGCAGCGATGATCAGGCTCGTCGGCTAGCAGCGGTCGTTCGCCATAGACCCCACCCCCCGCACGGGGAACTTCATTCGTTCCCGTTGCGACGACGGTACCATCACGGTCCACGAGTGCGGAGCCGACCTGTCGCGATAGGCAGGCGCTTCGGACCCGCGCTGAATGCGCATGATGCATGGCGGTCTCCTCGATCGTCGGCCGCTCTATCTTGTCATGGGAGATGATACTGACGAGACGGGCCAGCGGGTCGTCGAGGAACTGCTTCTCGTCGATCTGGTCCTGCAGCGTATTGTCGACGAAGAAGTCGGCCTCGAAGAATGCATCCCGTACGTGCTGGCCATGGGAGGCGTTTTCGTCTTCAGCATCCCGGCTGATGAAGGCTTCTGCTGCGGCGATCAGGTCGGCATCACGCCGTTGAGGGCCGGTGAAGAGTTTGTCCAGAATGCGGTTCTTTCTCTCCTTTTCCTCACAGACGACCCCGACCAGGGCGAAGGCGTTGGCATAGGTTCGACGAAACAGGCTCGTCTCCGCCGGATGCCGGATCGAGTCGATGATGTAGGCTACCTTCTCAGGCCCCGGCTTGACGACATCCCCTTGGGTGAACGTCTTGCCGATCCGGGCGGCGCGCAGGCTGGCGATCTTGGCCAGCGTTGCGCGAGCGACCCTGGTCGGGTCTGTGGCACGCATCCGGTCGCCTAGATCTTGCAGATGACGAACCTTGTCGATCGGTGAAAGATTCGCCGGAACTGGGGATTGGTTGGCCTCGCCCCATTGTGCGATGAGCGAACTGACCTTGACCGTCTCCACTTTATAGCCTGCTTCGCGACAGGCCCGGTCAAGCGAATCTCTGGCGCGTGAAGCTCCGGCGCCGACGGGCCCTACGACGGCAAAGAAGATTTCACTCGAGCGATTGGCCTGGATGATGCCACGGCCATCGTTTTCTGTTCCCGAATCGTTGGCTCCTCGTGGAAGTTGCTGAACGTTCGTCGCCATCGATTTATGTATCCTCCCCTTGAAACGATACGGATTAGCAATCGAGATGGTATTAGGAAATTAATTCCTGATAGGAAATTCGGGGAAATCAGCTTTCATTTGTTTTTACGACATTCCCTCGATCGAACCGGAATAACCCTCATTTTAGCGGTGAGCGATAGGCCTGTAGGTATCGCGGCCGATGCAGCGACAAAGAGCGATCGGAACCGTCGCGTATGCGCCGACGAAACTTTCCAGGTGTGTCATGAGGGACAAATCACTAGAACTAAGCCACTAGCGTCCGGCACGACAAGCGCCGCGGAAGGGGTCGTTGCCGCATCGCTTCATGTTCGGCTGCCTAAAAACTTGTCCCGCGTTGCCACCCGCTATCGTCGCGGCCCACGGTCTCTTTCGTCGTTGCTCTCGCTGCCACCGTCATCCTCTGGCTGAGATCAACGAGCCCTGACCCCCATCATTCCCACTGAGACGTCGGCGATTGACGGCACAGACCTACAGGCTGCGATCGATCATAATCGATACATTGCATTCCCCGCGCATGTGGATACCCACGGGTAACGATCGCCAGTGCTCGTGCCGACTTATCACGCCGATGCTCTCGGCACCTAGTGGCTATTTGCAGCAAATGCTTCGTCCAGCGCGGTCTCGAAACTGTCGCTTAGGTTTTCGGCGCCCCCACAGCTGCCCATCACAAGGAATAGCGCGAGGTCGCGGACAGCGGCTGGAAGCACTTTGTAGCTTACCACCCGCCCGTCCCGGTTGGCGACGACTGCACCTGCACGAGCAAGGATCGAAAGATGGGTCGACATCGTGTTTGGAGGAGTATCCATAAGCCGCGCTAGTTCGCCGACCGGTAGCCCTTCCACCCCATGCTTTGCCAATGTGAAAAACACCGCCATTCTCGTAGGTTGGGCCAAGGCACTCATCAGCTGAATGGCAGAAATTTGGTCCATATCTCTAGATTAATAGACATTTTTTGCATCGCAAGTGGTTGAGGTCCTAAAAATAGTTAATGCGGCGTTCATCAGCAAAATCATCTCAATATGTCCAGACTTATTGACATATAAATCGGTGTCACCAATCTTAACCGCGTTCCCGAACAGATCACACAGCGACGGGAACGTGATCAGGATTCGGGGGACATGGAGATGACCATGCATGCAACCGTAATGTCGAAGGTGCCGAGCACCGTGGTGCCGGTTCCGCAGTTTAGTTTCGAAGATCCGCTGGATGACGATATGCCCGGCGACGAGACCATCGTCACGACGCGTCGAGCCCTCTGCCGCGTCGTGACGGTTGCCGCTGAGGCCGGTGCCCGTTTCCAGCGGGAGGCAAACCCGATCGATCCGGTGGGATGGATGCTTGCGCCCCGACGTATCTTCGACGGGGCTCCAGCGATCGAGGCGTGCCTCGACCGGGACCACTTCGTCCGCGCGATTGTCCTGCACGGCCTCTCGCTCGGGGTGGACGCCGATCCCGCCGCGCTCGACCGGCTCGTAGCCCCCGATAGTGACGGCGACAGTCCGCATCTCTCACGGCCGAAGCGCGGTCGCAGCGGAAAGCACAGGCTGGCGGCGAGGCCGTCGCTCTACTGCGCGACGATCGCCTGGGAGGGAGACGGCGTCGTACTGCAGGCTTTTCACGCTTCGGTGGCGCGCCACCCGGCCGAGGTCGTGCAGCGCCTGCGCGCCAGATTCGGCGAGGATGTGATCGACTTGGCGGAGATTCGCGAAGGTTTTCACCCCTATTCGCCGCTAGCCATTGCTCTCGTGCCGGGCGCGGTCGCCGAACTGCTGCGTTCGGTAGAGCTGGCGAGCGACGAGCCGCGATACGCCTCTTTTTCGTACGATACCGAACAGCGCCTCGAGGCCTGAGGTTCGCGTAACCGCCGGGCACCGCCCGACCTGATCACCGGAGAATGACATGGAAAAGCAGGCATCGGCCGGCCGCGTCAACGCGGGTGGCGACGAGAAGACGCGCGTCCTGCACAGGCTCGACGTGCGCGAAGGTCCCACCGGCGACGGGGACGATCTTGACACCGCCATCGGCGTCGCGATCGATGTCGAGACGACGGGCACCGTCGTCCACTTGGGCGCGATCATCGAACTGGCGATCCGCCCGTTTCGCTTCGATGCCGATGGCGTCATCACCGATATCGGCCCAATCTATTCGTGGACGGAGGATCCGGGCCACCCGCTGACGCCGGAGACGACCGCGATCACCGGGCTGACCAATGAGGACGTCGCCGGTCAGCGGATCGACGAGGCTGAGGCGACGCGTCTGCTCCGCTCGGCATCGTGCATCGTGGCGCACCACGCCGCATTCGACCGCCCCTATGTCGAGCGTCGTCTGCCGGACGTACGCGGACTAGACTGGGCCTGCTCCTTCCAGCAGGTCGACTGGCGCGGGCGAGGCTTCGATGGCCGGGCCCTCGGCTACCTGCTCCAGCAGGCCGGATACTTCTTCCGGCCCCATCGGGCCGCCACGGACGTCGACGCCCTCGTGCAGCTGCTCCGTCACCGCGCGGACGACGGCACGACCGTACTCGCGGAACTGCTCGGCCGCATGAGGGCGCCCAGCTGGATGGTGTACGCCGACGGGGCCAGCTTCGACGCCAAGGACGTGCTGAAGGCGCGGGGCTATCGATGGGATTCGGACCGCCGGGCGTGGTGGACCGAGATCGCGGATGACGCGCGCATGGCAGAGGAATTCTGGCTGGCGACGACCGTCTACGCCGCGGGGCGCGGTGCCAGAGCCATGGCGCCCCGCTTCGAGATGGTCACGGCGGCGGACCGTTTCCTGTGAGCGTCTTCGTCGGTGCCGCTAGGCGCGCGCTTCACGTCGACCGTCAGCGGAGGACCAGCCGCAGGCTGCGGAGGTGCTGTGGGCGGGCGGCCAGGGACGACCCGATAGGCGGAGGCGCCGGGAGGCGGCGCTTCCCCTCGACCAACTGATCGATCGAACCACAGCAGGAAAGGTGAACATCATGGCCACGAAGAAGAGCAGGTCGACGGCCATCGCGGTGCAGAAACCGCTGCCGCTCGCGAAGGTAGGGGAAGGCGCGTTGGCGGATGCGGTTGGGCCGAGCGTCGAACTGGCGAAAGTTCTCGGGGCGGGCGGCGAATTCGTTAGTCAGGAGGGCGTGGTCCGCATCACCGGCCGCGGCTACGCGACGAGCGGTGAAGTGGTGCCGGAAGCCGAGATCTTCTACGCCAAGGGATCCATGCCACGCTCCCACGGTCCATGGCTCGGCGAAGCAGACAAGGTCGCGTGGGTCGACGAGGCGACGGGCCTCGATTGCATCATGATGCGCGAACATCCGGAGGGCTTCCTGCGGGGCTTCGTCGGGGTGCCGTCCACCCATCCGCTTTTCGGCTGGGACCATGATGCGGTGCCGGCGAGCCTCGGGGTCGACGTGCATGGTGGCCTGACCTACTCGCGCATCTGCGACGACGGTCCGAACCCGAAGCGGCGCCTGATCACCGAATTGCGCCGCATCTGCCATGTCGTCGTTGGCGAGGTGCCACTGCAGCATGCGACCGATCACCGTGCTGCGGGTGGCCAGTGGTGGTTCGGTTTCGACTGCAACCACATCTTCGACATCGCGCCGAGCCGGGTGAGCGATCGCCAGAGCCTGATCGGCGCCGGGATCGAGGCCAGGTATCGTGACGACGGCTATGTCGTGCGCGAGATCCGCAACCTGGCGTCGCAGCTCGCCGCGATCCGCGACGGTCTTCCGATTCCGGCTCGCGACGGGCCGTCGCTCCCGCCCATCGGCCTCGAGCCGAGGGCCGGATGATGGCAACGGCGCGGGAGCGGCACCGGCCTGGCGAGCTGCCGTGGGGCTGGTGGCTGCGAGCCAACGGCGCCTATTTTGAGGACGAGGATGGGCACAAGTGGACGTCGGTACGTGACGCCTTCTGGCGGGGCGAGCTGGGCCTCCCCGACACCCACACCGTCCGAGAGCAGCTCGAATTCCTGCTCCGTGTGCTGCTATCAGTCGATGTGGCGGACTGCGGTGAAAGCGAACGGCGGTTCGAACTCTTCCGCGGCAACATGATTCTCTGGACTTTCTACATGTGCTGGCTCGGTACCGTCGGTTTACTGCAGCGAGGGTCGACGGACGATCTAAGTCCCGAGGGTCGGTCGGTGCTCATGATGCTGATGGCGACCCGCGATCCGGAGTGGGAGGATCGCCCCATCGCGGACGTCATGGCGGCAGTGGTAGCAGCCGTCCGCGATCCATCCGATCGGGACCGGGAGCAGGCGCTGCAGGATTTCGAGCGCGCGGTTGGCTTGCGGCGTCACGTCTTCGCGCGCGAGACGGTAGGGCAGTCGTATGCGATCACCCTGACCTCGATGGCGAGCGAAAGTCCTGCCAGGATGCCGTTGAGGCGGGTGACCTGGTCCCTGGCGTTCGACGACCAGATCGTGCGGGATGGCCTGTTCGCCTGGATCGCGGCCAGGGTCGATCATTGGGACTACTGGGGGCGCATGGCCTATCGGCGGGGCGGGAATGCGTTCACGCAGCACCTGCTTGGGCTGGTCGTAGCGTCCAAGTCACCGCAGACCTAGGCGTCGTTAGTGCCAGGCGGCGACGAAGTGTCGACGTACTGTAGACACGCCAAGAGTATTTTCCATTATTCGAAGCCTTGCTGAGCGGCCAACTGGTCCGATCAGCAAGGCTCGTTGTCGCGACCGGCGCCGTCACCGGATGCGCCTCGCGTGAGATATGCTGCTGCGGTCTCTTCATCGACTCGATGGAGGCGCATCCACCAGTCGGTCACGTCCCCGCCTGCGCCGCAAGAAAAACAAAAGAATTGTTTGTCGATGACGTAGAGACCACGGCTGGAGTCCGGGTGGAAGGGGCATGCTCCACGCCAGGCCGATTGCGTCGCCTGCAGTTCGACGGTTTCCTCCACGAACTTCACGAGGGGGCTTTGCATTCGTGCCCGTGCCCTGAGGTCTGCAAGATTTGACATTACGGAATCATCGTCGATCGCCAGCCCCCGTCAAGCTCCCAATACGTCGATTATTTCCCCTCCCCACGCAGAATAAGCGCCAGAGGCCCCCGAGACCAATCCCATCATAGCGTGGCTCAATCCCAGAATCAGGTTGTGCCAGTGTGATGTTTGGAATGGTGGGCGATGACGGGCTCGAACCGCCGACATTCTCGGTGTAAACGAGACGCTCTACCAACTGAGCTAATCGCCCCCTCTCGGGAAGCCACGCCTAATGCCGATGCGTTCCGCGTCTGGCAAGTCGCTTTTATGCCTCCAACCCATCTGGTTCGTTTGTTGGATACAAACCCCGCTGCAAACGGTACATAAAGAGAACATCGAGGGCGGATACGACCGAGGGAGCGGTCGGGTTCGCGCTCGGTGTTACGGGGGAGCGGGGATGGCCGGAACGGGGAGGGCGCGCGGTGGACGCAGGCGCGGCGACGGCAATTCCTGGAGGCGTTGGCGGTCAGTGCCGATGCGGGCGTGGCGGCGCGGGCGGTGGGAGAGACGCTCGCGGCGGCACGTTCGCTCCGGCGGCGTGACCGGGCCTTTGGCGAGGCTTGGGACGCGGCGATCGGTGCGGCACATGCGCTGGTCGAGGAAGGGCTGCTGCGCCGGATGCTCGCCCTGTTGGCGGTCGGGGCCCAGGATGGGGATGGCGAGGGGGGTGGAGAGGCCGGTGTGGGGACCGCCGGCCTCTCCATCACGCCGCCGCTCCTGGCGACCGAGGTGCAACTTTATCTGAAGCTGCTCGCGCGCCGCGATGCGCTGGCCGATGCCGGTGACGGGGCAAGCGAGGCGGCACGGGCAAGCGCGGCGGAAACCGATGCGGCGCTGGAACGCGCGCTCGACGGGCTGGCGCGGCGGCGGTTGAAGGGGATGGCGTGATGGCGAGAGAGGATGCGGCGACGCGGCTCGCCACGCTGGCGATGCTGGAACCGGAGGCGCGGGAGCAGGCGCTGGCGGCGCTGACCCCGGCGCAGAAGCGCGAGCTGGTCGAGCGATGGGAATTATGGGCGCATGACGGACAAGTCGCGCCACCGGGCGACTGGCGGGTCTGGCTGATCCGGGCGGGGCGCGGCTTCGGCAAGACGCGGGCGGGGGCGGAGTGGGTGAGTGCGCTCGCCCGCGACAATCCGGGTGCGCGGATCGCGCTGATGGGGGCGACCCTTCGCGATGTCGAGCGGGTGATGGTGCGGGGCGAAAGCGGCCTGTTGGCGGTGGCGCGCAAGGGTGAGAGGCCGCGCTGGATCGGCAGTCTGGGGCAGGTGCATTTCGCATCGGGCGCGATCGGTTTCGCCTATTCAGCGGCCGCGCCCGAGGCTCTGCGCGGGCCGCAGCATCATGCGGCGTGGTGCGACGAACTGGGCAAGTGGAAGGGGAGGCCGGATGGGACAATCTGATGATGACGCTCCGGCTGGGGGAACGTCCCCGCGTGCTGGTTACGACCACGCCGCGCGCGACGCCGTTGATGCGCAAGGTCATGGCGCTGCCCGATTGCGTGGAGACGATCGGGCGGACCAGCGACAATGCGCATCTGCCCGACAGCTTCCAGGACGCGATGCTGGCGCAATATGGCGACACGCGGCTGGGGCGGCAGGAACTGGACGGCGAGATGGTCGACGACCGCGAGGGGGCCCTGTGGACCCGCGCGCTGCTCGACCGGCAGCGGGCGAAGATGGTGCCCGCGCTCGACCGGGTGGTGGTCGGCGTCGATCCGCCCGCGACCAGCAGCGGCGACGCCTGCGGGATTGTCGCGGTCGGGCTGGGGCGCGACGGGCATGGCTATGTGCTCGAGGACGCGAGCGAGGCGGGGCTGTCGCCCGAGGGCTGGGCGGCGCGGGTCGCGGGCTGCGCCCGGCGGAACCGCGCGGACCGGGTGGTGGCCGAGCGCAACCAGGGCGGCGACATGGTCGAAAGCGTGCTCCGGCTCGCCGATCCGACCCTGCCGGTGCATCTGGTCTATGCCTCGATCGGGAAGGCCGCGCGGGCGGAGCCGGTGTCGTTCCTCTATGCGCAGGGGCGGGTCTGGCATTCGCGCGGTTTCCCCGCGCTGGAGGACGAGTTGTGCGGGCTGGGCGTGGCGGGGGCCTATGACGGGCCGGGCCGCTCGCCGGATCGCGCCGATGCGCTGGTCTGGGCGCTGACCGAGCTGATGCTGTCGGGGCGGGGTGCGCCGGGGATACGGAATTTATAGCTCTTGATCCTCCCCGGTACGGGGAGGGGGACCAGCGAAGCTGGTGGAGGGGGATCGCCACTCGGGGGCGTCCCGTGGGGAAGTCCCCCTCCGTCAGCGCTGTGCGCTGCCACCTCCCCGTGCCGGGGAGGAGCCAAAGGAGATTCGACGATGAGGATGTTCGGTTGCAAGACCGGGCGGGGGGCCGCGCGTCCTTTGCTCGGGCTGGGCTTGGCCCGGTCGGGGGTGCCGCTGACGGGGGCGGCGCCATCCTATGAAACGCAGGTACGCGAAGGCTATCTGCGCAATCCGGTGGCGCAGCGCGCGGTGCGGATGGTCGCGGGCGGGCTGGCCGATGCGCCGCTGACCGCCTCGCATCCCGAACTGGTCGGCTTGGTCGCGGCGCGCAGCGAGGGGCAGGCGCTGCTGGAGACGGTGGCGACCCATATGCTGCTGCACGGCAATGCCTATGTGCAAGTGCTGCGCGACGTCGAGGGGGAGGTCGCCGAGCTGTTCGCACTGCGCCCCGAGCGGGTGACGATGGAGCTGGACGCGAGCGGCTGGCCCGCCGCCTATCTCTACCGTGCCGGGGGGCGGGTGACGACGCTGCCGGTCGATCCGGTCCGTCCGTCCGTGGTGCATCTGAAAAGCTGCCACCCGCTCGACGATCATTATGGGCTGGGCTGCCTGGGCGCGGCGGCGGGGGCGATCGCGATCCACAATGCGGCGGCGGCGTGGAATCGCGCGTTGCTCGACAATGCAGCGCGGCCGTCGGGGGCACTGGTCTATGATCCGGGCGACGGGTCGACCCTGACCCCCGACCAGTTCGAGCGGCTGCGCGCCGAAATGGAGGGCTTTGCGGGCAGCGGCAATGCGGGGCGGCCGCTGCTGCTCGAAGGCGGGCTGAAATGGCAGGCGATGAGCCTGACCCCGGCGGAGCTGGACTTCATCGCCGCCAAGTCGTCGGCGGCGCGCGAGATCGCTTTGGCCTTCGGGGTGCCGCCGATGCTGCTCGGGCTGCCCGGCGACAACACCTATACCAATTACCGCGAGGCGAACCGTGCGCTGTGGCGCCAGGCGATCCTGCCGCTGGCGGGGGCGATCCTGAGCGGGTTGTCGCAGGGGCTAGCGGGCTGGTTCGAGGGGGCGAGCCTGTCGGTCGATGTGAATCGCGTCACCGCGCTGGCCGAGGAGCGCCAGATGCTGTGGCAAATGGCGGCGAGCGCGGACTTCCTCGATCCGGTGGAAAAGCGCGCCATGGTAGGTCTGTCCGGGGTCGGCCTGTCATGAGCGGCGATGTTCTGGCGCGGCTGCTGGCGCAGGCGGCGGATAGCGGGGCGGACCTGGTGACTCTGCGCGCGGTCGCCGAGGAAGCGGGCGAACTGGGCGCGACGCGGGCGCTGACCCGGTTGGGTCTTTCGGACGCCGACGCGGCGGAGGATGTCGCCGAATTGCGCGAACTGCTGTCGGCGTGGCGGGAGGCCAAGTCGTCGGTGTGGAAAAGCGCGGTCGGTTGGCTGACCCGGCTGCTGGGCGCGCTGCTGCTGGCGGGGATCGCGATGCGGTTGGGGATGGAGGACTGGCTGAAATGAGCCTGACCTTCACCGGCTATGCCGCGATCTGGGACCGGATGGACAGAGCGGGCGACGTGATGCGGCGGGGCGCCTTTGCGGGCGCGGAGCCTGTGCCGCTGCTCTGGCAGCATCGGGGGGAGCCGATGGGGCGCATCGCCGCGCTGGCGGAGGACGATATCGGCCTGTCGGTCGACGGGGTGGTCGACGACCCGGCACTGGCGGCGCTGGTCCGCTCGGGGGCGGTGGCGGGGCTGTCGGTCGGATACCGGCCGCGCGTCGTCCATCAGGGGGCCGCCCGCGCGATCCTGTCGGCCGAGCTGCTCGAAATCAGCCTGGTGACGGTGCCGATGCAGCCGCTCGCCCGCGTGAATCACATTTTGACCAAGGGGGATTGATATGGACGTGATCGAACGACCCGTGCTGGATGGTGCGCGCAAGAGCGGCGGTGCCTTTGACGGCTATGTGCGCAGCGGTACCACCGTCGAGCTGAAGGCCTTTACCGGCACCACCGGTGACAGCGGCGGCTTTGCCGTCCCGCGTGAGATCGATGCGGCGATCGCCTCGGTGTTGAAGAGCATCTCGCCGATCCGCGGCATCGCCAACGTCGTGAGCGTGGGGTCGGCGGGCTATCGCAAGCTGGTGACGACCGGCGGCACGCCTTCGGGCTGGGCGAGCGAGACGGCGGCGCGGCCCGAGACGGCGACGCCCAGCTTCGTCGAACTCGCGCCGCCGATGGGCGAGCTTTACGCCAACCCCTCGGCCAGCCAGGCGATGCTAGACGATGCGGCCTTCGATGTGGAGGGCTGGCTCGCGGGGGAGATCGCGACCGAATTCGCGCGGGCCGAGGGGCAGGCGTTCGTCACCGGATCGGGCGTCAACCGGCCCAAGGGCTTTCTGACCAACCTGAGCTCGGCCGCCAGGGACGGCGCGCGCCCCTTCGGCACGTTGCAATATCTGGCGACCGGCGCATCGGCCTCGTTCGGGCCCGCCCCCGACGAACGGCTGATCGAGCTGGTCCAGAGCTTGCGCGCGCCATACCGCCAGGGGGCGTGTTTCGTGATGAACGCCGCCACTTCGGCGCGCATCCGCAAGCTGAAGACGACCGATGGCCAGTTCCTCTGGGCACCGGGGCTGGCGGCGGGGCAGCCCGCGACGTTGCTCGGCTATCCGGTGGTCGAGGCGGAGGATATGCCCGACGTCACGGCCGACGCCTGCGCCATCGCGTTCGGCAATTTCCAGGCGGGCTATCTCATCACCGAACGCGCCGAGACCGCGATCCTGCGTGATCCCTACAGCAACAAGCCGTTCGTCACCTTCTACGCCACGCGGCGGGTCGGCGGCTGCGTCAGCGACTCGGAGGCGATCAAGCTGATGAAATTCTCGGCGAACTAAGCCTCCGAAAAATCGGGGCAGCCGGCAGGAGGCTGCCCCGTAGTTCAGGGAGGATGCCGGACACGGCCGGGGGGGGGGCCGGGGCGGCATGGCCGGGGCCCCAGGGGGGGGCGGGCGGCGGGGGGGGGGGGGGGAGGAGGGGGGGGGGGACCGGCCCGGGCGTGTCGGACATGTCGCAACTTGTATCGGTGAAGGAGAATTCATGATGAGCGGGACGATGGAGCCCATGCCCGCCGCGACCGTCATGGCGGCGGCGGCGCGGTGCGCGCCCTGTTGCGACTGGAGGAGGGCAATGAGGCCCCCCTGGTCGAGCGCGTCGCGGGCGTCGCGCTGGGGCTGGCCGAATCCTTCTGCGGACAGATGCTGATCCAGCGCCTGGGCGAGGAACGACTGCCGGGGGCGGCGGACTGGCAGGCGCTGGGCGCCACTCCGATCGCGGCGATCCTGTCGGTCGGCGACGGCCTGGGCGAGATCGACCGCGACGGGCGCGGCTGGGTCCGGTCGAGCGGGCCGGTGACGGTGCGGTATCGCGCCGGGCTTGCCGATGGCTGGGCCAACCTGCCCCCGGAGATCGCGCATGGCGTGGCGATCATGGGCGCGCATCTGTTCGACAATCGCGATGCCGCAGCCGTGCCGCCCGCCGCCGTCGCGGCGCTGTGGCGCCCCTGGCGGCGGATGCGGCTCGATAGCCCGAGGGGTCGGGCATGACCGCGCGCGAGGCGTTGCGGGCCGGGCTGATCGACGTCTTGCGCGCCGCCTTGCGGCCGCTGGCGGTCAGCCTGTTCGACGCCGCGCCGGTGCGGGCGAGCGTGCCGCAGGCGGTGCTGGGCGAGCCGAGCGATGGCGATTGGGGCGCGGCCGGGATCGAGGGGCGCGAACTGCGCGTCACCCTGACCCTCTCCGACGAGGGCGAGCGTCCCCTGCGGCTGCGCGCTGCGATGCAGACGGTCGAGGGGATCGCATTGCCCGAGACGCTGGCGGGCGGATGGCGGGTCGCGGGGCTGAGCGTGATGGCGACGCGAACGGCGAAGAACGGCGTGCGCTGGACCGCGAGCGTCGAGTGGCGCGCCCGGTTGTGGCGGGTGGATCAATAAGGGGGAACGGAGATGGCAATCGAAAAGGGAAGCGCCTTTCTGCTCAAGATCGGCGACGGGGCGGAGCCGCCCGCCTTTGCGACGATGGCGGGGCTGCGCACGACGCAGCTGTCGATCAATGGCGAGACGGTGGTGGTGACCAGCAAGGATTCGGGCGGCTGGCGCGAACTGCTGTCCGGCGCGGGTGTCCGGCATGTCAGTGTCGCGGGGGCGGGCGTGTTCACCGGATCGGCGGCGGAATCGCGGATGCGCGGCCATGCCCTGGCGGGGACGATCGAGACCTATCGGCTGAGCTTCGAAAGCGGCGGTTCGATGACCGGGCGGTTCCTGGTGTCGCGGCTCGATTACAGCGGCGACTTTGGCGGTGAGCGGACCTACACGCTCGCGCTGGAAAGCTCCGGCCCGGTGGTGGCGGCATGAGCGGGGGCGCGAATCCCATGCGGGGCGAGGCTCCGTTGCGGATCGGCGGTGCGGAACTGGTCGTGCGACCGAGTTTCCAGGCGCTGGTCGCGGCGGAGGGCGAACTGGGCCCGCTGTTCGAACTGGTCGAGCGTGCGGGCGAGGGTAAACTTTCCCTGGGCGAGGCGGCGGCGCTGATCTGGCATTGCCTGCGCGAGGTGCCCGAGGGGCTGAATCGCGAGACGCTGGGCGAGGCGCTGGTCGATCTGGGGCTGGCGGCGCTGGCGCCCGTGCTGCGGCAATTGCTGCGCCAGATACTGGGGGGGGTGACGTTCGCCGAGGAGGCGGGGCGGCTGGCGGGAATGGCCGGGGCGGTGCTGGGCTGGCCGCCCGCCCGCTTCTGGCGGGCCCCCCCGGCCGAGCTCCACGGCGTCGCGGCGGCGATGACGGGCGCGGGGCGGGCAGGGGACGCGCCGCCTTCGACCGCCACGCTCGCCCGCTTGCAGGAGATGTATCCGGATGGATGAGCAGGACATCGCACCGCGCATCGACATGCGCGGCTTCGCTGCCGACATGGCGGCGATGCGCGGCGAATTGTCGCGCGGGCTGGGCGATGCCGCCGAGTTGGGCGCGCGAAGCGTCGAGGGCGCGCTGCTTCGTGCGGCACGGACCGGCAAGTTCGGTTTCGAGGAATTGAAGGCGACGGCCCTGTCGGCGCTGGATGCGATCGCGCGGGCCGCCCTGCGGCAGGGCGTAGCGTCGATGGGCGGCGGCGCGGGTCTGCTCGACCTGCTGGGGGGGCTGGTCTCGGGGCTGCCCGGCCGGGCGACCGGCGGGCCGGTGTCGCCCGATCGTCCCTATCTGATCGGCGAGCGGGGGCCGGAGGTCTTCGTACCGACCAGCAGTGGGCGGATTGAGACGCTGCGCGCCGGTGGCGCACCGCGCGACGTTCGGGTGGCGATCACGATCCATGCCGGCGCAGGCGAGGCGAGCGGAGCGCTGCAACGCTCCGGCCGACAGGTTGCGCGGGCCGTACGGGCGGCGCTGGCCGAGGACTGAGGCTGCCCCCTCCCTCCATCGCCGGCGTCGGCCCGGCGGAGGGAGAAGCCCGATAGTGGCGCAGGCCGGATTTGGGAGACGGACGATGCAATGGTGTCTGCAGGAGGAGCGGCGGGACCAGCGGAGCGATATGCTTTCCCGCTTCGATCCCCGATATTGGACGGTCGATTTCCCGCGCCCGATGATGGCCTCGGTGGTGGCGGGCGGGGCGGACTCGCTTCGTGTCGATACGGTCTTCTACCGCGCCGACGATCTGGCGGGGCTGATCTGGGAGTCGGCGGATCGGCACGATCACCCGCTGCTGCGCTATGACACGGTGCGCGACTACCGGGAATGCCAGTTGCGGTTCCGCTGGCGTTCGGGCGGGATCAAGCCGCTCGATGCCGTTCACGGGCCCACATTGACCATCGAGGGTCGCGACGCGCAGGGGCAGGCTCGCGCCTGGTATGTCCGGCTGTGGAATTACGCGGCCGGCACGGCGGACGATGCCGAGATCATCCTCGACTTTGCCGACCTCGATGGCGGATTTCGATCGCCCGAGGATCGCGATCCCGTCTGGGCGGGGGATGTCGACCGGATGTTCGTCTCGCTGGTCGCGCCGGGCTATGACGCGAGCGCGCGGTTGCTGCAGCAGCCACAACAGGGCTGGGTCGAACTGACCGACATGGCGTGCGACGGTCCCGGTGCGGTGATCGGCATCGGCGCGGCGGTATTGCGCGAACATGGCTTTCGGACCGCGAGCGGCTATGACGACAGCTACCACCTGACCCCGCAGCGTTTGCTGCGCAACATGCTGCACCTCGGCTATCGCGGCAGCATCGTCCATTATGTCGGGATGAGCCATTATTTCCGGCTCGAGCGCCATGGCGAGGGACTTTATGCCAGCCTTGTCGGCGGAGCGCTCAATGCGGCGTGCGCGGCTTGGCATCGTGGCTTCGCGGATGAGGCCAGGGAGCTGGGTTACGAGCTGATCTGGTCGCTGTCCTACGAATTGTTCGACGCGCATTGCTGGGGCGATTGGAAACAGCGCTCGGCGGACGGAGCGCCCGCCCTGACCGGCTGGTCGCCGCCCTCGACCCTGCTCAGCCCGGCGCATGGCGGCGCGATGGCCTATCTACAGGCGGTCGCGAGCGCGTTTCTGGCGATCGGCCAAGCGGCGGGGCTCGATCCCAAATTCCAGGTCGGCGAGCCCTGGTGGTGGGTTCGTCCCTCGGACGGCGCGCCTTGCCTTTATGACGCGGCGGCGGTGGCGACATTCGCGCCGGTGGCGATGCCGAGCATCGGCGGTGCGGAGACGCAGGCGCAGCGTGACACGCTCGACCGGGCGGGAGCGTGTCTGGCGGCGTCGACCGCGGCGCTCTGTGCGGCGGCGAAGGCGGCGGCCCCCGGATGCGTCACGCATCTGCTTACCTATCTGCCGACCGTGCTCGATCCGCAGGCCCCCGAGGCCAAACGCGCCAACATGCCGGTCGGCTGGGCGAGCCCGGCCTTCGATGTGCTGCAACTGGAGGATTATGACTGGGTGACGGCGGGCGACACCGCCTCCACCCGCAAGGGCGTCGCGCTGGCCCAGGCGCGGCTCGGCTATCCGCCGGAGCGACAACATTATCTGTCGGGCTTCGTGCTGCGCGCCGACCAGCGGGCGCAATGGGGATGGATCGCCGACGCCGCGCATGTGGCACGAGAGCGGGGCGTGGCCGCGACATATCTCTGGGCGATGCCGCAGGTGATGCGCGACGGCTTCGTCTGTTGGGAGGGGGAGGATGACATGCAGGCTTTCGACGATGTGCTTTTTCCCCTGGCGCTGGGGCGCGAGGCGGAGGTGACGCCTGGCTTCTCCACCGCGATCCTGACCAGCGCGGGCGGGCGCGAGGCACGCAATGCGAGCTGGGCGGAGGCGCGGACAACCTATGACGTCGGCCCCGGCATCCGATCGGCGGACGACATCGCGGCACTGCTGGCGTTTTTCCGGGCGCGGATGGGCCCTGCACGCGGCTTTCGCCTGCGCGATCCCTTCGACAGCGTCGGGATGGACGAGAGCATCGGGACCGGCGACGGTACGACGCGCCGTTTCGCGCTGGTCCGTCATTATGGCGATCAGTCGCGCCGCATCACCCGGCCGGTCGCCGGCAGCGTCTCGGTGACGGTGGCGGGCAGGGCCGTGACGGGCTTCGTGATGGAACCGGGCGGCTGGCTGTTGTTCGATACCGCTCCCGCCATCGGGGACGCGATCAGCGCCGACTTCACCTTCGACGTGCCCGTCCGCTTCGCCGAGGATCGGCTGAGCGCGACGCTGGCCGGGTTCCGGGCAGGCGCGGCCCCTTCGGTCCCACTGGTCGAGGTGCGCGAGGCATGAGCGGCGATACGCTGACCGGGCGCGTCCTGTGCTGGCGGATCGAGCGGCGCGACGGGGTGACGATCGGGCTGACCGGCCATGACCGCGATCTGTGGATCGAGGGGCTTCGCTACCGCGCCGCGCCCGGCCTGACGCCGAGTGCGATCCTGCGCGGCGACGGGTTGGACCCGGATCTGATGGATGCTTCGGGCGCCCTGACCAGTGTGGCGATCGACGAGCGCGATCTGCTGGCGGGACGCTGGGACGGGGCGAGCGTGGCGGCGATCGCGGTCGACTGGACCGGCGAGGAGGTCGCCGTGCCGCTCGGGCAGGGCAGGATCGGGTCGGTCCAACTGGGTGAGGGCGGCTTCACCGCCGAACTGCGCGGGGTGGGTGCGCTGCTCGACCGGCCGGTGGCGGAGGAGACCTCGCCCGATTGCCGCGCGACGCTGGGCGATCGGCGGTGTCGGGTGGCGATGGCGGGGCGGCGGCGTTTCGCGCGGGTGACGGCGTGGGACGGCGCGGTGATGCTGACGCTGGATCGCACCGAGCCGGTCGCCAACGCCTATGGCCAGGGGCGGCTGATCTGGTTCGGTGGGGAGAATGGCGGGCTGGAAAGTCCGATCGTCCGGTCGGATGGCGCCACGCTCCGGCTCTCCGCCCCGCCCGCCTTCGCGGTGGCGGGCCATCCGCTGATCGAACTGGTCGAGGGCTGCGACAAGCGGCTGGAGACATGCCTGGCGCGTTTCGACAATGTCGTGAACTTTCGCGGCGAGCCGTTCCTGCCGGGCATCGACCTGCTCACCCGCTATCCCGGTACATGAGCCGGGTGGAAGCGGCGGCGCGCGCGCTGGTCGGCACGCGGTTCCGGTTGCACGGGCGCGAGCCTGCACATGGCCTCGACTGTGTCGGTCTGGTCGCCGCGGCGACGGGGCGGGTGGCGCCCACCGGCTATGGCTGGCGGAGCGGGGATGAAGCTCGGGTGGTCGGGCTGCTCGACGCGCAATTCGCGCGCGGGGACGATGCGCCGGGCGCGGTGATGCTGCTGCGCGCGGGGCCTGGGCAGCTGCATCTGGCGATCCGGGTGAGCGATGGCATCGTCCATGCCGATGCGGGTCTGGCGCGTGTCGCCTGGCGGCCGGGCGTGCCGCCCTGGCCGGTCCTGGGATATTGGAAGGGGGAGGGATAATGGCGACCTTGGTCTTGGGCACGGTGGGCCGAGCGCTGCTGGGGCCCGTGGGCGGGGCGATCGGCGCGCTGATCGGCAACCGGGTGGATCATGCCGTGCTGGGATCGCCCCGGCGGCAAGGGCCGCGCCTGACCGAATTGTCGGTGCAGACTTCCAGCTATGGTACGCAGATGCCCGCGATCTTCGGCACGATGCGCGTGGCGGGACCCGTGATCTGGGCGACCGATCTGGTCGAAACACGCGGCGTTTCCGGCGGGGGCAAGGGCCGGCCTGGTACGGAAAGCTACAGCTACTCCGCCAATTTCGCGGTCGCTCTGTCGGGGCGCACGATCCGGCGCGTCGGACGCATCTGGGCCGATGGACGCCTGTTGCGCGGGGAAGCGGGCGATTTCAAAATCGCGACCGGCTTTCGCCTCTACACGGGTACCGAGACCCAGCCGGTCGATCCGCTGATCGCCTCGATCGAAGGTGCCCGCGGCTCGGCCTTTCGCGGGATTGCCTATGCGGTGTTCGAGGGGCTGGCGCTGGCCGAGTTCGGCAACCGGATTCCCCAACTCACCTTCGAGGTGGAGGCGGATGCGGCGGCCATATCCTGCGGCATGATCGCGCAAGGTCTTTCGCCGCTAGTGCGTGCGGGCGACGCCGGGCCGATGGTGGCGGGATTTGCGGCCAGCGGGGGCAGCGTGCGCGCCGTGCTGGACATGCTCGCCGATATGAGCGGCGGCCAGTGGGTGGCGGAGGGGGCGGGTGTAAGGCTCGCCGTCCCGGACGCCGCCGCGACCGCGACCGTCATCCGGGACGAGGCGATGGGTGCGCAGGGGCCGGGGCGGCGCGGCCAGCGCGACGTGGCGGCGGAGGCGGTGATCCCCGCCAGCGTGACCGTCGCCTATTACGATCCGGCGCGCGATTATCAGATCGGGATGCAGCGCGCGCGCCGGTCCGGCGGGGTGCGGGACGAGCGGCTGGACCTGGCCGCCGCGCTCGGCGCCGGCACCGCCAGAACGCTGGCGGAAGATCGACTGGCGCGCCGACAGGCCGAGCGGGTGCGACGTATCGTCATGTTGGGTCCGGAGGGCCTGGCCGTCGCCCCCGGCGGGATCGTCGCCATCGCGGGCGAGGCGGGGCGGTGGCGCGTGGTCGAGGCGGCGTGGGAAGCGATGGCGGTACGCCTGACCTGCGTGCCGGTCGGCCATGCCGGGCCGGTCCTGTCGGCGTCACCGGGGCGGATCGCGCGTCCGGCGGACCTGAGCGTCGGGGCGACCCGGCTGCTCGTCTTCGAGACGCCGCCGCTGACCGATGACCTGCTGTCGGCTCCGCGTTTGACCATCGTCGCGGCGGGCGGGCCGGGATGGCGGGGGGCGAACCTCGCCTATAGCCTGGACGACGGGGCTAGCTGGACCGCGATCGGCACCGACGCGCTGCCCGGTGTGATCGGGAGCGTGACGGCGGTGACGTCCGGTAGCGGGGGCGGGACGCTGATCGACCGGCGCGGGGCCTTGGTGGTGACCGTGGCCGAAGACTTGGCCGACGCCGATGCGGCGGCGATCGAGGCGGGACGCAACCTGGCCTGGGTCGGCGGCGAGCTGCTCCAGTTCGCGCGTGCCGAGCCCTTGGGCGACCGGCGCTGGCGGCTGAGCGAGCTGCGCCGCGGGCTGCGTGGAACGGAGGATCGGATCGGGCAGGCCGTGCCCGGAACACCCTTCGCCCTGATCGCGTCGGAGGCGGTGCGGACCCTCGACCTGCCGATGACGGCGCTCGGTTCCCGCGTCCGCTTCCTGGCGCATGGCGTGGCCGATGGAAGCGAGGGGGTGCAGGCCGTGGCGGATGTTGCCGGTCGTTCGATCCTGCCCCCCGCGCCGGTCGGTTTGCGAAGCCGACGGGATGCGGAGGGCCGCGTCACCCTGGGCTGGACGCGACGCAGCCGGATCGGCTGGCGCTGGCTCGACCGGGTCGACGCGCCGCTGGGCGAGGAAGCCGAGCGTTACCGCGTCGTCGTCGGCGAGCGCGAGGCGATCGTCACCGCCCCCGGCTGGACTGGCACGGCCAGCGTGGGCGAGCGGGTGACGATACGGCAATTGGGGACCTGGGGCGCGTCGCCGCCGCTGGTCGGATTCGTGGGAGAGGGATGAGATGAGCGGAGAAACGCCGCGCTGGACGCTGCCGCTATTGGCGGCGGGCCAGGCGCAAAAGGAAATCACCCATAACGAGGCGCTGACCCTGCTCGACATGGTGGTGCAGCCCTGTGTCGAAAGCGTGGGCCTTAATGTTCCGCCCGATACGGTCGAGACGGGACAGGCCTGGGTCGTTGGCGACCAGCCGGTGGCGGCGTGGCAAAATCGCCCCGCCATGCTGGCGGGATGGACCGAGGGCGGCTGGCGATTCCTGTCGCCGCGTCCGGGTCTGTCGGTGTGGAACAGGGCCGAACAATGCCGGTCCGAATGGGATGGCACGGCATGGCGGACCGGACGTGTCCCGGCGCGCGAGGTGATAGTGGCTGGAAAAAAAGTTTTGGGCACGCAACAATCGTCCATCGCCATGCCGGACGGAGGGCAAGTTGTTGATTTAGAAGCGCGTTCTGCCCTGGATGCGGTAATTTTCGCTTTGCGGAGTCATGGTTTGATCGCCTCTGGCTGACAAAAATCCTGTGCTTTTAATGCCACAGTGGCGGGCTTTTGTTGGCTTGCGTGGAAACCAACGCTCCGATAGTGGGTTTGCGCTGTCCGTAGTGACAACCAAGAAAGGGGACTATGATGCGGAAGCTTGCCATTGTTCTGGCACTTGCCTCCACCGCTCTGGCTTCGCCTGCCCTCGCCCGCGACAAGTCGTGGTACGTCGGCATCGAAGGCGGCGGGATGATCGTCGAAGACATCGATTATGATGTCACCGGCGCTTCGCGTACTGGCGTTGCCAGCGTCGACCATGACTATGGTTATGACGTCGACGGCGTGATGGGTTACGACTTCGGTGGTTTCCGTCTGGAAACCGAAGTCGGCTATCGTCGCGCGACGGTTGACGGCTACAGCTCGACGACGCTGACCAACACCGGCATCGGTGCTGGCACCGTTCCGGCTGGCAGCTACAGCTATGCCGGCGGCTCGACTTCGGCGCTCAGCTTCATGCTGAACGGCTTGCTCGACTTTGGTGCCGACGACGGCATCCAGGGCTTCGTCGGCGGCGGTGTCGGCGTTGCTCGCGTCAAGGCGAACTACGCGCTCAACAACCGTGCCGACTTCCTGAACGACTCGGACACCGTGTTCGCTTGGCAGGCTCTGGCGGGCATCCGTGCTCCGCTGACCGACCACATCGACGCGACGCTGAAGTATCGCTTCTTCAACGCCGAGAACGTCAAGCTGGTCGACGTTGCCAACAACACGCACGACGGTCGTTTCCGTTCGCACTCGATCTTGGGTGGCGTGGCGTACAACTTCGGCGAACCGGCAGCTCCGCCGCCTCCGCCGCCGCCCCCGCCGCCCCCGCCTCCTCCTCCCCCGCCGCCCCCGCCGCCGGCCCCCGAGGCCGTGCCTTGCTCGCCGGGTCCGTTCATCGTGTTCTTCGAATGGGACAAGTCGGACGTCACTCCGGAAGCAGCGTCGATCCTCGACAACGCGATCACGCAGTACCAGAGCTGCGGCAATGCGCGCGTGATGGTTGCGGGTTACACCGACACCTCGGGTACGCCGCGTTACAACATGGGTCTGTCGCAGCGTCGTGCCGACGCGGTGAAGGCGTACATGACGTCGCGTTCGATCCCGGACGGCACGATCACCACCGAAGCGTTCGGCGAGCAGCGCGACAAGCTGCGCGTTCAGACCGCGGACGGTGTCCGCGAGGTCCAGAACCGTCGCGTCGAGATCACCTACGGTCCGGGCGCTGGCCAATAAGCCACGCTCAGCCAAGGCTGATTGCGAAAAGAGGGAGGTCGGCGAAAGCCGGCCTCCTTTTTTATGGGGCGAGCGGCTCCCCGTTCCGACAGCGCCATGCGTGAGCCGGCCGGTCGGCCCTTCCGGCGGAGGGGCAAACCTCCGGCTCGTCCCTAATCAATGGCCTCGGCATCCGCCTGTCATCGATTAGCGGAGGCGACCGGATAGGCGTTTCCCCGATTTCGATCCCAAAGGCCTCTCTGATCCGAAAGACCCTTGCGCCTGTCGCGGGAGATTATTTGCGCCTATGACAGCAACAGATTCACACTTTCTTCGTGTCTGACCAATATGGACAGTCGTCGGACGCGAAAGGATCGTCATGCCGCGGGGACTCCCCAGTTACAAAAGCCGCGAGGCGCGCCGACAGGTTTTGATTCCCTGTCGCATGAAGTCCGCTCGTGGCTGGGGTGACGCGTGTATTCATAACATCTCGTCGCGCGGGATGATGATCGCCAGCGACGATCCTTTGCAAGCCGGCGAATATGTCGACATTCGTCGTGGGCGTCAGGTCGTCATCGCCCGGGTCATCTGGCAGCGGGATCGCTTCGCCGGCATTCGGACCCAAGATCGCATCAGCGCCGATGTGCTGGTCAACGAACCGCGTCTGGAGGGCAAACCAGCCGCGATCGAGGTTGGCGAGGATCGTCGCAGCGCCCGCCATCGGCTGGTCAGCGAAATCGACGCCGCGCGTCGCATGGAGCGCAGTCGCTCCATCTCCAGCGCGCTGCAATTCGGCGCGCTATGCCTGTTCGGCCTGGCCGCCGCCGCCACGATCGCGGTGCAGTTGGGGCATATGCTCTCCGCGCCGACCGCGCGGATCGAACAAGCGCTTTCGACCGAAGCCAACACCGCGCAATGAGCGCCGAACCGGGTCAGTCCCGGTCCGATTCCTCCAACGCGGCGACCAGCCAGTCCGGGCGCAAGGCATCGCCCAGCGACTCGACCCGGCGATGCTCCACCATCAACCCCAGTTCGGGATAGCGGACCCGTGTCCGATCCTCCGCCTCGCCCAGTGGCGCGACCACCAGCCGTCGATTGACCTTCGACCGGTGATGCATTCGCGCGGTATTTTCCTGCCCGACATAGCAGCCCTTGGTAAAGCTGACGCCGTTCAGCTCGCGCGCATTGCACTCCAGCCACAAGGTCTCGCCCGAGCCGAGTTCGCCGACCCCTTCGGCCACGCCCAGCGACAGGCGGTGCGCCAGCCATCCCGTCGCCGCATCCCCCGCCGGGGCCAGCCAGCGCTTGCCCAGTGCCGCCAGCCGGGGATCGTCGGGCCGCCCAGGGGCGTCGTGGCTCCAATGCACCGCGAGGTTGGTGACGGGCTCGATCGTGATCGCCCGCCGCAACCGGTACATGCTCAATCGCCGCGCCAGCGCTTCGGCCTGTCCTGCCTCCGCATCGATCAGCACGGCATCGCCATCGGCCCACAGGAAGAAGTCGAACAATGCCTTGCCCTGCGGAGACAGCAGCCCGGCCCAGCGCGGCGCGTCGGGCGTCAATCCGGCCACGTCCTGCGTCACCAAGCCCTGCAGAAAGCCGCGTACATCCTCCCCCGCGATACGAAGAAGACGGCGGTCGGCCAAGGTCGAACCGGGGGTGGCGGTCGGGGTGGTATCGCTCATCCGGTCAAGGTAGGAAGGCGCGATCATTCGCGAAAGGCCCGTTCTGTCATGACCTTCGACCTGCTTCTCTCCGGCGGCACCGTTCACACCCCCGGCGGCCCGGTCCGCGCCGATGTCGGCGTGCGGGACGGCAAGATCGTGGCGATCGGGGCGTTCGGGGGGAGCGATGCGGGGCGCGTGATCGACTGCACCGGGCTCGACATCCTGCCCGGCGTGATCGACACCCAGGTCCATTTCCGCGAGCCCGGGCTGATGCACAAGGAGGATCTGGCCTCGGGCAGCCGCGCGGCGGTGATGGGCGGCGTCACCGCCGTCTTCGAAATGCCCAATACCAAGCCGAACACCGATTCGGCCGACGCGATCACCGACAAGCTGAGCCGCGCCCGGACCATGTATTGCGACCACGCCTTCTATGTCGGCGCGACCAACCATAATGCGCGCGATCTCGCCGAGCTGGAGCGGATGCCGGGCACGGCAGGGGTGAAGATCTTCATGGGTGCCTCGACCGGCGACCTGCTGGTGTCCGAGGACGCACGGCTGGCCGAGGTGCTCGCCTCGGGCCATCGTCGCGTCGCCATCCATGCCGAGGACGAGGACCGGATGAATGCGCGCGCCGATGAGCGGATCGAGGGCGATCCCTCTTCGCACCCCGTCTGGCGCGACGACGAGAGCGCGTTGCTCGCCACCCGTCGCATCCTGCGCTTGGCCCGCGAGGCGAAGCGCCGCATCCATATCCTGCACGTCACCACGCCCGCCGAACTGCAATATATCGCCCAGCACAAGGACATCGCGACCTGCGAAGTGACGCCGCAGCATCTGACCCTGGCGGGCGAGGAGGCCTATCCACGCCTCGGCACGCTGGCGCAGATGAACCCGCCGATCCGTTCGGGCGCGCATCGCGACGGGCTGTGGTACTGGCTCAACCAGGGCGTGCCCGACGTGATCGGCTCGGACCATGCGCCGCACACGCTGGAGGAAAAGGCCAAGCCCTATCCCGGCAGCCCCAGCGGCATGCCCGGCGTGCAGACGCTGTTGCCGCTGCTGCTCGACCATGCCGCCAATGGCCGTCTTTCGCTTCAGCGCGTGATCGAACTGACCAGCGCGGGGGCGCAGCGTATCTTCGGCATCGTCGGCAAGGGGCGGATCGCGTCGGGCTATGACGCCGACTTCACCATCGTCGACCTGAAGAAGCGCTGGACGATCGAGGATCAGTGGCTTCAGTCCAAGTGCGGCTGGTCGCCCTTTACCGGCATGGAACTGACCGGCAAGCCGATCGGCACCATCATTCGCGGGCAGATCGCCATGTGGGAAGACCAGCTCGCCGACGCGCCGACCGGCCAGCCGCTGCGTTTCGAAGCGGTCGATTTCGGATGAGCACGATGCGGTGGGTTCGCGACATACGGGTCTATTGCCCCGTCGCACCCGCCACATTGGCAACGTTGATGGCGGGCGAGCCGGGTGCGGTCGAGCGGGACGAGACCGCCGCCGCACTGCTCGCCATTCTGCGGACCCCGCCGCTGGGCGATTTCGGGCGGTATCGCGAGGTGGTGGAACTGTCGCTCGGCTATGAAGGCTTTCGGCCGGGCGAGGGCGCCGTACCGGCGCTGGGTTCGGTCGGGCAGGCAAGCTGGTCGCCGACCGTCATCCTGACCGCGATGTTTGATGCGGAGGCGGATGTAGACGCGCTGGCCGATCGGCTGCTGGCGGCGCATCCCTGGGACGTGCCGGTGATCGCGGTCAGCGAGCCCTATCGGTTGCTCGGGCGGGAATAGCGTGTGGCGAGGCCTTCGCCTTCGCCCAGACGGAACGGAGGCGAAGGCCAGGGAGATCCTCCGCCGCGAAGGCGAAGCGCAAAGCCATCAGAACGGCAGCCACCGCGCCTTATGGGTGAAGTTCATATAGCCCACATTGACGCCCGCCCGCCAGCCGACACCCAATCGCACCGGGATCAGCACGACGTTGCCGCGCCGCAAATAGGTCGCCGCGAAACCGCCGACGAAATAGAGCCGCCCCTCGGCTGCGGGGAAGCGATGGAACAGCTCTTCGGTGTCGTAGAGATTATAGACCAGCACGAACACCTTGTTGGCATCGCCGCCGATGTCGAAACCCAGCGACGGTCCGGTCCAATAGACCGGCATCTGCCCCTCGACCTTGTGCGTCATGATCCCCGAGCCGTAACGAAGTCCGACCACGAAAGCACCGGACGCCTCGCGCCCCGCGATATAGGCATTGGGGCGCCCCTGTTCGCGCAGGATGCGCTCGATCATCCCCGCCAGCCCTTCGGCACCCTTGCCGAATACGCCTTCGCCCGCCGCCAGCAGGTCGTCGCGCTCGAAGGTGTCGGCGGCCTGCGTCGTCTGCGTCGCCCTGGAATCCGGAGTGGTTGCGGGCGGGGTGGTGGTGACGGGGGGCTGCTGGGCGGGGGGCGAAGACTGCACCGGTACGTCTTCCTGTGCGGGCGTGCTGCGCGGTGCCGGGCGCGAGGGTTGGGTCCCCAGATCGCTGTCGATGCCCTGATTAGGGTCGATGGTGCGAACCTGCGCGGCCAGCGGCGCAGCGGCGACCATCGAAAGGCCGCCCAGTAGCGACAGACCCAGACAGACAAGACGCATAACTTCAAACTCCCCCGGCGAACCGATTGGCCACGTTAACCAGCCCCCGCCTTGCAGTGCAATGAACGACGGAAAACGCCCTAGTCGATTTTCCTGATAAAATCCCCGCCAGACCCGGTTGATTGCCTCCCCCGGCCCCGCTATAGCCGCACCTCGCCGCAACCGGAGACGTGGGTGAGTGGCTGAAACCAACGCTTTGCTAAAGCGTCGTACGGGAAACCGTACCGAGGGTTCGAATCCCTCCGTCTCCGCCATTATGCGCAAAGTTGTCCGCTATAACATTGATTTTAGGGTGGTTTGGCCAAACGGCTCCATATTTCGGCCAGCAAACTCGTGTGGTTTCAATTCACGCTAGCCATGGATGGCGGTCGGCCTAATCTATTCACATTGCCGTGAATGCCGATGACCGAGCATAGTTCGTTAAGCGGCATGGGAACGTCCTGTGCCGACACCCCCCCAATGCCGCGTTCCACCGCTTGTGGGGCATGTACCAAATTCGTCGAGGCGGTGAGCTGTTCACCCCAGCATCGGGCACGCAGCTCGTCATCGGTACGCCGCCGTCGTTGATCGGCGACCCCTGCGACGTGCGATCGACCTCGCGGACCGGCGCGAACGGGGCGCAGGTCGCGGCGCTGTGCGTGGCGCAGGGTGTGCCGGCTGCGGCGGTCGGCTCGTACACCTTTCCGACGACCGCCACCTGCCAGACGATCGCAGGCAAACTGAACCTCACGCCGGAAAAGGCTGATACCTATCCGTTCAAGCAGGCGGTGATCCCCATCTCGACGCTCTGGCCGATAGCGCGCAGGCCGTGGGCGCGGTCAACACGATCGCGATGCGCGATGGGCGCATGACCGGGCACAACACGGACATGACCGGCTTTCGCGACAGCCTGCGCGACGGACTGCCCGATGCACGTCTCGACCGCGTGCTGCAATTCGGCGCGGGCGGCGCGGGTGCGGCGGTGGCGACGGCTCTGCTGTCGTCGGGCGTCCGCCGGCTGGAGCTGAGCGATGTCGATGCGGCGCGGGCGGAGGCGCTCGCGGCCAGCCTGTCTTCGCGGTTCGATGCCGAGGTGATCGTTCGCAGGGCGGGGGACCACGACACGCACAGGATCGACGGGATCGTCAATGCGAGCCCCGTCGGTATGAAGTCCAAGCCCGGCATGCCGATCGCCGCGCAGCATCTCGACCCGCGATTGTGGGTCGCGGACATCGTCTACTTCCCGCGCGAAACCGAACTCCTGCGTACCGCGCGGACGCTTGGCTGCGCGACGCTCGACGGCAGCGGCATGGTAATCCGCCAGGCCGCGGCGGCGTTCGAGATCATCACCGGGCGCAGCGCCGACATCGCGCGGATGGCCACCAGTTTCGAGGCGACAAGCTGAGCGATGGCGGGCGCGTCGAGCGGTACATGCAGGTTTCGCTATGGGCGAGGCCGCGGCGTGCGGATCATGCCACGCCGCGACGAACGTTCGGCGAAGCTGGTCCCACCGGGTGGGGCCGCGTGCCTCGGGCATCGCGGAACGCGCGCGGGGAGCACCCCTCATGCCGGGTAAAGAAGCGCGAGAAATAGGCGGGGTCGGCGAAGCCGACGGCATAGCCGATCTCCGCGACCGAAAGATGCGTGTAGAGCAGGGCGCGTCGGACCTCCAGCATCGCGCGCTGGTCCAACATCGCAGCAGGCGACAGCGCGGCGACCTTGGCGCAGGCCGTACGCAGGCGGCTCTCGCTGGTGCCGAGCGCCGCGGCATGGCTCGACATCGGTTCGCGCAGGCGGAACCGTTCGTCGATCCGTGCCCGGAAGCGGGCGACGAGCGCGTGATGATAACCGGGTGCTGCGGCCGGATCGTCCGTCGCGGCACCGGGTGCGCGCATCGCCTCGACCAGGATGGACAGCAGCGCGGCATCCACCGCGGCACCATGCCCTGGCGCGGCCCAGCCGAGTTCGCGCATCAGCGCCGCCATCGCCGAGGTGACCGTCGTCATGGCGGCGGCGTCGGGGTGGAGCACCGCGACATGCGCGAAGATCGCCGCCAGTCCCGGATAGAGCGAATCGAGCCGCGTCAGATGGCGCACCGACAGCGTCAGGACCGAGCCGGTCGAATCGGGATGCCAATCGAAGCCGTGGACGATCGCGGCGGGCACGATCAGCAGCGCGGGCGCGGCGACGCGCAAGCTGTCCGCCTCGGCCTGCATCGTACCGCCGCCGCTCACCAGCACGAACACCTGGACCAGGTCGGCATGGGCGTGCGGCAGGATCGTCCATTCGCTGGGTCGCGAGCGATCGTCGAGCGATTCGGTGTGGACGAAGTCGTCCGGCACCGCCCGATGAGGTTCGCCGTACAGGTAGAAACTCGGCACCGCCATGGACTGGGGATAGAAGGGTGGAGACGGATCGTCCAACTTTTTGCGTGTGTGGTCCATAGCCCGAGCCCGGCGCTCCGCGCATGATGCGGCAAAAGGCGGCGGGGTATCGCCCGCGCGGACGAGAGGATGGCATGAGGCATCGCACACAAGTCGCGATCATCGGCGCAGGGCCTGCGGGCATGTTCCTGGCGCATTTGCTCCACGCAGAGGGGATCGACGCAGTCGTCATCGAACGGCGCGACCGCGATTATGTCGAGGGTCGCGTGCGCGCAGGCGTATTGGAGCAGGGCACGGTCGCGCTGATGCGCCGCCTGGGACTGTCGGCACGGCTGGAGCGGGAGGGGCTCGTTCATGGCGGCACCAATGTCGCGCTTGATGGCGAGGTCTTCCGGATCGACATGGCCGCGCTGACCGGTGGGTCGACGGTCACCGTCTATGGACAGCAGGAGGTCATGCGCGACCTGTTCGATGCCGCCGAGGACCGGGGCGTGACGATCATGTGGAACGCGGAACACGTCACCCTATCCGGATTGGACGGTGATCGACCAAGCGTGACCTGGCGGCAGGATGGCGCGGACCACCAGCTCGATTGCGACTTCGTGGTCGGCTGCGACGGCTATCACGGCATCAGTCGCGCGGCCATCCCGGCAAAGGTCCTACGGGTCTTCGAACGTGTCTATCCTTTCGGCTGGCTCGGCGTGCTGGCCGATGTGCCGCCCGCCGATCACGAGTTGATCTACGCCAATCACGAACGCGGCTTCGCGCTTGCCTCCATGCGGTCGCCGACGCGCAGCCGCTATTACATCCAGTGCGCGCTGGACGAGGATGTGGCGGACTGGTCCGACGACCGCTTCTGGGACGAACTGTGTGTGCGCCTGGGGCCGGAGACGGCGGCGAAGGTGACGCGGGGTCCTTCGTTCGAAAAGGCGATCGCGCCGCTCCGCTCCTTCGTCGCCGAGCCGATGCGTTGGGGGCGGCTGTTCCTGGCCGGAGACGCGGCGCATATCGTGCCGCCGACGGGCGCCAAGGGCATGAACCTGGCGGTGTCCGACGTGACAATGCTGGGCGCGGCGCTGACCGAGCATTATCGCGAGCGCTCCGATGCCGGGATCGACCATTATTCCGCACGCGCCCTGTCGCGGGTGTGGAAGGCGGAGCGGTTTTCCTGGTGGTTCACCTCGGTAACCCACCGGTTCCCGACCATGGATGGCTTCGACCGGCGCATCCAGATGGCCGAGCTCGACTATCTGCGCGGCTCGCCCGCCGCGCAGCGCACGCTCGCCGAAAATTATGTGGGCCTGCCTTTGGAGATGGCATGAAAAGCAAGATCTATGACAGCCCGGCGGCGGCGCTCGACGGGCTGCTGTTCGACGGCATGACGATCATGTCGGGCGGCTTCGGCCTGTCGGGCAATCCCGAAAGCCTGATTCCGGAAGTGCGCAAAAGCGGGGTGACGGGGCTGACCGTGATCTCCAACAATGCGGGGGCGGACGGATTTGGCCTGTGGATGCTGCTGGAAAGCCGCCAGGTCGCCAAGATGATCTCCAGCTATGTCGGCGAGAACAAGCTGTTCGAGCAGCAATATCTGTCGGGCGAACTGGAGCTGGAGCTGAACCCGCAAGGTACGCTTGCCGAACGCATCCGCGCTGGCGGCGCTGGCATCCCGGCCTTCTACACCAAGACCGGCGTCGGCACCGTCGTCGCCGAGGGCAAGCCGGTCGAGACGTTCGAGGGGCAGGAGTATGTCCGCGAGACCTGGCTGCGCGCCGACCTGTCGATCATCAAGGCGTGGAAGGCGGACCCGGCGGGCAACCTCATGTTCCGCAAGACCGCGCGCAACTTCAACCCGAACATGGCGACCGCTGGCAAGGTGACTGTGGTCGAGGTGGAGGAGATCGTGGAAGCGGGCGCGCTCGACCCCGATTGCATCCACACGCCCGGCATCTTCGTCGACCGGATCGTCCGTTCGACCATCAATGAAAAGCGGATCGAGAAGCTGACGACCCGCGCACGGGAGGATGCGGCATGAGCTGGACCCGCGACGAGATGGCGGCGCGCGCCGCCCGCGAACTGCAGGACGGCTTCTACGTCAATCTCGGCATCGGCATCCCAACCCTGGTCGCGAACCATGTGCCCGCCGGGATCGACGTGACGCTTCAGTCGGAGAATGGCCTGCTGGGCATCGGGCCCTTTCCCTATGAGGGTGAGGCGGACCCGGACCTCATCAATGCGGGCAAGCAGACGGTCACGACACTGCCCACCTCCAGCTTCTTTTCCAGCGCGGACAGCTTCGCGATGATCCGCGGCGGCCATATCGACATGGCGGTGCTGGGGGCGATGGAGGTGTCCGAGGGCGGCGACATCGCCAACTGGACGATTCCGGGCAAGATGGTGAAGGGCATGGGCGGCGCGATGGACCTGGTCGCGGGCGTCAAGCGCATCGTCGTCGTGATGGATCATGCCAGCAAGAGCGGCAGTCCGAAGATCCTGCCCGACTGCACCCTGCCGCTGACCGGCAAGGCCTGTGTCGACCTGATCGTCACTGATCTGTGCGTGATGGCCTGCGACAAGCCGGGATTGCGGCTGATCGAATTGGCGTCCGGCGTCACGCTGGACGAGGTACGCGCCAAGACGGGTGCGCCCTTTACGGAGCAAGTCGCGTGATCGGTTATGCAAAGGACGATGCCGGCGCGCCGCCGCTGCTGGTGCCCGACTATCGCTCCACGGTGATCCGGGCGCCGCAGCATCCGCCGATCGCGATACCGCCGACATTGACCGAGACGACCGGGCCGGGCGGCTGCTGGGACCGGCTGATGGGATCGGCGCTGGCCGACTTGACGAAGCAGCACGAGGCCGAGCCGCTGGGGCAGCGGATCATCGTTGCCGGGCGCGTGCTGGATGAACAGGGCCGCGCCGTGCCCGACACCGTCATGGAAATCTGGCAGGCCAATGCCGCCGGACGCTATATCCATGCCAAGGACCAGTGGGACGCGCCGCACGACCCCAATTTCACCGGCGCGGGCCGGGTGGTGACCGACGCGGAGGGACGTTATCGCTTCGTCACCGTGCGGCCGGGGGCCTATCCCTGGGGCAATCACCGCAATGCCTGGCGCCCCGCGCATATCCATCTGTCGCTGCTCGGCCCCGCCTTCGCGACGCGGCTGGTGACGCAACTCTATTTTCCCGACGACCCGCTGATCGAGATCGATCCGATCGCCAATGCGGTGCCCATGCCGTACCGCCAGCGGCTGGTCGCGCGGCTGGATATGGATGTGACCGAGCCCAACTGGGCGCTCGGCTATCGCTTCGACGTGGTGCTGAAGGGGCGCGACCAGACCCCGTTCGAGGAGGATGATCATGACCATTGATCCCGCCGACCGCCGCCCCGAGGCGCGCGCCGACAATCAGGACCCCGCACTGTTCGGTCAGACGCCCAGCCAGACGATCGGTCCCTTTTTCCACTATGGCCTGCCGTGGAAGGGCGGCGCGGACCTGGTCGGCCGGTCCGATATGGGGGCGCGGCCCGAACTGATGCCGGAGGCGCATTATGTGCTGAACCTGTCCTCGCCCAGCGGTACCCCCGATGGGGAGGTCATCGAATTGACCGGCCGGGTGCTCGACGGCCAGGGCGCCGCGGTGCCCGACGCGATGATCGAAATCTGGCAGGCCAATGCGGCGGGCCGCTATCGCAGCATGGATGATGCGCGCGACGATGTGCCGCTCGACCCGCATTTCGTGGGGTTCGGGCGTGCCGCGACCGATGAGGATGGTCGCTACCGCTTTCGTACGATCATGCCGGGGCGGGTGCCGGGGCCGGGCAATAGTCTTCAGGCACCGCATCTGGCGGTGTCGATCTTTGCGCGTGGGCTGCTCAAGCGGCTGGCGACCCGTATCTATTTCGACGGAGCTGAGGGCAACGACACCGACCCGGTGCTCGGGTGCGTGCCCGCCGACCGTCGCGCGACCCTGATCGCGCGACGCGATGCAGCGGGCGTCTGGTCGCGCGACATCGTGCTGCAGGGTACTCACGAAACGGCGATGTTCGACCTGTGAGCGATCTGCTGCGCCTGCGCCCCGTCGCCACACCCGAGATGATCGCGGTGTTCGACGACGGTGCGACCATCGCCCATGCCTGTGCTTTCGAGGTCGCGCTGGCCCGAGCACAGGCGGCCCATGGCCTGATCCCAGAGGCGGTCGCCCAAGCGATCGCCGAGGGGGTTGCGGCGACGCGGATCGATCCCGCAATGCTGGCGGACGAGGCGGCGCTGGCGGGAACGCTGGCCATCCCGCTCGTCGCTCGTTTGCGCGCCACCCTGACCGGCGAGGCGGCGCAGGCGCTGCATCGCGGGGCAACGAGTCAGGACGTGGCGGACAGTGTGCTGATGATGCAGGTTCGCGCGGCGCACCGGCTGGTCGCAGGCGATGGTCGCCGAACATGGGCCGCGCTGGCGGGCCATGCCACGGCGCACCGTGCGACCCCGGCGGTAGGACGTACCCTGTTGCAGGATGCGATGCCGGTCGCCTTCGGCCTGCGGCTGGCCCAGGCTGCGGTCGGCATCGCCGATGTGCTGGAAATGCTGGACGAGGCGGTGGCGCAACATGGCGTGATCCAGTTGGGCGGCGCGGCGGGTACGCGGGCGGGGCTGGGCGGATGTGGCGCAGCTATCGCCCGGCGCGTCGCGGACGACCTGGGACTGATGACCGCACCGCCCTGGCATGCCCGGCGAACCGGCGTCGCCGCGATCGGGACAAGCGTCGCCGTCCTCATTGGCGCGCTCGGCAAGCTGGCGCGCGACGTGTCGCTGCTCGCCCAGAACGCGGTTGGCGAAGCGCGGGAGCCGGTCATCGCCGGTCGCGGTGGATCGTCGGCGATGGCGCACAAGCGCAACCCCACCGGATGCCAGGTTGCTCTGTCCGCCGCCACGCGCGCGCCGGGGCTGGTGGCTTCGCTCCTGGCGGGGCTTCCGCAGGAACAGGAACGGGGTTTGGGCGGCTGGCAGGCGGAAGGGCCGGTCCTGACCGAGCTGTTCCTGCTCGCCTCGGGCAGTGCCGCCGCGATGGCGCAGGTGGCCGAGGGGCTGGAGATCGACACCGGCGCTATCGTGCGCAATCGCGACGCCGCCGGAATGGGTGAGGATATGGGCGAGAGCGCGGCGATCATCGCCGAGCTGCTCGGCATCGAAGAGGACTGAGATGGCGTTCACCCTATGCGATGGCGTCCGCCTGCACTGGCGGTTGCAGGGCGCGGCGGACCGGCCGGTGCTGGTGCTGCTCAACTCGATCGGGACCGATATCGGCCTGTGGGACCGCACCGTGCCGCTGCTGCTGCCCGGCTTCCGGCTATTGCGGATCGACACGCGCGGGGCGGGGGGATCGGATGCGCCGGAGGGGGACTATAGCCTCGGCATGCTGGCCGCCGATGTTGCTGCAATCATGGCAGACGCAGGCATCGACCGCGCCGCGGTGGCGGGCGTGTCGCTCGGCGGCATGGTCGCGATGCAACTCGCGCTCGACCATCCGTCGCGCGTCGCGGCGCTGGCGTTGATCTGCACCTCGGCGACGATGGACCCGGCCGCCTGGACGGCGCGGATCGATACCGTACGGCAGCAGGGCACGGCGGCGATCGCCGACATGGCGGTGGGGCGCTTCCTGTCACCGGGGTTCGCGACACAGCATCCCGAGATCGCCGACTCGCTGCGGGACGGCATCGCTCGGCAGTCGGATGCGGGCTATGCCGGGGCGGGCGCGGCGATCCGCGATATGGCGCTGGCCGAGCGGATCGGCGAGATCGCTGTGCCGACGCTGGTGGTGACCGCTATGCTGGACGTGTCCACGCCTTATGCGGGGCATGGCGAGCATCTGCTTGCCGCCATCCCGGACGTGCACCATGTCGGCGTCGATGGCGCGCATCTGCCCCCGATCGAGGCGCCTGCCGCACTGGCGACGGCGCTGCGCCGGTTCCTGTCGGGCGATCCGGCAGTGGACGCGGCGGCGGAGACGCTGTTCCAGGCTGGGCTGGTGAACCGCCGTCGGGTGCTGGGCGACGCTTGGGTCGAGCGCAGCCTGGCAAATCGCACGCCGCTCACGGCCGATTTCCAGGCGATGATCACCCGCATCGCCTGGGGCGAGATATGGGGCCGACCGGGGCTGGACGACCGCACGCGGCGGCTGATCGTGCTGGCGATCACCTGTGCCCTGGGCCGTTGGGAGGAATTCGCGCTGCACGTCCGTGCGGGGCTTTCGCAAGGTGGCTTCACGCATGACGAGTTGAAGGAGGTGCTGATGCAGGCCGCCATCTATGCCGGGGTGCCCGCCGCTAATACCGGTTTCGCCGAAGCCCAAAAGATCATCGATATGCTGGAAGAAAGTGCCTGATGACCGACGCCTTTATCTGCGATGCGATTCGCACGCCCATCGGCAAGCTGAACGGCGCGCTGGCGGGCGTTCGTGCCGACGACCTTGCCGCGATCCCGCTGCGCGCGCTGGTCGAGCGCAATCCGTCCGTCGACTGGCAGGCGGTGGACGACGTCCTGCTCGGCTGCGCGAACCAGGCGGGCGAGGACAATCGAAACGTCGCGCGCATGGCGGTGCTGTTGGCGGGCCTGCCCGAGGCGGTGCCGGGGGCCACGGTCAACCGCCTCTGCGGATCGGGGCTGCACGCGGTCGGTAGTGCGGCGCAGGCGATCCGAAGCGGCGATGCCGAGCTGATGATCGCGGGCGGCGTCGAGAGCATGACCCGCGCACCCTATGTCATGGGCAAGGCGCGAAGCGCGTTCGACCGGAGCCAGCAGATCGAAGACACGACGCTAGGCTGGCGCTTCGTCAACCCGGCGATGCGCGCGGCTTACGGCGTCGATACGATGCCGCAGACCGCGGAGAACGTCGCCGATCAATGGCATGTCGCCCGCGAGGATCAGGACCGTTTCGCGCTCGCCAGCCAGGAAAAGGCGGCGGCGGCGATTGCCAGTGGGCGCATGGCGGTCGAGATCGTGCCGGTCACGATCCCGCAGCGGAAGGGCGATCCGATCGTCTTCGCGCAGGACGAGCATCCGCGCGGCACCAGCCTGGAGGCGCTGGCGAAGCTGAAACCCGTGGTGCGCGCCGACGGCACGGTGACGGCGGGCAATGCCTCTGGCCTCAACGACGGCGCGGCGGCGATGCTGGTCGCGTCTGAAGGAGCGGCGGCACGGCATGGACTGACCCCGCGCGCGCGGGTGCTCGGGCTGGCATCGGCGGGCATCGCGCCTCGGATCATGGGCGTCGGCCCGATCGAGGCGGCGCGCAAACTGACCCGCATCACCGGCATCGGACTCGACCAGTTGGACGTCATCGAGCTCAACGAAGCCTTTGCCGCGCAGGCGATCGCCACGCTGCGCGACCTCGACATCGCTGCGGACGATCCGCGCGTGAACCGCAATGGCGGGGCGATCGCGCTGGGGCATCCGCTCGGCATGTCGGGCGCGCGCGTCGCGATGACCGCCGTCGAGGAACTGCACCGCACCGGCGGTCGCTATGCGATGGCGTTCATGTGCATCGGCGTGGGGCAGGGGATAGCCCTGATGCTGGAACGGATCTGACCGGCATCCGCCGCCCGCTAGAGGCCCCGGCCTTCGCCGGGGCGAATTGGCCACGAGGACGGATCAGACCGGGGCAGGATGACGGCAGGCTGATCCACCCTGGTCATCCCGCCGTCGCCGTGACGCAACGGAACGCCGCAGCTTTCTCCGTGTCGGTAACTCCCGGGATCGGGCGGGCGACCAGCGGATAGGGGCAGAGCGGTCGGGTGCGGCCGGGCCAGGGCGTCATCGGCCCGGCGGCCGCCTCGATCCGGTCGGGGGCGGCACCCTGTTCGACCCAGCGGACCAGCGCGGCGAAGGCGTCGAACTGGTCGGTTGCGGGGCCGCCTTGGCAATGCGCCATGCCGGGCACTGGGAAGACGCGGACGAAGGATGCGGCGCGACCCCCATTGCGGCGGTCGACGTCGCTCCACCAGGCGATCGTGTCGTTGATCGAGAACACCGGGTCCGACGCGCCATGGGGCACGATCATCCGACCGCCATGCGCACGGAAGCGGCTGAGGTCGCTCGAGCGCGCGGAGATGTCCTCCCATGCCGAACGCGGAAAGCCGGGTGCCGTGGCGAAGATCGCCGCCGGATCGCGATCGAAGTCGTAGCGGAGCTGATAGTCCATGCCGGCCTGCGGCGTTGGTGCCAGGGCGCGGGGCGGGGTCGAAAAGATCGTCGCCAGCGCGGGCGCGCCCATGCTCGCGTTGATTGCCGGGACGGGCGATGTCGTTAGGCCCAGCTTCCAGATGCGCCAGCCGGTGTCGGCGAGGCCGGCATCCCAGGGGTAACTGGCGTAGAGCGGCTTGCCGCGGCTGTCATGCGGACCGCCGAATGCCTTTGCCAATGCGTCGATCTGGGCGGGGGCGAGGCAACTCGCCTGTTTGGCGCCGCTGCACTGCCGGGCGCGCAGGGCGCGCAACACATCGGGCGTGCGGCATTGCGCGAAGTTGCCGACCAGCCCGTCGGCGAGGCCGTCCTTGGCATCGCACGCCGCCAGCACCGCCGCGCGCGCCAGCGACAGGTCGCCGTCCGAAAAGGCCTGCGCCAGCCGCGAAATGGGAATGCTGCTCTCGCCCGATGTCCGGACCAGGGCGGCATAGGTCTGCGTGTCCCAGGCTTCGGCGATTGCCGCCTTTGGCAGCGCGAAGCCGGGCGCTGCAGCGAGGATTCCGTCGAACGCGTCGGGATAGCGCTGGGCGAAGGCCATGCCTTCCTGCCCGCCCTTCGAACAGCCCGCGAAATAGCTGCGCGCGGGATCGCCGCCATAGTGGCGGCGCAGGATCGTGCGCGCAGCGTCGTAGCTGGCCTTCAGCGAGGCATGACCATAATCGGCCCGTGCCTGCGCATCGAAGCCGAACGACACGACGCCGCCGCGCGCCGGGTCGGCGTTGGTCGCGTTCGAATGCCCTGAATCCTGGCTGATGACGGCATAGCCTTCCGCCAGGGCGGTCGTGCCGCCGGTTGCCGGGCCGACCGCGTTGCCGACCTCGCCATTGGTCCCGCCGCCACCCTGGAACACGAAGCGCCGGTTCCAGGCGTCGGGAAGGCGCATGCGGAAATGGATGGCATAATGCTGCCCGTCCTGCCCGGTGCGTTCGTGCATGACGCCGGAGATCTCGCAATGCGCTGGCAGCGGTGCGGTCTTCACCCCAAACCCCGCGTCGACGACGAGGCCTGCCGCATGGTCTTCTGCGGTCTGGATGTGCAGCGTCGGATCGCTCCACCCAGTGGCGCCGAGCAGCGCGGCGCATGCTCTTGGCGCGGGCATGGCCGCGGCGGCCGGCGTCTCGGGCTGTACCCGTCCGGCCAGCGCCATGCCGGTCAGTGCGGTGCCCGCGAGCATCGCGGCCATGGTGATCGCCCCTCGCATCCTGTTCGCTCCCATCGTCATGCCACTCGATAAACGGTGATACGCACCGCCGGGCCGTCTGCCAGATCGGCCGCCCCGACCGTACCGAGAAAGATCGCCTCGTTCAGCCATTGATGCTTGCCCAGCGGCACTTCGAATACCGGGGTCGTCCGGATATAGCCGCCATGCACAATACCGGTGTTGCGGATATGGATCAGCGTCCCGTCGCGTTCGCGCATCAGGTAGCTCGCCTCCAACATGGTAACGCCATTGGCACGCACCAATTGCCAGTCCATGCCTTCCGGCAGGATGGTGCCAGACAGGCGGGGGCCGTCGAACCGGCCGCCGGTGATCGGAATGCGGATACGCTTGCCGAGTGGCGTTGCGCCGACCTCCTCGGCCTTGCCCAGCGTCACGATCGCTTCATAGGCGAATTGCAGGCCGATGCTGGTCAGCCGCGCCGGTGCGGCCGCCGCCGCCCCAGGGAGCACAGCCGCCCCCGCCAGCGCGGACGATACGCCCAGCAGCGTGCGCCGCGTCCAACCCTCGTCACCAGAACCGGTCGTCGCATCCGCCATCCCGCATCCCTTCCCATCCCGCAATCGATCGTCGCGAGTCTGCTATGAAACATAGCTAAGCCGCTTGGGATGGCAAGGCAGGAAACATCAACCCGCCGGACGATCCTTTTGCGCAAAGATGCGCTGCAGCCAGCGATCGAGCATGGGCACCCATGCCCCGACCGGAAGCGCCGCCGGGCCGACGCCGAAACCATGCCCGCCTTCGGCCACGAAATGCGCCTCGACGGGGCGACCGGCGCGGCGAAGCGCCGCCATCATCATCAGGCTGTTGTCCGGTACGACCGCATCATCGTCCATCGCGTGGAGCAGAAAGGTCGGCGGTGTGGTTGCCGTCACATGCTCCGCCGGGGATCGCCTGGCCACCGCTGCCGCGTCCGCGCTCTTGCCCAGCAGCTTTTCCGCAGACAAAGCGTGGGTGAAGGGCGGCGCCGCAGCGATCACCGGGTAGATCAGCGCCGCGGCATCCGGTCGCGCGTCGATCCGGTCCGTCGAATCGCGCGGCGGATAGACCGTCTGACCGAAATCGGTTTCCAGCGTCGCCGCCAGATGGCCGCCCGCCGAAAAGCCGAGCACCGCGATCTTGTGCGGGGCCAGCCCGTCCCTGATCGCGGCGGCACGAACCAGACGCAGCCCGCGCTGCGCATCCTGCAGCGGTACGTCGGCGCGATTTGTCCAGCCTTCCCCAGGAAGACGGTAGACCAGCACATAGACGGTATAGCCGAGCGCGGTCAGCCGCCCCGCTATGTCCAGTCCCTCATTGCCGATTGAAAGAAAGGTATAGGCCCCGCCGGGAATGACCAGCACCGACGCCCCGTTGGGGTGGGTGGGCGTAAAGCGACGCAGACCCGGTTTGTCGATGTTGCGCAGGAACGTGGCCGGATCCTTCGGCGGGACCGGCGCGGGGTGGAACCCGCCACCCGGCGGTGCACCGTCCCACAATGGCAGAAACGGCGCCTCCGTCCATGCCGGGGGCGGGGCAGTGCGCTCAGTCACCACCACCGCAGACGCCTGCGCGTTCGCAAGGGACGGCAGCATTGCGAGGGCCAATAGCGGCACGGCGGCATGCCGAAACGAACGGAGGGTCATTACGGGAATCCTGTCGAAAGGTCATGCTACGACGCCATCGCCGCCAAAGGCGCGGCGCAAGGCGGCGATCTTGGCCGCGGTGAAGCGCTTCGCCAGCCCCGTTTCGGGGGCGACCGCGTCGAACCCGTGAAATGCGCCCGGCGTCACGACCAGTTCTGTCGGTACCGCCGCGGCGATCAGGCGGCGGGCATAGTCGACATCCTCGTCGACGAAGAGATCGACCGAGCCGACCCCGATGAAGGTCGGCGGCAGACCGGACAGATCGGTGATCCTGGCCGGCACCCCGGCGGCAGGGACGTCGCGACCACCGGCGGGGCGGCCGAGGAACGACGTCCAGCCGAAGACATTGGCGGGCGCGTCCCAGCCGATCCGGCCAATGAACGGGGGCACCGTCCGCGTGCTGCCCGTCCGGTCGTCAAGCATCGGATAGATCAGCACCTGCGCGCAGAGCGGCACGCTGCGCCGGTCGCGCGCCATCAGCGCGAGCAGGGCGGCATGGCCGCCGCCCGCACTCTCCCCCAACACCGCAATCCGGGCCGGGTCGACGCCGAGGTCCGCGGCATGGGCGTGCAGCCACAGGAGTGCGGCATGATTGTCCGCCACCGACCCGGTGAAGGTCGTCTCTGGCGCCAGTCGATAGTCGACGGTCACCACCACGCAGTCGAGCTGCCGCGCAATGTCCTGGCACGGCGCGATCGATCCGCGCGCGGACCCGACGATATAGCCGCCGCCGTGCGTGTGCAGGATGGCCGGCCGGCGCGTGCCGGCGCGGGCGTTAATGACGTAGACGGTGACGGGCGGCTGTCCCGCCGCCCCGAGAATATGTTCCTCGGTATAGGGAATGTCGGTCGCGGGCGGCGGGATCGGGCCGCTGCGCATCGTGCGATAGGCTTGGGTGATCGGCGGCATCGCCGCGATCATCGCTTGAATCTTCTCTGCCGCCGGGCGGAGTTCGGGCGCGACCGCGTCGAGCGCACCGGGCATCGTCGCCGCCGCCGCGGCGCGTGCGGCGGGGGGCAGCATCGCACCAAGTCCCGCCATCGCCGCCCCCCGCAGCACCTCTCGCCGTAACAGCGTCATCATCACCCTCTCCGATCGGTACGCGGTTCGTGACCGGCACCTGTGCCTGTCATAATAGCGGAAACTGGCTATGTTCAATAGCTATGGCATTAGTTGCGGAGACATGCCCAATCGATCAATGCCGCGGCGGGCGATCGCACGCATCACCCGTTGCAACCGTTTGTAAATTTAGTTATGCCTCATTGCAGTTGGAGCATACCAACAGAGGAGAGGTGCCGTGACGGAATCGTCGCCGGCCTGCGGTGGCCGCGTGCTGCGCGGGGCCGCAGTGCCGCAATGCCGCGTCGAACGCGTGCCTCTCACTCGCATCGGAACGACAACCGACTCGGGGAGGACTATCATGCGAACACTGACGTTGCTGCTGACGGGAACCGCGCTCATCGCCTTCACCGGTGCTGCCTCCGCCCAGGACACGACACCCGCCCCCGCCCCCCAGTCACCCGCGACGGCGACCGCCGCCACCGACGCCAGTACGACGGGCGACATCATCGTCACCGGCCAGAAGACATCCGAACGCCTGTCGCGCGCGCCGATCGCGATCAGCGTCGTGTCGCAGGATTCGCTGACCCGCCAAGGCGTCGATTCCGCGTCGTCGCTCGCTACGACCGTGCCCAACCTGCAACTCAGCGCCAACGGCTTCGCGGTGCGCGGCATCGGCAGCAACAACAGCTTCAGCGGCTATTCGACCGTCGCGACGCAGATCGACGGCATCTACGAACCCTCGGCGCAGGTCCTGTCGCTGGGCCTCTTCGATATCGGCGCGGTTGAGGTGCTGCGCGGGCCGCAGGGCACCGTCTATGGTCGCAATGCGACCGCCGGCGTCGTCAACATCAATACCGCCGATCCGCGCTCCACCCGCGGCGTCACCGCCGACCTGCAGGTCGGGCGCTTCAACGAAGTCCGCGCCCGCGCCGCCGTCGACCTGCCGGTCAGCGACGCATGGAAGCTGCGCTTCGCTGCCTATCGCCAGGTCGATGATGGCGTCGACCCCCGCTACGGCGCGCAAAACGGCTATGGGAAGACCGATCAGGCGGGCCTGCGCGTCACGTCGCTGCTCGATGTCGGGCCGATCACATGGCGCCTGTCGCTGAACTACGGTCAGAACCAGGGGACGATTCCGGCCAGCTACCTGACCAGCATCAACTATTACCCGCAGGGCAATCTCGTCGCCGGTACCTTCGGCCCGCGTCAGGTGATCGCGACGGATGCGCTCAACGTCGGGCAGGCGCAGGTCCAGGACAACCGCATCGACCTCAATTATTATGCGGCGCGCTCGCGACTGGTATGGCAGGCGGCAGATGGCCTGTCGCTGACCTACCTCGCCGGTTACACCCTGCTGAAGAACAACGGGGTCGACGCGGCGACCGGCGTGTTCACCCAGGAATCGATCAACCGCCGCATGGAAAGCTGGTCGCACGAAGTCGACCTCAACTACGATCGCGGCATCCTGAACCTCGTATTGGGCGGCTTCCTGTATCAGGATCGCCAGCCCTCGGGGATGCGCCTGCTCCACGCCGGCGACACCGCGCCCGCACCCTTCAATACCGCCTATAATCTGGTCGGTGCCAAGGTCGCCGGTACCGGCACCGGCATCTCGACGATCAGCGGCGTGGACGTCGTCACCAGCTATCGCGGGCAGGGGACGAAGTCGCAGGCGGTATTCGGGCAGGGCACCTTGGAAGTGCTGCCCGGCCTGAAGCTGATCGGCGGCATCCGTTCGACCTGGGAACAGGTCAACGCGCTCAACGTCGAACTGGTCTGCCCCGGCGATACCATCAACCGCCAGAACATCACGTCGACCACCTGTCCCGGCATCCCCTTCGTCTACGCCCTTTCGAACGACACCGCACGGCCCGAGTCGAAATTCGACAACATCAGCTGGAAGGTCGGGGCGAACTATGAAGTGAGCCCGACCACGCTGGTCTATGCGACGGTGAGCACCGGCTTCCGCGGCGGCGGGCTGGAGGCGAGCGGCAATGCACCCCAATACCGCCAATATCGACCGGAAACCGTCACCAATTACGAAGCGGGCATCCGCACCACGCTGATGGACGGCAAGCTGTATCTCAGCGCCACCGGCTTCCACATGGACTATAAGGACCTGCAGGTGTCGAGCGTCGTGCTCAACCCGCTGACCAATCAGGTGTCGGCGGTGACGACGAACGCAGCAACGGCGCGCCTGCGCGGCATCGAGCTGGAGGCGAGCCTGCGTCCGACGCCGAATGACCGGATCAGCGGCTATGTCTCGTATCTCGACGCGCGGATCAGGTCCTTCCCGTCGGCGCCGGACAATCTCAATTCGGCCAGCGGCAATTATAATAGCTTTGCGCCACTCTTCGGCTTCCAGCCGCTGCCGTCCAACCTGACGCTGGACGCTTCGGGCAATCGCCTGGCGAACGCCCCCGAATGGAGCGGTCGCTTCAGCTACGCCCATACCTTCGACCTCGGCCGCAAGGGGCGGGTGATCCCCAGCGTCGATTTCTACGCCCAGTCGCACACCTATAGCGACATCCAGAATTACGCGCAGAGCCGGCGCGATGCCTATACCAAGACCGACCTCAACCTGCGGTTCGAGGATGCCGAGTCGCGCTATTCGATCACCGCCTTCGTCAACAATGTCGAGGACAGTCGCGTCCCCAACACGCTGGTGACGGTGTGGAGCTCGACCACCGCCAATTACGATCCGCCGCGCACCTATGGCGTCCGGCTCGGCATGTCCCTACGCTGACCATCAGGAGAGAAGGATGAACGCCATCGATAGCGTGACCGCCGCGCCGCGGGCCACCTGGCCGCTCGACGCCTGGTATGTCGCCGCCAGCGCCGAAGAGGTGGGAAGCAAGCCGCTCGCCCGGCAGATCACCGGGCTGCATATGGTGTTCTTCCGTACCGGCGGCGGCGTCGTCACCGCGCTGGAGGATTTCTGTCCACATCGCGGCGCGCCGTTGTCGCTCGGCTTCGTGCGCGGCGAGACGTTGGTGTGCGGTTATCATGGGCTGGCGCTCGACTGTCGGGGGCGCTCCGACTCGATGCCCGGGCAGCAGGTCGGCAAATTCCCCTCGGCACGCCACTTTCCGGTGATCGAGCGCTACGGCTTCGTCTGGGTGTGGCCGGGCGATCCGGCGCAGGCGAACGCGGACAAGCTGCACCCTTTGCCGTGGGCGGAGAGTCCCGACTGGGCCTATGGCGGCGGACTGTTCCATATCGCGTGCGATTATCGGTTGATGATCGACAATCTGATGGACCTGACACACGAAACCTATGTCCATGCCAGCAGCATCGGGCAGAAGGAGATCGACGAGGCGCCGGTCAGAACCGAGGCGACCGGCGACGAGGTCGTCACGAGTCGTCATATGGAGAATGTGGCCGCGCCGCCCTTCTGGCGCATGGGGCTGCGCGGCGCGGGCCTGCCCGAGGATGCACTGGTCGACCGCTGGCAGGTCTGTCGCTTCACACTGCCGAGCCACGTCATGATCGAGGTCGGCGTCGCGCTGGCGGGGGAAGGCGGCTATCACGCCGATCCGGCGAAGAAGGCGTCGAGCATCGTCGTCGACTTCATCACGCCGGAAACCGAGACCTCGCACTGGTATTTCTGGGGCATGGCCCGTCAGTTCGCGGTCGACGACGCCGCGCTGACCGACACGATCCGCGAAGGGCAGCGCAAGATCTTCTCCGAGGATCTCGAGATGCTCGAACGACAGCAGCGCAATCTGTCGCAATATCCCGATCGCAAATTGCTGAAGCTCAACATCGATGCCGGCGGCGTGCGGTCGCGGCTGATGATCGATCGCGCGATCGCGCAGGAGCAGGCTGCGGCGGAATAAGCCTCGTTACCAGCATGACATGACCAGAAAGGCAGAAGCGCCGATGCAGGACCCGCGAGCGATTATCGACCGTGCCGACATGTCGCGGTTTCAATGGGGAATCGTCGCGACGATGGTCGGGCTGAATGCGCTCGACGGGTTCGACGTCCTGTCGATCAGCTTCGCCTCGCCCGGCATCGCCGCGGACTGGGGCATCGATCGCGCGGCGCTCGGCATCGTGTTGTCGATGGAACTGGTCGGCATGGCGATCGGCTCGCTGCTGCTCGGCGGGGTCGCCGACCGGATCGGGCGGCGCGCGACGATCCTCGGCTGTCTGGGCGTCATGGCTGCGGGCATGCTGGGTGCGGCGAGTGCTGGCGGGGTCATGGTGCTGTCGCTGTGGCGGGTTCTGACCGGGCTCGGCATCGGCGGTATGCTGGCCGCGACCAATGCGGCGGTGGCGGAGGCGGCCAATGCCCGGCATCGCTCGCTCGCCGTGGTTCTGATGGCGGCGGGCTATCCCATCGGCACGATCGTCGGCGGATCGGCCTCGGCGCTGTTGCTCGGCTGGTATGACTGGCGCGCGGTCTTCCTGTTCGGGGCGGTATGCAGCGTGCTATTCGTGCCGCTGGTGCTGTGGCGTGCGCCGGAATCGGTCGCGTTCCTGCTGCATCGCCGCCCGCCCGATGCGCTGGCGCGGGTCAATGCGACGCTGGCGCGGATGGGCCACCCCCCGGTCGATGCGCTACCCCCGGCCGAACCCCGGACGGCAAAGGTGCCGGTCATGGCCCTGTTCGCGCCCGACCTCAGGCGGACCACGCTGTTGCTGACGCTCGCCTATCTCACGCATATCATGACCTTCTACTTCATCCTGAAATGGATCCCCAAGATCGTTGCGGAGATGGGCTTCCCCGCCCCGCAGGCGGCGGGCGTGCTGGTGTGGGCGAGTATCGGCGGCGCGACCGGATCGCTGATCCTGGGGTTGCTGACCGGCAAGGTCCGGCTGCTCGGGCTGACGATCTCGGCGATGCTGTTGTCGACGGCGCTGGTGATCGTGTTCGGCCGCACCCAGAGCGATCTTGCGACCTTGTCCCTCGTTGCAGCAGCGGCCGGTTTTGCGACCAATGCGGGTGTCGTCGGCCTTTACGCCCTGATCGCGCGCAGCTTCCCGACGGGGGTGCGCGCCTCGGCCACGGGCTTCGTCATCGGGGTGGGGCGCGGCGGATCGGCGCTCGCCCCGGCGTTGGCGGGGGTACTGTTCGCCGCGGGGCACGGGTTGCAGTTCGTCGCGGTGCTGATGAGCTTCGGCTCGCTGATCGCGGCCGTGGCATTGATCGCGCTGGGGGATCGAAAGCGCGATTGACCGCGCTGCCATTGCCGATTAAGCTATGTACCATAACAAATGGAGAGGCAGCATGGCTATGACAGGTTCGCCACTGTCCGGCAGGACGTTCACCCGTAACAACCCCGTCACCGGCGCGGTGGCGACGACCGCCCCGGCCTTCGGCCCGGCGGATGCCTCCGCCGCGGTGGAAGCCGCTGCCGCCGCGTTTCCTGCATGGTCTTCCCTTGGCCCCAACGCCCGCCGCGCCGCGCTGACCCAGGCCGCCGATGCGCTGGCGGGCAAGGCCGACCAGTTCGTCGATGCGATAATGGGCGAGATCGGCGCGACCGAGGGTTGGGCGCGCTTCAACCTGATGCTCGCCGTGTCGATGGTTCGCGAAGCCGCCGCGCTGACGACGCAGATCGCGGGTGAGGTCATCCCTTCCGACAAGCCCGGCTGTATCGCCATGGCCATGCGCGAGCCGGTGGGCGTGATGCTCGGCATCGCGCCATGGAATGCGCCGATCATCCTGGGCGTCCGCGCGATCGCGGTGCCGCTCGCGTGCGGCAACACGATGGTGCTGAAGGCGAGCGAGCAATGCCCGCGCACCCACAGCCTGATCGCCGAGGCCTTCGCCGAAGCGCTGCCCAAAGGCGCCGTGTCGATCGTCACCAATGCTCCCGAGGATGCCGGCGAAGTCGTCGGCGCGCTGATCGATCATCCTGCGGTTCGCCGCATCAATTTCACCGGATCGACGCATGTCGGCCGCATCATCGCCCGGCGCGCCGCCGAGCATCTGAAGCCGGTTCTGCTGGAACTGGGCGGCAAGGCGCCGTTGATCGTGCTGGACGATGCCGATCTCGATGAGGCGGTGAAGGCGGCTGCGTTCGGGGCGTTCATGAACCAGGGCCAGATTTGCATGTCGACCGAGCGGATCATCGTCGTCGACAGCGTCGCCGACGCCTTCGTCGAGAAGTTCGTCGCCAAGGTAGACACGATGCCCGTCGGCGACCCGCGCGAGGGCAAGACGCCGCTCGGTGCGGTGGTCGATCGCAAGACGGTCGATCATGTGATGTCGCTGATCGATGACGCCGTCGCCGCAGGAGCGGTGCAGGCCATCGGCGGCGAGGCGAACGGCGTGCTGATGCCCGCGCATGTCGTCGACCGGGTGACCCCCGACATGAAGCTGTTCCGCGACGAAAGCTTCGGGCCGGTCGTCGGCGTCATCCGCGCCCGTGACGAAACGCACGCGATCGAACTCGCCAACGACACCGAATATGGCCTGTCGGCGTCGGTCTTCACCCGCGATACCGCGCGCGGCCTGCGCGTCGCCAGGCAGATCAAATCGGGCATCTGCCACGTCAACGGTCCGACGGTGCATGACGAGGCTCAAATGCCGTTCGGCGGAGTGAAGGCATCGGGCTATGGCCGGTTCGGCGGACGCGCGGGGATCGATGCCTTTACCGAATTGCGCTGGATCACGATCGAGACCGAGCCCGGTCACTATCCGATCTGAGGGGGCGGCACGATGTCGAGCCTGCCCCTGATGCTTGCCGCCATCGCGTCTGTCGCAGCCGGTGACGCCGATGCGCCCGTCGCCCCGCAGCTGACGCCGGTCTTTACCCTGCGCGTCGAGATCGCCGCTCCGGTCGAGCAGGGCGAGATCGATGGCGGGCGGCGCCGGTTTATCCCTATCACGGGCGGCACCGTCAGCGGTGCGCGGATCAGCGGCACCGTACTGCCCGGCGGCGGAGACTGGCAGACCATCTATCCCGGCGGTTTTACGCGGGTGGAGGCACGCTATTTCCTGAAGGCTGCGGACGGCACCGTCATCGGTATCCACAATCCCGGCATCCGGGTCGCCAGCCAGGCGGTGACCGATCGCATCGCGCGGGGCGAGCGCGTCGATCCCGAGGCTTATTACTTCCGTACCGCTCCGGTTTTCGATCCGCCGCCGGGCAAATACCAATGGTTGCGGGAAAAGACCTTCGTCGGCCGCGGCATCCGCATGCCCGACCATGTCCTCATCGAAATCTTCGCCGTCGAATGACATTGGCGACGCACAGAAAGGTTCAGCAGCAATGACCGAAACAAGCAGCAATGGCGTCGTCGCCTATGACGTCGAGGATCGCATCGCCTGGGTGCGGTTCAATCGCCCGGACAAGCGCAATGCGATGAGCCCCACGCTCAATCGCGACATGATGGAGGTGCTCGACGCGCTCGAGTTCCGCGACGACGTCGGCGTGCTGGTGCTGTCGGGCGAGGGCGTTGCCTGGACCGCAGGCATGGACCTGAAGGAGTATTTTCGCGAGACCGAGGCGCAGGGCCTTGCCGGCACGCGCAAGGCGCAGCGCGAGAGCTATGGCTGGTGGCGGCGGCTGCGCTGGTATCAGAAGCCGACGATCGCGATGGTCAACGGCTGGTGCTTCGGCGGCGGCTATGGCCCGCTGTTCGCCTGCGACCTAGCCTTTGCGGCGGAAGAGGCGAAGTTCGGCCTCAGCGAGATCAATTGGGGCATCCTGCCCGGCGGTGGCGCGACCAAGGTGGCGCAGGAACTGATGCCGTTCCGCAAGGCGATGTATCACGCGATGATGGGCGAGAATATCGACGGTCGCACCGCCGCTGAATGGGGTCTGGTCAACGAAGCGCTGCCGCTCGATCGGTTGAAGGATCGGGTGACCGAGGTGGCCAAGGTCCTGCTCGCCAAGAACCCGGTGGCGCTGAAGGCGACGAAGGACGCGATGAAGCGCGTCGGCGTGATGAGCTACGACGATGCCGAGGACTATCTGGTCCGTGCGCAGGAAGCCGCCAATTCCTACGACAATGACGGTCGCAAGGAGGGCATCCGCCAGTTCATCGACGAGAAGAGCTACAAGCCGGGGCTCGGCGCCTATGACAAGGACCGCGCGAAGGCCTGACGCCACAAACCCCCTCCTCTTCGGGGGAGGGGAAGGGGGTGGGGAAGTCTCATGGAGACTGTCGCCCGCGTCCGCACCCCAACCCCTCCCCTGGCGGGGAGGGGCGTAGGAGGAACTCGATGCCCGATCTTTCCCGCCTGCTCACCCCCCGTTCGGTTGCGATCGTCGGCGCTTCGCCGACGCCCGGCGCGCTTGGCAATGCCGTGGTGCGCAACCTGGACCGCCACGGCTATGCCGGGGCCATCCACCTCATCAATCCCAAGCGCGACACGATCGACGGGCGGCCGTGCCTGAAGACCATTGCCGACTTGCCCGAGGGCGTCGATGCGGCGGTACTCGCCATCCCCGGACCCGCGGTGCTGGAAGCGGTGCAGGCGCTCGCAGCGCGTGGCGTGGGTGCGGCGATCATCTTTTCCGCCGGGTTCGCGGAAGGGGGCGAGGAGGGGCTGGCCGCGCAGGCGGAGGTTGCGCGCATCGCCGCTGAGCATGGCATGATCGTCGAGGGGCCGAACTGCCTCGGGATGGTGAACCACGCCGCCTGCGTGCCGTTGACCTTCGTCGAGACGCCGGTGATCGACCTGACCGGCAAGCCCGCGGTCGGCATCGTCAGCCAGTCTGGGGCGATGGCGGTGGTGCTGGCGACGACGCTGGACGCCAAGGGGCTGGGCATCACCTTGTCGGTCTCGACCGGCAACGAGGCGGCGTCGGGCGTCGAGGACTATGTCGAGCATCTGATCGACGATCCCGCAACGCCCGTCATCGCGATGATCGTCGAGCAGTTCCGCCAGCCCGCCCGTTTCCTGGTGCTGGCCGAGCGAGCGGCGGCCATGGGCAAGCGGATCGTGCTGCTCCACCCCGGCACGTCCAACGCCGCGCGGGAGAGCGCTGCGACCCACACCGGCGCGATGGCCGGCGACTGGCAGGTGATGCGCACCAAGGTCGAGCGCGCCGGCGTGGTGCTGGTCGACAGTCTGGAGGCGCTAGGCGACGTCGTCGAGATGGCGGTGCGGGCGCAGCCGGTGCGGGCGGGTGGCACCGCCGTGCTGACCGAAAGCGGCGCGTTCAAGGCGCTGGTGCTCGATCTCGCCGAACGCATCGGGCTCGACCTGCCCGCGATCGACGGCGCGGCGGCGGCTGCCATGCGCGCGGCGATCCCTGATTTCATCCCGGTGTCCAACCCGATGGACCTGACGGCGCAGGCGCTGGTCGACCCCGATCTGTATCGCCGCACGATGGTTCCGTTGCTGGAGGACGAACGCTACGCCGCGCTGGTCCTGGGGATCATCCAGACCGATCGGGCGACCGCCGCGCGCAAATTCCCGGCGATCATCGATGCGGTCGTGGCGTTGAAGCCGCAGAAGCCGGTGATCTTCGCGGGCATCGACGATGGGGCGGACGTGCCCGCCGAGTATATCGCGGGGCTGCGTGCGCTCGGCGTGCCCTATTTCCCGACCGCGGACCGGGCGTTCCGTGCGCTACGGCATCTGACGCGGGCGGCGGCGCGCGACGGCACGCGGGCCGAGGTGGCGCCGATCGCGCTCGACCTGCCAGGCGGTGTCATTCCCGAATATCGCGCCAAGCAGGCGCTGGCGCCGATCGGCATCCCGTTCCCGGCGGGCGGCTTCGCCGCAACCGTCGCCGAGGCACAGGCGATCGCTGATCGTATCGGCTATCCCGTCGCACTCAAGGCGCAGGCCGCAGCGCTCAGCCACAAGAGCGATGCCGGCGGCGTCTTGCTCAACATCGGCGATTCCGAGGCGCTGGCTGAGGCATGGCAGCGGCTCCACGCCAATGTCGCCGCCTATGACCAGGGCATCCGGCTGGACGGCGCACAGGTCGAGGCAATGGGCCGCCGCGGCATCGAAGTGATCGTCGGCGCGCGTAACGATCCCGACTGGGGGCCGGTGATCCTGATCGGCTTCGGGGGCGTGACCGCGGAACTGTTCCACGACGTCCGCCTGCTTCCCGTCGACCTGACCCGCGAGGCGATCGTCGCCGAATGGCGGGCACTGCAGCAGGGGGCGCTGTTCGATGGCTATCGCGGCAGTCCCGCGCTGGACGTCGAGGCGCTGGCCGATCTGGTCGCGACGTTGGGGCGCGTAATGACCGGGACGCCCGCGATCCGTGAGATCGACCTCAACCCCGTCATCGTCCATTCGCGGGGGCAGGGGGTGGTCGCGCTCGACGCGCTGATCCTGACCGATACGCTATACGATTAGTCGGTCGTCGCCCCCAACTGCTCGATCCGCTCCAGCAGGTCGAGCAGCAGCGCCCTTTCCACCTTGGTGAAACCGGCGAGCAGCCGGTCCTCATGGGCGTCGATCCGACGGATACAGTCGGCAAGCATGGCCGATCCCGCCGGCGACAGTGCCAGCGTGAAGGCGCGGCGGTCGGCGGGATCGGTTTCGCGCAGGATCAGGCCGCTTTCGATCAGCTCGTTGATCAGCGGCACCATATTGGCGCGCTTGATGCCGAGCAGGCGGCCGACCGTCCCCTGGTTGATCCCCGGATTGTCCGAGACGACCGCCATAATGCCAAGTGGGATCTGGCGGATGCCTGTGCCGTCCAGCGCGTTGGCGAAATCGGTGGCAAAGACGGCGGAAGCGCGGCGCAGGCGATATCCGACCAGCCGGCCGAGTGTTCGGGTCTGGGAAACGGGTTCGATCATGTCCGATGCAAAGCCATGTTCCCCGCGCCGCGTCAAATCCAGGGTCAGGTCCCGCAACGAGCCGATTCGGTACGACAAACGCCGCTATCGGCGTCGCAGCCGCATCGAGATCATGTTCGGCCGCCTCCAAGATTGGCGCTGGGTCGTCACCCGATACGACCGCTGTTCCACGGCCTTCTTCTCCGCCATCGCCCTCGCGGCCACTGTCATCTTCTGGCTGTGATCAACGAGGCCTGACCCTAAGGCGGAGGTATGCGGATTCAAGCTGCTACGCTCAGTCTGTCCCGGCCGTCCTGCTTGGATTTGTAGAGTGCCGCATCTGCCAAGCCGATCAACTCGTCCACACTGTGCCTACCTGTTTCAGAGACCGCTATGCCAATCGATGCTGTCACTCGCCCGCTCCCCCCGGCTGCAGGGTGCCCAATACAGGCTTCGCGAATGTGTCGACGTATTGCGTCACCCAGGGTCATGGCCTGCTCATGGTCCCAACCCATCAACAGAATCAAAAATTCTTCGCCGCCAAAGCGAAAGGCGAAGTCAAGTTGCCCCTCGCATGCTCTGATCGCGTCCAGGGCCGAAACTATTGCCCGTCCGACTGCCTTGATGCAACGGTCTCCAGCCAAATGACCCTGCGTGTCATTGAACAATTTGAAATGGTCTATGTCGACCATCAATGCAGCAATTTGTCTCTCAAATTGCTTTGATTCGAATTGGTCTCGTACTTGAGCGAGGTGATGGCGATTTGAAAGGCCAGTTAACAAGTCAGTTCGAGCGGTCCATTCAATATGCTTCAAAAGTATGGTGCTCTTCAGCCTTTCAAGGAATCCTTGTCGTTCCAATCGCTCTTGGATGTAAGATCCCATCAGAAGTAAGGACGATCCTGCTAGGTAAAACTGACATACAAAGCTGTATGAGATCGAGTCCATTGCCGTAAGATATTTAACACAGTATAAGTGAAGCGCGACTATAATTAGGGTCAGGACTCGTTGATCACAGCCAGAAGATGACGGTGGCAGCGAGGGTGACGGCGGCAAAGAAGGCAGTGGGGCAGCGATCGTAGCGGGTAGCGACCCGACGCCAGTCTTTGAGGCGGCCGAACATGATCTCGATGCGGCTGCGGCGCCGGTAGCGGCGCTTGTCGTATTTGACCGGCTCGTTGCGTGATCGCCGGCCCGGGATGCAGGGCTGGATGCCTTTGGCCTGGAGGGCGTCCCTGAACCAGTCGGCGTCGTAGCCGCGGTCGCCGAGCAGCCACTGCGCCTTCGGCATGTCATCCAGCAGCGCTGCCGCGCCGGTGTAGTCGCTGACCTGGCCCGCGGTCATGAAAAAGCTTAAGGGGCGCCCGTTTGCATCGGCGACGGCATGTAGCTTGGTATTCATACCGCCTTTGGTGCGGCCGATCAGGCGGCCAAGATCCCCTTTTTTACCCGCAGGCTTGATGCCGTGCGGTGCGCCTTCAGATAGGTTGCGTCGATCATGACCGTCTGCGGCTCGGCGCCAGCTGCAGCCAGACCTTCCATCATTCGCGTGAACACGCCGGCCTCGCCCCAACGCTTCCACCGATTGTACAGCGTCTTGTGGGGGCCATACTCGCTAGGCGCATCTCGCCAGCGAAGCCCGTTGCGATTGACGAATACGATGCCGCTCAGCACCCGCCGGTCGTCCACCCTCGGCTTGCCATGGCTCTTGGGAAAGAAGGGCCGCAGCCGCTCCATCTGCTCGTCCGTCAGCCAAAACAGGTCACTCATCTCGGTCTCCTTGCGGAGCCTGAATCAGATCGCGACGCTCACATCAATGGGTCCTGACCCTAATAGGCCCGCTAAGGCCATGCGAAATCGCACTCTTTGAACGAGTGTGTAGTAGGTAATGGTTACCATGCTTCCAAACTGGGAAAGCAAAGTATATTTAGAAGCGCTAAATAAAATCGTTATGGTTGGTAGTGCGACTGCGAGACATGTGCCAGCCACGGCCATCGCATCGATTTGAAATGTACTGGATGCACGGGAAACGGCCCAAAGGATAAGAAGGCAAGCAGGCGTAAATATTAGAAGCCTTACTATCACAAGCCAATGGAACACATCAGGTAGTATCGTAAAATCCGCCAACAAAAATGCATTAAACATGACCATGCCGGCAGCCAATGAGACGGGTCCGACTCGTTTGCGATGGTCAACGCCCTCCGCATCAAACTGTGCCTCGAGGGCCGGCGAAAACCTCAGGCGATTCAGTTTTTGAATCTCTTTGTCGATCGCCAACGTATCGGAAAGGCTAGACAAAATAATTATCCAATAGTCTTTGACATCTAAATCAAAAAATCTCCGCTACGCTAACTAATAAGCATTAAAAAAGTGTTGTTCCTTAATTATGTACCTGAGCATGGCGATGAAGTGCGTTCATCCCACTAGAAAAATGCAACAATCAAAGCTGCGTGCGGCATTCTGGTGCTATCGGAGGCCAGAAGCATTTGCTGTCACCGTGCGAGTTTTGGTGCCCATGATTGGGCTGCGCGCCGATCTGATGAATTGCCATTCGTGGCACGCCGGATTGGGTCATTGGCGGTCTTGGGCACTTGGTCATTTGACGCGGTCGCAGCGAATGATCGCATTTGGGGGATTGTACTGAGGAAGTCGGGGTGCGGGCCGGAAGCGCGACAGGCGCTGTTCGGATGCACTCGATCCTCGGATATCTAACCCCCGAGCAAGCGGAGCAGCGCATGGCCGGGCCTCGACATGGACCGCCACGCCGTCCGAGACGAAGTCGATCGGGGCCTTGCGACAAAACAGCAAGCTCTGGAACGCCCCCTGGGGCACCGTGGCGGCGATCGGCAGCATGACGCGCATGGGATCCCCGACCGATAGCAGAGGAGCCAGATGTCGGTTTCCATGAGGGCCGACAATATGGATATGCGATCCCGACGACGGGACGACATGTCCGACGGTCGGCGTCGGACCAACGGAACCAAGACGGGCGCCCGCCGCTATCCCGCGCATGACCGATGACGACAGCAATCGCACCAAAGCCACCCACCGCGCCGTCCCCAGCGGACGCATCGCGCGGGCAGGGGCCTTTGGCCGCCTGGCAAGCGGGGTGGCGGGCGGGATGCTGGCCGAGGGTGCACGCAGGCTGGCGAGCGGCGAGCGGCCAAAGCTCGGCGACCTGATCCTCACCCCCGGCAATGCTGCGCGGGTCGCCGACCGGCTCTCGCACCTGCGCGGCGCGGCGATGAAGCTGGGGCAGATGATCTCGATGGACGCGGGCGACCTGTTGCCGCCCGAACTTCAGACCATCCTCGCGCGGCTTCGCGACCAGGCGTACCGGATGCCGCCCGCACAGCTCGACAAGGTGCTGAAGGCACAGTGGGGTGCCGACTGGCGACGCCGCTTCCGCCATTTCGAGGCGGCCCCCATGGCCGCCGCCTCGATCGGGCAGGTCCACCGCGCGACCCTGCCCGATGGCCGGGTGCTGGCTATCAAGGTCCAGTATCCGGGGGTGCGCGACAGCATCGGATCGGATGTCGACAATGTCGCGACGCTGCTGCGTGTGTCGAACCTCATTCCGCCCTCGATCGACCTCAAGCCACTGCTCGAAGAGGCCAAGCGGCAATTGGCCGAGGAGGCCGATTATCTGCGCGAGGCCGAGCGGATGCGTGTCTATGGCGAGCAGCTGGCGGGCGATCCGCGCTATGTCGTGCCAAAGCCGGAGCCGTCGCTGACCACGCCGCTGGTGCTGGCGATGGATTATATCCCCGGCCAATCGATCGATACGCTGGTCGAGGCCCCGCAGGAAACCCGCGACACCGCGATGACCGCGCTGATCCAATTGGTCCTGCGCGAACTGTTCGACTTCGGCATGATGCAGACCGATCCGAACTTCGCCAATTATCGTTGGCAGGCGGAAACCGGCCGCCTCGTGCTGCTCGACTTCGGCGCGGCGCGTGACGTGCCGCCTGAGACCGTCGCCTCCTATCGCCGGTTGATCGAGGCAGGCCTCGCGCATGACCGCGACCAGATTCGCGAGATTGCGGTGGAGACGGGCTTTCTGGGCGAGGCGGCGGTCGCGGCACATCGCCCGGCGGTCGACCGGATCATTGCGGCGATCGACGATACGATGGCAAGGCCTGGCCCGTTCGACTTCGGCGACCGCGCCTTCGTGCCGGTGGTGCGTGAGGAAACCCGCGCGATGATCGCCGACCGCGATACGTGGCACGTGCCGCATGTCGAGACGCTGTTCGTCCAGCGCAAGATCAGCGGCACCGCATTGCTCTGCGCGCGATTGAAGGCGCGGGTCGATGTGCGCGGATTGGCGGCGGCGGCGATCGGGGCCGGGTAGGGAGCGGGCTGGGCCCTGCGGCTCAAGGTGTTATCCCTAATCCCCGTGCCTCAAGGGCAATGGGCCACCGGGCCGGTACGGGCCTGTCTGGCTCGCCATATTCAGCGCCTCCCTTAAGCCATTCACTCTGGTGGATGCTGACGATCCGGCCGACGCGCTGACTTTGCCGCACGGGGCGCTGTGCTTTCGAAAAAGGAACCGAGCCGTTTTTGACGCGCGATTCTTCTTGACGCCCATCGTCAAGGATCATGTTCGAGCTCCTCGTCCCGCATCGGAACGGCACCGGTATCATGACATGCAAGTTACAGGGAAAGGATAACCCTTACCGTTATTTGATCGTGCCGGCTTTCATGCTGATCGTCATGGACATGACATGATCTTAATCCTAATAACACCTGTCAAACGGGGGTTTCAGACATGATGAAGGCATTGCCGCGCGTGCGGCAGGTGAAGGCGCGCGCGTTGGAGTCGAGCGCCATTCTGGTGGCGTTGATGGTGGCAGGGCCCGCCTTTGCCCAGTGCGTGCCCGATCCGACGCAGAATGATACGCCCACCAGTTGCACCGGGACCGACAGTGACGGGCTTCGGGTCATAACCTCCAACAGCGCGATCGACGTCGCTTCGGGTGCGGTGGTGTCGAACAGCGGCGCTCCAGCCATCGCGTTCGAAATCCCCGCATCGGTGACGAGCTACGCCAATGCCACGCTGACCGTGGGCGGCCGGGTGGATGGCGGCGACCAGGCCGGTGTGCAACTGACCCGCCAGTCGACGAATTCCGGCTATTCCAGCGTCCAGCTGACCATGACGGTCCGCGCCGAAGGCGTCGTCACGGGCGCCAATGGCGTCGTCGTCGGACAGACCGACGCCAGCTATGGCCAAGGCACCGTCTCGATCGACAATAGCGGTACCATCGCTGCCACCGGGACCGGATCGGCGGGCTATGCGCTGCTGTCGACCATGCCCGCCTATGCGGGTTTCTCCTCGATCACCAACCGCGCAGGCGGGACGATCGGGGCGGTCAGCGGCCCGGTCGGAACCTTGACCAATGCCGGCACCATCGATGGCGGTGCCCGCAGCGCCGTCGATTGGGGTACGGGATACCGCTCGGCGGTGGTCGCGCAGAGCACGTCCAATAGCGGCACGATTACCTCGAACGGCACCAATGCGACGCTCGCCAATCTGACGTCGACGCTGACCAACTCCGGCACCATCCGCAATACGGGGTCGGGCGCGGCGATCACAGGCAGCGCGATGACCCTGAACAACGCGACCGGCGGGCTGATCGCGAGCGGGGGAGCGACGGCCATCCAGACCATGTCCGGTCTGACCCTGGGCAATCGCGGCACGATCACGGGCGATGTCGTGGCCATGGGTTCCGGCAATGTGATCGACAACAGCGTGGGCACGATCACCGGCAATCTGACGCTGGGTTCGGGCAACGACACGCTGGTCGTCGGCTATGCCGATGGCGACATCCGCACCGGAATCAGCGGCACGATCAATGCGGGCTCTGGCACCAATACCATGCGCATCCGCTTTTCGACCGATGCCATAGTCGCCTCGACCCCAACGATGCTCGCCGGGTTCCAGCAGATGATCCTGGCTCCCGACGCCAATCGGACCGCGACGCTGGCCAACGGTTTCTCCGCCACCGCGCCCGTTCAGATCGTCGGCAACGGCACCGTCATCAACGCCACCACGCTGAGCGGCGCGGGCACCGTCCTGACCGACAATAGCGGATCGCGCACGACGCCGACCATCGTCAATACGGGCGCGATCACGGCGACCGCGGGGCCGACCGGCACCTTCCCGACCTATGCGGTGCAGTTGAACATCGCCAAGCGGTTCGAGAATAGCGGGACCATCGACGCGGCGGGCAATGCCGTACTGTTCAATCCGTCGGTGGGCAGCTTCGTCAATTCGGGCACGATCACCGCCGGGGGGGCCGGCGTCCAGCTATGGGGAGGTGGTTTTGCCAACTCCGGCACCATCCGTTCGACCAGCGGCATCGGCGCGATCCTGAGCGGATCGTCGGGCACCAACTGGACCAATAGCGGCCGCATCGAGGGGGCGACGGCCGGCCTTTCCTTGTCAAGCAGCCTCAGCAACAGCGGGACGATCATCGGCTCCGGCGTCGGCGTCGAGATCAGCTCCTATGGCGACCTGACCAACCAGGCAGGCGGCGTCATCACCGGCGGGCTGCGCGGCGCCATCGCGCCGTCCGCCACGAACAGCACCATCTTCAACGCCCGCATCTCGAACGCGGGTACGATCAACGGCGATGTCAGCTTCGGCAACGCGCCCTATATCGGCTCCTCCAACTCGAACGTCTATCAGGCGCTGCCCGGCGGTGTGCTGAACGGCAATCTGACGCTTGGCCAAGCCGATATGTTCGTCACCGAACTGACCGGCAGCAGCGTCGGTCGCTATGCGGGGGTGACCGGCACGGTGTCGTCCAATGGCGCCAATTTGCGCTACCGGGTGCGCACCGATGCCAGCTCGACGATGTTGTCGGACGCCAATTTCAACGCTTTCGGCTATGACCTGATCGACAATGCGACGCTGACCCTTACGGGGACGGGCTCGGGTCGCACACTGCTGCTGGCGGGGCAGGGCATTGTCGACCTGACGGCGGATCTCGCGACCGCGAACGTGGCGGCGATCACCGCGACCACGCGTATCGCCCAGCCGGGAGAGGATTATCCCAACAACTCCGCCAATGCGCTGACCATCATCAGCCGGGGCAATCTGACCCTGAGCGCCACCAATTCGAACAGCTTCCCCGGCGCGGCGGTGCTGCTGGCAGGCGGCGACGCCTTCACCAACGCCGGTACGATCACGGTGCTGGATCAGCGGAGCACCGTTTATGGCAGGCTGGCGGGTGTATCCGGCGGCCTGATCACCAATAGCGGACGCATCGGCCAGGCGAGCGGCAGCGTGGCGGTGAACGGTGTCGCCGATTTCGCCTCGCTGGTGAACACCGGCACGATCCAGGTTGCGGGCAGCGCGGTTCTGCTCGGCTATGGCTATGACGGCCGGGTGCCGACGGTCGACAATAGCGGGCTGATCGCCAGCACGAACGGCCCGGCGATCACGCAAGGCTATGGCTATGTCGCGACCATCAACAATCTGAACGGCGGCACCATTACGGGTGGCAATGGCACCGCCATCCGTGTCGGCAGTACCAAGCTCAGCAATGCCGGGACGATCATCGGCAATGTCGACCTGGGCTATGATCCGTATAACGGCCGGTCCTCCGGTCCCTCCTCCTATATCGTGGCGGGCGGGACGCTGGTCGGCAATCTGCGCTTCGGCAACGGCAACGACGTCCTGGTCGTCACCGATGGGCAGACCGGCGTGACCGGCACGATCGACGCCGGGGACGGCAACGACACCTATCGTCGCGCCTTCACCAGTTCCGCGACCGTGACGCTGGGCGAGGCGCCGCTGGCGACCTTCGAGCAGGAGGACGTGCAGGCGATCGGTGCGAATACCGTGCTGACGCTGACGGCCGCAGGCACGCGTTCGACGCTGAACGCGGTCGGCGACGGCCAGATCGTCAACATGGTCACGGTCGATGGCGGGGTGACGTTCGGCGAACGCCCACGATACCCCTATTATAACGAGCCGTCCCTGCCGCTCGCCGCCTTCACCAACCAGGCCAGCGTCACCGGCCGGGTCGAGGGCACCGCGACCCGCTTCGTCAACAATGCCAGCATCGGCACGGCCGATCTGTCGCGGACGGCGGTGTATCTGTACGCGGCGTCTTTCGAAAACACCGGCAGCATCCAGAACAATGGCCTGGATCCCGCCGTCGAGCTGATGTCCGACGGCACCGCCATCACCGCGATCAACAGCGGCACGATCGCCGGCGGACTGAGCGCCTCGGTCGGCAATAGCCTCGGCTCCAATGGCGCCGCACCCACGACGCTGGAGCCGGTCCAGATCGCGCTGACGAACAGCGGCACGATCACCTCGATCGGCGGGGCGACGACCCTATCGCTCACCGTATATGATCCCCAGGCGGCGGGCGGCAGCCTCAGCGTGACCAACAGCGGCTCCGTCGTCGCCAGCGGTGGGGCGGGCACCGGCGTGCAGATCGGCTTCCAATCCGCCGGAACTTCCCTGCCGTCCCCGTCGCCCGTCCGGACGATCAGCATCGCCAATTCGGGCACGATCAGCGCCAATGGCGGTGGCGTGACCTATGAATCCTATCTCAACGGCCCACTCATGGAACCGGTCTTGGTGCCCTACACCTTCTGGGCGACGGGCCTGAGCGTGTTCGGCAGCGGGATCGAAACCGCCACGATCACCAACGCGGCAAGCGGCACGATCGCAGCGACCGGCGAGAAATCCTCCGCGATCTTCGCCGAAAACGTCGCGATCGACCTGGACAATGCCGGTACCATTAGCGGGAGCGCGGGCACGACGCTCGACGCCAGGGACGGGTTCGGTCAATATTACGCCACATCCTATCTGGCCGGAGCCATACAGGCGACCGGCACCAATGACGACCGGATCGTCAACACCGGCACCATCACCGGCTCGATCGCGCTGAGCGGCGGGGCAGATCGGATCGAGAATTACGGACGGATCGAGGGCAATGTCCTGCTGGGGGTGGGCGACGACAGCTTCCTGCAACGTGCCAGCGCCACGCTGATCGGCACGGTCGATGCCGGTGACGGCACCGACAGCCTGATCGTCGATGCGACCGGGGGCGGCACCGTCAATGGCAACCAGTTCGTCAATTTCGAAAGCCTCACCCAGACCGGCGACGGCAATGTCACCTATACGGGCAATTTGCGGGTCGATGCCATCCGGGTGTCGGGCGGAGCGCTGACCGTCGCGGCGGGACAGACGATCACGGGCAGCACCACCGGCATGGTCGCCATCGTCGGTGGCGACGGCAGCGACACGATCACCAACAACGGCACCATCACCGGGTCGGCGCGGCTGGGCGGCGGGAACGACCGGTTCGTCAATGCCGGTCTGGTCCAGGGTTCGGTACAGCTGGGCGGGGGCAATGACGGCTTCGTCGAGGGGGCCGGGTCTCAGGTGACGGGCGGGGTCGATGGCGGCACCGGCACCAACACCTATACCGTGCTGCTGTCGGGCGACCGCAGCGGCATCGGCCAGCGCAGCAATTTCCAGCACTTGGCCGTGACGGGCAGCGGCACGCTGTCGCTGACGCTCGACCAGGGGTTCAATGGCATCGCTCTGGCGGGCGCGGGGCTTAACCTGACGCAGGCGGGCTATCGGGTCGGCGCGGTCACCGGCTCCGACGCGGCCGAGCAGCTGCACATTGCCGAGGATATCGCCAGCATCGCGCTGGGCGGGGGCGACGACGTTCTGGTGCTCGACAGGGCGCAGGCGCTGGGCCGCTATGATGGCGGGGCGGGCAACGACGCGCTTCGCTTCGGCAGCACGGCTCCGGTCACGCTGGGCGGGACGGCGACCGGGTTCGAGAGTGTCGCGCTGGCACGCCCTGCGCTGACCGTTACCGGCACGCTCGGTTCGGAGGGGGCGCCCTTGTCCTTCGGTGATGGCGATCTGTCGCTGACCATCGCCAATGGCGGTGCGCTGCTCGGGGCGATCGATCTGGGGGCGGGCAATGACGCCCTGCGCCTCTCGCTCGGTTCGCAATGGCAGGGCGTGGTTGCGGGCTGGGCGGGCGTCGACACCGCCACGCTCGAAATCGCGGGCAACCGGACGCTGATCGGCGGCACCCTCACCGGGTTCGAGACGCTGACGACCGAGGGCATGGGCACCCTGTCACTGACCGGCACCCAGGCTTATGGACAGGTGTTGGCCGCGACCGATCTGGCCGTCGTGGCGGGCGGCAATTTGGTGACGGGCCAGGTCGTCTTCAGCGGCGCGGACCAGCGCTTCACCATCGCCGGCGGCTTTGCCGGGGCCGTGGATGGCGGCGCCGGCACCGACACCATCGCGCTGTCGGGCGGCAATGCCAGCGCCCCGGTCGCCTTTAGCGACGTCGCCAATGTCGAGGCGCTGACGACGACCGGCGGTTATGCCACGGTGTCGGGCAAGGCCGCATTCGGCAATGTCGACATGGCGGGCGGCCGCCTGGTCGGTTTGGCCGGATCGACGATGAGCGCCGCGCAGTTCCTGGTCCGCCAGGGCGCGACCTTCGGTTCGGCGGGGACGGTCAACGGCAATGTCGTGGTCGCGGGAACGCTCAGCCCCGGCGCGTCGCCGGGCACGATGACGGTCAACGGCAATTTGACGCTGGCCAGCGGATCGACCTCGGTCTTCGAGCTGACTCCGACCATCTCGGACCAGCTGATCGTGAACGGCATGATGACGATCGGCAGCGCCTCGACGTTGCAGATCACCTCGACCGCCACGATCGCACCGGGCAGCACCTATGACCTGATCATCGCCACCGGCGGGATCAGCGGCAGCTATACGACCGTGCAGAAGCCCGCCGACCTGCTGGGCTTCATCGTCCAGCGCGCGAACCGTATCCAGTTGTTCGGCCAGTTCGTCGCCGATACGCGCTTCAATCCGCAGGTGTCGCGCAGCATCGCCTATGCCAACAGCGTGATCGCGGGGGCGTCGACCAACAGCCCGGTCTTCGCCGCCTTCCCCGCGCTGCTGACCGATACGGGAACCGCCAACAGCCAGGCCTTCGCGCAGGTGACGCCCGAAGCCTATGCCTCGGCGATGCAGATCGGCGTCGACAATGCGCTGGGGCTGGTCCAGGCGGCACGCGGACCGGGCTTCGCGACGACGCAGGAAGAGGCCGGGGCCTTCACCTTCGGCCAGATGATCGGCCAGACGCACCAGTTGTCGGCCGATGCGGGGCAGGGGATCAACGCGGCGCGGACCCGCAGCTATGGGATGCTCGGCGGAATCGGGCTGGGCAATCGCGACTGGATGGTCGGGTTGTTCGGCGGTTATCTCGACACGCGCCAGACGATCGAGACGCTGGGCGCCTCGACCGATGCCGACGGCGTCGTGGCGGGCCTGCACGGCCGTTTCCTGCGGCCCAACGGGTTCGGGGTGGACGGCTCGCTCATCTATGACGGCGCGCAAGGCCGCGCCACCCGTGTCGTTCCGGGGACGGCATCGGCACTGGGCAGCTATGACTTGCACAGCACGACCGCCGACGTCTCGGCCCATTATGCCAAAGAGATGAAGGGCGGCTGGACGCTGACCCCGCGTGTCGGGCTGACCTATGTGCGCACCACGCGTCTGGGCTTCACCGAAACGGGCAGCCCCTTTGCCCTGACCCTGACGCGCCAGTCGCTGACCGCCAGCTTCGTCGATGCGGGCGTATCGCTGGAGCGAAGCGGCCGGTCGAACGCGCCGCTGCGCCCCTTCGGCACGCTGGGGCTTCGCTATCAGCTTCAGGGCACGGGAACGCGCGCGACGGGCGGCTATGGCGGCGTCGCGCCCGACCTGCTCGCCCTGGGTGTCGCGCGCGCCCCGCTGGTCGGGACCGCGACGGCGGGCGTCTCCTATCGCTTCGCCAACGGGCTGGACCTCTATGCCTCGGGCAGCGCGCTGATCGGCAGCGGGGATCGACAGGGCACGGCCATGGCGGGCCTGCGCCTCAGTTTCTGAGGATCAGAGGGCCGGGACGGTGATCCGCCTCGGCCCCTATGATGAACAAGAATTCATCATCCTATATTCCCGATCCCGCCCAAACGTCATCAAAGCGCAATGAACCGGCCCCAAGGGCTCGCCGCATAATCCTTTGGGGGGAATCCAGATCATGACTTCGTTCAACCCGCGTTTTGCGGGGCGGTTCTTTGCGTCCAGTGCGCTTGCTCTTCTGATCGCCACGCCTGCTCTTGCAGCCGAGCCCGAACCGGCGAAGACGGCTGCGCCCGACGACCAGAAGACCAATGCCGATGGCGCGTTGAACGAGGTCATCGTCACCGCCGAAAAGCGCCCGCAAAGCCTGCAAAAGACCCCGATCGCCATCTCGGTCCTGTCGGCGGAGGATCTCCAGAACCGCCATGTCCAGTCGCTGGTCGACCTGCAGGACGGCGCGATCCCCTCGCTCCGTGTCGCGCCCTTCTATTCGCGCAATTCCGCGCTCATCATGAACATCCGCGGCATCGGCGTGCTGGCCGACAGCAACCAGCCCGCGCGCGACCAGGGCGTCGGCGTCTATATCGACGGCGTGTATCTGGGCCGCGCCCAGGGCCTGGGCACCGCGCTCTACGACATCGAGAGCATCGAAGTGCTCAAAGGTCCGCAGGGCACTTTGTTCGGCCGCAATACCGAGGGCGGGGCGGTCAGCATCGTGACGAAAAAGCCGACCGGCGAGTTCGGCCTGACCGCCACGGCGGGCATCGGCAATTTCGGCAGCCGCAAGGCCGAGGCGCATCTCAACCTGCCCGAATGGCACAATTTCAGTGTGAAGCTGGACGGCATCGTCACCAAGCGCAACGGGTTGGTCGACAATCCGCTGCCCGGCCAGGCGGACTTCAACGGCTTCGACCGGCACGGCGCGCATGTCGAGCTGCTGTGGAAGCCGGAAGGTGGCGTCAGCGCTGACTATGCCTTCGATACCTCCTATGACGCCTCGACCCCGCTCTATCTCCAGTCGATCACCGCCGGCACGCTGGCCCGCGCGCCCGCCCTTCCGCTCCAGCCCGACCGGGTGCGCACCGCCAGCATCGGCGTGCCGCAGCAGGAGAGCATCGGCAAGACGCATGGCCATCGCCTGACGCTCGGCCTCGACCTGGCGCCGGGCCTTCAGCTCAAGTCGATCACCGCCTATCGCGAACTCGACCAGAGCCAGTATGACAATGGCGGCCAGAACAGCACCACCTACAAGCCGAACGGCGCATTCAGCCGCTACAGCCTGGCGGGCTTCGCGCAGAACCAGTTCAGCCAGGAAATCCAGCTGATCGGCGACAGCCCTCGCCTGAAATATGTCGCAGGTGCGATGGCCTATCGCGAGCATACCACCGACAATGCCCAGGCGTTCAACACCATGGTCTGGAATGGCGACGGCACTGCCGCGACTGTCGCCACCTACAACATCGCCACCGTCCCCTTCGACCGCGCCAGCCGGATCACGACGCGCAGCATCGGTGTGTTCGGCCAGGCGACCTGGACCCCGGCGATCCTGGACGATCGCCTGCACGTCACGGGCGGCGCGCGCTACACCCGCGACATGAAGCATGGCGCGCTGTTCATCGTGAACGGAAAGACGCCCAATGTCGACGGCGTGGTCGCCCCGCGCAAGCTGGATGCGGCCTGGTCGCGCGTCGATCCGCTGGTGACGCTCGCCTAGGGTCAGGACTCGTTGATCACAGCCAGAAGATGACGGTGGCAGCGAGGGTGACGGCGGCAAAGAAGGCAGTGGGGCAGCGATCGTAGCGGGTAGCGACCCGACGCCAGTCTTTGAGGCGGCCGAACATGATCTCGATGCGGCTGCGGCGCCGGTAGCGGCGCTTGTCGTATTTGACCGGCTCGTTGCGTGATCGCCGGCCCGGGATGCAGGGCTGGATGCCTTTGGCCTGGAGGGCGTCCCTGAACCAGTCGGCGTCGTAGCCGCGGTCGCCGAGCAGCCACTGCGCCTTCGGCATGTCATCCAGCAGCGCTGCCGCGCCGGTGTAGTCGCTGACCTGGCCCGCGGTCATGAAAAAGCTTAAGGGGCGCCCGTTTGCATCGGCGACGGCATGTAGCTTGGTATTCATACCGCCTTTGGTGCGGCCGATCAGGCGGCCAAGATCCCCTTTTTTACCCGCAGGCTTGATGCCGTGCGGTGCGCCTTCAGATAGGTTGCGTCGATCATGACCGTCTGCGGCTCGGCGCCAGCTGCAGCCAGACCTTCCATCATTCGCGTGAACACGCCGGCCTCGCCCCAACGCTTCCACCGATTGTACAGCGTCTTGTGGGGGCCATACTCGCTAGGCGCATCTCGCCAGCGAAGCCCGTTGCGATTGACGAATACGATGCCGCTCAGCACCCGCCGGTCGTCCACCCTCGGCTTGCCATGGCTCTTGGGAAAGAAGGGCCGCAGCCGCTCCATCTGCTCGTCCGTCAGCCAAAACAGGTCACTCATCTCGGTCTCCTTGCGGAGCCTGAATCAGATCGCGACGCTCACATCAATGGGTCCTGACCCTATGACGTGACCGACGCCGTGCATGTCTATGGCAAATGGTCGGAGGGGTATAAGTCGGGCGGCGCCAATTCGCGCTCGCTGCGTTACGCCCCGTTCAACCCGGAAACGCTGTCGATGTTCGAAATGGGCGCCAAGAGCGAGTTTCTTGACCGCCGCGTACGCCTGAACCTCGCCGCCTATACGGGCGCGTACAAGGCGATCCAGATCGACTTCCAGGCGAACTATCTCCAGGTCGATGCGCAGGGCAATCTGCTCCAGACCAACCGCACCACCATCGAGACGACCAATGCACCCGGCACCGGCCGTGCCAAGGGTGTCGAGGCGGAGCTGACCGTCGCGCCGATGGCGGGCCTGACGCTCAGCGCCAGCTATTCCTATAACGACGTGACGATCCCGGCGACGGTGAATCCGTTTCCGCAAGGGGCGAGCGGCGTGATCGTGACCACGCCGATCAAGATCTATCCGGTCTACACGCCCGCGCACGCCGCGAGCGGGTCGATCGATTATGAGCGGCCGGTGGGCGACTATAGCCTGGTCGCGCATCTCGACGGCAATTACGACAGCGGCTTCTATGCCAGCTACAACGACCCCGCGCCGGGGGTGAGCCAGCCCAAGGGCGACCCGGGCTTTGTCGTCAACGGCCGTGTCGGCGTGACCGACATCGCGCTGAACGATACGGGTGCACGGCTCAGCGTCTCGGCCTGGGCACGCAACCTGCTGAACGAGCAGCATATGTTCTACAAGGGGCTGAGCACCCTGACCGGCGTGTCGGGCTTCTTCAACGAACCGCGCACCTATGGCCTTGAAGCCACGGTGAAGTTCTAATGCGTGCAGCCATCGCGATCGCCGTGCTGCTGGCGGTACCGGCAGGGATGGGGGCTTTGGCCTCCACCCCCGTGCCGGTCCCCGCGCACAGCCGCGTCCTGCCGCTACAGGGCGGGCGCAACTTCCGCGATCTGGGCGGCTATCGCACCGCCGATGGCCGGACGGTGAAATGGGGGCTGCTCTATCGCTCGGGCCAGATGCATGATCTGACGCGAGCGGATTACGCCTATCTGCAAAAGCTGGGCATCCGCACCGTCTGCGACTTTCGCGACACGCGCGAGCGGGCGGGCGAGCCGACGCTCTGGCCCGCCGGTCGGAAGCCGAAGGTGCTGAGCGACGATTACACGCTCGACGTCAGCGCCATGAAGCTGCCCGGCGATCCTGCCACCTGGACGCATGAGCAGGTCGTGACGGCAATGACCGCGACCTATCCGAAGCTGCTCGACCAGTTCAACGGCCAGTACCGCCGTATGTTCGCCGAACTGCTGGCGGGCGACGTGCCGCTGGCCTTTCACTGCACGGCGGGCAAGGACCGCACCGGCGTCGCGGCCGCGCTGTTGCTGACCGCGCTGGGCGTGCCGAGGGCGACGATCATAGACGACTATCTGCTGTCCAACCAGCATATGGCGCCTAGCCCTGCGCACCCGACCGGCTTCTGGGCCCGGCTCTCGCCCGAAGCCGCACGCGCCTTCGCCGGGGTCGACCGCCGCTATATCGACGCGGTGTTCGCGGTGACCGACCGCCATCCGGGCGGGACGATGGGGTTTCTCAAGGACGAAATGGGCCTGGGGCCAAGCCAGATCGCCAAGCTGCGTGCGCTATACCTGACCAAGGGGTGACCGTCATTCCTCCCCTCACAGGGGAGGAATTAGCGTTCTTGCCTGAACGACTATCCTCCAAAACCAGAGCCTCTACATAAATCGATTGTGACGTCCGCGTCATCGACCCGTCATCACAATCACATCGTAGCGTAACAAACCCCGGCCACGGGGGCGGGAACGACCGGCGCCGGGGGGTGTCGGCACGACCAAGCGCCCAAGGGGAACATCATGCACGTCGTCCGTTGCGGAATCCGCGGTCTCGCGGGGGCCTCTCTCATCGCATTGGGCTTTGCCGCCATGCCGGCGCTCGCCATGAGCCCCGATGTGGACGCGGCACCGGCGGGCGTGCCCGTTTCGGGGCCGATCCTGTCCGGGCGTATCTATGACGCGACCGGTGTCGCGCTGCCGGGTGCGCGGGTCGTGGTTGAGGGAACGGGCGCGCAGGCGACCACCAATCTCCAGGGTGAATTCAGCGTCATCACCCCCGAGGCGCCCGGCGACGTCACGCTGCTGATCGACTATCTCGGCCGTCCGCCCGTCACCCGCGTCGTGGCCGCGGCCGAGCGCGGTCGCGACGTCTCGCTGACCCTGCCCGCGGCCAGCGGTGAGCCTGGCGATATCGTCGTCATCGGGGCCTCGCTGCTCGACAATACCGCGCGCGCGCTGAATCAGCAGCGGACCGCCGACAACACCGTCACCATCATCTCGTCGGACGCGATCGGCCGCTTCCCCGATCCCAATATCGCCGAAGCGCTGCAACGCGCACCCGGCGTCGGCATCGAGCGCGACCAGGGCGAGGGCCGCTATATCAACGTGCGCGGTGCGCCGTCCGAATGGTCGGCCGTGTCGGTCGACGGCATTCAGATCCCCTCGGTCGACCCGACGACCCGCGCGGTCGACCTCGACACGCTGCCGTCCGACATCGTCGCCAATCTGGAAGTCACCAAGTCGCTGCTCCCCTATCAGGATGCGGACTCGATCGCGGGCGCGGTCAACATCACCACCCGCTCGCCCTTCGACCGCAAGGGCTTTGCGCTGACCGGCATGGCGGGGGCGAGCTACAACCAATATGGCAAGGGCAGCGACTATCGCGGATCGGCCGCGGTCAGCGACACGTTCGGCCCCGATCGCCAGTTTGGCTTGCTCTTCTCGGGCAGCTATTCGCGCACCCATCGCCGCCCCGACAATGTCGAGAACACCTGGAGCCAAACGCCCGCCGGCCTTCGCGTCACCGAGACGCTGTTCAAGGATTACGACACCAAGCGCCAGCGGATCGCAGGGACGGGCGCGTTCGAATGGCGCCCGACCGACGCGACGCACGCCTGGGTGCGCGGCACCTATGCCCGGTTCGAGGATGACGAGTTCCGCGACCGCATCGGTATCCTGTGGAGCGAGGGCACGCTGCAGGCCGGATCGACCGACCGTGCCGCCACCTATCGCAACACCCGCATCGAAAAGCAGGTGCGCCACCGCAAGCAGGTCAACGAGATCTGGTCGGCGACCGCAGGCATCGAACAGCGGCTGGGCGAGGGCACGATCCGCGCCGATGTCGCCTATAGCGAAAGCTCGCAAACCTATCCGCGCCGGGACGAGCTGCTGTTCCGTTCCTCGCTGCGGCCGACCTTGTCCTATGATTTCAGCAATGCCGACCTGCCCAACTATTCGCTGTTCACGACGAAGGAGCATCTTCAGACCGGCACCTTCGCCTTCCGCGAAAACGCCTATCGCTCGAACACGACCAAGAATGACGAACTGACCGTCGCCGTGCGCTCCGACCTGCCGGTGGGGGACACCGTCACTTTCTCGTCCGGGGGCAAATATCGCGAACGGCATATCAATGCCGATGAGGAGCGGTTCCGCGATCGCCGTTCGTCCGCCGCGCCGAGCCAGAGCCTGGCCGGGCTGCTGTCCGACGAGGATTCGCGCAATTTCGACTATGATCTCGGCAAGCGGTTCGATACCGGGCTGGCCGACGCCTATTTCGACGCGACCAAGGCCGCGTCCGAGCGTCGTCTGCCCCAGTCGCTGACCGCCGATTATACGGCGGAGGAAAAGATTTTCGGCCTGTTCGGCATGGCGAAGTACGTCAAGGACGGCACGACCCTGATCGCGGGTCTGCGCGTCGAGACCACCGATTTCGACGCCCAAGCGCCCAGCGTCTCGCGCACCGGCGCGGTCGTGACCGCACGCGGGCATAATGGCTATACCGACTTTTTCCCGAACCTGACGCTGCGCCAGGCCTTCACCCCCAACCTGATCCTGCGCGCCGCGCTCAGCCGGGCGATCAATCGCCCCAACTTCCCGCAGATCGCGCCCCGCGTCTTGGAGACGAGCGAAGGCAACACGGTGCGGGTCGAGTTCGGCAATCCCGACCTGAAGCCGACCCTGTCGAACAATGCCGATGCGGGGCTGGAATATTACATCCGGCCGCTGGGCGTGATCTCGGTCAACGGCTTCTACAAGGATCTGTCCGACTATCGCTACACGCTCAACAACACCGGCATTTACAACGGCGTGGGCGGTGCGATCCTCAGCCGTCCGATCAATGCGCGCAAGGGCGAGCTCTACGGCGTCGAGCTGAACTGGCAGCAGCATTTCAGCTTCCTGCCGGGCGTGCTGAGCGGGCTCGGCGTGTTTGCGAATTACACCTATACCAAGGGGCATGCGACTTTCGACGCCGTCTATGGCGGGCGCAGCCGCTTCGCGTTGCCGGGCCAGTCGACGCATATGTGGAATGCCAGCGTCTTCTACGAGCGAGGGCCGGTCAATGTCCGCGTCGCCTATACCAAGCGCAGCGACTATCTGGACGAGATCAACGCCGACAACCCCGCGCTCGACCTGTACTGGGAGGGGCGCGGCCAGCTCGACGTGACGGGCAGCGTGCAGCTCGCCCGTGGCATCAACCTGTTCGCCGAGGGCAAGAACCTGACCAACACGCCGGGCGTGCGCTATTTTGGCGAGCGGTTCCGCACCTATGAATATGAGAAGTTCGGCTACACCGTGTTCGGTGGCGTGCGGGTGAAGCTGTGAGGGCCGCGTTCCTTGCGCTGCTGCTCGCAGGATGCGCCAGCGTGCCAGCGGCCACGCCGACCGCCGAGGCACCGGTGGTTGCGGCAAGCGCGGAGACCGATCCGGTCGACAGCAGCTCCGATGCGGCGGACGATCCCGCCATCTGGCGCAACGCGGCCAATCCCGCTGCCAGCCTGGTGATCGGCACCGACAAGCAGGCGGGCATCCATGTCTATGACCTGAAGGGCAAGCGCCTGTCCTTCACCCCCGCCGCGCGGCTCAACAATGTCGATCTGCGTGAGACGGGAGGCCGGGTGATCGTCGCCGCCAGCGACCGGGCGGACACTGCACAGGCGCATGTCGCGCTGTTCACCCTCGACACCGTCGCCCGCCGACTGGTGCCGATGGGTCGCTATCCGGTGGGGGCGGGGGAGGCCTATGGCATGTGCCTGTGGACCCGCGCCAGAGACAAGGTGCTGTTCGGCTTTATCGTGCTGAAGGACGGGCGGATCGACCAGGTCCGCATCGACCTGTCCGGGGCCACCCCGCGCGTAGAGACGGTGCGTAGCATGAAGCTGGGCACCCAGGCCGAGGGCTGCGTCGTCGATGATCGCACGGGCCTGCTTTACGTGGCCGAGGAGGATGTCGGGCTGTGGCGCTTTGCGGCCGACCCCGCCGCGCCCGGCACCGCCACCCCGATCGCCCAGGTCGATGGCCGCACCCTCGTCGCCGATGCCGAGGGGCTGGCGCTGGCACCCCGGGGCGCGAAGGGCGGCTATCTGGTCGTCTCCAGCCAGGGCGACAACGCCTATACGCTCTACCGCCTGCCGGGCGTGATCTATGCCGGACGCTTCCGTATCGGCGGGGGTGCGATCGACGGGACCAGCGACACTGACGGGATCGAGCTGGCGCTGGGCGATTTCGGCCCCGATTATCCCAAGGGGCTGTTCGTGGCGCAGGACGGCGACAATGCGCCTGATACCCAGAATTTCAAATATGTCAGCTGGGCGGAGGTGACGAAGGCGCTCGGCCTGTAGGACTCGGCCCGCCCCTCCCCTGACGGGGAAGGGCGGGATCAGAACAGCTTGCGCACCCCGATCCGGATCGACCGCCCGACGGGATCGATATAGGCGGGCTGGAAGCGGTTGGGCGTATCGCCGTTGCGGTCGGTGACGTTGATCCGATCGTTCAGCAGATTGTCCACGATGAAGTGGATGCGCATCTTGTCCGTCCAGGGTTTGTCGATCAGCTTGTGTGCGTCGATCGAGCTGAAGAACCCCAGAGAGGTCAGCCCCGAAAAGCGCAGGTCGGAGGCAGCGATGTCGCTGCGGATACGGCTCGGCCCCTGGATGCGACCGAAGATACCGGCATTGAACGGCCCATAGGAAAAGAAGCCGTTCAGATCGACATCCCAGCGCGGACGCCCGCCCGTGCCGTTCAGCGTCGCACCGTCGAGCAGATCGAGCGCCGGCCCCCCGGTCCTAAGCGTCAACCGGTCCTCCAGTCGGTAATTGGTCGTCGCCGTGACCGACAGATAGGGGGCGCTTGGGCGGGCGAGGCGGCGGGCTGGCCTTGGCGGAGTCGGGGGCGGGCGGCGCGGCCGGAGGCGTCGGGCTCTTGCCCAGCGGGCCGCTGAACGTCAGGGTTAGGCGCAGCTTGCGCTCGCGCTCGAACGCCAGGTTGACCGGGCGCAGATCGACGCTGGTCAACGCACCTTGCGCATTGCGGACGAACAGGTCGGGAAAGATCCGCTGGAACGCCGGGGTCGCCCCGCCCAGCGAGGCGGCCTGATTGTCGATCCGCGTATCGAGATAATCCAGGCCGAAGCGGATGTCCTTGTCCTTGATCGGCTGTACCGCGATGCCCAGCGTCGTGATCCGCCGCCGTTCGGGCGCCAGGTCGGGATTGCCTCCGAGCAGGGTGGTGACGAGCGTGCTGCGCCCGGTCACATAGTCGAAAAAGGGCGTATTGGGCGTGGCCTGCACCGGCGCGACGAGTTGCGTGACGGCGGGTGCGGTCTGCGCGACATTGACCGAGGCGTTGAGCTGAACCGGGCCGAACGGCGTCCAGTTCAAACCCCAATTGGATGTGTTGAGGCGTCCGAAATTCGACACCTGTGATACGCCCGCCATGGCGCTCAACTGCAACTCGCCGAGAAGCGACAGCGCGCCTTCCCGCGCCGAAGCGAGGGGGACGCTGGCATTGATGCTAGCCCCGCGCATAGTGCGCTCGACACCCTCTAACGGCTCCGGTGAGATCAGGGCCAGGTTGGTCGTCGCATCGCTGTCGATTCGGCTGTAATCGGTGGTGACGGTCAGCTGAGCTTCGCCCGCGGGCAGGCGGACGACTGGGCCATTGGCGGTCGCCTTGATCCCCAGCGTGTCGGATGCCGCCCGGCTGCGATTGACGGTACGGGCGGTCGCGATCGCCGGATCGACCGTCGCCATCGGATCGCCGCCCGCATTGATCGCGGCCTGCAACGCGCCCAACGGCACGCCGGTCTCCGACATGCTGCGCGACACCAGCCGATCGTAATTGCCCGTCACAGTCCAGGTCCAGCGGCGTACATCGCCGGACAGGGTGCCACCTGCATGCAGCGCCATGCTGGTCGTCCGCTGGTGCAGCACGCTGTCGGGCAGATAGCGATAGAGGAGCGTATCATCGGCAAAGGGAAACGCCCCCAATCCGCCCGGCACGCGCAGCGTCGCGGGGGCAAGGCCATTCAGCCCCTTGTTCCGATCGGCTTTCATCGACAGCGTCAGCGATCCCGACATGGTCTTGCCGATGGGCGAAGCCAGCCCGCCCTGGGCCTCGATCGTGTCGGTCAGCGGCTGTAGCGTGCGATAGCGGCCCGGATCGGTGACCGCGACCGGGCTATCGGCATAGGCGTCAAGCGAACGACGCGCGGCCGGATCGGTCGGTACCCCAGCCACCGTCACCGCGCGTCCGGTCAGGCGGTCGAGCCGAGGGTCCAGGCTGGCCCCGCCAACACCCGTCACATTGCCTGTCGTCGCGAACATCATATCGGGGTCGGGAACGATGTCGCGCTGACTTTGAAAGACGGGATCGACATGCAGGTGCGTCGCGCTGAAGGTCAGGCGGCGCGGTCCGTCGATCCGGGCCGAGGTGATCTCGGCATAGTTGGTCGCGCCGCCACCGTCCGTCATCAGGCTGGGGAGCTGCTGCACCGTCACCGCCCGGAATTTCTTCTTGGTGATGAAGTTCATCACCCGCACCGTCGGCGGATAGCCGAAGCGCGCCGCCTCCTGTTCGGGCAACACCTCGACCCGCTCCATCGCCTCATAGGGCAGCGACTGGAACTCCGAAAAGCCCGAGACGCGTCGTCCGTTGAGCAGCATCACCGGCTCGCCCCCGCTGACGGAGCTGGTCAGCGCCTTCACCTTCTTCAACAGGTCACTCAGGCTGGTCGCGCCCATCGCCTCCATCGCCTGGGCATCGAGCACTGCGACCGGTGCGACCGCGCCGATGACCGAGCCGGGGATGCGCTTGCCGGTGACGGTGACTTCGGCGGGTGGAGCGTCCGTCTGTGGGGCGGGGCTCGCCTCGTCTTGCGCGAAGGCCGGCCCTGACAACCCCATCGCGACGATCGACCATGCCGCGCGGCGCATGGCCTGCGCGCTCCCTTTGCATCCCATCGTCCAGCCACTCCCATCGCCGACGTGAAGTCGGCAAATACTGTGGCAACCATGTCACAATTAAGGCATTTTTCCGGGAAGAGCTTGACGTGCATGTTGAAGAGATCGCGGCATGGACAAAATGAGCGCGATCCGAACGACTTATAGCGTCGGGCAAGCGAAAGCATTTCGTCGCATCCTCCTCGTGCGACATCTTCGCGAGCGGCCCGAACCGGGTCAGCGCGTCGGCGTTGCCGGCTCGGCTAGCATCGGGGCCGGGGCCCTTCGGGTGCGCAGGACGCCGCGCATCACCCGGATATAATGGTCCGCGCCATGTTCGATGGTGAAGCGCCGCGCCTGATGCAGCGTGCGCCGGGTATCCTGGCTATGGGGACGGGCGGTGGCGATCGCGGCGGCGAAGGCGGCTTCGTCGCCGACCGGGACCAAGGTCCCCAGCGCACCCTGCTGCAACAGGGTCGCCATCGACCGGCTGCAATTGGTGGCGATGATGCCGATATTGGCCGCCAGCCCCTCCAGGATCACCGCGGGCACGCCTTCATAATGCGAGGACAGCAGCAGCATGTCGTACTGGCTGAGCAGCGCGGCGGGGTTGGGGACATAGCCCCGGAAATCGACCCGTCCGGCAATCCCCAGCGACGATGCCAGCGCCTCCAGCGCGGGGCGCTCCGGCCCGTCGCCGAACAGGGTCAGCGTGTCGCCGGGGCCGCTCCCCCGCGCGAAACCCCCCCCCCCCCCCCCCCCCCCCCCCCCCCCCCCCCCCCCCCCCCCCCCCCCCCCCCCCCCCCCCCCCCCCCCCCCCCCCCCCCCCCCCCCCCCCCCCCCCCCCCCTCGCCGAACAGGGTCAGCGTGTCGCCGGGGCCGCTCCCCGCGCGAAACCCCGCAGCATCAGCGCGGGGTTCTTTGGTGGGGCCGGCCGGGCGATGGTGACGAAGCGGCGTGCGGGGGGCGGGGGTGGGGCGGGGATCGGCGCCGGGACCGGCTCGCGCAGCGCCAGGATCTGCGCCTCGGACAAGGCGGGGTCGGGGATGATCGCGACACGGGCGGGGGACACGCGCACGCCCTGCATGATCTCGGCACGCATCGGCTTTTCCATGCCGACGAAATGGTCGATCGCCAGCCCTTGGATACGTAGCCAGAAACGATAGAAGAGCCGGTAGAGTGGCGAGGCGTCGGCCCGGTCCAGATTGTTGCTGATCTTGGCGACGATCGGCGGGCAGTTCCGCCCCAGCACCAGCTTCAGCATGACCGCGACAAAGGCATAGGTATTGCCCGCGCAGAACAGCAGGTCGGGCCGCACCGCGCGCACCACGCGCGGCAGGGTCAGGACCATCCAGATCGTTTCCCAATGCGCGATCCCCGGCCAGCGGCGGGGCGGCCTCAGATAATCGAGGCCCGCGCCGACATCCTCGGCCATCGCCCCATCGGTCCGCCCCAGGAAAAGCGGCGCATCGATCCCCGTCTCGCGCCAGCGGCGGACGAGGCGCAGCGCGATCCGCTCCACCCCACCAGGCTCGAAACTGTGCAGAAAAGTCAGAACGCGCAAGGTGCCGCCCGCCCCAAGCCGTGCCCCAATCGTCGCGGAAGTCGCCCCATCACCCCATCCATAGATCGGCCAGAGAAAATGGTCGATATTCCCGCCTATAAGCACTGGTGACGTCGCTGTCATGTTCGGCCGTCGCGCGGCGTCCCACCCCTTGTCCTGCCGGCCCGCGCCAATTCCGCTTGCCTTTGCCCGCAAAGCGACCCACCCGCCGGGCATGAACGACATGAGCGGACAGGGTCGCGGGATCGGGCCGGTCGCCACCTGGGGGCTGCTGGCGCTGGTGGCGGTGATCGTGCGGGCGCAGGGCTTCGGCAATCCGGTGATCGGGTTCGACGAGCAATTCTATCTGCTGGTCGGCGATCGGATGCTGCACGGCGCACTACCCTATGTCGACATTTTCGATCGCAAGCCGATCGGGCTGTTCCTGATCTATGCCGGTGCGCGGGCGCTGGGCGCTATATTTGGGGAAGGGGGTTTCCTCGCCTATAAGCTGGTCGCGACGGGATTCGTCGTCGCCACCGCGTACGGCGTGCAGCGTATCGCGCGGGCATTCGCCCCGCCAGCCGCCGCGATCGGCGCGGCGATCCTCTATATTCTGTGGCTGAACCTGATGGAGGGGGAAGGGGGGCAGTCGCCCGTCTTCTACAATGCGCTGATCCTGGTCGCGGCGAGCCTGGTGCTGCGCGCGGTCGAGCGGCGGGGGCGGCTGTTCGCCTGTGGCGCGGGCGCGATGAGCGCGGTCGGGCTGGCGCTCCAGATCAAATATTCGGTGCTGCCCGAGGGGATCGCCTTTGGCTGCATCCTGTTGTGGCTCGGCTGGCACAGCCAAGTGCCGCTGGTCCGGCTGGCCGTCATGGCGCTGGTCTGGGTCGCGCTGGCGCTGCTGCCGACCTTGGCGGCCTGGGGCGCTTATGCCGCGATGGGGCAGGGCGAAGCGTGGCTGTTCGCCAATTTGGTCTCGCTCGGCGGACAGGCGGCGCGGCCGCTGGCGACCGAGCTGGAGGGGCTGGCCGGCTGTGTCGGCATCCTGTTACCGCTCGGCCTGGTCATCGCGCTGGGGCGGCCATGGCGGCATGTCGCGCCCGAACGGCGTGACGGGTTCGGCTTTCTGCTGGTCTGGCTGGCGGTGACGGCGGTCGCGGTCCTGCTCTATGGCCGGTTCGGCAGCCCGCATTACGCCATGCCCATCGTCCTGCCCGCGACCCTCGCCGCCGCGCCCGCGCTGGGGCGCTGGCGGCGCGGCTGGCTGCTGGGTTTGATCCTGGTGATCGCGGTGGCCGGACAGATCGTGCTGACCTTGAGCGAACGCGCCAAGGGCGGCGCGGCGGAGGCGATGGCGATCGCCCGTGCGGCCATGCCGGATCGCGGCTGCCTCTATGTCTATGACGGCTATCCGGCGCTCTACATGCTGACCCATAGCTGCCTGCCGTCGAAATGGGTCTTTCCCGGCCATCTTAATACGAGCGACGAGGCGCGCGCGGCCGCGCTCGGCGTCGATCCGGTCTTCGAAATCCGCCGCATCCTGGCCGCGCGGCCGGGCGCGATCGTCGACGACTATCCCCGCTTCACCTTCGGCAACCCCGCCACGCGCAAGGTGCTGAGCGACGTGCTGGCCAAGGACTATCATCTCGCCGCCTGTATCCCCACGGGACCTAGCCGGGTACGGCTGGTTTATCGACGCGGGCCGGGGGCAGTGCCCGACCATTGCCCCAGTACCGCGATACTGGCGATACCCTGACAGAACCGTATACTATATCGACAAACTCGATGGGGCGGGTCAGGATGCGCGCCATGATCCCCATCCTCCTCGCTGCGCTTCTCGCGCCCTCGACGCCGGAAACGGTCCGTGCGGCTGGCAATCCGATCCTGTCCGACGGGCGCTATTTTTCCACCGATCCCGCGCCGCTGGTCGATGGGGACACGCTCTGGATCCTGGCGGGGCGGGACGAGGCGCCCGAAGGCGTCAACGACTTCATCATGAACGAGTGGCAGCTGCTGTCGACGAAAGACCCCGCCAGCGGCGTGTGGCGGCATGACCCCGCCATCGCCCGGCCCGAGGCGGTATTCGCCTGGGCCGAGCCGGGTCGTGCCTATGCCGGACAGATGGTGAAGGGGCGGGATGGGCGCTTCTATCTCTATGCGCCGGTGCTCCAGCGGGGCGGCGGAGCGAAGGATCGTTTCGCGATCGGCGTGGCCGTGGCCGATCGCCCGACCGGGCCATGGCGCGATGCGCATCCATCCGGGCCGATCATCTCGCAGCAGACGCCCGTCGCCAACGACATCCAGAATATCGACCCCAGCGTTCTGATCGACGATGCCAAGGGTGGGGACGGCCGCGTCTATATCTATTGGGGCACCTTCGGGCGGCTGCGGGCGATGGAGCTGGCCGCCGATATGGTCACCCCCAAGGGCCCCGAACGGGTCGTCACCGGGGCGACCGGCTTCTTCGAGGCGCCCTGGATCATGAAGCGGCGCGGCACCTATTATCTGCTCTACGCCGCCAACAACGCCGGGCCCGACAGTCCCTGTACCCCGACGCTGTACCATGCGTGCCAGGCCTATGCCTCCGCGCCCTCGCCGATGGGGCCATGGACATATCGCGGGGTGGTGCTGCGACCGGTATCGTCGACCACCTCCCATGCCGGAGCCGTGGAGTTCAAGGGGCGCTGGTATCTCGCCTATCATACGGCGGATGCGACGGGGGGCGGGCATTTCCGCCGCTCGGTCGCGATCGATCCGATGCGCTGGGACGACAGCGTCTCACCCCCCGCGATCCGCCCGGTCACACCGACCAAGGCCCCTGCTCCGCCGCCCCGGCCGACGCGCAATGTCGCTCCAGGCGCCTTTGCCACCGCCTCCAACGCGCCGGGGCCGGTGCAATATTGGATCGCGGCGCTGAACGATGGTGTGGTGCGTACCAGCCCGCTGCCGCCCGACATGTGGGGCAACTGGACGCAGGCGAACCCGCCGAGCGCCTGGATCGAATATCGCTGGCCCGCGCCGGTGACGCTGAACGCCAGCCGCATCCGCTTCTTCGCCGACCATCCCGCCGGGGCGAGCGAAGGCGTCGCCCCGCCTGCGGCCTGGCATCTGGAATATTGGGATAAGGGCTGGCGGCGAATCGCGGCCCGTTATCCGACCGGGATAGACGGGTTCCAGACGGTCCGTTTCCCCACCGTTACGACCCGTTGCCTGCGTGCGGTAATGGAAGCGTCGGGGATGAAGGGCGTCCACGCGGGGCTGGCCGTTCAGGAATGGGAGGCGCTATCGCCCGGCGCGGCAGCGCCGACACCCCGCCCAAACATCGCGCCGACATCCTGTTAAGTCATTGCGAAAAAGCCGAAGTTACTCACAGCCTCCCGGTTCTGTCGTACCGGGCGACCAGCCTTCGTGGCGGTCGCCGCCCTGGATCACAAGCTGAGCAAATTTTATCCTTGATTCTCATATTCATAAGAAAAATCAGGCTTCTGTGACAATTTTGCCATTCTGACCATAATAGTCAGAAAATCCGCCGACAAAGCATTGTCATTAAACCAAAACTGTCATGATTGCGGGAATCGGGGTCGGCGCGACAGGCGTCCGACCGGGGAAATTCTGCATGACCGTGAAGTCCTATCGTACGTTGTTGCGTATCGCCCTGTCTGGCGCTGCCCTGAGCGGGGCCTTGTCCCTGTCGCCCGCCGAGGCACAGACCCAGGCGACTCCGCCGCCTCCGCCCCCGGGTGGTTACATCCTGGCCAATGGCCAGCAGACCGCCGACTATAACGCCGCCCTCGCATCGTGGCGCAACGATGCGCAGTTCAGGGTCGATTATTCCAAGGCGGCGCTGGGCATGGAATATGCCTATGTGCTGGGCTTGACGGGGCGCGGTCAGACGATCGGGATCAACGATGCCGGTGTCGCCTTCGATCATCCGCTGTTCGCCGGTACCGGTAAGCTGACCGGCTATCGCACCGATGTGCCGTCCGGTTACGGCAATGACGGCCGGGTCAATCCACGCCGCCCCTGGGAAATCCATGGGACGCATGTCGCCGGGACCGCGGCGGGCGACCGGCTGGCGAACGGCGTGATGTTCGGCAACGCCTATGGCGCCAACATCCTGGCCGCGACGACCAATTTCGCGGCGGGCGATTTCCTGTGGTGGCGCGACGGCGTCCTGGACGACCTGCCCGTCGCGAATGCGCAGGAGAATATCGTCGGCCTTGCCAGCACCGGTCGGGTCCGGATCATCAACAATAGCTGGGGATCGGGCACCACGCTGCCCTATACCGTCTCGCTCGCGACGGCGCGGGCGCAGTTCGCCCAGACGCTGAACGGCTTTTACGATCCGGTCCTGAAGAACGACGTGCTGGTCGTCTTTTCGGCGGGCAATGGCGGCGGCGTCCATGCCAGCATCGATGCCGTCACCCCGCTGAGCGACATGCGGTTGCGCTCCAACTGGCTGTCGGTCGCCAACTATCTGGCCGACGGGACCGCCGCGCCCAGTTCCAGCCTGTGCGGCCAGACCGCGACCTGGTGCGTCGCGGCGCCGGGCAGCGCGATCGTCTCGGGTGTCGCCACCTATACGCTCGACGTCGCCGCGATCCGCGCCAAATATACCCGCGCCGCCTATCCGGCCATCTATAGCGCCACGACCCTGGCCACGCTTCAGAATGCCGCGGTCAATGCCTGGATCGGCGTGCTCAACGGCTATCTCAGCCGCAAGTCCGCCGCGCAGCGGACCCGTGCCGCCTTCGACGAGGATGCGGAAAGCACGCTGCTCGCGCAGCAGGCGGTCGGCATCTCGCTGGCTTATGGCATCCGCTTCGCCGGTGGCGATCCGGACGGCTATACCAGCCGCCTTGCCGGGATCGTGGCGAGCAATGCCGATCTGCTCGGCGTCGATTTCTCCCGGGCGGTGCTGACCAAGGCCAATGCCCAGCTTCAGGCGGATATGAAGCAGTTCCTGACGTTGACCGGCCCCGGCTATGCTGCGCTGACCGGCACGTCGATGGCCGCCCCGAACGTCTCGGGTTTCGCCGCGGTGCTCATGAGCCGCTTTCCCGATTACAATACCGGCCTGATTTCCGATATTCTGGTGTCGAGTTCCAAGGACCTCGATACGCCGGGGGTCGACCTGCGCTCGGGCTGGGGGATGCCGCAGATGGAGGTCGCGCTGCGCGGGCCGACCGCGCTGCGCCAGACGCGCGAGGTGAATGTCGCGACGGGCGGTGTGGATGTCTGGAGCAACGACATCCAGGATGCGCGCGACCGCTATTCGGCCGCGGTGCTGGCGGGCTTTTCGGGCGATATCGGCGGGCTGACCAAGCGCGGCGGCGGCGAGCTGATCCTGACCGGCAGCAACAGCTTTTCGGGCCCGACGCGGGTCGAACAGGGGTTGCTGACCGTCAACGGCGCGCTGACCCGCTCCGCACTGACCGCCGCGTCCGGCGGGGCCATCGGCGGCAATGGCCGGCTGGCCGCGCTGTCGGTACAAAGCGGGGGCATCCTGTCCCCCGGCAATGCGGGGGCGATCGGCACGCTGAGCGTGGCCGGCACCGCCATATTGGCCGCGGGCAGCCACTATGTCGTCGACATCGGCGCCAACGGCACCTCCGACCTGCTGATCGCCAACCAGGCGATATTGGGGGGCGGCACGATCACGCTGCGCCCGCTGGGCCATGTGCCGCGCTTCGGCGACCGCTACACCGTGCTGACCGCCAGCAGCGGGGTCTTTGGCGGGTTCGGGGATGCGACCGCGTTCAGCGCCATCCTCTATCCGCAACTCTCCTATGCCGCGACCACGGTGACCGCGAGCGTCGCGGCATCCTCCTATGCCAAGCTGGCGGCGACGCCGGTCCAGGCGGCCTATGGCCGTCTGCTCGACGGCAATCGCTCGGCCTATGCGGCGCTGTCCGGCGTGTATGACCCGCTGGATCTCCAGTCGGTCGCGACGATCCAGGGGACGCTGGAGTCGCTGGCCCCGCGTTCGGAGACGATGCGCCGTGCGATCGGCACTACCGCGACCGACAATATGGCCCGCTTCTACCGCGACCGTATCGCCGCCATGGCCCCCGATCGGTTCCAGGGGGGATCGATCGCGATGATCGGCAAGCCGATGGAGTTCGCCGCCAACGAAATCGCGATGCCCGGTCAGGCCGCGATGGTCAGCGACACGCCGGCCACGACCTTGCGCGAAGGCGTGCTGCCCGAAAATGCGGCCATGTATCTGGCGGGCGGCTATATCGACGGATCGGGCGCGGCGATGCCGGGCACGCTCCCGCGCGGGCGTGACCGGTTCGACGGCTTTTATGTCGCGACCGGTGTCGAGGCGCGCGCGAGCGATGCCGTGATGCTCGGCTTCGGCCTGTCCTATTCCAAACTGGACGGCAAGATCCGGCTGGGCCAGTCGGCGCGCGGCGAGCTGATCCAGGGGACGCTATACGGGCGTGTCGGCGGATCGCTGGGCCCCGTACTCGACGTCCAGACGAGCGCCGGGGTCTATCAGTCGACCACCCGTCGGACCGGCGATTTCCTCGGCACGCCCTATGACCTGCGCGCTCGCGACAACGCCCTGGCGCTGTCGGCCGAACTGGGGGCGGCGTATCAGGCGGGCAGCGAGGCGTTGCGCTTCGGCCCGCGCGTGTCGATGCGCGCCAACCGGATCGACTTCACCCCGACCCCCGAGCGCGGCACCGGCCCGGCCCTGGCCTATGATCGGGACAGTTTCCTGAGCGTGCAGGGGCGTGCGGGCCTGCAACTCGATGGCGATGCCGGGGGCCTGCGCCCCTTCGCCTCCGCCTATTATGTCCATGATTTTGAGGATCGCCCGAACGTGGCCTTTGTCGGCTTCGCGAACGGCACCGCGCTGCGCATTCCCTTCGCCGTCGCGACGCAGGATCGCGACTGGGGCGAGTTGTCGGCGGGGCTGTCCTATCGCACGGGCAGGATGACGGTCTCGGTCGCGGCCGACACCACGGTCGCGCGCTCGGATGTCCGCAACCAGGCCTATCGCGCGGGGCTCGCCATCGCGTTCTGATCCGGCTGAGCCGGGGGGCGGTGGCCGATCCGCTCCCCGGACGGGAAGGAGGAAGATGCCCGGATGCTTCGTCTGCTCATCGCGACTACGTCCCTGATGGGCCAGGGCTTGCCCGTCCCGGCACCTCCGCCCGGTCATTTCTACAACCGTCCGGGCGCGACCATCGCCGGGCGGGACGCCGACCTGCGACGCTGTCGCGCGATCACCACGGGACCGATGATCGAGACCGACCGCGCCCTGATGTCGCCGGACGAAACCGCCCCCGACCTGCCCAAGCCGATCGCGCCCGTCCCCGACACGATCGAACAATGTATGAGGATGCGCGGCTGGACCCTCTATGCGCTGTCGCCGCGCGAGCAGGCGCGATGGCGGGGACTCTCGGCCAGGGCGCAACACCGTCTGGTCGAGACATGGACCGGCGCCTCGCGTCCGACCTGGGGCACTCCGGCGCGACCGGTCACTTGATTTCGGCATCCGATGGTGCGGATGCCTGGTGCCACGTCGTCCAAAGGGCCTGGTCGAATGTGATCCCTTCGAACCTGCCGCCGACACGGCACGATTCATGGTCGGCCTATTCGGGCTCCGCCGCAATCACATAGTCGCGCCCGCAGGCCAGCGCGCCCTGTTCCGCGATCACCGCCAATGCCTCCTCGCGCAGGGCCGCCGCCTGGGCGTTCATGGCCGCGGCAAGGGCGCGATCGGTCAGCTTGGCCAGGCGCGGGGGTAGCATCGCGATCTGGGATTCGACGAAGCGCGTGCCGTAGCGAATCGGAAAATGCTGCAGATCGACCGGGCGGAAGCCGGAGCGGCGCAGATTGTCCATCACCCAGTCGGCGGGATATTCGCGATAAGGCCGCTCGCCCGCCAGCAACAGGCAGGCATCGCGCAGCCGCCCGATCCGCCATATGATCCGCTCCGCCGGGTCGATGGGCGGCTCGGCGGTGACATAGGGTTCCAGTCCGACGATATAGAGCCGCCCGGCGGTCAGCGGGCGCAGGCGGGCGAAGAGGCGGTCCTGAAAATAGGGCGCGAAGCCATCGATGGCGCCCAGCAGATAGTCGGCCAGCACCGTGTCGTATCGCTCGCCCGCCAGCAGTGTCGGCTGTTCCCAATTGCCCAGCAGGATGCGGTCGCCCGGACGGCGGCTGGCCCTGGTCTGTTCGCGCAATTGCCGGGCATAGCCCGCCGCCCCGGTCACGGCGGTCCAGCGCTCGGTCGGAAGCGTGGCGATCCAGCGCAGCGATCCCGTCCCCGTCCCGGCATCCAGCATCGTGCCCCAAGGACGGTCGCCATGAAGCCGCTCGATATGGCCGAACAGGCCAGGGGTGGGAGATGTCATCGAAGAGTGTCGCGTCCTGATCGCATGGGGGAGGTCGGCATAGGGCGACCACGGACGCTCGCCAAGCAGGCGGCGAGGGGCGGACAAAGACACAAAGGGGCTGACATCCGGGCGCGATCATGGTCTTGCAACCGGATGCACGGGGTGCCGCGTTCCGGCGTCGGTACCTCCCGTCGCATGCGCAGCGCCATGGCCAAGGACCGATCATGCCCGTCACCGACATCGCCACCCGCGTCTACAACCATGGCTGGCGGCTGGACCCGGTCGTGCGCAGCTTGCTCGATACCGATTTCTACAAGCTGCTGATGTTGCAGATGATCCGGCAACTGCATCCCGATGTGCATGCGACCTTCTCGCTCATCAACCGCAGCCATTCGGTCCGGTTGGCCGAGGTGATCGACGAGCGCGAGTTGCGCGAACAGCTCGATCATGCCCGCACGCTGCGCTTTACGAAGAAGGAGCTGATCTGGCTGGCGGGTAACAGTTTTTACGGCAAGCAGCGGATGTTCAAGCCGGAATTCATCGACTGGCTCGCCCGGTTCCAGCTTCCCGAATATGAACTGCGCACCGTCGATGGCCAGTTCGAGCTGCATTTCGAAGGGCCCTGGGCGCATACGACGATGTGGGAAATCCCTGCGCTCGCCATCGTCAACGAGCTCCGTTCGCGCGCGGCGCTGAAGGGCAAGGGTCGGTTCGAACTCGACATTATCTACGCCCGCGCCAAGGCCAAGCTGTGGGACAAGGTCGAGCGGTTGCGCGAACTGCCCGACCTGGTGCTTTCCGACTTCGGAACGCGGCGGCGGCACGGCTTTCTGTGGCAGCGCTGGTGCGTCGAGGCGTTGAAGGAAGGGTTGGGCGCGCGCTTCATCGGCTCGTCCAACGTGCTGCTGGCGATGGACAATGACCTGGAGGCGATCGGCACCAACGCGCATGAGCTGCCGATGGTGATGGCCGCGCTCGCGCCCGACGATGCGGGGGTGGCGGCGGCGCCGTACAAGGTGCTGGCCGAATGGCAGGCGCTGTATGACGGCAACCTGCTGATCGCCTTGCCCGATGCGTTCGGGACCAGCGCCTTTCTGCGCCACGCCCCCGACTGGCTGGCCGACTGGACGGGCTTTCGCCCCGATTCGATGCCGCCGATCGAGGGCGGCGAGCAGATCATCGACTGGTGGCGCGCCCATGGCCGCGATCCGCGTGGCAAGCTGCTGATCTTCTCCGACGGCATGGATATCGACACCATCGAGGCGACCTATCGCCATTTCCATGGCCGGGTCCGGATGAGCTTCGGCTGGGGAACCAACCTGACCAATGATTTCCGGGGATGCGATCCGGCGGGCGAGGCGGGGCTGGAGCCGATCTCGCTGGTGGCCAAGGTCATCAGCGCGGATGGCCGACCGGCGGTCAAGCTGTCCGACAATCCCGCCAAGGCGACCGGCCAGCCGAGCGAGATCGCGCGCTATCTGCGCATTTTCGGGCAGGAGGGGCGACAGGCGACGGCGGTGACCGTCTAGCCCATGTCAGTGGTGCCGCGCGGGCGAGCATGATAACTTCATGACAAGGCTGGCCAATATCGCCGGTCATGCCAATGGGAGAGGATCATGCGCAACGCCGACCGTCGGACCGTCATCGCGGGATTGGGAGCGGGCCTGGCGCTTGCCGCGGGCAATGCCTGCGCCGCGCCGCGCGGGCGCAAGATCGGCTATGCGATCGTCGGCCTGGGCAGCTACGCCGAACTGATCATGTCCAAATTCGCCGAGTGCGACCATGCCCGGCTGACCGCGCTGGTCAGCGGGACGCCCGATAAGCTGAAGCGTTTCGGCGAGAAATATGGCGTGCCCGAAAGCCACCGCTACAGCTACCGCACGTTCGACAGCATTCGCGACAATCCGGACGTCGATGTCGTCTATGTGATCCTGCCCAATGCGATGCACGCCGAATATACGGTGCGCGCGGCCCAGGCGGGCAAGCATGTGATGTGCGAAAAGCCGATGGCGGTATCGGTCGCCGAATGCCGGACGATGATCGAGGCGTGTCGCAAGGCGGGGCGCAAGCTGATGATCGGATACCGGTCCCGGTTCGAGCCGCACAACCGGCTGGCGATCGACCTGGCGCAAAAGGGCTTTGTCGGGCCGACCCGGATCATCACCGCCGATCACGGCTTCAACGCGCGGCCCGATCAGTGGCGGCTGGACCGGGCGCTGTCGGGCGGGGGGTCGCTGATGGACATCGGCATCTACAGCCTGAACGCCGTCCGCTACCTGACCGGTGAGGAACCGGTCGAGGTCAGCGCGATCGAGGCGACCGACCGCAACGACCCGCGCTTTCGCACCGTCGAGGACCGGATCAGCTTCTTGCTGCGCTTTCCCTCGGGCATCGAGACGACCTGCGTGTCGAGCTATAGTTCGAACCACAATATGTACCGGGTGACGGGGACCGAAGGCTGGATCGAGCTGGAGCCCGCCACGTCCTATGAGGGGCAGAGAATGTGGATCCGCCGCGACGGCCGGACTGAGGAGCGGCAAGTGCCCGCGGGCAAGGGGCAGCATGCCGGGCAGCTCGACCATCTGGCCGAATGTATCCTGAACGACACCCGGCCGCTGGTGGCGGGCGAGGAGGGGCTGGCGGATATGCGGGTGATCGAGGCGATCTATCGCTCCGCGCGCGAAGGACGGCGGATCAGCCTGGCCTGATCCTCGCCCGGTGCCGGGCGGGCTATGCGGGCTTCGGCAGCATCCGCTCGACCAGCAGCACGCCCAGTGCCGCCAGAGCGAGGCAGGCGGCCAGGAACAGCATCGGCGCGCCATCGCTGCCCGTCCGGTCGCGGATCGCGGGCACGATCGCCTGGGCGATGAAGCCGCCCAGATTGCCGACCGAGTTGATCGCGGCGAAGCCCGCGGCGGCGCGGGCGCCCGACAGGAAGCGTGGCGGCAGGGTCCAGAAGGCGGGTTGGCCCGAGAAAATCGCGGCGGCCCCCAGGCTGAGGCAGGCGAAGCGCAAGGGGATCGAGCTGACCATCACGCTCGCGACCAAGAGGACGGCCCCCGCCAGCGCCGGTCCGACGGCATGAAAGACCGGATTGCGGAACCGCGCGGCATGGTGCGGCACCGCCCATAAGGCGATCGCGACCAGCGTCCAGGGAATGATGCCGAGCAGCCCGTTGACCGTGTTCGACACCCCGAACCCCCGCACGATCGTCGGCAACCAATAGCTGAGCCCATAAGCCGCCAGTGGAAAGCCGATATAGACGAGGCAGAGCAGCAGCACGCGCGGATCGCGCAGCACCGACAGGGTGCCGCCATGCGCCGATTCCGCCTGTCCCGTCGCCAGTTCGGCGGCCAGCCAGTCCTTTTGCGGCCGGGTCAGCCAAGCCGCGACCTCGGGCGTGCGCGGCAGGGCGAAGAGCACGATCGGGGCGAGTGCCACGGCGGGCAGGCCGGTCGCCAGGAACACCCATTGCCATCCCGCCAGCCCGAGCGTGCCGTCCTGGTCGAGCAACAGCCCGCCGACCGCGCCGCCCACCGCATTGGCCACCGCGCTCGCCAGCATGAACAGGCCGACCGCCCGTGCGCGGTAACGGACCGGGAACCACAGGGTCAGGACATAGAGGACGCCGGGAAAGAACCCCGCCTCCGCCACGCCCAGCAGGAAGCGCAGCAGGTAGAAGATCGTGGCGTTGGGGGTAAAGGCCAGCAGCACGGTCACCACGCCCCAGCTCGCGATGATCCGCGCGAACCAGCGATGCGCGCCGACCCGGTGGAGCAGGATGTTGCTCGGCACCTCGAACAGGAAATAGCCGATGAAGAACAGCGACGCGCCCAGGCCGAACGCCGCCTCGCTCAACCCCAACGCGTCCACCATCTGCAGCTTGGCATAGGAGATGTTCTGCCGATCGATATAGGCGACTAGATACAGCAGGCCGAGCAGCGGCATCAGCCGCCACGTCACCCGGCGGACCGTCGCCTGTTCCAGATCGCTCATGCCCACTCCCATATCTGTTTTTCCTCGTGCTACAGATTCTTGAGGCCGGGGGCGAGCCGCGATCCTGTCGAAAGGGCGGTGCATCGCGATGTTCGATCGTCTATCACGGGTTAACCCCGTGGCCGATTGGGCGGTGCGGCGTGAAGGACGGTCGATCCCCGCATGGCCCTGGTTTCCAGCTTTCGCGACAGCCTGTTGGGCGCTGGGCCGTGCGGTGCGTTGATCGCGCGGCGGGACTGGTCGCAGGGGACGCCTGGCCCCTTGGAGGGGTGGAGCGCCTCGCTGCGCGCCGCGACGCTGCTCGTGCTGCGATCGCCCGTCGCCATGGTGCTGCTATGGGGTGAAGAGGGCGTCATGCTGTACAATGACGCCTATGCCAGGATGGCGAGGGGGCGGCATCCCGATGCGCTGGGGACGCCGGTGCGGCGGGCCTGGCCCGAAGCGGTCGAGTTCAACGATCATGTGATGCGCACCGGATTGGCCGGCGATACGCTCAGCTTTCGGGACCGGCCCTTCACGCTCTATCGCGACGGCGTCGCCGAACGGGTCTGGCTGAATCTGGATTACTCGCCGGTGATCGACGACGACGGCCGGCCGGGGGGCGTACTGTGCGTTCTGGCGGAGATGACCGACCAGGTCGCGGCGCAGACGGCGCTGGTCGACAGCGAAACCCATTTCCGGCTGATGGTCGATGCGGTGCCGCAGATCATATGGATCGCGGACGCCGATGGCCGGATGGAATTCCTCAACCGGCGCTTCTCCGATTATACCGGGGCGCCCTTCGAATCGCTGACGCCGGCCGAGATCGCGGCGGCCCATATCCACCCCGATGACGCGCCGCACGTCGTCGCCTCGTTCCAGGCGGCACGCGACAGTGGCGGCGTCCACAAATGCCAGCACCGCATCCGTTCGGCATCGGGCGAGTATCGCTGGTTCCTCGACCGGGCGCATCCCTATCGCGACCCGGCGAGCGGCCGGATCGTCCGCTGGTTCGGCTCGTCGGTCGACATTCACGACCGCAAGCTTGCCGAGGATCAGCTTCACGCGCTGAACATGACGTTGGAACAGCGGGTGGCGGAGCGGACCGCCGAGCGCAACATGCTGGCGACGATGGTCGAGAATACCGACATCATGGTGATGGCGGTCGATATGAAGTTCGACATTCTGGGCCTGAACCTCGCCAATGCCAATGAGTTCGAGCGCGTCTTCGGCGTGCGTCCGAAGACCGGCGACAATATGCTCGATCTGCTCGCCGACCGGCCCGGCCTGCGCGAGGAGGTGCGTGCGGGCTGGATGCGCGGGATGCAGGGGGAGCATGTCAGCTTCGTCGACGAATTCGGCGACCCGGACCGTACCCGTCGCTCCTATTCGATCAGCTTCCATCCCCTGTTCGACGAGGAGGGCAGGCAGGTCGGCGTCTATCAATTCGTCGCCGACGTCACCGAGCGGTTGCGCGGCGAGGCGCAACTGGCCGAAGCGCAGGCCGCCTTGCGTCAGGCACAGAAGATGGAGGCGATGGGCCAACTGACCGGTGGCGTCGCCCATGACTTCAACAATCTGCTGACCCCGATCGTCGGCACGCTCGACCTGTTGCAGCACAAGGGGCTGGGCGGGGAGCGCGAACAGCGGCTGATCGCGGGGGCGGCCCAGTCGGCGGAGCGGGCGCGGTTGCTGGTCCAGCGGCTGCTCGCCTTTGCCCGTCGCCAGCCGCTGCAATTGATCGCGGTCGATCTGGCGGAGCTGGTCGCCGGGATGGGCGAGCTTGTCGCCAGCACCACCGGCCCGCAGATCGCGGTCGAGGTCGATGTCGAACCCGGCCTGCCGCCCGCCGATGCGGATCCCAACCAGCTCGAAATGGCGCTGCTCAACCTGGCGGTGAATGCGCGCGATGCGATGGCGGAGGGCGGTCGGCTGCGCATCGCGCTTCGCCAGCAGCGGGTGGGGGCGGAACTGGGCCTGCCGGTGGCGGAGGGCGACTATATCCGCCTGTCGGTCACCGATACGGGTGCCGGCATGGACGCGGCCACGCTGGCCCGCGCGGTGGAGCCGTTCTTTTCGACCAAGGGGGTTGGCAAGGGAACCGGGCTGGGCCTGTCGATGGTGCATGGCCTGGCGCTGCAACTGGGCGGCGCGCTCGCCATCGATAGCGAGCCGGGGCAGGGGACCGAAGTGGCGCTGTTCCTGCCGGTCAGCGGATTGGCGCGGCATGAGGGCGTGGCGGACATCCCCTGTGCGGGGCCGACCCGGCGTAGCGGGCGTGCGCTTCTGGTCGATGACGAGGAACTGGTGCGCCATACCACCGCCGACATGCTCGCCGATCTCGGCTATGACGTGGTCGAGGCGGCGTCGGGCGAGGAGGCGATCGCGTTGCTCGATGAAGGGGTGGCATTCGACCTGCTGGTGACCGACCATCTGATGCCCGGTCTGTCGGGCACCGAACTCGCCCGTCTGGTCCAGGCGCGACGGCCCGGCGTGGCGATCCTGCTGGTGTCGGGCTATGCCGAGACGGACGGCGTCGCGCCGTCGCTGGCCCGCCTGACCAAGCCGTTCCGGAAGCGCGAACTGGCCGAACGGCTGGCGCAGGTTACCGCAGCGGCAGAGAGCCTGATCACGGTCTGATGTCTCAACATGGGGGGGATGGCGGGCGCTCTGGCCTCAGCATAGCGTCGATGCCCGCAACGGCTCGTGGTGGACGAAGCCGAAATAGCCCGTGACGAGCGGCACCCCGGCGACCAGCAAGACGAGGCCCAACAGCATGGCGAAGAGTCCGGCCGACATGAAAAGCCTCCCATGACGTTGATCCATGAGCGCGTCGGGCGGGGCGGGCGTTTCCCGCTCATGATCCAGGTCAGTGTGTTCAAGCGATTGTAAGAAAAGGATTATAGGAACCGGGATTACGGGGTCGGGTTGGGATGGGATGCGGATTCACCATCTCAATTGCGGTACAGACTGCCCGCTGGGCGGTGCGTTGTTCGACGGGCGAAGCCGGGGATTGCTCGGCCATCTCGTCTGCCACTGTCTGTTGATCGAGACCGAGGCGAGCGGACTGGTGCTGGTCGATACCGGCTATGGCCTGCGCGACGTCGCCCATCCGCATCGCCGACCCGATCCGCGTATTCCCGTGCCCTGGCGCGCGATGCTCAACATCCGCCTGCGCGAGGAGGAGACGGCGGTCCGCCAGATCGAGGCGATGGGATATCGGCGCGACGATGTGCGCCATATCGTCCTGACCCATCTCGACTTCGATCATGCCGGCGGGCTGGAGGATTTCCCGAATGCGACGGTGCATGTGATGCGCCGCGAATTCGACGATGCGGCGGGCCCCCATGCCGGGGTCGTCGCGCGCAATCGCTGGCGCGCACCGCAATGGGACGAGGTCGCGCGGTGGCAATTGCACAGCGCGGGAGGGCAAGGCTGGTTCGGGTTCGACGCGGTGCGCGACCTGGCCGGCCTGCCACCGGAAATCCTGCTGGTTCCGCTACCGGGTCACACCTGGGGCCATGCGGGCGTCGCGATCCGGCAGGCCGGCGGCCGCTGGTTGCTCCATGCGGGGGATGCCTATTTCTACCGGGGCGAGATGCGCACGGCGAAGCGCCGCTGCACGCCGGGCCTGCGCGCCTATCAGCGATTGATGGAGGTCGATGCGACCGCCCGCCTGTCCAATCAGAGGCGGCTGCGCGCGCTGTCGATCGAGCGGCGGGACGAAGTGGCGATCACCTGCGCCCATGATCCGGTCGAATGGGAACGCTGTCGCGACGGCGATCCGCTCTAGCACTGGCCTTGGCGGGCACGGCGCGGCAGGGTGCCGCATCGTCCCGTCGAAAGGGTAGGGCCATGAACCACCATTGCGTCGCCATCGTCCCCACCAGCGATATGGATGACAGCACCGCCTTCTACCGGCTGCTCGGTTTTGAGGTCGCGGCGGACTTCGGTGCGTATCGCATCCTGGAGGACGGACGCGGCTGGCACCTGCATCTGAACCACATGCCCGGCTGGCCTGCGCAAGTGGAGAACAATCCGTTCGGCCTGTATCTCTATGTCGAGGACGTCGATGCGGTCGCCGACCGGGTGCGCGACCGGATCATCGAGCCCGACGCGCCGCAAGCCAAGCCCTGGGGCACCTATGAATTCGCGGTGAGCGATCCCAGCGGGGTTTTGGTACGGATCGGACGGATCATCCGATAGGAGCCCTTGCCCCAGGTCGATCGGCCCCTAGTGGAGCTTGGCGATCGACAGCCCGTCTTCCTTGGCGCGGGCCTTGACCGATTCCTCGCTGCGGGTCAGCGCCTTGGCGATCGCCTTCAGCGCCATGCCCTTTTTGACAAGCGTGTGGAGTTTCTGAATCTCGTCGGGCCGCCAGGGCTGGCGGTGTCTCTCGAAACGTTCGGCCATATCCGTAGCATAGCGGGGTTCGGCGGCCCTGACCATGGCGGCCGGGCGCATGATGGCTCGCTTACAAATGCGTCATGGAGCGCGACTCGGCTTGCCTTCGCATTGCGGCGCAGCGAAGCAGGCATCACCGGGAGACTATATATCATGCGAGTATGTCTATGCGTCTTTATGCCCTGCTGTGCTGTGTCGCGTCGTCCGCAATAGCCTTTCCGGCACTGGCCCAGACGCGTGGCGTTCCCACGCCCGATACGGACCAGACCAAGGCGAGCGACGACACCAGCGACATCGTGGTGACCGCCAAGCGGCTCGACACCGCGCGCGCGCATATCCAGCCGAGCCTGGGCGCGTCGAATTACGAGATCACCAGCGACACGATCAAGGCGCTGCCCGGCGGCGAGAACCAGCAGTTCAACCAGATCCTGCTCCAGGCCCCCGGCGTCGTACAGGACGGGTTCGGCCAGTTCCACGTCCGCGACGACCATAACGGCCTGCAATATCGCATCAACGGCACCATCCTGCCCGAGGGGCTGGCGGTGTTCGGCCAGACCCTGTCGCCGCGCCTGGTCGACAAGGTCAACATCCTGACCGGCGCGTTGCCTGCGCAATATGGCCTGCGCACCGCGGGCGTGATCGACATCACCACCAAGAGCGGGCTGTTCGACAATGGCGGCACCGCCTCCATTTATGGCGGCAGCCACAACACCATCCAGCCGAGCCTGACCTATGGCGGCTCCTCGGGCAGCACCAACTATTTCGTCTCGGGCGATTATCGGCATAGCGGGCTGGGCATCGAGAGCGTCGATGGCCGGTCCAACCCGGTCCATGACGATACCGATCAGTATCAGGGCTTTGCCTATGTCGATCATATCCTCGATGATCAGAACCGGGTGTCGTTCGTCGGCGGTTATTCCAACCAGTGGTTCCGGATTCCCAACCCCGTGGGCCAACAGCCGAGCGGGACGTGGACCGTGGGCGGGCAGAGCGCTTTCCCCAGCGAGAAGCTGAACGAGACGCAGCTGGAGAAGACCGGTTTCGGCCAGGTCGCGTTCCTGCACGATGCCGAGCCCTTCACCGTGCAGGCGTCGCTGTTCGCGCGCTATTCCTCGCTGCGCTATCGACCCGATGTGCTCGGCGAGTTGCTCTATAATGGGCAGGCACAGCAGGCCTATAAGCAGGACTTCGCGATCGGCGGACAGGTTGATGCCGTCTATCATCTGGGCGATGCGCACACGCTGCGCGGCGGGTTGCTGGTGACGCGCGACCGTTCGACCAGCGATACGACGACCAACGTCTTCCCGGTCGATGCAGGCGGCAACCAGGCGGGCGAGCCCATCGCGATCGTCGACAATAGCGGCAAGACCGCGACCAGCTTCAGTGCCTATCTTCAGGACGAGTGGAAGCTGTTGCCCAAGCTGACCCTCAACTATGGCGGGCGCTACGACCTCTATAACGGCTATCGGCGCGAGGGGCAGTTGTCGCCGCGCGTCAATCTGGTGTGGCAGCCGGACGGGGTCTATACGCTGCATGCGGGCTATTCGCGCTATTTCGTGCCGCCGCCCTTCGAACTGGTCGGCAATACCAGCATCGGTAAGTTCATCGGGACCAGCGCCTATCCGTCCGTCACGGCCAATGACGTGCCCTATGCCGAGCGGCAGGATTATTTCGACGCCGGGTTCCAGGCCCGGCTCAGCCGCTATTTCACCTATGGCATCGACGCCTATTACCGCATCTCGAGGAACCTGATCGACGAGGGGCAGTTCGGCGCGCCCATCATCCTGACCCCGTTCAACTATCGTCAAGGACGTATCGGCGGGATCGAGGCGAATATGAGCTATGCGCGCGGTGGCCTGCTCGCCTATGCCAATTTCGCGGCGGCCAAGGCCAAGGGGCGCAACATCGTCTCCAGCCAGTTCAGCTTCGGCCAGGACGATCTGGACTATATCGCGCGGCATTACATCTATCTGGATCACGACCAGACGTTCACCGGTTCGGCGGGTCTGTCCTATGCCTTTGGTCAGGGGACCAAGCTGGGCGGCAGCATGATCTACGGCTCGGGGCTGCGGCGGGACGACGACGTCCACTCCATCCCCAACGGGGCCAAGCTGTCACCCTATGCGCAGTTCAACCTGACCGCGAGCCAGCATCTTGCGGGGCCGAACATCGACATACGCTTCGATGTCATCAACCTGTTCGACCATGACTATGAAATCCGCGATGGAAGCGGCGTGGGCGTCGGCGCGCCGCAATATGGTCCGCGTCGCGGCTTCTTCGTCGGCGTATCCAAGTCGTTCTGATCGGGTCATCCTTCTCCTCCTCCTTTCCGGGGGAGTAGGATGGCGAAACCCGTCACACCGTCCCCGGCCATCGCCGGGGTGGTGGGGTCGACCTTCGCCACGGACCGTCCGGAGGGATAGGCAGAGTGTCTTACCCGATCCCGTCTTCATCCGTTCCGGCACACTCGCGCGGCAGGGTGGCAGCGCCAGCATGACGTTTGGCTGAAATCGGTGAAATCCCGGGCCGGGTCCCGGCCGGATCGGATCGTTTGTTTCGCTATCGGGTTGGGAGCGCGGTCGTCGATGGGCGATGACGGGCGGTGGGCATTGCCACGGCTTCCGCCTCTCGCCTATCGCGCGCGATGTCGAAAGGGGCCAGCCCGGCCCGCAGGGGGATGAAGCCGATGGTGACGCTGGCAACGGGCACGACCTGGGCGATTGCGGGACTGTCGACCGCGGGCGTGATCGCGCGGCCGATGCGCTGGCCCGAATGGATCTGGGCGGTGGCGGGGGCGGCGTTGCTGATCCTGCTCGGCCTCATGCCATGGGACGCGGCGGGGCAGGCCGTTGCCAAGGGGCTCGACGTCTATCTCTTCCTGATCGGCATGATGCTGCTCAGCGAGACCGCGCGCGAACATGGCGCGTTCGACTGGATCGCGGCAACGGCGGTCAACATGGCGGGGCGGTCGCGGGCCAGGCTGTTCGCCTTGGTCTATGCGACCGGCGTCGTCGTCACGACCTTCATGTCCAACGACGCCACCGCCGTTGTCCTGACGCCCGCCGTCTTCGTCGCGGCGAAGAAGGCCAAGGCCGATCCGCTGCCCCTGCTGTTCGCCTGCGCGCTGATCGCCAATGCCGCCAGCTTCGTATTGCCCATCTCCAACCCCGCCAATCTTGTCCTCTATGGCGGGCACATGCCGCCGCTGGGGGCGTGGATGAAGGCCTTCGCACTGCCCTCGATCGCGTCGATCTCGGTCACCTACGCGGTGCTGCGCTGGACGCAGCGGGCCCGGATCGCGGGGAATTGCGAGGCCGATGTGGTGCGCGACGCCCTGTCGACCGGGGGCAAGCTGGCGATGGCGGGAATTATGCTGACAGCGCTGCTGCTCCTGACCATGTCGGCGCTGGACGTGGAACTGGGCCTGCCCACCGCGCTGGCGGGGATTGCGACGGCGGTGATCGTCTCGCTGCTCGCGGGTCGATCGCCTGTGACGCTGGCCAAGTCGGTGTCCTGGGGCGTGCTGCCGCTGGTCGCCGGGTTGTTCATACTGGTCGAGGCGCTGGACCGGACGGGCGTGATCGCCTGGGTCGCGCGGGGGCTTCGCACCATGCTGACCGATCCGACGCGTGCGGCGGCGGTGTCGGGCACGATCCTCGCCTTTGTCAGCAATGCGATGAACAACCTGCCCGCAGGCCTGGTCGCCAGCAGCGCCATCGCGCAGGCGCAGCCGCCCCAGATCGTCACCGACGCGCTGCTGATCGGCGTGGACCTTGGCCCCAACCTGTCGGTCACGGGGTCGCTGGCGACGATATTGTGGCTTCAGGCGATCCGGCGCGAAGGAGAGGATGTGAGTTTCCTCGCCTTCCTCAAGGTTGGGGCGGTGGCGATGCCGTTGGCGCTGCTGGCGGCGTTGGGGATCCGGTTGGCGATCGGATAACACTTCCAAACCTCGCTCCATGGGAACGGAGGTTGGGCTTACAGCGCGTCCAGATCGATCGGCCCGTTCTTGTCCAGCCACTGCCCCGCAGGCGGCAACGGGTATTTCAGCCCGGTGGCGCAATTGAACAGTACCACCCGCTCATCCTCATCGACCAGATTGTCGCGTACCGCCTGATGATAGGCGGCCAGCGTCGCGCCCCCCTCGGGACAGAGCAGCAATCCGTCGCGCCGGGCGCAATCCTCCACCGCCTTCAGGATCGCCGGGTCGCCGACCGCCAGCGCGGCCCCGCCCGACTCGCGCACCGCCCGGAGGATCAGGAAGTCGCCCACCGCCTTGGGTACGCGGATGCCCGCCGCCACGGTCGCGGCATCCTCCCAGCGCTCGGCATGCTCCTCGCCCGCTTCATAGGCGCGGACGATAGGCGCACAGCCGCTCGCCTGCACCGCATACATGCGCGGGCGTTTCGAGCCGATCCAGCCCAGCCGTTCCATCTCGTCGAACGCCTTCCACATGCCGATCAGGCCGGTGCCGCCGCCGGTGGGGTAGAAGATCGCATCGGGCAATTCCCAGCCCATCTGCGCGGCCAGTTCCAGGCCCATCGTCTTCTTGCCCTCGATCCGATAGGGCTCCTTCAGCGTCGAGAAGTCGAACCAGCGCCCCTCAGCCGCGCCGCGCCCGACGATCGCGCCGCATTCGTCGATCTGGCCATTGACCCGCCACACGCGGGCGCCCTGCGCGGCGATTTCGCGGACATTCACCTCGGGCGTTTCCTCGGGACAGAGGATGACGGTCTCGATTCCGCACCGCGCGGCATAGGCGGCCAGCGCCGCGCCCGCATTGCCGTTGGTCGGCATGGCGATCCGCGTCACGCCCAGTTCGCGCGCCATCGCCACCGCCATGACCAGTCCGCGCGCCTTGAACGATCCGGTCGGCAGCCGCCCCTCATCCTTGACCAGCACCGACGCGCCGCCCGAACGGGGGATGGGGACCAACGGCGTCTCGATCTCGCCCAGCGACACGATGCTTTCGGTTCGCCGCACGGAGAGCAGTTCGCGCCACCGCCACAAATCGGTCTGACGCGCGGCGATCGCGTCGCGGGAGACGGCCCGGCCCAGCGCCTCCAGATCGTACCGTACCAGCAGCGGTCGTCCCGCACGCGACAGGCCGTGAAGCCGGTCCGCCTCATAGCGTTCGCCGGTCAGCGAGCATTCCAGATGGGTGACGAAGGTCGGGCGGTCTTCGATAAGGTTGCGATTCATGGGACCAGCCTATCGGCCACGATCGCCGGACGCCATAACCTTGCGATCGCGGCCGAAAATCAACCGGGCGTCGCCGCCGACCCGGCCAGCAGGCCGCCATCGATGTTGAACTCCGCACCGGTCACATAGGTCGCCTCGTCCGAGGCGAGCATGACCGCGATTGCCGCGACCTCATCCGCATCGCCGAAGCGCTTGAGCGGCGTGTCGGCGACCAGGGCCGCCATCCGCGCATCGCGTTCCGCGCCTTCACCCAGCATCGGCTCCCAGATCGGCGTCAATATGGCGGCCGGGTGGACCGAGTTGCAGCGAATCGTCCATCCCTGTTGTGCACAGTAAAGCGCGACCGTCTTGCTATGGTTGCGGATCGCCGCCTTGGACGAGGCATAGGCCGCTGCCCCCGGAATACCGACCAGGCCCGAGCGCGACGAGATATTGATGATCGCGCCCGTTCCCTTCGTCTTCATCGCGCCGATCGCATAGCGGCATCCCAGAAAGGTGCCGTCCAAATTGACCCGGTGTACCGCGCGCCAATCCTCCAGGCTCGCATGTTCCGGGTCGTGGGCGACGGGGCCATGCTCGAACCCGGTGATCCCGGCATTGTTCACGACGACATCGGCGACGGGTATGATCCTGGCCAGCCGGGTCCAGTCCGCTTCCTCGGTGACGTCGAGCGGTTCGAACCGGCATCCCATCGCCGCGGCGGCGTGCGATCCCGTTTCGCTGTCGCGGTCGGTCAGGATGACGGTCGCGCCCTCCTCGTGAAAGCGGCGGGCGATGGCATGGCCGATTCCGCGGCCTGCGCCGGTGACGACGCACGTCTTGTTCTGCAAACGTGGCATAAGTTTCTCGAAAACATTGGGGGCAGGGGAGGCGGTTCGTACCGCCGTGATGACCTGTGCCGCGTCAGCGGTGCCGCTGGACCATGTCGAGAACTCCGGGTTTCGGGTGCGGTGCTTCTACCACCGGTGGGGCATGGAATCATCCCCCCGTGCCTGCCCCCTCACCAGGCCCGCCATCTGCCGATCGTGGACGCGCGACAGCGTCGACACCGCCGTTACCGCGCCGATCAGGCACATCAGCATATCCCATTGCGTATCCCAGGGATCACCCTGCGTCCCCAGAAACTCATCCGCTCCCTGACCCAGTGCCATGGCGGCCCCGAACTCGATCAGTTCATAGGTCGCGCTGACCGCCAGGCAGCAGGCGAGGACCAAGAGGGTCAGCATCCCGCCCTTCGTCAAGCCGCCGCGCCGGACCAGCCATTCGCGAAACACGATCGCGGGCACGAAGCCCTGCGCGAAATGGCCGAGCCGATCATAGGGATTGCGCGCCAGATGCAGCCAGTCCTGCACCCAGCCTCCGGCGGGAACCCGCGCATAGCTGTACGCGCCGCCCAGCATCAGGATCAGCCCATGCACCCCGATCAGCAGCATTGCCAGCTCGGTCAGCGGAAAGTGCCGCCGCCACGCCCAGAGCAGAGGCAGTGCGATCAGCACAGGCGCGATCTCCATCCACCATGTCGCCCGGTCGAAGGGGTGGCATCCCGATGCGATCAGCCCGATTGTCCAGGCCGCGCTCAACAACGCCAGTCGTCTCGTTCCCCGCTCCATCACCGGCACGATAATGGCCTGACGCCCCCCGCAAGCGCAACCAGGCCGATTGCCGCCGCCGCGCCGGGATGCGAAGGACGTTGCCCAGCAAAGGAAGGCCCGCCATGATCATACGCAGCGACGAGTTCCAGGATGTCGAGGTGCCCGGATCGGGCACGATGCGGATGCATATCTTCCGCCCCGCGATCGAGGGGCGCTTTCCCGGCGTCATGCTGTTTTCCGAAATCTATCAGGTGACCGCGCCGATCCGGCGGCTGGCGGCGATGCTGGCGGGACAGGGCTATGTCGTGGCGGTGCCCGAGGTCTATCATGAATATGAACCGGCGGGCACGGTGCTGGCCTATGACAAGCCGGGCACGGATCGCGGCAACGACCTGAAATTCACCAAGCCGGTTGCGGCCTATGACGCGGATGCGGCGGCGGGGCTGGGCGCGCTGGCGGCGCATCCGGCCTGCAATGGGCGGCTCGGGACGTTCGGCGTGTGCCTGGGCGGGCATCTGGCCTATCGCGCCGCGCTCGACCCGCGCGTGTCGGCGGCGGCCTGTTTCTATGCGACCGACATCCATTCGGGCACGCTGGGCGAAGGGCGTTCGGACGACAGCTTGGCGCGGATGGCCGAATTGAAGGCGGAGACGATGTTCGTCTGGGGGCGGCAGGATCCGCACGTCCCCTATGCCGGGCGTGAGACGATCCGTGCGCGGCTGGAAGAGGTCGGCGCTTCGTACGAATGGCATGAGGTGGCGGGGCAGCACGCCTTTCTGCGCGATGAGGGGCCGCGTTACGATCCGGCCCTGTTTCTCCAGGCCATGGGCTGGACGCTGGCGCTCTATGCCCGTGCGCTTCGATAGGGCGGAAATATCGGGTCCGTAACGAAAAAATCGTTTCGGGTCCGCGATCGCTTGCGGAAGTTTTAACGAGTTGTGACCGATATGGGCAGGCAAGAGACCTGCCCAGACATGCCATTCCCCTCCCTCCCGCGCCGTCGCTCCGGCCCTTCGCGTTCGATCCTTTTCGATTCGCGTGGGGCGACGATCGTCGAGTTCGCGCTCGTCGCGACGCCGTTCATCGCGCTGCTGCTCGCGATCATGCAGGCCAGCCTGGCCTATCTGGCGCAGGAGGCGCTGGAGAGCGCGGTCGAGGTCGCGGCGCGCAGCGTCATCACCGGCCAGGCCCAGGCCGGCGACATACAGGGCAGCGGCACTGGCATGACCCAGGCCCAGCTCGCCGAGCGCTTCCGTCGGAACGGATGCGCCGCGCTGCCCTCGTTCATGTCCTGCGCCCGGCTTTACGTCGATGTGAAGAGTGCCGCGACCGGCACCGCACTGGGCAGCAATGCCATGTCGCTGACCTTCGATGCGAATGGAAAGCCGACCAACAGCTTTTCCTATGATCTGGGCGAGCAAGGGGCGCTGGTCATGGTCCGCTTCATCTATCTCTGGCCGATGCGAGTCGCGCCGAACGCCGACCTGACCGGCAAGGGCAGTGGGCAGACCGTCCTGATGGCGACCTCGGTCTCCAAGTCCGAGGCCTATACGTGATCCGGGGCCTGTCGCGCCGCGTCGCGGCCATGCGCGACCGGCGCGGGGTCGCGATGGTCGAGTTCGCGCTGACCCTGCCGGTGATGCTGGTTCTGTATCTGGGCGGGGTTCAGCTTCAGGACGGGATCGCCTGCAACCGCAAGGTGACGATCGCCACCCGTGCGGCCAGCGACCTGATCTCGCAGAACACCACCAGCCAGATTTCTGCGCGCGAGGTCGACGACAATCTGAAACTCGCGACGCAGGTGCTGCTGCCCTATGCCGCGAGCGGGGCGACGGTCCGCGTCACCCAGGTCGGGACGGTCGACGGCCGGACGAGCGTGATGTGGAGCCGGGGCCTGAACATCGCGCCCTATGCCCGCGGCAGTGCGATCACCATTCCGCCCGAAATGCGACTGAACGGCACCTATTTCCTGTTTGCCGAAGTCACTTATGCCTACCGCCCGCCCAATTCCTTCGGGGCGATCGGGCCGCTGGCGCTCAAGGATTCGCTTTACATGATCCCCCGCAACACCGACCAGATCAATTGTCCGGACTGTCTGTGACCATGGCCATTACCCGGAGCTTTTCGCTCCGTACCATGCTCCGCCAGCGTCGTGGCAACGTCATGATGATGTTCGCGCTGGCACTGGCGCCGCTGACATGCTCGATCGGCATGGGGGTCGATTACGCCCGCGCCATGAAGTCGCAGACCAAGCTGAATGCCATTGCCGACGCCGCCGCCCTGCTGGCGGTCAGCAAGAGCGCGATGCAGGCGGATGACGGCTATGCGGCCTATGTCGCCCGGCAGTTCTTCGTGCTGCAATCGGCGTCCCTGATCAGGTCCAGCGGGATCACGCTGTTCAACCTGACGATCCAGGCCCCCACCGACGCCAGTGGCCGCCGGACCGCGACGGTCAGCTATCGCGCGACATCGAGCAACGTCTTTGCCCGCGTCATGGGGCTGAACAACCTGACCATTTCGGGCAAGTCGGCGACGACCAACGCGACCGCGCCGGATATCGACTTCTACATGCTGCTCGACGTGTCCAACTCGATGGCGCTGCCCACCACCACCGCCGGATTGGCCAAGGTCGCGGCCAGCAATTCGAGCGGTTGCCAATTCGCCTGTCATACGGTCACCGGCACGCCGATGGGGCGGGACAGGAACGGCAATATGACGGACCTGTACGGCGTCGCCAAATCCTATGGCCTGCCCCTGCGTATCGATGAGGAGGGACGCGCGGTGTCCAAGCTTGCCGCGAACGCCACCAGCACGTCGAGCAAGAATGGCGCCGACTATCGGATCGCGATCGCGACCTTCCGCGGACAGGGTGCGTTCTCCATTCTTCAGCGGCGAACCGACAGAATGGCCGATGCGGCGCAGACCACGCAGGACCTGGTCCCCTATCAATTCTACAAGAACGGGTGCCCCACCTCGGCCTGCAAGACGACCGATCCGGGTTATGGGGACAATGACACGGCGGTGAGCGACGCCATGGAACAGATGAACAGCCAGTTGATCACCGACCCCGGCACCGGGATCAACAGAAATGCGCCGCAGGCGGTGATGTTCATCGTCACCGACGGGGTGCGCGACGAACGCCGGACCAACAACCAGCCGGAGGTCGTGATCGACACCGCCAAATGCGACATGATCAAGGCGCGCGGCGTTCGTATCGCGGTGCTCTATACGGAATATCTGCCGGAATCGCTGACCGGTAACCGGTTCGGGCAATCGGCGGTCGCGCCCTATCTCTACAAGGTCGAACCGGCGCTGAAGGCCTGCGCCTCCGCCGGCCTCTATACCAAGGTCACGACCGACCAGGACATATACAGCGCTCTCGACGCGCTGTTCCAGAATGCGGTGGCGACCGCGCGCATCACCAACTGACGCGCGCGGGGCGGGGGGTCACCCCGCCAGCGCCTCCGCCTGTTCGGCCAGTTCCAGCCAACGCATCTCGGCCGCGTCCTTTTCCTCGCGCGCTTTTTCGATCGCCTTCATCAACCGGTCGAACTGGGCGGGGTCCTTGGCATAGAGGTCGGGGTCGGCGAGCTTCGCCTCGTCGCGTGCAATTCCCGACTCCAGTTCCTCGATCCGCTTGGGCAGCAGTTCGTAGTCGCGCTGGTCCTTGTAGCTCAGCTTGGTCTTGGCCTGTGCGGGGGCGGCGGGGGAGGGGGCGGCCTTGGCCGGGGCCTTCTTCGCTTCCGTCGGCTGTTTGCGCTTGGCGACCCAATCGGCATAGCCGCCAGCCACCACATCGACCGTGCCCGACCCGTCGAGCCCCAGCGTCACCGTCACCGTGCGGTCGAGGAAGTCGCGGTCGTGGCTGACGATCAGGACGGTGCCGTCATAGTCGCCGATCACCTCCTGAAGCAGGTCGAGCGTCTCCAGGTCGAGATCGTTGGTCGGCTCGTCGAGCACCAGCAGATTGGATTCGCGGGCGAATTCGCGGGCGAGCAGCAGACGCGACCGCTCGCCGCCCGACAGCGTCCCGATCTTCGCCTCGGCCAGCGAGGGGTCGAACAGAAACTCCTTGAGATAGCCGTGGATATGCTTGCGGACCCCGCGCACGTCGATCCAGTCGCCGCCGTCTGCCAGCACCTCGCGCACCCGCTTTTCCGGGGCCATCAGCTTGCGCTGCTGGTCGATGATGACGCCGTCCAGCGTCTTGGCGAGGAAGACCGTGCCTTCGTCCGGCTCGATCTCGCCGGTCAGCAGCTTGAGCAGCGTCGTCTTGCCCGCGCCGTTTGCGCCGACCAGGCCGATCCGGTCGCCGCGCGTCACCTTCAGGCTCAGGTCCTTGATGATCGTGCGGTCGCCATAGCGCTTGGTGACATGCTCGGCCTTGATGACCTCCTTGGTCTTCACATCGTCCGACGCGATGCCCAGCTTCGCCGCGCCCTGCGGCCCGATCATCGCGGCGCGGGTGGCGCGCATCTGGTGCAGCTTTTCCAGACGGCCCTGGTTGCGCTTGCGCCGCGCGGTGACGCCCCGGTGGAGCCAATGCTCTTCGATCTTGAGCTTGGCGTCGAGCTTCTCGGCGGCGCGCTGTTCCTCGGCATAGACCTGTTCGGTCCAGGCGTCGAAGCCGCCGAAACCCACCTCGTTGCGCCGCATCTGGCCGCGGTCGAGCCAGAGCGTCGATTTGGTGAGGCGGGTCAGGAAGGTGCGGTCATGGCTGATGACGACGAACGCGCCGGTGAAGCGCTTTAGCCAGTCCTCCAGCCATTCGATCGCGGCGAGGTCGAGATGGTTGGTCGGCTCGTCGAGCAGCAGCACGTCGGGGTTCATCGCCAGCGCGCGCACGATCGCGGCGCGCCGCTTCTCGCCGCCGCTGGCGGTCGCGGCCTCGCGGGCCAGGTCGATGCCCAGCTGTCCGGCGATCGCCTCCGCCTCATAGCTTTCCGGCGCCCCCTCGCCCGACAGGACATAGTCCATCAGCGTGGCGCAGCCGGTCAGGTCGGGGTCTTGCTCGAGATAAACGACATGGGTGCCGGGCACGATCATACGCCGCCCTTCGTCCGAATCGATGATCCCGGCGATCAGCTTCAGGAGCGTCGATTTGCCCGCCCCGTTACGCCCGATCAGCGCCAGCCGGTCGCGCGGACCGATATGGATGTCGAGATGCCGGAAGAGCCAGCCCGAGCCTTGAACAAGGCCCAGGTCTTCGTAGGAAAGAACGGGTGCTGCCATGATGGCATTGCAGTTAGGGGCGCGGGGGGAACCGGGCAAGCGCCTCGCGCGCTGTCGCGCCGCTGTATGATCCATTCAGAGGCTGTTCAACGGTTGCCCGCTATGCCAGTTTCATGTCGATGACCGTCCTTTTGGCTCTGCTTGCCGCACCAATGGGTTCGCCGCCGATGGTCGAGCCTTTGATGGGAATGGCCCCCGATCAGCGTCGCGGTGACCAGATGCGTGCGTTCCAGGCGCGCCGGGAAGGCAATTTGTCGTTACGTGAAATCGAACAGCGGGTCGTGCCCACTATGCGCGATTCGCAATATATCGGTTTCGACTATGATGCGAGCGCGCAGATTTACACGCTCAAATTCCTGCGCAATGGAACGGTCATCTGGGTGGAAGTGGACGGGCGTACCGGCAAGGTCATCGGCCGGACCGACGGCTGACCGCCGCCGCTTCCGCCAAAGGGGAATGATAGGAGTTTTGCGATGCGCGTTCTGATCGTCGAGGACGAGCCCAATCTCGGCCAGCAGTTGAAGTCCACCCTGGAGGGGGCGGGCTATGCCATCGACCTTGCCACCGATGGCGAGGAGGGGCATTTCCTGGGCTCGACCGAGAGTTACGATGCGATCGTCCTCGACCTGGGTCTGCCCGAAATCGACGGGCTGACGGTGCTCGACCGGTGGCGCAAGGAGGGCAAGACCACGCCGGTCCTCGTCCTGACCGCGCGCGACAGCTGGTCGGACAAGGTCGCCGGGCTGGATGCTGGGGCCGATGATTATGTCGCCAAGCCGTTCCAGACCGAGGAACTGATCGCCCGCCTCCGCGCGCTGATCCGCCGCGCCAGCGGCAATGCCTCGTCCGAGCTGACGGCGGGCGATGTCCGCCTCGACACGCGTTCGGGCAAGGTCACCCGCGCGGGCGAGCCGGTGAAGCTGACCGCGCAGGAATATAAGCTGCTCTCCTATCTGCTCCATCACAAGGGCAAGGTGGTCAGCCGTACCGAGCTGATCGAGCATATCTACGACCAGGATTTCGACCGGGATTCGAACACGATCGAGGTGTTCGTGACGCGTATTCGCAAGAAGCTGGGCCAGGATGTGATCACGACTATCCGGGGCCTGGGGTACAGCCTGGACGATCCGGCAGCGGGCGGCGCGGCAGGCGCAGTGGCCTGAAGGCCAGTTCCTCGTGAAGGACGGACACACCTCGCGCCCGACCCTGCGGACGGGATCGCTGTCGCGTCGCATGATCCTGATCGCGGCGGCGTGGATATTGGTCCTGCTGACCGGCGGCGGCTTCGCACTCGACCGGGTCTTGGTGACGGCGGTCACGCAGAATTTCGACGATCGCCAGGCCTATGTGCTGCAATCCCTGCTCGTATCCGCCGCGGTGGATTCGCAGGGCGAGGTCTGGTTCAATCGCGAACCCGCCGATCAGGGTTTTCTGGAACCCGGATCGGGCGTCTATTGGCAGGTGTCGGGCAAGGGGCATGATCCCTTTCCGTCCCGGTCGCTGTGGGATCGGCATCTGGCCTATGGCACGCCACACAATGACGATACGATCCACGTCTATACCAGCAACCAGTTTCCCGATGAACGGCTGCGCATCGTCGAACGCGATGTGAAACTGCCCGGATCGGACGTGCGCTGGCGGTTCCAGGTGGCGCAGCGCACGACGGGGCTCGATGCGCAGATCGGGGCGCTTCGCCGGACCCTGGTGCGCAGCTTCGCGCTGCTCGGAGTCGGCCTGTTGCTGATGGCCGCGATGCAGACCTTTTACGGCCTCTATCCGCTTCGCCGGGTGCGTGAGGAGATTGCCGAGATGCGCGCCGGGCGGGCCAATCGCATTTCCGATGCGATGCCCAACGAAGTGGCGCCGATGGTCGAGGAACTCAACGCGCTGATCGAGCATAACGAGAAGCAGGCCGAGGAAGCGCGGCGTCATGCCGGCAATCTCGCCCATGCGCTCAAGACGCCGCTGACCGTCATCATGAACGCCGCGACCGCCAAGTCCGAAGATCTGTCCGAGACTGTGATCCGTGAGGCGCGGACGATGCGGCGGCAGGTGGACCATCATCTCGCCCGCGCCCGTGCGGTCGGGCGGCGCGGCTCCGCGCATAGCCGGGCGGATGTCTGGCCCAGCCTGGAATCGGTCGAGCGCGCGGTGGGCCGTCTCTATCGCCATGTCCGTATCGACATTGACGGGCCCAAGGACCTGGCGGTCCATGTCGAGCGGCAGGATCTGGACGAGATGCTGGGCAATCTGGTCGAGAACGCGGCCAAATATGGCGGCGGCAGCGTCTTCGTGACGGTCGGCGCCCAGGCCGGGTTCGTCGAGATATTGGTCGAGGACGACGGTACCGGCATTCCCGAGAACGAACGCGTCCGCATCTTCGACCGCGGCGTCCGGCTCGACACGGGCAAGCCCGGCACCGGCCTGGGCCTCGCCATCGTGCGCGACGTGGCGGAGATTTACGGCGGTACGGTGTCGCTGGAGGAAAGCGAGGATCTGGGCGGGCTGCTGGTGCGGCTCCGGCTTCCGGCGGCCGTCGGGTAGGACCTTCCGGCTCTCCGGTTTACGCGAAGAGAAAAGAAAGAGGCTGGTTCACGCGGAGGCGCGGAGAACGCGGAGGGGGTGTGCCGAGCGGCGCGCTCGATACTTCCTCACGAGCCGGTGAGGATGAAGGACGGGCAGTGCCGCCAAGTACGACACCTCCGCGTTCTCTGCGCCTCCGCGTGAACAAAATTTCCGCGCCGTCGTGCCTCCGCACGAAATTCCAGGATCAGGCCGTCACCGTCTCCAAGGCATCCATCGCCCGCGCCGCAATGCCAATCGAGCGCTTGCGCGCCTCATGGTCGAAGATCGCACTCACCACCATCACCTCATCGACCTTGGTCCGCTCGACAAAGGCGGCAAGCTGACGCTCTACCGTCTCCGGCGAGCCGATCGCCGAGCAGGACAGGACGGATCCGAGAATTGCCGCGCCCTGTACGCCGAGACTATCGCGATAGCCGGGGACGGGCGGGGGCAGCTTGCCCGGGCGACCGGTGCGCAGGGCGACGAAGGCTTGTTGCTGCGAACTCGCCAGTAGTTCCGCTTCCTCATCGGTATCGGCGGCGAAGACGTTGAACCCCGCCATCGCATAGGGCTTGTCCAGCACCGCCGAGGGCCGGAAATCCCGCCGATAGATGGCCAGCGCATCGTCCAGCGCGTCGGGCGCGAAATGCGAGGCGAAGGCGTAAGGAAGCCCCAGCGCGGCGGCGAGTTGCGCGCCGTACAGGCTCGACCCCAAAATCCACATTTGCGGCCGTGCACCCGCGCCGGGCGTCGCGACGATGCCGGTCTGGCCGTCATCGGCGAAATAGCTTTGCAGCTCCATCACGTCGCGCGGGAAGGCGTTGGGATCGCTGTCCAGCGTCCGGCGCAGCGCGCGGGCGACGCGCTGGTCCGATCCGGGCGCGCGGCCCAGCCCCAGGTCGATCCGGCCGGGGAACAGCGCATCGAGCGTCCCGAACTGCTCGGCGATGGTCAGCGGTGCGTGATTGGGCAGCATGATGCCGCCCGCACCGATCCGGATCGTCCTGGTCGCCGCACCGACATGCGCCAGCACCACGGCCGTTGCGGCCGATGCGATGCCCGTCATGCCGTGATGCTCGGCGGTCCAATATCGGTGGAAGCCGCTTGCCTCCGCATGGGCGGCGAGGTCGGCGGCGTTGGCCAACGCCTGCGCCACGGTGCCACCTTCGATGACGGGCACCAGATCGAGCAAGGAATAGCGTGTCATGACAGTAAGATGGGGACGCGCCGTCGTCCACGCCAGCCAAGACCGCGTATCAGAAGGTCAAGCCATACTTCATCGCCATCCCGCGCTCGGGCGGCAGGGCGGCGATATGGCCGGGATCGCGCCGCCAGAAGAGATGGGTCGACAATTGCCCGGCGCCCAGCGGCACCGCATGGCGCAGCTCCGCCAACAACTCGCGCCCCGTCGGGGCGAGCGACAGGCGGTTGGTGGTCCAGCCATCGACCTGTACCCCGGCATAGTCCCAATGCGACGGCAGGCGCAGGTCGAGCCCACCGGCCATCACCCGCAAGGGCTGGGACAGGCGAAGGTCGATCCGGTCGCCGCCGAACAGGCCGCGCTTGCCCGCCTCGACCGACCATGACCGGCTGGCCAGCATCCCGCCGCCCAGTCCGCCATCGGCGCGGGTCCATCCGCTGCGCCAGCGCATCGCCAGCGCCCAGCCGCCGCCCGCATCGCTCCACCGGGCGGAGGTGTCGGCGAACCAGCTCGTCCCCCGCGCCTGTCCCAGCGCGCCGCCGAACCAGCCGCCCAGCACGGTCGATCGCTCGGCCAGTCGCGTGACGCCCATCATCAACGCCACCGGCCCCAGCGGCCGGTCGACTGCCAGGCTGGCCTGGTCATAGGTCGGCGCGACCATCCCCGGGGCGGGGGCGGCGAAACGGCCATTCTCGGCCATCATGCTCACCCCCAGGCCGCCCAGCCGGTGATGCAGCGCGGCCGAGGCGCGGGGCGCTCGGTCGACGCCGAAGCCGGGATCCGCGAGTAGAAAGGCTGCGCCCGACTGCCCCGTCCAGCCGGAGATCAGCGCGTCCCCGCCGCTGGCGAAGCCGAACCCGACGATCGTGTCCGGGCTGAGCATTTGGGTCACGCTGCCCGCGACGATCCGGCGGGTAGCGCCGGGCGCATCGGCGGGGACGATGGCACGCAGCCGGGCTTCGCCGGGCATCTGCACCGCACTGGTCAGCGCAACCGTGCGGGCTCCTTCGCGGACCGCCGCGCCCTCGATCCGGCCGAGCAGCGCGGGGGCGAGCAATGCGCGGGGGCTCGCCTGCGCCACGGTGGCGGACAGATCGACCTGATAGGCGCGGGCATAGCCGTCCAGCGCGACCAGATTCAGCCCCTGCGCCCGCGCATCGCCCATGGCGGGAGACAGCCGCGCATTGACCGTCATCGACACCGCGGCGGTGCCGCCCGCGACACTCATCGCGCCGACCGGCTGGAAGGCGGCGGTCAGGTCCAGCGTGCCCCGGCCATAGATGCTGTCAGTCCCGCCGGTCCCCGCCTCGCGCGCGGTGCGAAGCAGCAGGTCGGCGATCTGCGCCCCGGTCAGATTGGGAAAGGCCTGGGCCAGCAGCGCGGCCGCGCCGGTGATCTGCGGCGCGGCGAAAGAGGTACCTGACCAGAGCAGCCGCGTACCGCTGGCATCCGGGGCCTCCACCCGCTCACCCAGCGCGGTCAGATAATGGGCGGCGGACTGACCCGCCCGGTTGCTGAAGGAAGAGATGGTGCCGCTCTGTCCGATCGATCCGGCGATGATGACCTGTCCGCGCGCCACCGAATCATTGTTCGCGATCTGCGCCAGCAAGGTGGGATCAGACTCGCCGTCATTCCCGGCGGAGATGACGATCACCATTCCGGCGGCGGTAGCCCGGTTGATCGCGGCCAGCAGCGCGGAGGGCGGGGTGTCGTTGGAGCCGAGCGAGATGTTGACCACCCGGGCCCCCGCCTGCCGCGCGACGTCCAGCCCGCGCGCGATCGAGGTGGAGGAGAAGGAGCATTTGCCGCCCAGCCCGCCATCGGTGCCGCTGCTCGTCCCGCAACTGCCCGGCTCGTCAGCGCGCAGGACCAGGATGGTCGAATCGAACGCCACGCCCTGGGCGCGGTTGCCGCCGCGTCCGCCCGCGGCGGTGAAGGTGACGGCGGTGCCGTGCCCATCCTCGTCCCCGGTGCCCCGGGTGCCCGCGAGATCGGTCGAGGCGCTGGCAATTCGTCCGGTGAACAGCCCGGTCCGCGTATCGAGCCCCGAATCGATCACGCCCAGCGTCACGCCCGCACCGGTCGCCCCGCGCTGATAGGCGGCCAGCGCGTTCATCGACACCGCGCCGCTCGTCGCGCGGTAGCCCGCCGTGTCGTAATTCTGCGTCGGTGCCGGTGCCGGTGTCGGCGTGGGGGATGGAGTCGGTGTCGGCGTGACGGTCGGGGGTGTCGGGGTCGACTGGACGCCGCCACCCCCGCCACAGGCCGACAGCATCGCCGTCATGGCACAGGCCATGCCCCCCATCGCCATTCCGCGCGCCGAACCGATCCCCGCCATTTTACCCTTCGCCCCGCGCCCTTGGCTTGTCGGATTGTCATAGAGCGGGTTGCACCCGGTGCGAAGGGGGCGCGAGAGGGGGAAAGGACAAGTCGGGACGATCGCGCCCGGATGATGGCCCGATCCGCGATGCACGGCTTGCGACGCTTCGGCCGCGCGCCTAAACGCTGGCCGCGATGCTGCCCGCCCTTGCCCATATCGACGCCTGGATCTTCGATCTGGACAATACGCTCTATCCGGCGAGCGCCAATCTGTTCGCGCATATCGACCGGCGAATGACCGCGTTCGTCGGCGAGCTGCTGGGGCTGGAGCCTGCCGAGGCGTTCCGCGTGCAGAAGGAATATTTCCACGCGCACGGCACGACGCTGGCCGGGCTGATGGCCGAGCATGATGTCGATCCCGCCGCCTTCCTGGCCTATGTCCACGATATCGAGATGGACGTGCTGGAACAGGACGCGCCGCTCGCCGCCGCGCTGGCGAAGCTGCCGGGGCGCAAGCTGGTCTTCACCAATGGCGACAAGCCCTATGCGCTGAAGGTGCTCGACCGGCTGGGGCTGGGCAGCCATTTCGAGGCGGTGCACGACATCACCGCCATGGGTCTCGTCCCCAAGCCGCAGCCATCCGCCTATGCGGGGCTGTGCGCGGCGTTCGACATCGATCCGACCCGTGCCATCTTCTTCGAGGACATGGCGCGCAACCTGATCCCCGCCAAGGCGATCGGGATGACGACCGTGTGGGTCGACAACGGCTCCGAACAGGGGCCCGAGGCCGCCCGCGACCATATCGACTACACCGTCCACGCGCTGACGCCGTGGCTGACGAGCATATTGGAGGACTGACGATGGCTCACGAACTGGCCGCCACCATCGATGCCGCCTGGGAAAACCGGGCCGAGCTGGATTTCGCCACCCAGGGTGAGGCGCGGATCGCCGTCGACCGCGCGCTGGCGCTGCTCGACCGGGGCGAGGCGCGCGTCGCCGAGCCCGATGGCAATGGCGGCTGGACGGTCAACCAGTGGCTGAAAAAGGCGGTGCTGCTGTCGTTCCGCCTCAACGACAATGTCCTGATCGACAATGGGCCCGGTGCGGGCCATTGGTTCGACAAGGTGCCGTCGAAGTTCAGCGGCTGGTCGGAAGCCGAATTCCGCGCTGCCGGCTTCCGCGCGGTGCCCGGTTCGGTCGTGCGGCGCGGCGCGCATGTCGCCAAGGGCGCGATCCTGATGCCCAGCTTCGTCAATATCGGCGCCTATGTCGGTGAGGGCACGATGGTCGACACCTGGGCGACGGTCGGTAGCTGTGCCCAGATCGGCAAGAATGTGCACCTGTCGGGCGGCGCGGGCATCGGCGGCGTGCTCGAGCCGCTCCAGGCCGGTCCCGTCATCATCGAGGACGGCGCGTTCATCGGCGCGCGGGCCGAAGTCGCCGAGGGCGTTCGCGTCGGTGAGGGCGCGGTGCTGTCGATGGGCGTCTATCTGGGGGCCTCGACCAAGATCATCGATCGCGAGACGGGCGAAGTCTTCCGCGGCCATGTGCCGCCTTATTCGGTGGTGGTGCCCGGCACGACGCCGTCGGTGGATGGCAAGCCGGGCCTGTACTGCGCGGTGATCGTCAAGCGCGTCGATGCACAGACCCGCTCGAAGACCAGCATCAACGACCTGCTGCGGGATTGATTCCGGCCATGACGATCCGGTTCGGGCCGGATCGTCATCTTGGTTCACGCGAAGCCGCGAAAGCGCGAAGAGTTATTGGGTTCGCGCAGAGGCGCGGAGGACGCAGAGAGAGGTCGCGCTTTGCGTCCTCCTGTATTCAGCATCGGCCGGGGGAGTGGGCTGAGCTCGCCGCTTGGTACGACGCCTCCGCGTTCTCCGCGCCTCCGCGCGAACAAAATCTTCCCTGCTTCGCGGCATCGCGGCTTCGCGTGAACCCAAACTACAAACCGACCCGCTTCGCCAGCCAGCGCGCCGAAGCCTCCGGGCTTTCCTTGGCCGCGTCATCGCGGTCGACCCGGTAGTTCGCCTCGCGCATCGCCTCGACCGGAATGCGGTTCAGCATCGGGCGCAGCGCCTCCACGAATTTCGAGTCGCCGGCGCGATCCTTCGCCACCAGCAACACCGCGTCATAGCCGGGGATCGCCCGCTTCGGATCGCTCAGCACCGTCAGTCGATCCGCCGCGATCCGCCCGTCCGAGGAAAAGGCGGAGATGACATCCGCCCGCCCGCTATCCAGTGCGCGGTACATGAAGGTCGGGCTGTACGGCGTCATGCCGGCGAATTGCAGCGCATAGGCATCGCGCACCGCCGCCCATTCGGGCCGGCCGAGAAATTCGAGATCGCTGCCCAGTTTCAGACGCGGCGCGACCCCCGCCAGCTCGGTCAGCGACCGCACGCCCAGCCGGTTCGCCAGCGGCGTCTTCATCGCAAAGGCATAGGCATTTTCGAACCCCAGCGGCCCCAGCATCGTGACATCGCGGGTCGCCGTCCATTGTTCGAGGGCCGCCAGCATCGCGTTTCGAGCCGGGGAGTCATGCCGGTGCATCGCGCTGGTCCACAGCGTCCCCGCATAATCGACATAGACGTCCACCCGGCCCGCCGCCGTCGCCTCGAACGACACCGCCGAACCCAGCCCGTCGCGATAGCTGACCGAATAGCCCGCACGGGTCAGCCGGTCGCCGATCAGTCGGGCGAGGATATATTGCTCGGAGAAATTCTTGGCGCCGATCACGACCTCGCGGCGCGGCTCGCCCCCATGCGGCCAGAGCGGTTGCGTCGCCAGCCCGCAGCCGAGCGCCAGCGCGACCAGCCCGCCGATCCACAGGCCCCGCTTGCGACGTGCCAGACCCCGCTCGATCAGCCCGATCAACGCATCGACCGCCAGCGCCAGCGCCGCCGCCGCCACGCATCCGGCCAACACCAATGTCCAGGCCTGGGTCTGCAGCCCGGCAAAGATCATATCGCCGAGCGACGGCTGCCCGACCGTGGTGGACAGCGTGGCCGCGCCGATCGTCCACACCGCCGCCGTCCGGATACCCGCCGCCAGCACCGGTGCGACCAGTGGAGCCTCGACCAGACGCAGCTTCTGGCCCCGTGTCATCCCCACGGCGTCGGCGGCCTGCAACACCGCCGGATCGAGCCCGAGCAGCCCCGTCACCCCGTTTCGCAGGATCGGCAACAGCGCATACAGCGTCAGCGCCAGCAGGGACGGCAGGAAACCCAGCGCCGGTATCCCGCCGCCGACCAACCCCGACAGGCTGAGCAGCACCGGATAGAAGAGCGCGAGCAGGGCCAGCGCCGGAATGGTCTGCACCAGGCTTGCCAGGCCCAGCGCGACCCGCGACAGGCCCGGTCGCCGCGCACAGGCAAAGGCCAGCGGCACCGCGATGACGATGCCGAGCAGCAGCGCGGCCATGCTGACCAGCACATGCTGGGCGAGGAGCGGGGGTATGCGCGACAGGGCGTCGAGGAAACCGCTCATGCCCGCAGCGCCGCCAGCCGCTCGGCCTGGTGCCGGGGCACCGCCATCAGCGCTTGCGCCGCCGCGCCGCCTTCGCCCGCGACCAGTTGCGCGGGCGTGGCGTCGGCGACGATCCGCCCGCGCTCCATCACCAGCACCCGGTCCGCCGTCAGCAGCGCCTCCGCCATGTCATGGGTGACGAGCAGCGTCGTCAGCCCCAGTCTTTCATGAAGCGCCACCAACCGCCCCGCCACCGCATCGCGGGTCACCGGGTCGAGCGCGCCCAACGCCTCGTCGAGCAACAGGATCGGCGGTTCGGTCGCCAGGGCGCGGGCGATCGCGACCCGCTGGCGCTGACCGCCCGACAGGGCATCGGGCATGCGGTTCGCCACATCGCGGGGCAGGTCGACCAGATCGAGCATCTCCTCGACCCGTCCGCCTGTCGTGCGTCCGGTCAGGCGGAAGCCGATCGCGATATTGGCCGCCACCGTCATGTGAGGGAACAGGCCATGCTGTTGAAAGACATAGCCGATTCGGCGGCGCAGGGCGTGGGGCGGCTCCGCCATGACGTCGCGCCCGTCGATGAAGACGTGACCGCTATCGGGTGTTTCCAGCCGATTGATCGTCCGCAGCAAAGTCGATTTGCCCGATCCCGACGCACCGACCAGCGCAACGAACGCACCGCGCGCGATCGTCAACGACACATGATCGACTGCCGTCACCGCGCCATAGCGGCGGCACAGATGGTCGAGCGCGATCATCGGGTCGGGCATGGTGGGCGATCATGAGGATGCAACATGGATCGGTCAAACGCCCCGATCACCCTTTCCGCCGCAGACGTCGAAGCTTTCGGACTATTCCTCGTCGATCCGGCGCGATAAGGCATGTAAAACATGTTCAACAAACGCCTTGGCGTCAGGAGAGTTATGAGCCAGATCGACCATCAGACCGCCAGCCATGTCCTCGACCGGGTCCTCGTCCTCGAAATGGTGCGCGTGACCGAGGCGGCGGCGATCGCTGCGTCCACGCTGGTCGGTCGGGGTGACGAAAAGGCGGCCGATGCGGCCGCGGTCGAGGCGATGCGCGCCGCGCTCAACGAACTCGATATGGACGGCACCGTCGTCATCGGCGAGGGCGAGCGCGACGAGGCGCCGATGCTGTTCATCGGCGAAAAGGTCGGCACCGGTCAGGGGCCGGAGATCGATATCGCGCTCGATCCGCTGGAGGGCACGACCATCTGCGCCAAGGCGGGGCCGAACAGCCTGGCGGTGCTGGCGATCGCGGAGAAGGGGCATCTGCTCAACGCGCCCGACGTCTATATGGACAAGATCGCGGTCGGCCCCGGCTATCCGGCGGGCGTCATCGACCTGGACCGCAGCCCCAGCGACAATATTCGCGCCATTGCCGAGGCCAAGGGGGTGAAGCCCGGCGATATCGTGGTCTGCGTGCTCGACCGTCCGCGTCACGAAGGGCTGATCGCCGAGTTGCGGTCGCTGGGTTGCGGCGTGGTGCTGATCGGTGATGGCGATGTGGCGGGCGTGATTGCGACCACCGACCCGGAAACGACGATCGACGTCTATATGGGGTCGGGCGGCGCGCCGGAGGGAGTGCTGGCCTGCGCCGCGCTGCGCTGCGTTGGGGGGCAGTTCAAGGGGCGGCTGCTGTTCCGTAATGACGCCGAGCGGTCTCGTGCGCATAAATGGGGCGTGACCGATCTCGACAAGCAATATGACCTGACCGAACTGGCGCAGGGCGACTGCATCTTCGCGGCGACCGGCGTGACCGATGGCTCGCTGCTGGCGGGTGTGAAGCGGCACGCCAAAGTGATGACGACCGAGAGCGTCGTGATGCGCGCCTCGTCCGGCACGGTCCGCTGGGTGAAGGGGCAGCATCGCCTATGATCCTCGCCGCCGTCCTCCTCCTCGCCTCGCTGGCGGGGATATGGTGGTTTCAGAAGGGCGATCTGGGCGAGTATCGGCGGTTCAAGGCGCTGAACGATGGTCACTCGCGCCGGATGCGGTTCCGGCTGTGGCTGGCCCGTTCGGCGCTCGCCTTTCTGGCGCCGGTGCTGGTCGGACTGCTCCTGCTCGGGCGGCTGGAGGCGATGGCGGTCATGCCGGGCGAGTTTGGCGGGCTGGCGGGTGCGATGCCGTCGATCTTCCACGACGACGATGCGATACGGCCGATGCTGATCGGCGGTGCGGTCGGTGGGCTCGTGGCGGGGGCGGTGCTGGCACGCCTGCGCAAGCGCAAGCCGCTGGGCGATGTGTCGGCCCTTCTTCCCCGCGAACGGCGCGAACTGAAATATGGCGCGGCGCTCAGCGTGATGGCGGGCGTGACGGAAGAGGCGTTTTTCCGCCTCTATCTGCCGCTGTTGATCGCGATGGTGACGGGGCAGGCGGGGGTCGGTTTCCTGGCGTCGCTCCTGCTGTTCGGGGCGATGCATCGCTATCAGGGTTGGGCCGGGATCATCGCCACTACCGCCCTGGGGGCGGTGATGACCGGGCTGTACCTGATGACCGGGGCCTTGTGGGTGGTGATGCTGGTCCATGTGCTGGTGGACCTGAACGGCCTCGTCGTCACGCCATTGCTGAGCGGGACGCTACGCCGTTGAAGGTGGAACGGTGTGCTTGCCAGAGGCCTTAGCCTGCGCCGGGGCGACGTTCGAGAGGATCAGTTCTTCAGCCGCCAGCCGGTGCGGAAGATCCAGCCGATCCACGCCAGACATGCCAGCAGGAACAGCCCCGTCACGCCCAGGCTGACCCCCGGCGTCACGTCCGACGTGCCGAAGAAGGTCCAGCGGAAGCCGTTGATCAGATAGACGACCGGGTTGAACAGCGTCACCGTCCGCCATGGCTCGGGCAGGATCGTCACCGAGTAGAAGGCGCCGCCCAGAAAGGTCAGCGGCGTGACGATCAGCAGCGGAATGACCTGCAACTGCTCGAACCCGCGCGCCCAGATGCCGATCGCGAAGCCGAACAGCGAAAAGGTCACCGCCACCAGCAGAAGATAGAAGATCATCGCGATCGGGTGGAGGATCGACAGGTCGACGAACAGATAGGCGGTGGCGAGGATGACCAGTCCGATCACCATCGACTTGCTCGCCGCCGCGCCGACATAGCCCAGCACCGTTTCGATCGGTGACAGCGGCGCGGACAATATCTCGTACATGGTGCCGGTGAATTTGGGCATGTAGATGCCCAGGCTCGCATTCAGGATGCTTTCCGAGAAGATGGAGAGCAGCATCAGCCCCGGCACGATGAACGCGCCATAAGGCACGCCCGACACCTGGTTCATCGCCGATCCGATCGCGGTGCCGAACACCACGAAGTACAGCGTCGTGGTGATGACCGGCACCATCAGGCTGGTCCACACGGTCCGCCGGAACCGCGCCATTTCGAAGCGATAGATCGCCCATATGCCATGCAGGTTCATGCGCGCGTCCCCTCAACCAGATCGACGAAAATATCCTCCAGCGAGGATTTGTAGGTTTCCAGATCGACGAACCCGATCCCCAGTACGCCCAGCATCCGCAACAGCGAGGGGATGCCGGTATGCTCGGCCCGCGCGTCGAAGATGTAGCGAAGCCGCTTGCCGTCATCCTCCAGCGCCAGATGCCATTCGGCCAGCGCGGGTGGGATCGCCGCCATCGGCTCGGCCAGCGTCAGCACCATTTCGCGCTTGCCGAGCTTCTTCATCATCTCGGCCTTTTCCTCGACCAGGAGCAGGCGGCCCTTGGCGATCACGCCCACCCGGTCGGCCATTTCCTCTGCCTCCTCGATATAATGGGTGGTCAGGATGATGGTGACGCCGCGCTCGCGCAGGCGATGGACCAGCTTCCACATGTCGCGGCGCAGCTCGACATCGACGCCCGCGGTGGGTTCGTCGAGGAACAGCAGGTCGGGTTCGTGCGACAGCGCCTTGGCGATCAGCACCCGGCGCTTCATGCCGCCGGACAGTTCCATCAGCTTGGCATGGCGCTTGTCCCACAGCGACAGGTCGCGCAGCACCTGCTCGACATAAGCGGGGTTAGGTGCCCGGCCGAACAGGCCCCGGCTGAAATTGACGGTGTCGATGACCCGCTCGAACATGTCGACCGACAGTTCCTGCGGCACCAGCCCGATTTTCCGCCGCGCGCCCTTATAATCGCGCAGGGCGTCATGCCCGGCGACGCGGATCGCGCCCGCAGAGGGGGTGACGATGCCGCACACGATCGAGATCAGCGTCGTCTTGCCCGCGCCATTGGGGCCGAGCAGCGCGAAAATCTCGCCGCGCCGGATGGTCAGGTCGACCGGCTGGAGCGCGGTCACCCCGCTCTTATAGGTCTTGGTCACGCCCTCGACGGACAGGATCGGGTCGGTCATGCGGCAGTCCCCCGTTGGAAGATCGCCGCTTTATCAACCGTTTCGCGCGGCGGCGATGGCCTTTTGCAATTCCTCGAGCGGCAGCGCACCCGACAGGATGCGGTTGCCGACGATCCAGCTCGGCGTGCCGGTCAGACCCAATCGTCCCGCAGCCTCGAGATTGCGCCGGATTTCGGCATCGGCCTGGGGCTGGAAGGCGGCCATCTTGCTCATGTCGACGCCCGCCTTGGCCGCCGCCGCCGCGATGGTCGCGTCGCTGACCGGCCCCCCGGCGTAGAGCGCGTCGTGGAATGCGGCGAACTTGCCTTGCGTCGCGGCGAGCAGGCTGGCGCGCGCCGCCGCCTTGCTCGACGGCGCGAGGATCGGCAATTCGCGATAGACGATGCGGAGCTTGGGATCGGCGTCCGTCAATTGCTTGAGCAGCGGCAGGCTGGCCCGGCAATAGCCGCAATTATAGTCATAGAATTCGACCAGCGTCACATCGCCCCTGGGATTGCCGGTATAGGCGCTGCCGAAGGGCTTGGTCAGGTCGCCACCGATGGCGGCCACCGCCTTGCCCTGTTCGCGATCCTGAAGCCGCTGCATCGCTTCCGGAATGATTTCGGGATGGTCCAGCAGATAGACGCGCACGCTGTCGCCCGATGCGCCGCCGGGCGCGACCAGCGGGGCCAGCGCCAATGCGGTGCCGCCGCCGACCAGGCCACCGACGACCGCCACCGCGGCCAATGTCTTCACGCCCATTAGCGGCGCTTCTTCTTCGAACTGGCGGCGGCGTCGGCAGAGGTCATGGCAATATCCTGCGCCCGAATCCATTCGGACGTGTTGGGGGTGAGGTTGGCGAGCGCGTAGCGCGCGCTCTGGATGGCGGTGCGGGTGTCGCCCATCATGCTGGCCCGCTCGGCGGTGGCCAGCGCGGCGCGCGGCGTGTCGCCCAGTTGCTCATAGGCGGTGCCGAGCTGGACCCAGGCAAACGGATTGTCCTCGTCCCGCTGGACCGCGACCTTCAGCACCTTCACCGCTTCGGGCAGGTTGCGCTTGTCCTCGGTCGCGATCAGCGCATGGCCGAAGGTGGTGGCGATCAGCGCATTCTGCCCCGATCCCATGGTCGCGGCGCGCAAGGGGGCCAGCGCGTCCTGCGGCTTGCCCGCCTCCAGCAGGATCTGGCCCTGGATTTCCTGGAAATAGGGATCGTTGGGATCCTTGGCGATCAGCGCGCTCGCCTCGGCATCGGCTTTGTCGGGATAGGCCGCCTTGTGATAGGCATAGGCGCGGGCATAATGCGCATAGACCGACTGGTCGCTGTCGGGGAATTTCTGCAACGTCGTCTCGGGCGGCGAGATATAGCCGTACAGCTTGGCCTTCACCCGCAGAAAGCGTTCCTGCAATTTGGGGTCGATCGGCTTGTTCCAGGCGGGTGAGGCCTGAAGATCGGCGGTCAGCGCCTGGATACGCGTCGAGGAGAGCGGGTGGGTCTGGGCGAACGGATCGATATTGACATAGCCATAACGATATTGCTGGTTCTGCAACTTCTTGAAGAAGCTCAGCATTCCCTTGCCGGTCACCCCCGCGGTCGTCAGGTAGCGCGCGCCCGCCGCGTCCGCGGCCGATTCCTGATTGCGGGTGAAGGCCAGCACCTGGCCCATCGCCGCCTGCTGCCCCGCCGCGAGCACGCCCATGCCCGCCGCACCGCCGCCCATGGCAATGGTGGCGAGGCCCAGCACCATCGACAGCAATTGCATCTTCATGGCGGGCTTCATCGCCTGCTCGCTTAGGATGACATGGCCGTCGGCGATATGGCCCAGCTCGTGCGCGACGACGCCCTGGACCTCGTTCACATTGTCCGCCGCCTGGAGCAGGCCGGAATGGACATAGACGATCTGCCCACCCGCGACGAAGGCATTGATCGAATCGTCGTTGATTAGGACGATCTTCACGTCACGCGGGGACAGCCCGGCCGCCTTGATCATCGGCGCGGACATGTCGGCGAACAGCGATTCGGTTTCGGCATCGCGCAAGATGGACTGCGCGGCGGCGGGTTGCGCCCAGAGCAGGATCGTGGCGGCGAAGGCGGCGATCAGACGCTTCATGCTTCCTCTATCGGCGGGTCGGCCTGCGGACACAACCGGCTTTGCAATTGGGGCGGGACCGGTCAGCCTTGGCATCGGGCGACTGAACGCCCGGCGAACGAAATGGGTGGCACGATGATGATGGCGATGATCGCCGATCGACCGGCCAGGCCATGGGTCGCGCCCATGCCCGACCTGCCAGGCTGCCCGATCAAGGGGGCGGGACCCGAGATGCGGCGGATGGCCGACCTTCCCCCTTCGGTCCGGCAGGCTCTGCGTCATGCGATAGGGAACCCCGTCGCAGAGGCGGGGTCGCCGTTCAACGGATCCGACATGGTGTCGCCCGGCTCACCGCCGCGAACGCGATTCCTGCGCGCCTATCGCGTGCGCGACCTGTGGCTGGTCTGGGTCGAGCAGGGCGGCATCGCGCATGTCTTTCGCCTGCTGGCGTTTCGCGATGGCCCGCATGGGGCAAGCGCGCCGGTGCCGATGCCGCTTCGAGGCCGGGCGAAGCTATGCACCGCGTCGCGGGCGATCGGGGAGGGGTGATAGGCTTCGGGCCGGATCAATTGGCGCGAGGAGCGGCCTCCCAAAACAAAACGCCCCCCTTCCGCGGGGAAGGAGGGCGTCTCGCGTTTGAGAGTGGCGGGGATCAGGCGCCGAAGGTGCGCTGCCACCAGCCGCGACGCGGCGTTTCCGACGAGGTCGCATCGGCTTCCGCCGGTTCCGCCGCCGGAGCGGGTTCGGCTTCGACTGCAGGTGCTTCCTCGGCCACCGGCTCGGCGGCGACCTTCGGAGCGGCCTTCTTGCGGACGCGCTTCGGCTTGGCGGGGGCTTCCGCTTCGGGGGCGGGGGCCTCTTCAACGACCGGCTCGGCGGCGACCTTGGGGGCAGCCTTCTTGCGGACGCGCTTGGGCTTGGCGGGGGCTTCCGCCTCCGCTGCGACCGCAGGAGCTTCCTCGACGACCGGCTCGGCGATCGGGGCCTCCCCCACCCGCGTCTCGACCGTCTCGGTCACCGCCGGAGCGGCCTTGCGAGCGCGCGGGCGACGGCGGGTCTTGGGGGCTTCAGTCGCCTCCGCCTCGGCCACCGCGAGCGGCGTCGTCACCGGTGCGGCATCGCCCGCCTCGATCGGCTCTTCGACGGACAGCGGCGCTTCGGCGACGTCGTTTTCGCCAGCGGTTTCGGTCGAAGCCTCACCGGCCTCCGTCGCGCCATTGTCCTGGCGACGGCCACCGCGACGACCGCGACGACCCCGGCGGCGGCGGCCACCTTCGCGCGCTTCGCCCGCTTCGGTCTCGCCAGTCTCGGCCTCACGAGCCTCGACGTCGTTCGCCTCGACCGTCTCGTCCTCGACCTCGTCGGTTTCTTCGAGTTCGGTGTGCTCGCCATTATCGGCCTCTTCGCCCTGCACGGCGTCTTCCGCCCCGCCGCGATTGCGACGTCCGCGACGACGGCGACGGCGCTTGCGGCCGCCGCCTTCACCGTCCTCACGCGATTCGCGAGGCGCAGGGGCTTCGGTCGCTTCTTCCTCGACCTCTTCCTCTTCTTCCTCCTCGATCTCGTCGATCAGATCGTCCTCATCCTCCTCGACGGGCAGGAGCATGTCGATCTTGGGCGCATAGGCCGGCGGCGGGCCCGATGCCTCGACCGTCATGCGCGCGCCCTCTTCCTCGCGGTCGGGGATGATCTCGACGGTCACGCCGTAGCGATCCTCGATCTCGGCGATGTCCGCGCGCTTGCGGTTCAGGACATAGACGGCCGCTTCCTGGCTGGCGCGCAGCGTCAGGATCGAGCCGCGGCCGCGTGCGGCCTCGTCCTCGATCAGGCGCAGCGCCGACAGGCCCGAGGACGAGGCGGTGCGGACCAGGCCGGTGCCCTCGCAATGCGGGCAGGGGCGGGTCGAGGCTTCCAGCACGCCGGTGCGCAGCCGCTGGCGGCTCATCTCCATCAGGCCGAAGGACGAGATGCGGCCGACCTGGATACGGGCGCGATCGTTCTTCAGCGCCTCCTTCATCGCCTTCTCGACCTTCCGGACATTGGAGTTGTTGTCCATGTCGATGAAGTCGATGACGACGAGGCCCGCCATGTCGCGCAGACGCAGCTGGCGCGCGATTTCCTGCGCGGCTTCCAGGTTGGTCGCGGTCGCGGTCTGCTCGATATTGTGCTCGCGGGTCGAACGCCCGGAGTTGATGTCGATCGACACCAGCGCCTCGGTCGGGTTGATGACCAGATAGCCGCCCGACTTCAGCTGCACGACCGGATTGTACATCGCGGCGAGCTGATCCTCGACATGCGCGCGCTGGAACAGCGGCACGGCGTCGGCGTACTGCTTCACCCGGCGGGCATGGGCGGGCATGAGAAGGCGCATGAAGTCCTTCGCCTGGCGATAGCCTTCCTCGCCCTCGACGATCACTTCCTCGATCTCGCGATTGTAGATGTCGCGGATCGCGCGCTTGATCAGGTCGCTGTCGCCATAGATCAGCGCGGGCGCCGACGAATGCAGCGTCTTTTCGCGGATGCCGTCCCACAGGCGCGCCAGATAGTCGAAGTCGCGCTTGATCTCGGTCTTGGTGCGCTGGAGCCCGGCGGTGCGGACGATGCAGCCCATGGTCGAGGGCAGCGCCATGTCCGCCATGATCGACTTCAGCCGCTTGCGATCGGCCGCGTTCGAAATCTTGCGGCTGATCCCGCCGCCATGCGACGTGTTGGGCATCAGCACGCAGTAACGGCCCGCCAGCGACAGATAGGTGGTCAGCGCCGCGCCCTTGTTGCCGCGCTCTTCCTTGACGATCTGGACCAGCAGCACCTGGCGGCGGTGGATGACGTCCTGGATCTTGTAGCGGCGGCGCAGATTCTGGCGACGCTGGCGCAGCGCCTCGACCTGATCGTCGTTGACGGTCGACTTTTTGGGGCGCGGGGCGGCGTCACCATCCTCGTCGTCGTGATGGTCGTCGGCGTGATCGTCCTCGCCTTCGCCGTCCAGATCCTCGTCATCCTCGGCGTCGAGTTCGGCGCGCAGCGCGGCCTCTTCGGCGGCATGCTCGGCCTCTTCGCGGAGCAGGGCTTCGCGATCTTCCTTGGGGATCTGGTAATAGTCGGGGTGGATTTCCGAAAAGGCCAGGAAGCCGTGACGGTTGCCGCCGTAATCGACGAACGCCGCCTGCAGCGACGGTTCGACGCGGGTCACCTTGGCGAGGTAGATATTGCCCTTGAGCTGCTTGCGCTCGGCCGATTCGAAGTCGAATTCCTCGATCCGGTTACCCTTGACGACGGCCACGCGGGTTTCTTCCCGGTGGCGTGCGTCGATCAGCATACGCGTGGTCATTATGAAGTCTCCACGCGCGCGTCGGGCCCAGTGGCAGCCGTCGCGCGCGGTAAATAAGGTGGGCGGCGGCGCGGGGCGCCGGTCCGCTGGAAAAAACGGAATGCGTGTCGGCCGCAGCCACAGCGCCGGCAACGGGGCCGGTGCGGACCCACGACACCGCGATCCCGCCGGCAAAGGCCGGTCGGTCAGCGGGGTGGATCATATGCGTCATGCGAGCGTCAACCTGATTGGTCCGGGCGCGAATCGGATCGCCGTCCCGGTCCTTTTTGGAGATGGCCCCGTCCCGATCGTTTGGGAGAGGTGATCGAGGCCGGGGTCCACCGGATTGCTAGCATCATCGGAACGTTTGCGCAACAGGCGGGAATCTGCCGTTTTTGCCGTGACCAAAATGCCGAATTGCCGGTTAACCAATTATGGAAAGTCCCGCGTCAGCCACGGTCCATTATGCCCGACTGTCGACCTATGAGGTCGCCAAAAAGGGTGTGCGGTAATGGCTTTTCGCTGGACCAGCGGCGGGCGGGCGCGGCATGGTTGCCGGGTCGTGTTGATGCTGTTTGCTTTTCTGTTCGGGTTCCTCGCACCCGTCAGCGCGTTCGCGGCCACGGTGCAGAAGGTCGTGGTGCGGGGGGCGCAGTTGCTTATCCGGTTCGATTCGCCGGTCAAGCGTGCGCGCAGCGTCATGCTGAACGAGCCGCGCCGGGTGGCGATCGACGTGACCGGGGCTTCGCCGGGCAGGATTCCGGTCAGCGAGGGCGCGGTACGCGGACTAACTCAGAGTTTGGTCAGGCCGGGCGTCACCCGGCTGACCTTCGCCCTGGCCCAGGACGCGGCGATCTTCGACGGCGGGTTCGATGACGAAGCGCGGCAATTGTCGCTGACCCTCAAGCCGGTGAACAAGGGCTACACCCAGGCGAGCTTTGCCGGTGCGCTCGACTTCTTCCCGTTCCATTTTCAGCGCAAGCCGAACTACACCCTGACCGTCCCCGTGCCGAGCCCCTCGCGCACGCTGCCCCTGCCGCGCGTTCGGGGGGCGGACAATCGCCCGCTGGTGGTGATCGATGCGGGCCATGGCGGGGTCGATCCCGGTGCGATCAATCCGCAGACGGGGCTTCGCGAAAAGGACGTGACGCTCGCCATCGCCAAGGCGATTCGCGATACGCTGGTCGCGTCGGGGCGGGTGCGCGCGGCCCTGACGCGGGAGGACGACCGTTATATCCTCCACCGCGAGCGCTATGGCATTGCGCGGCGGCTGCATGCCGATCTGTTCATCTCGATCCACTGCGACAGTGCGGGCGCGGGCGAGGCGCGCGGCGCGACCGCCTATACCCTGTCCGACGTCGCCTCGGACAAGGAAGCCGCACGGCTGGCGGCGCGCGAGAACAAGGCGGACGTGATCGCGGGGGTTGATCTGGGCGGGAACAGCGACGTCTCCTCGATCCTGATCGACCTGACCCAGCGCGAGACGATGAATGCCTCGGCCAGCTTCGCACGCCTGCTGGGCCGCGAGGCGCAGCCGCTGATCCCGGTCAAGCCGACCTTCCACCGCATGGCCTCGCTGATGGTGCTCAAGGCGCCGGACATGCCGTCGATCCTGTTCGAGACGGGCTATATCTCCAACATGCAGGACGCGGCCTTTCTCGACAGCAAGGATGGCCGGGAGCGGATCGCGCAGGCGGTGTTGCAGGCGGTGGAGGTTCACTTCGCGCGGCGGATGGCGGCGCGGTAGGGGGCGACGGAGTAGTCGACGACGCCAGCCGCCTCTTCGACCAGCGATATTCCGGGTAAAGAGGGCCTCGTCCCATGACGGCCCACAGGGCAGGCATCTGGCCGCGCTCGTCGGATCGGCGTAAGGGCCCTGCCATGATCCGCGTCTGTGCCCTGTATCGTTTTGCCAGCTTCCCCGACCCCGCCGCGCTGCGCGCACCGTTGCTGGCCGTCGCCGAGGCCAACGGGATTCGCGGTACGCTGCTGCTCGCGAACGAGGGGATCAACGGGACTGTCGCGGGCACCCACGACGCCATCGAGACGCTGCTTGCGCATATCCGCACGCTGCCCGGCTGTGCCGATCTGGACTACAAGGACTCGACCGCCGAGACCATGCCGTTCCACCGGATGAAGGTGCGGTTGAAGCGCGAGATCGTGTCGATGGGTGTCGAGGGCATCGACCCGACGCGCGAGGTCGGCACCTATGTCGCGGGGGAGGAGTGGAACGCGCTGATCGCCGATCCGCAGACCGTCCTGATCGATACGCGCAATGATTACGAGGTGGCGATCGGCACGTTCGACGGTGCGGTCGATCCCGGCACGAAGAGCTTTCGCGACTTCCCCCGCTGGTTCCGCGAGAATCGCGACGAGCTGATGGCGGGCAAGGCCAGGGTCGCGATGTTCTGCACCGGCGGCATACGCTGCGAAAAGGCGACCGCCTTTCTGAAGGCGGAAGGGGTGGAGGACGTCTTCCATCTCGATGGCGGCATCCTCAAATATCTGGAGACCATGCCCGAGGCGCAGAGCCGCTGGCAGGGCGAATGCTTCGTGTTCGATGCGAGGGTGGCGGTCGGACATGGGCTGGCGCAGGGAAGCCACGCGCTGTGCCATGGGTGCCGGATGCCCGTTGGGCCGGAGGACCTCGCCTCGCCGCTTTATGTCGAGGGGGTGAGCTGCCCCGCCTGCCACGGCACGCGCGATGCGGAGCGGCTGGCCGCCTATGCCGAGCGGCATCGGCAGGAACGGCTGGCTGCGTCGCGAGGCGAGGCGCATGTCGGTGCGCGCTATCCCGATCCGGGCGAGCCGCGCGACGAACCGCCCGGCTGCTGATGCCCAAGTAAAGTCAAGCGGGTGGCAAGCGGGGGCGAACCTGCTACACGGTCCCGCGCAAAGCCATGGCCGTCGAACCTTCTTCCCCGCCCGCAACCCCCGAAACGTCGCGTCGTCCCCTGTGGAAGCGGTGGTGGGTGCGGCTGCTCGCCGCGCTCGCGCTGCTCCTGGCGATCGGGGCGGGGGTGTTCTGGTTCCTGTTCATGCGCGACCTGCCCTCGGTCGATGCGCTCAAGGCCTATGAACCGCCGCTGCCCACCCATGTTCGTGGCATCGACGGCGCGCCGATCCAGTCCTATGCGCGCGAGCGCCGGGTCGAATTGTCGTTCCGCGAATATCCGCCGCTGCTGATCCGCGCCTTTCTGGCGGCGGAGGACAAGAGCTTCTTCGAGCATGGCGGCGTCGATTATCCGGGGCTGGCGGGTGCGGTGCTCGATTATGCCAAGAAGTTCGGCACCGGCCGGCGCGCGCGCGGCGGATCGACCATCACCCAGCAGGTCGCCAAGAATTTGCTGATCGGCAACGCTTATTCCCCGACGCGCAAGATTCGCGAGGCGATCCTCGCCTATAAGATCGAGAATGCGCTGACCAAGCAGCAGATTCTGGAACTCTATCTGAACCAGATCGCGCTGGGGCGGAACGCCTTTGGCGTCGAGGCGGCGGCGCATGCCTATTTCGACAAGGAACTGGACGAGCTGACGCTGGGGCAGATGGCCTATCTGGCGCTGCTGCCCAAGGGGCCGTCCAATTACGATCCCGTCCGCCACCCCGACCGCGCGCTGGAGCGCCGCGCCTATGTGCTGGGCGAGATGTTGCGCAACGACTTCATCACCCGTGCGCAATATCAGGCGGCGATGGACGAGCCGTTGGGCACGGTGCTGCGCCGGACCCCCAAATATGCGCAGGTTGGCGGCTATTTCGTCGAGGAAGTCCGCCGACAGTTGATCAAGCGCTACGGCGAAAAGGCCGAAAGCGGGCCGAACAGCGTCTATGACGGCGGGCTGTGGGTGCGCACGTCGCTCGATACGCGGCTTCAGGATCTGGCGGCCGAGGCGTTGCGCGACGGACTCGTCCGGTTCGACGCCGGGCGTGGCTGGTCGGGGCCGATCCGGCACGAAGACGTGGAAGACGGCAATTGGCAGCAGGTGCTGCTGAACACCAATATCGGTCTCGATTATCGCGACTGGCGGGCCGGGATCGTCACCGCCAAGGATTCGGGGCAGGCGACGATCGGTTTCGCCAATGGCCGCACCGGCACGCTGCCGCGCAGCCTGGCGCAGATGCCGCGCCGGGGCACGGCGGCGACCGCGTTCAGCGCGCTGAAGGTCGGCGACATCGTTGCGGTCGCGCCGGAGGGCAGCGTGCTCGGCCTGCGCTCGATCCCGCGCATCTCGGGCGGCTTCGTGGTCGAGGAACCTGCCAGCGGCCGGGTGCTGGCGATGCAGGGCGGCTTCGACGCGCGGCTCCAGGCGTTCAACCGCGCCACCCAGGCGCAGCGCCAGCCGGGCTCAACGATCAAGCCGATCGTCTATTCCGCCGCGCTCGACCATGGCATGACGCCCGCCTCGATCATCGTCGACGGGCCCTTCTGCGTCGATCAGGGGGCGAATCTCGGTACCAAATGCTTCCGCAACTTCGGCAATTCGGCCGGGGCCGGCCCGCATACCATGCGTTGGGGCATCGAGCAGTCGCGCAACCTGATGACCGTTCGGACGGCCGCGACCGTGGGCATGAAGAATGTCGTCGCGATGATCAAGCAGATGGGGATCGGCGATTTCCCGCCCTATCTCGCCTATGCGCTGGGCGCGGGCGAGACGACGGTGGGGCAGATGGTCAACGCCTATGCGATCCTCGCCAATAACGGGCGCGGCGGCGATCCCTCGCTGATCGATTTCGTCCAGGACCGGCACGGCAAGGTGATCTGGCCGGAAAATTGGCATGCCTGCGATCGGTGCAACGCCGCCGATTATGACGGCAAGCCGATGCCGCGCCCGATCTCTCGCCAGCGTCAGGTGCTGGACGCAATGACCGCCTATCAGATGGTTCATATCACCGAGGGCGTGGTCCAGCGCGGCACCGCGACGGGCTTGCGCGATCTGGACCGCCCGATGTTCGGCAAGACCGGCACCAACAATGGACCGACTGATGTCTGGTTCGTCGGCGGCACGCCGCAATTCGTCGGCGGCCTGTATCTCGGTTACGACCATCCGCGTTCGCTGGGCGGCTATGCGCAGGGCGGGACGATCGCGGTGCCGATCTTCCGTCAATTCGCCGAAAAGGCCTATGAGGGGCTCGACAAGCTGCCCTTCCGCGCGCCGCCGGGCATTCGCATGGTGCGGATCGACCGGTCGAGCGGACGGCCGGTCTATGGCACCTTCCCGACCGGCAACGATCCCAAGCCCGCCGTCATCTGGGAAGCGTTCAAGCCCGAAAGCGAACCGCGCCGCCGCGCCCGCCGGACCCAGGCGACCGTCGAAACGCCGCCGACCCCCACCGGTCCGGCGACGCCCGCGCCCCCGCGCGACAGCGATTTCTTGCAAAGGGAAGGCGGAATCTACTAGCCCGCTTCCCATATAGATCATGTTCGCCCGCCGGGCGGACGTACGACCGATTCGGAGAATATTCATGCGCGCTGAAGCGCAGGCTCATGTCGATACGATCAAGGACGCTTTGGAGCTGCTGCGCCGCTTCCTCGACTGGGACCGCGCGCTGCGCCGCCTGGACGAGTTGAACGCGCGCGTCGAGGATCAGGCGCTGTGGAACGACCCCAAACAGGCGCAGGAGGTGATGCGCGAGCGTCGCCGTCTGGACGAAGCCATCACCGCCACCCGCGCGATCGAGAACGAGCTGTCGGGCACGGTCGAGCTGATCGAACTGGCCGAGATGGAGGGCGACGAGGAACTGGAGACGGAAGCCGTCGCCAGCCTGGCCGAACTCGCCAAGCGGGCAGAGGCGGACAAGGTCAAGGCGCTGCTGGCCGGCGAAGCCGACGCCAACGACACCTATATCGAGATCAATTCGGGCGCGGGCGGCACCGAGAGCCAGGACTGGGCCGAAATGCTCCAGCGCATGTATACGCGCTGGGCGGAGCGGCACGGCATGAAGGTCGAGCTGATCGACTATCATGCGGGCGAACAGGCGGGCATCAAGTCGGCGACCCTGCTGGTCAAGGGCGAGAATGCCTATGGCTATGCCAAGACGGAATCGGGCGTTCACCGGCTGGTCCGCATCAGCCCCTATGACTCCTCGGCGCGGCGGCACACCAGCTTCTCGTCGGTCTGGGTCTATCCGGTGATCGACGACAATATCGAGGTCGAGATCAACGAGAGCGAGCTGCGCATCGACACCTATCGCGCATCGGGTGCGGGCGGCCAGCACATCAACACCACCGACTCGGCGGTGCGTATCACGCACTTGCCCACCGGGATCGTGGTGCAGTGCCAGAATCAGCGATCGCAGCACAAGAACAAGGCGGAGGCGTATAACCAGCTTCGCGCCCGCCTGTACGAGCGCGAACTGGCCGAGCGCGAGGCGGCGGCGAACGCGCAGAACGCGACCAAGACCGATATCGGCTGGGGTCACCAGATCCGTTCCTATGTCCTCCAGCCCTATCAGCTGGTGAAAGACCTGCGCACCGGCATCACCTCGACCGCGCCGGGCGACGTGCTGGACGGCGATCTCGACCCGTTCATGGCGGCGGCGCTGTCGCAGCGGGTGACCGGCGAGGCCGTCGCCGTGGAAGATGTCGATTAAGATGGGGCGGCGGGGGCCCATCATGGCGGCGGCACTGGTCATCGCGCTGGGGGGCGCGGTGGCGGGGTGCGACGGCTCGAAACCGCTGATCCAGCAGCGCGACGACGATGACGACAAGGTCGGCCCCTTTCCGGCGGCGGACCGGCCGGTCGCCGATGTCGTCTCGTCACGCTGGTCGAGCGAGGATGCGCGCGACCGGCTGCGCGAGGCGGATCAGGTGATGGACCGGGCGCGGATCGATCCCGGCATGACCGTCGCCGACATCGGCGCGGGCGAAGGCTATTACACCGTCCGCCTGGCGCAGCGGGTCGGCAAGACCGGCCGCGTCCTGGCCGAGGACATCGTCGCCGCCTGGCGCGATCGGCTGGCCGAGCGGGTCTCGCGCGAGCGACTGGACAATGTCAGCGTCCGGCTGGGCGAGCCCGCCGATCCCAAGCTGCCGCCGAACAGTTTCGACCGGGTGCTGATGGTGCATATGTATCATGAGATCGAGCAGCCTTATGAGTTCCTCTGGCGGCTCTATCCGGCGTTGAAGCCCGACGGGCTGGTCGTGGTGGTCGACGCCAATCGCCGCATCCGTGCCCATGGTACGCCCCCGGCGCTGCTGAAATGCGAGTTCGAGGCGGTGGGCTTCACCCAGGTCTCGTTCGAGAACATGCCCTCGGCCGGCGGGTATCTGGCCGCGTTCCGGGCGACCCGGCCGCGTCCCCAACCGGCCGCCATCCGCCCCTGCCGAGCGAAGGAAAACTAAGTCACCGCTGCGGCGACAGATTGAATCATGAAAATTTTGTCATACATTGTCCGCCATCGGCGCTGATCGGTGCCGACAGGTCACCGACCAGCATGGGTCGGGGCCCCGCAGATGGAGACGATGATGAACATGCTTTTGGTGGCCGGGCTGATGCTGGGATCGATGGCGGCGTCCGATGGGGCGTTGGAACATCGGATGCAGATGGACCATCATTCCGGCCCGGTCGCGGTCCGTTACAGCGCCGATGTCGGCGTAACCCACAAGCAGATCGGCGCAGTGGCCACCGGCGGGCGGCCCTCGACGCTGCGGTGCCAGTGGAGCGCCAACGTCACCGTCCACCGCGAGGCGAAAGCGGGCACCGGCGCCACCTTGTTGCGCAGCGCGAGCCGTGACGGGGTGATCGAGGGCAGTCGTCCCGGCTGGTGCAGCGCCAACCGCAGCGCGATTGCGCAGGAGGTCGCCCGGCGGCAGGACTCGGTCCGCGACCACCTGCAGGCGGTCGCACAGGAGGACCATGGCTTGCTGCGCGCCGAGATGGACCGCCTTCATGCCGAGACGCGCGCTGGATGAAGATCGATATGAAGACCATGTGGGCCGCCATCGTCACGGTGGCTCCGATGCTGGCCGCCATGCCTGCCGGCGCGCAGCAGGGCCCCGTGATCGGGGTGGAGCTGAATAGCGACGAGAATCGCCGTGGCCTGAGCTGGAGCGGGGGGCGGGTATCGCCCTCCGCCGATATTTTCGTGACCAGCGGGCCGTTCGAGGCGAGCGGGCGTGTCGTCGCCTTGCGCGAATCGGATCGGCATGGCGGGGCGGGCGTGGTCGGCGACCTGACGCTGGGCGCGGGCACCAGACTGGGCTCCGTCACCGTGCGGGGGCGGGTGACGGGCCATGTGTTCGGCGGTGCGGCCTTCGACGCCGATTATGTCGAACTGGGCGGCTTGGCGGCCTATACGCTGGGCCCGGTACAGGTCGATGCGGGTGCGGACTATGCGCCGTCGCAGGATGCGATCGGCGGCGACAATCTCTATATTCATGTCGGGGCGCAGGCGGGCATTCCCGGCACGCCCTGGACCTTGTCGGCGGGCGTCGGCCATTCCTCGGGCCAGGTCGACAACGCCTTTCGTTCTGCCCGGCTTCGTCCCGGTGGCGACTATAGCGACTGGCGGCTGGGCGTGGCGCATGTGACCGGGCCGGTGACGCTGGGGTTGGACTATGTCGGGACCGACGTGTCGGAGCGGGACGCTTCCGCCTTCCTGCTGGCCAATGCGCGGCATTCGGGGGACCGGATCGTCGGGCGGGTGCGGTTCGGCTTTTGACGCGACCCGTCTAGGGCCGTCAGGGGCCGCCCTAGAGCAGCCCCTGTTCGCGCAGGCTGACGATCTTGGCACTGGTCACGATCAGGTGATCGAGCAGCACCACGTCGAGGGCGCCCAGCCCCTGCGACAGCCGCCGGGTCAAGGCCAGGTCGGCGACGCTGGGGCAGGTGTCGCCATCGGGGTGGCTATGCGCGATCAGCACCGCGCGCGCGGCGAGCAACAGCGCGTCCCGCGCGATCCGGACGAGGGGGACCACCACCGAATCCTCACGCCCCCAGGCGTGGCGCAATCCCAATATGGTCCGTTCCCGACTTAAAAAGGCAACGCCGAACGCCTCTTGCCGTCCGCGTGCCAGCCCCGCGAACAGTCGAAACGCGTCGTCGCGGGTTTTGATCTGGCGTGGGCTGGGGCGGGAAAGCGACATTTCACGCTCTGCCTCGCGCCGCGCGTCCGGGCATCTTCGTCCCGCTCCGTTCCGGCGCGGCTTGGCGTTCGCGCCGCACGGCGCTAGGCCCACGTCATGCGGCAATATCTCGACCTCATGGACCGGGTGCTGACCCACGGCGTCCAGCAGATGGACCGGACCGGTACGGGCACCCTTTCGGTTTTCGGCCATCAGATGCGTTTTGACCTGGCCCGCGGGTTCCCGGTGCTGACCACCAAGAAACTCCACCTGCGCTCGATCATCGTCGAACTGCTGTGGTTCCTGCGCGGGGACACCAATATCCGCTGGTTGCAGGAGCGAAAGGTCAGCATCTGGGATGAATGGGCGGATGAACAGGGGAATCTCGGCCCGGTTTATGGCAAACAATGGCGCGACTGGGCGACGGCGGGCGGTCGCCATATCGACCAGATCGCTGAACTGATAGAGCAAATCCGTACCCAGCCCGCGTCGCGGCGCCAGATCGTATCCGCTTGGAACCCGGGCGACCTTCACGCCATGGCGCTGGCACCGTGCCACTGCCTGTTCCAGACCCATGTTGCGAATGGCCGGCTGTCGCTGCAACTCTATCAGCGCTCGGCGGATATCTTCTTGGGGGTGCCATTCAACATCGCCTCTTATGCCCTGCTGACCCATATGCTGGCCCAGCAATGCGATCTGGAGGTCGGCGAGTTCATTTGGACCGGTGGCGATTGCCACCTCTATCTGAACCATCTGGACCAGGCGCGGACGCAGTTGGCGCGAGAGCCAGGCGAACTGCCACGGCTGGAAATCCTGCGCCGCCCGGATGCGATCGACGGGTATGAGCCCGAGGATTTCGTGCTGCACGATTACGTCGCGCAACCCCATATCAAGGCGGCGGTGGCGATATGATCACGCTGGTCCTGGCGCGCGCGCGCAACGGCGTGATCGGGCGCAACGGTCAATTGCCCTGGCACCTGCCTGCCGATCTGAAACACTTCAAGGCGCTGACCATGGGGCAGGCGATGATCATGGGCCGCAAGACCTTTGACAGCTTTCCCGCGCCGCTGCCGGGGCGGCGGCACATTGTCCTGACCCGCGACCGTGACTGGTCCGCGCAGGGGGCGGAGGTGGCACATGATGTCGCGGGCGCGCTGGCGCTGGCGGGGGAGGGCGCCATATCCGTGATCGGCGGGGCGGAGATTTTCGCGCTGTTTCGCGAGCAGGCCGACCGGGTCGAACTGACCGAGATCGACATGGATGCGGAGGGGGATACCATCGTCCCCCCGTTCATCGGTTGGCGCGAAGTTGACAGAAAGCATTGTCCTGCCTCGGACGGCCGTCCTGCCTATGCCTTTGTGACGCTGGCGAGGTGACAGGGCCGCGACAATGGTAAAGATCGGTTAATGACGTTCCCTGAATTTTTTATCCATCCGTCTTCACTTGCGGCCTGAACGATCGTAAATATCGGGTAAGGAGAAAAGATTGCGGCTTTGGCCGACATCATCTTTAGGGCGGATGCCACATGATGATCATGGATTGGGAGGGCGAAGGCCGAAATGGGCTGAACATCGATCCGCCGGGATTGTTCGACGCCAGTCGCGAGGCGTTGCTGTTCCTCGATCAACATCGACTGGCCCGCACGACGAACAGTTATGCCTTGGCGCTCCAGGCCGTCCTCCATCCCTATGGCCCGTTGGGACAGGAGGTCGCGCGCCGTACCGATGGCGGTATCCGCCTGACCGAGGAGGATGTGGGCAAGCTCATGCCGATGGTCCGCGCGCATGAAGCGATCGAGCCGTTGCCCGACCGTGCGCAACTCGACCGGGACCTCAGCGATCATGCCGAGGCGCTGGACTCGCTGACCAGCGAGGCGCGCCAGATCACCGGCCATTTTACCAGCGACGTCGCCGCCCTGTCGGACGCCCATCGCCGCGACAATGATCTGGGCCCCGATTCGACGGCGATCGCGCTGCTGCTGGAACAGTTGATCGCGCGCATTTCCAAGACCGAGCGCGATCTGGAGGAATTGTCGGGCAGCATCGCGCATCTGCGCACCCGAATCGAATCGGTGCCCCCCAGTGACGACATCGACCTGCTGACCGGGGTGATGAGCCGCACGGGCGCGCGGGCGCTGATCGAGGGATTGGCGGCCGATCCGCATGGCTATGTGATCGCGGCCTGTAGCCTGGACGATCTGGAGGGGATCAACGAGCGCTATGGTCGTCCCGTCGCCGACAATGTCCTGCGCGCCTTCGTCGCCACGCTGCGCCAGGTGAGCGAAGGGGCGGAGATCATCCGCTGGCAGGGCAATTTGTTCGTCCTCGTGCTGCGTGGTCGCCCCCTGTCGATGGCGGCGGGGATGATGGAGGAGGCGCGCGCGGCGATGCAGCGCCGGACGCTGCGGCTTCGCGGATCGGGCGAGCCGATCGGCGTCGTCACCATGTCCGCCGGGGTCGCGGTGGGGATCGGCGTGCCGATGCAGGAGACGTTCGACCGTGCCGAAAGGCTGCGCATGCTGGCGGGCGAGGGGATCGGCAACCGCGTCCTGTCACGCGCCTAGCCAATTCGGTCCGGCCTGCTATAGCGCGCGCCCATGCAGCGAGTTGACGGCGCGGAATCGATCCCGGCGCATCTGGCGGGCGGTATCGTCGCGCTGGGCAATTTCGACGGATTCCATCTCGGTCATCAGGCGGTGGTCGGTGCCGCGGTGGCGCGCGCCCGTGCGGAGGGGCGGCCCGCCCTGGTCGCGACCTTCGATCCGCATCCGATCCGCTATTTCAAACCCGATGCCGCGCCCTTTCGACTGACCACGCTCGACCAGCGCGAGCGGCTGTTCGCGGCGGCCGGGGCCGATGCGATGCTGGTGTTCCGCTTCGATGCCGAACTGGCGGCCTTGTCGGCACGAGCCTTTGTCGAGGAGCGCCTGCTCGGCCGGTTGCGGGTCGGCGGCGTGGTGACGGGCGAAGACTTCACCTTCGGTCGCGGACGCAGTGGCGACATCGCCACCTTGCGCGAATGGGGGCGGGTGCTTGGCTTTTCCACCGATGCGGTCGCGCCAGTGTCGCTGGATGGCGAGACGATCTCCTCGAGTCGCATCCGCACCGCGCTGGTTGCGGGCGATCCACGCACGGCGGCGCGGCTGCTGACCCGGCCCTTCACGATCGAGGGCAGGGTACAGCATGGCGACAAGCTGGGCCGGACGATCGGCTATCCGACCGCCAATCTCGACATGGGGCAATATCTGCGACCCGCCTATGGCATCTATGCGGTGCGCGGGCATCTGGCCGATGGGCGGGTGCTGAACGGCGCAGCTAATCTGGGCATCCGGCCCAGCTTCGACCCGCCCAAGGAATTGCTGGAGCCCTATTTCTTCGACTTTGCCGAGGGTCTGTACGGCCAGGCGCTGTCGGTCGAATTGGTCGAATATCTGCGGCCCGAGGCGAAGTTCGATACGCTGGACGCCCTGGTGGCGCAGATGGACGCGGATTGCGCGCGGGCCCGCGCCCTGTTGGGCCCTTCACCGGCATCGCATAATCCGGCATGACGTGTTAACCTAAACCCGTTAAGGGCGTGTCCCCTATGACCGACGCGCCCGATTATCGCGACACCGTCTTCCTGCCGAAGACCGATTTCCCCATGAAGGCGGGGCTTGCCGCCAAGGAACCGGCGATTCTGGATCGCTGGGCCAGAATGGGGCTGTATGACCGCCTCCGCCGCGAGCGGGAGGGGCGCGAGCGGTTCATCCTGCATGACGGTCCGCCCTATGCGAATGGCGACATTCACATGGGCCATGCGCTCAACAAGGTGCTGAAGGACATCATCGTTCGTTCGCAGAGCCTGATGGGCAAGGACGCGCCTTACGTCCCCGGATGGGACTGCCACGGCCTGCCGATCGAGTGGAAGGTCGAGGAGGCGTATCGCGCCAAGAAGCTGAACAAGGACGAGGTGCCCGTCGCGCAGTTCCGCGCCGAGTGCCGCGCCTATGCCGATACCTGGGTCGGCACGCAAAAGGCGCAGTTCGAGCGGCTGGGCATCATGGGCGACTGGGCCAACCCCTATCTGACCATGACCTATGACGCCGAGGCGGTGATCGCCGGCGAGCTTTTGAAGTTCGCCGAATCGGGCCAGCTCTATCGCGGTGCCAAGCCGGTCATGTGGTCGCCGGTCGAAAAGACCGCGCTGGCCGAGGCCGAGGTCGAATATGAAGACATCGTCTCGACCCAGATCGATGTCGGGTTCGAGGTCGCATCCTGCCCCGAATATCCCGATCTTGTCGGCACGCTGGCGGTCATCTGGACGACGACCCCGTGGACGATCCCGGTCAACCAGGCGCTGAGCTATGGCGAGGCGATCGACTATCTGCACTTCGAATGCGATGGCCGCCGCTATCTGGTTGCCGAGCCGCTGCTGCCCGCCTTCACCAAGCGTACCGGCATCACGATGAAGGGCTTTATCGGTCTGGTGAAGGGGCCGGTGCTGGAAGGCGCGACGGCCAAGCACCCGATGCACGCGCTGGGCGGCTTCTTCGCCAAGCCCCGCCCGTTCCTGGCGGGCGAGTTCGTCACCACCGACGCAGGTACGGGCCTGGTCCACATGGCCCCCGATCACGGCGAGGACGACTTCCTGCTGTGCAAGGCGCATGGCATCGACCCCGTCTTCGCGGTGCAGGGCGACGGCACCTATCGCACCGACTGGGCCTGGCTGGGCGGCCAGGGCAGCGTCATCAACAAGAAGTTCGTCTCCGCCGAAGGGCCGATCTGTTCGGACCTGCGCGAAGTCGGCGCGCTGCTGTCGGCGTCGGACGATTTCCAGCACAGCTATCCGCATAGCTGGCGTTCCAAGGCCAAGGTGATCTTCCGCGCGACGCCGCAATGGTTCATCCCGATGGACCGGGCCGAGGCGACGTTCGATCCCACGGTGGCGATGGCGAATGTCGATCCGATCTCGGGCGTGACGCCGCTCCTCACCCTGCCGGCGAGCAACGGTGCGACGCTGCGCGAAACCGCGCTCGACGCGATCGAGCGGACCCGCTGGGTGCCCGAGCGCAGCCGCAACCGCATCCGGTCGATGGTCGAGGGGCGTCCCGACTGGGTCATCAGCCGCCAGCGCGCCTGGGGCGTGCCGATCGCGCTTTATGTGAACCGCCAGACCGGCGAATATCTGAACGACAAGTCGGTCAACGCCCGCATCATCGCCGCCTTCCGCGAGGGCGGGGCGGACGCCTGGTTCACCGCCGACCATCAGTCTCTGCTCGGGGCCGATTACGCCCTGGCCGATTACGAGCCCGTCAACGACATTCTCGACGTGTGGTTCGACTCCGGCTCGACCCATGCCTTCGTCATCGAGGCGCGCTATGGCGAGGGCACCCGCGCGAACCTGTATCTTGAGGGCTCGGACCAGCATCGCGGCTGGTTCCAGTCGTCGCTGCTCGAGTCGTGCGGTACGCGTGGGCGTGCGCCCTATGACGCGGTGCTGACCCACGGCTTCGCGCTCGACGGGCAGGGCCGTAAAATGTCCAAGTCGCTGGGCAATGTCGTCGATCCGTTGAAGATCATCGGCGAGTCGGGCGCGGACATCCTGCGCATCTGGACGGCCTCGACCGATTATTTCGAGGATGTGCGCATCGGCAAGGAGGTGCTCGCCACCGCCTCGGACAGCTATCGCAAGCTGCGCAACACCTTCCGCTATCTGCTCGGCGCGCTCGACGGATTCACGGAAGAGGAGCGCATCTCGTTCGACGCGATGCCCGAGCTGGAGCGTTACGTCCTGGCCCGCCTGACCGCCCTCGACACCGAGCTGCGTCGTGCGGCCGACGCCTATGAGTTCAACCGCTACTTACGCGCGCTGACCGATTTCGCGAATGAGGACCTGTCGGCCTTCTTCTTCGATATCCGCAAGGACTCGCTCTATTGCGATGCCGCGACCGATCCGAAGCGGCGTAGCTATCGCACCGTGCTCGACATCCTGTTCCATGCGCTGGTCCGCTATGCCGCGCCGATCCTGTGCTTTACTGCGGAGGAAGTGTGGCAGTCGCGCTTCCCGTCGGAAGAGGGTTCGGTCCATCTGCTCGAATGGCCGGTGCTGCCCCAACTGGGCGAGGACGAGGCGTTGATCGCGCGCTGGACCGAGACTCGCGGGCTTCGCGCGCAGGTGACGGAGGCGATCGAACCGCTGCGCCGCGAAAAGACGGTGCGGTCGTCCAACGAGGCCGAGGTGACGGTGCCGTCGCTGCCGCTGGAGGCCCAGGCGCTGGCGGAGGCGTTCATCGTCGCCGATGTGGCGCAGGCCGATGCGGTGACGGTGACACGCACCACGAAGCACAAATGCGGCCGCTGCTGGCGGCATTTGCCCGATGTGGCGGTCGATGGCGATCTGTGCGGCCGTTGCGCCGAGGTGGTCGCGCATGGCTAAGTTCCCCCGGCTGGGGCTGGTGACGGCGGTCGCGCTGTTCCTGCTCGATCAGGTCATCAAATGGGCGATCACCGGACCGATGGGCCTGCGGGCGCTGGGCGACGTGCGTGAGATCGCGCCGATCTTCAACCTGCGCTTCGTCCCCAATTACGGCATCTCGCTGGGCCTGCTGACCGCCGACAGCAACGCCTCGCGTTGGGCGCTGGTCGCGATGACCGGCGCGATCGCGCTGGCGGTGGCCTTCTGGATGACCCGCGAACGCAACCCGGTCGACCAGGTCGCGCTCGGCTGCGTGCTGGGCGGGGCGCTGGGCAATATCCTCGACCGGGTGCGCTTCGGTTATGTCGTCGACTTCGCCGATCTGCACTTCGGCGAGTGGCGTCCCTTTTTGGTCTTCAATGTCGCCGATGCGGCGATTACGATAGGCGTTCTGGTTCTGCTGGCGCGCGCGCTTCTCGTGCGCGACCGGCCCGCTCCTGTGGAGAAGAGCAATGCGTAAGTTGGTGCCCGTCATCGCAGGTCTGTCCTGCGCCGCGTTGCTGACGGGATGTGGGGCCGGGCGCGGCCTCGACCGGGCGCGTCCCGACGAATTCGCCGTCGCACGTCAGCCCTCGCTGATCATCCCGCCCGATTTCGCGCTGGTCCCGCCGCAGCCGGGCGCCGCGCCGGTCCAGGCCCGCAGCGGCCAGCAGCAGACGTTGGACGCGCTGTTCGGTGGTCAGGCGGCGCGCAGCCAGTCGGAATATGGTCTGGTGCAGAATGCCGGGGCCGACAGCGCCGATCCGGGCATCCGCTCGTCGGTCGGCGATCCGGCGACCAATGTGGTCGACAAGGGCGCGACCACCCGCGACATCGTCGCCGCACCCGAAGGCGACGGTCAGGACGCGCGCGCCGCCACCAACTGATCCCGATGGATGTGGTGAAAAGGGGCCGGAGGCGGATGCTTCCCGGCCCCTTTTCCTTGCTCAATAGGCAGGCGGCGGCGGTGTGCCTTCGCCGTCGTCATTGATGGCGGACTTATTCTCCGGCCCCATCACGAACTTCACCCGGTCGACACAACCGACATAGCCTCGCGCCGAGGGGGCGAAGCGGGCGGTGCGCAGGACGTTCATCGCCTGCTCGCCGAATTCGCTGGATGGTTGGGCGGCGATGACCTTCATATTGCCCAACTCGCCCCAGGTGGCGACGTCATAGCGGATCACCGCCCAGCCCTCGATCGAGCGGCGGCGCCACGGTTCGGAGAAGCGCAATTGCGGCGGGCTGGTCCAGCCATGCTCGTCGGGACAGGTCCCGCCCTCCACTTTTGCGTCGTGAATCACCTGCGGCATGGCCGGGGCTTCGAGCTTGGCGGGGGCCCGGCGGAAGGGATAGAAACAGCCCGTCCGTGCGCCCCTGGTGAAGCGCGACCCGCGGATCGCGGCAAGCGATGCCTTGTCGAGCGCGGCATTGCCGGTGCCCGCGAAAACGCGTGGCCGCAACGGCTTCCCGCCCGCATCCAGATCATAGGCGATCATCGACCAGCTCGGCACGCCCGGAGTTGCGGGGAGCGCCGCAAAATCGGGAAAGCGGCGCACCAGCGGTTGGGGATAGGGCGTGTCGAAACAGCTGCCCGCCACGCTGCGGATACGATCCCAGCCCGGCTTGGGCAGCACGCCCGCGTCGGGATGGACGGTATAGGACATGAGTTCGATCACGTCCGCCTGCGCCAGCGTGCTGCTCCATTTGGTGAAGGTCACGGTGCAGCCCTGCTGCGGCGCGCCGGGGGCGAAGCGGCTGACGGCCAAGGCGGGGCCGACATCCTCGGCAAAAGGAATGAATCGCGGGGCCTCGCGCGTGATCGACACCGGGCGTCCGCTGGCGTCGATGTCGAATCGATAGGTGATGCTGTCCGACGATGGCGGCGTGCCCCAGGCGAGCGTGTTCCACGGGCGTCGGATGGGCTGCCCCGGGACGATGCTGGTCCCGCAGCGGACCGCACCGGGCGTCCAGCCGACCAGCGAGCGATCGGTGGGTGGAGCCGGAACCGATGCCTGGCCGGGAAAAGCCGACAGCCCTGCGCCGAAGGTGGCCACGATGGGGGAGATAAAGGCGATCAGGCGTAAGGCACGCGGCATGACGGACGCTCCACTCGCTGGACGATGCACGATCCGCGCCTGCGGCACGCCCGAACCCGGATCGGCGCGGCCAGTCTATGGAGGCCATCTTGCGGAAGCCAAGGCATAAATGGAAAAGGGCGGCGCCGTTCCCGGCACCGCCCCTTCACCCCCGAAAAGCCATGTCGTTTAGAATGCGGCCGTCAACGAGAACACCACCGTCGCATCCGAGATCGAGGCGCCCCCCGGCGTCTGATATTGCGAGAAGTTCGGCTGGATATAGGCCGCCTTCGACTTGGTGATGTCGGTGTCGATGTACGACACGTTGAAGGTCAGGTTCTTGTACGCCGCGACATCGGCGCCCAGCGACCAGTCCCAATAGCTGCCGGTCGGCGACAGGCTGGTGCCGTTCGGGCCCAGGCCCGGATTGCCCTTCGAATAGCCGATATGCGCCTTGGCGGTGATCGGCGTGCTGGGAATGCCGACCGCGCCGTCGCCGGTCAGATAGATGTTATCCCAACGCTGGCCCCGGCTGTACGAGGTGTTGGAGAAGTTGCCCAGCGAGGTCTGCTTGGGCGCATAATAGGCGCCCGCAGTCAGCGTGGCGGGACCGGCAGTGCCTGACAGGCGACCGAAGAATTCGACCACATCGGTTTCCGACGCGCCGCCCGGATAGGTGTACCAGGTGACGCCGACATCGGCGGTCGCGGTGCCATAGGTGTGCTTGTACCCGGCAATGCCGTCCAGCTCCATGTTCGCGCCGCCGAACGTGCCCCAGCCGGCCAGGTTCGACGCGAAGGTGCCGATGTAGAAGCCGCTTTCATGCGCGATGGTCAGCGCGGCCTGGACGGCGGCGTTCTTGTTGGTCTGCGACACGCCGCGCAGACGATAGTCGGTCAGGATCGCCGCGCTGCCGCTGACCGTGATGGGTGAGGGCGGTGCGGTTTCGGTGCCGCTGTCCTGCGCAAAGGCGGGCGTCGCGGCGACCAGCGAGAGGCCGCCAAGGAGGATCGTGGAGAAGCGCATCGTTTCCCTTTCAAACGGAAATTCGATGTTCTCACCTGCAACCCCGCGTCGGTGCGGCTTCTATATGTCGGGGCGAGCCCGGCGAGCCGTCATCCGTTGCGAGGACCGAAGGATTGGCAGGGCATGATGCGCCGCACAAGTATAATCTAACACCGAATGGCTTTCATGTGACGCGATGTTGCGCGAATAACACAGGTTATCCGCCTAAATTTTCATGCCGCACCCCGCCCGGCAGTGAGCGGATATGGATGTCCCGCTGTGGATAGGGCAGGCCGACGCCATGCTCCTTGAACAGGAACCACAAGCGGTTGAGCACATCGGAGCGGACATTGCCGACCCCGCTTTCGGGGTCGCTGATCCATGCCAATATCTCGTGCTGGAGTGCATGGTCGCCGAAGCTCATCAGCCAGACGGTCGGCTTGGGGCTTTTGAGCACGCGCGGTGATTCGCGGGCGGCACGCAGCATCAGTTCCTGGGCCAGCTTCAGGTCGTTGTCATAGGCGATAGACACGGGAATGCGGACGCGGACGTTGCGGTCGGAATAGGACCAGTTCTCTACCTCCTGAGTCATCAGATTCTCGTTGGGAATCAGATGCTCCTTGCCGTCGCGGGTGATGATCGAAACGGCGCGCACGCCGATCTTGTTGACCCAGCCGATCTCGCTTTGCAGCGCGATGACGTCGCCCGGTTTGATCGAGCGATCCATCAACAGGATGATCCCCGCGATCAGATTGCCGATCGTCTTCTGCAAGCCGAAGCCGATCGCCAGACCGAACCCGCCCGAGAAGAGCGCCAGGCTGGTCAGATCGATCTCCAGCAGATCCATCGCGAAGAAAAAGGCGATGACGACGATCGCGATGCTGGCGAGCTTCTGCGCCAGGAGCTTCTGCGTGGGGTCCAGCCCGCGCGCATGGCCGATCCATTGCTCGGTGATTCGGGTGACTGCGCGGGTCACGGCCAGGATCGTGACCACGGTGACCAGCATCGTCACCAGCAGCATGACCGAGAATCGCCGCGAGCCCACGGTGAAGCCGATCTGTTCGGCCAGCCGCGTGACCGGCTCCAGCCCGCCGATCTCGCGACTGAACAGCGCAACGAAACAGACGATGGCAAAGACCCAGGCCAGCCAGCGCGGCAGGTTCAGCCCGCGCAGCAACTGGAACCCCGCCCGCGCCACCGACGCACCCAGCGCCAGCCCGATCGGAACCCCCGCCAGCGATTCCCAGGGCCAGATCGCGCCCAGCGTCATCAGCAGGAACGCGGCGGTCAGATGCCGGGTGATCGCACAGATGCGCGCGTGCAACGGCTCGCCATGCGCGACCGCAAAGCGTTGGACCAGCCCGGCGACGTGCGGGCCGATCCTGCGTCCCGCCACCACCCCGCCAGCCAGCATCGCCAGCGTCAGGGCGGAGGCGATTCCGGCTTCCATGGCCTCCATGCGGGTCGGCAGTTCGATGCCGCTCGCCTGGAGCCATTCGATCAGCGTCATCCGCGTGCGGCCCGGAAGCGGGCCAGCCCCCGGTCGAGGTCGGCGATCAGGTCGTCGGTGTCCTCCAGCCCGATCTGCAACCGGATCAAAGGTCCGGCGAAATCGCGTTTGGTGACGCTGCGATAGCGGTGCGGGTCGGCGGGGATGGCCAGGCTTTCATAACCGCCCCAGCTGAACCCCAGTCCGAAATGCGCCAGCCCGTCGAGCATCGCGGTGCGCGCCGCATCGTTGCCGCCGTCGAGGACGAAGGCGAACAGCCCGCTCGACCCCAGGAAATCGCGCGCGAATATCGCATGGCCGGGGCAGGAGGGGAGCGCGGGATGGAGCACCTGCGCCACCCCCGGCTGTTCGGAGAGCCATTTCGCGATGGTCAGCGCGCTTTGCTGATGTTGCGCCAGCCGCACCCCCATGGTGCGCAAGCCCCGGCTGCCCAGATAGGCATCGTCGGGACTGGCGACCTGCCCCAGCTGGAAGCTGGTGTCGCGAAGTGCGGTCCAGTGCGACGGGGACGCCGTCACCGATCCCAACATCGCGTCCGAATGACCGACGACATATTTGGTGCAGGCCAGCACCGTCAGGTCGATGCCCTTCTCGATTGCCGGGAAGAACAGCGGCGTCGCCCAGGTATTGTCGAGGATCGTGGTGATCCCGCGTTCCTTGGCGACCGCGACGATGGCGGGAATGTCCTGCACCTCGAAGCTGAGCGAGCCGGGGCTTTCGAGGAAGATCGCGCGGGTGGCCGGACCGATCAACTCGGCAATGCCCGCCCCCACCAGCGGGTCGTAGAAACGCGTGGTGATCCCCATCCGCGCCAGCAATCCGGTGGCGAGCCCGCGCGTCGGATCATAGGCGCTGTCGACCAGCAGCAATTCGTCGCCCGGCGACAAGACCGACAAGAGCGCCGCCGCGATCGCCGCCACGCCGGAAGGGTAGAGGAAGGTCGCCTCCGCCCCCGGCTCCAGGCTGGTCAGCGCATCGGCCAGCGACCATTGGGTGGGCAGCCCCTTGCGGCCGTAGAACAGCTTTTCGTGCAGGTTGCCCGCACCGGTGGCGCGCATATGCGCGACATTGTCGTACAGCACGGTTGAGCCGCGCCAGACGGGGACGTTGACCACGCCCTTCGTCCATTCCGCGCGGCGGCCCGCCTGGACGAGACGGGTGGCGGGCTTGATGGGCAGGTCGTCGTCGGTCATCGGCGTCACGCGTCTTTCGCTTTGGGGGTGCTGGGGTCGGAGCCCCATTCGGTCCAGCTGCCGTCATAGACCGGCATCGTCCCGCCGATCCGCTCGGCCCCGAAGGCCAGCACGCAGGCGGTGATGCCCGATCCGCAGGTGGCGACCATCGGCCTGGTCGGGTCGACCCCGGCGGCGGCGAATTCGGCCGCGATGGCGTCCCGCGACTTCCACCGGCCACCCGCCTCGAACAGGCGCGAATAGGGCAGGTTCAGCGCGGTCGGAATATGGCCCGGCTCGACACCGGGGCGGGGTTCGGGTTCGGCACCGGCGAAGCGGCCGGGCGAGCGGGCATCGACGATCTGCGCGTCCCCGGCATCGACATGGGCATGGACTTCGCGGAGCGTGCGCAGCCGGGCCAGATCGGCATGGGCGACGAAGAGGCCGGGCGTATCGACCGCGCCCGCCGGGCCCGTCATGACCGGATGCCCCGCGGCGGTCCAAGCCTCCAGCCCGCCATCGAGCAGGGCGACCGACTTCGCGCCGAACAGCGTCAGCATCCACCAGGCCCGCGCCGCGCTGTGCAGCGGGGAACGGTCGTAGAGGACGATCCGGTCGGCATGGCCGACGCCCGCCTCGCTCATTGCATGGGCGAAATGCTCGGCCATGGGCAGGGTCATCGGCAGGTCGCTGTCGGGATCGGCCAGCCCTCCCAGCGCCAGGAAGCGCGCGCCGGGAATATGCCCGTCCTCGAACCCGCGGCGTGCCTTCGCGTCGCCGGGATCGTCGAGGAAATAGGTGACGTCGAGGATGCGCACATCCGCTTCGCCCGCCATCGCGGCGAGGTCTTCCGGGGTGATGAGTGGCGGCATCCTAGGCTCCTCGGTCGGTGGGTCCGTACCTAGGCGCGTTGGGGGCGGGGTCGCAAGCGGGAGCGCGCAAGCCTCTACCGGCCGGTGGGAGGGTGGGACGTGGCCTTCGACTTCGCTCAGGCTGAACGGATGTTGTGAATGACTTCCTCCCTCGCTCGTTCAGCCTGAGCGAAGTCGAAGGGAAAGGGAATCACCCCAACCCGTCCAGAAACCCCGCCGCCTGCGCCCGGATCGCTGTCCGCTCCTCCTCCTCCATCCGGTTCCAGTTGCGATAGGGCATCGCCATGCGCGGATTCTCGCCGAAACGCTCCTCGTGCCGCGCCAGGAAATCCCAATAGAGCGCGTTGAACGGGCAGGCGTTCTCGCCCACCCGCTGCTTCACGTCATAGCGGCACGCCCCGCAATAATCCGACATGCGGTTGATATAGGCTCCGGACGAGACATAGGGCTTGGAGGCGATGATGCCGCCATCGGCGAATTGGCTCATGCCCACGACATTGGGCAGCTCGACCCATTCATAGGCGTCGATATAGATTTCCAGATACCAGCGATGCACCTCCGCCGGGTCCGCGCCGATCAGGATGGCGAAATTGCCCGTCACCATCAGCCGCTGGATGTGATGGGCATGGGCAGTATCGAGCGTCTGGCCCAGCGCCTCGGCCATGCAGTGCATGTCGGTCTCGCCTGTCCAGTAGAAGCCGGGCAGCGGCCGGGTCGCGCGCAGGGCGTTACGGTTCACATAGTCCGGCCCGACATGCCAGTAGAGCCCGCGCACATATTCGCGCCAGCCGATGATCTGGCGGATATAGCCCTCGACCGAATTGAGGCTGACACGCCCGTCCTCATATTCCCCTTCTGCCATCCGGCAGAGTTCGAGCGGGTCGAGCAACCCCGAATTGATATAGGGCGACAGGACCGAGTGCCAGAGCTGGTGCTGTCCGGTCAGCATCGCATCCTGATAGTCGCCGAATTTGGGCAGGCCGTTCGCCATGAACGCCTCGGCCTGTTTCTGCGCGTCCTCCGCCGTGGTCGCATAGGCGAAGCCGTCGAGCGAGCCGGGATGGTTGTCGAACCGTGCGGCGACCATCTCCAGCACCTCGCGGGTGATCCGGTCGGGGACGAAGCGCAGGGGTTCGGGTGGAACGTCCTTTTTGGGCGCGGGCTTGCGATTGTCGGCATCGTAATTCCATTTTCCGCCCTCCGGCTTGTCGCCCTTCATCAGCAGCCCGGTCTTGCGCCGCATCAGCCGGTAGAAATACTCCATGCGGAGTTCCTTGCGGTCCTCCGCCCATTGTTCGAATTCGGCCTGGGTCGCGATGAAGCGGGTGTCGGGGCGGATGTCGACGGGAATGCCGAATATCGTTTCCCACGCCTCCAGCATGGCGGCGACGCGCCATTCTCCCGCCTGGGTGACGACGATCCGCTCGGGGCTGTGGCGTTCGACCGCGCGCGCGACCTCGCCGGTGAAGCTGCCCGCATTGTCGGCGTCGTCCAGCCTGATGTAATCGACCGTCCAGCCTGCCTCTCGCAACGCCTCGGCATGGTGGCGCATGGCGGACAGGATATAGGCGATCTTGGCCTTGTGATGGCGGACATAGCCCGTCTCATCCGCCACCTCCATCATCAGCAGGACCGAGCGTTTCGGGTCCGCGCCGTCCAAGGCCGAAAGATCCATCGACAATTGGTCGCCGAGAATGGGGATCAGCGTTGGCGATTTGGGCATGGTTATCCTACATGGCCTTTCATGAAGCATCTCGGCCAGACCAGCGCGCTGCCCGCTTCCCCGGAAGAGGCAGTGCTCGATTATGTTCCCAACCCCCGACCGGGGCGTACCTATCTGATCCGGTTCGCCGCGCCGGAGTTCACTTCGCTCTGCCCGGTGACGGGGCAGCCGGACTTCGCGCATCTCGTCATCGACTATGTGCCCGGCGAGTCAATCGTCGAGTCCAAGTCGTTGAAATTGTTCCTGGGCAGCTTTCGCAACCATGCCGGTTTCCACGAGGATTGCACCGTCGGCATCGGCGAGCGCCTGTTCGAGGAGATGAAGCCGGTCTGGCTGCGCATCGGCGGATATTGGTATCCGCGCGGCGGCATCCCGATCGACGTGTTCTGGCAGTCCTCGGCCCCGCCCGCCGATCTCTGGCTGCCCGACCAGGGCGTCGCGGGCTATCGCGGCCGCGGCTGACGGCCCTCGGCCGGGCCGGTCAGCGGTCGTTCAGCGTGTCATGATAAACGGGTCGCCTCATAGATAGAGGACCCGTCGTGAAGACCACGTTGACGATCGCCGCCCTTGCCCCTGTCTGCCTCGTCGTTGCGGCACCGGCCACGGCACAGGCCATATCCAACCCCGCTTCAGTCTTCTGCGGCAAGATGGGTGGGCGCTCGGTTGTCGCGACCCTGCCGGACAAGGCGCAGATTGGTCTGTGCTATCTGCCCGGCAAGAAGATCGTCGAGGAATGGACGCTGTACCGGATGCTAGATGGCAAGAAGCCGTCGCCCCGTCACAATCCCTTTCGATAGGATATTCCGCCTCGCAATAGGGTCCTGAGCGGCCCTTTTCGTCGGCAGACCGGGCCTTTGCAGCGCCCGGTCGCCAGACACGGTTGCGGTGCAGCAAATATGTAATACGGTCTGCAACCTTCCTGCCAAATGCGGGTTAACCTTGAAACGATGTGTCCGGTGGGAAACCCGCCCCGACATGTCGTGCTTCAAGGACTGGCAATATGGCGGATGCGAACGGAACCGTGATCGAACGACTGGCGCTGATCGGAAACTTCCTGCCCCGGCAATGCGGGCTCGCGACATTCACCACCGACGTCTACTCGGCCCTTCGCGATCGCTATCCCAATCTGGCGGTCGACGTCTATGCGATGGACGATCATCCCGGCCGTTACGCCTATCCCCCGGCGGTGACGGCCGCCATTCCGCAGAATGAGCGCTCGGCCTATATCGACATGGCCCGCCGGATCGAGGCGAGCGGCGCGCAGGCCATCTGGGTCCAGCACGAATATGGCATTTATGGCGGCGCGGCGGGCGAACATCTGCTCGCGCTGCTCGACCGCACCACGCTGCCGGTGATCGCCACGCTCCACACGGTGCTGGAAAAGCCCTCGGCCGACGAGCGACGGGTGATGGAGGGGCTGCTTCGCCGTTGCGCCAAGATCATCGTCATGGCCGACAAGGGCTGCGACATCCTCAAGCGGGTCTATGGCGCCGATCCGCGCCAGATCGCGATGATCCCGCACGGTGTGCCCGATCGCGAACTCATGTCGCCCGACGCGCTGAAACCGCGTTTCGGCTGGGAAGGCCGCAAGGTCGTGCTGACCTTCGGCCTGCTCGCGCCGAACAAGGGGATCGAGACGATCATCGAGGCTCTCCCGGCGGTGGCGAAGAACCATCCCGAACTCCTCTACGTCGTACTGGGTGCGACGCATCCCAATCTGATCGCGCATGAGGGCGAGGCGTATCGCGACCGGCTGAAAGCGCTGGCGGCGACTTTGGGCGTGTCGGACAATGTCGAATTCATCGACGCCTTTGTCGAGCATGACGAGCTGCTCGATTACCTCCAGGCGGCGGACATCTACGCCACCCCCTATACCAACCCCGCCCAGATCACGAGCGGGACGCTGTCCTACGCCGTGGGCGTGGGCAAGGCGGTGATCTCCACGCCTTATGTCCATGCGACCGAGATTCTGGCGGACGAGCATGGCGTGCTGGTACCCTTTGGCGATGTCCAGGCCTTTGCGCGCGACATCGACCGGCTGCTGACCGACGAGCGCGCCCGTGATCATATCTCCCGCCGTGCCTATGCCCGTGGCCGTACCATGATCTGGCCGCGCCTGGCCGAAGGGGCGATCAAGCAGATCGGCACCGCGATCACCACCCGCCCTCGCCGGATCGCGACGGGGCAGCATAGCGCGATCAAGCCGCTGTCGCCCGACCTCTCCGCTGTCGAGCGGATGAGCGATTCGACCGGCATGCTGCAGCACGCCATCTATTCGGTGCCCGATCGCCGCCATGGCTATTGCATCGACGACAATGCCCGCGCGCTGATCTTCATGACGCAGGCGCCGGACATCGACCCCGTCACGCGCGACAAGTGGACGACCATCTACGCCTCGTTCCTGCAATATGCCTGGAACCCGGAAGCGCGCCGTTATCGCAACTTCATGCGCTTCGACCGGAGTTGGTGCGAGGATGTGGGGTCGGAAGACTCCAATGGCCGCACCCTCTGGGCGCTGGGCATCACCGCGCGCGATGCGCAACTGGCCAAGCATCGCGACTGGGCGCAGATGTGGTTCGATGCCACCGCCTCGCTGGCGCTGGATCTGGGATCGCTGCGGGCCCAGGCCTTTGCGATGCTGGGCGCCGCCGCGATGCTGGAGGCGCGGCCGGGGCACCAGCTTGCCCGCTCGATCCTCGAAAAGATGCCCGACCTGCATCTCGCCCTGCTGGAAGAGGCACGGCGGCCCGAATGGCAGTGGTTCGAGATCGTGCTGGCCTATGACAATGCCCGCGTGCCTCAGGCGCTGATCGAGGCGGGGCGTGCGCTGGGGCGGCAGGACCTGATCGATTGCGGCATTTCGACGCTCGAATGGATCGTAGCCAAGCAGACCTCGCCCGAAGGCCGCTTCCGCGCGGTCGGCAGCGAGAGCTTCGGCCGCCCCTATGCCGAACCGTTGCAGTTCGACCAGCAGCCGCTGGAGGCGCAGGCGACGGTCGAGGCCTGTCATTCGGCCTATGCCGCCACGCGCGATCCGCGCTGGATTGCCGAAGCCGAGCGGGCCTATGGCTGGTTCCTGGGGGCCAACGACCTCGACCTGCCGCTGGCGACCGCGCATGACGGCGGTTGTTTCGACGGGTTGATGCCGACCGGGCTCAACCGGAACCAGGGCGCCGAATCGATCCTTGCGCTGCAACTGGCGAATTGCGCCATTGCTAGCCTTTGCCATTCCGCCGCAACCATGGCAGGAGCCGATCGTCACATCGCCTGAAACGCCTTGCGCAAAGGGGATGGGACAAGCGTTTTTGGTTAAAGTGGCGAGACGGTAGCGCGATGGATTTGTTCAACCACCGGCTGCGGCTTCATGCCGATCCTTCCCGCGTCGTCGTGCGGCCGTTCCATATTGCCTGGGGCGGCGGCAACGGGGCACCGCCCAGCCGGACCGAGCGGCTGGTCGGCGAAGTGCTGGCGATGACGCCGCAGGAAGCGCGCGACCAGCTGGAAACCGTGCTGAAGGATTTCGAGGCGCGGCACTGGCAGACGCGGCGCGTCTTCATGACCCGTTACGACCAGATCGAGGATCTGCTGAAGCTCGACGGGTCGAAGATCGGGGACGAGAAGCGCCAGCTGATCGGCGCCTATTTCTGCCACGAATACAGCTACGCCGCCGCGGCGCTGATGAACCCGTCGGCGGTGCCGCATTTCGACCAGACCGGCATCCAGCCGGGGTCGCAGCGCATCCTGATGTCGATGCGCGCGGTGGGCGAGGGGCATATCTCCTCGGTCGCCTTTCGCGAAGGCATCATCAACGATCAGAACCAGCTTCGCCTCGCGCCCGAGCCGCCTTTCGCGACTGCGACCGACGTGCACGGCTGGGGCGAAGAGGATGCACCCAGCGGCCCGATCACGGTGCATCGCCACCGCGACTCGACGCTGTCGGGCACGGTCATCTTCCCGATCACCCAAGCCCAGTCCAAGGGGCTGGAGGATATGCGGATCGTCCAGTTCACGCATGACGATGGCGCGGTGGAATGGATCGGCACCTATACCGCCTATGACGGCTCGGGCATCCAGTCCGAACTGATGCGCACCCGCGATTTCCGCGCGTTCGATCTGGTGCCGATGACCGGCTCGGCGGCGCGGAACAAGGGCATGGCGCTGTTCCCGCGCAAGGTGGCGGGCCAATATATGATGATGGGGCGGCAGGACGGCGAGAATCTGTTCCTGCTCAAGTCCGACTCGCTGACCCATTGGGACGAGGGCGAGAAGATCCTGACCCCGGTCTATCCGTGGGAGCTGGTGCAGATCGGCAATTGCGGCCCGCCCATCGAGGTGGACGAGGGCTGGTTGCTGTTGACCCACGGCGTCGGCGCGATGCGCAAATATTCGATCGGCGCCGCGCTGCTCGACAAGGACGATCCGTCCAAGGTGCTGGGCCGGACGAAATTGCCGATCCTCGCCGCCAAGGATCAGGACCGCGAGGGCTATGTGCCCAACGTGGTCTATTCCTGCGGCGCGATCCGGCACGGCGATTCGCTGTTCCTGCCCTACGGCATCGCGGACAGCTCGATCGGCTTCGCCTTCGTGAAGATCAGCGAGTTGCTGGCGGCAATGTAACGATCTGGCGGCCGCCCTCTATTCCTTCCCTGTAAGGGGAGGGGGGCCGTGCGAACATGGTGGAGGGGTGTGAACCCGGGGAAGCGAGGCCCGCCCCTTTCACCGGGACACCCCCTCGACCAGGGCTGCGCCCTGCCACCTCCCCTTACGGGTAAGAAATGGTGTTCGCTCTTATGGTAGGCGTCAGCGTGCCGCTGGCGGCAAGCCTATGACCTGGCGGCGCGTATTGCGATACAGCGCCGCCACGATTCCAAGGAATACCAACGTCCCCCCGATCAGCGCGGGGGTCGCGAACCCGTCACCGACCAGGGCCAGGGGCGCGTCCGAGTTGGTCAGGTAGACGATCCCCGCAAAGCCGACGCCCCACAGGCTTTCGCCCACGATCATCCCCGTGGCGGCCAGCACGCCCAGCCGCTCGGCCGCTTCGGGATTGCCGCTCCGCCGTGCCCAGCGGTCATAGACATGGCCGATCACCGCCCCCAGCACGACCGGCAGCGTCGCGGTCATCGGCAGGTAGATGCCCAGCCCGACGCCCAGCGGCGGCAGGCGAATCCAGCCGAGCTTGCCCAGCACCTCGTCGACCAGGATCACGCCGACGCCCACAACCGCGCCGATGCCGATCATCGTCCAGTTGAGATCACCGCCCAGCACGCCCTTGGCCAATGCCGAGATCAGCGCGGCCTGAGGGGCGGACAGGGCGTTCGGCCCCGCGCCCGGCGTACCGGCAAAGCCCAGCGTCGCGTTGAGCAGGTCAAGGACAGGGGGAATGACCAGGCTGCCGAAGACGACGCCGATGACCAGTGCCACCTGTTGTTTCCACGGCGTCGCGCCGACCAGTTCGCCGGTCTTCAGATCCTGAAGATTGTCGTTGGAGATGGTCGCGACACCGAACACGACGCCGGTGACGATCAGCGCATAGGCGACCAGCGCCTGCGTGGTTTCGGGCGGCGTGCCGCGCCCGAACAGTCCGACCAGCAACAGCGCGGCGGCCAGGACCGAGAGGATGCCGATCCCCGACACCGGGCTGTTCGATGCGCCGATCAGGCCCGCCATGTATCCGCACACCGCCGCGATCACGAGGCCGATCAGCAGGATGAACAGCAAGGCCCCGCCGATCAGCGCGACGCCCGATGCGGCCAGCGGCCCGCCCGCGATCACCGACCAGAGCAGCCCGGCGATCGGCACCAGCGTCGCCAGCGCGACGGCGGCGACGATTCCGATCGGCAGGTCGCGCTCGCCCACCGCCAGCACCGCGCCGTCGCGCTTGGCCGAGGCGGCGGCGAGCGAGGAGCGGATACCGCCGATCACCGGCCCGATGATCTTGAGGAGCGTCCAGATCGCCGCCACCCCGATCACGCCCGCGCCCAGGAAGCGCACGTCCCGGCTGAACACGCCGCTCGCCCATTCGGCGACCGGCCCGGTCGAGGGGGCCATGGCGGTCAGGATGGGCAGCGCCACCCACCAACCGATCGCAATGCCCGCCAGCATCGCACAGCCGACCGACAGGCCGACCAGATGCCCGACCCCGACCAGCGCAAAGGACAGGCCGCCCGCGATCCCGGTCGCGCCCGCCCCGGTGCGGAAGAAGATGGCCGCTTCGGCGGCCGCCAGCTTGGTCTGGGTCAGGATCGCGAACCCAGCGGAGGCGAGGGCGTTGGTGACGATCAGGCGCAGGCCGATGGCGCTTTCCGCCTCGCCCTCGCGGCTGCCCGCGCCGACCCTCAGCACTTCGGCGGCGGCGCGCCCTTCGGGATAGGGCAGGTCGGTATCGACCACCAGCGCGCGGCGCAGCGGCACCGAGAACATCACGCCCAATATGCCCCCCGTCGCGGTGATCCCCGCGGTCAGGAGATAGGGAAAGCCCTGCCACCATCCGATCATGACCAGGCCCGGCAGCACGAAGATGATCGCCGCCAGCGTCCCCGCCGCCGAGGCGACCGTCTGGACGATGTTGTTCTCGAGCATCGAACTGTTCGGCAGATAGCGCAGGATCGCCATCGAGATGACCGCTGCCGGGATCGAGGTGGCGAAGGTCAGCCCGACCTTCAGCCCCAGATAGACATTAGCGGCGGTGAACAGCAGGGTGATGATCCCGCCCAGCGCGATACCGCGAAGGGTGAGTTCGGCAACGGGGCGGGCGACGGTGGGCGTGCGGTTCATGCGCGCAGATGTGGCAGAGTGCGGCGCGCTCGCCTAGCATTTCATGTCGGGTCGAGGGGAAGGGGGTGCGCTTCGACTTCGCTTAGCGGGAGCGCGGCGGGGCACAATCACCCAACCCCCGTTCAGCCTGAGCGAAGTCGAAGGCCAAGGGAATCCGGTTGTCTCAAGCGCTCACCCCGGCGGAGGCAAGGGTCCAGGTGCCGCCAAATCCGGCGAGCGCAAGGAGGCAAAGGCCTCGCGCCTTCGACAGCGCATCGCAGCTGAACCCCGGCCTTCGCCGGGGTGGCGGCGAACTTTGCGGCGGGTGGTTTCCTTCGCCATCGTCGAGGCCCAACGGAGGTTCGGGTAGGCGGCGGCGTGGGCGGGACTATCCCCGGAACAGATTCCCCAGCACGCCGCGCACCACCGCACCGACAATCCCCCCACCGCTGTTCGAGCGCCGGCGCGAGCCGCTGCCGAACACCTGCTTGCCGATCTCATTGGCCACCTGTCGCCCGATCGACGAACTGGCCGAGCGCGCCGCGCTGGTCGCCATCTTGGCCCAAGGGGAGTTGGCCGCCTCGCGTTGCTCGGCGATTCGTGCGCGTTCGGCTTCCTTGGCGGCTTTCGCGTCCGCCTTGGCGGCCTGTGCGGCCTGTTTGTCCGCTTCGGTCTGCGCCCGGGCCTCCGCCGCCGCAGCAGCAGCTTCCTGTGTCTTGGCCGCAAGCAGTTCTTCCGCCGATTCGCGGTCGATCGCCTGATCGTATTTCGCGCCGACCGCGTCGGTCTCGATCAGCAGCTTGCGCTCCTCCGGGGTCGCGGGGCCGACCCGGCTGCGCGGCGGGGCGATCATCGTCCGCTCGACCGGAGAGGGGGAGCCATCGGGCTGGAGCAGCGAAACCAGCGCTTCGCCCACCTTCAACTCGGTGATCGCGCTCGCCACGTCGACGCCCGGATTGGCGCGGAACGTCTCGGCGGCGGAGCGGACCGCCGCCTGGTCGCGCGGGGTGAAGGCGCGCAGCGCATGTTGCACCCGGTTGCCCAACTGTCCCGCGATCTTGTCGGGCACGTCGATCGGGTTCTGGGTAATGAAATAAACGCCGACGCCCTTGGACCGGATCAACCGCACCACCCGCTCGATCGTGTCGACCAGGGCGGGCGCGGCATCGTCGAACAGCAGATGCGCCTCGTCGAAGAAGAAGACGAGCTTGGGTTTGTCGGGATCGCCGATTTCGGGCAGCTGCTCGAACAGTTCGGACAGCAGCCAGAGCAGGAAGGTGGCGTAGAGCTTGGGGCTCGCCATCAACTGGTCGGCGGCCAGGATGTTGACGACGCCGCGCCCCGAATCATCGGTGGCGATCAGGTCGGTGAGTTCCAGCGCGGGTTCGCCGAAGAAATGTTCGCCCCCCTGCGTGCGCAATTGCAGCAGCGCGCGCTGGATCGCGCCGACCGACTGTTTCGAGACATTGCCATAGGTGGTGGTCAGTTCCTCGGCCCGTGCGGCGCACTCGGCCAGCATCGCCTGGAGATCGTCCAGGTCGAGGAGCAGCAGCCCCTCCTTGTCCGCGAGATGGAAGGCGATGGTCAACACGCCCTCCTGCGTCTCGTTCAGCCCCATCATCCGCGCGAGCAGCAGCGGGCCCATTTCCGATACGGTGGCGCGGACGGGGTGCCCCTGACGCCCGAGCAAATCCCAGAACTGCACCGGCGCTGCGTCATAGGCCCAATCGGTCATGCCCAGCTCGGCGGCGCGCGCCGCGAAGGCGGCATGGGTTTTGCCCAGTGCCGATCCGGCCAGTCCCAGGCCCGACAGGTCACCCTTCACATCGGCGACGAAGCTGGGAACCCCGGCGCGCGAGAAGCCCTCGACCATGGTCTGCAACGTCACCGTCTTGCCGGTGCCGGTCGCGCCCGCGATCAGCCCGTGCCGGTTCGCGCGCTTGAGGTCGATCGCCTGCGGCTTGCCGCCGCCCATGCCGATGAAGATGCCGTCCATGCCCACATCTTACCGCGATGGATGCGAACAGGAATAGAAAAAGGCCGCTGCATAGCGAGGATGCAACGGCCCTTTTCATGATCGGCTTTCGCCGTCCTCGCCCCTCCCTTTCCTGCCGGGAAAGGGAAGAACAAGGGGATTTACTTGATGCGCAGCGGGATCAGCGCACCCGCAATGCGGGCACGGGTGATCTGGGCCAGCACCTGCGGACGGCCCGCCGCCTTGGCCTCGGCGACGATCCGCTGGATGTCGGCGGCGGTGCGGACGGCGGTGCCGTTGATCGCGGTGACAACATCGCCACGCTTCAGCTTCGACGCGGCATCGCTCGACGGATCGACCGCCGCGATGACGACGCCCTGGGTCGAGGGATCGACGTTGATCGCACGAGCGATGGCCGGGGTCAGCGGCTGGACCGACAGGCCCAGCCCGCCGCCCGCCGTAGGCGCCACCTGTGCGTCATCGTCATTGTCGGGGAAGGCGTCCGAGCCATCGCCCAGGGTCGAGCGGAGTTCCTCGTTCGACGGGCGGGTCGCGGCGGTTGCGGTCAGCGACACCGGCTTGCCGGCACGCAGCACCTCCAACTGGACACGGCCGCCCGGTGGGACGTTGGCGATCAGATAGGACAGGGTCTGCTCGGGCGTCACCGACTGGCCGTTGACCTTGGTCACCACGTCGAACGCCTTCAGCCCGGCCTTGGCGGCGGGACCGTTCGGCTCGACCTTGGCGATGATCTCGCCCTGGCCCTTGGGCACGCCCAGCGATGCGGCGACATCGTCATTGACCGGCCCGCCGATCTGGACGCCCAGATAGCCGCGCTCGATCTTCTGACCCTTCATCAGCCGGTCGATGATCGGCTTGGCATCCTCCGCCGGAATGGCGAAGCCGATGCCGATATTGCCGCCCGACTGCGAATAGATCTGGCTGTTGATGCCGATGACGTTGCCGTTCATGTCGAACATCGGGCCACCGGAATTGCCCTGGTTGATCGCGGCGTCGGTCTGGATGAAGCGGTCGTTCGCGCCGCCCTGACCGGTGACGCGGTGCACAGCCGAGACGATACCGGCGGTGACGGTGCTCGACAGACCGAAGGGCTGGCCGATCGCCAGCACCCAGTCGCCCGGCCGCGCCCGCGACGAATCGCCGAAGCGGACGAAGGGCAGGTTCTGGCCGTCGATCTTCAGGACGGCGAGGTCCGACGTCTCGTCGCGGCCGACGACCTTGGCAGTATATTCCTTGCGGTCGTTGAGCGTGACGGTGATCGAATCGACCGATGCACCCTGCGCGCCCGGCGCGATCACATGGTTGTTGGTGACGATGTAACCATCGGGCGAGATCAGGAATCCCGAGCCCAACGAAGCACCTTCGCGCTTTTGCGGCTGCGGTCCGGCCTGGCCTCCGAACTGGCCGAAAAACCCTTCGAACGGCGTGCCGGCGAATGGGTTCGCCTGCTGCTTGACGGTGATCGACTGCTTGGTGGAGATGTTGACGACGGCGGGTTGCAGCTTGGCGACCATGTCGGCGAAGCTCATCGGCGCACCGGCGCGCGGTGCGACGGCCTGGATCGCACCCGGTTCGTTCTGCGCGACCTGCGCGGTCCCGGGCTGAAGGGCCAGGGTCGCGGTCGCGCCACCGAGGAGAAGCGCACTGGTAATGGCGTAGGCGTAGCGCACTGGGCTAGGGTCCTCTCAAAGAAGAAAATTCAGTTTGACCGTGGCCTATATGTCACGATTTTGCTGAACATCGCTTGAATATGAACGGGCCGAAAGGTGGAAATCACTTACCGGCCCGGCGCGGTGAATTCCTTCAGATAGCTGTTCTCAGGCGAGAGAATGATCTGCGTGTTCCCATGTTCCTGCGTGCTGCCGTCCGCGCCGAAGGTATGGCGATAGGACTGCATGGCGCGGTAGAAATCATAGAAACCCGGATCCTTGCCGAAGGCCTGGGCATAGATTTGCGCGGCCTGCGCATCGGCATCGGCACGGACGATCTGCGCCTGCTTCTGACCCTGTGCGGCGATGGTGATCGCCTCCTGCTGGCGGGCGGTCTGCATCCGGCTGAGCGCGCTTTCCAGCGGGGTGCCGGGCGGCAGTTCGGCTTCCTTGATGCGGACATCGACGATCTGCACGCCATACTGCCGCGCGATGCGGTCGAGCCGGACCTGGATCGCGTCCATCACCTGCCCGCGCTCGGGGCTGAGCAGTTCGGACGAGCGCCGCTTGCCCAGTTCGTTGCGCAGTGCCGAGCCGAAGATCGGGCGAAGCTGGTTGATGACCCCGTCCTCGCTGCCCGCCGTCGCCAGCATCCGGCGCGGGTCGATCACGCGGAAACGGGCAAAGGCATCGACATTCATGCGAAGCTGGTCGGTCGACAGCACCTGGGTCTTTTCCAAGTCGAGGTCGAGTACCCGCTTGTCGACCCACACGATGCGATCGACGAACGGGATCCGCGCGATCAACCCGGCGCCGCTATGGCCCAGTTCCTCGTTCGGGCGATAGCCGTTGACGATTCGCCGGGGCTGTTCGAAGCGATAGACGACCGCCTGCTTCGTCTCGGGCACGATGGCGAAGGTCGCCGCCGCCAGGATCACCGCGACCAGCAGGGCGACGCCCAGCACGATCGGATTGCGAAGGGGCAGGCCGTTCACTGGCCGCCTCCCTGTGCCGGGGTGGCGGATGTCGCGATGTCAGGCGGCGGCGGGGCGGCGGGGCGCGCCTTGGACAGCGGCAGATAGGGCACGACGCCGGGTGTCTCGACGATGGTCTTGTCCGACTTGGCCAGCACGGCCTCCATGGTCTCGTAATACATGCGGCGGCGGGTCACTTCGGGGGCAAGGCGATATTGTTCATACATCTTGTCGAACTGCGCCGCCTCACCCTGGGCGCGCGCGATCACCTGCTGCGCATAGGAGCGCGCCTGGTTCACATCGGCGACCGCGCGCTGCTGCGCCGCCGTCACCTTATTGAAGTCATCGACGATCTGTTGCGGCGGAGCGGCCTGCTTGATTGCGACGCCTTGGATACGGACGCCCGAGCGATATTCGTTGAGGATCGACTGGGTCAGTTCCTGCACGCGCTGCTCGATGGTGGTGCGCCCCGAACCCAGCGCCTGGTCCAGCGTGGTCTGCGCGATCACGGCGCGCATCGCGCTTTCGGCGGCGGCGCGGACGGTTTCCTGCGGCTGGGCAAGACGGAAGGCGTAGTCGCGCGGATTGGCGATGTCCCAGCGTACCGAATAGGTCAGGTCGATGATGTTCTGATCGCCGGTCAGCACCAGATTCGCCGCCGATCCTTCGGGGAAATTCTCGGTACGGATCTTCTGCACGTCCAGCACCCGGACGCTGGCGAAGGGGGCCGGGGCGGTCAGCTGGATGCCGGGCTCCAGCGTGCCGGTATAGCGGCCGAAATAGGTGACGACGCCGCGCTGCTGCGGGCCGATCGGGTGGATCGAGGTGTAGAGCACCCAGATGCCGACCAGGATCGCCGCGCCGATCGCCCAAAGGGTGCGTCCGCCTGGCGCGCCGGGGATGCCGCCGAAGCCGCCCCCCGTTCCGCCGGGCCCTTCGCCCGGACCGCCGCCACCCGAACCGCGCGCCTTGCGGATGAATTCATCCAGCGCGGTGGGTTTGGCCGAGGCCTTGCGGCCGCCCGGGGGGACAGCCCAGGGGTTGCGGGGGCCGCCATCGGAGTCCTCGCCGGACCCGCCCCAGGGGCCCTTCGGCGTTTCGGCGGCTAGAATGGGGGGGCGTTGAAACCGGCCCGTCAGCTTTCTCATGTTCATCGTTATAGGAACGGTTCGCCGACAAAAACAGTGCCAAGCCGCGTATCGCATCCTATCTGCGCCTGATGAGCATCATCGAGACGGTAAGGGCGGCGGTCGCCGCGGTGGCGGGCAAGCGCGCGAATGTGCGGATGGAGGGCGCGCGGGCGGGCGTCGTGCTCGACACGACGGGGCTCGACGGGGCGGGGCGGCAGGCGCTGGAGGACGAGGTGAAGGCCGCCGCGATCCAGTCGGGCGCGGAGGATGTGCGCGTCGTCCTGACCGCCGAGAAGCGCGAGCGTCGAATCATCGCCGTCGCCAGCGGTAAGGGCGGCGTGGGCAAGTCCACCTTGTCGGCCAATCTCGCCATCGCCCTGGCGCGCCGGGGCATGAAGACCGGGCTGGTCGATGCAGATATCTATGGCCCCTCCCAGCCCCGGCTGATGGCGGCGGAGGGGGTGAAGCCGGTGGCGCAGGACGGCAAGCTGCAACCGGTGCCGACGCCTTACGGCGTGTCCCTCCTCTCGATGGGGCAAGTGGTCGAGCCGGACAAGGCGATCGCCTGGCGCGGGCCGATGGCGGCGGGGGCGCTGAGCCAGCTGGTCGACGGCGACTGGGGCGCGACCGAACTGCTGGTGCTCGACCTGCCGCCGGGCACGGGCGACGTGCAACTGACCATGGTGCAGAAGCACCGCCCGGCGGGGGCGGTGATCGTCTCGACCCCGCAGGATCTGGCCCTGATCGATGCGCGGCGCGCCATCGACCTGTTCACCAAGGCGGGGGTGCCGATCATCGGGCTGGTCGAGAATATGGCGGGCTATTGCTGCCCCCATTGCGGCGGCATTTCCGATCCGTTCGGATCGGGCGGGGCGGAAGCGGCGGCGAAGGAACTGGGCATCCCGTTCCTGGGCCGGGTGCCGCTGACCATCGCGATTCGCACCGCCTCGGACGCGGGGCAGCCCCCGGCGGCGGGGGAAGGGGATAGTGTCTTCGCACCGCTGGCCGAAGCGGTGGCGGATTGGCTGTCCCAGGCATGAAACCGGCGCGTCTTCGGGGCGTTGGAAGCGGCTAGACCGCCTGTATCCCGTATGTGCGAAATGCCGGGTGGGCGGTCCGCAAAGGGGACCATCCATGCCGCTGACCGATGACGACGATATTCGCACCCTGTTGCAGGATGCGCGCACCATTGCGCTGGTCGGCGCGTCCGATCGGCCAGACCGTCCGTCCTATGGCGTGATGAAGCGGATGCAGGATCATGGCTATCGCGTGATCCCGGTCAATCCACAGATCACCGGCGAGCATGTCCATGGCGAGTTCGTCTTTCGCGAACTCGGCCAGTTGGGCAATCCGATCGACATCGTCGACATCTTCCGCCGCTCCGATGCGGTCGGCCCCATCGTGGACGAGGCGATCGCGATCGGGGCGAAGGCGATCTGGATGCAATTGGGCGTCGTCAACGACGAGGCCGCCGCGCGCGCCGAGGCCGCCGGGCTGAAGGTGGTGATGAACCGCTGTCCCGCGATCGAGATTCCCCGGCTGGGCGTGGAGCCGGTCGGCCACGACTGAACGAAGAGAACAGGGGAGAATTGTGATGGTGCCGGTGCCGATCCTGCTGATATTGGCCGCGCCGCAGGCGCATCGCGGCAATGCGATGCCATTGCCGCGCCTGACGCCCACCTGTGCGTCCGGGGGCTGCGTCGGGACAGCGCGCCCTTCGCCCTATCGCCTGTCGCAGGATCATAGCGTTCCGATCGATTCGAAGGCGCGGGCCTTCGCCAATGACGGCACCTATTGCGCGGTGGTCGGCGACAAATATTGCCTCAGCAAGCCACGGACCCTGTTCCGCACGCAAATCGACTGACGCCCTAAAAATGACACAGGCGTAATGACATTATCGGCTTCGCATGGCGGACGGGATAGGACGCCATGTGTCCGTGACCTCATGGTCCGGGCGAACGCGATGCCGGGAGGGTGTCATGGTGGCGATGATATGGGCCATGTTGGTGATGGCGGTGCCGGGTCAGGACACGGTGCCCCCGCCGTCTCCATCGGTCGACGCGATCATCGCGAAGACGAGCGAGATGACCGGTATCCGGCGGCGCTGCGTGTATGATCCCAATGCGACCGACATCACCGTATGCGGTCGCCGCAATGCCGATCGGTTCCGCATGCCCTTTGAGATACCGCCGGAGCCGGGCGATCCCCGCCACGAGGGCGTGATGGAGGAGCGGACCCGCCTGCTCGCGCGCAGCACCCCGTTGAAGGACTTGTCGCCCTTCCAGGTGGGGGGCGGTCTTGCGGGGGTGACGATGGACACCAATCCGCGCGGCGGCCACGGGCCGACGCTGCGCAAGCCTGCGCCATGACGTCGAGGAGAGCCACGCGATGATCGCCCTGTTGCTGATCGCCCTTCAGGCGACACCCGCCGCGCCGCCGCCAACGGGATCGGGAAGCGAACGTTTTTCGATCCTGGCGCGCGATCCCTGTCCGTCCTCCGCGGGCACCAGGGAGGATGTCATCGTCTGCGGACGGCGGCAGGCGGACGACCGTATCCCAGATGTGCCCGATGAGGTGCCGGCGGGGCCGGTGCCGTCCAATCCGCAACTGACCGGTATCGGGGCGCTGCGGGCGTCGGGCACGCCCTGCGCGGCGACGCAATGGGGATGCCAGACCGGGATGAATATCCTCGGCCCCGCTCTCCTCCTCGCCAATGAGGCGCGGATCGGAATCAGCAAGCTGGTCGACAAGTCCCGCGACAAGAGCCACCGCGTCCCCATCGCGCTCGACGGGCCGGGGCCGCAGGGGCATCTCGAACCCTGACGGCAACAGAGGAATGCCGTTCCTCTCCCTGGCCAGGCTGGGAAGGGGAAGCCGCCAAGCGATAGCCGGGGAAGGGCAATGTCCGACCGCTGACCACCACGCTCTGTAAGCGCGGCTCCTCCCATCGCCGATCGGCAGGATTGACGGCGATCAGCCGCCCGCCTGTCGCCGTGCCCGGGCGCGTGCCGAGGGGGGCGGGGTGAACCAGTCGGCCAGCGTCAGCCCGGTCTGCGCCATGGCGCGCAATACCACCTGCCCGGCGGCGCGTGCATCGCTGAGCGCGTCATGGTGGCGATGCTCCAGTTCCAGGAACGCCGCCAGCGTGTTGAGCTTGTGATTGGGCAGTTCGGGCCAGGCCCGTCTGGCGATGGTCACGCTGTCCAACCAGCGCGCCGCGATCGGGGGCAGGGCATCGCGCTCGCACGCGCGGCCCAGCGCGCCCTTGTCGAACCCCGAATGCGCCACCGTCACCCTCCCGCCCAGATGCTCCGCCAGTTCGGGATGCAGATGCGCGAAGGTGGGTTTGCCCAGCACATGATCGGCGGTGATGCCGTGGATGCCGATATTGAAGCTGCTGAACTCGTCGCATGGATCGACCAGCGTTTCATAGGCCAGCACCTCCACGCCCGCCGCATAGCCGACGATACCGATCTGGCAGATGCTGCTGGTACGCGAACAGGCGGTTTCGACGTCGATGACCACGAAATCGGGGGGAGTCATGGACGGCCTTTAGCGCGATCACAGGTTTCGAGCAATAAAAGGTCGCCTCATGGCTCGACAGCGACCATTTCTATCCGCTACCCGCCAGGGCTCTACGAACGCTCGGATACAGGAAGACGATATGGGCGACGCATTGCGGGTGGCTTTGGCGGGACTCGGCACGGTGGGGGGCGGCGTCATTCGCCTGCTCGACGCGAACCGTGAGCTGATTACCCGGCGTGCCGGTCGCCCGATCGAGATCGTCGCCGTCTCCGCTCGCGACCGGACCAAGGACCGGGGCGTCGACCTGTCGCGCTTCGAATGGGTGGACGACACCGCCGCGCTCGCCGCGCGCGAGGATGCGGACGTGGTGGTCGAGCTGATCGGCGGATCGGACGGGCCCGCGCTGACGCTAGCGCGGACCGCGCTCGATGCCGGGCGTGGCTTCGTGACCGCCAACAAGGCGATGCTGGCGCATCACGGGCTGGAACTGGCGCAGAAGGCGGAGGCGTCCAAGGCGGCGCTGAAGTTTGAGGCGGCGGTGGCGGGCGGCATCCCGGTCATCAAGGGGCTGCGCGAAGGCGCGGCGGCCAATGCCATCGCGCGCGTCTATGGCATCCTCAACGGCACCTGCAATTTCATCCTGTCCAAGATGGAAGCCGAAGGCCGCGACTTCGCGGAGGTTTTGGCGGAAGCGCAAGCGCTGGGCTATGCCGAGGCCGATCCCAGCTTCGACATTGACGGGGTGGATGCCGCGCACAAGCTGTCGATCCTGGCGGCGATCGCCTTTGGCACGCAGCCCGCGTTCGGCGATGTCGCGATCGGCGGCGTGCGGCATGTGCTGGCCGCCGACATCGCGCAGGCCGCCTCGCTCGGCTATCGCGTGCGGCTCGTCGGCGTGGCGGAGGAAGGGGCGAACGGCCTGTTCCAGCGGGTGCATCCCCATCTGGTGCCGCTCGACCATCCGCTGGCGCATGTCACCGGCTCGACCAATGCGGTGGTGGCGGAGGGCAATTTCGTCGGTCGCCTGCTGTTCCAGGGCGCGGGGGCGGGCGATGGCCCGACCGCCAGCGCGGTCGTCGCCGACCTGATCGACATCGCGCGCGGCGAATATGGTGCGTCCTTCGCCATGCCCGCGCACGAACTAACCCCTGCGGCCAAGGCCGATAGCGGCGAGCGGCGCGGGCGGGCCTATCTGCGCTTCACGGTACAGGACAAGGTCGGCGTGCTGGCCGAGATCGCCGCAGCGATGCGCGATGCCGGTGTCTCGATCGAAAGCCTGATCCAGCGGGGTGAGGCGGCGGATGGCGGCGTGATGATCGCGATCGTGACCCATGAGGGGCCGGAGCGCGCGGTCGCCCAGGCACTGGAGCGCTTGCGCGGGAGCCAGAGCCTGGTCGGGCAGCCGCTGCTCATGCATATTTTGGGATGAGAAAATCCTCCCCCGCAAGGGGGAGGTGGCAGGCGAAAGGCCTGGCGGAGGGGGCACCCAAAGCGGTTGCACCCTTCCGCCTCGCCTGGCCCCTACTTCTTGATGAGCCCGATCTCGACCAGCCGCTCGAACAGATAATCGTGCGCGGTGATCGGCTCCGGATAGCGATCCGGATGCCCCTCGCTCACCGTACCGGGCAGCGTCTTGATCAGGAAGTCGGGCGCGGGGTGCAGGAAGAAGGGCATCGAATAGCGCGAGAAGCCACGCCGCTCGACCGGCGGGTTGACGACCCGGTGCGTGGTCGAAGGCAGCACATGGTTGGTCAGCCGCTGGAGCATGTCGCCGACATTGACCACCATCGCACCCTCTGGCGGACGGATCGCCAGCCATTCGCCCGAATCGCGGTCCAGCAGTTCCAGCCCCGCTTCCTCGGCGCCCAGCAACAGGGTGATGAGGTTGATGTCCTCATGCGCGCCCGCCCGCACACCCTCGGCATCGGCGGGGATCGGCGGATAATGGAGCAGACGGAGGACCGAATTGCCGTCCTTCACCGCAGGGTCGAACCAGTGCGGATCGAGCTTCAGGTGCCGGGCGATGGCGGACAACAGCCGGTCGCCCGCGCGGTCGAACGCCGCGAAGAGCCGGATGAAATCCTCGCGGAACCCCTCGGGCCGCTCGGGCCAGATATTGGCGGGCATCCGATCGGCATAGCGATGTCCCTCGGGCAGTTCGCGGCCGACATGCCAGAATTCCTTGAGGTCGACGACCTTGGCATCCTTGGCGATCTCGGTCTTGAACGGGGTATAACCGCGCGCGCCGCCGCCGCCGGGGACGTGATAGCCGCGCTTTTCTTCCTCAGGCAGGTCGAACAACGCCTTGGTCTGCGCCCAGGCCCGGTCGATCAGGTCGGCGGGCACGCCATGATCCGCGACGATCGCGAAACCGAACCGCTCGAACGATTCGCCAAGGGCTGCGGCAAAGCCCTCGGGATCGCGGTCCTGATCGGCGAGGCTGAGCGTCGGAACCTCGGCGGAGCGGGTGTCGGTCATGGCAATATGTCCAGAAAATCTAACAAGCTGTCATCGTTATAGCGCGCTTGCGACGTCCGAACAGGGCCGCTTATCCGCCCAGCGTGATCGTTCCCGTCGATCGGTCGCCACCAGCAGGACGAAGATCGACGCGGAACGGCTTTTCCTCCGCTGTCTTGCCGACCAGCACGCCGCCCTGATCGCTCAACGTGAAGTCGGCCTCGCCCATCTTCTCGCGGAACCAGTCGCGCACCGTGGCGGGATCGGCGGGACTGTCGAAGGTCATGACGAACGCCTTGTCGCGACCATTGCCGACATCGACGTTGCGGATCTTCGACCCCGGATAGAGATGGACGCCGTTCAGCTCGAAATTATCCGCCTCCAGCGACACTTTGGGCAGCTTGAACGCACCCGTGAAGCCGGGCAGTGCCAGCTTGACCTCGCCCGACCGGCCATCGACGGCGGCCAGCGTCTCTCCGTCCGAACTGTTGATCGTCACCGACGTCCCCTCGGTGGGCCGGTCGCAACCCGACAGCGCCAGTGCGGCAAGAAGCGGCAGGGCCAGGCCGATACGATGCGGGGTGATCATGGCGGCAAAACTCCTTCGGGCATTCCGTAACGCTGATACAATTGAGCGCGGAGATTGTGCCGCACAAGCTGACGGTGCGCTGAATGCCGCCGCCACGTCCGCTTTCATCGTCATGGCGAACAGCAAAGATCGGCGTCGGGCAGGCGCGTCACCGGTGCCAGCATCGCCGATCCGACGGACAGAGGCGTCGATGACGATCTTTTCCCCTCTGCTCGGCAACATTGGATATCGAAGCGGGTTTTCCGGTTCCCCTGCCAATCAAACGCCCTTATGTGACCAACATCATGTCCGAAACCCGTTCCGCTGCTCCGGCGGCGTCCGTCGCGGCCGAGCCGCCCGGCGCGCCGATCGGCTTTGTCGAATTCGTCCTTCTGATCGCGGCGCTGATGGCGTTGACCGCGCTGGGGATCGATTCGATGCTCCCCGCGCTGCCGGCCATCGGCGAGGCGTTGGGCGCTTCGGCGGCCGCACGGCCTTTCGTCGTCACCGCCTTCCTGATCGGATTCGGGGTGGCGCAGCTTGTCCATGGGCCGCTGGCCGATCGCTATGGGCGGCGGCGGGTGCTGATCGTCGCGCTGGTCATCTATATCATCGCCAATGGCGCGGCGGCGATGGCGGGTAGCTTTACGCTGTTGCTGGTCGCGCGCGTCTGTGCGGGCGCGGCGATCGCGGCGACGCGGGTGGCGACGGTGGCGCTGGTCCGCGATTGCTATCACGGGCGCGCCATGGCGCAGGTCATGTCGATCGCCTTCATGGTGTTCATGATCGTGCCGATCCTGGCCCCGGCCTTTGGGGAACTGGTGCTGCTGTTCGGCAATTGGCGGCTGATCTTCTGGACCATCGCCGGGCTGGCGGCGCTGGTGCTCGGCTGGTTCGCGGTTCGGATGCCCGAGACGCTGTCGCCCGAGGCGCAACTCCCCATCTCGCTGTCGCGTATCCTCGATGGCTGGCGTGAGACGCTGAGCGACCGGCTGTCGCTCGGCTATACGCTGGCGGCGACCGCCCTGATGGCGGCGCTCTATGGCTATCTTAATTCGGTACAGCCGATCATGGCGGAGACGTTCGGGCGCGAAAAGCTGCTCGCGCTGATCTTCGCTACCACCTCGGTCACGATGGCGGCGGCCAATCTGCTCAACTCGCGGATCGTCATGAGGCTGGGCACGCGGTTGATCAGCCATAGTTCGGTGACCATCCTGATCATCGTGTCGGCGATCCATCTGGCGGTCGCGCAATTCTTTGGCGAAACGCTGATCGTCTTTGCCGTGCTCCAGGCGATCACCATGGCGTGTTTCGGTCTGGCGACCTCCAATTTCTCCTCGATGGCGATGGAGAATATGGGGCGGATCGCGGGCACCGCATCCAGCGTACAGGGCTTTACCAGCGTCACCATCGGTTCGCTGATTGGGGCGGGCATCGGGCAGGCTTTTGACGGGACGACGCGGCCGCTGACGCTGGGCTTCCTAATCGCCGGATGTGCGGCCTTCGCCGTGGTGGCCCTGACCGAACGCGGGCGGATGTTCCGGCCCCAGTAACGCAGGCCCGGCGGGAACCGCCCGGCCCGCCCCACCGTTTTTGCTTCCGACACCCAGGACAGGAGGCAAGCATGGGCGGACATCAGGTTCCCAGCCAGGGACCCGGCGATGATGGCTGGGACGAAGAAGGCTATGACGAGAGCCAGCGTGCCGAGATTCTGGAGGCGACGCGCAACGGACCGACGGACGGCGTGCTGTTGACCGATATCGAACCCGATCTGGGCGACGATACGGTGGAGGACGAGCCGATCGACGAACTCGACATGGATTCCGAAGAGGTGGGCGAAAGCGATGCCTCGGTCGACATGGATGCCGAGGATATCGACGAGGACGATCTCCAGGAGGATTTCGAGGACGATAGCGTCGCCGATGGCGATATCGACGAAGCCGACGACGCCGCACTGCGGCCATGATGCGGTTGCCCGTGGCGCTGGCGGCGGGAGGGATCGTGCTGGTCGGATGCTCGACCATGCCCGATCCCCGCTCGGCCATGCCGCCGATGATCTCGACGAATTTCCAGTGCGAGAATGGCAGTCGGTTCTGGGTGCGCTTCGACAATCGCGACGACAGCGCGCTGCTGCGCCTGGATGGCGATCTGGAAGTGCGCCTGGCGGGACAGCCTGTCGCCTCGGGCATCCACTATGCAGGCTTCGGCCATGACCTTCGCGGCAAGGGGGGTGAGGTTGTTTTGACACGGCCCACCGGCGATTCGCTTCGCTGCACCGCAGTCCGCTGAGCTCAGCCCAACAAAAAAGGCCGAAAAATGGCTGAAAACCGCGATCGCCCCATTCTGCCCCAATTGGTTCATCTAAGTGACAGGAACTGTGACTTTCTTGGCACAGCTTTGCGGAAGCCGACCAGAATTCGCGTTTCCCGTGCAACTCCTGGCTCATTTGCCGGTTAAGCGGGCCTGGGCTGAGCGGTTCGATCCGCCGCCCCACATAGAATAAGAGAAGGGTATCTCGTATGCGTAAGCTTTCCCTCGTCGCCGCTGCGGCGGCTGCGTTCGTCGCCGTGCCTGCCATGGCCCAGGACATGAACACCACGGCGGCCCCCGCCACCGACACCGCGACCGCTCCCGACGGCACCCGCGCCTTCGGTATCGAGCCGTACGTCGCGATCATGGGTGGTTGGGAGCAGTTCGATCGCCAGTCGGTCGCCGGCATCCCCGCGCAGCCCAAGGGCTATAACCTGGACGGCGCGCTGGTCGAGGGCATCGTTGGTGCCAACGTCCCGCTGGGCCCCGTCTTCATCGGTGCCGAGGGTTCGGTCGCCAAGGGCGTGTCGGGCGACATCGATTGGCAGTATGGCGCCTATGGCCGCGCGGGCTTCCGCGCCGGTGAGAGCGGCCTGTTCTACGGCAAGGTCGGCTATCGCTGGAACAACTTCCACAACTTCGCGCCGGGCGTCGCTGGCGACCTGAAGCGTGACTATCACGGCACCGTGTACGGCGTCGGCGCGGAAGTCGGCCCGAAGGACATCGGTCTGGGTGGCCTGACCGGCAATTCGGGTCTGCGTCTCCGCATGGAAGTTTCGACCTTCGACGACGCACATTCGTTCCGCCCGATGGCGGGTGTCGTCGCACACTTCTGATCCCATCGGGATCCAGTTGGCTTAAGGTGGCGGGGTTCGGCAGCAATGCCGGGCCCCGTTTTCCTTTGTGGACAGGCTTCCCATATCGATGGCGATGGTCGGACGGGTGAAGCGAAAGGCGGGGCTGGCGGCCGCCGCCCAACGGGTAGAGCGGGCACCGCCGCGATCCTGCGCGCTGTGCGACCGTCCGCTGGGGGCGAAGGTGGAATGGCACCACCCCGTTCCCAAGAGCGAAGGCGGGCGCGAGACGGTGCCGGTCCATCCCATCTGTCACCGCACGATCCATGCGACGCTGTCCAATACGGAACTGGCGCGGGATTACAGCGATTTCGCGGTGTTGCGGGCGCATCCGGACATAGTGCGGTTTCTGAAGTGGATTGCCGGGAAACCGACGGATTTCCATGCGCCGACGCGGGCGGCGCGGTGATTTTGGTTCGCGCGAAGACGCGAAGACGCGAAGAGGTGTGGTTCGCGCAGAGGCGCAGAGGGCGCGGAGATCATTTAGGCGCGCGGCCAGCTCTCCCAATCTCCGTTCAGCCTGAGCGCAGTCGAAGGCCAAGGGAAACCCTCTCCCCGCAGCCCCACGGCCGCAGGCCAAACTTGCAATTTCATAGTGTGACAGGCGTTATCCCGTGGCCTTCGACTACGCTCAGGCTGAACGGATGTGAGGAGATCCTCCTCCTGCCTTCTTTCCTCCGCGTCCTCCGCGCGAACCACACCTCTTCGCGCCATCGCGGCTTCGCACGAAAAAAAGGGCGGACCGAAGCCCGCCCTTTCGACAATCACTCTGCCGCGACGCCCGCGGCCGAGAACATGTCGCCGGTCTCGCCCGGCTCCTCGTTGGCCGCCTTGGCGGTCTTGGCTTTTTGCCGCGTGTCGAACGCGTCCCAGACGTCGTTCCACTGGCCGCGCGTCGCCGCCTTGGAATATTCGGTCGCACGCGTCTCGAAGAAGTTCGCATGCTCCACGCCGTTGAGCAGCGGGGTCAGCCAGGGCAGCGGATGCTCGTCGATCATATAGATCGGCTTCAGGCCCAGCTGGCCCAGGCGCCAGTCGGCGATGTAGCGGATATACTTCTTGATCTCCTTGGGCTTCATCCCCTCGACCGGGCCCATCTCAAAGGCGAGGTCGATGAAATTATCCTCCAGGCGGATCGTCGTCTGGCACACATCGGCGATGTCGTCCTTGACCGCCTTGGTCAGGCACTGGCGCTCTTGGCAGAAGGCGTGGAACATGCGGATGATGCCTTCGCAGTGCAGGCTCTCGTCGCGCACCGACCAGCTGACGATCTGGCCCATGCCCTTCATCTTGTTGAAGCGCGGGAAGTTCATCAGCATCGCGAAGGACGCGAACAGCTGGACGCCTTCGGTGAAGCCGCCGAACATCGCCAGCGTGCGGGCGATGTCCTCGTCGCTGTCGACGCCGAAATTCTGCATGTAATCATGCTTGTCCTTCATCTCGGCATATTCGAGGAAGGCGCCATATTCGCTCTCGGGCATGCCGATCGTGTCGAGCAGATGGCTGTACGCGGCGATGTGCACCGTCTCCATGTTGGAGAAGGCGGTCAGCATCATCTTGATCTCGGTCGGCTTGAACACCCGGCCATATTTCTCGTGGTAGCAGTCCTGCACCTCGACGTCCGCCTGGGTGAAGAAGCGGAAGATCTGGGTCAGCAGGTTGCGCTCATGATCGGTCAGCTTCTGCGCCCAGTCGCGGCAATCCTCGCCCAGCGGCACTTCTTCGGGCAGCCAGTGGAGCTGTTGCTGACGCTTCCAGAATTCGAACGCCCAGGGGTATTCGAAGGGCTTATACTGCTTGGAGGCTTGGAGGAGAGGCATCGGGGTTACTCCGGACGAATGGTGTTGGTGCGGGATGCACGGCACTGGTGGCGCCATGCGGAAACGGAAAAGGCGGCGATCGTCACGGGGAACGACCAGAGCCAGACAAAGGCAAACCAGTCACGGGGACGGCCCGCCAACAGATAGGGGCTACAAAGATAATGACGGATGAAGCTGGCGCGGCGGCTACGGGCTTCGAGGAAACATTGGCTGAGATCGACATCGGCATAGGCTTGGAAGCCCAGAACGATGAAGCCGACCACCGCCACCGCCGCGATCAGGGCCAGGAGCCGCTCGATCAAGATCATGTCCCCATGCTCCACTGCCGCAGTGCGGTCGCCGAAAAGCCGAGCACGATCGCGGCCGCCAGCGCCATGATTCCGGCCATGCGGTAAACATAAATGCGCGCGGGCTCCTGCGGACGACGCAGGGCAAGCAGCAGCCCTATGCCGATCCCGGCCAGTATTCCGGCCACCGCGTACATGATGAACGCCGATGTCATGCGACCAATTCCGGTGTTGCGCGTTCCGAAACCGAACCCAACACAGGAGACGAACAATGGTCGATGTCAGCCAGATCAAGGAACATGCGGAAGTCATCGGTGCGGACGGCGTCCATGTCGGCACCGTCGATCACGTTCAGGGCGACCGCATCAAGCTGACCAAGAACGACAGCCCCCAGACCGAAGACGGGCAGGGCGCCAAGCATCATTACCTGCCGATCGGCCTGGTCGCCGAGGTCGAGGGCGACCAGGTCCGCCTGTCGGCGACCGCGCAGAACGCCGTCGACCAGTTCGAAGAGGCCGAGTGATTCCTCAACCCCTCTCCCGTTGTGGGAGAGGGAGGGGCCCGCGACCGAAGGTCGCGGAAGGGTGAGGGCGGTGTCGGTCATGCGGCGCCGCCCTTTTCCGTGGGCGCCATACCCGCATCCTCTTCACAAGGCTGCGCCGCGCGGGCCCCATTCTTCTCCCGCAAGGAGAAGGAGATTTGGGCCAAGACCCCTTCGAGGTTGGTCATCACATCCGCGTTGGTCACGCGAACCGTCCGATACCCCTCGCGCGCCATGAAGGCTTCGCGCGACGCATCATAACCTTCCGCGACGGCGTGTGTATCGCCGTCGACCTCAATGACCAGCTTTTCGGAAAAGCACAGCATGTCGGCGAAGAAAGGTCCCAGCGGCGTCTGATGACGCCATTTCAGATGCGGATAGGTTTCACGCAGCGCGCGGAGCAGGCGGCGTTCGGGTTCGGACGCGTCGCGGCGGAGCTGACGGGCGCGAGGAACTGTACCGATCGGTTGTTTCTCATAAAGGCGCACCTGCCCTCACCCTTCCGCCGCTGTGCGGCTCGCTCCCTCTCCCAAGGGAGAGGGATCAGGCTGTTTCACCCCTCTCCCCTCGGGAGAGGGAGGGGCCCGCCCGGCATAAGCCGGGTGGGAGGGTGAGGGCAGCCTGCCTTGTCAAAGCCTGCTTACTGACAGGCCAAGCACTCGTCGTAATCGGTCGTCTCGCCGATTTCGAACTTGGGTGCACTGATCGTGTTGTCCGCCTCGACGCCGCCCGACCCGGCGAAACCGGCACGCTGCACCGACTTGGAGCGGAGATAATAAAGCGACTTGATGCCCAGCTCCCACGCGCGGAAGTGGAGCATCAGCAGGTCCCACTTCTCCACGTCGGCCGGGATAAACAGGTTCAGCGACTGCGCCTGGTCGATATAGGGAGTGCGATCCCCCGCCAGTTCGAGCAGCCAGCGCTGGTCGATCTCGAACGAGGTCTTGAACGTGTCCTTCTCTTCCTGGCTCAGGAAGTCGAGATGCTGGACCGACCCACCATGCTCGAGGATCGAGTTCCACACCGCGTCCGAATTCTTCGACTTCGCGATCAGGATTTTTTCGAGATAGGGATTCTTGACCGAGAACGAACCCGACAGCGTCTTGTGGGTATAGATGTTCGCCGGGATCGGCTCGATACAGGCGCTGGTGCCGCCGCAGATGATCGAGATCGACGCGGTCGGCGCGATCGCCATCTTGCAGCTGAAACGCTCCATCACGCCGACGTCTGCCGCATCGGGGCAGGGCCCGCGCTCGACCGCCAGGGTCATCGACGCCTGGTTCACCTGCGCGTTGATGTGCTTGAACATGCGCAGGTTCCACGACTTGGCCATCGCGCCCTCGAAGGGGATGCCGCGCGCCTGCAGGAAGCTGTGGAAGCCCATCACGCCCAGGCCCACCGAGCGCTCGCGCCCGGCCGAATAGGCGGCACGCTCCATGCCCGGCTCGTGGCGGTCGATATAGTCCTGCAGGACATTGTCGAGGAAGCGCATCACGTCCTCGATGAACTGCTTGTCGTCCTTCCACTCGTCCCAGGTTTCCAGGTTCAGCGACGACAGGCAGCAGACGGCGGTGCGGTCCTTGCCCTTATGGTCGATGCCGGTCGGCAGCGTGATTTCCGAACACAGGTTCGAGGTCGATACCTTCAGCCCCAGCTCGCGGTGGTGCTTGGGCATGTTCTTGTTCACATGGTCGGCGAACACGATGTACGGCTCGCCGGTCGCCAGACGGGTCTCGACCAGCTTCTGGAACAGCGCGCGCGCGTCGACCGTGGCGCGGACCTCGCCGGTCTTCGGGCTCTTGAGATGCCATTCGGCGCCGTCGCGCACCGCCTCCATGAAGGCGTCGGGGATCAGCACGCCGTGGTGCAGGTTCAGTGCCTTGCGGTTGAAGTCGCCCGAGGGTTTCCGGATCTCCAGGAACTCCTCGATCTCGGGGTGCGAGATGTCGAGATAGCAGGCGGCCGAGCCACGACGCAGCGAACCCTGGCTGATCGCCAGCGTCAGCGAGTCCATCACGCGGACGAAGGGGATGATGCCGCTGGTCTTGCCGTTCAGGCCGACCGGCTCGCCGATGCCGCGCACCTGGCCCCAATAGGTGCCGATGCCGCCGCCGCGCGAGGCGAGCCAGACATTCTCGTTCCAAGTGGTGACGATGCCGTCCAGGCTGTCGGGCACCGAGTTGAGGTAGCAGCTGATCGGCAGGCCGCGACCCGTGCCGCCGTTCGACAGGACGGGCGTCGCGGGCATGAACCACAGCTTCGAGATATAGTCGTACAGCCGCTGGGCGTGCTCGGCATTGTCGGCATAGGCCGAGGCGACGCGCACGAACAGGTCCTGATAGCTTTCGCCGGGCAGGAGGTAGCGGTCGTTCAGCGTTTCCTTGCCGAAATCGGTCAGCCGCGCATCGCGGGCATGGTCGACCTCGACCGGATAGGGCTGCGGGCGCACCGACTTGGTATCGGCGGGCGTCGGGGCCGGTGCCGGGCTGGTGTCCGCCGCGGCCATTTTCTCAAGCATATCAGTCGTCATGTCGCTATCCCGGCTATCCCTGAAATCCATCATCGATGCCGCTCCCTTGTTCTTGTCCCGTTCGGGTCGTCGGCATGGCCCCGGCACGACGCGCAGGCGTCATGGCAGCATGGGCGAGACGGTTCCAAAAGCCCCGATTCCGGGCCCTGTTTTCCATCTCCGTCATGCTTGGTGAGCATGACCCCTACTACCAGTGCTTGGGGCCACCCCCGGCCTCTTCCACAATCCATAGTGGAAAATCCCGGCGACCATCGCAAGAGGTTAAAGCCTGGCGAGGGGGTTGGTTGCGACGAATGGAACGGGCCTGGAACCGCGCGAAAGCCGCGACGCGTGGATTGCTGCGGGGTTCGTGAAGCGCAAGCCCCAAAAAACTTTTTTTGCGGCTGGCGGTCAGCCGAGCGACAGTAGGAACAGCGCGATCAGCCCGGCCAAGGCGACCACCATCTGTGGGGGGCGAAGCCGTGCGAAGTGCCGTGGCGCCCCGCCCCATCGCGCAATCCAGGGGTCGGTCAGCGCGATCGACCCATAGCCCAGAATCAATAGGGCAAATCCCGTCGATGGCCCCGCGATCAGCGCCACCAGGCCCAGCGAGAAGCGAAGGATCATCGTCAGCATCTGCGAGATGTGCGGGCCGCCGGGCGTGAAAAAGCTCAACCCGCGCGTGACGCCCGCCAGGAAGATCAGGATCGCGGCGCCCCAGATCTGTCCGACCAGAAGCGCCAAGGGAAGCTGCACCCAGGCGGCCAGCGCGGCGAGCGGCAGGACCAGCGCCGGGCCATAGCCGAAGATCAGGCTGAGCGCCGGTATGCGGGGCGAGGCGGCTTCGCGCGTGGGGGCGGGGGATGTCATGGGGCGCGAACGTGCAGGGGCGTGTTCCTATCCCGCGACGTTCGGGGCGTATCAGGCGATATGACGCTGGTGTTCCTCGGCCTCGCCGGTTTCCAGCCAGGGGTGATCATCGGGCAAGGGCGCGGCGAAGGCGATGCCGACGCGGCCCTCGCGCTCCCACCTTATATAGCCGCGCAGGAATTTCTCCCCGCCGATGCGCACACCCACCGCCGCGCCGCAGACGATATAGGCGGGGGGCAGGCCCTCCACCATCGTGCCGGTGTTGGACAGGTCGCGGATGCGTACGTCGATCATCGCGCTGCCCGACTGGATCTGCGCGGTGCGCAGGATCTTCACACGCGGGCGGCGGAGCGATTTGAGCCCGACCGGCTCGGCCCGGCCATCCAGCTCGCCCAGCGTCCGGTGCACCTCCGACGAATCGCCGGGGCGGCCATAGACATAGCCCTGGATATGGCTGCACCCCAGATCGCGGATCAGTTCGATCTCGTCCTGGATCTCGACCCCCTCGGCGGTGGTCTCCATGCCCAGCGTATCGGCCAGCGTCACGATCGCGCGGATGATCGCGGCGTTGCGGCTGCCGGTACGGATCGCGCCGCGCACGAAGGACTGGTCGATCTTGATCTTGTCGAACGGCGCATGACGCAGATAGCCGAGCGAGGAATAGCCCGTCCCGAAATCGTCGAGCGCCAGCCGAATGCCCAGCGCCTTGAGCGCGGCGAACTGGCGTTCCGATTCCTGATTGTCGGTCAGGAAGACGCTCTCGGTGATTTCCAGCTCCAGCCGCGACGGGGCGAGGCCGGACTGGGCCAGCGCCTGTGCGACGAGCGCGGGCAGATGCGGCTTGGCGAACTGGATCGACGACACGTTGACCGCCACCCGCGCGGGACGGGGCCAGCTTGCCGCCTCGGTACAGGCGGTGCGCATCACCCATTCGCCGATCTGTTCGATCAGCCCGCATTCCTCGGCCACCGGCACAAACTGCGCGGGCGAAATCTCTCCCTGGGTCGGGTGGTTCCAGCGGAGTAGCGCCTCATAGCCGACGACCTGGGAATCGCGCGTCGACACCACCGGTTGATAGGCCAGGCGGAACTGCCCCTGCGCGATGGCGAGGCGCAGGTCTTCTTCCATCCGCTTGCGGCTGCGCGCGCCCTCCAGCATCGCCTCGGCGTAGAAGCGGTGGACGCCGCGCCCGTCGCCCTTGGCCGCATACAGCCCGAGATCGGCGTTGCGGATCAGCGTCTGCGAATCCGCCCCGTCCTGGGGGGCGATGGCGATGCCGATCGAACAGCCGATCGTCACCTCATTGCCCTGGATTTCATAGGGGTGCGACAGCGTCGCGATGATCTCATTGGCGAGCGAGGCCAGTCGGTCGCGCGCATCGATACCGGGCAGCAGGATCTGGAACTCGTCGCCGCCCAGCCGCCCGACCAGCCCGACATCGCCGACCACCCGCTCCAGTCGCCGCGCGACCTGTTGCAACAGCAGATCGCCCGCCGGATGGCCGAGCGTGTCGTTGACCGCCTTGAACCGGTCGAGGTCCATCAGGAACAGCGCGGTCGGGCGATAGGGATGGGTCGATTGTTTCAGCGTCTTGTCGAGCGACAGCTTCATCCGCTGTCGATTGGCCAGCCCGGTCAGGCTGTCGAACAGCGCGAGGCGGGTGATCTCTGCCTCCGACCGGCGCTTCTCGGTCAGGTCGGAGCCCGAGCCGATGAACCCACGGAATCGCCCGACGCTGTCGATGATCGGGCGCCCGGAGATCGACCACCAGCGTTCCGTGACCGCTCCATCGGCCACCGCACAGACGGTATAGTCGGAAAAGCTGGTGCGCGAGGCGATGTGGAACGACAGCGTCCGCTCGGTGCCCGGCGCGGAGGGATCCATCTGGAACAGCTCGGTCAGTATCCGTCCCTTTGACTCAATGCCCGACGCACCCAGATCGTCGGCGACCTTCTGCGACAAATAGGTCAGCCGCCCCCGCCGATCGGTCTCCCAGAACCAGCCGGTGCCATGCTCCTCGAATTCGGCGATCATCTTGACCGCCTGCACCCCCTGGCCGAATTCGCGGGCACGGGCGCGCGCGGTTTCATAGTCGAGCTGCCCCATGCACCGCGCCTTCAGCACCAGCACCAGCATGGCCGGTATGACCCCGGCCAGGATGGGCAGGACCGGGATGCCCCAGGCCAGCGCCGCGATCGGGGCCAGGAACGCCAGGCCGAAGGAATAGCCGATCAAGGCCGCGCGTACCGGATTCAGCATCGCCGCGGTCACCCAGATCGCGCAGGCGAGGGCCATCGTCGATCCCCAGCCGCTTGCGCCATGATGGGCATGCGCGACGATGAAGAGCAGGGGCGCGGTCGACAGGGCGAGGATGAGACTCGACAGGCTAAGATTCTGCTTCAGCCGATAGAGCGGCTTCTGCCGCGAGATGCCATGATGGAGCATGGCCCCGATCAGCATCGCCACCAAGAGGATCGGCCCGGACGCCACCGCCTTGTCGACCAGCATCGCATGTGGATCGTTCAGGGCGCTGAGCCCTAGAATCACTCCGATCGCCGCCAGATTCTGCGCGATCGCCATCGGCCATGTCCGGCACAGCAACTTCAGGCGATGGAGATGCAAAGCGACCAGGAACTCGTCATTGTCCTCGACGAGACCGATCAGGGCCAGAAACGGTATTCGGTCGGTGGTGTCGGACGACATGCGCGATTTGCGATCCCCGGGGAACAGGGTCCATTCGTGCCATATGTGGTGTTAAAAATGATTGAAGTCGTCGTCGCCTGAGCGTGCATCTTGGCGTTGCGCGCGCCGCGCCGCTGGCGCAAAAGGCCGGTCATGACGACCCTGATCCGCGACACCGACCTGATCGAGAGCGTGGCCGACGCGCTCCAGTTCATCAGCTATTACCACCCGATGGATTATATCCGCGCGCTGGGCAAAGCCTATGAGGCGGAGAAGAGCCCGGCGGCCAAGGATGCCATCGCGCAGATCCTGACCAACAGCCGCATGTGTGCCGAGGGGCATCGCCCCATCTGCCAGGACACCGGCATCGTCACCGTCTTCGTCAAATGGGGCCAGGATTGCCGCCTGTCGGGCGACCGGTCGTTGCAGGAGGTCGTCGATGAGGGCGTGCGCCGCGCCTATCTCCACCCGGAGAACAAGCTGCGCGCCTCGATTCTCGCCGACCCGGCCTTCACGCGCCGCAATACCAAGGACAACACGCCCTCGGTCCTCCATGTCGAGATGGTGCCGGGCAACAAGGTGACGGTCGATGTCGCGGCCAAGGGCGGCGGGTCGGAGAACAAGTCCAAGTTCAAGATGATGAACCCGTCCGACTCGATCGTCGACTGGGTGCTGGAAATGGTGCCGCAAATGGGCGCGGGCTGGTGCCCGCCCGGCATGCTGGGCATCGGCATCGGCGGCACGGCGGAAAAGGCGGTGCTGCTCGCCAAGGAATCGCTGATGGGCGCGATCGACATGGGCCAGCTCAAAGAGCGTGGGCCGCGTAATGATATCGAGGCGCTGCGCATCGAGCTGTTCGACAAGGTCAATGCGCTGGGCATCGGTGCGCAGGGGTTGGGTGGCCTGTCCACCATCCTCGACGTCAAGATCCTCGACTGGCCGACGCACGCCGCGTCCAAGCCCGTCGCGATGATCCCGAACTGTGCGGCCACGCGCCATGCGCATTTCACGCTGGACGGCTCCGGCCCGGTCTATCTGGAAGCGCCCAAGCTGGAGGAATCGCCCAAGGTCGACTGGAAGCCCGACCTGCAGACCGCCAAGCGGGTCGACCTCGACACGCTGACGGCCGAAGAGGTGAAGAACTGGAAGCATGGCGATCGGCTGCTCCTCAACGGCAAGATGCTGACCGGCCGCGACGCCGCGCACAAGCGGATCAAGGACATGCTCGATCGCGGTGAGGAACTGCCGGTCGAATTCCGTGGCCGCGTCATCTATTATGTCGGACCCGTCGATCCGGTCGGCGAGGAAGTGGTCGGCCCGGCAGGCCCGACGACCGCGACCCGCATGGACAAGTTCACCCGCATGATGCTCGACCAGGGCCTGCTCGCGATGGTCGGCAAGGCCGAGCGTGGGCCGGCGGCGACCGACGCGATCCGCGAATACCAGTCCGCCTATCTTATGGCGGTCGGCGGCGCGGCCTATCTGGTCGCGCGCGCGATCAAGGGATCGAAGGTCGTCGGCTTCGAGGATCTGGGGATGGAGGCGATCTACGAGTTCGACGTGGAGAATTTCCCCGTCACCGTCGCGGTCGATTCCGAAGGCCAGAACGTCCACACGCTGGCCCCGCTGGTATGGCGCGACAAGATCGCCAAGGAAGGGCTGCTGACCCCGGCGTGATGGGTGCCGCCCGCCCTGCCCTTCAAAGGCGGGCGGGCATCACTCCGCTTGATTCTCGTCTCGTGGCCACCGAACCGACCGACTTATGTGGGCTGTCGGCATCGCATTGACGATCGCCACCAGCGGCAACAAGGTTTGCGTACCCCTGCATCAGGCGGTCGTGCGGCGGATCGAACGCCCCTGCGCCCAGACGCCATCGCATCGATCCGTTCGGAAAAGCCGCTAGGTCACAGCATCTCGTCTTCCGTATCAGGCATCGGAACCATGAACTCGGCGAACGTCGCAGGCAGGCTGACGCCGATGATGAGAAGGCCCAGCAGCCAGCCGACCCATTGCATCGGCCGGATCGGCATCGGCCAGCCCATTTGGGATGCGGCCGCCAACCAGCCCAGCAGAACCGTGATCAGGCCGATATAGGTCGCAAAGGCGCGGGCCGTTGCGGTCAACAGGGCGGTTCGTTCGAATTCGTCATAGACAGCGCGGCCTCGTGCCGTGGCCCAAGTGTCGCGAGCAAAGGGGGAGTAGGACGCGAACAAGCCGGGCAGAACCAGGAAAAATATTGGTGGATGATCCCCCTGCGCCAGAGCGGTTGCGCCCACCGCACTGACCGTCGATCCCGCCAGCAACCAACGCACCCAGTAACGCCGCGGTCGCCGTTTCATTCCGTTGGCATGCCATTTGTTGATGTCATACCCGTCACGATAGCCAGTCATGTCATGTCCTCCCGATCCGGAAAGGGTATGCAAAACTCGACGAGCGTCGCAGGTCGCTGGCCATGACCAGCAACGCGACCGCCCATGTCGCCCAGTCCCGGAATTGATGCGGCATCGGTCCGTCATGGCGGCCGGCCCAACGATATCCCATCATGCGTCTCCGTCCCGGCGCAGCGCGTCGGTGAGCGAGGGGAAGGGGGCAAGGGAGAAGACCAGCTCGACCGGCGCGTCGAAATAGGCAGCGATCTTCAGGCCGAGTTCCAGGCTGGGCTTATAGTCGCCGCGTTCGAGATAGCCGATCGTCTGCGGATTGACGCCGACCGCCTCCGCCAGCTCGCGCCGCGACACGTTGCGGTCGTTGCGGAACAGGGCGATGCGATTATGCATATGAGCAAGCTATATGACTTGTTGTGTTTACACAACGATTCGTTTGAAGTTCGATCCTCCCCGTTTGCGGGAGGATCAATTCTTGTAGAGCGCGTCCAAACGTTCCCCATACACCTCGCGCAGCACATGGCGGCGGATCTTCAGTGACGGCGTGAGCTGCTGGTTCTCGATCGAGAAGGGCTCGTGCGCGATGATGAAGCGGCGGATGCGCTCCGTCACCGACAGGTCGCGATTGACCCGGTCGACCGCCGCCGAGATCGCTGCGCGGAAATCCAGGTCATCGTCCAGCGCCACACGGTTGCAGCCGGTGCCCGACTTGGCGCACCACTCCGCCGTCCATTCGGGATCGGGGACGATCAGCGCCACCATATAGGGCCGACGGTCGCCCGCGATCATCGCCTGCGCGATCTCGGGCTGGAGGGTCAGCATTCCCTCGACCTTTTGGGGGGCGACATTCTCGCCCTTGTCGTTGATGATCAGGTCCTTCTTGCGGTCGGTGATGCGCAGGCGCCCGACATCGTCGAACTCGCCGATATCGCCGGTGTGGAGCCAGCCGTCCGTGAGCACCCGATCGGTTTCGACCGGGTTGCGCCAATAGCCATGCATGACCAGCTCGCCGCGCACCAGGATTTCGCCGTCCTCGGCGATCCGCACCTCGGTATCCGCCAGCGGCGGCCCGACCGTCTCCATCCGCACCCCCGCGCGCGGTCGGTTGCAGGCGATGACGGGGGCGGCCTCGGTCTGGCCATAGCCTTGCAGCAAAGTGAGGCCGATCGAGTGGAAGAACAGCCCGATCTCCGGGTTGAGCGGCGCGCCGCCCGAGACCATCGCCTTCAACCGGCCTCCGAAGCGCTTGGCGATCTTGGGCTTGAACAGCGTGGCGACAGCGGCCTGCGCGGGACGATCGATCAGCCGCAAGCGGCCGTTATAGCTGCGCGCGCCCAGCGTCAGCGCTTGGTCGAGCAGCCGTGCGCCCAGCCCGCCCTTCTTCTCGATCGCCTTGGCGATGCGGGTGTGCAGCACCTCGAACAGGCGGGGCACGACGAACATGATCGTCGGGCGGACCTCCTCGATATTGGCGGCGAGCTTGTCGAGGCCCTCAGCGTAATAGATCTGCCCGCCCAGCGCGATGGGGAAATGCTGGCCCCCGGTGTGCTCATAGGCGTGGGAGAGGGGGAGGAAGGACAGGAACACCTCGTCGTCCCAGCCGAAATCCTCGGCGATGATCGTGCTGCATCCGGCGCAATTGTGCAGGATGGCGCCATGATGCTGCATCACCCCGCGCGGCGCGCCACCGGTGCCCGAAGTGTAGATGATGCAGGCCAGATCCTCGCGGGTGAAATCGGCCTGTGCGGCGACCTGCTGCGGATCGGCCGGATGCTTGGCGATCATCGCGTCATATTGATGGCATTCGATCTGGCTCGGTCCCAGCCTGAGCGCCTCGATGCCGATCACCGTCTGGACGTGGTTGGAGCGCAAAGCGGCGGGCATCAGCGTCGTCGCCAGCTTCTGGGTCGAGACGATGATCGCGCGCGCGCCCGAATTCTCGATGATGTGCGTATGATCGCGCTCGGTATTGGTCGTGTAGGTCGGGACGGTGACGCAGCCCGCGGCCATGACGGCGAGGTCGGCGATGCACCATTCGGGGCGGTTCTCGGATACCAGCATCACCCGGTCACCGCGCTGCAAGCCGGTGGCGCGCAGGGCCGCCGACAGGCTCGCCACCTGCCGCGCCGCCTCGGCCCAGCTGATCGCGCGCCATTCGCCCGCTTCCTTGCGCCAGAGGAAGGGCGCATCGCCCTTCTCCGCGGCGCGGGTGAAGAACATGCTGACGAGATTGGGGAAATATTCGAGCGTTCGCATATGACTCTCCCACCGGCCCGTATCGCCGTTTCCAACGCGCGATCGGGCTCTTTGTTTGCTTGCGTGGCGCTTACTCGGCCGGGCGGCCCGGCTTGTCGCCGACCCTTTGGATGACGGTGGTTCGACCGGTCACGTCGATCGCCACCCCCTCGCTGCGCGGATCGGCGGCGCCGACCCAGCGGCTGCCGACGCGCTCGATCGCATTGGCCTTCAGGCCCAGCGGGGCGACCGTCACCGTCTCCCCCAGCGCCTGCAGACCGGGGACGAGCGCTTCCAGCGAGGTGCCGCGCTCGACCGTGGCGACCTTGTACGGCGCGAAGAGTAACCCCTGCGCGATCGCATCCTGCGCGCTCAGCTTCCAGTCGATGACGCCGATGATCGCCTTGGCGACCTGCGCGATGATGGTGGAGCCGCCCGCCGCACCGATCGCCAGCCGGACCTTGCCGTCGGGACCATAGACGATGGTCGGCGACATGGAACTGCGCGGGCGCTTGCCGCCCTCGACCCGGTTGGCGACCAGATCGCCGTCCTTGACCGGCACGATGTCGAAATCGGTCAGCTCATTGTTGAGCATGGTGCCGTCGACCGACAGGCCCGATCCGAACGAGCCCTCGATGGTGGTCGTCACCTCGACGACATTGCCCGCGGCGTCCACCGTGACGAGGTCGGTGGTGCCGGGCACCTCGCTGACCGGCGCTCGCACGCGTGGCGGCGCGCCGGGGGGCGTGCCGGGCGAGACCGACGCCATGGTCCGGTCGGGCTCAATCAGCGCGGAGCGGTCGGCGATATAGGCAGGGTCGAACAACCCCTTCAGCGGCACCCGAACATAATCGGGATCGCCCAGATACATGTCGCGATCGGCATAGGCGAGGCGCGAGGCCTCGGCGAACAGATGCCAGGCTTCTGGCGAATCCTTGCCCAGCTTGGCCATGTCGAAGCGTTCGAGGAGCTTCAGGATCGACAACATGGTCGACCCGCCGCCCGAGGACGGGGCCATGCTGCAAATGCGATAGCCGCGATAGGTCGCGCAAAGCGGCGGGCGGGGCTTGGCCACATAGGAGGCCAGGTCGCCCGTCGTCATCTTCGACGGGTTGCGCTGGGCGGTGTTGACGGTCGTGACCAGCTTCTGCGCCTGCGGTCCGACATAGAAGCTGTCGGGCCCCAGCCTGGCGATCCGCTCCAACAGCGCGGCCTGTTCGGGGTTGCGGATGATGCTGCCCAGCGGCAGCACCTGTCCGTCCGGCCCGGTCAGCCGGGCACGGGTGGGGGCATCGACATGTGCGCCATAGCGGGTGAGCGCGGTCTGGAGGCGCGGGGTCAGCGCAAAGCCCTGGCGCGCCAGCCGGATCGCGGGCTGAAACAGCCGTGCCCAGGGCAGCTTGCCGCCTTGGGCATGGGCCAGCGCCATGCCGCGCAGCGCGCCGGGCACGCCGACGCTGCGGCCGCCGGGAACCGCCTCGGCATGGGATAGCGGGCGACCGTCTGGGCCGTAGAACCAATCGGGGGTGGCGGCCATCGGCGCGGTTTCGCGCGCATCGATGCTGTCGATCCGCCCATCCTTCGCGGCATGGCGGACCCAATAGCTGCCGCCGCCTATGCCGGAACTTTGCGGCTCGACCACGTTGAGCGCCAGCATGGTGGCGATCGCCGCGTCAGTGGCGGTCCCCCCGGCCCGCAGAATCTCGACCCCGGCGGCGGCGGCGCGCGGGTCGGCGGCGCTGACCATGCCGGTCGTCGGGGCTTTGGGGGCGGGCTTTCGGGCCTCGACCGGCGCGGCGTTCAGGATGGCGGCGGGGGCCAGCGCGAGCGCCGCCACGGAAAGGAGCCAGTGCTTCATGCCGCCGATCCTAGCGGCAAGGATCGGCCGCCGCCAAGCCGTAACGTCAGGCGCCGACCGCCTCCGCCACGCTCGCAAAGCCGTCACGGGCGAGAAGGGCGTCGAGATCGGCCAGCACGCGGGCCGCAAGGCCGGGGCCTTCATAGACCAAGGCCGAATAGAGCTGCACCAGGCTCGCCCCCGCCCTGATGCGGGCATAGGCCTCTGCCCCGCTATCGATGCCCCCCGCCGCGATCAGCGTCATCGCAGCCCCGGTCGCCTTGCGGAAATCGGCCAGTCGCGCGCGGGCGAGCGGGGCGAGGGGGCGGCCCGACAAGCCGCCGGTTTCGGCCGCGTTGGCGATCGTCACATCGGGGCGGGTGATGGTCGTATTGCCGATGATGATCGCATCCAGCCGGTGATCTATCGCGGCGCGGGCGATCTCGTCGATCTGGCCGGGATCGAGGTCGGGCGCGACCTTGAGGAACAGCGGCACGGAGCCCGCCGCCGTGCGCGACGCCGCCAGCAGCTCCGCCAGTGCGGGCCCGTGTTGCAGGTCGCGCAGGCCCGGCGTGTTGGGGCTGGAGATGTTGATCGTCACATAGTCCGCGATCGGCGCGGCCTGGGTCACGCCGTGCCGATAGTCCGCGATACGATCGGCGGCATCCTTGTTCGCACCGACATTGATGCCCAGCACGCCCTTGCGCTTCGCCGCCTTGGCACGCGCCAGCCCGGCGTCCAGCCCGCCATTGTTGAAGCCGTAGCGGTTGACGACGGCCTTATCCTCGACCAGCCGGAACAGACGGGGTTTCGGGTTTCCGGGCTGGGGCTTGGGGGTCAGCGTGCCGATCTCGACCATGCCGAAGCCCAGGCCGAAAAAGCCATCGATCGCCTCGCCATTCTTGTCGACGCCCGCCGCCAACCCCAGTGGATTGGCGAAGTCGATCCCCGCCACCTGGGTCGCCAGCAGGGGATAGCGCGCCGGATCGGTCCCCATCGGTGCGCCCAGCGACCCCCAGCGCGACAGCATCGAAACCGTCAGACCATGGGCGCGCTCGGCATCGAGGGCGAAGAGGAGCGGGTGATAAAAGGCCATGTCGGCCCGGTTAGCGGATCGTCGGGGCGGGGGGAAGATCGCGCTTTACTCCCCGGCGCGGGGGCTTTGGCGACGAGCACGTCCCATTCCCCGCAAGGAACGCTATCGGGCAACATGGGTTGGAGGAGGCTTGCAGGGAGAGCCCCGATGAAGACCCCCGTCCCATTCACCCCCCAGGTCGAAGACGTGAAGCCCGAAGAGGGCGAAACCGTCGACCAGATGAAACAGTCGTTCGAACATATCCTCGACACCACCTCAAAGGACTATGGCCACGGCGTTCGCGCGGTCCATGCCAAGGCGCATGGCATCATCCGGGGCAAGCTGAAGGTCCACGCGACTCTCCCCGCCGAACTGGCGCAGGGGCTGTTCGCGACGCCCGGCGAGTATGACGCGGTGGCGCGCATCTCGACCAATCCGGGCGACATATTGGACGATGCGATCGGCCTGTCGCGCGGACTGGCGCTGAAGGTGATCGGGGTCGAGGGCGAGCGGCTGCCCGGCTCAGAAGGCGATGCGACCCAGGATTTCGTAATGGCCAACGCACCGGTCTTCACCGCGCCGACCGCGGATGCCTTTGCCAAGAATCTGAAGATGCTCGCTTCCACCACCGACAAGTTCGAGGGCGGCAAGAAGCTGCTGTCGGGCATCCTGCGCGGGGTCGAGGCGACGCTGGAGACGGTCGGGATCGAAAGCGCGACGCTCAAGACGCTGGGCGGGGCCAAGCAGGTCCATCCGCTGGGCGAGACCTATTACAGCCAGACGCCGTTCCGGTACGGCGATCATATCGCCAAGTTCGCACTCTTCCCGATCAGCCCCGCCTTGACCCAGCTGACCGGCGATACGGTCGACACGCAGGACCGCCCCGATGCGCTGCGTGAAGTGGTGCGCGAGGTGATGATCGAGCAAGGCGGCCAGTGGGAGTTGCGCGTCCAGCTCAATCGCGATCTCGACGCCATGCCGATCGAGGATGCGACCGCCGAGTGGAGCGAAGACGACAGCCCCTATGTCACCGTCGCGACCTTCACCGCCGCCCCGCAGATCAGCTGGCGCGACGGTGAGACCAATGCGATCGACGATGCGCTGTCCTACAGCATCTGGCACGGACTGGCGGCGCACCGGCCGCTGGGCAATATCAACCGTGCGCGCAAGGATACGTATCGCTTCTCGGCCGAGTATCGCGGCCGGGTGAATGGCTGTCCGATGCACGAGCCGCGCGAACTGGCCGAGTTGCCGTGATGCGCGCGCAAAGGCTAGGACGCGCGGCATGATCCGCCTGTTTCATGTCAGCGACGTGCATTTCGGTGCCGAAGACCCCGCCGCCCTCGCCTGGTTCGCCGAACGGGTGGCGGCGGAAAAGCCCGATGCGGTCATCATGACCGGCGACCTGACGATGCGGGCGACCAAGCGCGAATTCCAGGCGGGGGGCGAGTGGCTGCAATCGCTGGGCGTGCCGGTGACGGTCGAGGTCGGCAATCACGACATCCCCTATTATTGGGACCCGTTCCGCCGGTTCTTCGCGCCCTATCAGCGCTATGCGGCGGTCGAGCGGATGATCGAGAAGCCGCTCGACCTGCCGGGCGTGACGGTGGTGCCGCTCAAGACCACGGCGCGGGCGCAGTGGCGGTGGAACTGGTCGAAAGGGCGGGTCAGCCTCGGCTCGCTTCGCCGCGCGCTCGCGCTGATCGAACAGGCGCCCAAGGATCATCTGATCCTGGTCGCCGCGCATCACCCCTTGATCGAGGGCGGCACCAAGGGGACCGCCAAGACCCGCAATGGCGACGAGGCATTGACGCAATTGGCGGCGGCAGGCGCGCATGCGGTGCTGTCGGGGCATGTCCACGACCCGTTCGACGTGCCGGTGGACCGCCATGGCTGGATCATCCGGATGATCGGCGCGGGCACCCTGTCCAAGCGAACGCGCAAGACGCCGCCCGCCTTCAACGAAATCCGTATCGAGGGTCAGGGTTTCGAGACGCTGGTCCGTCGCTTCGGCGAGACCGCGCCGCACGTCATTACCGAGGATATGCGGGCGGGTTGATCCAAAGGCGCCGCGCAGGTCGAAGCTGACGCCTCGACCCCGGCTTCACCCCTTCATGACATGCGGCCTGGCGGCGACCTGATCGTACATCCGCCCCGGCTGATCCAGCCAGATCGGCGACAGCTTGGATGAATCGGTCCGCTCCAGCCCGACCGCATAGGCGCAGCGCGATACGCCCCAGTCGGTATGCGCGGCGGCGGCCAAGATGGGCACGAACATCGGGCGTCCGGCGGCATCGATCACATGGATCGCCTCGCGCGGCAGGGCGGTGACGCCGCGCACCGTGCGGCTTTCGCCAGCGGCCAGGACGAAGGGCGGCACGATCGGGCGGCCCTGCGGCTGACGCGCGAGTTCGATCAACTGGGCGTCGAGCCCGGCATGCGCGCTGAGCAGCCGCAGATCGACCGCGCCCCGCCCGATCGGCGTCGCGCCGGTGTTGCGCACCGTCACCTCCGCCTCGATCGTCGCGGTCAGCATGTTCAGTCCGACGCGCAACGGGCGTGCCTCGACCGACAGGAAGCTGGGTTCGGGCGGCAGCGGCGGGGCGGCGGGCTGGGCCGGGACCGGCTGCGCGGCAGGTTGTGGCGCGCGGGGCGCGGCGGATTCGGCCGGGCGATCGGCGGGCGGCGTGGCGGGGGCGATCGTCGGTGCGGGCAGGGCTTGGGGACGACGGCTGCGGCGGCCCAGCCACAGGCCGATGGCCAGCGCGGCCAGCCCCGTACCGATCAGCAGCGGCCAGAAGGGAAGGTCACGCTCGGGCTCGCCCGCCTCCGGCGCGGCGGTGCCGGGGGCGACGATCGCGGGATTGGCCGTCTGGCCATTGGTGATCGTCATCCCCTCCGCGCCCGGATCGGGTTGAACGCCAATCGGCGTTTCGGGGTCGGGCAAGCGGGTCGCGGGCGGCTCCGGCGAAGGGGCGGGCGTCGGCGCCTCGACCGGGGTCGGGCTGGGCGCTGGAGCCGGGGTGGCGCGTGGCGTGGGGCGCGGCGTCGGCGTGGCGCGCGGGGTCGGGGTCGGCTCCGGCGTGGCCTGGCTCGGCAGGACAAGGCGTGGCGTGGGCGGCGTCGGCACCGGCGTCTGGGTGCTCGACGGGGTGGTGGTGCGCGGGCTCAGGCTGAACCCGTCCAGCCCATTGGTGGAGGGGCGGGCGGCGGCGTCGCCATCCTGGGGCGCGGTCTGGGCGAGGGCGGGCGCGGCCAGCATCGGAGCGAGCACCGGCGCCAGCGTCAGGGCAAGGAGGCGCGCGATGCGACGCGGCCCGGACGATGTCATGAAAGGCATTCCTCGTGGTAACTATAGTCTTCACCGGCCGTTCGGGCCACCGGCCCGACCGCTAAGCCGTGCCCGGTGAGACCGGCGGATGCAAGCCCTTGTGTACCGCGATATGCGGCCAATATATGGCAGAGCCGCCCTGATAGCGCGCTTTCCGGGAACTTTCCCCGCGCGGGTGCGTGGCGGGTTTGACACCGGGGGGTATCGCTCCTATATCGCGGTCACTCACCACAATCTTCGGGAAATGATGCGCCTTCGCGCAGCGTGTCGGTCGAATGGAGGATTGCTGGTTCAACGGACGCCGGATGCCGCCGCATATATTTGCGAGCGGCCTTTCGGCGTCTGTCGTTGCGTCTGGTCCGGAGGCATCCGGGCAGTGATTTATGGCTGACGAGGCAGACAGACCCATGGCAACCAAGGCGATCGACAGCGGCTCCGCCCCGCGCAAGGGCGATGGCGGCACCGCCAAGCGGCGTATCCGCAAGGTATTCGGCGACATCCACGAAGTGGTGCAGATGCCGAACCTGATCGAGGTTCAGCGCGAAAGCTACGAGCAGTTCCTGCGCTCGGACAAGTCCACGGGCCATGTCTCGGGGCTGGAAAAGACGCTGCGCAGCGTCTTCCCGATCCAGGATTTCGCCGGCACCGCCTATCTCGACTTCGATGATTACGTCCTCGAGGATCCGAAGTTCGACGTCGAGGAATGCCGCCAGCGGGGCATCACCTATGCCGCGCCGATGCGCGTCACCCTGCGCTTGACCGCGTTCGAGGTCGATCCCGACACCGAAGCCAAGTCGGTCATCGATATCAAGGAGCAGGACGTCTACATGGGCGACATGCCCCTGATGACGGAGAACGGGACCTTCTTCATCAATGGTACCGAGCGCGTCATCGTCAGCCAGATGCATCGTTCGCCGGGCGTGCTGTTCGATCATGACCGCGGCAAGACCCATGCTTCGGGCAAGTATCTGTTCGCCGCGCGCGTGATCCCGTATCGCGGCTCGTGGCTGGACTTCGAGTTCGACGCCAAGGACATCGTCAACGTCCGTATCGACCGCAAGCGCAAGCTGCCGGTGACGGCGCTGCTCTATGCGCTGGGCATGAACTCGGAAGAGATCCTCAACTATTTCTACAACCGCCTGACCTTCGTTCGCGGCGACGGCGGCTGGAAGATCCCGTTCCAGGCCGAAAACTGGCGCGGCGCCAAGCCGATGTTCGACATCGTCGATGCGAACTCGGGCGAGGTCGTGTTCCCGGCCGGTCAGAAGATTTCGCCCCGCGCCGCCAACAAGGCGGCCAAGGACGGCCTGTCGCAGCTGCTGATCCCGACCGAGGAAATCTTCGGCCGCTATTCGGCCTATGACCTGATCAACGAGCAGACCGGCGAAATCTACGTCGAAGCCGGTGACGAGATCAGCGCCGAGAACCTCGAAGCGTTGGACAAGGCGGGCGTCGACACGATCGAGCTGCTCGACATCGACCATGTCGCGACCGGTCCCTGGATCCGCAACACGCTGAAGGCCGACAAGGCCGAAGAGCGCGAGCAGGCGCTGTCGGACATCTACCGCGTCATGCGCCCCGGCGAGCCGCCGACGCTGGAAACGGCGGAAGCGCTGTTCTCCGGCCTGTTCTTCGATCCCGACCGCTACGACCTGTCGGCCGTGGGTCGCGTCAAGCTGAACATGCGCCTCGACCTCGACTGCCCGGATACGGTCACCACGCTGCGCACCGAGGATATTCTCTCGGTCGTCAAGACGCTGGTCGATCTGAAGGACGGCAAGGGCGAGATCGACGACATCGACAATCTTGGCAACCGCCGCGTGCGTTCGGTGGGCGAGCTGCTGGAGAACCAGTATCGCGTCGGCCTGCTGCGCATGGAGCGTGCGGTCAAGGAGCGCATGTCGTCGGTCGACGTCTCGACCGTCATGCCGAACGACCTGATCAACGCCAAGCCCGCGGTCGCTGCGGTGCGCGAGTTCTTCGGTTCGTCGCAGCTGTCGCAGTTCATGGATCAGACCAACCCGCTCTCCGAAGTGACGCACAAGCGTCGCGTCTCGGCCCTCGGGCCGGGCGGTCTGACGCGTGAGCGTGCGGGCTTCGAAGTTCGCGACGTTCACCCGACGCACTATGGCCGCATCTGCCCGATCGAAACGCCGGAAGGCCCGAACATCGGTCTGATCAACTCGCTGTCGACCTTCGCCCGCGTCAACAAATATGGCTTCATCGAGACGCCGTACCGCAAGGTGATCGACGGCAAGGTGACCGACGAGGTCGTGTACCTGTCGGCGATGGAGGAGCAGAAGCACACCGTTGCACAGGCTTCGGCTGCGACGGATGCGGACAACCGCTTCACCGAGGATCTGGTCTCGGCGCGTCAGGCGGGCGAGTTCCTGATGGCGCTGCCCGATCAGATCACGCTGATGGACGTCAGCCCCAAGCAGCTCGTCTCGGTCGCCGCCTCGCTCATTCCGTTCCTGGAAAACGACGACGCCAACCGCGCGCTCATGGGCTCGAACATGCAGCGTCAGGCCGTGCCGCTGGTGAAGGCGGAAGCGCCCTTCGTCGGCACCGGCATGGAAGAGACCGTGGCCCGCGACTCGGGCGCGGCGATTGCGGCGAAGCGCGCCGGTATCGTCGACCAGGTCGATGCGTCGCGTATCGTGGTGCGCGCGACCGGTGAGGTCGATGCGGGCAAGTCGGGCGTCGACATCTACACGCTGATGAAGTTCCAGCGTTCGAACCAGTCGACCTGCATCAACCAGCGTCCGCTGGTGAAGGTGGGCGACGTCGTGAAGGCGGGCGACGTGATCGCCGACGGCCCCTCGACCGAGTTCGGCGAACTGGCGCTGGGCCGCAACGCGCTCGTCGCGTTCATGCCCTGGAACGGCTACAATTATGAGGACTCGATCCTCATCTCCGAGCGGATCGTGAAGGACGACGTGTTCACGTCGATCCATATCGACGAGTTCGAAGTCATGGCGCGCGACACCAAGCTCGGGCCGGAAGACATCACTCGCGACATTCCGAACGTGGGTGAAGAGGCGCTGCGCAACCTCGACGAGGCGGGCATCGTCTATGTCGGGGCCGAGGTAGAGCCGGGCGACATCCTGGTCGGCAAGATCACGCCGAAGGGCGAATCGCCGATGACGCCGGAAGAAAAGCTCCTCCGCGCGATCTTCGGCGAAAAGGCCAGCGACGTGCGCGACACCTCGCTGCGTCTGCCGCCGGGCGTGGCCGGTACGATCGTCGACGTGCGCGTCTTCAATCGTCACGGCATCGACAAGGACGAGCGCGCGATGGCGATCGAGCGCGAGGAGATCGAGCGTCTGAAGAAGGACGCCGACGACGAGCGCACGATCCTCAACCGGGCGACCTGGAGCCGCCTGCGCGAGATGCTGCTCGACCAGACCGCCACCGCCGCGCCCAAGGGCGTGAAGAAGGGCATCGTCATTGATGCCGAGGTGCTGGAATCGGTCGATCGTCACGAATGGTGGAAGTTCGCCGTCGCCGACGACGCGCGCCAGAGCGATCTGGAAGCGGTCAAGGCCCAGTATGACGAAGCCGCCAAGCGGATCACGGACAAGTTCCATGACCGCCGCGACAAGCTGGAGCGTGGTGACGAGCTGCCGCCGGGCGTGCTGAAGATGGTCAAGGTCTTCGTCGCGGTGAAGCGCAAGCTGCAGCCGGGCGACAAGATGGCCGGCCGTCACGGCAACAAGGGCGTCATCAGCCGGATCCTGCCGCAGGAGGATATGCCCTTCCTCGCGGACGGTACGCCGGTCGATCTCGTGCTCAACCCGCTGGGCGTGCCGTCGCGCATGAACGTCGGTCAGATCTTCGAGACGCATCTCGGCTGGGCGGCGCGCAACCTGGGTATGCAGGTCGCGGCGCAGCTCGAGGATTGGCGCGAAGCCAACCCCGACGCCAAGCCAGGCGCGGTGCCGGAAGCGGTGAAGTCGCGGCTCGTGGAGATCTACGGCGATCACTATGCCGAGGACATCCAGGCGCGTGACGACGAGGAAGTGGCCGAGCTGGTCCAGAACATCCGCACCGGCGTGCCGATGGGGACCCCGGTGTTCGACGGCGCGCGCGAGAGCGACGTGTCGGAGATGCTGGAGCTGGCGGGTCTGCACACCTCGGGCCAGTCGGACCTGTTCGACGGGCGCACCGGCGATCAGTTCGACCGCAAGGTGACTGTGGGCATCATCTACATGCTGAAGCTCCACCACCTGGTCGACGACAAGATCCACGCGCGTTCGATCGGGCCGTACTCGCTCGTCACCCAGCAGCCGCTGGGTGGTAAGGCGCAGTTCGGTGGCCAGCGCTTCGGTGAGATGGAAGTGTGGGCGCTGCAAGCTTATGGCGCGGCGTACACGCTCCAGGAAATGCTGACGGTGAAGTCGGACGACGTGGTCGGCCGCACCAAGGTCTACGAAGCGATCGTCAAGGGCGACGACACCTTCGAGGCGGGCATTCCGGAGAGCTTCAACGTGCTGGTCAAGGAAATGCGCTCGCTGGGTCTCAACGTCGACCTCAAGTCGATGGAAGAGGCGCAGGACGACGGTCTGGCCGAGGCGGCGGAGTAAGACAGGTGAAGCCGGTGGGGCGATCAGCCTCACCGGCGCCTTTCTCGCTCGCCCGATGAATTTTCCCTCCCTGTGAGGAAAGCAAAATGAACGAACTGACCAACTTCGCCAATCCGGTGGCCAAGCCGGAAACCTTCGACCAGATTCAGATCGGTATCGCGTCGCCCGACAAGATCCGCTCCTGGTCGTTCGGCGAGATCAAGAAGCCCGAGACGATCAACTACCGCACGTTCAAGCCGGAACGTGACGGCCTGTTCTGCGCGCGCATCTTCGGTCCGATCAAGGATTACGAATGCTTGTGCGGCAAGTACAAGCGCATGAAGTACAAGGGCATCGTCTGCGAAAAGTGCGGTGTCGAAGTCACGGTGTCGAAGGTCCGCCGCGAGCGGATGGGCCATATCGAACTGGCCGCCCCCGTCGCGCACATCTGGTTCCTGAAGTCGCTGCCGAGCCGCATCGGCCTGCTGCTCGACATGCAGCTCAAGCAGCTCGAACGCGTGCTGTACTTCGAAGCCTATATCGTCATCGAGCCGGGCCTGACCCCGCTGGAGAAGTATCAGCTTCTCACCGAGGACGAACTGCTCGACGCGCAGGATGAATATGGCGAGGACGCCTTCTCGGCCGGGATCGGCGCCGAGGCGGTCCGCATCATGCTCGAGAGCCTCGACCTCGAGGGCGAGCGCGTGCAGCTTCTGGAAGAGCTGGCGACGACCAAGTCGGAGCTGAAGCCCAAGAAGATCATCAAGCGCCTGAAGGTCGTCGAGAGCTTCATCGAATCGGGCAACCGTCCCGAATGGATGATCCTGGAAGTGATCCCGGTCATCCCGCCCGAGCTGCGCCCGCTGGTGCCGCTGGACGGCGGTCGTTTTGCGACCTCGGATCTGAACGATCTGTATCGCCGCGTCATCAACCGCAATAACCGCCTGAAGCGCCTGATGGAGCTGCGTGCGCCGGACATCATCGTCCGCAACGAAAAGCGCATGTTGCAGGAAGCGGTCGACGCGCTGTTCGACAACGGCCGTCGCGGCCGCACGATCACGGGCGCCAACAAGCGTCCGCTGAAGTCGCTGTCCGACATGCTGAAGGGCAAGCAGGGCCGCTTCCGTCAGAACCTGCTCGGCAAGCGCGTCGACTATTCGGGCCGTTCGGTCATCGTGACCGGCCCGGAACTGAAGCTGCACCAGTGCGGCCTGCCCAAGAAGATGGCGCTCGAGCTGTTCAAGCCGTTCATCTACGCCCGTCTGGACGCCAAGGGTCTGTCGATGACCCTGAAGCAGGCCAAGAAGTGGGTCGAGAAGGAGCGCAAGGAAGTCTGGGACATCCTGGACGAGGTGATCCGCGAGCACCCGGTCATGCTGAACCGCGCGCCGACGCTTCACCGTCTGGGCATCCAGGCGTTCGAGCCGGTGCTGATCGAGGGCAAGGCGATCCAGCTTCACCCGCTGGTCTGCTCGGCGTTCAACGCGGACTTCGACGGCGACCAGATGGCCGTGCACGTCCCGCTGTCGCTCGAAGCGCAGCTGGAAGCGCGCGTCCTGATGATGTCGACCAACAACATCCTGTCGCCCGCCAACGGCAAGCCGATCATCGTGCCGTCGCAGGACATGGTGCTGGGCCTGTATTACCTCTCGCTCGAAAAGCAGAAGGAACCGGGCGAGGGCATGATGCTGGCGGACATGGAAGAGGTCCATCAGGCCCTCTTCGCCGGTGCCGTCACGCTGCACACCAAGATCATCAGCCGCGTTCCGCAGACCGATGAACAGGGCAACCAGTATCTCAAGCGCTATGAGACCACGCCGGGTCGCATGCTGCTGGGTGAGTGCCTGCCCAAGAGCCACAAGGTGCCCTTCGACATCGTCAACCGCGTCCTGACCAAGAAGGACGTCGGCGAGGTGATCGACGAGGTGTATCGTCACACCGGCCAGAAGGAGACCGTGCTGTTCGCCGACGCGATCATGGCGCTGGGCTTCCGTCACGCGTTCCGCGCCGGCATCTCGTTCGGCAAGGACGACATGATCATCGCGCCGGACAAGGATCGTCTGGTCGATGAGACGCGCGAGCAGGTGAAGGACTTCGAGCAGCAGTATCAGGACGGCCTGATCACGCAGCAGGAGAAGTACAACAAGGTGATCGACGCCTGGAGCCGTTGCGGCGACCAGGTCGCGAACTCGATGATGAACGAGATCAAGGCGGTCCGGCATTACGAGGACGGTCCGATGGAGGGCCGCGAGAAGCCGATCAACTCGATCTACATGATGGCCCACTCGGGTGCGCGTGGTAGCCCCGCGCAGATCAAGCAGCTGGCGGGTATGCGCGGCCTGATGGCCAAGCCGTCGGGCGAGATCATCGAAACGCCGATCATCTCGAACTTCAAGGAAGGTCTGACCGTTCTTGAATACTTCAACTCGACCCACGGCGCGCGTAAGGGCCTGGCCGATACGGCACTGAAGACGGCGAACTCGGGTTACCTGACCCGCCGTCTGGTCGACGTGTCGCAGGACTGCGTCATCATCGAAGAGGATTGCGGCACGACCCGCGCCCTCGAGATGAAGGCGATCGTGCAGGGCGGCTCGACCATCGCGTCGCTCGGCGAACGTATCCTGGGCCGCACCACGGCCGAGGACATCGTCAACGCCAAGACCGGCGAAGTCATCATCGCATCGGGCGTCCTGCTCGACGAGCCGATGGTGGCCAAGATCGAGGCGGCGAACACCCAGTCGGTCAAGATCCGCAGCCCGCTGGTCTGCGAATCGAAGGTTGGTGTCTGCGGCAAGTGCTATGGCCGTGACCTCGCCCGCGGTACGCCGGTGAACATCGGCGAAGCGGTCGGCGTCATCGCGGCGCAGTCGATCGGTGAGCCGGGTACGCAGCTGACCATGCGTACCTTCCACATCGGTGGCGCGGCGCAGCTGAACGAGCAGTCGAACCTGGAAGCGGCGGTGGACGGTGTCGTCCAGTTCCGCGACCTGCGCCTGATCGTCGACCAGCGTGGCCGCCGCGTGGTGCTGAGCCGTTCGGGCGAGATCGCGATCGTCGACATGGACGGCCGTGAGCTGTCGGTCGACCGTATCCCCTACGGTGCGTACGTCCTGTTCGACGATGGCCACATCGTGTCGAAGGGCGACCGCATGGCCGAGTGGGATCCGTTCACCATGCCGGTGATCACGGAAAACCCCGGTACGGTGAAGTTCCAGGACCTCATCGAGGGCAAGACCCTGACCGAGCAGGTCGACGAAGCCACGGGTATCGCCCAGCGCGTCGTCACCGAGTACCGCGCCTCGACCAAGTCGAAGGAGGATCTGCGTCCGCGCATGACCCTGCTCGACGACAATTCGGGCGAGGCCGGCCGCTACATGCTGGCGCCGGGTGCGACGCTCTCGGTCGAGGACGGTGCGCAGGTGCAGGGTGGTGACGTTCTGGCCCGTGTGGCCCGCGAGTCGGCCAAGACCCGCGACATCACCGGCGGTCTGCCGCGCGTAGCCGAGCTGTTCGAGGCACGCGTTCCCAAGGACTCGGCGATCATCGCCAAGGTCTCGGGCCGTGTCGTGTTCGGCAAGGACTATAAGGCGAAGCGCAAGATCGGCATCCAGCCCGAGGATGGCGGCGAGGTCGTCGAGTATCTGGTGCCCAAGTCGAAGGTGATCGACGTTCAGGAAGGCGACTACGTCAAGCGTGGCGACAACCTGATCGGCGGCTCGCCCGATCCGCACGACATTCTGGAAACGATGGGCGTGGAGCCGCTGGCCGAATATCTGGTCAGCGAAATCCAGGAAGTTTACCGTCTCCAGGGCGTGAAGATCAACGACAAGCACATCGAGACGATCGTTCGTCAGATGCTGCAGAAGGTCGAGATCACCGACGGCGGCGACACCACGCTGCTGAAGGGCGAGCAGGTCGATCGCGAAGAAATGGACGCGATCAACGACAAGCTCGACGCGAACCAGGTCCGTGCGCAGGGCAAGCCCGTCCTGCTCGGCATCACCAAGGCGTCGCTGCAGACCCGCAGCTTCATCTCGGCGGCGTCGTTCCAGGAGACCACCCGCGTCCTCACCGAGGCGGCGGTCCAGGGCAAGCAGGACACGCTGATGGGCCTGAAGGAGAATGTCATCGTCGGCCGCCTGATCCCGGCGGGTACCGGTGCGGGCATGAACCGCCTGCGTGTGGCGGCCTCCAGCCGCGATGCCGCGCTCCGCGCGCAGCAGCGCAAGTTGGCGGAGGCGATCATCGCACCGGTCAGCGCCGCCGAGCAGCGGGCAGCGGAAAATGCTCGTTCGCCGCGTGAAGACGTCGGCACCGGCAACGATCCGCTGGCAGAGGTCGCGCCTTCGGGTCACGGCACCGATGCGGATGCCGGTGAGTATCTGAACGACTGATCCGGCTAACGGATTGAAAACGAAAGGCCGCCGTCCGGGAAACCGGGCGGCGGTTTTTTATGGGCGACGCTTTATCCTTTGATAAAGACACCGATCGGGTCGGGCGGGCATGACGCATTGCGACGAAAATGGCGGATTTGCGCCGAATGGAGGGTGTGGAAAGCTCCGGAATGGGAACCGAAACACCCTTCCAACCATATACAAATATTGGAGAAGATCCCGGAGGTGCGCGGGTTATTGGCACGCCGACGGGTCCCGGAGACCTGAAATGACGTCCCCCGAGATTGACGAAGACTATTTCTACCAGCGTGCCGAAACCGAACTCGAACTGGCCCAGAAAGCGACCCATCCGGCAGCGGTTCGAGCCCATTATATCATCGCCAACCATTATCTGGACCGCGTGGACAGCCAACCAGACACGACGGCCGTGATCGAGGCGGCGGAGTAAATCTTCCGAGATTTCGGGGTCTTGAGCGGGGCGTCAGTGTCAGGATCGTCGCCTTGGCTTGCCTGGACACCCCCCTTTTGGCGAGATGGGTGGCTATGGTCGCTAGGGCGACGTTTGCACCCTTCTTCCCACTCGGCGAACGCCGGGAATTTGGTTTGGAGCGCTGGTCGACGCCAAACCGGATACCTGCCTTGGCCGGTGAGGCGTGTCAGGGAATAGGCGGTCGCTTTCGAAGAGACCTCTTGCAAGAGACCATGGCGTGACGGTCCACCGCTGCCGGCCGGTGTCGGAAGCGAGTCGCTGCCCCGATCCTACGGGTTCGAGAACAACTGGCGCGTCTGATGGGGCGTTGTGCCGGGGATGGTTGCGGCAAAGGCGAGCAGATCGCGTTCGAATCGGGCGCGGGCAGCAACCGTCTTGCGACCGTTGTCCTGAAAGTCCGGGCGGTCGTCCTTATCGAGTTCGGCCACTTGCTTCACCCACCAATCGGCAGCCGTGGCGGCGTTGGCTCGCGCCTCGATGGGAGGCACGGGTGGAGGGGGGGGCGGCCGAGCAGGGCACCGGCCTTGGCGAGGAAGCGATCAAGGTCCTTCTGGGTGCCGCGGATCATGCACTCCGCCGCCGCCGTGCCCCTGAAGCAATCGAGGTCATGGGCCGTCCGGGCATAGTCGGCCATGCTGGCATAAGCCCGATCGAATGCGGTGCGGCGAGACCCCGACCAGGAGCGGTGCCATATTGCGATGGTGCGGGCCCGGCTCTGGTCCTGCAGCCGCGCATCATGCGAAGCGCAGAGGCCACCGCTCGCGCCACTGCTGGCGTCGGCGCAAATGTCGAAGGGCTTGGCACCCGACGCGTTGGACAGCCTGGACAGATTTGCGATCCGATCCTGTGTCGCGGCGGGCGCGTCGTCGATTCCGCAGGCCATGTGGATCGCCCGCTCAATGTCACGCGGGCCGCCCCAGCCATTGGCATAGGCGACCGCCAGAATGCCGGGACCGGTGAAATAGGGATCGGGCTTATCGCTCCCTCTGTCACGTTCCAGCATGGCGCACTGCCGTGCCGCCATCGGATCGGCCGGTCGCCCGATACCGTAGAGCAGGGCCTCGCTGTCGCAGTCCTTCAGCGCCGTCGCCTGCGCCACGCTCGGCCGTTCGGATGCCGCGGGTTCGCGGTCGATCAGCTTTCGACACAGGGCCTGCGACGGTGCGGCTTCGGCACGATAGGGCGAGCCATCGAGATAGGACAGGTCGGCCGTCGACCAATCATAGCGGGTCGCGGACGATGCGATCAGCCACGGCGCGCTCGCCATCGTCAGCCAACGGAGTGAGCGGGGCAACATGGCGGAAGCGAGGCATGGCGTGGACAGGGGGCAGTCCCTCGGAGAGATGCTGAGCCTATTCTTGACGTGATTTTTTCGATGGCAAGGCTTTTCGCAAAACCATGGGGTTACGATACGGCCTCGTCCAAACGGGCGCCCAGGGGGCGATCAGTGGGCTCGACAGGGACGATCCGGACCCATAGGCGACCGGCATGGATCGATCGCCATCCCCTCAGCCTTCTCCCTTGTCTGCACCGCACGGGGGCGCGTCGCGCGTCACCGCCATGGTGGCGTTTGCCTTGGCCTATGTGATCGCGATGCTCATCGTCTTCCACGTGCCGATCGCCAGCGGTTTCGATCTGGGGTTCGGGGACCGGGCGGATGCGATGATCGAGATGACCATCCTCGAACATTGGCGCAACGTGCTGCACGGCGTGTCGGCATGGGATAGCACGCTCTACTTTCACCCCTATCGCGGCACGCTGGGGTATAATGACGGCTATTTCCTCTATGGCCTCGTCTATTCCTTCTGGCGGATCTTCGTCGATCCCTTTCATGCCGATACGCTGAACATTCTGACCTTCAAGACGATTGGCTTCGTCTTTGCCTATGCGCTGGTCGTCCGGAGCTTGGGCTGGGGGCGAAAGGCGGGGCTGTTCGTCGCGCTATCCTGGACGATCGCGAGCAATATCGGGCTGCAGGCCGTCCATGCACAGTTGCAGAGCGTCGGCTTGCTGCCACTGGCGATGATGCTGACGATCGGGTGCGTGCGAGCGGAGGCCGAGGGGCGGGGCGGCCCCGCACGCGCACAGGCGGTGGCGCTGGCGGCGCTGATGGCGGCATGGCTGATGACCTCTTATTACATGGCCTGGTTCACCATCTTCTCGGCCTGCCTGTTCGTGCTGTGCTGGTGCATCCTGACCGGTCATGCCCGACCCGCGGCATTGTGGCGGCTGATCCGGGCGCATGCGGGCGTGATCGCCTGGGGAATGGGCGCTTTCGCGATCCTGATCCTGCCTTTCCTCATCGTCTATCTGCCCAAGCTGCACGAAACGGGGGGCGAGGCCTATGACGATATGCTGGGCTATCTGATCACCCCGGTCATCGACATGATCAATGTCGGCCCGGACAATTACCTCTGGGGCTGGCTGTTCCGCCCGTTGCTGGCGATGGTTCATGAGGCAATGCCGCAGGATCCCGCCTTGCCGGGCCGTGTGCTGCGCGGGGAGCATGAGGTCGGGATCCCGCCCATCCTGTGCGGTTTGCTGATCGTCGCGGCATGGGGAATCGTCATGCGTCGCCGCATGATGGACGGCACCGTGCCCTCCACCCTGTGGCGCGCCTTTGCGCTGGCGATGATCGTCGCCTGGATGCTGACGCTGCAATTCGGGAAGGTGTCGCCCTGGAACCTGGTCTTCTTCCTGGTGCCGGGGGCGAAGGGGATGCGGGTCGTGTCCCGCTATCAGCTTTGGCTGACGCTGCCGTTCCTCCTGATCGTGGTGGGCGCCTGGCGAGCGCGCGCCGCCGCGCTGATGCGGTCGCGACCCTTGTGGGCGGGGGCGATCGTCGCGCTCCTGTTCGCGGAAAATCTGACGGCGGAGACGGCCGCACAACTCAGCCGCCGGATTCAGCGTACGGCGCTCGATGCGATTCCGCCGCCACCGGCGGAATGCGATGGCTTCTACGCGGTGGCGACGCGGGTGGGCGAGCCCCTCTATGTCAATGCGGAGCTAAACGCGCTCTATCCGCACAATGTCGATGCGATGTTCCTGGCCGAGCAATGGCGGGTGCCGACGGTAAACGGCTTTTCGACCTTCAATCCCCCCGACTGGCATTTCGACGACCCAGGCGCGGCGAATTATGATGCGCGGGCGATGACCTATATCCGGCGGCATGGGCTGAAGAATATGTGCCGGCTGGACATGCGCGCGGCGCGGCCATGGAGCCGGGTCGCAGGGTAGGATGGGAATGCCGACCGCCCCGATGTGGGGGCGGTGGCGCGCCTCCGGCTTGGTGGCGCCGCGCAAAAGAAAAGGGCGACCCCCGCGAAGGGGCCGCCCTTTCTTTAGCTCGCCAAGCGAACGGGTGCGGGGGTTGCCCCCCGCAGTCCGATTACTTGAGCTCGACGGTCGCGCCGGCTTCTTCGAGCTGCTTCTTGATCTTCTCGGCCTCGTCCTTGGCAATGCCTTCCTTGACGGGCTTCGGAGCGCCTTCGACCAGCGCCTTGGCTTCGGTCAGGCCCAGGCCGGTGATCGCACGGACTTCCTTGATGACGTTGATCTTCTTGCCACCGTCGCCGGTGAGGATCACGTCGAACTCGGTCTTCTCTTCAGCGGCCGGAGCAGCAGCGCCGCCAGCAGCAGGAGCAGCGGCAACGGCCGCAGCGGCCGAGACGCCCCACTTCTCTTCGAGCATCTTCGAGAGCTCAGCGGCCTCGAGGACGGTCAGCTCGCTCAGCTGGTCAACCAGCGCGTTCAGGTCTGCCATGTTCTTATCTCCAATACGGGCCGTCTAAAATGGCCCGAGTGTGTCAGTTCAAATCGTCGTATTCGCCCGAAGATCAGGCGGCTTCCTTGTCCTTGTCGGCATAAGCCGCGAGGACGCGGGCGATCTGCGCCGCGGGAGCCTGGGTGATGGTGGCCAGCTTCGTCGCCGGAGCGACGATAAGACCAACCAGCTTCGCCCGGAGCTCGTCCAGCGAGGGCAGAGTCGCCAGCGCCTGCACGCCTGCGACATCAAGGACATTCGCACCCATCGATCCGCCGACGATCTCGAACTTGTCGGTCGTCTTGGCGAATTCCACGGCCACCTTGGCGGCGGCCACGGGATCGATCGAGCTGGCAATGCCGACGGGACCCGTCAGCATGTCAGCGACACCGGCATAGTCGGTGCCCTGGGCTGCGATCTTGGCAAGCCGGTTCTTCGAGACCTTGTAGGACGCGCCGGCTTCCCGCATCTTCGTGCGCAGGGCCGTCGACTGGGCGACGGTCATGCCGTGGTTGCGGGTGATGACCACCACGCCAACCTCGTTGAAGTTGCGGTTCAGTTCGGCGACGGCCTGGCTCTTTTGATCGCGATCCATGCCATTCTCCATGGTTGGAACGACCGCGAACGGTCATCCCGGTTGCTTGACCGGGGGGTGTGACCACCCCTCGGGGTGTCCAGCGATGGGGAATGGGCAACCGACGCGTCAGAGTAACGCGGGGCAGACCGGACGTGACCAGCGATGCTGGAGCGACCGGCAAAATCCTTTTCCCCGTCTCGGCAGGAGATTAAGCCAGGGCATATTCCCCGGCACCTGCTGTCTTGGACGGAATCCGAACAGGCAAGCCCATTCGGATGCGGGGGTGCGCCTAGCCGGATCGGCGCGGGGAGTCAAGCGCCAGGCCATCATGACGCCCATGTCATACGGGCGTCATTCCGTCGTCACCGACATGACGCCGAAATGAAGCCGGAATGACTTGGTTGGACTGCAAACGGCGCAAGAGAGACCGCGCCTTTCCTCGCGCGGTGCCGGGGGACATTCCATGTCGGATATCAACAGCCTGATCGCCTATGACGATGGCGACATCGATACCAACCGCTCCGCCAATATGCATATGAGCGACCTGATCGCCACCCGCCTGTCGCGCCGCCAGACGCTGCGCCACGGCGTATCGGCGATGACGACGGCGCTGTTCGGCGGCATGTTGCTGGCAGGGTGCGACGACGAGAATCCGCAAGCCGTCACCGCCACCGCCGCGGGCAGCACCGCCAGCGTCGCGGCGGGGCGTCCCGTCACCCTGACCGGCACGGTGGGCAGCGGGCAGGTCGCCAATGTGAACTGGAGCCAGACGGCAGGCCTCTCGGTCACGCTGACCAACGCCAATCAACTGGTCACCTCGTTCCGCGCGCCTGCGGTCGCCACCGCGACCCAGCTCGGCTTCAATCTGGAGATTACCAGCCGCGACGGTTTGGTCACGAACAACAGCGTGACCGTCACCGTTACGCCGATCTCGCTGGACTTCACTGCCGTCCCGCACAGCCTAGCCGACGTCGTCACCGTGCCTTCGGGCTATAGCGTAACCGTGCTCTATCGTCTGGGCGATCCGATCGCCTCGGGTGTCGCGGCCTATGCCAATAACGGCACCGATACCAATTTCGCGCAGCGCGCGGGCGACCATCATGACGGCATGAGCTATTTCGGCCTGGCGGCATCGGGCACCAACCCAGACCCAAATAACAGCACGCGCGGCCTGCTGGTTCTCAACCATGAGAATATCAGCGAGCAGTATCTGCACGTCAACGGCCAGACCCCGGCGCCCCGCCCCGAAGGCGAGGCGATCAAGGAAATCGAGTGCCACGGCGTCTCGGTGATCGAGGTGACGCGGAGCAGCAGCGGCTGGACCTATGTCCAGACCTCCACGCTGAACCGTCGTATCACGCCCAACACCCCGATGGCATTCAGCGGCCCGGTCAAGGGCAGCGCGTGGCTGAAGACGGCCTATTCGGCCGATGGCACCATGGGGCGCGGAACGATCAACAACTGCGCCAACGGCACGATGGCGTGGAATACCTACCTGACCAATGAAGAGAATTGGGCGGGCTATTTCCGCCGGGCGAGCGGTGACGCGGCCGTGCGCACCGCGACGACGCCCAAGCAGAACACCTCGCTGGCCCGCTATGGCATCACCGAAGGCCGCTCGGGCAATTATGGCTGGACCACGGTGACGCCGTCGGACGCGTCGAGCACCGTCTTCCGCCGCTGGAACGCGACCGCCAATGCCGCGCTCGCCGCCGATGGCACGGCCGATTTCCGCCACGAGCCGTTCCAGTTCGGCTGGGTGGTCGAGATCGATCCGTTCAACCCGAACTCGACGCCGCGCAAGCGCACCGCGCTCGGCCGCATGAACCATGAGGGCTGTGAGAGCGGCCGGATGATCGCGGGTGTCCGCCCCGCCTTCTATATGGGCGACGACGCGCAGAACGAATATATCTACAAGTTCGTCTCGGCGACGCCGTGGAACGCCTCGGATGCGAGCGCCAGCGACCGTCTGGCGGTGGGCGACAAATATCTCGACAACGGCACGCTCTATGTCGCCAAGTTCAATGCGGACGGCACCGGTCAGTGGATGCCGCTGGTGTTCGGCCAGAACGGACTGACCGCGTCGAACAGCGTCTATCCCTTCGCCGACCAGGCCGATGTCCTGATCAACACCCGTCTGGCGGGCGATGCGCTGGGCGCGACCAAGATGGACCGCCCGGAATGGACCGCGGTCAATCCGGCGACCGGCGAGATGTATTGCACCCTGACCAACAACAGTTCGCGCAAGCCGGTCGCGTCGGGCAGCCAGACCGGTGTCGATGCGGCGAATCCGCGCGCCTATGTCGATCCGCCCTCGACCTCGGTCGGCAACCGCAATGGCCACATCATCCGCCTCCGCGAGACCGGCGACACGACCGAAGCGACCAGCTTCACCTGGGACGTCTATGCCTTCGGCGCGGGCGCGGACCTCGATCCGACCAACATCAATCTGTCGGGGCTGGACGCGACCAACGACTTCTCGTCGCCCGACGGCCTGTGGTTCAGCCTGCCGAGCAATGTCGCTGGCCAGGCGACGCCGGTGATGTGGATCCAGACCGATGACGGCGCCTTCACCGACGTCACCAACTGCATGATGCTGGCCGCGATTCCCGGCCGGGTCGGTGACGGCGGCACGCGTTCGGTGACGAGCAGCGCGGGCGGGGCCTCGGCCACCGTCGCCACGCGGATCGGCAAGGCACCGGGCGTCACGCTGAAGCGCTTCCTGGTGGGGCCGAAGCAGTGCGAGATCACCGGTATCCACTCGACGCCGGACGGTACCTCGGTCTTCGTCAACATCCAGCATCCGGGCGAGGGCGCTTCCACCCCGTCGGCACCGACCAGCAACTGGCCCGACAGCCAGGGCGGCAGCGCGGCGGCGACGATCCGCCCGCGTTCGGCGACCATCGTCATCACCAAGAATGACGGCGGCGTGGTCGCAATCTGATCGATTGACCGCATCGTTGATGCCGGGGGCGGGGAAGGTGATTGCCTTCCCCGCCGCTTTGTCGTTTGAAGGGGCGACAAGAAAAGGGGAGAGGCATGACGACCACACGACGCGAGATCATGGTCGGGGTGGCCGCGATCGGGCTGAGCACGGCGATCGAGCCTGCACTGGCACAAGGACCGGGCAGCGATCGCCTGATCGCGGGCACCTATGCCAATGAGGGCGGCAAGGGCCTGTATCCGATCGCGAACGGACGCGTCGGGCGTCCCGTGGCGGACATCGTCAATGCCTCCTATGGCGTGGGGAACGGTCCGGGCGGCGCCTTTTACCTCTTGCGCGAACAGGCGGAGGGACGGGTCGCTGCCTATGGCCCCGGCTGGCGGTCGCGGGGCGGGGCCTCGACCGGTGGCGCAGACCCGTGTCACGCCGTGCTCGACCGCTCCTCGGCCTGCTTGGCGGTCGCCAATTATTCCAGCGGGTCGGTCGCCTTCTTCCGGCTCGACCGGCGGACCGGTGCGCCGGGTGAGGCACAGATCTTCCAGCATCGGGGCAAGGGCCCGAACGCCGAGCGCCAGGCCGGGCCGCATGCGCATTGGGTGGGGTTCAGCCCCGATCAGCGCTGGCTGCATGCGGTCGATCTTGGGGCGGATGCCATTTTCGCCTATCGCTTCGATCCCGCCGCGCGAACCCTCGCCGAACCAATCGTGGCCTGGAACGCGCCGGCGGGCGCGGGGCCGCGTCATATGGTCCGCCATCCGACCCTGGCGCGGGCTTATGTCGCGTGCGAGTTGCAGACGCGGCTGTTCGTCCTCGACGCCCTGCCCGATGGCCGGTTCCGCACGGCGGGCGAGCACGCGCTGGTGCCCGAGGGTGGTCCCGCATCCTATGCCGCGCATATCGCGATCGATCGTGCCGGACGGACGCTCTACGTCTCCAATCGCGGGGCGAACAGCATCACCGTCTTCTCCCTCGACGCCAGGGGCGAGCCCACGCTGGTGCAGCATGTCCCGACCGGCGGCAACTGGCCGCGTTTCTTCCTGTTGCGCGAGGGACGACGCGAGATGCTGGTCGCCAATGAGCGGTCGGGGACGGTCAATGCCTTTCGTATCGGCCGGGACGGGCGATTGACCGCAACGGGGCAGAGCCTCGCCATTCCAGGCGTGGCGTTCCTGGCAGAGGCCTGATCGCGAAGAGAAAATAGGTCTGTCCCAAGGCTTTGGCGGTGGCGAGGATGGTCGCGCGGGCATAGACGCACGCTCATGCGCTTCTTCAGACTATTGTTGGCCGGGGCCACATGGCCGGGGCGGCTGATCGCCTGTATCGGGGCGGTGATCGGCATCGCCCTGACCATTGTCGTGTGCGGCGGATTGCCGCCGCTCGGCCCCGACCTGCCGATCATCGTCGCGCCGCTGGGGGCGTCCGCCGTGCTGGTCTTCGCCGTTCCGAGCAGTCCGCTGGCGCAGCCCTGGTCGGTTGTCGGGGGCAATGTCCTGTCGACGCTGGTCGGGGTGGCGATGTTTCAGGCGATCCCCTCGCTCCCGCTGGCGGCGGGCTGCGCGGTGGGCGGGGCGATCCTGGTCATGTCGCTGGCGCGTTGCCTGCATCCGCCGGGTGGGGCGGCGGCGCTGACCGCTGTGATCGGAAGCCAGGGCATCCATGTGGCGGGCTTCGCCTTCGCCTTCGCGCCGGTCGCGATCAATTCGATCGCGCTGGTGGCGTTGGGCATGTTCTTCCACCGCGCGACGGGGCGCAGCTATCCACACGAGCCGGTGGTGATCCCGCCCACGCCTGTCGCCCTGATCCAGCCCGAGGATGTCGACGCCGCGCTGGAAGACATGCACGAAAGCTTCGACATCGCGCGCGAGGATCTGGACACGCTGCTCGCCCATGCCGAGCGTCATGCGCGGGCCAAGGTTCGGGGCCGGTGAGGGGCATGGCCTTCGACTTCGCTCAGGCTGAACGGACCTTGGGATAACGGCATAAGAAAAGGCCCGCCCCTCACGCCGAGGGACGGGCCTTTCCCATCAACCGGTCATGCCGATCAGCGATACTTGCCGCTGAACGAGATGCCGATGATGCGCGGTTCGTTGAACACGGCCGCCATATAGTTCTCGATCACGCCCTTCAGGTTCTTCTCGTTCGTGATGTTGCGCGCGAAGACCGACAGGCTCCAGTCGTCGTTCGGCGCGGTATAGCCGATGCTCAGACCGCCCTCGAAATTGCCGTTCGAGGTGAACTCCTTGGTCCGGTACAGGACGAAGTTCGTATAGCCCTGCAGGTTCCAGTCGGTGCTGATGAACGCCTTGCCACCACCCTCCAGCGGCATGTCGTACTTGGCCGCCAGGTTCAGATTGTACTCGGGCGCGTTGGGCAGCGGGTTGCCGTCGATCTGCGCGAAATAGGCGTTCGCGCCGAACACGCGGCGGGTGACGAACGGGTCGAGCACGGTGCACACCTGCACGCCGTTCAGGCCGCAGGTCTGGGCGAAGACGCGCTTGTCGCGGATTTCCGAGTGCAGCAGGCTGACACCCGCCGACAGCGCCAGGTTGCGCACCGGCAACCACTGCGCATCGGCTTCCATGCCGTAGGCAACGGCCTTGTCGGCGTTGAACAGCACACCATTACCGTCCGAATCGTTGCCGTTCAGCTGGATGCCCTTCACGCGATAGGCAAAGGCCGCCGCGTTCAGGCGCAGCGTGTTGTTGAACAGCTTCGACTTGAAGCCGGTCTCGAACGACAGGTTGGTTTCCGAGTTCGCGGTGGTGAAGTCGGAGTTGAACACCGCCGAACGACCCTGGATCGTCGGGCCACGGAAGCCTTCGGCCGCGCGGACATAGACGTTCAGTTCAGGCGTGACTTCATACAGCGCCGACAGGTCCAGGCTCGGCTTGGTGTCCGACAGGCGCACGTCGCGACGACCGCGATAGGTCGAGACTCCTGCGGCGCTGTCGGCGGTGCGCAGCAACTGGGTGCGCTTGGTATCCTCGCTGACGCGGCCACCGGCGGTCAGGGTCAGGCGATCGGTCGCCTGATAGCTGACCTGCCCGAACAGCCCCCAGGAGGTGTTGACGTCGTGCAGGCGGACCCAGTTGTTCGGATTGGCCCCGATTAGGAAGGCGCGCTGATAGAAGTCGGTGATGTCGCGGCTGTCGAAATAGATGCCGCCGAACTGCCACTTGAACGGGCCACCCGAGGTCGAGGCGAGGCGGACTTCCTGCGTCCACTGGTCGAGACCCCGGACCTGCCCCTGGCTGAGGCCATAGCCATTGGCCACGCCGTTGACCGGGAAGTTGGCCGCCGCGCCGCCATCGGTGTCGCCCTTGCTGAAACCGGCCGTGGTCTCATAGGCGGTGATCGAGGTCAGCTCGGCCGCGCCCAGATCCCAGGCGGCGCGCAGCGAGGCGCCCTGCGTGTCATAGGACTGCGGATTGCCGCGCCCTTCGTCCAGTGCGACCTGGTCGCGCGGCTCGGCCGACACGTCGCGCGAACCCTTCTTCAGTGCGCCGCGATGGAACAGGGTCGAGGTGCCGTCATACCAGCGCGCATGACCGGCGAGGTTGAACGACAGCGTGTCGGTCGGCGTGAAGAGCAGCTGGAGGCGAACGTCGCGCTCGGTAAAGCCGCCCATCGCGTCCTTCTTCGGGGTCAGCGTGCCATCGGCGCTAAGCCCCGAATAGACATTGTCGACCCAGTTGTCGCGGTGCTGCACCAGGGCCGACAGGCGGAACGCCAGCACGTCGCGGATCAGCGGACCGCCGACACCGGCGTCCATGCTGATCGTGTTGTAGCTGCCGATCGAGGCGGTGGCACGGCTCTGGAAGCTCTGCGTCGGCTTGATCGTGTCGAACTTGATGATGCCTGCTGTCGTGTTGCGGCCGAACAGGGACCCTTGCGGACCACGCAGCACTTCGACCTGATCGACGTCGAACACCGGGTTCGACTTCAGCACGACATGCTCGAGGACGACATCGTCCTGGATGATCGACACAGGCTGCGACGCGCCGAGATAGAAGTCGATATTGCCCAGGCCGCGGATATAGAAGCGCGGGAAGATACGGCCGGTGGTGGTCTCCGCATAAAGGCCGGGGACGCGGCCCGACAGCGCGAGAATGTCTTCGCCGCCTTGCTGGAAGGCGCGCAGGTCCTGGCCGCCGACGACGCCGACCGACACCGGCACGCGATTCAGGTTTTCCGAACGACGCTCGGCGGTGACGGTGATCTCGCCGAGACCCTCCTGCGGTGCGGCCTGATCCCCGGTCGCGGTGGTTGTGCCCGCGCCCTGATCGGCAGTCTGTGCGATGGCCGGTACGGCCGCCAGCGTTCCCCACGCAGCGCTTAGCAGCGCCGCGGTCTTGATAACCGACTTCATATTATTCCCCAGCTCCGGTGGGCGGTTACGTGCCGCCCGACTACTCAATACTCCCGGTGGGCGGAGCCGTTAGGGGCGCATTATGGCGCTCGCGTGACAGAGGTGATGCGCCAAAAGCACAGTCATCGGATAATGTTGCCCTGTCGGGTCGCGAAGCGCATGATGTGTCGAACGGACAGGCAGCGCCTGGCGGCCATCGCCGTCGGGACGGTGCGAAACCATCGGGGGTGGCATGGAAGAGGGCGGAATGCGGACCCGCGATGGCGCGCTGGCCCGGCTGGCGCTGCGCTTCACCGCCTGGGCCGAGCGCTGGTTTCCCGATGCCTTCATCTTCGTCGCCATCGCGGTGATCGTGGTCGCAGTGGCGGCGCTGGCCAATGGCGCGTCGCTCCCCGCCGTGACCAAGAGCTTCGGCGATGGGTTCTGGACGCTGATCCCCTTCACCATGCAGATGGCGTTCGTGACGATCGGCGGCTACGTCGTCGCGACCTCGGGCCCCGTGCAGCGGCTGATCGACTGGCTGGCGCGGCGACCGCGCACCGCACGCGGCGCGATCGGGATGATCGCACTGGCCACCATGATCTCCTCACTGGCGAGCTGGGGGTTGAGCCTGATCTTCGGCGGGCTGCTGGCGCGCGCCTGCGCACGGCGGATGGACCTGCGGATGGACTATCGCGCGGCGGGGGCAGCGGCCTATCTGGGGCTGGGCGCGACCTGGGCGATGGGGCTGTCCTCGTCTTCGGCGCAGTTGCAGGCCAATCCGGCGAGCCTGCCGCCCGCGCTGCTGCCCATCACCGGGGTCATTCCGTTCAGCCAGACCATCTTCCTGTGGCAGTCGATGCTGATCGCGGGCGTGCTGATCCTGCTGTCGACCGCGATCGCCATGGCCTCCACACCGGGGCGTGACGCCGCGATGACCGCGCAGGACATGGGCATCGATCCTGCGCGCGAGGATGACGACCTGCCCCCGCCCACCCAGCCGGGCGAGTGGCTGGACCATGCGCCGCTGGTCACCATGCTGATCGGGGCGCTGGCGGTGGGCTGGCTGGTCCAGGAGTTCGCGCGGCAGGACTGGATGATCGCGATCTCCAACCTCAACACCTATAACTTCCTGTTCCTGATGGCGGGGCTGGTGCTGCACTGGCGCCCCCGGCGCTTTCTGACCGCGCTGTCCCGCGCGGTTCCGGCAACGGCGGGCATCCTGATCCAATATCCCTTCTATGCCGCGATCGCCGCGATGCTGACCGGCGCGAAGAACGCGGCCGGTATCGGAGTCGCCGACCGGATCGCCCATGCCTTCGTCGCGCTCAACACGCCGGGCTCCTTTCCGCTGACCATGGGGGCCTATTCGGCGATCCTGGGATTCTTCATTCCCTCAGGCGGCGGCAAATGGCTGCTGGAGGCACCCTATGTGATGCAGGCGGCCAATGAACTCCATGTCCATCTCGGCTGGGCCGTTCAGATCTACAATGCGGCGGAGGCGCTGCCCAATCTGATCAACCCGTTCTGGATGCTGCCGCTTCTGGGCATATTGGGTCTGAAGGCACGCGACATTGTCGGGTTCAGTTTCCTGCAACTGATCGTCCATCTGCCGGTCGTCCTGGGGCTGCTCTGGGCGCTGTCCTTCACCCTGACCTACCATCCGCCGGTCATGCCATGAGCGCCCAGTGTCACATTGTTGTAACAGGGTTTTGCTTGACGTGGACGTCGTGGCTGGTCAGGGGGGCGGCGTTCGTGCAGTCTCGGGTTCATGACCTTTTTCGGTCCGGCGTGTCGCCGTGGCCCGATCGGCCATGCGCAGAGAATGCGCACGATATCGGATCACTATCGGGGTTTACCGACTGATGTTCGCCTGGTTCCAACGCCTCCTGCCGAAGACGGGGAATTTCTTCGAGCTGTTCGAGGCGCAAGCCGCCACCATCCTGGCGGGGGCCGAAGCCACCGTCCGCATTTTCGACGCGAAGAACGGCACCGCCGACGAGATCGCCGTCGTCGCCGCGCGCGAGCATGACGCCGACGAGATCACGCGCCAGGTGCTGACCTCGGTCCGCTCGACCTTCCTGACGCCGTTCGACCGCGCCTCGATCACCTCGCTGATCGGATCGATGGACGACACGATCGACGAGATGCACGCCGCCGCCACCGCGATCGGCCTGTACCGGCTGACCAGCTTCGCGCCCGAGATGCGTGAAATGGCGGCGGTCGCGGTCGAGGCGGCCAAGCTGACCGTCGAGGCGATGCCGCTGATGCGCGACGTCGCGCGCAACGGCGATCGCCTGCACGCGCTGACCGAGGAGCTGGTCCGCCTGGAGGGTCGTGCCGACGAGATGCACGCGGCGGGCCTGAAGCGCACGCTGGAGGAATGCGGCGAGCGCGACACGCTGCGCTTCGTGATCGAGAAGGAAGTGTACAAGCATCTGGAGCGCATCCTCGACGCGTTCGAGGATGTCGCCGACGAGATCGACGGCATCGTCATCGACCACGCCTGAGGCGAGGGACATGCACGAACTCGCCTTTCCGTTGCTGGTCGGCCTGATCCTGGTCGCGCTGGCGTTCGATTATCTCAACGGGCTGCACGACGCGGCCAATTCGATCGCGACCGTGGTGGCTACGCGCCTTCTGTCGCCAGTCGCGGCGGTGGGCTTCGCGGCGTTCTTCAACTTCGCGGCCTATTTCCTGACCGTGGCCTTTCCCAGCCTTCACAAGGTGGCAGAGACGATCGGCAAGGGGCTGATCGACCAGAGCATCGTGACGCCCGCCGTGATCTTCGGCGCACTGGGCGGGGCGATGGCGTGGAACGTCATCACCTGGCTGCGCGGCATCCCCTCGTCGAGCAGCCATGCGCTGGTCGGCGGGCTGGTCGGCGCGGGCGTCGCCCATGCGGGCATGGACGCGGTGAAGTGGGCGGGGCTGAACAAGACGCTGCTCGCCATCGTGCTGTCGCCGATGCTGGGCATGTTCCTGGCGATGCTGGTCATGCTGGTGAGCAGCTGGGCGATGCGCCGATCGAGCGCGGGGCAGGCGGAGCGCAGCTTCCGCGCGATGCACCTCGTCTCGTCGGCGGCCTATTCGCTCAGCCACGGCCTAAACGACGCGCAGAAGACGATGGGGATCATCACCGTCCTCCTCTATTCGACCGGGCGCCTGTCGGGCCCGTTCGAAGTGCCGCACTGGGTCGCCATCGCCTGTTACTTCGCGATCGCGCTGGGCACGATGACCGGCGGTTGGCGGATCATCGAGACGATGGGCACCCGGATCACCAAGCTGTCGCAGCATCAGGGTTTCAGCGCCTCGACCGCGGGCTCGATCGTGATCTTCGCGGCCTCGGCGCTGGGTATTCCGGTGTCGACCACGCATACCATCACCGGCTCGATTATCGGCGCGGGCGTGGCGCGGCGCGCCTCGGCGGTGCGCTGGGGTGTGGCGGGCAATGTGGTGATCGCCTGGATCATCACCATCCCCGCTTCAGCCGCGATGGGGGCGGGCTTCTACCTGCTGACCCGGTTGTTCTGATAGGAAGGGGAGGGCGAGGGCCTTCCCCTTTTTCTTTGTACTTCAGCCTGAGTGAAGCAGATTGGTTTCGCGCAGAGGCGCGGAGGACGCAGAGGTGACGTGTCCGATCGTCAACCCTGCCACCACCCCGGCGTATGCCGGGATCCAGTCGCGGTGCGCTAGTAAGGGCTCCCACGTACCGACGCAGCGCGCCTTCAAATGCATGGCAGCTGGGCCCCGGCCTTCGCCGGGGAAGGAAAAAAGATATCAAGGGAAGGCGTTAATTTAGAGAGCGCCTTCTCCGCGTCCTCCGCGCCTCTGCGCGAGCTAACCCCGTGGCCTTCGACTTCGCTCAGGCTGAACGGAGGTGGGGGATGGGCGGCATCAGCCTCATCCCCCGGAAATCCCTCAAGACCCCGTAACCGGCCCCCCGGCCGCCTGGAACAGCGCGACCGTGTCGGTCATCCGCGCCGCCTTGGCCTGGATCAGCTGCGACCGTGCTTGGGCATCGGTCACGGTCGCGTTGAGCAGTTGCAACGTCCCGACATCGCCCAGCGTGAGCTGTCGCCGTGCGAAGGTCAGCGCCTGTCCCGCCGCGTTGCTCGCCCGCTGCGCCGCGTCCAGCGCCTGGGCGTCGGTGGACAGGCCAGTCAGCGAATCCGCGACGTTACCGAACGCCTGGAGCACCGCCGCGCGGTACTGCGCCTTGGCCCCCTCCAGCGCGGCTTCCGCTGCCTTCTGCTGGTGGCGCAGCGCATTGGCGTGGAACAGCGGCTGGGTGATCCCGCCGAGCAGCGCCCAGAAGGGATTGCCGCTCTTGAACATGTCGCCGAAATTCTGCGCCGAGCCACCCGCATTGGCCGAGAGCTGAATGCTGGGCAGGCGCGCCGCGATGGCCGCGCCGACATCGGCCCCGGCGCCCTGCAACTGCGCTTCGGCGGCCAATATGTCGGGTCGCCGATGGACCAGGTCGGACGGCACGATCGCGGGCAGTTCGGTCGGCAGGGTCAGCTGCGACAGGTCCGGTAGCGGCGGCAGGGCCGATCCCGGGGCACGCCCGATCAGCGTGGCGATAATGGTGCGCTGCGCGGCTTCGGCCCGGACCAGCGGGGGCAGGGCACCCTCGGCGGTGGCAAGCGCGGCCTGTTGCGTCGACACGTCCGACGCGCCGACCGCACCTAGCCGCTGGCGCTGTTGCAGCGCCGACAGGATGTCGCGATTGACCTGGACCGCCGTTTGCGCGGCGGCGATCTGTTCGGCCAGACTCGCCCGCTCGATCAGCGCGGTGACGAGGTTGGCGGCCACCGTCATCCGCGCCGCGTCGAGCTGATGCCGCTCGACTTCGGCGCGAGCGACGGCGGAGCGCACCTGCGCCCGGTTCCCGCCGAACGCATCCACGTCATAGGACACGCTGACCTGCGCGGTGTGCAGCGTGTAAAGCTGCTGGTTCGGATCCGCGACCGCTGGCGACAGCGCGTTGGATATGCGGGTCCGCTGCGCCTGATAGCTCAGCCCCCCTTGCGGGAAGAGCAGCGATCCGCGCGTCGCCCGCGCCTGTTCCTGCGCCTGGCGAAGCGAGGCCTCTGCGACGCCCACATCGTTATTGTGCGCCAGCGCCTCGGCGACCAGCGCATCGAGCTGCGCATTGCCGAAGGCATGCCACCATTCGGGTGCGACTTGCGCGGACACCGTCTGCGCCGGACCGCTGGCCGGGGCGATCACCGGCGCAGGCGTCAGTGGCGGCAGGCTGGCATGGGCATCCAGGTCATGCGGGCCGACGGCGCACGCCGAGACACAGGCGAGCAGCGGCAGGGTCAGGAAACGCTTCATGCCGGAACCCCGGATTCAGGAGTGGTGGTATCGTCCTGGTCGTCGACCATCGGATCATGCTTCTTCTTGCGCTGCGACAGCGGCAGGCGGGTCGAATAGCGGCTGATGAGCACCGGCAGGACCAGCAGGATCAGCACGGGGGCCAGCGTCATGCCGCCCACCACGACCAGCGCGAGGGGCTTCTGCACCTGGCTGCCGATCCCATGCGAAAGCGCGGCGGGCAGCAGGCCGATCGCGGCGACCAGACAGGTCATGACGACGGGACGCAGGCTGTTCTTGACGGTGGTGGCCAGCGCATTCTCGCGCGGTGCACCCTCGTCGATCGCGTTGTTGAAGGTGGTGACGACCAGGATGCCGTCCATCACCGCGATGCCGAACAAGGCCACGAAGCCGATCGCCGCCGAGATGCTGAACGCCGTACCGGTCAGCGCCAGGGCCAGCACGCCGCCCACGACCGCCATCGGGATCGCGGAGAAGGCGAGCAGGCTGTCGCGCATCGAGCCGAAATTGGCATAGAGCAGCAGCAGGATGAGCACGAGGCTGATCGGGACCACGATCTCGAGGCGAGCGATCGCGTTCTTCAGGTTATCCAGCTCGCCTGCCCATTCCAGATGATAGCCCGGCGGCAGATGGACATTCTGGTTGATCCGCGCGCGTGCCTCCTCGACCGCGCCACCCAGATCGCGGCCGCGCACTGAGAATTTGATCGGGACGTAGCGCTCCTGATGCTCGCGATAGATGAACGAGGCACCGCTGGTCAGCTTGACATTGGCGACCTCGGACAGCGGCACCTGAATGGTCCCGTTGCCGTCGGGGCTAGGCGCGCCGATCGTGATGTTGCGCACCGATTCCAGCGAGTCGCGCTGGGTCGGCTGCAACCGCACGATGATCGGGAAGTGGCGGTCGGTGCCGGGCTCATAGAGGTCGGCGGGTGACTGGCCACCGATGGCGGCGGCGACGGTCGAATTGATGTCGTCGGGCGTCAGGCCATAGCGGGCCGCCTTGGCGCGATCGACATCGATCCGCACGGTCGGCTGGCCCAGGATTTCGAACACGCCGAGATCCTCGATGCCCTTCACCTTGGCCATCTGCGCCTTGATCTGGTTGGCCAGCTTTTCCAGGGTCACCAGATCGGGGCCGAACAGCTTGATCGAATTGGCACCCTTCACGCCCGACGCGGCTTCCTCGACATTGTCCTCGATGATCTGAGAGAAGGAGAAGTCGACGCCGGGATATTTCTTGGCGAGGCGGGCCGACAGTTCGTCGATCAGCTTCTCCTTGGTCACGCCCGACGGCCACGTATCGAACGGCTTCAGCGGCACGAAGAACTCGACGTTGAAGAAGCCGGTCGCGTCGGTACCGTCGTCCGGGCGGCCATGGGCGGACAGGACCGCTGTGGTTTCCGGATAGCTGGCGATGATCTTGCGCACCTCATTGGTCACCTTCTCGCCAGCTTCCAGGCTGATCGAGGAGGGGAGGGTGGCGCGGATGTACATATTGCCTTCTTCGAGGTGCGGCAGGAACTCGATGCCTAGCGACCGCACGCCGACCACCGCGAGACCCAGCATCAGCACCGCGCCGCCGATCGTCACGATCTTGTTGCGCAGCGCGAAGGACGCGGCGGGTTCATAGACGCGGCGCAGCTTGCCGACGATGAAGGTCTCGGTCTCGGCCAGCTTGTCCGGCAGCAGCAGCGTCGACAGCACAGGCGCGACGGTGAAGGTCGCCAGCAGGCCGCCGCTGATCGCATAGGCATAGGTCTTGGCCATCGGGCCGAAGATATGGCCCTCCACGCCGGTCAGGGTGAACAGCGGCAGGAAGCTGGCGATGATGATCGCGGCGGCGAAAAAGATGCCGCGGCTGACCTCGGACGAGGCGCCCAGCACCGCGCCGAAGCGGCTGGCCATGGTGTAGCGGCCCTGGCCGCTCTCCACGGCGGCGGAGCGTTCGACCATGTGGCGGAAGATATTCTCCACCATGATGACGCAGGCATCGACCACCAGGCCGAAGTCGAGCGCACCGACCGACAACAGGTTCGCACTTTCCCCCTGCAACACTAGGATCAGGATCGCGAAGGCCAGCGCGAAGGGGATGGTGGCCGCCACGATGATCGCCGAGCGCAGATTGCCGAGGAACAGCCACTGCAAGGCGAAGATCAGGAGGATGCCCACCACCATGTTTTCCATGACGGTATGGATGGTCAGGTTGATCAGGTCGGAGCGGTCGTAGATCCGCTCCAGATGGACGCCCGGGGGCAGCACGCCGCTGTCGTTGATGTTGGCGACCTCGGCCTGGACGGCCTTGATCGTCGGCATCGACTGGGCGCCGCGCTGCATCAGGACGATGCCCTGCACGATGTCGTCGTCATTGTTGTAACCGGCGATGCCCATGCGCGGCGCGTTGCCGACCTTGACGGTCGCCACGTCCTTGATGAGCACGGGCGCGCCGCCCGCCTGGCCTACCAGCACGTTCTGGATCGCGTCGGGCGACTGGATCAGCCCGATGCCGCGCACGATCGCGGCCTGTTCGCCGAAGTTGATCGTCTGGCCGCCGACATTGCCATCGCTCTTGGACAGCGCCGCCAGCACCTGCGCCACGGTGACGCCGTGCGCATTCAGCCGGTTCTGGTCGATCACCACGTCATAGGCGCGCAGCTTGCCGCCCCAGCCGGTGACGTCGATCACGCCCGGAATCCGCTTGAACCGGCGCTGGAGCACCCAGTCCTGCAGCGTCTTCAGGTCCATCACCGAATAGCCTTTGGGCGCGGCGATGCGGTAGCGATAGATTTCACCCACCGGCGAGGTCGGCGACAGCGTCGGCTGCGCCCCACCGGCCAGCGGCGGCAACTGCGACAGGCGGTTGATGACCTGCTGCCGCGCCTGTTCGTTGGTGTAGTCGTAGGTGAACTGGATCTTGATGTCCGACAGGCCGAACAGGCTGATGGCGCGGATCGCGGTCAGATGCGGGATGCCCGCCATCTGGACCTCGATCGGGATGGTGACGTTGCGCTCCATCTCCTCGGCCGACAACCCTTGCGTCTGGGTGATGACCTCGACCATCGGCGGGACGGGATCGGGATAGGCTTCGATGTTGAGGTTGATGAAGCCGATGACGCCAGCGACGATCATCGCGAAGAACAGGCCGACGATCAGCAGTCGCTGACGCAGCGCAAAGTCGACGATGCGGTTCATTACTCGCCGATCCCCGCTTCGTTGACGAACAGCGCGCCCGAGGTGACGATCTTCTCGCCCGGCTTCAGGCCCGACGTGATGGTGACGAGGCCGCCTGCGGAATCACCGGTCTGCACATCGCGTGCGAGGAGCAGGCCGTCGGGCCGGACCACCCAGACACGGGCATTGTCGCCCTCATGGATCACGGCGGCGGCGGGGACGCGGATCGCCTCGCCGGCGTTCAGATGCTTGATCGCGAAGCTGGCGAACATCTGCGGCTTGAGCGCCTTGTCCGGGTTGGGGATGGAGGCGCGGACCGGCAGGCGATGGGTTTCCGGATCGAGCGCGGCACCGACCAGGTCGATGGTGGCGTGGAAAACGCGGCCGGGAATGGCGGGCGTTGTGACTTCGACGGGATCGCCGACGCGGACATTTTCGGCGTCGCTCTCGGCCACCTGCGCGACCAGCCAGACGCGCGAAGGATCGGTGATGGTCATCACCGGCTTGTCGCCGCCCTGCGAGACATATTGGCCGGGCGCGACATCGCGCGAGGCGACGACACCGCTGATCGGCGCGACCAGCGTGGTGATGTCGTGGATGCCCGAACCCTGGCCCGTATTCTCCAGCCGGTTGATCTCGCCCTGCGACTTGCCGAGGATCGCCAGCTTGTCGCGCGCGGCGCCCAGCGAGGCGGCGGCGGTGCGCGCGGTCGCCTGGGCAGCGGCGAGGTCGACCTTGGCCTGCTGATAATCCTTCAGCGCGCCGCCCGCGGTTTCATAAATTTGCTGCTGGCGGTCGGCATTGCGCTGCGCCGCGACGAGCTGGGCCTGGGCGTTCTGATAGGCGGCCTGGGCCGAGAACAGGCCGGAGCGCGCATCGACGAAATCGCTGGTCTTGATCATCAGCAGCGGCTGACCCTGGAGCACCACTTGGCCCGCATCGGCCAACACGCGCACCACCTGCCCCGCATAGGGCATCAGCACCGGGGTCGAGCGGGTGGCATCGACGGTGATCGCGCCGGTCGCCATCGTCTGGTCGCCCGACGCACCCAGCCCGACGCGCATCATCGGCATCGCGGCCAATTGCTCCTTGGACAGGCGCAGCGTGCCGGCCGGCGGCGGGGCGGGCGGAACCTCTTCCTTATGGGTCAGCTTGCCGATGACCGTGATCAGGATCAGCGCACCCACCAGCACGGCGGCGGCGATTCCGACCCAGCGCCATTGCTGCGCGGAGGAGAGGCGACGGGTTTCGGGTAGCGTTTCGTCGGCAGGGTTGGCGTGCATCGGCTTCTTTCGGCGCGAAGGACTGGATATTGCACCGGGCGATAGGGGCCATGCCCTGACGCACCCCTTACGGAAATCTTACGAGACGTTCATGTAACGGGCGACGGAACCCGTCCCCCCGATGCTGCCGATCGAATGTGCGGAGGACGGAGCAGGCATTGACGTCTACCTGGGCGATGACCGCATTGTCATCGAAACGGAACCAATGACCCCATTCGTCGTTGAAATCGAACGGCTCAACAGGAGGGGGTAATCATGGCCAGTCATATGCCGCCACCGCGCATTTCCGACCTTCCGCGCGAGGAGCGGCTGGATGCGCTTTATCGTCGCTTTGCCGATGATCGCGCGCGCTATATGGCGATGCGGTCGCGCCGCCCGAGCCTGTTACACCGGTTATTCCACCTGATCTGATTTGGCCCGAGGGAATGGCTGGCGGCGTCGGTTTCGCACCATGGAGTTCAGCGAAGCGCGGGGCGCCGCCTAGCGGTTACCTTGCCAAGCCTTGCCGCTTTCGGGCGTAGCCATCGCGCCACGCGCAGATCGCTGTGCCCGATGGCCAGCGACAGGATGATCAGCGACGACAGCGCCGATACAGCCAACCATATCTCCACAAGCGCCCCGGCCATGCTCTCTCCCAAAGCTGGAGCCGTCCGAACGCGGGAGGTCGCGGATTCGATCCGGCATCCTCCGAATGTCGTGCGCGGATGACGGGGAGTGTCGGCGCGGTTTCCCGCTGCTATAACGCGTGGCCATGATCCGATCCGATCGACGCTTCTGGCCCCTCGCAACCGGTCTGGCGCTGTTGGCGGGATATGTCGATTCGATCGGCTTCCAGCATCTGGGCGGCTATTTCGTCTCCTTCATGAGCGGCAATGGCACGATGCTCGCGGTGCATCTTGTGGTGCCGACGGGGCGGCCTTCGGCTGCGGCCTCGATCCTTGCCTTGCTGATCGGCCTGTTCGTTGGCGGGGTGATGGTCGGCACGCTGATCCGACTGACCCTGCCCCGCCATGGACAGGTCGCGGTCCTGCTGCTGGTCGCGATGCTTCTGGCCGTCGCTGCCGGGTCCGACGGAAGGGCCGCACTGGCGATGGTCGTCGCCATGGGGGCGCTCAACGCGACCTTCGAGCGGGACGGAGAGGTCAGCATCGGCGTCACCTATATGACCGGAACGCTGGTCAAGATCGGGCAGCATCTGGCGCGGATGATCGCGGGGCGTGGCCGTTGGGCATGGGTGCCCTATCTGGCGCTATGGGCCGGGTTCCTGCTGGGGGCAGTTCTGGGTGCCTGGCTGTTTCCCCTATGGGGCGTGGTGGCCCTTGTCGGGGCATCGGCTGCGGCGGCGATCGGCGCCGGGGCGTCGTGGTGGCTCAACAGGTCATGCTGAGACGCGGTTCGCGGGGGGCTTTGCCGCTTTTGTTCGGACGCGACTTGGATTTCAGGCCGGAGCAATATAATTACAAGTGAAGGAGTCGGGCATCAGACCCGCGACTGGAGAGATTATGCGCGTGATCGACCATATGGTCGCCGGTGGACTTGCCGCGACCGATAGTGCCACCGCCCGTCATGGCGATGTCTTCGACCCCAATAGCGGCCAGGTCCAGGCTCGTGTGGCGTTGGGCGATGCCGCCGTGCTGGACCATGCCGTCGCCGCTGCGCAAGCCGCGCAACCGGCCTGGGCCGCGACCAATCCGCAACGCCGGGCGCGCGTGCTGTTCCGCTTCAAGGAACTGGTCGAGCAGAATATGGACGCGCTGGCGCATCTGCTCTCGTCCGAACATGGCAAGGTGATCGCCGACGCGAAAGGCGACATCCAGCGCGGGCTGGAGGTGATCGAGTTCGCCTGCGGCATCCCCCACGCGCTGAAGGGCGAATATACGCAAGGCGCCGGACCGGGCATCGACGTCTATTCGATGCGCATGCCGATCGGCATCGGCGCAGGGATCACTCCGTTCAACTTCCCGGCGATGATCCCGATGTGGATGTTCGGCGTCGCCATCGCCTGCGGGAACGCCTTCATCCTGAAGCCGTCAGAACGCGATCCCTCTGTCCCGGTGCGCCTGGCCGAGCTGATGCGCGAGGCGGGCGCGCCCGAGGGCATCCTGCAGGTCGTCCACGGCGACAAGGCGATGGTCGATGCGATCCTGGACCATCCGGCGATCGGCGCGGTTAGCTTTGTCGGCTCGTCCGACATCGCGCATTATGTCTACGGCCGCGGGGTCGCGGCGGGCAAGCGCGTCCAGTCGATGGGCGGGGCCAAGAACCATGGCATCGTCATGCCCGACGCCGATCTTGACCAGGTGGTCGCCGACCTGTCGGGCGCGGCCTTCGGCTCGGCGGGCGAGCGGTGCATGGCGCTGCCGGTCGTGGTCCCTGTGGGCGACAAGACGGCGGATGCGCTGCGTGAAAAGCTGATCCCCGCGATCGATGCGTTGCGGGTCGGCGTCTCGACCGATGCGCAGGCGCATTACGGCCCGGTCGTCAATGCTGCGCATAAACGCCGCGTCGAGGACTGGATCCAGACCGGCGTCGACGAGGGCGCGGAACTGGTGGTCGACGGGCGCGGCTTCACGTTGCAAGGCTATGAGGAGGGCTTCTTCATCGGCCCGTCGCTGTTCGACCGGGTGACGCCCGCCATGCAGAGCTATCGCGAGGAAATCTTCGGCCCCGTGCTCCAGATCGTCCGCGCGCCCGATTTCGAGACGGCGGTGCGCCTGCCGAGCGAGCACCAGTACGGTAACGGCGTCGCCATTTTCACCCGCAACGGCCACGCCGCGCGGGAATTCGCCGCGCGCGTCGAGGTCGGCATGGTCGGCATCAACGTGCCGATCCCGGTGCCCGTGGCCTATCACAGCTTCGGCGGATGGAAACGTTCGGCCTTTGGCGACGTGAACCAGCACGGCATGGAGGGCGTCCGCTTCTGGACCAAGGTGAAGACGGTGACGCAGCGCTGGCCGGACGGCGCACCCGATGGCGGCAACGCCTTCGTCATCCCGACCATGGGTTGAGGCAGATATGACCCAATTCGACCTGACCGACGAACAGCGCGAGATCCAGGAACTGGCGCGTCGCTTCACCGCCGACCGCATCACCCCCTTCGCCGCCGAATGGGACGAGAAGCATATCTTCCCGCGCGACACGATCCGCGAAGCCGCCGAACTGGGCTTCGCCGCGATCTACGTGTCCGAGGAGTCGGGCGGCATCGCACTGGGGCGGCTGGAGGCGGCGCTCATCATGGAGGCGATGGCCTATGGCTGCCCCTCCACCTCGGCCTTCATCTCGATCCACAACATGGCGTCGTGGATGATCGACCGCTTCGGCGATGCGGATGTGAAGGCGCGTTATCTGCCCGATCTCGTCACCATGGAACGCATGGCCAGCTATTGCCTGACCGAGCCGGGTTCGGGCTCCGACGCGGCGGCGCTCAAGACCCGCGCGGTGCGGGACGGCGATCATTATGTCGTCTCGGGCTCCAAGCAGTTCATTTCGGGCGGCGGCGAGAATGAGGTCTATGTCACGATGGTCCGCACCGGGGAGGAGGGGCCCAAGGGCATTTCCTGTCTGGTGATCGACAAGGACATGCCCGGCGTCTCGTTCGGTGCGAACGAGCGCAAGCTGGGCTGGCATTCGCAGCCGACGCGGCAGGTGACGTTCGACAATGTCCGCGTGCCGGTCGCCAACCGCCTGGGCGCCGAGGGTGAGGGCTTCCGCATCGCGATGATGGGGCTGGACGGCGGGCGGCTGAACATCGGCGCCTGCTCGCTGGGCGGCGCGCAGCGCTGCTTGGACGAGGCGGTGTCTTATGTGAAGGACCGCCGCCAGTTCGGGAAAGCGATCGCCGAGTTCCAGAATACCCAGTTCACCCTGGCCGACATGGCGACCGAATTGGAAGCGGCGCGGGCGCTGCTCTATCTCGCCGCCGCCAAGGTCACGGCGGGTGCGCCCGACAAGACGCGCTTCGCCGCCATGGCCAAGCGGCTGGCGACCGATACCGGATCCTCGGTGGTCGATCGGGCGCTGCAACTCCATGGCGGTTACGGCTATCTGATGGATTACCCGATTGAACGCTTCTGGCGCGACCTGCGCGTGCATTCGATCCTGGAAGGGACCAACCAGGTGATGCGGATGATCGTCGGGCGGGATTTGTTGAAGGACTGATCCGTCCGCTTGGCACACCCAGGCGAAGGCCGGGGTCCAGTTGCCATCCGGCCGGTGGCGCGCCACGTGATGCGCGGCATCTGGGCCCCGGCCTTCGCCGGGGTCTAAGAAGAGGATAGAAGGACGGGTATGACCCAGGATCTGATCGTCACCCGCGAAGGCCCGGTCGGGCGGCTGCGGCTCAACCGGCCAAGGGCGATTCACGCACTGACCCGCGAGATGTGCGAGGGCGTGCTGGCCGCGCTGGAGGACTGGCGCGGCGACCTGTCGGTCGAGGCGATCATCATCGACCATGCCGAAGGGCGTGGCTTTTGCGCGGGCGGGGACATCCGGTTGCTCGCCGAAAGCGGGGCGGGCGATGGCGAGGCGGCCCGTGGCTTCTTCCATGCCGAATACCGGATGAACCACCGGCTGTTTGCCTATGCCAAGCCGATCGTCGCCGTCATGGACGGCATTACCATGGGTGGCGGTGTCGGCATTTCCGCGCCAGCGCGCTTTCGGGTCGCGACCGAAAATACCCGGTTCGCCATGCCGGAGACGGGCATCGGCCTGTTCCCCGATGTCGGCGGCGGCTGGTATCTCTCGCGCTTGCCCGGGCGGATGGGGGTGTTCCTGGCGTTGACCGGGCATCGGCTGGACGGAGCGGAGGCCCATGCCTTGGGTCTTGCCACCCATTATCTGTCCTCCTCGGCCGTCGAGGAGGCCAAGGCCGCGATTGTCGCGGCGGCGCAGGACATCGCCGCGACGCTCGACCGCCTGTCCACTCCCGCGCCCGAGGCGAAGATCAAGGAGCGGGCGGGGGACATTGATCGGCTTTTCGCCGCCGATACGCTGGAGGACATACTCGCAGCCCTGGAAGCCGATGGCGGCGAATGGGCGGCGCAGCAATTGGCCATACTCCGCACCAAATCGCCGCAAGCCTGCAAGGTCTCTCTGCGTCTGCTCCACGAGGGCGGACTGACCACCGAGTTCGCCGACGAGATGCGCCGCGAATACGGCGTCGCCAGCCGCGTGGTGCAGCGGCCCGACTTCATCGAGGGCGTCCGCGCGCTGATCGTGGACAAGGACAATGCCCCGCGCTGGAACCCGGCGACCCCGGAAGGCGTCACCGATACGATGATCGACCATATCTTCGCACCGCTGCCGGATGCGCAGGCCTGGACCCCCGACGATCGCTGAAGAGGACGAGCATGACCGATTACAACACACTGATCGTCGAGCGCCGCGAAGCGGTGACCCTCGTGACGCTCAACCGGCCGCAGGCACTGAACGCGCTCAATGCCGAATTGCTGACCGAATTGCTGGACGTGATGCGCGCCTATGACGCCGATCCCGATCAGCGCTGCGCCGTCATCACCGGCAGCCCCAAGGCGTTCGCGGCGGGGGCGGACATCAAGGAGATGCAGGAGATGGACTTCGCCGCCATGTATGGCGGCAACCATTTCTCCGGCTGGGACGACTTCACCCGTACCCGCAAGCCGATCATCGCGGCGGTCGCGGGCTATGCGCTGGGCGGCGGGTGCGAGCTGGCGATGATGTGCGACTTCATCCTGGCCGCCGACACCGCCAAGTTCGGTCAGCCCGAGATCAAGCTGGGCGTGACGCCCGGCATGGGCGGGTCGCAGCGACTGGCGCATGCGGTCGGCAAGGCCAAGGCGATGGAGATGTGCCTGACCGGCCGGATGATGGACGCCGAGGAAGCTGAGCGTGCGGGACTCGTCGCGCGCATCGTGCCCGCCGCCGATCTGGTCGAGGATGCGCTGAAGACCGCCGCGACGATCGCCGGAATGGCCCCGATCGCGGTTCGCGCCAACAAGGAGATGGTCAACGCCGCCTTCGACATGGGGCTGGCGCAAGGCGTCCAGTTCGAGCGGCGGCTGTTCCATGGCCTGTTCGGCTCGGCCGACCAGAAGGAGGGCATGGCGGCATTCGTGGAAAAGCGCACGCCCAACTGGACCGGGAAATAACCCGGTCTCGCAGTCGACGACATCAGGAGAGCATCTATGGCGCGGATCGCCTTTATCGGCCTTGGCAATATGGGCGGCGGGATGGCCGCCAATCTGGCGAAGGCGGGGCATGACGTCCGCGCCTTCGACCTGTCGGCGGATGCGCTGGCGGCGGCGAAGGCGGCTGGGTGCCTGCCCGTCGACAGCGCGGTCGCGGCCATGGAAGGCGTCGAGGCGGTGGTGACGATGCTGCCCGCCGGAACCCATGTCGAGCGCGTCTATGCCGACGCCGTCTTCGCCGCCGCACCGCCCTCCGCCATCCTGATCGACTGCTCCACCATCGACGTCGCCACCGCGCGGAGGGTTGCCGAGGCCGCGCAGGCCAAGGGCATGATGGCGGTCGATGCCCCCGTATCGGGCGGGATCGCGGCGGCCAGGGCGGGGACGCTGACCTTCATGGTCGGTGGCGCGCAGAAAGCCTTCGAACGGGCCGAACCCTTCCTGTCGGCGATGGGACAGGCGGTGATCCATGCCGGCGGCAACGGTGCGGGGCAGGCGGCCAAGATCTGCAACAACATGCTGCTCGGCGCGACGATGATCGCGACATGCGAGGCGTTCGTGCTGGCCGAGAAGCTGGGGCTGGACGCGCAGACTTTCTATGATATCGCCTCGGTTTCGTCAGGGCAGAGCTGGTCGATGACCAAATATTGCCCGGTGCCCGGCGTCGGGCCGGAGACACCCGCCGATCATGACTATCAGGGCGGCTTCGCAGCGGCGTTGATGCTCAAGGATCTGAAGCTGGCGATGGCGGCCGCCCACGACGCGGGCGCGACCACGCCGATGGGTGAGCGCGCGGCCGAACTCTACGCCGCATTCGTCGGCGAGGAACAGCCGCCGGTAGATTTTTCCGGGATCATCCGCGTTCTGCGATAACGCCCCTGATCCTACGCGAGTTCAGCCTGGGCGAAGCCGAAGGCCAAGGGAATCCCCCGTCACGGGCTTATGGCGAGGACTTGGCGTGGCCTTCGACTTCGCTCCGGCTGAACGGATGATGGGATGGGCCCGGAAAAACCGAACCCGCCTTTTCCCACCCGGCAATGCGGCCTAAAGCCCGGTGGGTGATGGATATAGCCGCTCCCCTCCGCCTGCATGTCGACCGCGATGCGCTTGTGTCCAACTGGCAGGCGCTCGACCGATTGAGCGGTGCGGCGGCGTGCGGCGCCGCGGTGAAGGCCAATGGCTATGGCCTGGGCGCGTCGCTGGTCGCGAAGACGCTGGCCGGGGCGGGGTGCCGCGACTTCTTCGTCGCCAATTGGGCGGAGGCGCTGGCGCTGGCGCCGCTGGGGCTGAGCGTGTCGGTCCTCCACGGGCTGCGCGCCGAGGATGTCGAGGCGGCACGCGCCGGTGTTGCGCGCCCCGTCCTCAACAGCCCCGAACAGATCGCCCGCTGGCGCGAGAGCGGCGGGGGGCGTTGCGACGTGATGGTCGATACCGGCATCAACCGGCTGGGCGTCTCGGTCCGGGCGGTGGGCGAAGGCCTGCTCGACGGACTGGAGATCGAGACGCTGCTCAGCCATCTCGCCTGCGCCGACGAGGATGTGCCGATGAACGCGGATCAGCGGGCCGCCTTTGCCGGCTTGAAAGGGCGGACCGGCGCACGGCGGATGAGCCTCGCCAATTCGGCGGGAATCGGTCTGGGCGACGACTATCATTTCGATCTGACCCGACCCGGGCTCGCCCTCTATGGCGGCGTGCCGCGCCCCGAAATGGCGGGGCATTTGCGGCAGGTCGCCTGTCCGGAGGCACAGATCCTGCAACGCCGCACCGTGCGCGCCGGAGAGACGGTCGGCTATAACGCGACCTGGACGGCCCCGGCCGATACCGAGGTCGCGATCCTGAATCTGGGCTATGCCGATGGGTATCGGCGTGCGCTGTCGGGGCTGGGGATGGCGCTGGCCGAGGGTGTCGGCCTGCCCCTATTGGGCCGCGTGTCGATGGACCTGCTTGCGATCGACGTCACCGCGCGGCCCGAGCTGGCGGAGGGCGACTGGTTGCGCATGGACTATGACCTGGCCGTCGCTTCGGCCCTGTCCGGCGTGTCGCAATATGAGCTGCTGACCGGCCTGGCCCAGCGTTTCGCGCGGGCATAAAAAAAGGGCCGCCTCTTTCGAGGCGACCCCCTAAGGCTGTGGGTAACCGTAAGTCTTAGAAGCGCGCTTCCACGCCAGCATACAGGAAGCGACCGATATTCGGATAGATCGCGTCATTGCCCGTGCCCGTCAGGTCATAGGGCGGCAGCTGGTTGGTGATGTTGTCCACGCCCATATAGAGGCGGAACTTGTCGGTCGCATTCACCCCGATCCGGGCGTCGTGATAGACGATCGGGCTGTAATAGACGAACGGCCGCGCATCCGGATTGAGCGCCGGACGCCCTTGCGAGGCGAAGAACGTCTCATAGGACAGGCCCGAGACGATCTGGCGACCGATATAGCGGGCGGTATAGCCGAAATCGACCAAGCCGACCTTGCCGTTCAGGTTGAAACGGCCCTGCCAGTTCGGATCGCCCAGCGTGCTGTCGAACCGATCGTAGCGATCCGGCTCCGCGATATAGGAATAGCTCAGGCGATTGATGACATAGCTGACCGTCAGATTGGCGTTCAGCGATGCGTTCTCGCTGAAACGCTTGGCATATTGGACGTCGAAGTCGATGCCCTTGGTCTTCAGCGCCGCAAAATTATACGGCTGGTTGATGAAGCTGATGCCGTTGCCCGCCTGCGAGAAGGAGAACTGCGTCTGGTCGATCGTGCGCCCGGTCTGGCCCAGGAAGGTGCCGTTCTGAACGGGATCGGCCGACTGACGACGGAACACCGCCGCACAGAAGGGATTGTCGATACCGCTGGCGTCGTCATAGCAGCGGTTGATGATCTGCTGGCCGGTCAGGCCCGAGATCACGTTCGACACGCGGATGTTATAGTAATCCACCTTGAAGACCAGGCCGCGAACCTGCTGCGGCTGATACAGCAGACCTAGGGTAAAGCTGTTCCCGACCTCGGGGGTCAGGTTCAGATTGCCCTGGTTGACGCCTGGCAGGGTCGATGGCGACTGGTTGGTCCAGGGGCGTACCAGCTGTGCACCGGTCGTCGGATCGGTGAAGGTGATCGTCGTCGGGATGCCCGCCGCCGCGCAGTTGCGGACGCGGTTCGGATTCGAGGTGATGTTGTTGTTGGCGTTGTTGCCGCCGGGCTGGTCGCAAGGATCGGCGACCGAGACGAAGGTCGTCGATTGCGTGGCGTAGAGGTTGCTTAGGTTCGGCGCACGGACCGAACGCGAATAGGTGCCACGGAAGCGCAAGTCGCGCACCGGCGCCCAGATCAGGCCCGCATTCCACGCCCAGACCGATCCCGTCTGGCCGCCATAGTCGGAGACGCGACCCGCGCCTTCGACCGTCAGTTCCTGAATGAACGGGATATTGGCCAATAGCGGCAGACGAAGTTCGCCATACGCTTCCTTGATGTTGACCGCGGGCGGATCGAACGTCGCCGCCGGATTCAGGAAGGTCAGGCCTGCCGCCGTGATCGCATCCTGGCCGGAGAAGGCGTCCTCCCGGCGATATTCCCCGCCGAATGAGAAACCGACGGGACCGCCGGGCAGGTTGAAGAACGAACCCGTATTGCCCGAGATGAACGCGGTCGCATCGATCTGCTCCGCCCACTGGTTACGGGTGGAGGTGTGCATGATGTAGTTGACCGCGCGCGGATCGGCCGCATTCTGGCCGAACAGGTTCAGCGGCACGCAGTTGGGGGCGTCGTCCGCCGCGCTGGCATTGGCATTGACCGCGCAGACCACGCGCTGGCCTTGCGAGTTCAGGACGAAGTTGGATCCCGCATAGTTGCTGGGTGCCACGACCGCGTTGACCGCATTGCGATAATTGGCGAGCAGGACGTTGCCGCCGGTGCGATAGAAATTCTCGGTACGGCCGTAATTGCCCGCAATCTCGTAATAGAGATCGCCCGACGGGGTCAGGTCGCCGCGTACGCCGACGACACCGCGATAGGTGCGACGGGTGTGGAACTCGGCGCGGGTGCCCAGATCGTTGTTGAAGCGGTTGAGCGTGAACGAGGTGGCGCCCGGGGCCAGAATCGTTCCCAGCGTCGCGCGGGCCGCTGGCGTCAGGAACGGATTGTTGACGCTGAACGTGCTGGTCAGCGTGCCGCCGGTGAAGGTGGGCTGGGTCGACTGCTGCGTCGCCTTGACGTTGGCGAAGCTGAACTCGACGAACGGCTTGAACGCGGGCGAGATATCGCCGTTGAGCAGGATGTTCGCCAGGAAACGGTCGAGACCCGGCATCAGCATCGCGCCTTCGACGCCGGTCGCGGTGCCGCCGCCCAGGACGCCGCCGCCAATTGCACGGTTGTCGACCAGGCCGGTCGTGGACGGCGAATCGCGCAACAGCGAGCCGTCCGGCTGGAACAGATAATTATAGGCGATCGGGCTGCCGGTGGGTGAGTTTTGCCCGGTGCAGATGGCCGCGCGCTGGGCCGCATTGGCGGCGGTGGCCGTCGTCGGGCAGGCGGTGACGACCGTACCGCCGATCGAGCGGTTGCCGAACACGATGCCGCGCGGCACGTATCCGGTATTGGGAATGCCGTCGAAATTGCGGTTCGGTGCGTTCGTGATCTGCGTCGTGATGAAGCCCGGCGTGCCGCCATAGGCACCGAGATAGTCACGCTGGTCATAGAAGACCGGGTTGCTCTTCGAATATTCGGCCGAGACGGTCAGATTGAAGCGACCCTCGGCGAAATTCGCGCCGGTGATCCCGCTGACCAGATAGGTGCCGCGATCGCCATAGCTGGTCACGCCGCTCTGTGCGCGCAGGCGCGTGCCCTCGAAATCGCGCTTCAGACGGAAGTTGACGACACCCGCGATCGCGTCCGATCCATAGACCGCCGACTGGCCCCCGGTGATGATGTCGACACCGTCGAGCAGGTCGAACGGAATGGTGTTCACGTCGGGCGTGTAGGCGCCCGGCACCGCCGTCACGACACGGCGACCATTGACCAGCGTCAGCGTTCGCGCCGTGCCCAGGCCGCGCAGATCGAGCAGGTTGATACCGGCCGTGCCGATCGAGCCCGTCGAGTTCGCCTGGGTGAAGGTGCTGCGGAGCTGCGGCAACTGGCTGATCGCGTCGCCCAGCGAAACGTCGCCGCGCGTGCCCAGCAGTTCGGCGGCGTTGACCGTCTCGACCGGGATGGCCGCGTCGAACTTGTTGGTCAGGCGGATACGCGAGCCGGTGACGATGACATCGCCGCCGCCGGCGCGATTGCCGGGCGTCGCCGCGTCGGACGTCGTGTCCGCATCCTCTTCCTGAACCTCCGGCGCGGTGGTCGAGGTGGTGCTGGTTTGCGCGAAAGCGGCAACCGGCAAAAGCGTCAGAGTGCTGGCGAGCGCCGACGCTCCCAGCAGGGTACGCATCTTCATTCTATTTTACCCCCTTGTGCGCGGATCATTGCGTCCGCTGCGCCAAGGGAAAGAAATTATTCGATCAAAAACAAGGTGATACCGAACGGCAACCGTAATTTGTGACGAAGATGTGGCAGCTTGGTGACAGGTTTGTCACTAAACTGCATCTTCGCGCTAAGTTGCGCAATTTTAAGAAACTTTTGTTGGTGACGTGGGAACGTCACGGAATTCGGCAAACGCCGCGAATTCCTATTCGCAATATTATTGTATTATTACAGCAATACGCTTTGAAGCGCTTTACGGATTGTCGTCGACACACAGTGCACAGGCTTCCGAAAGCCTGCTGCCCAATACAATGCGGGGGTACGACGCACCCGTCATACCCCCGCAAGTCCGATCGGATTGGGTCGAGGCGAAAGCCTCAGCGCTCAGCGCTCAACGCACATCGCGATTCCCATGCCGCCGCCGATGCACAGCGTGGCCAAGCCCTTTTTCGCGTCGCGCTTCTGCATTTCATAGATCAGGGTCGTGAGCACGCGCGCGCCGCTGGCGCCGATCGGGTGGCCCAGCGCGATCGCGCCGCCATTGACGTTGACCTTGTCGGGATCAAAGCCCAGCTCCTTGCCAACCGACAGCGCCTGGGCGGCAAAGGCTTCGTTCGCCTCGATCAGATCGAGGTCACCGACGCTCCAGCCCGCCTTTTCCAGCGCGCGCTTGGTGGCCGGGACGGGTCCGATACCCATCACCGACGGATCGACGCCCGCCGAAGCCCAGCTCTTGATCGTCGCCAGCACCGGCGTGCCGCGCTTCTCGGCCTCATCGCGGCTCATCAGGACGAGGGCGGCGGCACCATCGTTCAGGCCCGAGGCATTGGCGGCGGTCACGGTGCCGTCCTTCTTAAAGGCAGGGCGGACGCCCGAGACGCTCTCGATGGTGGCGCCGGCGCGGATATATTCGTCGTCGGCCACCACCGTCTCACCCTTGCGGGTCTTGATGGTGACGGGCGCGATCTCGTCCTTGAACCGACCTTCGCCACGCGCCTTTTCGGCCAGATTCTGCGAGCGGACCGCGAACTGGTCCTGATCGTCGCGCGTCACCTGATATTGTTCGGCCAGATTTTCGGCGGTGATGCCCATGTGATAGCCGGCAAAGGCATCGGTCAGGCCGTCATGCACCATGGTGTCGACCATGGTCAGCGGGCCCATCTTGGTGCCGCCGCGCATCGTCTGGGCGTGGGGCGAAAGTGACATGGATTCCTGGCCGCCTGCGACGACGATGGTCGCATCGCCATTGGCGATCGCCTGAAGCCCCAGCGCGACCGCGCGGAGGCCCGAGCCGCAGACCTGGTTCACGCCGTAAGCAGGCACTTCCTTGGGAATGCCCGCCGCCATCGACGCCTGGCGCGCGGGGTTCTGGCCCTGCGCGGCGGTCAGCACCTGGCCCAGGATTACCTCGGACACATCCTCGCCCTTGATGCCCGCCTGTTCGAGCGCGGCGGTGATCGCCACCCGGCCCAGTTCATGCGCGGGCGTGGCGGCGAAAGCGCCCAGGAAGCTGCCCACGGGGGTACGCTTGGCGGCGGTAATGACGATCTCGGTCATGAAGGCTCCTCTCTACTTACACTCTATCTAGGGGCAGGCAGGCCCGCGATCCAGTCGGCCAGCGGTTGCCAAAGCTGTTGTTCCGCACGACCGCCGACGACCATGCCGACATGGCCCGTGCCACCCGCTCGCCGGTCGGACAGTCCGGTGGCTGTGGCGGCGGGAACGATCCGGTCGGCAGTGGCGACGAACTCGACGCTAGGGGCGTCGCATTGCGATGGTGTGACGATCGCGCCGCCGACGCGCCATTGTCCCTGACCGGGACGATCCTCGGCGATCAGGTGCTCGAACAGCTCCAGGCCGAAGGCATGGGGCAGGGGGGCGCCCTGATTGGCCCAGTCCTCCAGCCGGATGAAGCGGCGCGCGGCGTCGCTACGGGGATCGAGGTCGGCGAAGGCGGCATATTTGGCGATGGTGCGTGCTGGATCGAGCCGCCAGAACCCCGCCTGCAACGCCTCCATCGGCACCAGGCCCAGCGTCTCGGACATCGGCTTGATCGCGGCCCATTGCGCGGCCATGGCGGCCCGCGCCTCGTCGCCATAGCCGCTGAAATGCCAAGGTGCTGCGATGGCGGCGAGCCCGGCCACCTTGCTCCGCGCCGCCGCCGCCATCGCGAGGGTCCCGCCCAGGCAATAGCCGACCAGCACCGGCGGCTCGGGGAATGTCGCGATCAGGGGAAGCAGGAATCGCTCGACATGGCCCGCCACATCCACGTCGCGATCCTTCGCGCCCGGCGTCCCCCAGTCGATCAGCCAGGGATGGAAGCCTTGCCCGCGCAACCAGCGGATCAGCGAGCGGTCGCGGGACAGATCGAGGATCGACGGCGGGTTGATAAGCGAGGGGATGAACAGCACCGGCCGTCCTTCGCCTCCTGCATCGCGCAACCGCACCCGTCCGCGCCGCCGCCGGACGGGCAGCGCGCGCATCGGCCGTTCGCGTTTCGCCGCCTGGAACCGCCGCAACCCATCCATGGCGCGCTGCACCAGATCGGGATTTTCCGCGGCCTCGCTGCGCAACATCGCCAGGAACAGCGGCAAGGGGCGCGGACCGTGTTGCGATGCGAAATCCATGGCGTTAGGCTACACCAAAATCATGAAAGGCGGGGATCGATGAAGAAGCAGGCAGCGGACGGCGTCGTGATCGTCAAGAAATATGCGAACCGGCGGCTCTACAATACCGAAACCTCCTCCTACATCACGCTCGACCATCTGGCGGCGATGATCCGCGCAGGCCGTGACTTCAAGGTCGTCGACGCCAAGACCGACGAGGACATCACCCATAATGTCCTGACCCAGATCATCATGGAAGAGGAAAGCCGGGGCGAGACGATGCTGCCGGTCAATTTCCTGCGCCAGTTGATCTCCATGTACGGCGACTCGATGCAGGCGATGGTGCCTGGCTATCTGGAGGCGTCGATGGACAGCTTCCGCCGCAATCAGGAACAGTTCAAGTCGGCGGTCGAGGGCGCCTTCGCCAACACGCCCTTCGCCGACCTCGCCAAGCGCAACCTGGCGATGTTCGAGGCCGCCACGCAGGGCTTCAAGCCCGGTGCGGCGGCACCTGCGCCTGCCGCTGCCCCGACCGGCGGCAAGGATGCGGAAATGGCCGCGTTGAAGGCGGAACTGGCGGCGTTGAAGGACAAGATCGAGAAGCTGGGGGAGTAACTCCCAAACCCCGCCCCCGTTCAGCCTGAGCGAAGTCGAAGGCCAAGGGAATCCTTCTTCAATGGGTTTGTGCGGCAAGCGACTCGCATGGCCTTCGACTTCGCTCAGGCTGAACGGACGACAGCTGATCGGCTACCCATCCCCTCCATTGAACCCGGCGCCACCCACCTCCATATCGCCTCGCATGAGCGGGAATGAACACGCCATGCCCACCTGGCATGGCACGACGATTTGCTCGGTGCGCCGTGGCGGCCGGGTGGTGGTGGCCGGGGACGGTCAGGTTTCGATGGGCCAGACGGTCATGAAGCCCAATGCGCGGAAGGTTCGGCGCCTGGGCGATGGCTCGGTCATCGGCGGCTTTGCGGGCGCGACGGCGGATGCTTTCACTCTGTTCGAGCGGCTGGAGGCCAAGCTGGAGCGGCATAACGGCCAGTTGCTGCGCGCGGCGGTCGAGCTGGCCAAGGATTGGCGGACCGACAAGTTCCTACGCAACCTGGAGGCGATGATGATCGTCGCCGACAAGGACGTGACGCTGATCCTGACTGGAAACGGCGACGTGCTGGAGCCCGAGAACGGCATCTGTGCCATCGGGTCGGGCGGCAATTACGCGCTCGCGGCGGCGCGCGCGCTCGTCGATTACGAACAGGATGCCGAGACGATCGCGCGCAAGGCGATGGCGATCGCCGCCGAAGTCTGTGTCTACACCAATGACCGCGTCACGCTCGAAGCCATCGACGGCGCGCAGTAATTTAGGGTTCCCATGAACGACCAGTTGACCCCCAAGGCGATCGTCGCCGCGCTCGACGCGCATATCATCGGCCAGGCCGACGCCAAGCGCGCGGTCGCCGTCGCGATGCGCAACCGCTGGCGTCGCCAGCGCCTCGGCGCGGATTTGCGTGACGAGGTGACGCCCAAGAACATCCTGATGATCGGCCCGACGGGGTGCGGCAAGACCGAGATCAGCCGCCGTCTGGCCAAGCTGGCCGACGCGCCCTTCGTTAAGGTCGAGGCGACCAAGTTCACCGAGGTCGGCTATGTCGGCCGCGACGTCGAGCAGATCGCGCGCGACCTGGTCGAGGAAGCCATCCGGCTGGAAAAGGAACGCCGCCGCGTCGCGGTGAAGGACAAGGCGGAAGAGGCGGCGATGAACCGCCTGCTCGACGCTTTGGTCGGCAAGGATTCGAGCCAGGCGACGCGCGAGGCGTTCCGCCAGCGCTTCCGCGACGGCCATCTCGACCAGACCGAGATCGAGATCGAACTGGAACAGGCCCCGGCCATGCCGTTCGAGATTCCGGGCGCCGCGCCGCAGATGATCAACCTGTCCGAAATGATGGGCAAGGCGTTCGGCGGCGGCCAGCCGCTCAAGCGGCGCAAGCTGACGGTCGGCGCCGCCTGGACCAAGCTGGTCGAGGAAGAGGCGGACAAGCGGCTCGACCAGGATGAGGTCAGCCGCGCCGCGCTGGCCGATGCCGAGGCGAACGGGATCGTCTTCCTGGACGAGATCGACAAGATCGCGGTGTCGGACGTGCGCGGCGGCTCGGTCAGCCGCGAGGGCGTGCAGCGCGACCTGTTGCCGCTGATCGAGGGCACGACCGTCTCGACCAAATATGGCCCGATGAAGACGGACCATATCCTGTTCATCGCGAGCGGAGCCTTCCATGTCGCCAAGCCGTCCGACCTGCTGCCCGAGCTTCAGGGCCGGTTGCCGATCCGGGTCGAGCTGAAGGCGCTGACCGAGAGCGATTTCGTCGCGATCCTGTCGGACACCAAAGCGTCGTTGCCCGCCCAGTACAAGGCGCTGATCGGCACCGAGGGGGTGGAAATCTCCTTTACCGAGGATGGTATCGCGGCGATTGCGCGGATCGCGGCGGAGGTGAACGGCCAAGTCGAGAATATCGGCGCGCGGCGGTTGCAGACGGTGATGGAGAAGCTGCTGGAGGAGGTGAGCTTCGAGGCGGAGGATCGGCAGGGCACGGTTCTGACCGTCGATGCGGCCTATGTCGACAAGCAACTGGCGGCGGTGGCGCGGAACACCGACCTCAGCCGCTTCGTCCTGTGACCATCGGGGGCCCGGTCATGCGCCGGGCCCCCCATTTGCCGCCTTACCTCGTGGCCTTGTCGTAAGGTACGAACCCGTCGAAGAAGCAATATTGCGACGGGATCGACATGCCCTGCTGCAACACCCGGAACCGGTCGTTGCGGCAAATCTGCGAGCCCCAGCGCTCGACGATCAGCGTATTGAACGGCCGGAGCCCCGGACACTGACCGCGCACCTTGGCCTTCCACATGCGTTTTCCGCCGCCGTTGATGACGATCACATTGTCGTCGTAGATTGACGGGCCCGACATGGCCACGCTGCTATCGACGCACCGCGCAGGCGGTCCGGCGACGCGCCCGGCCAGGGGATCGGATTTGGCCGCCGTCAGGGTAAACGCCAGCGTCAGAGCGGTGACGGTCGCGACATGCCGGCGCATCACCGTTCCTTTCGATAGGGGACGAACTCCCCGAAGCTGCAACTGCCGGTGAAGAAGCCCGAACTACGGTCGACCGTCTGCGCGATGTCGCCCGAGCAGAGCTGGCCCGTGGTCGTCCGCGTGACCAGTATGTCGCCGCGCGAACGCTGCCCGATCCCCTCGCACCCGCCCGCCGTCTGGCTGACGAATTTCAGGCGTGGGCTGATCGTATAGACGATGGTCGGGCCATAGGCGTTCACTTGGCGCGTCGTATATTGGCCGATGCACTGGGTCGGCTTGCCCGGGGTCAGGCCGCGCAAGGTGGTGGCGAGGTCGGCCTGGTTGGTCGCGGCGACCTGCGCTATTCGGGCGCGTTCGGCGGGGGTGGGGGTGCACCCGGCGATCGCCACGGCGATGGTCGTCAGGGGAAGCAAAGTCAGGATACGCATTTTTCAGCCTCCATCACGAAATTCCCCTGTAGCATTACCCTCAACCCTTGAACGCGTCCTTGGCTGCACGCCGCTCCGCCAGCTCGGCCGGATCGACCGAACGGAGGAAGGGGTTGGTCGCCCGCTCCAGCGCGATGGTCGTCGGAATGGTCGGCTCGCCCTGTTCTCGCATCGCGGTCACCTCGACCAGCCGTTCGGCGATGGCGGCATTGTCGGGCTCTGCCACCGCTGCGAAACGGGCGTTCGACAGCGTATATTCGTGCCCGCAATAGACGCGCGTGTCGCCGGGAAGCGCGGCGAAGCGGCGCATATTGCCGTGCATCTGCTCCGCCGTTCCTTCGAACAGCCGACCACATCCCATGGCGAACAGCGTGTCGCCGGTGAAGATCACCGCGCGGTCCTCGAAATGGAAGGCGATATGCCCCGCCGTATGTCCCGGGACCGACCAGATGGTGGCGCTCGCGCCGCCGATGGTGATCCGGTCACCCTCCGCCAGCCGCGTGTCGAGCCCCGCGATCTTGTCCGCTTCCGCCGCCGGGCCTGCGACCGTGGCGCCATGGGCGCGCAACGCCTCCGCGCCGCCGACATGATCGGGGTGCCAATGTGTCAGCCAGATCTGTCCGATGGTCCAGCCGCGCGCAGTCGCGGCGGCGGCGACCGGCGCGGCCTCGCCCGGATCGAGCGCGACGGTGTGGCCCGCATGGTGGAGCAGCCAGGCGTAATTGTCGCTGAGGACGGGGACTCGGACGATTTCCAAGGACGCCTCTTACCAGCTTCCGACGTTCGGCATCGAGACCCAAGGTTCGGCCGGAGGCAGCGCACCGTCTTGCAGCAGTTCGATCGAGATGCCGTCGGGCGTCTTGACGAAGGCCATATGCCCGTCGCGCGGCGGGCGGTTGATCGTCACCCCGGCGTCCATCAAACGCTGGCACGTCTCGTAGATATTGTCGATGCGATAGGCGAGATGGCCGAAATTGCGTCCGCCGGTATAGATTTCGGGATCCCAATTATGCGTCAGTTCGACCTCGGCGCGCCCTTCGTCGCCGGGCGCGGCCAGGAAGATCAGCGAGAAGCGTCCGGCCTCATTGTCGATGCGGCGAACCTCCTTCAGTCCCAAAAGGTCGAAGAAGCGGATGCTCGCGTCGAGGTCGCTGACGCGGATCATGGTGTGAAGATAGCGCATGAAAGCTCCTGGCTGTGGCGCGGGGGGCGGGTCGGCGGGTACGGACCTCGATGATCGCCCCTGATTGATCGTCATCCTAGCCCGCATGACTCCGGGCGGCCTTGACCTGCGATAAGGTCAACGCGACGGGAATTGCGCCAGCGCCTTGGCGGTTTCGGCGCGGATCGGGCTGTCGGGCGGGGCGAGCCGGGCGGCTTCGCTCCACGCCTTTCGCGCGCCTGCCTCGTCCCCGGCGGTGGCGGCGATATTGCCCGCCTCCAACTGGACGCTGGGGTCGTCGGCGGAGCGGGCCAGCGCCTGGGCGATGTCCTTTTGCGCGCGGGGCAAATCCTTCATCCGCCGCGCCAGCGTCGCCGACAACAGCCAGGCGAGCGGATCGGCCGGGGCGCTGACCAGCGCGGCGTCCAGATCGACCCGCGCCGCCCCGGGATTGCCCGCCGCAACCAGCGCACGGGCGCGGTCGAGCTGCGCCTCGCCGCGCGCAAAGCCGGTCAGGTCGCCCGAGGCCAGGGCCGCATCCAGCGCCGCGCGCGCCTTGGTCGCGTCGCCCGCCGCCAGAAAGGCATTGCCCGCCTGCGCCCAGTAATTGGCGGCGCGGACGTCATGTGCGATTTCGGCGGCGCGGGCCGCCTGTTCGAACGCATTGGCCGCCGCCGGCCATTGCCGCTCGGTGGTATAGGCTAGTCCCAGGCACTGCTGCGCGAAATAGCCGCCGCCGGCCAGCGTCCAGCTTCCCGCCTCCAACCGCGCGGCGGCGGGGCTGCGCTCGGCCATGGCGACGCAGCGCTCATAACGGGCCTCGCGCGGATCGTCGGGCAGCGAAGCGGCTGGGGCGGTCGGTTTGGGCAGCGGCCCGGTGCTGGCTTTGGGGGCCGTCTGGACGGCGGCGGCGAGCGCGAGGGGGAACAGGATCATAGGCGGCTCGACACTTCCTCCACGGCGCGGATCAACAGCGCGATGTCGCCATCACGCGACAGGCGGTGATCGCCGTCCTTGATCAACAGAGTCTGCACATCGGCTGAACGGAAAAGCTGCGCCAGATGGGTGGTGCGGTGCCATGGCACATCGCTGTCCTGCATGCCCTGCAACAGCCGGACCGGTCCGTCGAACGCGATCGGTCCGAAGGTCAGGCGGTTGGCCTCCCCCGACGACCAGAAGCGGCGGGTATAGACGGTGGGGGCGGGGCCATAGGGATTGGGGCGCTCCAGCCGACCGGCCTGGAGGATCGCCATCTTCTCCTCGGTCGAAAATCCCCACTCGGTGAAATCGGGCGCGGGCGCGATGCCGACCAAGGCCTTGACCTGTTCGGGCCGGGCGCGCGCGGCCAGCAGCATCAACCAGCCCCCCATCGAGGATCCGACCAGCACCGCCGGACCCTTCACCACATCGTCGAGCATGGCCAGCACGTCGTCGCGCCAATCCGCCAGCGCCTGATCCTCGAACGCCCCCTCCGACTGGCCGCAGCCGCCATAGTCGAATCGCAGAAAGGCGCGGCCCTCCGCACGTGCCCAGGCCTCCAGCGCCAGCGCCTTCGACCCTTGCATGTCCGAGGCATAGCCGGGCAGGAAGACGATGGCGGGGCCGGTGCCCTCGGTCCAGTGATAGGCGAGGTTGGGGCGGGACGCTCGGGTGTCGGTCATGACCGGGATTTAGGATGGCACCGCCGGGATTGAAACCGGCACGATCCCCACCGCCGTTCCGCCTGAGCAAAGTCGAAGGCCATGTCCCGCGCATTCATCCGAGCGGCTTCATGGCCATATCGCCCACGTCGAGCGGTGAAGGGCCTTGTCCGGGAAAGCTTTTGTGTCGCGTGGCGAGGACTGCCAGTCCCTCGCAACCGATGCGTCTTCGGGGTCAGGTGTGGCCTTCGACTGTGCTCAGGCTGAACGGAGGGGGGAGTGAGGCGCCCCTCAGATCACATATTCCACGCTTTTCATCTGGGTCTGCGCCGCTTGCTGTTTACGCCGCTTGGCGACCATCTCGGCATGCAGCCGCGCGATCGTGTCGCTGCCGGTCGTGGTGCACAGCCCCGGCACGACGGCATGGACCAACGCGCCCAGCCCGCCGACGATCATGATCGCGCCGAACCGCGCCGCGACTCCGAAATGCTCGGCATAGCTCTCGCCGACGCTTTCGGGATGCTCGGTAAACAGGCGATGGAACATGATCGAGGCTCTCCAATGACTGTTCGCACCGATCCTATCACGGCGATGGGGATTGGCCAAACCGCCGATGGTCAGCCGCGCGAGGGGCTGATGAAAATCTCCTCGATCGCCAGTCCGAACAGTTCGGCGATCCTGAAGGCCAGGGGGAGGGAGGGGTCATAGCGTCCGGTCTCGATCGCGTTGACGCTCTGGCGGCTGACCTCGAGTCGCTCGGCCAGATCCTGCTGGCTCCAGCCCTTTTCGGCACGGAGGGCGCGGAGATGGTTGTTCATTCCGCCCGACCTTCGGCGAACCGGTTGACGCACGCTCCCAGCCCGAGACCGCCGAACCACAGGATCGGCCAGGCATAGCCGACCAGATGCGGCAGCAGCTCGAACCCCTCCAGAAAGCCCCACAACGTCGCGCCTGTCATCGCAAGCCCGGTCGCGACCAGCGACTGCCGAACCAGCAGCATCCGCTGATATTCGTCGCGCTCCTCGGTCAGGAACAGGCCGATCGCCCCGAAGAAACCGACCACGGGCAGCGCGGGCAGAATGCCCACCGCATAGGCCGCCGCCCCTTCGACCAGATGCCGATTCAGCAGATAAACAGCCTGAAACAGCAACGCGACATAGATGAGGGCGAGGACGATGACCCGACGCTGATAACGGCGTTTGGCGGACAATGCAGGCATGGCGAACCTCCTTCGAATGTGAAGGAGACTTTACATGGAAAGCTCGCTTTACGTCAAGCGTCCTTTACGTTTGGTGTTTCTATGTCGTGGCCAGCCTCTCCACCATGTCCTGCGCCAGCAGGCTGAGCGTATCGTCCCGCGCACCCATCACGATGATGCGGTCGCCGGAGCGCGCCTCCGCGACCAGCGCATCCGCCGCCGCCGTCCGGTCGGCGATATGACGCGCATCGGCCCCGCGCTCCCGCAGATCGGCGACGATGTGGGCGCTGGTCACCTCGCGCGCGACAGTGCCGCCGAAATAGGCGGGGTCGGGCATCGCGAGCACGTCGCCGGGCCTCATCCGTGTGGCGATGCTGTCGACCAGCTCATGCCGCATGACCTTGAGCGGGCCATAGCCATGCGGCTGGAACAGCATCAGCAAGCGGCCCGGAAAGGCGTGAAGCGTATCGAGCGTCGCGGCGATCTTGTCGGGGTTGTGGCCGAAATCGTCGATCACGGTCACGCCGTTCGCCTCGCCCACCTTCTCGAACCGCCGCTTGAGCCCGGTGAAGCGCTCGACCGTGCGGATCGCGTCGATCAGGGGCACGCCCGCCGCCACGCTCGCCCCGATCGCGGCCAGCGCATTGGAGACATTGTGGCGACCCGGCACCGACAGCCGCACATGATAGCCCGCACCGCCGGTCACCAGGTCGAAGCCGATGGCGAAGGGTTCGGGCTTCAGTGCCTCTGCCACCAGGTCGGCCGCGCCCTCGACCGCGAAGGTGGTGAGGTTGGGCAGGTCGGCCAGCAGCGCCGCCGTCTCCGCATCCCCCGCATTGGCGACGACATGGCGCGCACGCGACGCGAACCCGCCGAACAGGGCCCGCAATTCCTCCAGCGACTTATGGTCGAGGCTGACATTGTTCAGCACCGCGATCGCCGGGTCGTAGATTGCGATCGAACCGTCGCTTTCGTCCACCTCGCTGACGAACGCCTCGCCGCCGCCGACCAGGGCGCTGGCAAAGGGGCTGTCGGGCGAGACGAAATCCTTCATCACCGCGCCGTTCATCGCGGTCGGATCGCGGCCCGTCTCGTGCAGGATGAAGGCGATCATGCCGGTGACGGTCGACTTGCCGCTGGTCCCCGCCACGCCGATGGGCAGGCGGCTTTCGTTGAACAGGCTCGCCAGCATCCGGGCGCGGCTGGCGCGCGGACAGCCCAGCCGGTTGGCGGCGACGATGTCGGGCACCGTCTCCTCGACCGCGGCGGAGGCGATGACGAGTTGATCGGCGGAGGTCACGCCCGATCCGTCCTGGGGGTAGAGCGCGATCCCGGCGGCGCGCAGCGCATCGAACTTGGCCGCGACCCGCCCCTGGTCCAGCCCACGGTCGGAGCCCGCGACCGTCCAGCCCCGTGCGCGCAAGATCATGGCAAGCGGCATCATCCCCGATCCGCCGATGCCCACCAGAAAACAGGAATTGCCGTTGTCCATCGGCACACGCTATCGGGAAATATGCCGTGCAGGGCAATGCCCGGCCGGGTGACCGATCGGAGGAATGCGCGCACATGAAGATCGGAATCCTGGCGCCCGCCAGCATCGGCAACCCCGCCGCCGAAGCGCCGGTCAGCGCGTTCGCCGCGATCGCCTATCCCGACGTCGACCTGGTCTTTCACCCGCAATGCTATGAACAGGACGGGCATTTCGCCGGCAGTGACGAGCGCCGCGCCTCGGCCTTTCTGGAATTCGCCAATGATCCCGGGATCGACGCGATCTGGTTCCTGCGCGGCGGCTATGGATCGAACCGCATCCTGTCGCGGGTCATGCCGAACCTGAACGCGGCGGCGGGGCACAAGACCTATATCGGCTACTCGGATCTCGGCTTCGTGCTGGCGGCGCTGTACGCGCGGCGGATCGGGCGGCCGGTGCACGGGCCGATGGCGAGCGACATCAGGCGCAAAGGCGGCGACGTGACGGTGGCGCGCTCGCTCGGCTGGCTGACCGGCGGCGACCGGCAGGGGCTGGAGCCCGGCCTCGATGAACGCCCGGCGGCGGCGTTCAACCTGTCGATCCTCCATGCGCTGATCGGCACGCCCTGGCTACCCGACCTGACCGACCATGTCCTGATCATCGAGGAAGTGTCCGAGCATATGTATGCGGTGGACCGGATGCTGTTCACCATGGCCAATGCCACCCAGTTGAAGGGCGTCGCGGGCGTGCGTCTGGGCGCGGTCAGCAACGTACAGGACAACGACCCGGAATGGGGCGAGACTCTGGAGTTCATGATCCAGCGCTGGTGCGGCGAGATGGGCGTGCCCTATCTGGGGCGGGCTCGGGTCGGGCATATCCAGGACAATCATCTGGTCCCGTTCGGGATCGTGTGAGGGGAAGGCCATGAGAACGTCGTTGTTCGCCGGATTGCTGGGCCTGTCGGCGACGAGCGCACTGGCGCAGACGCAAGCACTTCCGCCGCGCCAGATTCTGGTGTCAGCCTTGGGTACGGCGCGTACGCCGCCCGACCGGGTGACGGTCGGCTATATGGTGCGCGGCGAGGGGGTGACCTCCGACGAGGCGACCGCCAAACTGCGGGATCAGGCACAGGCCATTCGTGCCGGGGTTCAAGGCCTGCTGCGCGGTGCGGTCGAGTTTCGGGCGTCGCAATTCGACATCGCGCCGGTCCGCTCGCGGGAATGCAATGCCAGTTCCTATGGTCCGCCACAGCTCTCGACCGGGCCATGTGCGATCCTGGGCTATGTCGCGACGATGCCGGTGTCGGTCGTCACGCCGCGCGTTGCCGATGCGGGCACGCTGGTTGGCCTCATCGGACGTCTGGGCGGATTGCAGGCGAGCATTGCGCGGTTCTGGCTGGGCAACGATGCCACCGCACGGCAACAGGCGATGCGTGCCGCGCTGGCCAATGCCAGGACGCAGGCGACGCTGATCGCCGAGGGGTCGGGCAGCAAGTTGGGGCCGCTGATCCGCGTGCAGGATAGCGAGTACCGTGAAGTCATGATCGAGATGCTCCCACCGGAAGCCGTAACGGGTTATCCCTCGGCGCCACCGGCACCACCGGCACCACCTGCGCCTCCTGCCCCGATCCGGGTCGACTTGGCGCCGCAACCGATCGAGACGAATGTCCGGTTGATGGCGGCTTACGCAATCGATCAGTGATCCCATCCTCGCTTGCATGAGGTCGGCCAATGGTCGTCCCATATTTGTGATGTAGCGGTGCGTTCTTGTCTTCGGACGATAATGATATGGGTAAAGCGGTGCATCCATGCTGCCGCTTCGGTCCATAAATCAGATTATGATCCATCGGTTATGCAGAATATTATTATTGACGCAATTTTAGAAACTTGAGGTCCTGTCGCTTCGTCTTTCCGCCCGGGGGCGCAGTAGGAGAGATAAAGTGGCAGACAGCAATGGCGGCGGCGGCCGCGAGAATAATCCGGGCAATTTTGCCAATGATCGCGAAAAGGCCTCCGAAGCCGGGCGCAAGGGCGGTCAGGAAAGCGGCGGCAACTTCAAGAACGACCCCGAGCGCGCGGCGGAAGCCGGCTCCAAGGGCGGGCAGGCCAGTCATAGCGGCGGGCGCTGACCGGCTGGGGCGGCGTCGGTGACGGGCCGGCGCCGCCCTTTTCTTTTGCCAGGGGGAATGGCGTTAACCATTGGGTTCTATGATAACCGAATGGAAATGCGCAAAATATGCAGCGGATGCCGCGACGGTGTCGATTTCGAGATCCCGTTCGCGATGGCGTTCCAGCCGATCGTCGATACGACGACCGGCCGCCCCTTCGCCTATGAAGCGCTGATCCGGGGCACCGATGGCGCAAGCGCCTATAGCATCTTGTCGCAGGTGAACGAGGCCAATCGCTACTCGTTCGACCAGGCATGCCGGGTCAAGGCGATCGAAACGGCGATGGCCGCGGGGATCATGGCGGCTGATGCGAAACTGTCGATCAACTTCCTGCCCAATGCCGTCTATTCGCCGATGGCCTGTATCCAGTTGACGCTGCGTACTGCCCAGGCCGAAGGTTTGCCGATCGATCGCCTGATCTTCGAATTCACCGAAAACGAGGAAATGGGCTCGCCCGATCACGTCGCCTCGATCATCGACACCTATAAGCAGATCGGCTTTTCGGTCGCGATCGACGATTTCGGGTCGGGGCATTCGGGGCTCGACCGGTTCGTCCGCTTCGCCCCGGACGAGGTGAAGCTGGACATGGCCCTGGTGCGCGACATTGACAGCGACGCGCGGCGGCGCGCGATCGTCCGGTCGATCGTCGGCATGTGCCGCGAACTCGACACGTTGCTGATCGCCGAAGGGATCGAAACCGAGGCCGAGGCCGCCGCGCTGGTCGAACTGGGTGTGCGCTATCACCAGGGCTTTTGGTATGCCCGGCCGGCGCTGGAAATGCTGCCCGCCGTCCGCGTGCAATAGGCGCTCAGCCACCCCATATACCTCGCGGCCATTCTCCCCTATAGAGCGCCCCCGCGCCGGGCTCCGCCGGTGCGTCACCTATCCTTATCGAAGAGAGTATCCATGTCCGCGATGTTCCGTATCACGCTGCCCGACGGTTCCGTCCGTGAGGTCGCGCCCGGAACTACTCCCGCGGACATTGCCGCCGCGATCGGACCGGGTCTGGCCAAGGCGGCGATCGCCGCGCGCGTCGATGGTGAGCTGCGCGACATCATGCGCCCGTTCGAGGGCGACTCCGCGCTGGCGCTGGTGACTGCGAAGGACGAAGCCGACGCGCTCGAACTCGCGCGCCACGATTATGCGCATGTGCTGGCCGAGGCGGTGCAGGCGCTGTTCCCCGGAACGCAGATCACCTTCGGTCCGGCGACCGACGATGGCTTCTATTACGACTTCGCCCCCAAGGATCGCCCCTTCACCGAGGAGGACCTGCCCGCGATCGAAGCCGAGATGCGCAAGATTATCGCCAAGGACGAGCCGCTGATCCGCGAGGTCTGGACCCGCGAGCAGCTGATCGAGCGCTGGACCGCGCAGGGCGAGAGCTTCAAGGCCGAATGGGCCGCCGAACTACCCGACACCGAGGAACTGACCGTCTATCGCGCCGGCAAGGGCGAGGATGCCTGGCTCGACATGTGCCGGGGGCCGCATCTGGCTTCGACCGGCAAGCTCGATCCCAACGCCTTCAAGCTGACCCGCGTGTCGGGCGCCTATTGGCGCGGCGACCAGAAGAACGCGATGCTGAGCCGCATCTACGGCACCGGCTGGCTCAACAAAAAGCAGCTGGCCGAGCATCTGACGCGTCTGGAAGAGGCCGCCAAGCGCGACCATCGCAAGCTGGGCAATGAGATGGACCTGTTCCACCTCCAGCAGGAGGCGCATGGCTCGGTCTTCTGGCATCCCAAGGGCTATCGCATCTGGCGCGAGCTGGAGGCCTATATGCGCCGTGCGATCGACTCGACCGGCTACCGCGAGGTCAAGACCCCGCAGGTGATGGACGCGCGCCAGTGGGAGCAGTCGGGCCATTGGGGCAAATATCGCGAGAATATGTTCGTCATCCCCGACGAAGTGCCCAACACCGAGGACGAGGGCCCGCTGGTGTCGGACGATGCGCAGTGGATGGCGCTGAAGCCGATGAACTGCCCGGCGCACGTCCTGATCTTCCGCCAGGGGATCAAGTCGTATCGCGACCTGCCGCTGCGCCTTTATGAGAATGGCTGCTGCCACCGCAACGAGCCGCACGGCGCGCTGCACGGCCTGATGCGCGTGCGCCAGTTCACCCAGGACGACGCGCATATCTTCTGCCGCGAGGACCAGATCGTCGAGGAAGTCCGCGCCTTTTGCGAACTGGCGGACCGGATCTACAAGGATTTCGGCTTCACCTATTCGATCAAGCTGGCGCTGCGTCCCGAAAAGCGCTTCGGCACCGAGGAAATGTGGGACCAGGCCGAAGAGGAGCTGCGCAACGCGGTCGTCGCGGCGGGGCTCGCCACGGAAGCCTATGGCTGGGAAGAACTGCCGGGCGAGGGGGCTTTCTATGCGCCCAAGTTGGAATGGCACCTGACCGACGCGATCGGCCGGACCTGGCAGGTCGGCACCATCCAGTCCGATCGGGTCCTGCCCGAACGACTCGACGCGTCGTACATCGGCGAGGATGGCGAGCGGCACCGCCCGATCATGCTCCACCGCGCGATCTTCGGCTCCTATGAGCGGTTCATCGGCATCCTGATCGAGCATTATGCAGGCCGCTTCCCCGTCTGGCTCGCGCCGGTGCAGGCGGTGATCGCGACGATCGTGTCGGATGCCGACGGCTATGCGGAAGAGGCGGCGGCCAAGCTGGCGGCGGCGGGCATCCGCGTCGAGACCGATCTGCGCAACGAGAAGATCAACTACAAGGTGCGCGAACACTCGGTCGCCAAGGTCCCCGTGCTGCTGGTCGTCGGCAAGCGCGAGGCCGAGGAGGGCAAGGTCGCCGTCCGCCGTCTGGGCAGCCAGGCGCAGGAGGTGATGACGCTGGACGAGGCCATCGCCATGCTGCGAGCCGAGGCGACCCCGCCCGATCTGCGCGGCTGAATCCTCATAAGCTAAAGGAAAGGGCGGGACGTTTGTCTCGCCCTTTCAAATTTGTGCCCGATCGCTTATATTGAAATCGTAATTGCCACAGGAGAAATACCCATACGTCCTCCCATGATGCGCCGTCCGATGCAGGCGCCGCCGATGAACGGTCCTCGGTTCAACGAGTGGATTCAAAGCCCCAAGGTTCGCGTGATCGACCATGAGGGCGAGAACCTTGGCGTGATGTACACGCGCGAGGCGATGGCGCAGGCCCAGGAGCTCGGCCTCGACCTGGTCGAAGTGTCGCCCAACGCCGATCCGCCCGTCGCCAAGTTCCTCGACGTCGGCAAATATAAGTACGAGGCGCAGAAGAAGGCGAACCTCGCCCGCAAGTCGCAGAAGACGCAGGAGATCAAGGAGATCAAGATGCGTCCGAACATCGACGACCATGATTACGACACCAAGATGAAGAAGGTGGTCGAATTCATTGGCGAGGGCGACAAGGTGAAGGTCACCATGCGCTTCCGTGGCCGCGAGCTGAGCCATGGCCAGCTCGGCATGAACGTGCTCCAGCGCGTCGCCGAGCAGGTGGCCGAGGTTGCCAAGGTCGAAGCCTATCCGCGCATGGAAGGCCGCCAGATGCTGATGGTGCTCGCGCCCAAGTGATCGGATGCGACTCGGGGTATCGATGCTCCGGGCGTGATGATAATGATGGAAAACCCCGGTGCCTTGGTCGCGCCGGGGTTTTTCTTTGTGGCGCGCGCTGACCCCGGCGAGGGGGGGGCGTGCGTGCGGGCCGGGCATCTGTGCTTGCAGCCTGCCAAGAATCTTGTTTTGGCGCGCCCGCCCCGACCGTGATAGCGAACCCGTCATGGCCGACCATCACGACATAGCCGCCCTGATCGCCGATATGGGACGCCGCGCGCGTTCCGCCGCCGGGACGCTGGCGCAGATGCCGACCGCCGCTAAGGCCGCTGCGCTGCGGGCGGGTGCGCAGGCGATCCTAGCGGCGACTCCGAACATCCTCCATGCCAATGCGCGCGACATGGCGGCCGGCGCCGCCAACGGCCTTTCTCCCGCCATGCTCGATCGGCTGAAGCTGGACGAGGCGCGGATTGCGGGCGTGGTGTCCGGTGTCGAGGCCGTCGCGGCGCTGCCCGATCCGGTGGGCGAGCGGATCGATGAGCGGACCCGGCCCAACGGATTGAACCTGTCCCGCGTCCGCGTGCCGGTCGGGGTGATCGGTATCGTCTATGAGAGCCGCCCCAATGTCACCATCGATGCCGCCGCGCTGTGCGCGATGGCGGGCAATGCCGCGATCCTGCGTGGCGGCTCGGAAGCGGTTCATAGCAATCGGGCGCTTCATGCCGCCTTTGTCGAGGGCTGGACGGCGGCGGGCGGTCCGGCGGACGCGGTGCAACTGGTCCCGACCACCGACCGTGCGGCGGTGGGCGCGATGCTGGCGGCGGATGGGCTGATCGACCTGCTGATCCCGCGCGGCGGCAAGAGCCTGGTCGCGCGGGTACAGGCCGAGGCGAAGGTGCCGGTGCTCGCGCATCTCGACGGGATCAACCATGTCTATGTCGATGGATCCGCCGATCATGCGATGGCGACGCGTATCGTGCGCGACGCCAAGATGCGCCGTACCGGCATTTGCGGGGCGATGGAGACGTTGCTGATCGACCGCGCTTATTGCCACCCCGCCGAACTGGTCGCGGCCCTGGTCGATGTCGGTTGCACGGTGCGCGCCGACGACGATGTGCGCGAGATCGTTCCTGGACTGGAGTCCGCCACGCCCGAGGATTGGGACACCGAATATCTCGACGCGATCGCCAGCGTCGCGCTGGTCGATGGGCTGGACGGTGCGATGGCGCATATTGCCGCGCACGGATCGCACCACACCGACGCGATCGTTGCGGAGGACGAGGCCCTGGCCGAGCGCTTCCTGGCCGAGGTCGACAGCGCCATCGTGCTGTGGAACGCCTCGACCCAGTTCGCGGACGGGAGCGAATTCGGACTGGGCGCGGAGATCGGCATCGCCACCGGGCGGCTCCATGCGCGTGGGCCGGTCGCCCTTGAGGGGCTGACGACCTATAAATGGATCGGGCGAGGGCGGGGCCAGATCCGAGGATGAAAATCGGCCTGCTCGGCGGGTCGTTCAATCCCGCGCATGGTGGCCATCGCCGCATCACGCTGGACGCGATGCGCGCGCTCGACCTCGACGAAGTGTGGTGGCTGGTCTCCCCCGGCAATCCGTTGAAGGATGGGGCGGGGGACATGGCGCCCTTTGCCGCGCGGCTGGCATCGGCCCGGCGGATGGCTCGGCGCGCGCCGATCCGGGCCAGCGCGATCGAGCAGGAACTGCACACCCGCTATACGTTGGACACGGTGCGCGCGATCACCCGCCGCTACCCCGGCCATCGCTTCATCTGGTTGATGGGCGAGGATAATCTGGAACAATTTCACCGCTGGCGCGGATGGCGATCGATTGCGCGCGCGATCCCGATTGCGGTTATCGGCCGTCCGGGGTACAATGCCGCCGCCCACGCGACACCCGCGCTGGGCTGGTTCAGGCGTTTCCAGAGGCGTCCGGACCAGGCGAAGAACTGGACGATGTGGAGTTTGCCGGCCTTCGTGCTGTTGCGCTTCCGCCCCGACCCGACTTCCGCCACGGGCCTTCGGGCCCGCGATCCGGACTGGTTTCGGCATATGGGCCGAAACGTCCCCTGAACAGGAGCTCACTTGGCCACTTCCCCACAATCGCCGCGTCCGTCCGATCCTGCTGAGGTGGAGGCGCTGCACCGCCTCATTCTCGCCTCGCTCGACGACGACCAGGCGGTGGAGACGATTTCGATCCCGCTCGCGGGCAAGTCGTCGATCGCAGACTTTATGGTGATCGCCAGCGGTCGTTCGACCCGGCAGGTCGCCTCGATGGCGATGAAGCTCGCCGAGAAGATCAAGGCGGAGTTCGGCCGTTCGGTGCGGATCGAAGGTCTGCCGACCGCCGACTGGGTGCTGATCGACGCCAATGACGTGATCGTCCACCTGTTCCGGCCCGAGGTCCGCACCTTCTATAATCTGGAACGTATGTGGGCGTTCGGCGACGCGCCGACTCCGCCAACCGGCGGAGCCGGCAACCCGATGCCGAGTCCCGCCGACCGCCAGCTCTGACGCTTTAGAGCCCGCCCGTGCTGCTGCATATCGTCGCGCGCGGGCGGATCGGCCGTTCGCCCGAGGCCGAGCTGGTCGATCGCTATCTCAAGCGGATTGGCTGGCCGACCAAGATCACCGAACTGCCCGACACCGGCGGCAAGGTTCCACCGCTGGAGGGGCAGGCGCGTCTCGTCCTGATGGACGAAAAGGGCGAGAATCTGTCCTCGATGGATTTCGCCAAGCGACTCGAGCGCTGGCGTGACGATGGCGTGCGCGAATGCCGCTTCATGATCGGCGCGGCGGACGGGTTCGAGGATGCCGATCGGGCGCGTGCCGACCTGCTCATTTCCTATGGCCGCGCGACCTGGCCGCACATGATGGCGCGCGCGATGCTCGCCGAACAATTGTTCCGCGCGACCAGCATCCTGGCCAACCACCCCTACCACCGCGAGGGGTGAGCATGGCGGGCGGCTGGCGTAGCGGAATGGCGCTGGCGGCTCTGCTGCTGCTCGGCGCGACCGATATTGCGGGCGATCAGCGACGGCTGGCCGATGCCCGCACGGGCGCGGCGGCGGCGCGCGCGCGGGCGCAGGCGCTGGAGCGACAGGCGGGCGCGGAGCGTGATGCCGCCGCGATCGCCCAGGCCAAGGAGCGCGCCATGGCCGCCCGAGTCGCGGCGGCGGAGGCGGACGTGACGGCGGCGCGCGCGCGGGTCGATCTCGTCGCCAGCCTTCTGGCGCAGCAACGGGCGCGACTGGCGGAGGCGCAGGCCCCGCTCGCGCATCTCTTGGCGGCGATGCAGAGCATGGCGGCGCGTCCTCCGGTCGCGGCGGTGGCGCAGCCCGGTTCGATCGCCGATCTGGCCCATGTCCGGGCGATCTTCGGAACCATTTCTCCGGTCATCGCTGCGCGGTCGGCGGCGGTGCGGGCCGAACTGGCCGCGACCCGGCGCGTGCGGGCCCAGGCCGCACTGGCCGCCCGCGCGCTGGCGGCGACCACGACCAAGCTGGAGGGCGAACGTCAGGCATTGGCGCGGCTGGAGGCCGGTCATCGCGGGCGCGCCGATGCGCTGGGGCAGGTGGCGGTGGACGAGTCGAACCGCGCCCTGGCATTGGGCGAGGCGGCGCGCGACATCGTCGACCGCATGGCCGAACGCGGCGAAGCCCGTGCGACCGAAAGCGAATTGCGCGCTCTGGCGGGGCCGGTGGCTCGGCCGCTCGCGCCCGGCGTAGCGGGCCCGGCGATCGCGGCAGGCGCCTATCGCCTGCCGGTCGCAGGACAGGTTGCGGGCGGCTTTGGCGAGATTTCGGATTCGGGCGTGCGGGCGCGGGGCATCACCCTGACCACCGTCCCCCATGCGTCCGTGGTCGCTCCCGCCGCTGGCGAGGTCCGCTATGCCGCGCCGTTCCGGGGCTATGGCGGGATCGTCATCCTCAATCACGGTGCGGGTTGGACAAGCCTGGTCACCGGCCTGGGCGGCATCGCGGTCCGGGCAGGCCAGCGGGTCGAGGCGGGTGCGGTGCTGGGCCGAGCGGGACGTGGACGGGGCGGGGTCGATCCGCGTGTGACCGTCGAACTGCGGCGGGATGGGCGACCGATGGATATTGCCGCCATTCTGGGGTGAGGGCGGGGCGTGCGCCTCAACTTGGCCCAGCGTGGACGGCTGTTGGGCTGGCGGGCCGTGCCGCCCGCCTTTTCCCGTCCGCCGTTCGGCCCCCGTTCAGCACGGTTGCGCTTTGATTGCAGTCGGCTTCCCGCTACACAGGCGGACCGCTTTTCTGGTCCAGGACCCTCGATGCCCCGTACGCTTCCGAAACGTCCGCTTCTGACTGCTACTGCCATCGTCGGCGCGCTTGCCATGGTGCCGATCACCACCTCCGCGATGGCGGCGGTCGACAGCTCTACCGTCCGCCAGTTCGACCGGTTTCTCGACGTCTACAACCGGATCAAGGCCGATTATGTCGACAAGGTCGATGACGACACGCTGATCAAGGGCGCGATCCAGGGGATGCTGGCCGCGCTCGATCCGCATAGCAGCTATGTCGATGCGCTCGATTTCGACAATCTGAAAATCCAGACAGAGGGCAATTATGGCGGGCTGGGCCTGACCGTGTCGATGGAGGACGGCGCGATCAAGGTCATCGCACCGCAGGAGGATACCCCGGCAGGTCGCGCGGGCGTGAAGTCGGGCGACTATATCACCCATATCGACGGCAAACTGATCTATGGCCAGTCGCTGGACGAGGCGATCGGCCAGATGCGGGGCAAGCCCGGCACCAAGATCAAGCTGACCATCGTCCGCCCCGGTCGCGACAAGCCGATCGAGCTGACCTTGACGCGCGAGGTCATCGTCCAGCGCCCAGTGAAATGGGAAGTGAAGGGCGATGTCGGCTATATCAACATCAACACCTTCTCCGAGAATACGGGCGCCGATACGCGCGCGGCGATCATGGCGATCGACAAGGCGCTGGGGCACCGGCCGCTGGGCTATGTCGTCGATCTGCGCGACAATGGCGGCGGCCTGCTGACCCAGGCGATCGCGGTCAGCGACGCCTTCCTCGATCATGGCGAGATCGTGTCGCAGCGCGGGCGCGAAAAGTCCGACATCGAACGCTATTATGCCAAGCCCGGCGACGACGCGCATGGCCTGCCGGTGATTGTCCTGACCAACTCGGGCACCGCCTCGGCCTCCGAGATCGTCGCCGGTGCGCTCCAGGATCATCACCGCGCGCTGGTGATGGGCGAGCGCAGCTTCGGCAAGGGATCGGTGCAGACGCTGCTGCCGCTGGGGCCGGAGACGGCACTGCGCCTGACCACCGCGCGCTATTATACCCCGTCGGGCCGGTCGGTGCAGGAGGGCGGGATCGAGCCCGATATCAAGGTGCCGCAGATTTCCGACCCCGATTACAAGACGCGCCCCGTCTTCCGCGAGGCCGATCTGCGCCGCCACCTGATCAACGAGGTGAAGGCGGATAACGCGATCCTGGAAGAGGATACAAAGGACGATCCGCGTTTCGCGATGACGCCCGACGCGTTGAAGAAGCAGGGGGTCGAGGACTTCCAGCTTTACTATGCTCTCAAGACCATCGCGCGGCTGGGCGGACCCACCCAGGTCGCCGCCGCCACCAAGCCGCCGGTGAAGTGACCATGGCCGTGCTCCGTACCCGCGGCGAGAGGCTGGCCAACCTCATCGCCTTCTTCCTCCCGCTCGCGCTGCTGGCCGGCGCCTGGGGCAGCCAGTTGTTCGGCGGCCTCTATCCATGCGAGATGTGCCATTGGCAGCGCTGGCCGCATTATGCCGCGCTGCTGCCTGCCTTCGCCGCCTTCTTCATCGGCCAGCGCAGCATCCGGGGATCGCTTGTCATCCTCGCCGCGTTGTTGATCGCAGTGTCGGGGGTGATCGGTGTCGCCCATGCCGGAGTCGAATATGGCTGGTGGCAGGGTTTCACCGCCTGCACCTCGACGGTGGATTTCACGGGTGGCTCTGCGGCCGACCGGCTGAACGCGATCTTGAAGGCGCCGGTCATCCGCTGCGACGTGGCGCAATGGACCCTGGGCGGGATTTCGCTGGCCGGGTTCAATGCGATCTTCTCGCTGGGCGGGGCGGCGGCGATCCTGGTGTTGATGAGGAAGGCACGATGAGCCAGCTGCGCTGGATGCCGGGCGACCGGCGCGAACCGATGAAGGCGATGGTCCGGGTGGACCAGGCCGGGGAATATGGCGCGACCCGCATCTACGCCGGGCAATTGGCCGTGTTGGGCGACCGCCACCCCTTTGCGCGCGCCATCCATCACATGGCCGAGCAGGAGGAGCGGCACCGCGCCTTTTTCGACCGGATGATCGCCGAACGCCGGGTCCGCCCGACGCTGTTCCAGCCCTTCTGGGACAAGGCGGGCTTTGCGCTGGGCGCGATCACGGCGGCGATCAGTCCCAAGGCGGCGATGGCCTGCACGGCGGCGGTCGAGACCGAGATCGACAAACATTATCAGGCGCAGCTCGACGAACTGGGCGATAGCGACCCCGAATTGTCGAACGCGATCGCCGATTTCCAGGCCGAAGAATTGGAGCATCGCGACCACGCGCTGGGCGCGGGTGCGGAAGAGGCGATCGCCTATCCGGTGATGTATGGTTTGATCCGGGCAGGCTGCAAGGTCGCGATCGCCGCGGCCAAGCGAATCTGACACCGGGCGAGCGGGAGAGAGAGGATGTTCCACCGTTCATGGCGCATCGCGGCGCTGGCGGGTTTCGGCATGATCGCAGCGGGCGAACCCGCTCTGGCGCAACAGGTCGCCGCGCCCGGTGCGATCAAGGCCCGGCCGATCGAGGGGCCGGGGGAAGTGTCGCGCAATGCACCAGTCAACGGCGTGCTGACCCTGTTCGGCAATGAACGTTGCCCGACCGACAATAATGGCAATGAGATCGTGGTCTGCGTTCGCCGTAGCGCCGAGGAGCAATTCCGCGTGCCCAAGGAACTGCGCGAACTTCAGGTGACGCCCGAGAATGAGAGCTGGGCGGCGCGTTCGACGGGCACACTGAATGAGGGAACCGGCGTCAACAGCATCGGCAGTTGCTCGGCGGTGGGCGCGGGCGGCGCGACGGGGTGCTTCGTCCAGCGCGCCCGCGAGAACCGCGCGATCAATGCCCAGCGCAGGCGGGACGAGGAACCGCGGAATCAGTGATGGCTGGAGCCTTCTCTCCCCCATATGGAGAGGTGGTTGGCCGCAGGTCGGACAGAGGGGTATCCGCGCTTCCGATAGGAGGGCATCCCTTCACTATCTCCCCTTGCAGGGGCGGAATGGGTGTCGTTCATGGGGCGGAACGTGCGCTGCGACGTCGCTCGGGGTGAACGGAGGTCAGGCGTCTATCCTACCCTCCGTCCGGCCTGAGCGACGTCGAAAGCCAAAGGGCCGCTTAGGCCGCCTGCGCCTGCACCCGTGGGCCGCGCGCCATGCGGTCCTGCGCGATGGCGCGGGCCGCGTGATGCGGGGTCAATCCGGCGCTGGCGGCATGGGCCAGCGTGTCCTCCATCCGCGTGCCGATGGCCAGGACGCGGCGGCGAACCTCGGCCTTGCGCCAGCCCAGATATTCGCCCGCGACATTGACGATGCCGCCCGCATTGACGAGGAAATCCGGCGCATAGAGTATGTCCCGCTCGGCCAGCCGTTCGGCCATGGCGTCGTCGGCCAGCTGGTTATTGGCCGCGCCGCATACGACGCTGGCTTTCAGGTCGGCGACGCTCTGCGCGTTCAGTACGCCGCCCAGTGCGCAAGGGGCGAACACATCGGCGCGGGCCGACAGCAAGGCGCGGCTGCTCATCACCATCGCGCCGAACCGGTCGGCGGCGCGCGCGGCGACCTCACTGCGCGGCTCGGCGACGATCAGCGTCGCACTCGCTTCGTGCAGCAATTCGCACAGGGCAAAGCCGACATGGCCGAGCCCCTGCACCGCCACCGTCATATCCGAAAGATCCGCGCCCAGACGATGCCGAACGGCGGCCCTCATCGCCTGCAACACACCCAGCGCGGTCCAGGGCGACGGATCGCCGCCCGGCTGCGCCCCCTTGGGAGGCAATCCCGCGACATGGTGCGTCTGGGTCGCAACCTCGCTCATGTCCGCAACGCTGGTCCCGACATCCTCGGCGGTGACATAGCGGCCCTTGAGCGAAGCGACCTCCCGGCCGAAGGCGCGGAACAGCGCCGCACGGTCGAAGGGGCCGTCGGGCAGGCAGATCACCGCCTTGCCGCCACCAAAGGGAAGCTCGGCCAGCGCATTCTTCAGCGCCATGCCCTCGGCCAGCCGCAGCGCGTCCAGCGTCGCCGCCTGATGATCGGCATAGCGCCACAGCCGGCATCCGCCTGCCGCTGGCCCCAGGGCGGTCGAGTGCAGTGCGATGATTCCCCGCGCACCACTTTCCCGGTCGTAGAAAGTCACCACCTCTTCGGGTGGCAGATCCTGGCGGTGATGGGTGGTGAGCGACATGGTGTGATCCCTGAATGGTCTGGCAATAGAGTGAATAGCGCATGACGCCGGGCGAAACTGGCCGTATTTGACGGTCGTAAGTAAGAAATCCGGTTGAAATGACCCGGATGCTTCACTTATCGGAATGAACATGCCGCACGACCTCGATATTTGGGAATGGCGAATCCTCGCCCTGCTTCAGGAGGATGCCAGCCTGTCCACCGCCGCCATCGCCGAGGCGGTCGGCCTGTCCGCCTCTCCATGCTGGCGGCGGATCGATCGGCTGGAGCGGGATGGCATCATCAAGCGGCGCGTGGCGCTGGTCGATCGGGCGAAGGTCGGGCTGAAGGCGCAAATCTTCGCGCAGGTGAAGCTGAACGCGCATGGCCGCGCGAATCTGGACCAGTTCGCCGCCGCGATCCGCGAAATCCCCGAGGTGATGGAATGCCATGTCCTGATGGGCTCGGTCGACTTCATGCTGCGTATCGTCGCGGCAGACATCGAATCCTATGAACGGCTGTTTTTCGAGCGCCTGTCGAACCTGCCGGGGGTGCAGGAAATCAATTCGACCGTGGCGTTGTCGGAGATCAAATCGACCAGCGCGCTGCCCATCGCGCAAGCCTGACGCCCCTCCGTCGATGGTAGGGCTTGCCTTGCATCGCGGCGGCCAGCCGGATAGCGCGCGGCGGCAAGGCGAGGGGGTTGGCGATGAGCAGGTGGCAGGGCTTGAGCGGCATTCGGATCGGCCTGTTCCTGCTGATCTGGTTCTCCGCCAGCTGGTTCGGATCATGGGAGTTGAATCCCAATAACGCCACCCGCCTGTTCGCCGCGATCCGCATGGTCGAGAATGGCACGGCGACGATCGACCCCATGGCACCGCTGACCATCGACAAGGCGCAGTTCGGCGACCATGCCTATCTCGACAAGGCGCCGGGCATGACCCTGATGGCGCTGCCCGCCGTCGCACTGGTCGATGGCATCACCGGCGACCGGGCCGATCATCATGCGATGACGGCGGGGGACGAGGGTTTCGTTCGCTATCTACGGTTGCGGACGCGTGTCGCCGCCGCGCTGGGATCGGCGCTGCTGACCGCGATCGCGGCGGTGCTGCTGTTCGATCTGGCGTGGCGCGTGACCGGGCAGAGCGGCGCGGCGCTGTTCGCCGCCCTGGGCTATGCGCTTGGAACCCCGATCTGGGGCTATTCGACCACATTGATGGGCCATGCCGGCGTCGCGGCGCTGTTCGTCATCGCGCTGGCCGCCGTCGAACGAGGGGGAGGCCGGTGGCTGGCGGTGGCGGGGCTCGCGCTGGGCTGGGCCGTGGTGGTCGAGTATCAGGCGGTGCTCGCCGGGTCGCTGATCGGCTTATGGGCGGTCTGGCGGCATCGCCGTCGGCCTGCCGCGTTGTGGCCGATGATCGCCGGTGGCGTGATCGGACTGTTGCCGCTGCTGGGCTATAATATCTTCGCCTTCGGGACGCCGTTCCGCATCGGCTATTCGGGTGTGGTGGGGTTCGAGGGGATGAATCAGGGCCTGTTCGGCCTGACCCTGCCCGATCCGGGGGTGCTATGGGCGATATTGGCCGGGCCGACACGCGGGCTGATCTGGGTCGCGCCGATCCTGCTTCTGGCGCCCATGGGCTTGTGGCGACTGGCGGAGGAGCGGGAGACGCGTGGCCTCGCGCTGACGGCGGGCGGGGTGGCGGTGATCGCGCTGCTGATCAACGCGGCCTATGTCTATTGGGACGGCGGCAACGCGACCGGGCCGCGTCATGCCATGCCGCTGGCCGGGGTGGCGGCGCTCGGGCTGGCCCCCTTCTGGGCGGCGACGCGCTCGGTCGGGTTGCGGGGGCTGAACGCCGCGATCCTGCTGGTGTCGATCGGGATCAACATGACCATCGCGGCGGCGGAAATCTTCGCGCCATCGGCATTCCGCTGGGTCTGGTGGGACGCGGTGATCCAGCAGCATTTCCGCTATGGAGACCTTCGCACCGTGGCGTCCGAATGGTGGGGCTGGAGAACGTGGAATGGCCTGGCCCTGTGGGCGGTGGTGGCCATCCCGCTGACCCTTTGGCTGGTTCAGTCCTGCGCGCGCTTGAGCCCGCGCACGCGGTGCCAGACGTAGAGGCCGATCAGCACCACCAGCACGATCCCGATGGCCAGGTCGGCGCGGTGGAAGAACGCCTTTACGCGCGGGTCCGAATCCCATTTCTCACCCAGTTCGCGCCCGACGATCGCCAGCACCAGACAAAAGGGCCAGCTGCCCAGAAAGGTGTAGAGATGGAAGGGCACGAGCTTCATCCGCGCCACCCCCGCCGGAAAAGCGATGAAGGTGCGGATGACCGGCAATAGCCGCCCGATCAGCACCGCGATCGAGCCATATCGCGCGAAGAAGCGATCCGCGGCGTCGAGCTCGCCCGGACCGATCAACAGATATTTGCCCCATCGCTCCGCGACCGGACGCCCGCCACGCTTGCCGATCTCATAGGCGACGATCGAGCCCAGATTGCATCCCAGCGCCCCCGCCGTCGCGGCGGGGTAGAGATTGAACTGCCCGGTCGACACCAGATAGCCCGCGAAGGGCATGATGATCTCGGACGGCAGCGGGATGCACGCGCTCTCGATCGCCATCAGCAGCATGATGCCCAGATAGCCGCCGGTGGAAATCACCCAGATGGCAAAGCCCGCCAGCGCGGAAAGAATGTGTTCGACCATGGGGCCAGCGACTTGCGCGATCCGGCCGCAGTGGTCAATCGGAACCGGGGCGCAAGCCGGTCGGTTTGGGACGGCATGACGATGCTGACCCTGAATGACGGCCGCGCCATGCCCCGACTGGGCCTTGGTACCTATCAGATCCCGGACTCGCAGGTCGCGCTGGTCGTACGGCGCGGATGGGATACCGGCTATCGGCTGATCGATACCGCCGCCCTTTATGGCAATGAGCGCGGCGTGGGTGAGGGGCTGCGCGACACCGACGCCTTTCTGACCACAAAGCTGTGGAACGACCGCCACCGCGACGCCGGGGCGGCGCTGGACGAAAGCCTGGCGCTGTTGGGCGTCGACGCGGTCGACCTGTATCTCATCCACTGGCCGGTTCCGGCCGAGGACGATTATGTCGAGGCCTGGCAAAGCCTCATTGCATTGCGTGAGGCGGGCAAGGCCAGATCGATTGGCGTGTCGAACTTTCTGCCCGAACATCTCGAGCGGATCATCGAGGCGACGGGTGTGGTGCCCGCCGTCAATCAGATCGAGCTGCATCCCCGGTTCCAGCAGCGCGAGGCGCGCGAATATCATGCGGCGAAGGGCATCGTGACCCAGAGCTGGAGCCCGCTGGACCAGGGCGGCGAACTGCTGAAGATGCCTGCGATCGCCGCGATTGCGGACAAGCATGGTCGCTCGGCGGCGCAGGTCGTGCTGGCCTGGCATCTGGCGCATGGCCTGTCGGTCATCCCCAAGGCGGCGGATGCGGCGCATATGGCGGACAATTTCGCCGCGATCGGACTGACGCTGGACGCCGAGGATATGGCGGCGATCGATGCGCTGGACGATGAGGACGGCCGGATCGGGCCGGACCCGAGGACGATGTGACGGACGGCGCCGCAATCTGCCCATTCAGGCGCTCCGCATCGGAATGTTGATTGACATCAACTTTCATGTGAACATACGCGTTCATATGTTGATATTTGCATGACACCGGATGAAGGGGCGTTGCTCGCCGATGTGTTTCGTCTTCTCGGCGAACCCAATCGGCTGAGGCTGGTGGTCGCGTGTCTGGACGGGCCGCGTACCGTGAGCGAGCTGACGCAGGAGGTAGGCGTGAGCCAGAGCCTGGTTTCGCAGCATCTGCGATTGCTGCGCGCCGGGCGTCTGCTCAAGCAGAGCCGGCAGGGACGCAACGTCCTTTACGAACTGCCCGACTGCCATATCCGCACCATGCTGACCAACATGATGGACCATGTGCTCGAACCTGAATCCGTAGATGAGGAGTGATTCCAATGGCCGTCACCGTCGACCAAGTGAAGTGTGCGTGCGCCGACTGCGTCTGCATCGTCAGCGTCAACAATGCTATCGAGGCCGAGGGCCGCAGCTTCTGCAGCGATGCCTGCGCCCAGCATCATGAGGGCGGCAATGGCTGCGACCACGCCGGTTGCACCTGCCACGGCTGATTGTTCGACGGGGCCGGGTGTGTCTTGCACCCGGCCTCTGTCGTGAGAAGTGGTTGCGGTACCACTCGACAATGTACCCCGCGCTACGGGAGCGCTGAGGCCGCCAGCTTCAAGTCCTCCACGAACCGCGCATATTCGACTTTCTTCGCCTCCGGATCGGGCAGGCGGAGCAGGAAGCTGGGGTGCACCGTGATGAACGCGGTGCCGCCATCGGGCAGGGTCAGCGCCTTGCCTCGCTCCCGCCCGATCGTCATCACCTTGCCGAACAGCGAGCGCGCCGCCGTCGCGCCCAGTGCGACCGTCACCTGTGGCTGGATCAGCAGGCGTTCCTGCTCCACCCACCAGCGACAGGCCTGGATTTCGCCCGCATTGGGCGAGCTATGGATACGACGCTTGCCGCGCGGTTCGAATTTGAAATGCTTGACCGCGTTGGTGACATAGGCACGCGCGCGGTCGATCCCCGCCTCCGCCACCGCGCGGTCGAAGACCTGTCCGGCCGGGCCGACAAAGGGATGGCCCGCCAGATCCTCTTGGTCGCCCGGCTGCTCGCCGACGAACATCAGCGGGGCGTCCACCGGGCCTTCGCCGAACACCGTTTGCGTTGCGGGCGCATAGAGCGGGCAGCGGGTGCAGCCCATCGCCTCGTCGCGGAGCGCCGCCCAGGCTGCTTGCGCATTGCCGCCGCGCCCCGAGCGGACATCTACCTTGGCCGTGTCGATCATGCCCGTCTCCCGTGCCTGCGCGCCTGCGATCAGTTGCGGGACCAACGCGGTTTCCGGCATGTTTTTCCAGTATTTGCGCGGCATCTCCTTCAACATCGCGCCGATCTTCACGCGCGCGGGGTTGAAGATGCTGGCATAATAAGTCTTCCACACCGCCTCGGTCGGATCGCCCTCGGGCGCGTCGGCCTTGCTGGCGCCCGGTCCTTCGGCAAGCGTCTTGCCGTCCCAATGGAGCGACACCTCGGGTGTCAGGATCGACCAGCGCATCGTGGTGAAGCGGTTGACGAAGAACGCCGCATTGGCCCGGACGATATGATGCTCCGGTTCGAACCAGGCGACATAGCGCGGGCCGTCGTCATCCTCGGTCTCGCGGAAGCGCAGGAACGCCCGCATCTTGTGAATGTCGCGGCGAACCGCCTTGGCCAGTCGGTCGAGACGACGGACCAGTGGGTCGGCCTGATCCTCGATCAGCCGAGGCTGTCGCCGCAACCGGTCGAGCGCGGTGTGGAGCAGCGCGAAACGTTCCTGGTCGTTGGACAGAATCACGCTGCGGGCAAGGTCGAGAAAACCGCGCGAGACGGTGAAGCGCGGGGCGGGGGTGGTCGGGCTGTCATCGGCCACCGAGCCGAACAGGTCGGCGGGTTGATCGCCGACCTGCCATACGACCTGATCGGGCGGCACGCCGTCGGCGATCAGCCCGCGTGCCGCCTCACGCCAGGCGTCGAAGTCATCGGGCGCGGACAGGGTTATGATGCGCATGGAAAGACCCCTATTCCTCCCCCGTAAGGGCAGGGGGACCATGCGCAGCATGGTGGCGGGGTGTTACCACTTGAAAAGGTACGCCTTGCTCGCGACCCGGAACACCCCTCCGTCAGACCTGCGGCCTGCCACCTCCCCTTGCAGGGGAGGAATTCCATGGCATCCGGTATCAATCGCGTTCGTCTCCGCCGGGCGGGTTGGCCTTGGCCTCCTTCGCCTCGATCGGTTTGCGGGTCTCATAAATCTCCGCCAGTTTCTGCTCGGTCGCGTCGTCGAGCTCCTTCTCGGCGGCGGGGAACATCTCTTCCTCTTCCTCGTCGATATGATGTTCATAGCGATGACGCATGTGGAAGAATTTGGATTCCCATTCGTCCGAGGCGAAGTCGAGGTCCATCATCTCGCCGAGCAGATCGTCGATCTCCTTATGCTCGGACACCGAGTGGCGGGCGTCGTCGCGCAGTTCGGGTTCGCCCAGCATGGTGGCGTAGAGCGATTCCTCCTCGGCGGCCGCGTGGCTCTGAATCTCGATGCGAAAGGTCTCGAACAGCTTCTTGCGCTTGGCCCCGTCGCCCTTCAGCTCGGCCAGTTCCTTGAGCATTTCGCGCTGCTTGTCGTGATCGCGCTTCAGATCGGCATAGATGTCGGCGGTCGCCATGATCCTGTCTCCTTCGCGCATCCAACACCGAAGCGCGGCGGTCGTTTCACCCGCGAATCACTCTCACTCAGCCGAAAAGTTCGAGCTGTTTGACCTGCGACTTAACCAGCGGCCGGAGGTCCGCCTGCTCGGCCAGCGCGACAGGGCGCCAGTCCTCCGCGATCAGGAAAGGCCGCAATTTGGCGATCGACACGGTCAGCCGCGCAATATCCTCCAGCCGCAATCGCCGCCATTTGCGGCTGGCGATGATCCGGTCCACCGCCTTCACCCCGAGACCCGGCACGCGGAGCAGCATTTCGCGCGGCGCGCGATTCACATCGACCGGGAAATGCTGACGGAATTTGAGCGCCCAGGCGAGCTTGGGATCGATGTCGAGCGGCAGCATTCCCGTCGCCTCATCGGCGGCGGCGGCCACTTCGCGCGGCTGATAGTCGTAGAAGCGCATGAGCCAGTCGGACTGGTAAAGCCGGTGCTCGCGCATCAGGGGCGGCCGTTGCAGCGGCAATACGGCTGACGCATCGGGGATCGGACTGAACGCCGAATAATAGACGCGACGCAGCCGGAAACGGTCATAGAGCGTCGCCGCGCGCCCGACGATGTCGCGGTCGGTCGCGGCGTCCGCACCGACGATCATCTGCGTGGACTGGCCGGCGGGGGCGAAGCCGGGGGCGGACTTGTACTTCTTCGCCGCATCCTGTCGATCGTCGATCGCGGTCTTCACCTCCGCCATCGCGCCTTCGATCCGGGCGGCGTCCTTTTCGGGCGCGAGCCGCTTCAGCCCGCCGACCGTGGGCAGTTCGACATTGATCGATACGCGATCGGCATGGACGCCCGCCAGCCGCACCAGTTCGGGATCGGCATCGGGGATCGTCTTCAGATGGATATAACCGCGAAAGCCATGATCCTCCCGCAGGGACCGCGCGACCTCGACGATCTGCTCCATCGTGTAGTTGGACGATTTGATGATCCCCGAGGAGAGGAACAGCCCCTCGATATAATTGCGCCGGTAAAAGGCGAGGGTGAGGTTCACCACCTCCTGCGTGGTGAAGCGCGCGCGGCGGACGTTGGACGACTTGCGATTGATGCAATAATGGCAGTCGAAGATGCAGCTATTGGTCAGCAGGATCTTCAACAGCGAGATGCATCGGCCATCGGGCGCATAGGCGTGGCAAATGCCCATCCCTTCGGTCGAGCCGATCCCCTTGCCGTCGCGGCTGTCGCGCTTGGACGTGCCCGAAGACGCGCAGGAGGCGTCATATTTTGCGGCGTCCGCCAGGATCGCCAGCTTCTCACGAGTGTCGAGTTGCGCCATTTGTTCGATATACGTTCTTGGCATGTCGTGAACAAGACGAACGCGGCCGGTCATCGTCCGTACAGCCCGACTGGTCCAGACATATTCGCTCCGGGAGGAGATGGGCGATGCGCAAGGTAATGATCGGGCTGGCGTTATGGGGAATGACGGCCCCGCTGGCCGCGCAGACGGTGGCAAGCCACGCCAAGACTGCGGATTATGAATTCGCCTATCGGTACCCCGCCGCCGTCGCGCGCATCCCCGCCTTGAAGCGCACGCTCGATGGCGAAGCGGCCAATCTCCGACGGAAAACGGCGCACGACGCCGCATCGGATCGGCGCGAGGCCAAGGCTTCCGGCTTTCCGTTCCGGCCCTATTCCTATGAAAAGACGTGGAAGGTCGTGACCGACACGCCGCGTTTCCTCAGCCTGTCGAGCGACAGCTATGACTATACGGGCGGGGCGCATGGACAGCCTGCTTCGTCGGCGCTGCTCTGGGACAAGGCGGCGGGGCGGCGGTTGGACACCAAGGCGGTTTTCGTCTCGCTCGCCGCGCTGCAAAGCGCGACGCGGATCGATTATTGCGCGCATCTTCGGATCGAACAGCGGCGGCGCAACCAGGGCGAGGGCTCTTCGATGAATGTCTGCCCGCCGGTTAAGGATCTGACCATATTGCTGGGATCGACCAACGGCCGCGCGATCGACCGGATCGGATTGCTTGCCGACCCTTATGTCGCGGGCTCCTATGCCGAGGGCAGCTATGAGGTGACGCTGCCGGTCACGCGGGCGATCGCCGGGGCGGTGAAGCCCGCCTATCGCGCAGCCTTCGCCTTGGGGCGTTGACGGGAAAGCCAGGTCGGGGCGCGCAAGAGGGGTGGATCGGACCGCCTTCCCTCTATGATTTCGTCCCGACGCCATGAGGGGAGACGGAGTCGTGATGGCTGAAGAGCGGAAGGATCGCTGGGCCGGACAATGCCATTGCGGTGCGGTCCGTTTCGAGGCGACGCTCAGCGCCGGCCTGAATAGCGTGCGGCGCTGCAATTGCTCCTATTGCCGAATGCGGGGTGCCGTGGTCGTCTCCGCCGAAATGGGCGGCATCACGATCCTAAGCGGGGAGGATCGCCTGACGCGCTATCGGTTCAATACGGGCGTGGCCGAACATTTCTTCTGTTCGATCTGCGGCATCTACACCCATCATCAAAGGCGATCCAATCGCGATCAATATGGCGTCAACGTCGCGTGTCTGGACGGCCTGTCCCCCTTTGATTTCGCCGAAGTGCCGGTCAATGACGGCATCAATCACCCCAGCGACACCCATGCGCCGGCAAGGCTGGCCGGGGTGCTTCGCTTCGTTCCTGCCGAGCAGCCATAGCGATCGGGCTTGGCAAGAGAGGGAACGGCAGTAGGATTTCGCCGACAGCGAAGGGGGAATGATGGAAATACGGCAGGACGATCCGAGCGCGCCTTATGTCGCGGACCTGCTCGCGCTGCACCTGCGCGAGTTGCGAGGGGAAATGGCCGAATATTCCTTCGCGCTCGACGCGTCGGGCTTGTCGGCCCCGGACGTGACCTTCTGGACGGTGTGGGAAGGGGAAACCCTGATGGGCTTCGGCGCCCTGAAGCAGCTAGCGCCGGATCATGGCGAGGTGAAGTCGATGCGGGCCGCGCCGGCGGCACGGCGCAGGGGCGTGGGACGACGGGTGCTGACGCACATCGTCGAACAGGCACGGCAACGCGGCTATGCGCGCCTGAGCCTCGAAACCGGGACGGCGCCGTTTTATGCGCCCGCCACCGCGCTGTACGGCAGCGCGGGGTTCGTGGCATGCGAAGCGTTTGCGGACTATTCGCCCAGCCCGCATAACCAGTTCTTCCGTCTCGACCTGGCGGCTTAGGATCGACCCTGTCGCCGCCCGCGACCCTTGGTCATCGGGTCGGGCTTTTTCGGGGGCACCCAGCCATCGGGGCGCTCGGGGCGGGACTGGCTGGTGCCCAGGCCCATGGCGCCCGGCTGTTGCCGAGTGAGGCCGCTGGTGTCGACGCTCATATCCTCCGCCCCGCCGCGCAACAGGTTGATGCGGTCGCGCAAGGCCCGCGCCTCCTCGAAATCAAGGCGTTCGGCGGCCGCCTCCATCTGGTGGCGCAGGTCTTCGATGGTGGGGCCGGTCATGCCGGGATCAACGCGTCAGGCGGCGATCCGTGCCGCCTCGGTCTGCGCGATCCAGCCGCCGCCGAGCACCCGGTCGCCGTCATAAAGCACCGCCGCCTGCCCCGGCGACACGCCATATTCGGGTGTGTCGAAGACCAGGCGGTCGCCGACCATCCGCGCCGGAACAGGCTTGGCCATGGAGCGGACCTTGGCGAGGAGCGGACCGTCGAGCGGGCCCAGCACGTTCATGCCCGTCAGCCGGGCCGCCTCGACCGCCAGCGCGCTGCGCGGGCCGACGACGACGCGCCTGGTGTCGGGCTCCAGCCGGACGACATAGAGCGGCTCGGGGCTGCCGCCGATCTCCAGCCCGCGCCGCTGGCCGACCGTATAGTGAATCAGGCCGCGATGCTCGCCCAGCTTCGCGCCCGCCAGATCGACGATGTCGCCGCGCGTATCCGATTCCGGACGCAATTTCTTCACCAGCCCCGCATAGTCGCCATCGGGGACGAAGCAGATGTCCTGGCTATCGGGCTTGGCCGCGACGCCAAGACCCAGTTCGGCGGCGATTTCCCGCACGCGGGACTTGGGCAGCGCCCCCAGCGGGAAGCGTAGAAAGTCGAGCTGGCCTTGCGTCGTCGCGAACAGGAAATAGCTCTGGTCGCGTGCCGGATCGGCCCCGCGATGCAGCTCCGCACCGTTCACCCCCGCGACGCGCCGAACATAATGGCCCGTCGCCAGGCAATCCGCGCCCAGATCGCGCGCCAGCTTCAGCAGATCGGTGAATTTCGGCCCCATATTGCACTGGACGCACGGGATCGGCGTCCGCCCGGCCAGATATTCGTCGGCGAAGCGATCGACGACCTGGGTGCGGAAACTGTCCTCATGGTCGAAGACATAGTGTGCGATGCCCAGCCGGTCGCAGACCGCGCGCGCGTCGCGAATGTCGCGGCCGGCGCAGCAGGCACCCGCGCGGCCGACAGCCTCGCCATGGTCATAGAGTTGCAGGGTCACGCCGATGGTTTCGGCCCCCGTCGCATGGGCCATCGCGGCGACGACCGAGCTGTCCACGCCGCCCGACATCGCCACCACGATCCGACGGGCCCGGGGATCGCCCCCAAGCTGAAAATCCACCATCTGCTCCATGCACGCCCCATACGCTTTTCCCGCCACGGTTGCAAAGCAGGCGCCTCTGTTCAGGGGCATGCGGATCGGGTCGGGGCCCAAGAAAAGTGCGAAAAGCCCTGCACCCTTTACCCGGCTTTCATATCCGTCCGATAACAGGGCGGTTCACGATCGGGATGGATTGCGCTTTTGGACCTGAGCTTCAACCGCTTTGACCGGGATGCCGAACTGACGGTGCTGCCGCCCGATCTGGCGGTGCTGATGGTCGGTGCGACGGCTCGGCAGGCTGCCAGCCGCACGGCGGCGGTGCAGGCGGGTTTCGTCCGTGCCGCCCCCGACCCGGCACTGTTCGCACCGCTCGATGGCGCGTTCAACGGCCCGATGGCGCGATATCTGGCCCGGTGGCGAAAGAATGAATAAACCGTTAACCTTTCGGATTTAAGAGATGTTGAAGGGCCTGCGTCAGGACGTCCCTTACAGACGACATGGGGTAGGGAGCCCCAAAGAGGTTGTATGATGATCGAGAATCAGAAGATTCGGCCTGCCAAGGTAATCGGGCCGCTCGGCGAACCGCTGACACTCGAATCGCTTCCCCCGCCTAGCACGACCCGCTGGGTGGTCCGTCGCAAGGCGGAGGTGGTCGCGGCGGTGAATGGCGGACTGCTCTCGGTCGACGAGGTTTGCGAACGCTATGGCCTGACGGTCGAGGAATTCGCCGGGTGGCAGCGCGCCATCGATCGCTCGGGCATGCCCGGCCTGCGGGTGACCCGCATCCAGCATTATCGCTCGCTCTACGAACGCCAGCAGAAATATTGACATCCAAATCGTTTGCGAAATCAGTTCATCGAATTGACGGTACGGGGACGGAACAATAACCGCCATTCGCACGTCTTTCCCCCGTGTCCCGCTCGCGGGCCCAACGGAGGGAAAGACAATGGGTATTATCCTGTGGCTTATCATCGGTGGTGTCATCGGCTGGCTGGCCAGCATCATCATGCGTACTGACGCCCAGCAGGGCATCTTCCTGAACATCGTCGTCGGCATCATCGGCGCGTTCATCGGCGGCCTGATCTTTGCCGGTGGCTCGATCAACAACGCTGGTCTGTCGCTCTATTCGTTCCTCGTTTCGCTGCTGGGCGCCGTCGTCCTGCTGGCGATCGTGAACCTCGTTCGTCGCGGTCGGGTGCGCTAAGCACTCACACGCTCCGAGCGGAAACAAATAGGCCGTCCGGGATGCCGGGCGGCCTCTTTTGTATGTCGGGTACGGCGAATGTCCGGCCCCGACCAGGGGCGGGCGTCGCCCCCTCCGCCGTCGGGCGAAGGGGGCGCGCGATCAATTCAGCAGGAAGCGGACCGAGACATTGACCGTCACGTCCCGCTCGCCCGGTGCGATGCTGGTCTTGGCCGAGGCGTCGGCGGCCATCGCACGCGCCATCATCATCGGCCGTTCCGGACCACCCGCATCCGCGCCGTTTTCGGTGATCGACACGATCCGGGCGACGCGTATTCCCGCCGCCTTGGCATAAAGCTCGGCCCGGGCGCGCGCCTTGGCGACGGCATCGGTCCGCGCCTCGTCCAGCGCCGCATCGGGCTTGTCGATCGACAGGTTGGGGCCGTCAATCTGGTTCGCGCCCTGCGCCACCAGCGCATCCAGCACCGTGCCGGACTTCGCGATATCGCGGAACCGGATGCTCAGCGTGTTGGTCGCCTGGTATCCGGTGATCGTCGGCGGGACATTCTCGCCATAGCGATATTGCGGCTGGAGCTGGACGGTTGCAGTCTGGATGTCGCGGTCGGCGACGCCCGCCCGCTTCACCGCCGCCAGCACGCGCGCCATGCGCTGGGCATTGTCGGTCAGCGCGGCGGCCGCCGTCGCACCCTGGCTGACCACGCCCGCGCGGATCGTCGCCAGGTCGGGCACGCGCGTCGTGCGCCCCTCCGCAGAGACGTCGAGCACGGTGCCGGCCGCCGGAACCAGCGGCTCGACCGTGGTCGGCGCGGGTAGCGATTGGGCGGCGACGCCCGACGCGACCGCGATCGGGGCCAGTGCGGCGGTGAACAGGAAAAACTTCATCATCAACTCCCTTTGATGCTGCCGAGCCTTTGGCCGACCACGCCGAAACGTGCGATGAACGCGCCCGCCGCATCTTAGAGCCGCCTTAATCTTCCAATAGGCAAAGTCCCTTGAGCATGGTGATGTATTTCTATAATACAGCCGCGAATTGGGCGCATCTGCGGCGTGGGCCACGACATTAGGATGCGGATCGGGGATCGATGACGAACATGAATTACGAAACGGGGGCGATCGGCGGCGGCAGCCACATGGCACTGGAAGGCCCCGCACCCGCGCGGCGCCGTTGGATTCCGGTCGTGGTGGTGCTGGTCCTCGTGGCGCTGCTGGGTTGGTATCTGCTAGCCGGCAAGAAGCATGATTCGCCGGCGGGCGCGTCCGCAAGCACGCAGATTCCCAACATCACCGTCGTCGTCCCCGGACAGCAGACGGTCAGCCGCGTCGTCTCCGCGACCGGGACGCTGGCCGCGCGGCGGGAAATGCCGGTCGGCGTCGCGGGCGAGGGGGGCATGATCACCCGCGTCCTGGTCGAACCGGGCCAGTGGGTTCGCGCGGGACAGGTGCTGGCGACGGTCGATCGCTCGGTGCAGACCCAGACCGCCTCGGCGCTCAATGCCCAGGTCGCGGTGGCGCAGTCGGATCAGCAGATCGCGCAGGCCGAGCTCGACCGCGCGCAGCAACTGGTCGATCGCGGCTTCATCTCCAAGGCCGATCTTCAGCGCCGGGCCGCGACCCGCGATGCCGCCGCCGCCCGCGTCCGCGCGGCGCAGGCGACGTACAAGGAAGCGCAGGCGCGCAACGGCCGCCTCGACATTCGCGCTCCCGCCGAAGGACTGATCCTGACCCGCGCCGCCGAACCGGGGCAGATCGTCAGCTCGGGCTCAGGTGTGTTGTTCCGCATGGCGATGGGCGGACAGATGGAGTTGCGGGCGCAACTCGCCGAATCGGACTTGGTCGGCCTGAATGTCGGCGCGCCCGCCACCGTCACCCCGGTCGGTGGCGACAAGAGCTTCAACGGCGAGGTGTGGCAGGTGTCGCCGGTCATCGACCCGCAGACGCGTCAGGGCGTTGCGCGTATCGCGCTGGCCTATAGTCCCGAACTGCGTCCGGGCGGCTTCGCTTCCGCCACGATCCGCGGCGGCGCGGGGCGTGCGCCGGTGCTGCCGGACTCGGCGATCCAGAGCGACGACAAGGGCAGTTTCGTGTATATCGTCGGCTCGGACAACAAGGTCGCGCGCCGCAACATCAAGATCGGGCAGGTATCGGACGATGGCGTGACCATCGCATCGGGCCTGAACGGCGACGAGCGGGTGGTGCGTTCGGCGGGTGGCTTCCTGGCGGCTGGCCAGTTGGTCCGTCCGATTCTCGCAGGCCGGGAGGCCAAGTGACATGAGTTTCCGCAACATCTCCGCCTGGGCGATCCGGAACCCGGTTCCGCCGATCGTCCTGTTCGTCGCGCTGACGCTGGCGGGGATCGTCAGCTTCATGCGGATGGACGTGAACAACGATCCCGACATCGATTTCCCGATCGTCGTGGTCGTCGTGAACCAGCCGGGTGCGGCACCGACCGAACTGGAGACTCAGGTCACCCAGCGGGTCGAGGCGGCGTTGCGGAACCTTCAGGGCGTCGACCAGATCACCTCGACCGTGACCGAGGGCACGTCGCAGACGCTGGTCCAGCTCGACATCGGCACGCCGATCGATCGCGCGGTCAGCGATGCGCGCGACGCGATCACCCAGATCCGCTCGATGCTGCCCGACGGTATTCTCGAGCCGCAGGTGATCCGCGTCGATTCGACCGATAACGACCTTGCCAGCTATTCGGCGGTGGCGTCCAACATGACGCCCGAACAGCTCAGTTGGTATATCGACAACAACGTCACCAAGGAGCTGTTGTCGGTCCCCGGCCTTTCCAAGGTCATCCGCAACGGCGGCGTGACGCGCGAGATCCGCGTTATCCTCGACCCGCTGAAGTTGCAGGCACAGGGCCTGACCGCCAGCGAGGTCAATGCACAGCTTCGCATGACCAACCTCAACGCCGCCGGTGGCCGGGCCGAGATTGCGGGCACCGAGCAGGCGGTCCGCGTGCTGGGCAATGCTCGCAACGCCTATGACCTGGGCCAGACCCAGATCAACGTTCGCGGCGGGCGCACGGTGCGGCTGGCCGATATCGCCACGGTCCGCGATCTCTATGCCGAGCAGCGTTCGCAGGCGGCGGTCGACGGGCGGCAGGTCATCAGCTTCGACTTTCAGCGCGCCAAGGGCGCCTCGGACGTCAGCGTCTATAACGGGGCAGTCGAGAAGCTGAAGGGGCTGGAAAAGCGCAATCCGGAGGTGAAGTTCGTCCTCCGCTCGAACAGCGTCAAATATACCGAACAGCAATATGAAAGCGCCATCCATGCGATGATCGAGGGCGCGGTGCTGGCGGTGATCGTCGTGTTCCTGTTCCTGCGCGACTGGCGCGCGACGGTGATCTCGGCACTGGCCATTCCGCTGTCGGCGATCCCGACCTTCTGGGTCATGGACCTGATGAACTTCACGCTCAACCAGATGACGCTGCTGGCGCTCAGCCTGGTGGCGGGCGTGCTGGTCGATGACGCGATCGTGGAGATCGAGAATATCGTGCGCCACATGCGCATGGGCAAATCCGCCTATCAGGCGTCGATCGACGCGGCGGACGAGATCGGCCTTGCCGTGCTGGGCACCACCATGGCGATCGTCGCGGTGTTCCTGCCCGTGTCGATCATGCCGGGCGTGCCGGGCCAGTATTTCAAGAATTTCGGCCTGACCGTCGTCGTTTCGGTGCTGATGAGCCTGGCGGTCGCGCGCATGATCACGCCGATGATCGCCGCCTATTTCCTGAAATCCGCCGGCCATGCCAGCCATGGCGAAGGTCGGCTGATGGACGCCTATATGGCGACGCTTCGCTGGTCGCTGCGCTATGATCGGCCCACGGATGGGGTGCGGCGCGGGGTCTTCCGGCGGTTCTTCGGGCGGTTCCGCGACCATCGCCTGTGGGTGATCGGCATCGGCGTGCTCGCCTTCGTGCTGACCGTCGCGATGTTTGCGATCATCCCCAAGACGTTCCAGCCGCCGCAGGACAATGACCAGGCGGTCGCCAAGATCGAGATGGTGCCCGGCACGACGCTGGCCCAGACCGATCAGGTGGTGAAGCGGGTCGCGCAATTCCTGCGCAAGCAGCCCGATGTCGAATCGGTCTATTCGCGCACCGGCGTCGGCAATGGCCGGGTGGTCGCGACGTTGAAGGAGGATCGCTCGATGAAGAGCACCGACTTCGAACGCTCGCTCGCTCCCGAACTGGCGGCGATCCCCGATGCGCGCGTGTCGTTCCAGTCGCAATTCGGCTGGGGATCGAGCGGCCGCGACCTGACCATCACCCTGGGCGGCGACGACCCCGCCGTGCTGCGCGATACCGCCAACAAGATCGTCGAGCAGATGGGGACCGTGCCCGGCCTGGTCGCGCCGCGTATCGTCGGCAATCTCGACCGGCCGGAGATCGTCATCCGCCCGCGGCTCGACCTCGCGGCCAATCTGGGCGTGACGACCCAGGCGCTGTCGAGTGCGATCCGCATCGCGACGCTGGGCGACATCGACCAGAACTCGGCCCGCTTCTCGCTGTCGGATCGTCAGGTGCCGATCCGCGTCGCGCTGGACCAGAATGCCCGCGCGCGGCTTTCGACCATCCAGAACCTGCCGGTGCAGACCCAGACCGGCGGCTCGGTGCCCCTGAGCGTGGTCGCCGACATCGGACTGGGCGCGGGGCCGACCCAGATCGACCGCGTGAACCAGCGGCGTCAGGTGACGGTGGGCGCCGACCTGGCCAAGGGGGTCATCAGCGGCGATGCGATGAAGAAGGTCCATGACCTGCCGATCATGAAGAATCTGCCGATGGGGGTCAGCGAAATGGTGCTGGGCCAGGCCAAGATGCAGAACGAGATGATGACCAACTTCTTCACGGCGATCATCTCGGCGATCTTCATGGTCTTCGCGGTGCTGGTCCTGCTCTATCGCCGCTTCCTGCCGCCCTTCGTCAACATGGCCTCGCTGCTGCTCGCGCCGCTGGGCGGGTTGCTGGCGCTGTACTTCACCGGCAATCCGCTGTCGCTGCCGGTCTATATCGGCCTTTTGATGCTGCTCGGCATCGTCGCCAAGAACTCGATCCTGCTGATCGACTTCGCGCTGGAGGAGATCGCCAAGGGCGTGCCGGTGCGTGACGCGGTGTTGGATGCGGGCCACAAGCGCGCGCAGCCGATCGTGATGACCACGGTCGCGATGGTCGCGGGCATGATCCCCACCGCTTTGTCGCTGGGCGGCGACGGATCGTGGCGCAGCCCGATGGGCGTGACGGTGATCGGCGGTCTGGCGCTGTCAACCATCCTGACCCTGCTGATCGTACCCGCGGCATTCAGCCTGGCGGTGGGGGTCGAGCGCTGGATCGGTCCGCGCCTCGGCAAGCGCCTGCTGACCTACAAGCCCGGCGACGAACTGGGCGGCGGGCCGGTGATCGAGGGACCGGCTGGCGGCCCCGCATTGCCGCCCGCGACGGGCAAGCTGGGCTACGGCCCGGCCGAGTGACAGGCGCTTTCTTCCCCTGGAAGGGGAGGTGGCAAGCCGCAGGCCCGGCGGAGGGGTGTCGCGTTGTCGAGGGGGGAACACCCCTCAGGCGTGCTACGCGCGCCACCTCTCTTCGCAGGGAAGGAATGGAGAGCGGCCCCGTTTCGTTACGCTTAGGAAAGATTCCGCTTGAACAAACCCGCCGCTCGCGGATTGTTCTGCTCGATGGAAGTCGCGATGCGATCGGGGGGTAGCCAGACCGTTCCACCCGCCCTGCGGAAGATGCGGGTCGTGGCGACCGGGCTGCTCGTCGCTATGGCGGCGCTCTATCTGGTATCGCGGGCGATGCAGCCGGTGCATCCGGCCTGGGGTTTCGTCCGCGCCTTTGCCGAGGCCGCGATGGTCGGCGGACTGGCCGACTGGTTCGCCGTCACCGCGCTGTTCCGCCATCCGCTGGGGCTGCCCATCCCGCATACGGCGATCGTGCCGCGCAACAAGGATCGTATCGGCGATACGCTCGCCAATTTCCTGCGCACCAATTTCCTGATCCCCCGCGTCGTCGCGCGGCGCATGAACCGGCTGGACGTGGCGGGGGCGGCGGGGCGCTGGCTGGCGCAGCCGCCGCAGGAGGGCGGGCGCATCCGGCGCGGCGCGTCGCGGCTGTTCGCCGAAATGCTGACCGCCTTCGATCCCCAAAGGCTGGGCGGCATGGTCAAGGCGGGGATCGGTTCCCGGCTCCGCGCGACCGAGGTGTCGCCGATCCTGGGACAGTTGCTCAAGGCCACCATCGCCGAAGGGCGGCATCTGCCACTGCTCGACTCCGTGCTGCGCTGGGCGGCGAGCGCGCTGGAGGCGAATGAGCCGATCGTCCGGGCGATGGTGCATGAGCGCGCCGGGGCGATCCTGCGCTGGACGGGGCTGGACGAGACGCTGGCCGACAAGCTGATCGATGGGCTGCACAAGCTGCTCCACGATGTCGCCGAGGACCGCGAGCATCCGCTGCGCCTGAAGATCGAGGAAGGTCTCGATCGGCTCGCTTGGGACCTGCAATATGATCCGGACACGCGCGCGCGGGTGGAGTCGATGAAGAACGACCTGATCGCGAATCCGGCGATGCAGCGATGGCTCGACGGACTGTGGGAACAGGCGCGCGAGGCGCTGCTCCGCATGGCACGCGATCCGCAGGCGGTGACCGCCGGGCGGCTGGGCGATACGCTGCGCCAACTGGGACAGACGCTTCAGGGCGACCCGCGACTGGCGGCGACGATCAACCGTTTCGTGCGCCGCGCGGTGGTGGGTGTCGCGGCCGATTATGGCGACGGCATTGTCCGGCTGGTGTCGGAGACGGTGCGCGGATGGGATGCGGACACGGTCACCTCGCGGCTGGAGAATGCGGTGGGCCGCGACCTGCAATATATCCGGATCAACGGGACGCTGGTCGGCGGCAGCGTCGGCCTAGTCCTTCACGCCGTGGACAGGTTGCTTTGAAAACGTCACGCAAACGTCTAATTACCAGTCGAGGTCGATTCGTCGTTCCCACGAAGCGCCTTGTCGATACCTTCGCTTTCGCTCAAAGAGGCAGGTGATGAACGCCAAGGCCGATTATCAGCTGGATCCGGCGAACGGTGGCGCGATGCGCTTTACCGGCAGCCTGTCGCTGGCGACGCTGGGCGACCTGCCGGAGCGGCTCGACCGCGAGAAGGCACCCGTCCAGCGGCTCGACCTGTCGCAGGTCGAGCGGATCGACACGGTCGGCGCCTGGCTGGTCCACCGCTTCGCCGCGCGCAACGATGCGCGGATCGACGGACTGGACGAGGATCAGCGCCATCTGCTCGACAAGGTGGTCGAGGCAGATCAACCCGTGGCGATGCGGCCCCATGCGATCAGCCCCTTTACCCGCGTGGCAGGGGAGGTGGGCGACGCGGTCGTCGCCGCGTTCAAGACGTTGTACGGCCTGCTCGGCTTCATGGGGGCGACGGTGCTGGCCGCGCTGGCCGTGATCCGCCATCCGCGTCGGTTCCGCTTCAATGCGGTGGTGCATGAATTCGAGACGGTCGGCGTCACCGCGCTGGCGATCGTCGGGTTGATGAGCTTCCTGATCGGGATCGTCATCGCGCAACAGGGCGCGGTACAGCTTCGCCAATTCGGCGCGGAGGTGTTCACGATCAATCTGGTCGGGCGCCTGACGCTGCGCGAACTGGGCGTGCTTATGACCGCGATCATGGTCGCGGGCCGCTCCGGCTCGGCCTTTGCGGCGCAACTCGGCACGATGAAGCTGACCGAGGAAATCGACGCGATGCGCGTCATCGGCGTGTCGCCGATGGAGGCATTGGTGCTGCCGCGCACGCTGGCGGCGGTCACGTTGATGCCGCTGCTCGGTTTCTATTCGTCGCTGATCGCGATGATCGGCGGATGCTTCCTGGCGGCGGTGTCGCTGGGTATTCCCCCGATCACCTTCATCGCCCGCATTCGCGAGGTGGTGCCGATCACCGACCTGTATGTGGGACTGATCAAGGCGCCGGTGTTCGGCGCAATCATCGCGATCGCGGGCTGTTTCCAGGGGATGCAGGTCAAGTCCGACGCCGAGCAGGTCGGCCTGCGCACCACGGCGGCGGTGGTGCAGGCGATCTTCCTGGTGATCGTGCTCGACGCGTTCTTCGCGGTTTTTTTCACCTGGATCGGATGGGATTGATGGCCGAACAGGACGAACATCTGATCAGGGTCCGGGGCCTGCGCAACAGCTTTGGCGAGCAGGTGATTCACGACGGGCTCGACCTGGACGTGCGCAAGGGCGAGATTCTGGGCGTGGTCGGCGGGTCGGGCACCGGCAAGTCGGTGCTGATGCGCACGATCATCGGCCTCCAGACCCCCGATGCGGGCGACATCACCGTGTTCGGCGAGCCGACCATCGGGCGCGAAGCGACCGAGGCGGTCGATGTGCGCAAGCGCTGGGGCGTGCTGTTCCAGGGCGGCGCTTTGTTCTCGACGCTGACCGTGGCGGAGAATGTCGCGGTGCCGTTGCGCGAATTCTACCGCGACCTGCCCCAGGCGCTGATGGACGAGATCGCGTCCTACAAGGTCGTGATGACCGGCCTTCCGGCCGATGCCGGGCCCAAATATCCGGCCGAACTGTCGGGCGGCATGAAGAAGCGCGCCGGTCTGGCGCGGGCGCTGGCGCTCGATCCCGAACTGCTCTTCCTCGACGAGCCGACCGCGGGGCTCGACCCGATCGGCGCGGCGGCGTTCGACCAGTTGATCGCGTCGCTCCAGAAGACGCTGGGGCTGACCGTCTTCCTCATCACCCATGACCTCGATACGCTCTATGCGATCTGCGACCGGGTGGCGGTGCTGGCGGACAAGAAGGTGATCGCGGTCGGGACGATCGACGAGCTGATCGCGCTCGACCATCCGTGGATCGAGGAATATTTCAAGGGGCCGCGCGGACGTGCCGCGATCGCCGCCAAGGATGAAGTGGCCGACGTCCGGCCCCGTTCGGCGGACACCGACGCCGCGCGCCATCCGACCGAAGTCGAAGCCCATATCACCGGCCAGCATTCGCAGGGGAGTGAGGCCGATGCCCATGCGAGAGGCGAACCAGGGACACGCTGATGGAAACTCGTTCGAACCACGTCCTTGTCGGCTCCGTCGTGCTGATCCTGCTCGTCGTGCTGGCGCTTTTCACCGTCTGGATCGCCCGGCTGGGCGGTACGTCGGAGAAGCAATATGACATCTTTTTCCGCCAGTCGGTGGACGGTCTGGCAGTGGGTTCGGGAGTCACCTATTCGGGTGTGCCCTCGGGCCAGGTGAAGGAGATCGCCCTGTGGCGCCCAGATCCGCAGTTCGTGCGGGTCCGCGTCGCGGTCAAAGACCAGACGCCGATCCTCCAGGGTACCACCGCCTCGATCTCGGCCAGCTTCACGGGCACCAGCACCATCTCGCTCGATGGCGCGCGCAAGGGTGCGCCGCCGATCACTTGTCCGACACCCGAGAACCGGACCGTCTGCCCCTATGACGTGCCGGTCATCCCGACCAAGCAGGGCGGCATCGGCGCGATCCTGAACTCCGCGCCGCAGTTGCTGGAGCGGCTGTCGACGCTGACCGAGCGGCTGACCGGCCTCTTGTCGGATCGTAACCAGGCGTCGATCGCGGGCATCCTCGACAATACCAACCGCCTGACCGATGCATTGGCCGATCGCGGGCCGGAGATCGCGGCGACGCTGGCGCAGACCCGCGTGGCGATCCAGCAGGCGGGCGATGCGGCGCAGTCGATCGGCCAGCTGGCGGCGACGACCAACGGCCTGCTCGCCGAGGACGTCAAGCCGACCATGGTCAATCTGAACAAGGCGATCGCTTCGGCCCAGAAGAGCGCCGATACGCTGAATTCGGCGATCGGCGATGCGCGGCCGGGCTTGCAGACCTTCTCGAAGCAGACGGTGCCCGAGGTGGATCGTCTGGTGAAGGACCTGCGCGTCATGACCCAGTCGCTGTCGGCGGTGGCCGAAAAGGTCGACCAGCAGGGCGCGGGGTCGCTGATCGGGCAGCAGAAGCTGCCGGACTATAAGGGCAAGTGAGGAAGCCGATGAGGACCGTCATGAAGACTCCGCTGATCGTTCTGATGGCTTCGCTTCCGCTGGCGGGCTGCATCAGCTTCGGCGCCAAGCCGCCGCCCTCGCTGCTGACGCTTCAGGCGCAGTCGGCCCCCGTGGTGGGGCAGACGCAGGATTCGGGGCGCGGCAAGTCGATCACCGTTCAGGTGCCCAGCGCGCCGCAGGAACTCGCCACCGCGCGCGTGCCGGTGCAGGAGGACGCGACCAGCATCGCCTATGTCAAGGACGCGCAATGGGCCGAGCCGCCGACGCGGCTGTTCGCGCGGCTGATGGCGGATACGCTGACCGCGCGGGCCGGCCGGGTGGTGCTGTCGACGCGCGATTCGATCGGCGATCCGGGCGATCGGCTGGGCGGCGAGTTGCGCCAGTTCGGCATGGACGCGACCCGGCGCGAGGCGGTGGTGATGTTCGACGCCGCCCTGCAACGCGACGGCCAGACGAGCATCGAGAAGCGTCGCTTCGAAGCACGCCTGCCGGTCGGCAAGATCGACGCCGAAAGCGTCGGCCCCGCGCTGAACCAGGCGGCGAACCAGGTGGCGCAGCAGGTGTCTGACTGGGTGGGGCGGTAAGGACCCTTGTTTCTCCCCTGTAAGGGGAGGGAGACCATGCGCAGCATGGTGGAGGGGTGTCCATCCTATCGAGAGTGTGACACACCTCCGTCAGGGCTTCGCCCTGCCACCTCCCCTTGCAGGGGAGGAATTTTTGACCAACGCGGAACTTTTACCCCGCCAAAACGTGCGATGTGAGATGACGGCAATCTGCCGCATCCGTCACATTTTGCGACATAAACGCACTGGACGGGCCCGTAACGGCGGGGCAGGTTCGCCGCCATGAAGCCTCGCACCCGCGTCCTTCTCCTGGCCACAGCCGCCTTGTCTGGTTGTACGGTCGGCCCCGATTACCGTCCCGCTGCTCCCCAAGAGCTGGGGGTGCCCGCCAATTGGTCGGTACCCGCAGCTAACGCGCAGGCACAGGAGCTTGGCCGGTGGTGGCGGTCGTTCAACGACCCGTTGCTGGCCGAACTGGTCGAGCAGGCGGTGGTCGCCAATACGGATGTCGTGCAAGCCATCGCCCGAGTGCGGCAGGCGCGCGAAAGCCTGATCCAGAGCCGCGCCTCGCTGCTGCCGACCGTGTCCGGTTCGACCGGCTATCAGCGCAACGAGAATCTGCGCGGCGGCGGGCGCAGCTTCACCCTGCCCGACGGCACGGTGGTCGATACCGGCGGGGGCGGCAGCAACAGCTTCACTGTCGGCCTGTCCGCCAGCTATCAGGTCGGCCTGTTCGGCGAATTGCGCCGCACCGTGGAGGCGACGCGCGCGACCTATGAGGGCGCGGGGTTCACCTATGCCGCGACGCTGCTGACCGTCGAGAGCGAGCTGGCGCGCAACTATATGCTCGCGCGGGCCTATCAGGCGCAGCTTGCCAATGCGCGGGCCAGCCTGGCGTTGCAGGACGACAATCTGGAGATTGCGGGCTTCCGGGTGCGGGCGGGACTGGTCTCCTCGCTCGACGCCGAGCAGGCGCGGGGACAGCGGGCGCAGACCGCCGCCACCATCCCGACGCTGGAGCAGCAATATAATACCGCCGTCTCGCGCCTGGGCGTGCTGACCGCGCAGGCGCCCGGTGCGCTCAAGGCGCGGCTGGAGGCGGCGCGACCGATCCCCAGCGGACCGGCAGTGATCGGCGTCGGCATCCCGGCCGACATATTGCGGCGCCGCCCCGATGTCCGCGCGGCCGAGCGCAACCTGGCCGCCGCCACGGCGCGGATCGGCGTGGCGCAGGCGGCGCTCTACCCCGCGCTCGCGATCTCCGGGAATATCAACGCTGCGGCGACCAGCATCGGCTCGCTCGGCGATGCGATCACCGGCAGCCTGTTCGCCGGGCTGACCCAGGCGATCTTCAACGGCGGCCGGCTGCGGAGCCAGGTCCGCAACGCCCAGGCGCTCGCCGATCAGAGCTATGCCGCCTATCAGGGCACCGTCCTGCTGGCGCTGGAGGATGTCGAGAACGCCATCGTCGCGCTCAACACCGCGCGCGAGCGGGAGCGGCTGTTCGCGATCCAGCTCGACGCGGCGCGTAACTCGGCGATCCTGGCGCGCAGCCAGTATCGCACGGGCCTGACCGATTTCACCACCCTGTCGCAGCAGGAGGCGTCGTTGCTGAGCGCCCAGAACGGGCTGGTCCAGGCGCGCTCGGACGCCGCCACCGCGCAGGTCGCGCTGTTTGCCGCGCTGGGCGGCGGATGGGACGACAGCACCACCCCCGAAGCGCCGCCGCGCGCGACGCAAACCCCGGACAACCGCTGATGGCCGATCAGACTCTCGACGATTTCCTGGGCGTGAAGCCGCAACCGCGCTGGCGCAAATGGGTGCAATGGGGCGTCGTGATCCTCGGCGTTTTGCTGCTCGCGCTGCTGCTCAAAAGCTGTTTCGGCGGGTCGGACCAGGCGGGCTATGCCACCGCCCCCGTCTCGCGCGGCAACCTGACCGTGACCGTCTCGGCCACCGGCAAACTCGCCCCGACCAACCAGGTGACGGTCGGCTCGCAGCTGTCGGGTCTGGTGACGAAGGTCGTGGTGGATGTGAACGACCGGGTGAAGGCGGGCGAGGCGCTGGCGCTGATCGATCCCGAACAGATTGACGACCAGATCCGGGCGGCGCAGGCGACGCTGTCCGCCAACCAGGCGCAGGTGGCGCAGGCGCGCGCGACCGTGGCCGAATCGCAGGCGCAGCTGCGGCGGCTGGAGGAAGTTTACAAGCTGTCCAACGGCCGAGTGCCCTCCGGCACCGAACTTCAGGCCGGGCGCGCCGATGCCCAGCGGGCGGTCGCCGCGCTCCGCGTCGCGGAAGCCAATGTCGCCGCCGCGCGCGCGCAGCTCGCCCAGTCGCAGACTCAGCGCCAGCGTGCGATCATCCGCTCGCCCGTGTCGGGCGTGGTGCTGGCGCGGCAGGTCGATCCGGGCCAGACCGTCGCGGCGTCGTTCAACACCCCGACCCTGTTTGTCATCGCCGAAGACCTGACCCAGATGAAACTGGAGGTCGCGATCGACGAGGCCGATGTCGGCGAGGTGAAGGTCGGGCAAAAGGCCAATTTCACCGTCGACGCCTTTCCGGGCCGGACCTTCCCGGCGACGATCACCCGCGTCGATCTGGGATCGAACCTGACGGTCAGCGCGGCGACCTCGTCCACCTCCTCGACCGCCAGCAGCACGTCGACCACGGGACAGGTGGTTAGCTATGCCGCCGACCTGACCGTCGCCAATCCCGACCTGCAACTCCGCCCCGGCATGACCGCGACGGCCGATATCGTGACCTCGGACAAGCGCGGCGTCATGCTGATCCCCAATGCCGCGCTGCGCTTCCAGCCGTCCGATGGGGCGAGCCAGGGTGGCGGCGGCATTGCGGGCTCGCTGACCTTCCGTCCGCGCCGCGACCGGGCGGCCCGTACCGCCACCGTCCAGCGCGGCGCGACCCAGACCGTCTATGTCCAGGGTACGGACGGCAAGCCGCAGCCGGTGCAGATCGTCACCGGCGACACCAACGGATCGATGACCGAAGTCCTGTCGGGCGGCCTGAAGCCGGGGATGCAGGTCATCACCGGCCAGCTTGCGGCGGGCCAGAGCGCGCCGGCGGCGGGCGGCCAGCGTCGTCAGGGGCAGCGCGGGGGCGGCGGTGGTGGCTGACGCGCCCCTGATCCAGCTTCGCGGCGTCACCAAGACCTATGGCAGTGGCGCGACCCAGTTCCAGGCGCTGAAGGGCGTCGATCTGGACATTGCGGGCGGCGATTTCGTCGCGGTGATGGGGCCTTCGGGGTCGGGCAAGTCGACCACGATGAACATTCTGGGCTGTCTCGACGTCCCGAGCGGCGGCAATTTCCTGTTCCGCGGCCATCATGTCGAGACGCTGGACCGCGACCAGCGCGCGATGCTGCGGCGGCGCTATCTGGGCTTCGTGTTCCAGGGGTTCAACCTTCTGTCGCGCACCACTGCGCTGGAGAATGTCGAGCTGCCGCTGCTCTATCGCGGCGAGGACAAGAAGACGCGGCGCGAGATGGGCATGGCGGCGCTGGAGAAGGTCGGGCTCGACCAATGGTGGGACCATACCCCCGCCGAACTGTCGGGCGGGCAGCAGCAGCGCGTGGCGATCGCGCGCGCCATCGTCACCAGCCCCGACGTGCTGCTGGCCGACGAGCCGACCGGCAATCTCGATTCCGAACGCTCGGTGGAGATCATGGAGTTGCTGACCGGGCTCAACCGGGACAGCGGCATCACCGTGCTGATGGTCACGCACGAACCCGACATGGCGGCGTTCGCGCGCACCGTCATCCATTTCAAGGACGGGCTGGTCGATCGGATAGAGGCACAGCACCGGCCGGGCACCATGCCGGAGCCGGATGCGCCCGCGACGGATATGCACTGATGTTCGGCACCACGCTTCTTCTCGCGATCCGATCGATCCGGCGGCATATGCTGCGGTCGTTCCTGACGACGCTGGGCATCATCATCGGCGTCGGCGCGGTCGTGACCATGGTGACACTGGGCAAGGCGACCACGGCGGCGGTGCAGCAGTCCATATCGTCGCTGGGCACCAACATCCTTCAGGTCCGGCCCGGCCAGGGCTTCGGGCGCGGCGGCGGCGGCCCGCGTCCGCCCGACTTCAAGCCCGAGGATGTCGAGGCGATCGCCGACCAGATCGCGGGCGTGACGGCGGTCGCGCCCCAGGCCCAGACGACCGCGACCGCGATCTATGAAGGCGCGAACTGGTCGACCACGGTGACCGGCACGACGCTCGCCTATTTCACGGTGCAGCCCTGGCCGCTGGCATCGGGGCGGCTCTGGACTCCGGCGGAGGAAGCGTCGGGCAAGGCGGTGTGCATCATCGGCAATACCGTCCGCAAGAACCTGTTCCCCAGCACCGAGGCGGTCGGCAAGCGCTTCCGCATCGGGGCGATCAGTTGCGATGTGGTCGGCGTGCTGACGACGCGCGGGCAGGGCGGGTTCGGCGACCAGGACGATGTGGTGCTCATGCCGATCAAGGCAGTGCAGCGCCGCTTCACCGGCAGCCGCGATATCCGCCTGATGCTGGTCGGCATCGATCAAACTTATCAGACGAACGCGGTACAGGCCTCGCTAACCGACCTGCTGCGCGAACGGCGCAACATTACCGGCGGCAAGGAAGATGATTTCAACATTTTCGACACCAAGCAGATCAGCGACACGCTGACCAGCACGACGACGATGCTGACCCGGATCGTCGCGGCGGTGGCGGCGATCAGCCTGGTGGTCGGCGGCATCGGCATCATGAACATCATGCTGGTGTCGGTGACCGAGCGGACGCGCGAGATCGGCATTCGCCTGGCCATCGGCGCGGTCGCGCGCGAGGTGCTGATGCAGTTCCTGGTCGAGGCGGTGGTGCTGTCCTGCCTGGGCGGGATCATCGGCCTGATCCTGGCGCAGGCAATCATCGCCGCGCTGGTGCCGTTGATGCAGGTGCCGTGGACCTTCGATCCGCAGATCAACGTCATCGCCTTTGCGATTTCGGCGGTGATCGGGGTGGTGTTCGGCTATTTCCCCGCACGACGCGCGGCGGCGCTCAATCCGATCGATGCTCTACGGCACGAGTGATCCGCTCGGGCGCGTGGACCAGTTGGCGTAGCCGTTCCAGATCATCGGGCGTGTCGATGTCGATCAGCTCGGCCGGCGCGGTGACGACATGCCGCCCGCCCGCGACCAGCTTTCGGCCGCCCTCATCGCCTTCCAGTTTGAGCAGCGCCTCGAACTGGCCCGATCCGAAGACGCCGGGCGGGGTGGGATGCTCGCCATTGCTCGACACTACGACCGCGTTGGGTCCGTCAAAGGCGTCCAACAGGCGATAGATATGCGCCGCCGTCACGCGCGGCATATCGGCCAGTGCGATCAGGATCGCCTTGGGGCCGGACTTGATCGCCTCCTTCACGCCCAGATGCAGCGAGAAGGACATGCCTTTGGCGATGTCGTCATTGTGGATCACGCGGTAGCCGCGCGAGGCGAAGTCGAGCTGGCATCCGTCGGTGACGACGATGCGATCGGCGAAGGGGATGCTCTCCAGCGCGGTGGTGACGTGGAAACCCACCGGCTTGCCGAGGAATTCGGCCTCCAGCTTGTTCTCCATCCCGAAGCGGCTCGACTGTCCCGCCGCCAGCAGGACCAGGACCACATCTTCAGCGTCGATCATGAAAGGCTCCTATCATCGCCGCCGCGATCGACAGAGCGATCTCGGACGGGCCGATCGCGCCGATGTCCAGGCCGACCGGGCCATCGATCCGGTCGATCGCCTCAGGGGAAACGCCCATCGCCGCCAGACGCTCCCGCCGCGCCGCATGGCTGCGCCGACTGCCCAGCGCACCGACATAGGCAGTATCGGTGGCGAGCGCGGCGACCAGCGCGGGATCGTCGATCTTGGTATCGTGGCTCAGCGTCACGACGGCGGTTGCCGGGCCGGGCGCATAGGCCGCCACCGCCTCATCGGGCCAGCGATCGTCGAGCGTGACGGCGGGGAAGCGCTCTTCGGTCAGGAAGCGCGCACGCGGGTCGATCACCACCGTCTGAATACCCAAAGTCTGGGCGAGCTGGGCCAGGCTCTGCGCGATCTGCACCGCCCCGACGATCAGCAAGCGGCGCGGCGGGTCGTAACGGTTGGCGAAGACTTCGCCCGTCTCGACCGGGCGAAGGTCGGAATGACCAGTGGCCAAGTCGGTGGTGACGGTCAGCGCCCGGCCCTGCTCGCGGGCTTCGGCGATCCGGTCGAACAATTCGGGGTCGAAGCCGTCCGCCGATACCGGCTGGACCATCACCGCGATCTCGCCGCCGCAGGGCAGTCCGACTTCCCAGGCGGAGGCATCCGCCACGCCGTAGCGCTTCACCTGAAACGGGGCGCCCGCGATCACCTCCGCGGCGGTGTGGAGGATATCGTTCTCGACGCAGCCACCCGACACCGATCCCTCGAACCGGCCATCGGCATGGACCAGCATATGGCTGCCACGCGGACGCGGTGCCGACCCCCAGGTCGACACCACCGTCGCGATCGCCATCGGCTCGCCCCGCCATTCCCTAGCGGCGGCGAGGACACTGTCATGGTCGCTCATCAAAGCGCCGGGAGATGATCGAGCAGCTTGTCGAGCGTCACCGGCATCTCGCGCACCCGGACGCCCGTGGCGTTGTAGATGGCGTTGACCACCGCCGGCGCCGCGCCGGAAATGCCCAGCTCGCCAATCCCCTTGGCGTGGATCGGGTTGGCATGGATGTCCCGCTCGTCGAGGAAATGCACCTCCAACTGGGGCACGTCGGCGTTCACCGGCACATGATATTCAGCGAGGTCATGGTTGACCAGCTTGCCGGTGCGCGGGTCGTGGATGAGTTCCTCGGTCAGCGCGGTGCCGATGCCGAAGGTCATGCCGCCCAGGCATTGCGAGCGCGCGGTCTTGGCGTTGAGCACGCGCCCCGCCGCAAACACGCCCAGCATCCGCCGCACGCGCACTTCGCCCGTGACGACGTTGACGCCGACCTCGGCGAAATGCGCGCCATAGCTGGCCTGCTGGAACTGCTTTTCCTGCTGCCCCGGCTTGATCTCGCCAATCGCGGACAGGCCGTCCTTGCCGACCAGTTCGCTCAGCGGGACCGAGCGATTGTCTCCGATCGCCATGCCGTCCTTGAGCGTGAGATCATCGGCCTTCACGCCCATCGCCTTGGCCAGTTTCTCGCGCACCCGCTCGGCGGCGAGATAGACCGCCGACCCGGCGGAAGCCGCGCCCCAGGATCCGCCCGACCCGGCGGCAGGGGGATCGTTGGTATCGCCCAGCGCCATCGTCACGCGCTCGACCGGCAGGCCGAGGATTTCGGCGGCGATCTGCGCCATGATGGTGTAGCTGCCCGTGCCGATGTCGGTCATCGCCGACGAGACCGTCGCGCTACCATCGGGATGCAATTCGACCTTGGCGGCGGACTGCTGCAACTGATTGGAGCGGCAGGCGGACGCCACGCCCATGCCGATCAGCCAGTCGCCCTCGCGTCGCTGACCCGCCGCCTGACGCTGGTCCCAGCCGAAATGCTTCGCGCCCTCTTCCAGCGAACGGGTCAGGTTGCGCGAGGAATAGGGGACCTTGAGTTCGGGGTCCTGTTCGGGATCGTTGATCTTGCGAAGATCGATCGGGTCGATGCCGATCTTTTCGGCCAGTTCGTCCATGGCGCATTCCATGCCGACCATGCCCACCGCCTCGCCCGGCGCGCGCATCGAGCCGGAGAGCAGCCAGTTCAGCCGCACCACGTCATGGTTGATCCGCCGATTCTCGCCTGCATAGAGGAAGTGCGTGCCGATCCCGACGGGCTCGAAGAAATCCTCGTCGGGCAGGTTGGAGGTGATCGCCTCATGTCCCAGCGCGACGATCCGGCCGCCCGCCTCGGCGCCCAGCCGCATCCGCTGTTCGGTGTTGGAGCGGCGGACGGTGGCGTCGAACACCTGCTGGCGCAGCATCACCGCCTTGACCGGGCGGTTCAGCCGCTTGGCGGCGATGGCGGCGGCGACGCTTTCGGGCGCGATGCCCAGCTTCGACCCGAAGCCGCCGCCGATATAGCGCGAGATGATCCGCACCTTGGACTGCGACACGCCCAATGCCTTGGCGAGTTGCTGTGCGTCGGAGGTCGGCATCTGGTACGCGCCGTACAGCGTCAGTGCACCCTCTTCCCACGCAGCGATCGAGGCATGGGGCTCCATCGCCGCCGAATTCTGGCTGGGGGTGGTATAGGTGACGTCGATCTTGACCGCGGCATTCTCGAACGCCTTGTCGAAATCGCCCTGGTCGTAATGGCCCTTGATCAGGCCATCGGGGGCGGGTTCGGCCTTGTCCTTGTTCGCCTCATAGTCGAACGCACCGTCGCCCAGCGGCTCATAGTCGACCTTCAGCCGCTTGGCGGCATCACGCGCGACCTCGAAGCTTTCGGCGATGACGATGGCGATGATCTCGCCGAAATAGTCGACCGTGCGTACGCCCTGCGTCGGGGCCTCGGTCTCGCCGCCCTGCTGCGGGTTGCGGATGAAGCTGGCATAGTCGGTGATGACGTCGATCACGCCGGGGATGGCCTTCACCGCTTCGGTGTCGATCGACTTGACCTTGGCATAGCCCTTGGTGGCGCTGACCAGCACGCCGTGCGCGATATTCTCGATGGCATATTCCGCGGCATAGGTGGCGGTTCCCGTCACCTTTTTCGGCCCGTCCACCCGATCCAACGGTTTGGAGATCACCCCCTGCACGCCCGTATCGAGCAGGCTGTCGGGATGCGGCTGATTCATGGTCAGCGAATGCGTGTCGTCCTTGCCGAATCCGAACATGGGATCAGCCCTCCTGCGTCAGTTCACTGAGCGTCGCGACCAAAGTGCGGCGCGTCAGCGGAATCTTGAAGTCGTTCGAGCCATAGCCCCGCGCGTCGGCCAGCAGCGCATCGGCGGCGGCGTGGAAGGCGGCGTCGGTGGGCTCCTGTCCGACCAGCGCGGCCTCGACCGCCTCGTTCCGCCACGGCATCGGGCCAAGACCGCCGAAGGCCAGACGCGCAGAGGCGATCCTGCCGCCCTCGACCGCCACGATACCGGCGACCGAGACCAGCGCAAAGGCGTAGGAAGCTCGGTCGCGCACCTTGCGATAGGTCTGCTTACCCTCGGGGGCGGGAGGCAGTTCGACATGGGTGATGAGTTCACCCGGCTCCAGGACATTCTCGATCTCGGGCGTGGTGCCCGGCAGGCGATAGAATTCGCCGATCGCGATGCGGCGGCGATCGCCGTCTGGCTTTCGCGTGATGATGACGGCCTCCAGCGCGCGCATCGCGACCGCCATGTCGCTGGGGTGGGTCGCGATGCACTGGTCCGAGGTGCCGAGGATCGCGAGGATACGGTTCTCGCCGCCGATCGCCGAACAGCCGCTGCCCGGATCGCGCTTGTTGCACGGGGTGGCGGGGTCGTAGAAATAATAGCAGCGGGTCCGCTGGAGCAGATTGCCCCCGGTCGATGCCTTGTTGCGCAACTGACCCGACGCACCTGCCAGCAGCGCGCGCGACAAGACCGGATAGCGTTCGATCACGCGGGGGTCGGCGGCGAGGTCGCTATTGGGCACCAGCGCGCCGATGGTCAGGCCGCCATCCTCGCGTTCCTCGATCTCGGTCAGGGCGAGGCGGCTGATGTCGATCAGCGTGTCGGGCGTCTCGACCTGCAATTTCATCAGGTCGAGCAAATTGGTCCCCCCGGCGATGAAGCGCGCACCCGGCACCGCGCCGTCGCGGGTGGCGGTGCCGATCGAGTCGGCGCGGGCGTAGTCGAACAGCTTCATGCCGCGACCTCCTGGCCGACTTCCTCATTGGGGTCGCGGTCACCTTGCCCGGCGACTTCGCGAATCGCGTCGACGATATTGGGATAGGCGGCGCAGCGGCACAGATTGCCGCTCATCCGCTCGGAGATTTCTTCCACGGTCAGTTCGGCATGGCCCAGATCTTCGGTGACATGGCTGGGCCAGCCCTTCTTCACCTCGTCGAGCATGCCGACCGCCGAACAGATTTGGCCCGGCGTGCAATAGCCGCACTGGAACCCGTCATGCCGCACGAACGCATCCTGCAGGGGGTGGAGGTTGCCCGGCTGGCCCAGACCCTCAATCGTGGTAATCTCGTCATCCTGATGCATCACCGCCAGCGTCAGGCAGCTATTGATCCGCCGCCCGTCGACCAGCATCGTGCAGGCGCCGCATTGGCCATGATCGCAACCTTTCTTGGAACCCGTCAGCCCCAAATGTTCGCGACATAGATCGAGCAGCGAGGTGCGGACATCGACCTCGATGTCATGCGATTGACCATTGATTGTGAAATGCATCGCGCCATCCCCTTGGGATTACAGTTGGATGAACAAACGCCATGATTTCCCTGCGTTTCCCTTTGCGAACCACTCTCATTGCCGCCGCCTTGGTCTTGGGGCAGTCTGAGGCCATGTCCGCCGATTGGTCGAAACCGCTCTCGTCTCCCATCGTCATCGCGCATCGCGGGGCCAGCGGGGAGCGGCCTGAGCATACGCTGGCCGCCTATGACCTGGCGATCCGGGAAGGTGCGGACGTGATCGAGCCCGATCTGGTGCCGACCAAGGACGGTCACCTCGTCGCGCGGCATGAAAACGAGATTTCGGGGACGACCGATGTCGCGGCGCACCCCGAATTCGCCGATCGCAAGACGACGAAGACGATCGATGGGCAGAGCGAAACCGGCTGGTTTACCGAGGATTTCACGCTGGCCGAATTGAAGACGCTGCGTGCCCGCGAACGCCTGCCGCAATTCCGCTCGACGGCTTATGACGGGCAATTCCAGATCCCTACCCTGGAAGAGATCATCGCGCTCGCCAAGCAGCGGTCGAAGGAGTTGGGGCGGACCATCGCCATCTATCCCGAGACCAAGCATCCGACCTATTTCGCCTCGATCGGCAAGGGCACCGACGCGCCGCTGGTCGCCGCGCTCGACAAGGCGGGGTGGAAGACTGCCGATGCGCCCGTCTTCATCCAGTCGTTCGAGGTGAAGAACCTGAAGCATCTCAAGACGATGACCGGCATCCGCCTGATCCAGCTGGTCGCGGGCGAGGGCGGTCCGGCGGATGGCGCCGCGCCCAGCTATGCCGAGATGATGACGCCCGAGGGGCTGAGCCAGGTCGCCACCTATGCTTGGGGGATCGGGCCCGACAAGGCGATGCTGTGGAAGGGTGATGCCCCGACGACGCTAGTGGCGGATGCCCATGGCGCGGGGCTTCGCGTGCATCCCTGGACGTACCGTGCCGAGAATGTTTTCGTGCGGCCCACCTTCCGTCAAGGCACCGACCCCAAGACACATGGCGATGTCGCGGGCGAAATTCGCGCCGCGCTGGGCCAGGGCATCGACGGATTCTTCACCGATTTCCCGCAAATCGGGGTAGAAACGCGCAACGCCGTCGTGCGCGCCCGCTGAAAGACCCCGTGATCATGCGTAACCTCGTCCTGAAACTCGCCGTTCTGACCCTGCCGTTGGCGACCGGAGGCTGTGTGAAGACGGTTGCCAGCGTCGTGAAGGCACCGTTCCAGGCGGCCGGGCAGGTGGTCGACTGGACGACGACCAGCCAGGACGAGGCCGACCGCAATTACGGTCGCAAGATGCGCAAGCAGGAAGCGCGCGAAGGCCGCGAGCGGCGCGATTACGAGAAACAGTGTCGCAAGCACCCCGAGCAGTGCCAGCAAGGTCAGCAGGGCCAACCCAGTCAGCAGGGCTATGACGGCTATCGCGCCGGTTACTGATCGCTGACGCGCGGCCATCCCGCCAGGAGGGTCGCCACCGCCGCCAGCACCTGCGGCCGGTGTTGCACCCATAAATGGCTGGAGCGGACCTCGACCGCCGGGATCGTGTCGTCGCGACAGATTCGGCCGGCGACCAGCCCGTCGCTCCGGCTCCAGATCGCCGCCGCAGGGCAGGGGAGCGGCCCAGCGATCACCGCGCCCCGCGCGATGACCGCCGGATCGTCGACCCGCTCGCCCGTCAGAAGCTCGAAGGCGCGCCAGACATTGGTTGCCCGCGCCGGACCCATATAGGGCGAGGCGATGGTGACGACGCCCGCGACCAGATCGGGCCGAGCCTGCGCCGCCATCCGCGCGATGATCCCGCCCAGGCTGACGCCGATCAACGTGACCGGGCCGTTATCGGCCAGCGACTCGAGCCGCGCGATCAGCCGCCCGGCGTCCCGTCCGATGCTGCGCACGCCCAGATTGCGGCCCAGTCCCCAGCCATGGACGCGGTAGCCCTTGGCGGCGAGATAGCGCCGAAGCACGATGTTCGACAGATCGTCATTGCCCAGGCCGGGCAGCAGCATCACCGTCCGCCCGTCGCCATGCGGCGCGGCGGCCAGTTCCGCGCGGTGCCGCCACCAGGTCGCGCCCATCCATAGGGCACGCGGCAGTTCGGCAGCCCAGAGCGCCTTGGACGGGGGCGGGATCACAGCCAATGCATCACCGTCCAGGGAAAGGGCGTCCACCACCCCATCCGCACCCCCGCCGCCGCCAGTGCGTCACCGGTCCAACTGTTGCAGGTATGAGCCGCGCTGTACCGCCCCTTCGCCTCGTAAAAGGCATCGTACAGGTCATAGCCGGGATAATGTGCGCCATCCCTCCGCCAGCTTGCCTGGATGAACGCGACCATGCGGCGATACGCCTCGGGCGACAGGCGGATCATCCGCACATCGTCGCCATTGGCACGGGGGAGCGGCAGATGGTCGACATGGATCAGCGTCCGCGCGCTGCCCAGCGCAGCGCGCAGGATCGTCCCCGGCCGAACATCGCGCCAATGCGGCGTTTCGCGAAAGAAGCCAGCCTCACCCCAGCCGATGGCAAGATAGGGAAAGCCCGCATAGCGCGGGTCGCGCAGATCCTGCGGCCGCGCCCAATCGCGCCAGTCCACCCCCGCCGCCTGTTTGGGCACGATGATCGCGGTGTGGATCGCGCTCGATTCGACGAAGATGGTGATCGCATCCGGCCCGGCGGCAGGAGCCGCGATGGTCTGGCGAGGGATCGCCCCCAGGGTCAGGCCTGCCGCGACATAGCAGGCCAGGAGCAGCGCCATGGCTGCCAGCGCCCCCCTTGCAACCCGGCCCACCCGTCGCCACGATATGGTTTCATTTGTCACCATCCTCATGATAGGCTCCGCTTATGGCTCAGGATACCCATGTTCTTGCCGCCCCGCCTGAAGGAGCAGGGGCCGACTGGACCATCCCGCAAGGATGGGAGCATTATACGGCGGAGGATCATGCGACCTGGGATACGCTGTTCGCGCGCCAATCCAAACTACTCCCCGGCCGCGCGTCGGAGGCGTATCTGCGCGGTCTCGACGTGCTCAAGCTGTCGCGGCCGGGCATTCCCGATTTCGAGGAACTGTCCGAACGGCTGATGACGCTGACCGGGTGGCAGGTGGTGGCGGTGCCGGGGCTGGTGCCCGACGATGTGTTCTTCGATCATATGGCCAATCGCCGCTTTGTCGCGGGCAACTTCATCCGGCGGCCCGACCAGCTCGATTATCTTCAGGAGCCCGACGTCTTTCACGACGTGTTCGGCCATGTGCCGATGCTGGCCGACCCGGTCTTCGCCGATTACCTCGCGGCCTATGGGCGCGGCGGGCAGCGCGCGTTGGGGATGGATGCGCTGAAATATCTCGGGCGGCTTTATTGGTACACGGTCGAGTTCGGGCTGGTGCGTGAGGACGGGGACCTGCGCATCTATGGCGCAGGCATCGTGTCGAGCTATTCGGAAAGCCGCTTCGCGCTGGAGGACCAGAGCCCCAACCGGATCGGCTTCGACCTCGCCCGCGTGATGCGCACCGAGTATCGGATCGACGATTTCCAGCAGAATTATTTCGTGATCCCGAGTTACGAGGAACTGCTGCGCACCACGCTGGAGACGGATTTCGCCCCGCTCTATACGGAGATCAAGGCGTTGCCGGATATTCCGGTGGCCGAGATCGTGGACGGGGATGACGTGGTGACGCGCGGGACGCAGGCCTATGCTCGGGCGAAGACCAAGTAGGGATTCCCTTGGGCTTCGACTTCGGCGCAAAGCGCCGAAGTTTATCCTGAGCGGCTGGCTTGCCAGCCAGCCGAAGGGCTCAGCCTGAACGGCTGTGGGGAGTGGGATTTGAGCAGAGGGGGCAAGGGCTGGATACCAAACTCTGTTCAGCCTGAGCGAAGTCGAAGCCCACGCCCGAACTGACGACGCGGAACCTTCGCCCCCGCTCCCGGTTCGCTGCACCATGCATGACCAGCCCAACAATGCGGTAAACTATCCGCTGCTCGCCCGCCCGCACATCCAGCTTTACGGCACGGTGGACGAGGTGATGTATGCCGGCTTCAAGGACCAGCTCGATGCTGCGCCCACCGATGGCCCGCTGGTGGTGTCGATCACCACGCTGGGCGGCGATCCGGAAATGGCGCGGGCGATGGGCGACTCGATCCGGCTGCTCCGCGACTATACGGGCCGCGACACGCTGTTCCTGGGCAAGGTCGCGGTCTATTCGGCGGGCGCGACCCTGATGTCGGCCTTTCCGGTCGAGCATCGTTTCCTGACGCGCGGGACCCGTTTGATGCTGCACGAGCGGCAGATGAGCGGCAGCATCGACCTGTCCGGCCCGCTCACCAACTTGCCCGTGGTGCTGAAGGCCAAGCTGCACGAGATCGAGCAGTCGGTGCTGATCCAGGAGGAGGGCTTCCGCGCGATCGTCAACGGATCGAAGGTGACCTTCGAGACGCTTCAGGAAAAGGCCCGCAGCAACTGGTATATCGACGCCGAGGAGGCGCGCGAGCTGGGCCTCGTTCTTGATGTGATCTGAAGCAGCGCCTAAATCGGTCAAGACATTTGCGACAAGCGCCCCTGTCATGTATCGGCGGGGGCGATCCTTTGCCGACATGCCTGTCGGCCTATCCAGCGGGTTTGTGACCATGGCCGAATTTGCCCTGCCGAAGAACAGCGTCATCAAGAAGGGCGAAACGCATAAGGCGACCACCGGCGGCCGTCTGAAAAAGTTCAAGGTCTATCGCTACGATCCCGACTCGGGCCAGAATCCGCGTTACGACACGTTCGAGATCGATCTGGACGAATGCGGCCCGATGGTGCTCGACGCGCTGATCAAGATGAAGGCCGAGCAGGACAGCTCGCTGACCTTCCGCCGTTCGTGCCGCGAGGGTATTTGCGGATCGTGCGCGATGAACATCGACGGGCGCAACGGCCTGGCCTGCACCACCGCGATCGAGGATGTGAAGGGCACCGTCCAGATCACCCCGCTGCCGCACATGGACGTGGTCAAGGACCTGGTCCCCGACTTCACCCATTTCTACGCGCAGTACGCGTCGATCAAGCCGTGGCTCCAGACCGTGTCGCCTGCCCCCTCGGGCAAGGAGCGGCTCCAGTCGCCCGACGACCGCGCCAAGCTGGACGGTCTGTACGAGTGCATCCTGTGCGCCTGCTGCTCGACCTCGTGCCCCAGCTATTGGTGGAATTCGGACAAGTTCCTCGGCCCGGCGATTCTGCTCCAGGCCTATCGCTGGCTGGCCGACAGCCGCGACGAGATGACCGGCGAGCGTCTGGACGAGCTGGAAGACCCCTTCCGCCTCTATCGCTGCCACACGATCATGAACTGCGCGAATGTCTGCCCCAAGGGCCTGAACCCGGCCAAGGCGATCGCGGAAATCAAGAAGATGGAGGCCGAGCGGATCATCTGATCCGGTTGGTTCGACGGAAATCGAAAGGGGGTCGGAAACGGCCCCCTTTTTTCGTGGCCGGTGGGAATCGCCGGATACCCTCACCCTTCCGGCGCTAACGCGCCTCCCTCCCTCTCCCGTCGGGAGAGGGAAGGGGCCCGCCGGCGGAGCGGGTGGGAAGGGTGAGGGCGGAGGGGGTTGACGCATCCGGACCAGAGGCAGACATCGCCCCTAATATGCCCGACATCCTCAACGCCTATCGCCGCCTGGTCTCCGCCGAAGAGCTCCGCCCCGATCCCGAACAGGCCGCCGCCGCCGCCCGACTCGAACAACTCTCCACCGAGCTCGAAACCCCGCGCAAGTCCGGCTTCTTCGCCCGCCTGACGGGTAAAAGCGCCCCCGCGCCCAAGGGCGTGTATCTCTGGGGCGATGTCGGGCGCGGCAAGTCGATGCTGATGGACCTGTTCTTCGACCATGTGGCGGTCGAGGCCAAGCGCCGGGTCCATTTTGCCGAGTTCATGCTGGAGGTCCATGCCCGTATCGCCACCGAGCGGGCCAAGCAGGCAGGCGACCCGATCGCCCCCGTCGCCGCCGCGCTGGCCGAGGAAGTCCGGCTGCTGGCGTTCGACGAGATGATGGTGACCAACAGCCCCGACGCGATGATCCTCTCTCGGCTGTTCACCGCGCTGATCGAGGCGGGGGTGACGATCGTCACCACCTCCAATCGTCCGCCCAAGGACCTCTACAAGAACGGTCTCAACCGCGAGCATTTCCTGCCCTTCATCGCGCTGATCGAGGCGCGGCTGGACGTGCTGGCGCTCAACGGGCCGACCGATTACCGGCGCGACCGGCTGGGGCGGCTGGACACCTGGCTGGTACCTAATGGGCCGAAGGCGACGATAACGCTCTCGGCGGCGTTCTTCCGCCTGACCGACTATCCGGTCGAGGATGCCGCGCATGTGCCCTCGGAGGATCTGAAGGTCGGTGGGCGCGTGCTGCATGTCCCCAAGGCGCTGAAGGGCGTCGCGGTCTTCTCGTTCAAGCGGCTGTGCGGCGAGGCGCGGGGGGCGGCGGACTATCTGGCGGTGGCGCGGCGTTTCCACACCGTCATCCTGGTGGGCATCCCCAAGCTGGGGCCGGAGAATCGCAACGAGGCGGCGCGCTTCGTCCAGCTGATCGACGCGCTGTATGAACACAAGGTCAAGCTGCTCGCCGCAGCCGATGCCCAGCCTGCCGAACTCTATGAAACGGGGGACGGGCGGTTCGAGTTTGAACGCACGATCAGCCGCCTCGAAGAGATGCGATCCGAGGAGTATCTGGCCCAAGGTCATGGCTCCGATGACGGGATTGTGACAGCCTAATGCACTTGCGAACCATTATCGTTTAAAATCTTAAACTCTGTGGATTATCGGTTGCCCCGACGCCCATATGGGCGTAGGCCGCGTGACCAATCACGCACGTCCACTACGGAGTAGGATTGGAATGGCTCGCAAGAAGATCGCGCTGATCGGCGCCGGCAATATCGGCGGCACGCTGGCGCACCTCGCCGCGCTCAAGGGGCTGGGCGACATCGTCCTGTTCGACGTCGTCGAAGGCGTGCCCCAGGGCAAGGCGCTCGACCTGTCGCAGTGCGGCCCGGTCGAAGGCTTCGACGCGAACATCAAGGGCTCTAACGATTACGCCGACATTGCGGGCGCCGATGTCATCATCGTCACCGCCGGTGTCGCGCGCAAGCCCGGCATGAGCCGCGACGACCTGCTCGGCATCAACCTGAAGGTGATGAAGGCGGTCGGCGAGGGCATCCGCGACAACGCGCCCGACGCCTTCGTGATCTGCATCACCAACCCGCTCGACGCGATGGTCTGGGCGCTGCGCGAATTCTCGGGTCTCCCGGCGAACAAGGTCGTCGGCATGGCGGGCGTGCTCGACTCGGCGCGCTTCTCGCACTTCCTCGCCGAGGAGTTCGGCGTGTCGGTGAAGGACGTGAACACCTTCGTGCTCGGCGGCCACGGCGACACCATGGTCCCGGTCCTGGAATATTCGACCGTCAGCGGCATCCCGGTCAGCGACCTGATCGAGATGGGCTTCTCGACCAAGGAAAAGGTCGAAGAGATCGTCAAGCGTACGCGCGGCGGCGGCGGCGAGATCGTTGCGCTGCTCAAGACGGGCTCGGCCTATTATGCGCCCGCCACCAGCGGCATCGCGATGGCCGAGGCGTATCTGTACGACCAGAAGCGCATCCTGCCCGCCGCTGCCCACCTTTCGGGTGAGTATGGCATCGACAATCTGTACGTCGGCGTGCCTGTCGTGATCGGCGCCGGCGGCGTCGAGAAGGTCGTCGAGGTCAAGCTGTCGGATGAGGCGAAGGCGAATCTTCAGGTCTCGGTCGACGCGGTCAAGGAACTGCTCGTCGCCTGCAAGGGCATCGACGAGAGCCTGGCGTAATCTATTGAAGGAATAACACCGCCCCGGCGAAGGCCGGGGCCCAGTTGGGTTGGCCAGGGTGATCGAAGCGCAAGCCTTCGTCTACATCATGGCCAGCGGTCGGAACGGAACGATCTATCTCGGTTCGACGACAAATTTGCCGCGGCGCGTGTGGGAACATCGCAACGACGTGGTGGCTGGGTTCACGCGGGATAACCGCTGTCATCGGCTCGTATGGTACGAGGTGCATGATAGCTGGGAAGCAGCGCGGCAACGCGAACTGCGAACGAAGAATTGGAAGCGGCTTTGGAAGCTGCGAGAGATCGAAGGGGTGAATCCCGATTGGGATGACCTGTATGATCGCATCGCACTGCCATAACCGTATCGCAACTGGGCCCCGGCCTGCGCCGGGGCGGTAAGGACGAAAAGCAGATGAGCATCCTCGTCAACAAGAACACCAAGGTCATCACCCAGGGCATGACGGGTGAAACCGGCACGTTCCACACCCAGCAGGCGCTGGCGTACGGCACGCAGATGGTCGGCGGCGTCACGCCGGGCAAGGGCGGCACCGAGCATATCGGCCTGCCGGTCTTCAACACCGTCGCCGAAGCCAAGTCGAAGACGGGCGCCGATGCGTCGGTCATCTACGTGCCGCCGCCCTTCGCGGCCGACTCGATCCTGGAAGCCATCGACGCGGAAATTCCGCTGATCGTCGCGATCACGGAAGGCATTCCGGTCCTCGACATGGTCAAGGTGAAGCGCGCCCTGTCGGGTTCGAAGTCGCGCCTGATCGGTCCGAACTGCCCGGGCGTGCTGACGCCGGGCGAGTGCAAGATCGGCATCATGCCGGGTTCGATCTTCAAGAAGGGCTCGGTCGGCGTCGTGTCGCGTTCGGGAACCCTGACCTATGAGGCGGTGTTCCAGACTTCGAACGCTGGCCTGGGTCAGACGACCGCGGTCGGCATCGGTGGCGATCCCGTCAACGGCACCAACTTCATCGACGTGCTGGAACTGTTCCTGGCCGACGACGAAACCCAGTCGATCATCATGATCGGCGAGATCGGCGGCTCGGCCGAAGAAGAAGCCGCGCAGTTCCTGCGTGACGAAGCCAAGCGCGGCCGTTCGAAGCCGATGGCCGGCTTCATCGCGGGCCGCACCGCGCCTCCGGGCCGTCGCATGGGCCATGCCGGTGCGATCGTGTCGGGCGGCCAGGGCGGCGCCGAGGACAAGATCGCGGCGATGGAAGCGGCCGGGATCAAGGTCGCGGCCAGCCCGTCGGAGCTCGGCTCGACCCTGTTGTCGGTGCTGAACAAGTAAGGCGTATCGCGTCACCCCGGCACACCCGCCGGGGTCCGTGGCGGCAGGCGGGCCGCTCGCGGCTGCGGACCCCAGGCGGATGTGCCGGGGTGGCGATCATGAAGAAGACGGGCGGTCGAGGAAGCGTCTCATGGGCTACGAAGGCCAGGAATTCAGCGAAATCGCGGCGGGCGTCAGCCCCGCTTTCATCGAAACGCTCTATGCCAAGTATCAGGCCGACTCGTCGTCGGTCGATGCGGGCTGGCGGACCTTTTTCGACGGTCTGGAGCAGGGCGTGGGCGCCCCCAGCTGGCAGAACAAGCGCTGGCCGCTGACCTCGACCGACGATCTGACGGCGGGCCTCGACCCGACCCAGATGGAACCGGCCCCCAAGCCCGGCCGTGATGGCAAGGGGGGCGGCAAGCCCGCTCCGGCGGCCGCTGCGGGCGCGGCCCCCTCGACCGCCGACATCGTCAAGGCGGCGGGCGACGCGATCCGCGCGCAGATGCTGATCCGCACCTACCGGGTGCGCGGCCATCTTGCGGCGAACCTCGACCCGCTGGGCCTGTCGGGCCTGCGTGAACTTCCCGAGGACCTGAAGACCGAATATCACGGCTTCACCGACGCCGACCTCGACCGCAAGGTGTATCTCGGCGGCACGATGGGCTTCGAATGGGCGACCGTTCGCGAACTGGTCGACACGCTGCGCAAGAATTACTGCGGCAATATCGGCCTGGAATATATGCACATCGCGGACGTGGAGGAGCGCCGCTTCCTCCAGGACCGGATGGAAGGCCAGGACAAGGCGATCGACTTCACCGTCGATGGCAAGAAGGCGATCCTGAACAAGGTCATCGAGGCCGAGCAGTGGGAAAAGTTCCTCGGCAAGAAATATGTCGGCACCAAGCGCTTCGGCTTGGACGGCGGCGAGTCGATGATCCCCGCGCTGGAATCGGTCATCAAATACGGTGGCCAGATGGGCGTGCGCGAGATCGTGTTCGGCATGGCGCATCGCGGCCGTCTGAACGTGCTGGCTAATGTCATGGCCAAGCCGCTGCGCGTGATCTTCCACGAATTCGCCGGTGGTTCGGCCAACCCCGATGACATTGGCGGATCGGGCGACGTGAAGTATCACCTCGGCACCTCGACCGACCGTGAGTTTGATGGCCACAAGGTCCATATGTCGCTGGTCGCCAACCCCTCGCACCTTGAGGCGGTGAACCCGGTCGTGCTGGGCAAGACCCGCGCGATCCAGACGATTGCGGACGACCTGACCGATCACTCGGCTTCCGTTCCGGTGCTGATCCATGGCGACGCCGCCTTTGCGGGCCAGGGCATCGTGTGGGAGTGCCTCGGCTTCTCGGGCATCCGTGGCTACAACACGGGTGGCTGCGTCCACTTCATCATCAACAATCAGGTGGGCTTCACCACCAGCCCGCAGTTTGCGCGCTCCTCGCCCTATCCGTCGGATGTGGCCAAGGGCGTTCAGGCGCCGGTCTTCCACGTCAATGGCGACGATCCCGAGGCGGTGACCTTCGCCACCAAGATGGCGATCGAGTTCCGCCAAAAGTTCCACCGCGACATCGTGATCGACATGTGGTGCTATCGCCGCTTCGGTCATAACGAAGGCGACGAGCCGGGCTTCACCCAGCCGCTGATGTACAACAAGATCCGCTCGCACCCCGGTGTCAGCGAGATCTACTCGAAGCGCCTAGTCGCCGAGGGTGTCGTGGACCAGGCCTGGGTCGACGAGAATATCAAGCAGTATACCACGCGCTGCGAAGGCGAGTTCGAGGCGGGCCAGAGTTACAAGCCCAACAAGGCCGACTGGTTCGCCGGTCGCTGGTCGGGCCTGTCGGCACCGAAGGAAACCGATCAGGGTCGTCGCAACGTGGAGACCGGCCTCGACAAGAAGCTGTTCGACGCGATCGGCCGCACGCTGACCACGATCCCGGAAGGCTTGCAGGTCCACAAGACGCTGAACCGCGTGCTCGACGCCAAGCGGCAGATGTTCGCGACCGGCGAGAATTTCGACTGGGCGACCGGCGAGGCGCTGGCCTTCGGCTCGCTGCTGTCGGAAGGTTACGGCGTCCGCCTGTCGGGCCAGGATTCGGGTCGCGGCACCTTCTCACAGCGTCACGCCGTCTGGGTCGACCAGACGGACGAGCACAAGTACGTGCCGCTGAAGACCGTCGAGCATGGTAGCTTCGAGGTGTTGGACAGCCCGCTGTCCGAGTATGGCGTGCTGGGCTTCGAATATGGCTATGCGCTCGCCGATCCGAAGACTTTGGTGCTGTGGGAGGCGCAGTTCGGCGACTTCGTCAACGGCGCGCAGATCATGATCGACCAGTTCATCACGAGCGGCGAGTCCAAGTGGCTGCGCGCCAACGGCCTCGTGATGCTGCTGCCGCATGGTTATGAAGGCCAGGGGCCGGAGCACTCGTCGGCGCGTCCCGAGCGCTTCCTCCAGAGCTGCGCCAACGACAATATCCAGGTTGCGAACTGCACCACCCCGGCCAACTATTTCCACCTGCTGCGCCGCCAGATGCACCGTAACTTCCGCAAGCCGCTGATCGTCTTCACGCCGAAGTCGCTGCTGCGTCACAAGCTGGCGGTGTCGAAGGCCGAGGAATTCCAGGGCGAGAGCCACTTCCGCCGCCTGCTGTCGGACACCAACGGCGCCGCCGACGAGGCGACGACGCGGCTGGTCCTGTGCACCGGCAAGGTCGCCTATGACCTGATCGAGGCACGCGATGCGGCGGGCGACACCACGACCCAGATCGTGCGCGTCGAGCAGCTCTATCCGTTCCCGAGCGACGCGCTCGCCAAGCGGATCGCGCGCATGCCCAACCTGCAGGACGTGGTCTGGGCGCAGGAAGAGCCGAAGAACAACGGTTACTGGTTCTTCGTCGAGCCGCTGATCGAGGAAGCGCTGGCCGAGGCCGGGGCGTCGGTGAAGCGGGCGCGCTATGCGGGTCGTGCGGCGGCGGCATCGCCCGCCACCGGCCTGATGAAGCGCCACACCGCCGAGCAGGGCGCGCTGGTCGCCGATGCGCTGGGCCACAATGTCCGCGAAGAAATCCGCCGGACGCGCGCCGAGGGCAGCAATACCACCGCCAAGCCGACCACGGCGGCGGCGGACTGATCTTTACCGAGTTCCCCGGTCCTTCATGGGCCGGGGAGGGATGAAATCTGGCGCGGGCGCTTTGCCCGCCCGCGTAAGAGCCCCGGTCGATGGACCGGGCGGAGGAAATGGAAATGGCGACTGAAGTTCTGGTCCCGGTACTGGGCGAATCGATCTCCGAGGCGACGCTGGGCGAATGGCTGAAGCAGCCGGGTGACGCGGTGGCGGTGGACGAGCCGATCGCGAGCCTGGAGACCGACAAGGTCTCGGTCGAAGTGCCCTCGCCGGTGGCGGGTGTCATGGGTGAGCATGCCGTGAAGGTCGGCGACACGGTGCAGGTCGGCGCGCTGCTGGCGACCGTCGATGCCGGTGGCTCGGCTCCGGCCAAGACCGAAGCGGCGACCCCGGCCGTGACCGCGGCTCCGGCCGCTGCCGCTCCGGCGCCTGCTGCGGCCCCGGCCGCTGACGAGTCGAGCGACTCGCCCGCAGCGCTCTCGCCGTCGGTGCGCCGTGCGGTGCTCGAGCATGGCCTCGACCCCGCGACGATCAAGGGCACCGGCAAGGACGGCCGCATCACCAAGGAAGACGTCGCCGCCGCCGCCGCGAACAAGTCGAGCGCTTCGGCTCCGGCGGCCGCTCCGGCTGCTGCTGCCCCCGCCGGTTCGGCGCGCAAGGAAGAGCGCGTGAAGATGACGCGCCTGCGTCAAACGATCGCCAAGCGCCTGAAGGAAGCGCAGAACACCGCCGCGATGCTGACGACGTTCAACGACGTCGACATGACCGCGGTGATCGAGGCGCGCGCCAAGTATAAGGACCTGTTCGAGAAGAAGCATGGCGTCCGCCTGGGCTTCATGGGCTTCTTCGTGAAGGCCGCGACGATGGCGCTGAAGGACATTCCGTCGGTCAACGCCTCGATCGAGGGCGATGAGATCGTCTATCACGACTATGCTGACATCTCGGTCGCCGTCTCGGCCCCGAACGGCCTGGTCGTGCCGGTGATCCGCGATGCGCAGGACCTGACGGTCGCGGGTATCGAAAAGACGATTGGCGACTTCGGCAAGCGCGCCAAGGACGGCACGTTGAAGATGGAAGAGATGAAGGGCGGAACCTTCACCATCTCGAACGGCGGCGTGTTCGGCTCGCTGATGTCGACCCCGATCATCAACCCGCCCCAGTCGGCGGTGCTGGGTCTCCACCGCATCGAGGAGCGTCCGGTCGTCGTCGACGGCCAGATCGTCATCCGCCCGATGATGTACCTGGCGCTGTCCTATGACCACCGCATCATCGACGGCCGCGAGGCGGTGACCTTCCTCGTCGCGCTGAAGAACGCGATCCAGGACCCGACCCGCATCCTGATCGACCTCTGATCGGTTTGTGACCTATACGGACCCTTGCACCGGCGAGGGTCCGTTATTGCTGTATGAAGGCGGGTGCGCCCGCAGGCTGGACCCCGAAGGCCGGGGAACGGGAGAGACAAATGGCTGAGTATGACTATGACGTCCTGGTGATCGGCGCTGGCCCCGGCGGCTATGTCGCGGCGATCCGCGCGGCGCAGCTGGGCCTGAAGACCGCGTGCGCCGAGTCGCGCGCGACGCTGGGCGGCACCTGCCTCAATGTCGGCTGCATCCCGTCCAAGGCGCTGCTCCACGCCTCCGAACTGTTCGAGGAAGCGTCGCATGGTGCCCTTGCGAAGTTCGGTGTCGAGATCGAGGGCGCGAAGCTCAACCTCGACCAGATGCACGCCGAAAAGGCCAAGGCGGTCGGCGAGCTGACCGGCGGCATCGAATATCTCTTCAAGAAGAACAAGGTCACCTGGCTGAAGGGCAAGGCCGCGTTCCAGGATTCGAGCACGGTCACGGTCGGTGACCAGACCGTCACCGCGCGCGACATCGTAATCGCGACCGGCTCGGTCGTCACCCCGCTGCCCGGCGTCGCGATCGACCAGAAGGTCGTGGTCGACTCGACCGGCGCGCTGGCGCTGCCCAAAGTGCCCGAGCATCTGGTCGTCATCGGCGGCGGCGTGATTGGACTGGAGCTGGGCTCGGTCTGGCGTCGTCTGGGGGCCAAGGTCACGGTCGTCGAATATCTCGACCAGATCCTCCCCGGCTTCGACGGCGAGGTCCGCAAGGAATCGGCCAAGCTGTTCAAGAAGCAGGGCATGGAGCTGAAGACTTCGACCAAGGTGACCGGCGTCACCGTCGAGGGCGATCGCGCGACCGTGTCGGTCGAACCGGCGACGGGCGGTGCGGCGGAAACGCTGTCGGCCGACGCCGTGCTGGTCGCGATCGGCCGCAAGCCGAATATCGACGGCCTGAACCTGGAGGCCGCCGGCGTGAAGCTGACCGATCGCGGTCAGGTTGCCATCGACCATGACTTCGCGACCAATGTCGACGGCATCTGGGCGATCGGCGACGTGGCTCCCGGACTTATGCTCGCCCACAAGGCCGAAGACGAAGGCGTCGCGGTGGCCGAGAACATCGCGGGCCAGACCGGCATCGTGAACCACGACGTCATCCCCAGCGTCGTCTATACCATGCCCGAAATCGCCGGTGTCGGCCTGTCGGAAGAAGCCGCCAAGGAAAAGGGCGAAGTGAAGGTCGGCAAGTTCCCCTTCATGGCGAACAGCCGCGCCAAGACCAACCGCGACACCGACGGCTTCGTGAAGGTCATCGCCGACGCGAAGACCGACCGCGTGCTGGGCGTGTGGATCATCTCCTCGCTTGCCGGAACGATGATCGCGCAGGCCGCCCAGGCGATGGAGTTCGGCGCGACGTCGGAAGACATCGCGTACACCTGCCACGCGCACCCGACCCATGCCGAGGCGCTCAAGGAAGCCGCCATGGCGGTGCAGGGCAAGCCGATCCACATCTGATTGGTCGTCACCGAGTGATGAAAGGGGGGCGGGCATCGCAAGATGTCCGCCCCTTCTGCTATGCGCGAAGCGCAAGATCGGTCGAGCGCGGTTTCACTGCAAAGGTCTAGCTGTCACCGCCACGGAGGACAGGACGATGACGGCGGCGCTTCGTAACTACCATGGCCGGATGCAACGGGTGCTGGATCATATCGACCGGCATCTCGATGACGAGCTGGATCTGGATAGGATCAGCGGCATTGCCGCCTTCTCGAAATTCCACTTCCACCGGCAGTTCTCGGCGACCTTCAGGCTCACTCTGCATCGCTATATCCAGCTCGCCCGGATGAAACGGGCACGCTGGTCCGGCTTGTGGATACAAGCTGATCGGCGGCCACCAAGGTGCCGGCGGCCAGTTCGTCGCCATACCGATCGAAAAGGGGCGGCAGGCGCTGTTCGCGCCGCCGCCCCGATTTCCTTATCCCGGCCATCTCACCGGGTAAGAAAGTGGCTTACGCCTCTTCGCTGCGATCCCCGTAGCTCGCAAGTTCGTCGCCCATGATCCGGGTGACGTGCAGCACATTGGTCGAGCCCGGCGTGCGGAACGGGACGCCCGCCATCAGCACGACCTGATTGCCCGCTTCGGCGATGCCATGGCGCAGCGCCATGCGCTTGGACTTGGCGACCATCTCTTCGAACGACTCGACGTCACGGGTATGCACCGCGTGACAGCCCCAGAGCAGGCCCAGGCGACGTGCCGTCTCCAGCCGCGGGGTCAGGACCAGGATCGGCACCAGGGGACGCTCACGCGCGACGCGCCGAGCGGTCGAGCCGCTGGAGGTGAAGCAGATGATCGCCTTGGACGACACGGTATTGGTGATCCGTGCGGCCGCCTCCGCCAGTGCATCGGCGGTGGTCGGATCGGGGGTCATCGCGGTGAAGTGGACGCGCTCGCCGTGACCGGGATCGCTTTCCACCGACACGCCGATCGCGTTCATCATCGCGACCGATTCGACCGGCCATGCACCCGCCGCCGATTCGGCCGACAGCATGATCGCGTCGGCGCCGTCATAGATGGCGGTCGCCACGTCCGACACCTCGGCGCGGGTGGGCGAAGGGCTCTGGATCATCGACTCGAGCATCTGGGTCGCGACGACGACCGGGCGGCCCATGCGGCGCGACACCTCGACGATGCGCTTCTGGAGCGGCGGGACGGCCTGGGGCGGCAGCTCGACGCCCAGGTCGCCGCGTGCGACCATCACGCCGTCGCACTGCTCGACGATTTCCTCCAGCCGGTCGATCGCCTGCGGCTTCTCGATCTTGGCGAGCAGCGCGGCGCGCCCCTTGATCAGGCCGCGCGCCTCCATCAGATCCTCGGGCCGCTGGACGAAGGACAGCGCGATCCAGTCGACGCCCTGCTCGACCGCAAAGGCCAGGTCCGAACGGTCCTTCTCGGTCAGCGCGGCCATAGGCAGCACCACGTCGGGAACGTTCAGCCCCTTATTGTTCGACAGCGCGCCGCCGACCTCGACTAAGGTGGTGATCTTCTGATCGTCGTGGAAGGCGACGCGCAGCACCAGCTTGCCGTCGTCGAGCAGCAGGCGCGCACCCGGCTCGATCGCGGCGAAGATTTCCTTGTGGGGCAGTTCGACACGGGTCGCGTCGCCCGGCGTCGGATCGCGGTCGAGGATGAAGGTGCTGCCGGTCTCCAGCATCACCTTGCCCTCGGCGAACTTGCCGACGCGCAGCTTCGGGCCCTGAAGATCGGCGAGGATGGTGGTGGGGCGGCCGAATCGCTCTTCCAACGAACGGATCGCCTGGATCAGCGGAACCTTGGACTGCTGGTCGCCATGGCTCATATTGATTCGGAAGGCGTCGGCCCCTGCCTGAAACAGGGTGGCGATCGTTTCGGGATCGCTGCTGGCCGGGCCGAGCGTGGCGAGGACGCGGACTTTGCGTGAACGCGGTGGGAGGGCCTGGGTCATCTTACATCCTGCTTCTTTTCTGGGTGCGTCCTAAAGCCTAATGCGGCGCGATCAACCTTGGAGAGACGAATATGGGCGATGCGGTAGATGCACTGAATGCAATCGATGATCGGGCGGCAGCGGCGGCTTTCCGGCGACTGGTGCTGCACCTACGCCATCGGAGCGATGCCCAGAATGTCGATTTGATGGGTTTGGCGGGCTTTTGCCGCAACTGCCTGTCCGACTGGGTGGGCGAGGCAGCGGAAATCGACAAGGCCCGTGCGCGCGAAGCGATCTATGGCATGCCCTATGATGCGTGGAAGACGCAGCATCAGGGCGAGGCGACGCCCGAACAGTTGGCGCGCATGGCCGAAAGCGTGAAGAAGAACGCCTAACGAACATGCCCGCTTGAGCCCGGCGGCGGAACCGCCTAGACCCGCCGCCGATCCCGACATGGGGCCCGATCCGGCCGCGCCAGACCGACCTTCGCTTGATTGAGGGGGCAGGTTGGGGCCGCGACATGGATTCGGTCATGCGGGCATATCGGTATTCAGAGGGTTAAGACGATGGCGGACGACAATTACGACAGCAGCGGCAATGTGACGGCCGACGAGCTGCGCCTGCTGATCGAGCGGGCCGAGCGGCTGGAAGAAGAGAAGAAGGGCATTTCGGACGACATCAAGGACGTCTTCGCCGAAGCCAAGGCGCGCGGGTACGACCCCAAGGCGATCAAGAAGATCATGCAGATCCGCAAGAAGAAGCGTGAGGAATATCAGGAAGAGGAAGCCATCCTCGAAGTGTATATGAAGGCGTTGGGCATGATCTGATCCCGGTTTTCCGGTTTCAAGATGCGAAGGGCGGCGGGACTTTGGGCTCCGTCGCCCTTTTTGTTTGGGGCGGGCGGCGGTGCGTGGCCTTCGACTTCGCTCAGGCTGAACGGGGGTGGTGGACGTAAGGGAATTTGCGTTTCAGGCGAAAAGGCGCACGCCAGGCTGACATTTTCCTGAAGACCGGCATATCGTCGCGCCGGATGGCGACGTTGGGCGATGAGGGAACGATGGGGCTTTTCGCTGTTCTGGCTGTTCCCGCCATCATCATGCTAAGCTGGTCGGACCAATTGCTTGCGATGCTGTTGGAACGGAAGATCCGCCGTGATGAAGATAAGCCAGCAAAACGTCGCGAGAGGTAGGGCGTTGGCTTGCGCCATAGCCGCGGACCAAGGTTTTTATCGGCCGTAACCCCCAACCTCCGTTCAGCCTGAGCGAAGTCGAAGGCCACGCGAACCGCTCACCCCATCTCCGCTGCCTGGGTCGTCCAGCCCAATCGCGGAATCGTGATCGACCGCTTCCCCGTCAGGTCGGTGCGGCACACAAACAGGTCGCGACTCTCGATATAGGCGATCAACCGCTTCACCCGGCCGAGCGAACTGGTACCATAGGTCTCGGCGATCTTGGTATCCGGCGGGCAGGGCAGGCCCTCCCGCGCCGCGCGCGCGACCAGCAGGAACGCGCCCAGCATGTCGTCGGGCAGCATCCCGGCCAGCGCCAGCGCCTCCTGCCAGTCGGGATCGTTCACGTCGAAAATCCCCGCCCGCGCGCAGGACAGCCGCCGGGCGAAGCCGTTCAGGTCGAGCGGCGGCCGCGCAAGGCCCGCCATCCGGCAGCGCACCTGGAAATCCTGGAACAGCACCGAGGCAGGGCGGAAGGTCGATTCGGGGTCCTCTACGATTGCGCGCAGCACCTGTTCGTAGATCGCCTCGACCTCGCCCTCGTCCATTTCGGGCGCGGGCGGCGCGGCGGTGGTGGGCAAGGGCGGGCGCCCGAGATCGGCCATCAGTTCCTCGGCGGGCACCCGGCGCGGGCGCGGGTCGAAGGTCATGGGCAGGGTCGGGGCTTCCTCGACCGGCGCGAAGAGCAGTTCCTGCAAATCGGGCGGCGGCGCGTCGGGCAGGGGGGTCAGCTTGGGGCTGCCCGAGCGGGCCGAGGTCTCGACCGCGCCGATCTTCACCGTGATCGGCCGACGCGAGACGGCGGGCCCCAGCGCCAGGAAGGTGCCGCGCGCCAGATCGCGGATCGAGTCAGCCTGCCGCCGCTCCATGCCCAGCAGGTCGGCGGCGCGCGCCATGTCGATGTCGAGGAAGGTGCGGCCCATCAGGAAGTTGGACGCCTCGGCGGCGACGTTCTTGGCGAGCTTGGCGAGTCGCTGGGTCGCGATCACCCCCGCCAGGCCACGCTTGCGCCCACGACACATCAGATTGGTCATGGCGGAGAGTGAGGCGCGGCGGACCTCCTCCGACACTTCGCCTCCGGTGGTGGGCGCGAAGAGCTGCGCCTCGTCCACCACGACCAGCGCGGGATACCAATGCTCGCGCGGGGCATCGAACAGCGCGTTCAGGAACGTCGCGGCGCAGCGCATCTGCCCCTCGATCTCCAGCCCCTCCAGGCTGAGGACCACTGAGGCGCGGTGTTCGCGGATTCGCGCGCCGAACCGCCCGACCTCACGCTCGGCATAGTCGCCCGCCTCGATCACGACATGGCCATAGGCCTTGGAAAGCGTGACGAAATCACCCTCGGGGTCGATCACCACCTGTTGCACCTGGCCCGCCGATTTCTCGAGCAGGCGGCGCAGAAGATGCGACTTTCCCGACCCCGAATTGCCCTGCACCAGCAGGCGGGTCGCCAGCAGTTCCTCCAAATCGATCGGCACCGACGAGCCACGCTCATCGGTTCCCATATCCACGCGTACCGTCATGACTCTGGCGTTTGGCCGATCAACGCCCCAAGGAGCAAGGCATTTGATTCCCTGAACGGAGCCCTTCGCTCATGGCCCTGTCGACCGCCGCCGAAATCGCCCGCCGCACGCTGGGCAAGCCCGCGCACGAACTGGACGAGGAAGAGGCCCAGGTCATTGCCGATATCGAGTCGGGCAATCTCAGCGCGCGCGACGCCGCCGATGTCGCGGACGAGACCTCGACCTGGGGCGAAAGGCTGGCCGACCGGGTCGCGGCGGTCGGGGGAAGCTGGGGCTTCATCATCACCTTTTCGGTGATCTTGCTCGGGTGGATGCTGCTCAACTCGGACGTGCTCAGCCATTTCGGGCTGGTCTTCGATCCCTATCCCTACATTTTCCTTAACCTGATGCTCTCGACGCTGGCGGCGATCCAGGCGCCGGTCATCATGATGAGCCAGAACCGGCAGTCGGCAAAGGACCGGCTGGCCGCCAGCCTCGACTATCGCACCAATTTGCGCGCCGAGATCGACATATTGCGCCTGCACCATAAGCTGGACAACGCGGTCACCGAACGGCTCGATAGTCTGGAGGCGAAGATCGACGGGTTGGCAAAGGCCCTGTCGCGGTCGTAGAGAGCGCGATCATATCAAGAGGCACCGATGGCAGGCCACAGCAAATTCAAGAACATCATGCACCGCAAGGGCGCGCAGGATAAGAAGCGCTCGGCGGCATTCTCCAAGCTTTCCCGCGAAATCACCGTTGCGGCGAAGATGGGCACGCCCGATCCGGACATGAACCCGCGTCTGCGCGCGGCGGTCAATGCGGCCAAGGCGGCGTCGATGCCCAAGGACAATATCGCGCGCGCGATCGACAAGGCTTCTCGCGGCGACGGAGAGAATTACGAGGAAGTCCGGTACGAGGGCTTCGGCCCCGGCGGCGTCAGCCTGATCATCGAGGCGCTGACCGACAATCGCAATCGCACCGCGACCAATGTCCGCACCGCGGTATCGAAGAATGGCGGCAACCTGGGTGCCGGTGGTTCGGTCAGCCATGGTTTCGACCGGATGGGCCTGATCAACTATCCCGCCAGCGCGGGCGACGCCGAAAAGGTGTTCGAGGCGGCGTTGGAGGCCGGTGCCGAAGACGTGACCTCGTCGGAGGACGGCCACGAGATCTGGACCGCGCAGGGCGATTTGCACGAAGTCGCCAAGGCGCTGGAGCCCGTGCTGGGCGAGGCGGAAGGCGCCAAGCTCGCCTGGCGTCCGCAGACCATGGTGTCGGTGGACGAAGCGGCGGCGGCGACGCTGTTCAAGCTAATCGACACGCTGGACGATGACGACGACGTCCAGACCGTCTGGGGCAATTACGAAGTCTCCGACGAAGTGATGGAAAAGCTGGCCTGAACCCTGATCCTCCCCAGGCAAAGTCTGGGGAGGGAAACCGCCGGGTGAAACCGGTTGTGGAGGGGCAGGACCATAGATCATCCCTCTCAAGGCGACCCATGACCGTACCCCCCGCCATCATCCTCGGCCTCGATCCCGGCCTCGGCACCACCGGCTGGGGGGTGATCGCGGTGGAAGGCAACCGGCTGCGTCACGTCGCCAATGGTCAGATCAAAACCGAGCCGTCGATGGTGCTCCCCCGCCGCCTCGCGAACCTCCACGCCGCGCTCTACGACGTGATCCGCCAGCAACAGCCCGACGGCGCGGCGGTGGAAGAGGTGCTGGGCAACAGCAATGCGCAGTCCACGCTGAAACTGGGGCAAGCGCGCGGCATCGTGTTGCTCGCGGCGGCGCAGGCGGGGCTGGTGGTCGGTGAATATCACCCCAGCATCGTCAAGAAGGCGACGGTCGGCACCGGCGGCGCGGACAAGAAACAGGTGCAGGCGATGGTCGGCCATCTGCTGCCGGGCGTGAAGCTGACCGGCCCCGACGCGGCCGATGCCTTGGCGGTGGCGATCACCCATGCGCATCATCTGGCAAGTGCGCGGGCGATGCAGCGGCGGGCTTCGGCGGTTTAGGAATTTTGGCTCACGCGAAGCCGCGATGCCGCGAAGAAGAAGGTGGTTTCGCGCGGAGGCGCAGAGAGCGCGGAGGTGGCGACCCGTTTGGCGCATTATCCGCTTCACGCACCGATCGAGATTGTAGGGCCGCTGGCGCGGCGGGCGAAAAACCTCTGCGTCCTCCGCGCCTCCGCGCGAAAATCTATTCCTTCGCGTCATCGCGACTTCGCGTGAATCAGATTTGCGTCTCATCGAAGTGGGTGACGAAATCCCCGTTTTGTTCTAACCCTACGCCATGATCGCGCATCTCAAGGGACGTTTGGACTCCACCGGTATCGACCATGCGGTGATCGATGTCGGCGGTGTGGGCTATCTGGTCGGCGCTTCGGCGCGCACCCTGTCTGCCATCGGCCCGGTGGGCGAGGCGGCGATGCTGCATACCGAGATGCTGGTGTCGGAGGATTCGATCCGCCTGGTCGGTTTCGCCAGCGCCGACGAGCGCGACTGGTTTCGCTTGCTGACCGGCGTGCAGGGCGTGGGGTCGCGCGTGGCGCTGGCGATCCTGTCGGCGCTGGAGCCCGCCGACCTGATGCGTGCGATCGCCAGCGGCGACAAGGCTATGGTGGCCCGCGCCAACGGTGTCGGGCCGAAGCTTGCCCAGCGGATCGTCATGGAGTTGAAGGACAAGGTCAGCGGGATCGTGCTGGCACCGGGATCGGGTGGCGGCATGGCCGCGCCGGTCGGGGCGGGGGCCGATGCGGTGTCCGCGCTGCTCAACCTGGGCTTCCGTCCCGCCGAGGCGAGCGCGGCGGTGGCGGCGGCGGAAGAGGAATTGGGCGCGACGGCCTCGCTCGATGCGCTGGTTCGCCTGGCGTTGCGCAAGGCGGCGAAATAGCGCGGAGGCTGGGGCCAAAAGGCCAAGCGCCTCCGCTAACCCAGTAGCCCCGGCGGCTCCCGCCCGTCGAAATGGGCCTCCAGATTGGCGATCACCATCTGCGCCATTTCCGCGCGCCCCTCGCGTGTCGCGCTCCCCTGGTGCGGAGCGAGCACGACATGGTTCATCCGCCGCAGAGCATAGGGCACCTCGGGTTCGTCGGCGAACACGTCCAGCCCCGCCCCGGCGATCCGGTGGCTTTCCAGCGCGGCGATCAGCGCCTCCTCGTCGACCAGGCTCCCGCGTGCGATATTGACCAGCACGCCATCGGCGCCCAGCCGGTCCAGCACCTCCGCATCCACCGCCCCGTGCGTCTCCGTGCCACCGGGCGCCGCGAGGATCAGCACGTCGCTCTCTTCCGCCAGTTGCGCCAGTTCGGGGACATAGCGCCACGCCACCGGCTTGGCCGAGCGGGCAGTGTAGAGGATCTCTGCGGCAAAGGGCTCGGCGCGTTTGGCGATGGCCTGGCCGATCCGCCCCAGCCCGAAAATGCCGATCCGCCGCCCCGTCGCCCGGCGGCCCAGTGGCACCGTCCAATTGCCCATCCGCAAGGCCCGGTCATTGGCGGCAATCCGCCGATCGACCGCCAGCCACAGCGCAATGGCCTGGTCCGCGACATCGTCGGTCAGCGCATCGGGGGTGATCGCGATCCGGATGCCGCGTGCGGCGACGGCTTCGCGGTCGATCCCGTCGAAACCCACTCCGTGCACCGCGATGATCTGCAACGCCGGCAGTTGATCGAGCAGCGCGGCATCGACCGTCATCATGCCGCCGCCGACAATGGCGCGGGCGGTCGGTGGGGGCGTGTCGCGATGAAGCGTGAAGCGTTCGGCCAGTGCGATTTCCAGGGCGGGCGGAATGGCGGTTGCCAGAAAAATGTCCTGCGGCATGGCATCTGTTGTAGCGCGATTCTGCGGTAAGTCCGCTACCTAGGTTTGGTGAGGTCGCTGCGGCGGCTGTCCCTGTCGGCTATCCCCTGCTATGTTCGTGCAATGTTCGCTGACGTCGCCATCATCGCTTTGCTCGACAACCCCGTCGCCTGCTCGCTAGGGCAGCGCGCGTGACCGACCCAGACCGCCTTCTGTCCGCCAGCCGTCGTCCCGAGGATGTCGATGCCGCGCTCCGTCCCAAGAGCCTGGACGAGTTCGTCGGGCAGCAGGCGGCGCGCGACAATTTGCGCGTTTTCATCCAGGCGGCGCGCGGGCGCGGCGATGCGCTCGACCATGTCCTGTTCTTTGGCCCGCCGGGGCTGGGCAAGACGACGCTGGCGCAGATCATCGCGCGCGAGATGGGCGTGGGTTTCCGCGCGACTTCCGGCCCGGTCATCGCCAAGTCGGGCGACCTCGCCGCGCTGCTGACCAATCTCGAGGACGGCGACGTGCTCTTCATCGACGAGATCCACCGCCTGCAACCGGCGGTCGAGGAAGTCCTGTACCCGGCGATGGAGGACCGCGTCCTCGACCTGATGATCGGCGAGGGGCCGTCCGCGCGATCGGTGCGGATCGATCTGCCGCGCTTCACCCTGGTGGGGGCGACGACGCGGCAGGGGTTGCTGACCACGCCGCTCCGCGATCGTTTCGGCATTCCGGTCCGCCTGCAATTCTACACTGTCGAGGAACTGACCCGCGTCGTCACCCGTGCCGCGCGGCTGCTCGACCTGCCGATCGCCGAGGATGGCGCGATGGAGGTGGCGCGGCGTTCGCGGGGTACGCCGCGTATCGCCGGGCGGTTGCTGCGCCGGGTGCGCGACTTTGCCAGCGTTGCGGGACATGACATCGTCCATGCGGCGGCGGCGGACCAGGCGCTCAACCGGCTGGAGGTCGATGCGCTGGGGCTGGATGCGATGGACCGGCGCTATCTGACGATGATCGCCGATGTCTATCGTGGCGGCCCGGTGGGGGTGGAGACGCTCGCCGCCGGACTGTCCGAGCCGCGCGACACGATCGAGGAGGTGATCGAGCCCTATCTGATCCAGCTCGGCCTGCTCGCGCGGACGGCGCGGGGGCGCATCCTGAATGCGGGCGGTTGGAAGCATCTGGGGCTGAACCCGCCGGTGGGGTCGCAGGACGGGTTGTTCGACGCGTAAGGGGGGGGCGACCGTCCTCCCAAACCTCGCTCAAGCTGGACGGGGAAGGGGAACCCGTGCGGAGACGTCCTATAGTATTAGCCCTATAATACACTTGAACCATGCGCCCATCCCCTCCACACTAGGGGCAAGGCATTTGGAGACTTTGAGAATGGCCACGACCGCCGACACCGCGACCCAGGAAAAGGGGCTGACTCTCACGCCGCCCGATCCCGTGCCGACGGTCGCGCCGTCCCAGGCCGCCGGGCTTGTGCCCGTGGACGACAAGACGCGCAGCCAGCTCGAGCAGAAGGTCGACGGCTTCGTCGCCGAGCTGATCGCGCAGGATGTGAACAGCCCCGAATTCGGCCGCCGCGTCGATGCGATCACCGCCATGGGGCAGAAGGAAATCCGCGAGGCGGCCAGCCAGTCCAACCGCTTCCTCGACCGCCCGGTCAAGGCAATGGACGGCGAGACCGGCGTGGGCAAGGACCTGACCGAGTTGCGCCGCGTGGTCGAAAGCCTCGATCCCGGTCGGCAGGGCAATCTCTCGGCACCGCGCAAGCTGCTGGGCATCCTGCCCTTCGGCAACAAGATGCGCGACTATTTCGACGGCTATCGCTCGTCGCAGACGCATATCGCCGCGATCCTGAAGAGCCTGTCCTCGGGCCGTGACGAACTGCTGATGGACAATGCCGCGATCGATACCGAGCGGGCGAATTTGTGGTCCGCCATGGGGCGGTTGGAGCAGATGATCCATCTGTCCAAGACGATGGACGCCAAGCTGGAGGATACGGCCAACGAGCTGGATCACACCGATCCCGCCAAGGCCAAGGCGATCCGCGAGACCGCACTCTTCTACACGCGCCAGCGGACGCAGGACCTGCTGACCCAGATGGCGGTCACGGTGCAGGGCTATCTGGCGCTCGATCTGGTCAAGAAGAACAATGTCGAGCTGGTGAAGGGCGTCGACCGCGCCTCGACCACCACCGTCTCGGCTTTGCGCACCGCCGTCACCGTGGCGCAGGCGCTGGCTAATCAGAAGCTGGTGCTCGACCAGATCACCGCGCTCAACTCGACCACCGCCAACATCATCGATTCGACCGGCAAGCTGCTGCGCAGCCAGACCGCGCAGATCCATGAGCAGGCGGCGGCCTCGACCATCCCGCTGGAAACGCTGCAACGCGCCTTCCAGAACATCTATGACACGATGGACGCGATCGACAGCTTCAAGCTGAAGGCGCTCGATTCGATGAAGACCACCGTCACGACGCTGGGCAACGAAGTCGAGAAGTCGAAGGGCTATATCGCGCGGGCCGAGGGGGCGCAGAACCCGCAATTGACCAGCGGCGCATCGTCGTCGTTCAAGCTGGAGGCGCTGTAAGCCCGTGACCACACCCCGCTCGAACGAGGTCGATGCCCAGATCGAGCGTGCGCGCGAAGTGATGGCGCGCATCTCGCAGGATTATCGCGGGTCCGCGCAGCAGACCGTCAAGCGGGTGCGACGCCGCGCCCGCTCGGCCCTGCAACGCGTGATCCTGATCGCCATCGCCAATGCCGCCATCCTGATCGCGGCGATGGTGACGGGCCTGATCCTGCCCGGCGGCATCGGCATTTTCGGGGCACTGGCGGCGATGATGCTGATGATCGCGGTGACGCTTGCCATCGCCCTGGCCCCCGCCGCGCGCGCGCCGACCCCGGCCAAGCTGGCGCAGGTCGATATCAAGGCGTTGCCCGCGCAGACCGAACGCTGGCTGGAGGCGCAGCGCCCACTGCTGCCCGCGCCCGCCGTGCAACTGGTCGACCGGATCGGCCAGCGGCTCGACACGCTGTCGCCGCAACTGGCGGGGGTCGACAATGACACCGCCGAGGCGATGGAAGTCCGTCGCCTGATCGGGGAACAACTCCCCGCCTTTCTGCGCGACTATGAGCGGGTGCCCGAGCCGTTGCGCCGGGTCGAGCGCAATGGGCGGACGCCGGACGCGCAGCTGGTCGACGGATTGAAGCTGATCGAGCAGGAAATCGGTGACATGACCCAGCGTCTGGCCCAGGCCGACCTCGATAGCCTTTCGACGCGCGGCCGCTTCCTGGAAATGAAATATCGCGAGGAAAAGACGGACTGACGCACCGCCCAGGCCGGAATTCGGCTGAGGGGCGCTGACACGTCACTCTGGTCGCGGCTTAAGGGGAGCCCGGCCTTTGCCGGGGTGGTGCGTCGGGCAAATTCCGCAACGATCCCCGCCGAGAGGGGAGGGGATCGTGCGAAGCGCCGAACGGCGTTTGGCCAAATTGCTCTGGCGAGACACCCTCCGTCGGACATGCGGCGCGTCCTGCGAGGTGAAGTAGGGCATGAATGTCGATTGGCCCGGAAATCGGAATGTCGCCCGAAGATCACAGCCTATGCGGGGGTGGCGTTTATGGCGTGCCTTACCCCCAAAATGAAAAGAGGCTGCCGGGGCGTCATCACGACGACCCGGCAACCCCTAAACATGGTCAGCGGCCGGAGAGCTCCAGCCCGGGAAACCATGCGGGCCTCATGACATCCAGATGCGACCGTTGATTGGAGGAAAATACCCCCCGACCGCATCCATCAATGTCAGAGACCGGCCCCCCGAACGAACTGAACCGACCCCCTTGCTGAACCATGAGACATCGGATCACCTCCTTTCGCTAGTGGATAGCCAACGCGCCCTTTCAAAGTGCGCGATCGCAATGTGCGTAGTCGGAGAGCGATAAACAAGACTTGTAATGCAACGATGTTTGTCCGAGCATCTCGCGCCCGCCAAACGGCGGGGACTCATCCCCGACAATCTTCGATCACGCGCCCGATCTCGGCATAAGCGGGAATGACCAGCGGCGTGTGGCCGCTCTGCTCGACGGTGAACCGCCCCCGGCTGAACGCCATGGCGTCGAGCAGCGGATCATTGGTGGCGAGTACCGTTTCCGCGCCGGTCGCGGCCGCGCGCAGGGTCAGCGTCCGGGTCAGGCTGGAGGTGCGAATCGTGACCGCCCCGGCTACCGCGGCCGGACGATCGAGCCGGATCTGCCGCGTGCGCGGATCGCAGGTCAGCGACAGCCGGGGCATACCCGCCGCGCCGAACACAGCGACCGAGCCTTGCGCCGTCCGCTGATACCGCCAGTCGCCAGGCGTCAGCGGCCAGTCGCGCCAATCCGCACCCAGAACGGGGCGCGGCGCGGGCAGGGCGGGCTGTGGCGCGGTCCGTGCGGGCGGCGGCGCCTCGGGACGTGGCGTGGCGGGGATACAGCCGGACAGGGCGGCGGCCACGACCATCGTCGGGGCAAGGGAAGCAAGGGACAGGCGACGCATCGCACCCAGCCTATGGGCAAGCGCGCCGCGCGGCTCAACCCCATGCTGCGGCGGACCGTGCCGATGCGGCGGGCATCGGAACCGGGCCTCGCTCTGACGGGTTTGGATGGGCGATAAACGGAGATTAAGAATGGCCGATCACGACACGCCGACCCTGATCCTGGTTCAGTCCAATGTCTCGGGTACGTTGAAGCTGGAAAGCCGCGATGGCGACACGATCGGCGCGGTCCATGCCTTCATGGTTCATAAGCGCTCGGGCCGCGCGACCCATGCGGTGCTGGCGCTGGGCGGGTTCCTGGGCATGGGCAAGAGCTTCTATCCCGTGCCGTTCAGCCTGTTGCAGTTCGATCCGGTGGGCGACCAATATGTCATCACCGTCGATCGTCGCCTGCTGGAGGGCGGACCGAGCTGGGCCAACAACGCGCCCGTGTTCGACCAGGCTTATGCGGATCGCGTCGCGGGATATTATGGTGTCGGCACCGAGAATCTGAGCATGGGCTGAGCGGCGACGGGCCAATGGCTTCGGGTTCGTGACGGGGGGGGGCGTCCACACGGGTCACCATCTTTTCGGAAGGTTGCCGAGTCGACGCCATGTCTCGTCGCCCGGTCTTTTGACGGACCAGAACATGAGGCCATTGACGTTGGTCGATGTGACGGCCTTTGCTGCCGCCGAAGCCGAAGAATGTGCAAGGCCCTCTGCATCGGTCAACTGACCGCTCCGAATTGTCGCCTCATGCGTCCGGCCCTTGTATTGGGCGCGAAGCTGCGTGCCGTTGGGCATCCATCGGCCGCTAAGATAGCATCCCTCTTCTTCTCGACCTGTGCCGGCGATCGCCTCTGACGCCTCTCCCGCTGGCAAGTTCAACAAAGCGCGGAGCACATCATTGTAGCTGTGCGCTTCATCGCGTCGCAGAGCGGTCAGTGCCTTCCACACGGCGAAATCCACATCAATGCTCTGCATGTCGATCCTTTCGGCGTGCAGGATAGCATCGGCATGCGATCGATCAATAGCACTAATAGTACTATTTTGTAGCAGGTGCGTCAGTTCGCCTTGCGCCCGCTGGCGAACTTCTTGCTCTTCCCGAACCGCGTCTTGCGCGTCCCCGGCTTGCCCTCGTTGGATCGACCCATGATCGGGGCCTTCTGCTCATGGACGGGCAGGCCCAGTTCTTCATTCTCCAGCTGTCGGATTTCGTCGCGCAAGCGGCCCGCTTCCTCGAATTCGAGGTCGGCGGCGGCCTTGCGCATCTTCTTTTCCAACTCCTCGATATAGGCGCGCAGATTGTGGCCGACCATATGCGGACGGTCCTCGTCGATCGGCACGGTCACCTGATCGCCGCTGGCGACATGTGCGATGATGTCGCCGATCTGGCGACGGATCGTCTGCGGCGTGATGCCATGTTCGGCATTATAGGCCATCTGCTTCTCGCGACGCCGTGACGTCTCGGACATGGCGCGTTCCATCGATCCGGTGATCCGGTCGGCATAGAGGATCACACGCCCGTCAACGTTGCGCGCCGCGCGCCCGATCGTCTGGATCAGCGAGGTCTCGGAGCGTAGGAACCCTTCCTTGTCCGCGTCGAGGATCGCGACCAGCCCGCATTCGGGAATGTCCAATCCCTCGCGCAGCAGGTTGATGCCGATCAGCACGTCATACACGCCCAGCCGAAGGTCACGGATCAGCTCGATACGCTCCAGCGTCTCGACGTCGGAGTGCATGTAGCGGACCTTGATCCCCGCCTCGTGCATATATTCGGTCAGATCCTCCGCCATCCGCTTGGTCAGCGTGGTGACGAGGGTGCGGTAGCCGAGTTCGGTCGTCTTGCGCGCCTCGATGATCAGGTCCTGCACCTGTTCCTCGACCGGCTTGATCTCAACCGGTGGGTCGATCAGCCCGGTGGGGCGGATGACCTGTTCGACGAACACGCCGCCGGTCTGCTCCATCTCCCAATTGCCGGGCGTGGCCGAGACGCTGACCGTCTGCGGGCGCATCGCGTCCCATTCGTTGAAGCGCAGCGGCCGGTTGTCGATCGCGGAGGGCAGACGGAAGCCATATTCGGCCAGCGTGATCTTGCGCCGATGGTCGCCGCGCGACATGCCGTTGATCTGGCCGATGGTGACATGGCTCTCGTCGACGAACAGCACGGCGTTTTCGGGCAGATACTCGAACAAAGTGGGCGGCGGCTCGCCGGGCAGGCGGCCGGTCAGGAAGCGGCTGTAATTCTCGATGCCGTTGCAGCTGCCGGTGGCGGCGATCATCTCCAGGTCGAAATTGGTACGCTGCTCCAGCCGCTGGCGCTCCAGCAGCTTGCCCTCGATCTCCAGCTCCTTCAGCCGCTCGGCCAGCTCGAACTTGATCGCCTCGACCGCCTGCTTCATCGTCGGACCCGGCGTCACATAGTGGCTGTTGGCGTAGATGCGCACCGAGTTGAGATGCGCGACCTTCTTGCCGGTCAGCGGGTCGAACTCGACAATCTCCTCGATCTCGTCCCCGAAGAACGAGATGCGCCAAGCCGAATCCTCATAGTGCGAGGGGAAGATTTCGAGATTGTCGCCCTTCACCCGGAAATTGCCGCGCATGAAGGCGGCGTCGTTGCGCTTGTACTGGAGCGCGACGAGCTTGCGGATGATCTCGCGCTGGTCGACGCTCTGACCTTTCTTCAGGTCGAAGATCATCGCCGAATAGGTTTCGACCGAACCGATACCATAGAGACACGACACCGAGGCGACGATGATGACGTCGTCGCGCTCCAGCAGCGCGCGCGTCGCCGAGTGGCGCATCCGGTCGATCGACTCGTTGATCGAGCTTTCCTTCTCGATATAGGTGTCGGACCGGGGCACATAGGCCTCTGGCTGGTAATAATCGTAATAGCTGACGAAATATTCGACCGCGTTGTTGGGGAAAAAGTTCTTGAACTCCCCATAGAGCTGCGCCGCCAGGATCTTGTTGGGCGCCAGGATCAGCGCGGGGCGTTGCAACTCCTCGATCACCTTGGCCATGGTGAAGGTCTTGCCCGAGCCGGTGACGCCCAGCAGGACCTGGTCCTTGTCGCCCGCGCGCGCCGCGGCGGTCAGTTCGCGAATCGCGGCCGGCTGGTCGCCATTGGCGGTATAGTCGGTGACCAACTCGAAACGCTTGCCCCCTTCGGCCTTTTCGGGGCGCGACGGACGGTGGGGGATGAAGCTGACCCCGGTTTCGGGTTCATCGAGGGTGGTGCGGATCTGGATCGCCATGGGGGGAATATGGGTCCGGTTGCGCTTTTGTTCCAGTGGTTCCGGCATTGGGGCGTGGGCTTCGGCTTCGCTCAGCCCAAACGGAGCGGGGAGTGAGTCTGGATACCCAACGCCGTTCAGCCTGAGCGAAGTCGAAGGCCAAGGGTGCTCCTTGGCCTATCGCAAAGCGCGAACCTGCCGCGTGTCGAGGCAAGCCTTCATCGCGGCATCGCCTGTCCGCCCCGCGCCCGCCGCCCGGAAAGGAGCGATTGCCACCGGCTCACCCAGCCGAACCGCCGCAAATTGCCCCTGCGCACCCGAGCACCGCATCGCCGCATCAAGAAGTTTAGGTGGTGTGTCATAGGCCTCATAGGAGAGACGGAACGTCCCCCAATGGATCGGGATCGCGGTCGAAGCGCCCAGCCGCTCGAAAATCTGCACGGCCTGTGGTGGGCCGATATGGCTCCCTGCCGACATCTGCCCAGGCACGAAGCGGAATGCGCCGATCGGCAACAGCGCCAACCGCACCGGACCGAGCTTTGCCGCTTCCTCGGGCCAGCGTCCGTCGCCCATGCCGGTGTCCCCCGCAAAGAAGATGTTCCCGCCCGGCAGCTTCACGACGAAACTCGACCAGAGCGCCCGATTGCGGTCGGCGAACCAGCGGCTGCCCCAATGATGGTTGCGGGTCACGACCACCGACACACCCGGCCGGATCGCCTTTTCGCGACCCCAGTCGAGCGCGATGGCGGGGACACCGACCTGTCCGATCACGCTGTCATTGCCCAGGCTGGTGACGACCAGCGGCCGGTCGCGCTGCCAAAGCTTTTTCAGCGTCGCCTGGTCGAGATGGTCATAATGATTGTGGCTGATAACGACGAGATCGATCCTGGGGAGGTCGTCGAACGCCACGCCCGGCTGCGCGACCCGTTTGGGGCCGAAGCCGAAGGGACCGGCCCGCTCGGCATAGATGGGGTCGGTCAGAATGTTGAGGCCCTGGGTCTGCACCAGCACCGTCGCATGCCCGATCCAGGTCGCGACCATGCGCTGTCCCTGAACCCGTGCCTCGGGTCGGGAGGGGCGGACCGGCACCGTTTCGGGCCAGACGGGGCGTCCGTCGTCACCGGTCAGTTGCCGCCAGAGAAACCCGCTCCGCCCGCCGCGCGACGGCATCCGAAAGGTGTCGGCATCGCCATCGGGGTTGAAGAAGCGCTCTCCGTCATAATGGCCGCTCTCCGGCCCTTCATAATAGAGCCGATCGAGATAACGCGGCACGATCGTCGCGGCGAGGCCGATGAGTATCAGGATCAGGGCGAGCCCCTTGGCGATCCATCGCACAGCCCTCATGCGATGATCGGCCGCCCAGCCTGGCCGATAGCCGATATGCCGCCGGTGGCGGAAAAGGCCCGGTGGGAAACGCGCATCTCGAAGCTCCTGAAATCAGCGATAGATACGCGAAACGCGACCCTGCCACAGCATAAGAAGCGGGACGACGCCCAGTTCCATGGTCAAGCCCAGCTGATGCCCGATCGAGGGCGCACCGACCATGGCCCAGGACAGCGCCCGGGCCAGCCCGCCCGCGACGACGAGCAGGCCGAGCAGGCGGAACCGCGCGCCCTTTCGCTCGATCGCGGGGATGCAGGTGACGAAGGCCAGCCCCAAGCCCAGAAATATCCCCGAGACATAGCGGAACTGGCTGTCCAGATCAGCGGGTATGGCGGGCGGATGACCCAGCCAGCCCGGCCCCTTCGCCACGCTGATCCCCCCGATCGACAGCGGCACCAGACAGGCGACCGCGACGACCAGTTGCAGCAGCAGCCGTTCGGTCCTGGCGCCGATCAATCCAGGATTTCCTTGCGTACATGGATCGCACGCAGCGAAATTCGGACCTCGATCATGAAGGCGACCAGGCACAGGATCAGCAGGGTCACCGCCATGATGAAGGCCAGCGCGATCCAGGTTCCGATGTGGAATTTGCCGAGATTGGCGATGAACAGCACCGCGATGACGATGCACGCCATGACCGCGCTCGATACCGCCAGGAAAAGTGCGGCGTTGATGATCGACATGCGCCGGTCGAGCAGCCGCAGCTCCCATTTGTGGCGCAACCGCTCCGGCCCGTCATCGAGCTTGTGGATCATCATTTCCAGCCCGCGTGCGCGGTCGATGACCCGCGCCAGCCGCCCGGCGAGCACGTTCAGCAACTGCCCGATCGCGGCGAGCATGAAGACGGGGGCCAGCGACAACTGGATGGTCTGGGCAATGGTGGTGACGGCGGGAAGGGTGGGCATCGCCGGAAATGGTGGCGTGTCGCGCCGCACCCGGCAAGAGGGAAGTGCTGTTCCGCATCGGGCCTTTTATCCGCCGACTCCCGTGGAACTTGTGCGACTTGGCCTGGTTCGGCCTCCGCCCGACGAAGCACCCCTTCCTGCCCTGCAAGGCTGGAAGGGCGCAAGTGTCGGCCGGTTTCAGGCCTTGGAGAGCATCTTTTCGGCGCTGGTCTTCACGAACTCGCCGATCGGGCCGGCCATCATCGACAGCATCATCGGAATCGCGACCGTGCCGGTGATCGCGCGGTCGCCGATCGCCATATCGGCCTTCACCGTCTGCCCCATGGCGATGATGGTCAGCATCAGCCGGTCGTCGGCCGGCCATTCGGACGTCACCTGACCGCCGCCGGGAATCTTGGACTCCAGCTTGGGCAACCCCTGTTCGATGCGGCGGCGCGCCTCGGCACGACCCAGTTCATGGGGAATGTCGAAATTGACCGATGCCATATCCCGTAACTCTTTCTGTTCCGACGCCAATAGGACGCGGCGGATGACGCGTATTGACGTAAGCGTCAAGGCGCGGACCGCGCATCGTCACGGGATATTCAGCTTGGAAGGCTGCTGCACCGGATGCCCGGGGAAAGTTTTGGAGCGGGTAACGGGAATCGAACCCGTGTATTCAGCTTGGAAGGCTGCTGCACTACCATTGTGCTATACCCGCTCATATCCGGCGCCGTAATCGGACCCTAGCCGATAGGCGGGGATGGTGGAAGGGACTGGATTCGAACCAGTGTACGCTCACGCGGGCAGATTTACAGTCTGCTGCCTTTAACCACTCGGCCACCCTTCCGGGGTGTCGCTCCACCGGAGCGAGGCGGGCCCAATGCCGAAGCTGGGCGCGGCTGTCAACGACGTTTTGTGCGTTTTTGCGCGGACCCCGGATGATCCGCTTGCTTGCATGTCCGGCGATCGGGACATAGCCTCTGTCCCATAACGAAGTTTCCGGGGAATCCATCACCTATGCGCGTTTGCTTGCTCGCCGCCGTCGCGGCGGTCGCCCTCATGCCTGTCGCCGCCGCCGTTGCGCAGGATCGCGGCGCTGCCAATCGCCTGATCGACGAGGGCATGAATCATAGCCAGGTGATGCAGACCGCCGAGCATCTGACCGATGTGATCGGTCCGCGCATGACCAACAGCCCCGCGATGCGCACCGCGGAAGGGTGGACCGCCGAGCAGTTCGCCAAATGGGGCCTGAAGAACGTCCATAAGGAAGGCTTTGCGTTCGGGCGCGGCTGGTCGATCGAGCGGGCGAGCGTACGGATGGTGTCGCCCCGTCCGCTGCAACTGACCGCCATTCCGATCGCCTGGACGCCCGCGACCAATGGCGCGGTCACCGCCCCCGTGATCGTCGCGCCGATGAAGCGCGAGCGGGATTTCGACAAGTGGCGCGGCCAGTTACGCGGCAAGATCGTCATGGTCTCGATGCCCGGGACCGGAGACGAACCTGGCTTCGCGCCCTTCCGTCGCCTGACCGGCGAGGACATCGCCAAGCTCGATATCTATGTCCAGCCCGAGCACGACCCCGAATCCGCCGATCGTCGGATGAAGCGGCTCGACTTCGCGCAGAAGCTCGATGCTTTCCTGAAGGCCGAAGGGGCGGTCGCCTATGTCACGCAGAGCTATCGCGACGGCAAGCTGCTGCACGGCGAGGGCTATCTGTTCGGGCGTGGCGAGACGCCGGCGGTGCCGGGCATCGAACTGGCGGCGGAGGATTATCGCCGCCTCGCGCGGCTGGCCAAGCTGGGCCCCGCACCGACGATCGAGGTGCTGAGCGACGTCCGCTATGACGACAGCGACGAGAACGCCTACAACATCATCGCCGAAATCCCCGGCACCGATCCCAAGGCGGGCTATGTGATGGCCGGCGCGCATCTCGACAGCTGGGTCGCGGGCGACGGCGCGGCCGACAATGCGGCGGGCAGCGCGATGGTGATGGAGGCCGCGCGCATCCTCGCCGCCACGGGACAGCGGCCCCGGCGCACCATCCGCTTCGCGCTCTGGTCGGGCGAGGAGCAGGGCATTCTCGGCTCGATGGCTTATGTCGAGCAGCATCTGGCGACGCGCGGACGGCCGGGCGATGCGCCGCAGACGGGCCTGAAGCGCTATTATGGCTGGACCAATCGCTGGCCGATCACGCCCAAGCCGGGTTACGGTGATCTGGCGGCCTATTTCAACATCGACAATGGCTCGGGCAAGCTGCGCGGCCTCTATGCCGAGAACAACCCGGCGGCGGTGCCGATGCTGAAGGAATGGCTGTCGCCCTATGCCTCGCTGGGGGCGGGCAATGTCGTGCAGCGGACGACGGGCGGCACCGACCATGTCTTCATGCAGGCGGTCGGCGTGCAGGGTTTCCAGTTCATCCAGGACCCGCTGGATTATGGCAGCCGCATCCATCACAGCTCGGCCGATACTTTCGACCATTTGAAGGGCGAGGACATGCGTCAGGCGTCCGTGGTGCTCGCGGGGGTCTTGCTCGCGGCGGCGAATGCGGACAAGGCGTTGCCGCGCCCGCCGGTTCCGACCCAACCGGCGACGACCAAGCCCTTTGACTACACGGATACCGACGACTGATGGCACGCCGAGGACATCGCCCCAGCCAAGCCTCCGCCAACCGCCCGCGCTTTTGGGGGCGGCATGCGGTGACGGCGGCGCTCGCCAACCCCAACCGCACCGTGCGCAAGATATGGGGCACGCGCGAGGCGCTCGCCGCGCTCGACCTGCCGCCCGTGGTGCCGATCACCTATGCCGATGCGGCGGACCTGGGACGTCTGGTCCCCGCCGACGCGCCACATCAGGGGCTGGTGGCCGAGGTCGATCCGCTGGAGGATATCTGGCTGGGCGATCTGTTGCATGAGGGACAGGACGATCAGCGGCCGCTGGTGGTGCTCGACCAGGTGACCGATCCGCACAATGTGGGCGCGATCCTGCGCTCGGCCGCCGCCTTCGACGCGCTGGGCATCGTGACCCAGGATCGGCACGCGCCACCCGAATCGGGCACGGTCGCGCGGTCGGCCAGCGGTGCGCTGGAGACGGTGCCGTGGATTCGCGTGGTGAACCTCGCCCGCGCGCTGGAGGAAATCGCGGAGGCGGGCTTCTGGCGGATCGGCCTGACCGGCCATGCCAACCAGACACTGGCGCAGGCGATGGGGACGCAGCGCATCTGCATCGTGCTGGGCGCGGAAGGCGAGGGGATGCGCCAGAATACCGAGGCGCATTGCGACGAGCTCGCCAAGCTGCCGATCAGCTCGAAAGTGGAGAGCCTGAACGTCTCCAACGCAGCGGCGATCGCGCTGTACGCGGTGGCGGCGCGGTGACTTTCGGGGCGGTGGGTTGGTCCTGCTGCCTTTCTTGATCGCGCAGAGCGTGTGTTGGTGGTGAGCCCAGCCTGAACGGGGTTTGTGGCTCATGGTCGATTGGACGGTAGCCGCCACTCCTCCGTTCAGCCTGAGCGAAGTCAAAGGCCATGGGATGCAGGTTCGCGCGGAGACGCGGAGATGGCGTGTCCGGCCGCAAGGCCAGTCTGCTATCACCGCTGCAGCCTGGTCTTCCGGTCGTAAGGCGGGGTTCGATCGCAGCGCACCGGACATCTCCGCGCCTCCGCGTCTCCGCGTGAGCAAAAAAAAGGCGGGGCCGAAACCCCGCCCTCCGACGTTTACGGGAAATGCTCGATCAGTCTTCGGCCGCGATCCGCACCCGCATGCCGTCCTGCGCGTCGCCGAACGGCAACTGGCACGACAGGCGCGACGTCGCATTTCGGTCGCTGGTCGAATCGAGCAGGTCGTCCTCGTCCGGCCCGATCGCGGGCAGCGAGCCCGCGAAATCGGGATCGACATGCACATGGCAGGTCGCGCAGGAACAGCACCCTCCGCACAGCGCCAGCAATTCGTCCACCCCGGCGTCGCGGATGACCTCCATCACCGACAGACCGGCCTCGCCGTCGATTTCGCGTTCTTCCCCGTCGCGCGTCACGACGATAAGCTTGGGCATGTCCATTCTCCTTGTCGGTCGCGGTCTTGCCGGGCCAGAACGCGCGGATCAAGCATCATGGGGCTGAGCGCCGAACAGATTCGCGAAAGCATGGATGCGCTGGCCGCATCTTCGCCCGCCATCGCCGCCGCGCTGGACCGGATCGGCTATCCCGCACCACGAATCCGGGCGCGCGGCTATGCGACGTTGGTCCGCACCATATTGGGCCAGCAGGTATCGGTCGCCTCGGCGGATGCGCATTGGCGGCGGCTGAACGAATTGCTGGGCGATGCCAGCGACCCGACGCGGATGCACGGCGTCACCGACGAGGAACTGCGCGGTGCGGGCATCTCACGGCAGAAAGCCGGCTATCTGCGCAGCCTGGCGGACGAGGTGACGAGCGGACGCCTGAACCTGGCGGACCTGCCCCAGGACGATGAAGAGGCGATTGCGCAACTGGTCGCGGTGAAGGGGATCGGCCGCTGGTCGGCGGAGGTCTATCTGCTGTTCGCGGAGGGGCGGACCGACATATGGCCGGCGGGCGATCTGGCGGTGCAGATCGAAATGGGCCGGATATTGGGCCATGACGTGCGCCCTTCGGAAAAGCTGGTCCGCGAACTCGCCGAAGCCTTTCGCCCGCACCGAAGTGCCTTGGCAATCTTCACCTGGCACCATTATGGAGCGGGTGCCGACGCCGCGCCGGTCTGACGCCTATCGTTCGGAGCGTCCTGGCCCGTGGCGAGTCGCAACGCCGACCAGGATCGCAGTGGAAAGCAGGATCGAGGAGACCAGCCCGCCGATCGCGAGCAGGCCGCCATTCGTCACCTCGACCTTGGCGCGAAGGCGCAGACGGCGTCCGGCCGCCAGGCGCAAAACCGCCTTTTGCGAAGTCGTGGCCCGCCGGGGTGCGAGTGGGGTGTCCTGGGTCATCCCGCCACAACGCGCTCGACGGCGGCGGGGTTCAGGCGGGCCGATCGGGCAAGGCCATTCGACCCATGCGACATCGGATGACGTCGGGGGGCGAACTATGTCAAGCACCGCCGGTCCGACTGCAATCGGCATCGAACCGAACGCCGGGGCTGGCATCCCCGCCCGCCCGCCCTTAAGTCCCATGCCATGCTGACCCCCGAACAGGCCCGCGACCGGGCCGCCGATATCGTTGCCCGCGCTCGTGCCGCCGGAGCGGATGCCGCCGATGCCATCTTCGCCGCCGATGCTGCGCTGGAAGTGTCGGTCCGGCTGGGCGCGCTGGAGGATGTGGGACGGTCCGAGAGCGAGGAGCTGGGCCTGCGCGTCTTTGTCGGGCGCCGCTCGGCCAGCGTTTCGACCTCGGACCTGTCGGGCGATGCGATGGATCGGGCGGTGGAGCGTGCCGTCGCGATGGCGCGCGAAGCGCCCGAGGATCGCTGGGCGGGCCTGGCCCCCGAAGAACGGTTGCTGCACGGCGCCCCGCCGATGCTCGATCTGGACGATGGCGGCGAGATCGTGCCTGAAACACTGCGCGCCGCCGCCCTCGCGGCCGAGGAAGCCGCGCGGGCGGTACCTGGCGTGACCAATTCCGAAGGGGGTGGAGCCTCCGCCTCGCGCGTGGTCACCGCATTGGCGACCAGCCACGGCTTTGCGGCGGGCTATGCCGCAACCGGCTATGGCCTGTCGGTCAGCGTGGTCGCGGGCGAAGGCGCGGGGATGCAGCGCGACTATGCGCATCATGGCGCGCGCCTACGTCGGCTGCTCGAAAGCCCCGAGGCGATCGGCACCCGCGCGGGCGAGCGGACGGTGGCGCGGCTCGATCCGGGCCGGATCGCCAGTGGGGCGATGCCAGTGGTGTTCGACCCGCGCGTCGGATCGTCGCTGGTCGGCCATCTGGTTTCCGCCATTGCGGGTAGCGCGATCACGCGGCGGACCAGCTTCCTGCTCGACCGGCTGGGTGAGCGGGTGATGGCGGAGGGTATCCGGATCGAGGACGATCCGCACCGCCCGCACGGCCTTCGTTCGCGCCCCTTCGATGGAGAGGGGCTGGCTGTGTCGCCGACCGCGATCGTCGAGGATGGGGTGCTGGAAACATGGCTGCTCGATTCGGCCTCGGCGCGGCAATTGGGGTTGGAGCCGACCGGCCATGCGGCGCGCGGCACCGCGGGCGCGCCGGGCGTATCGACCAGCAACCTCTATATGGTGGCGGGCCGCGTGCCGGTCGATACGTTGATCGGCGACATTGCCGATGGCGTCTATGTCACCGAACTGATCGGCAGCGGCGTCAATCCTGTCACCGGCGATTACAGCCGGGGCGCGGCGGGCTTTCGCATCGTCGGAGGACGGATCGCGGAGCCGGTTGCGGAGTTCACCGTGGCAGGTAATCTGAAAGACATGTTCCTTGCCATGACGCCGGCCAATGATCTGGAATTCCGCTACGGCGTCAACGTGCCGACGCTGCGCATCGATGGAATGACGGTTGCCAGCGGCTGAGCTGATCCCGGCCGTCGTGGCGGCGGCGCGCGAGGCGGCGGCGATGGCACTCGCCCGCTGGCGCACCGATTTCCGCCAATGGGAAAAGACGCCGGGCAGCCCGGTGTGCGAGGTCGATCTGGATGTCGACCGGATGCTGTTTGCGCGACTGACCGCGCTGATCCCGGAAGCGGGCTGGCTGTCCGAGGAGACGGCCGACAGGCCCGATCGGCTGGCCGCGCGGCGCGTCTGGGTGGTCGACCCGATCGATGGAACCCGCGACTATATTCGCGGGCGCGAGGGTTGGGCGGTCTCGGTCGCGCTGGTCGAGGATGGACGGCCGGTCATCGGCGTACTCGCCGCTCCCGCGCGCGGCGAGTTATGGCTGGCACAGGCGGGGGCGGGCGCGACCCGCAACGGGCGAACGCTCAGCGCGGGATATTGTCGGCAGATGCCCGGCGCGCGTGTGCCGGTCGACGCGCTGCCCAAGGCCGACCGCGATCTCGTCGCCGTCTTCAAGCCCAATTCGATCGCGCTGCGCATCGCCATGGTCGCCTCGGACGAGGCCGATCTGGTCGCGACGCTGCGCTGGGGCAATGAGTGGGACATTGCCGCCGCCGCGCTGATCGCGTCGGAAGCGGGGGCGGGGGTGGCCGATGCGCTGGGCCAGCCCCTGCTGTTCAACAAGCCCGATCCGCGTGCCTTCGGCGTGCTGGTGACCGCGCGCGGGCTTCAGGATGCGGCGGTCGCGCGGCTGGGCCCGCGCGCGCGCGAGGTTATCGTGCCGGTCGGCGGCTGAGCATCTGCTCCACCCATTGGGGCACCAATTGCCCGGCGGGGCCCAGGCGGCTTTCGTCGAACCAGCCGCTTCCGTCCGATCGATCGAGATTGAGCTCCAGCGTCTCCGCGCCATAGGCGCTGGCCATCCGCACGAACCCCGCCGCCGGATAGACGGCGCCCGACGTCCCGATCGACACGAACAGATCGGCCTCGGCCAGCGCCGCCTCGATCCGCTCCATCTGATAGGGGATTTCGCCGAAGAACACGATATCGGGTTGCAAGGCGGGCGCGGTGCAGGCGGGGCAGGGCGTGCCGGGCGGCAACGCGTCATACCACTCGAACCGTTCTCCGCACGCCGCGCACAGCGCCTGTTTCAGCGCGCCGTGCATGTGCAGGAGCCGGGTCGCCCCCGCCCGCTCGTGCAGGTCGTCGACATTCTGCGTGACGATCAGCAACGCGCCCGGCCATTCGCGGTCGAGCCGCGCCAAAGCCTCATGCGCCGCATTGGGGCTGACCTTCGACAGCGCCGCCCGCCGCAAGTCGTAGAAGCGGTGTACCAGCGCCGGATCGGCGGCGAGAGCCTCCGGCGTACACACATCCTCGACCCGGTGTCCTTCCCAAAGCCCACCCGGCCCGCGAAAGGTGGCGATGCCGGATTCGGCGGAAATGCCCGCGCCGGTGAGGATGACGACATTGGCGATGCTGGTCATGACGGCGACGACGGTAGCGCGTGAGCGCGGCGCGTACGACCCAAAACGCCCCCAATCTCCGCAGTTGCGCCGCACAGGCCCGGGATTCGGGAAAATGCGTCCGAAGTCGCCATCGCCCATGGCCCATAGCCGGTCACCGCGCGTTCAAGCGAGCGGTTTCCCCTTGGCGTGACCTGTGCCAAGGAGCGCCGCACCGACCATCACCACCCCTCTCGAAAAGGACATCACACGGCATGACGGCAATCGGCATTTACGGCAGCGCGGGACGCATGGGCCGGGCCATCGCCGAACTGATCGAGGGGGAGGGCGCGACCCTGGCCGGGGGATGCGATTCGCATGACGATCCGACCCTGTTGGCGGCACGGGCGGACGTGCTGGTCGACTTTTCGATCACCGGCGCGCTCGATGCGCATCTGGCGGCGGCGCGGGCGGCGCGGACCCCGATCGTGATCGGCACCACCGGTCTGTCGCCCGCACAGCATGCCGCGATCGACGAGGCGGCGACCGAGATCGCGGTGCTGCAAACCGGCAATACCTCGCTCGGCATCACGCTGCTCGCCAATTTGGTGCGCGAGGCGGCGGCGCGGTTGGGCACCGACTGGGACATCGAGATCACCGAGATGCATCACCGGCACAAGGTCGATGCGCCTTCTGGAACCGCATTGCTGCTGGGCGAGGCGGCGGCGGCGGGGCGGGGGAGCAGCCTGTCCGAACTCCGCGTCGATGGGCGTGCCGGGCTGGTGGGCGCACGGACCGAAGGGACGATCGGCATGGCGGCGCTGCGCGGCGGCTCGGTGATCGGCGATCATGAGGTGATCTTCGCGGGCGAGGGCGAGCGGGTGACGCTGGGCCATTTCGCGCAGGATCGCAGCATTTTCGCGCGCGGCGCGGTGCGCGCGGCGCTGTGGCTCGCGACCCAGGCGCCGGGGCGGTATCGCATGGGCGACGTGCTGGGCCTGTAAGGACGCCTTCGTGAAAAAGGCCGAGATCGTCGAATTCTATCACCGTCTCGCGGAGGCCAATCCGCATCCCGAGACCGAGTTGGAATTCCGCAACCCCTATACGCTGGTCGTCGCGGTCGCGCTGTCGGCGCAGGCGACCGATGTCGGGGTGAACAAGGCGACGCGCGCGCTGTTCGCCGACGTCGACACGCCCGAAAAGATGCTCGCGCTGGGCGAGGATGGGCTGAAGCAGCATATCAAGACGATCGGCCTGTTCAACACCAAGGCCAAGAACGTCATCGCGCTGTCGCGGATGCTGGTCGACGATTATGGCGGCGAGGTGCCCGAGGATCGCGAAGCGCTGGAGCGGCTGCCGGGCGTCGGGCGCAAGACCGCCAATGTCGTGCTCAACGTCGCCTTCGGACACGAAACCTTCGCGGTCGACACCCATATCTTCCGCGTCTGCAACCGTACCGGCCTGGCCAAGGGCAAGACCCCGCTGGCGGTCGAACTCCGGCTCGACAAGGCGACGCCTGCGCCGTTCCGGGTTCACGCGCATCACTGGCTGATCCTGCATGGCCGTTATATCTGCAAGGCGCGGCGCCCCGAATGCTGGCGCTGCCCGGTCGAGGACCTGTGCGCCTACCGCCCCAAGACCCCCGTGCCCGTCGCCAAAGGCGGAAAAGCGGCAACGGCGTCATAAAAAGGCTGGCGTGGTGGTCTGCACGATGCTAGTCGGCTCGCCCACGCACCCGTAGCTCAGCTGGATAGAGCGCTGCCCTCCGAAGGCAGAGGCCACAGGTTCGAATCCTGTCGGGTGCGCCATCTATTCTCATCCACTATATCGATAATTTAGCCGTTTAAGGCTGATGAGATGGCTGCATGCCACCTCTCGGTCCCTCACCGTCTGCTTGTCGTAGGCGTTCGAGCGCGAACGGTGGCGCTCATTGGTTCTTTGCTCATGCCCGCCAAATATGGGGGATGGGCGAAGATGCGATCCAGCAGCGCCATGGCCATAAAGCATCGGCGATCTCAACCGATGTTCGCGACCATGCCCATGATGGCCAGAAATCCCATCATCCAAGCCAAATTGACCGGCGACCTGAAAGCGAGCATGTTCGTCAATATCTCGCACGAGGTAGTCACGATCGGGACAAAGCATATCTGTAGCCAGTGACGATGTCGTGCCAGCGTTTGCGCATGCGTTATTGAGCGAACTTATGCCGGAACGCGAATATCCGCTATTCGGACACCGGCACCAGCGGCGTCATCAGGCTGCGCGGCTCGGTTGTGAGTGGCGGAAATCGTCCGGGCGGTAGCGTGCCTGCGTTCGCGCTGTGGACGCCGTATCGACGTTGAACCGCATCACCGATGCCATCAGCGTCCCGCATTCCTGCGCCAACAGGCTGGCCGCCGCCGTCGACTCCTCGACCATCGCGGCGTTTTGCTGGGTGACGGAGTCGATCTCGCCGATCGCGATGTTCACCTGGCCCAGGCTATGTGCCTGCTGTTCGGAGGAGCGGGCGATCACGTCCACGACGGTGCTGACGTCCGAAACCTTGCTGATGATTCGTTGCAGCGCGTTGCCGGTTTCGTCGACCAGCACCACGCCCGAGCGAACATGCTCGATGGCCGAAAGGATGCGTGCCTTGACGTCCGAGGCCGCGTCGGCCGAGCGTTGCGCCAACGCACGGACTTCGGATGCGACAACGGCGAAGCCCTTGCCGGCATCGCCCGCCCGCGCCGCTTCGACGCCCGCGTTGAGTGCAAGGAGATTGGTCTGAAAGGCGATGCCGTCGATGACCGTGATGATATCCACGATCTCGCGGCTGGCCTGGTCGATACCGTTCATGGCGGTGATCGACTTGGCGACGATCTCGCCGCCCTTTTCGGCTTCGTTGCGCGCTTCCGTCACGGCGCGATTGGCCTCGCCCGCGCTGGCGGCCCCTTCGCGAACGCCTTGGGTGATTTCCCCGACCGCAGCCGCAGTCTCGCGCAAGCTGGCGGCCTGCTGCTCGCTGCGCGCCGACAGATGGTCGGTGGCCTGACGGATTTCCTCGATGTTCGAGCGGATGGTGCCTGCGCTGCCGCGCACATCGCTGGTCAGGCCGGACAGATTCTGAACGGCGCGATTAAAGTCGGCGGCCAGCTGATGGAAGGAGGGGGGCAGGTCGGTCAGCCGAGCCGTCAGGTCCGCCTCGGACAGGCTGTGCAGGCCCGAGCCGATCGCTTGCAAGGCCAGTTCGCGTTCGCGGTCGTCGCTGACCTTGGCCTTGGCGGCATCGCGGAAGACGACGACGGCGCGGGCCATGTCGCCCAGTTCATCGCCGCGCTCGCTGCCCGGTACCTCGATGTCGTTGCGACCGCGCGCAAGCTCGGCCATCAATCGGGTGAGGGCGGTGATCGGTCGCGCGATGCTGCGGCTGAGGACCATCTGAAGCGTGATGACGACGCCGATCAGCATCACGCCGCCCAGGACCAGGGCGACGATGGCGGTGCCGATCGCATTGTCCTGCGAGGCGGCATTGCTGGCGATCGCTGCCGTTTCCTGCTCGCGAATCGCGCGGAGCGGCAGCACGATGTCGCTGGTCAGCACGGCTTTCCCCGCGTCGCGGACCGCCTGCTGCGCTTCGTCGCGTCGCCCTTCCTTGACCCAATCGGTCAGCCGGTCGCTCCACGTCCGCCGCCACTTTGTCTTCTCGGCATTGGACTTGGCGAGCAGCTCCTGCTCGGTCCGGTCGGTCAGCATCGCGGCCAGCTCTTGGCTGGTCGTGTCATATTCCTTGCGCGCTTCTTCGTAGGATTTGAGATAGCTCTTGTCCGCCGTGACCAGGAAACCGCGCAACTGGCTGTTTTCGCGCAGGATCGATGTCTCCAAGGTCAGCGCTTTGGCATAGACCTCCTGGGCGTGGTTGTTGCGCGTGGTCGCGCTTCGGATTTCCCAGATATTGACGAAGAACACGATTGTCATGATCGCGGCCGACAGGCTGACGATCAGGAACGATACACCCAGCTTCTTGGGGATGTTCATGCTCGCAAGCATTGTGCGTCTCTCTCAACAGGTCGGGCCGGGGACGATCCGCGCGGATCGATCGGGTTGTCGTTACCAAACCCGCTGTTCAACGGGGCGCTCAGGGCGTCAGGCATAGGCATAGGATCCGCCATGGCGGATGCCGTAAGACACAGTGGCGCTGTCACCACCCGATACTTGATCGCCATATCCTGAGTTAATCCTGATTCCGTCCGACAATTGTTAGGATTGTGAAGTTAATTATGGGTGAAGTGACGGAGCGTTACCAACAGATACGCTGACCTATCCGTCGATCCACTCGATCCATGCGCCATAGGGATGGCAATGGGCCACGACCCGGTCCTGATGGCCCGGCCAGGAGCGCAGGCGCAGCTCGACCCGTTCGCGCGCCTTGTCCCATTCGAAGCCGATGGCCGCGAAGGGGCGCGCCGGGGTCGCGGCCGCTCCGGCCTTCTGCAAGGTCGCCTCGATGGTCATGCGGTCCTCCGCGTTCAAATATTGCAGCACCATGGAATGCAGGACGACGCGGTGGCGATGATCCGTCCCCGGAACGGCCAGCTGTTCCGCGAGCCAGGATGCGGCATCCCCGGTGTCGAGCCGGGGCGGATGCTGGCGCGCGATCTCCAGGGCACGGTCCAGCCGCTGCGCGCGCTCGGGCTGGTCGGCGAAGATGAAGGAAGCCAGCCGCTCGCATGCGGCCGGATCGTTCACGTCGAGCGGATGGAGGTCGACGCCGCGAGCGGCATGGACGGTCACGGCGGCGTCGGGGGGCGGGGGACCACGCCATTCGGGAGCGATCCGCACCCTCGAATTCGGTTCGCCTGTCCGGACGCCGCCTAGGTCATAGGCATAGCGCGCCAGATTGAGGTTCAGCCCTGCGCTCGCGCCGATCTCGAACACCTCGAAATCATGGCCGTGAGACTGGGCCAGGACCATCAGGGCGGCGTGAAGGGCCGCGGCACGGCCGATTTCGTTGGTCTGCGGCACGCGCAGCAACCAGTCGACCAGGAATTCGTCATGGCTGGCCAAGGCCAGTGCGACCGCTTCGTCGAAACGGTCATGCTTCCCGGCATAAAGCGCGGTCAGCTGGGGTTCCACTCCACGCCGGACCAGGGCGTGCAGGGCGGCGTTGATCCGCATCGCGATCGCCGAGGATGCGGCGGTATTGCCCCATGACCGGATCAGCGCCGCGCTGAGGGGCGCCTTGTCGAGCTGTCGGTCCACCGCCGCCAGCAGATCGGCGACGAAGGGCGTGCCGATCGCCCGCATGACGAGCGACTGTCGGTACAGTTCGCTCGGCTGCGCGGTCGGATCATCCGAACCCGGATACATGATGTTGGAACGTTCCGGGTGCATCGGTCGCCTATGACGTCGCAAGGGTAGGATGGGCAAGACGCATCGGGACGATGGAATATCGCCCCGATGCGGTTTGCCCCGTCAGACGAGATCAGAAGTTGAAGTTCGCGCCAGCGCTGAAGTTACGGCCGACCAGGCCTGCGTAATGCCAGCTGCTCAGATAGTTGGGATTGCTGGCATAGGCACCCGATGCCAGCGGAGCGCGGGCATTGGTCACGTTCTGGATGCTGAAGAAGAAGCGGAAATCATCATTGACCCGCACGCCCATGTTCAGGTCCGTGTAGATGAACGGCCGCACATAGCACTGGTTGTTGACGTCACCACCCGTCGGGATGGGCGCCAGCGTGTGCGAGCAGGACAGGTCGATCACGCCATTGACCGGCTGGATTTCGTCGGCGGCCACCTGCTTGATCCGACCGACATAATAGGTCGTGCTGGTCAGCGAGAAATTGCCGACTTCGATCGTGTTCTGCCAATTGCCGCGGATGCGGGGCGTACCGCCGCCCGAGGACAGCTCGTATGGCCCCAGCGTACCCGCATATTTCTGCACCACGCCCGCCGGGGTGACGAGGTCGAGGCGGAGAACGCGGGTCACGTCGACGCGGCTGATGAACTTCACGCCGTTCGCAAGCTGGACATTCGCATTGGCCTGCATGTCGATGCCCGAGCTGACCATATAGTTGGCGTTGACATATGGCACGTCGAACACCAGCAGACGGGGCAGGGCGTTCGGATTGACGGGATCGACCCCGTCAATGACGTTGCACTTATAGCCTGTGCCCACCTTGGCGAGCGCCGCACACCCATCGGTTGCGTTCGTCTGGCCATAATAGGCCGCAATTGCTTGGGCGCGCAGCGGGCCGCTGACGATCAGGTTCGACTTGCGGATGTTGTAATAGTCGACGGTGAAGTTCAGCCAGGGGGTCGGATTGACGATCGTACCGGCAGTGAAGCTGCGCGACACTTCGGGCAGGATGTCTGGGTTGCCCTGCGCGCCGCTGCCGATGTTGTACGAGGTCGTATAGGCCGGACTGCCCGGATGCGCCGCGATGAAGCTGGCGGGCGGGGTGAAGGACGAGAAGCCGGCATAGCTGCTCGCCGGGTTGTACTCGGCAAAGGTCGGCGCGCGGAAGCCCTGGGAATAGGTCGCACGGAGCGAGAATTCGCGGACTGGCGTGAACTTGGCGCCAATCTTCGGCGAGAAGTGGCTATAGCCCTGCGAATAGTGATCGTAACGGCCCGAGACGTTCAGGTCGAACGAGCGCAGAAACGGCGCGTCGATTTCGAAGAACCCGGCGGTCACGGTCTGGCGACCCTGGGCCGACGAGGTGTTCAGGCCATAATAGGCCAGATCGAAATTCTGGTTGCGGTTCATCAGAGTCTCGCGACGGACCTGGAAGCCCCCGCCGACATTAAGATCGCCGCCCGGCAATTCCATCAGCGACTTCAGCAGCGAACCGCCGATCGTCGCAACCGTCGAATAGGATGGGGTGGTCCGCTCCGGCGAAATCTGGTTGCGCACCGCCGCCGTGTTCAGCTCCGGATTGACGAAGTTGTAGGCGCCGGTGTTGATCGCGTTCAGCAGGCCCTGAATGTTGATGAAGCCGCGCTGCGTGACAGCGAAATTGTCACGGGCATAGACGCCGTTCAGGCGGAACTTGAAGCCATCGCCCAGATCGCCCGAAATGCCATAGGTCGCGCGGAACACGTCGACATAGCGGTGGCTGCCTGCGGGAATGTCGCCGAACAGGTAATAGATACGCGCGGCATTCTGGGTCGGGTCGGCGCCCGCCACGGCATAGGGGTTGTTCGGGTTCAGGCGGCGGTCGGCCGCATTCGCGCAGTTCACGCCCGCCGAGCAAATATACATGGGCAGCACGATACCCGGGCTGGTCGACGCCAAAGCCGCCGAACCGCCGAACGGCTGGGATTGGCGGATGCCCGCCGGGGTGCCGCGAATATCGACTTCGGAATGCGAGTAACTGCCGCTGGCAAAGGCTTCCCAGCCCTCGGCAATGCGGACGTTCAGGCGTGCCGTTGCCGAATAACGCTGCTGGCGCGGTTGGATGATCGAATATTCGGCCGGCAGGTTGTGCTTGCAGCCGGTGCCCTGCGCCGCGCCCGAGGTCACGGTGAAGGTGCCGAAGGGGCAGGCATTGGGGTTGAGCAGCTGATACTGGTTGGTCGGCGGCGAGCCGACCTGACCCGACAGCGGATTGTTCAGATCGGTCTGCGAAACGCGGGTGACCACCGCCTGCGGGTTGGCGGTCAGCAGCGAGTCGTCATTGCGGTTGCGGTCGAGCAGGCCGCTCGGACGCAGATCCAGCGTGTTGAACGGATAGCCGCGCGAGTTGTTGGTGATGAACCCGTCATAGGTGTATTCACCATTGACGTAGAAGTTGAAGCCCTGCTCGCGATAATCGCCGATACCGGCGGTCAGCGTGGCGCGGTAATGGGCGCCATCGGCCTTTTCGGTGGTGCCGCCCTGGACCGAACCCGAAATGCCCTGGACATTCTTCTTGCTGATCAGGTTGACCACACCGCCGATCGCGTCCGCGCCATAGGTTGAGGACGCGCCGTCCTTCAGCACTTCGATACGCTCGATGGTGCTGAACGGGATCGAATTCAGGTCGACATAGGCGTTATGGCCATCATCGTTCAGCGGGAAGTTGGCGTTGCGCAGACCGTCGATCAGCACCACGGTCGACGACACGCCCAAGCCGCGCAGCGACACCGCCGCGCCGCCGGCGGAAAAGCCGTTGCGGAAACCGGTCGAGATCGAACCGGCACTGTCTGCCGAAACCGAACGGATGGCGTCCTGCGCGGTCGTGATGTTCGCGCGTTGCATCACGTTGGAACTCACCACGGTCACGGGCGAGATCGAACTGGCGTTCGAATCGCGGAACAGCGTGCCGGTCACGATGACCGTGGCGCCTTGCGCCGTGGCGGGAGCGGGGGCAGCCCGCTTGATCTGAACGTCCTGCTCGGCCGGTGCGGGTGCCGCGGCGTTCTGGTCGGCGGTGTCGGCCGTCTGTGCCGGTGCCGCCTGCTGCCCATAGGCCGGAGCGGCGATCGCGGTCAGCAATGCCGCGGTCGAAATCCCCAGGCGCAGTTTACCGAACGCAGAATTCATCGAAGTCACTTGATTTCCCCCTCTGACGCAGCAGCGACTTGCGTCGCCTTCATTCCCCTCGCCACGAACCGGCGCTGCGATAGATGGGCGCCTATCACCCATGGAGTTACTGGGGTGTTAAAAGGCCGAGTTTTGGCATTGAGATGGTATGATATTGAATTTGTTATGGAGAAGGCAAAAGCAGCGTAATCGCTTACCTCACAGCGCAACAAATTTAACGCTGGACTTGTCCCGGTTAACCGGAAAGGCATTTGCTCAGCGTGACGCAGTCCGTTCGATTTACGCGGTACTGCGGCAATCGCGTGCGGAATGGCGTCGGACGGAATTGCAAAAGCCGTTGATATAGCGAGCAATTGGCTGTTCGGACTGGGCAATGGTATAGAAGACGGTACGCCAGATGAGTTTGGATCCTATCGTCTTGCAGAACGACGCGACCATGGAGTTGGCGTTACAATCTCCTTTGCCTGGCAAAGAGATAAGGATGCCCTGCCATGGCTCCGCGCGACATGCAGATATCGGAGGGGGCGCAGCTATTGGGCCGCGCCCCTATCTTTATCAGAAGCCGACCCGCACCGACAGCGAGGTCGTCCGCGCGTTGATGGCACGCGCACGCACGATGCCGTTGGTCGGGATCACGCCGTCTTCCGCCTCGGTAAAGCCCAGTGCGTTGAACAGGTTGTTGCTGTTCAGCGAGACCAGGATACGGTCAGTGGCGCGGAACTGCATAAAGGCGTTGACCACCGTATAGCCGGGCAGCTTCAGCTGATTGCTGTCCTGCGCATAGCTGCTGGTCGTGCCGATCACGTTCGCGCCGATCGTGACGCGGTCCAGATCGACCTGCGGCGTCGCCTGGAAGATCAGCCGGGCCTGGCGGCGCGGGGTGTTGCCGACCACGCCGGGGTTCAGCGCGTCGCTGACGATCTTGGCATCGGTCCAGGTCGCCCCGCCGGTCATGTTGAACGGGCCGACGCTATACGCCCCGTCCAGCTCCAAGCCATAGGCGCGATATTCGCGATCGATGAAGACCTGACGCGTCGCCTCGTAATTCTGCTCCTCGGTGCGCGCCCAGAAGCCGGTCAGGTTCACATACATGCCGTTCCTGCGATATTTCAGGCCCAGTTCGGCCTGGCGCACATAGTCGACCGCCGCGTCCTTGTTGATCAGATGGCCGTCGGTCGTGCTGACCGCCGGACCGAACAACAGCCGGTCGGCATTGGCACGTGCGCCCCGGCTATAGCGGACGAACATCGCGAACGGCTCCGACACGCGGAAGTTGATCCCCGACGAATAGGACAGATAGCGCCAGCTGTAATCGACCGGCGCCGGGCTGGTCAGCGGGATCACCGCCACGCGCCGCTCGGCCGCCGAGATCACGCCGTCGCCATTCATGTCGCGCGCCGTGGTGCCGACACGGCCGCCACCCAGATCCGACCCGAAGATCGACCCTTGCGCATTGCCGAAGTCATAGCGGACGCTGGCGCCCAGCGCGAAACGCCCGATCTTGTAGTTCAGCGATCCGAAGGGCGCATTGACGTTATAATCGACGCGGTAGCTGCGGCGGCAGCAGCCGCCGAAATAGTCCGCCCCGAACGCATAATAGCCGTTCTGCGTCTGCGGCACGCCCGCGCCATTGACCACGTCGACGAGCGCCGCGCGCCCGTCGCCGCGCACGTCCATCAGCGTCGAGGTCCACAGCCAGTCGGTGTCGATCGTCTGGCGCGACTTGTAGAAGCCGGCGGTGGTGGTCAACTCACCCTTGCCGATGGTGTAGACGCGGCTGGCGCGCAGGTCGTTGGTGACATTGTCCAGGCTGTTGAGCTTGGTGTCGAACACCACCACGCGCGCGAGCAGGCCGTTGCCGTTCAGCCCCGACAGGTTGGTGATCGCCTGCCCGCTATTCGGCCCGCTGGCATAGCGCAGCGTCGCCCCCGCGCCGCCCAGCGCCGTCGCAGTCGCCGCCGCGCTATCGACCGCCGAGGGGAAGTTCGAGATGAACCGGCCCGAGACATCGGCATAGCGGAACCGGTCGGTCACGGTCCAACCCGACACGTCGAAGCGCGTCTCGACCCCGAAGGCGTTGACCACCGGATGCTGGCCGTCGCGAATATCATCGACCACCGGGTTGTTCTGGCCGTCCAGCGTCACGTTGCTGGTGTCGTAGCGCGACAGCAGCGCGTCGCGGGCGATGTCGAAACCCGGCAGGCTCTCGTACCGCGGATTGGCGTTGGCGCCGGTCACGCGCACGGGATTGGGCAGATAGGCCGCCGACCGATCGTTGAGGAACTTGCCGTAGAAGCGGATATAGCCGCCGCTGAATTCCTTGGTGACGTTCAGCTTGATCTGGCCGCCCTTGGTGCCGTCATAGCCGACACGGCGCGGCCCCTCGCCTTGGTGATAAAAGCCGCCGATATGGAAGCGCAACGTGTCGGAGAGCTTGGCCCCGTAATCAAAGTCGAGCCGGTATTCGCCATAGTCCAGACCCGCCGTCGCCATGATCGCGCCGCCCGGCACGTCGCCGGTCTTGGAAATCATGTTGATGACCCCGCCGGGCGAGTTGGACGAGAAGGTCGAGGCCGAACCACCGCGAATGGCGTCGACCGACGACACGTTCATATCGGCACGCAGGAAGATGTCGGCATTGCCGAAGGTGATGTCGCCGAACTCCAGCACCGGCAGGCCGTCTTCCTGCAATTGTAGGAACTTGGCGCCGCCCGACGCGATCGGCAGGCCGCGGATTGAGATATTGGCATTGCCATCGCCACCCGAGCTTTCCGATCGGATGCCGGGGATGTTGCGGAAGATCTCGGCGGTCGAACGCGGCGCCGCCTTCAGGATCTCGGCCGCGCCGAGCGAACTGGTCGAAATGGCGCTGTCCAGACGATCGCGCCCGCGCGCCACGGCGGTGACGACCACATCCTTATTGAGTGCGCTCTTCTCGGTCGGTTTGTCTGCCTGTGCAGTCTGCGCTTGAGCATGCCCCGGAACCAATAGCGCGAACGGAATGGCCGAAATGAATAGCTTGTGACGAAGCACCTAATCCCCTCCTCTTTGTCAGGGACGCTCACTACCACTGGAGGCTTTGCAAACGATTAAAATGCCTTGACGCGCTGGTGAGATATTTTTGGACTGATTGCTTACCTTCCGACGCAATGTTCTGGCGGGGGAGGGCATAGCCCAATGATGCACGGCATCGTCCTGATCCAGCGGCCGGTCACTATCCCGCTGAAATGTAGCTGGGCCGCGGCGGCGCCCTGGCCGAAGCAGGCACGGCGCCTTCTCTGTGTTCGATGCCTGTGGATTCCCTCGTCCGGCACCTGCCAGACCTGACCGGGATTTTCTCACAGGGAATGAATCGATTTAAAGGGCTCGGGTCGATCCTGTCGAGCTGGCCGGAAGTCGATCCCCCTTTCCATGGGGCGCGTTTGGGTTCTATCCTGCTGAAAAGCGTGGCGAACTATCGCGCCAATGTCGGCGCTTCGAAAAAGCGCATCATGAGGGGGAGGATGTGATGACGATGTTCCTGAAGGCCGCCATGGCGGCGACGATCGTCCTGGCCGCGCCATTGGCCGCGCAGGTGTCGGCTTCCGCCCCCGTCATTTCCACCAATCGCGGTGCCGTGCGGGGTGGCGTGGCGGACGGGGTGGCGAGTTGGAAGGGAATTCCTTTCGCCGCCGCGCCGGTCGGGCCGCTTCGCTGGCGTGCGCCGCAGCCCGCCGCCTCATGGCAAGGCGTTCGGGATGCCACCGCCTATGCGCCTGACTGTATGCAGGTGCCGTTCCCCAGCGATGCCGCGCCGCTCGGTACGGCCCCGGCGGAGGACTGTCTTTACGCCAATGTCTGGAAGCCGGTGGCGGCGCGGGGGAAGCTGCCGATCCTAGTGTGGATCTATGGCGGCGGCTTCGTGAACGGCGGGGCGTCGCCACCGACCTATTCGGGGGCGGAACTGGCCAGGCAGGGAGTCATGGTCGTCAGCTTCAACTACCGGGTAGGCCGGTTCGGCACCTTCGCCCTGCCGCAACTGACCAAGGCGAACGCCGATGAGGGCCGGCTGGGCAATTACGGCATCATGGACCAGATCGCGGCGCTGCAATGGGTGCAGCGCAATGCGGCGGCGTTCGGCGGCGACCCGTCGAACGTCACCATCGTCGGAGAGAGCGCGGGCGGCATGTCGGTGCACATGCTCAACACCTCGCCGCTGGCGCGGGGGCTGTTCAGCAAGGTCTTCGTGATGTCGGGCGGCAATGGCCGGTCGGACGGCAAGACACTGGCCGATGCCGAACGGATCGGAGAGAATTTCGCCCGGTCCAAGAATATCGATCCCGACAGCCCCGATGCGTTGGACAGGCTACGCGCACTGAGCGCCGAGGCGGTGACCGATGGCCTGAACATGATGGCGCTGTTCCGGCCCCAACCCGGCCCGCCGACCAATATGGGGCCCTTTGCCGATGGCAGGGTGGTGGTCGATCTGGGCAAGGCCTATGCCGAGGACCGCTTCGCCCGCGTGCCGATGATCGTCGGCGCGACGGGGGCGGATATAGGGGGCAAGACCGGATTCATGATCGCCGGAGCCCGTGAGGTGGCGGGCGTCGTCGCCGACAAGGGCGTGCCCGTATGGGAATATCGTTTTTCCTATGTCGCGAATTCGGTCAGCCAGCCGGGCGCGCAGCATGCGACCGATATTCCGTTCTTCTTCGATACCACCGCGATCAAATATGGCGCGGCGACGACAATGCGGGACCGCGACATGGGGCGGGTGATGAGCCGCTATCTCACCCAGTTCGCCAAGACCGGCAATCCCAATGCGGCGGGCCTGCCGCAATGGCCACGCTATGCCCGCGCCAGCGACCGGATCATGGACTTCGGAGCCGATGGCAAGGCGGTCGCCCGCGCCGATCCCTGGGGGGCGGAGATCAACGCGGCGGGCAGGGCTGCACCCTCGTCGCGATAGGGCGGATGCGGCCCGCTTTACGCAATGGTTAAAACGGTAACCGATTTTACACTTGCCTTAATCTAATTAAGTCCTGCTTAGAGCGGGTTGTGGGCGGGTGAGTAAATGGGGGCCGCGAAAGTGGCATGGGACATCAGAGCGGTAGCGCTTGCGCTGCTGATGCTCCTGACGGGGTTGATGCCGGGAACGGCGTCGGCCACGACCGTCGACCTGCGTCGATCGGCCTGCAGTGCCGCGCTGCCCGATGGCACCCGAACCGCCAGCATCACCGAGGCGCGCTATGTCTGCGGTGCCGACACCCCGACGCGGGGGACGCCGTGGCTGTGGCTGCGTCTCGATCCGTCGGGATTGGCCACGCTGCCACCACGCTGGGATATGTTGATCGATCAGACCCGGTTCGATCGTATCGCCCTGCTGGTCGTGGGGCGCGACGGCGCGGTCCGGATCGAGCGCGGGCCCTCCGGCCTGGACGGCCATGGCGCGCCAGGCGGGTTGTTGCGCTTCGTGGTCCCGACGCCGGGACGCGATGTCCGCGGCCTGTATCTGGGCTTTCGCAACATCGACGAGCTGTCGTTGATGCGCAAGCTGGAGGCGCGGCCGGGCGTCAGGATGACCGGGGGCGATATTCACTGGCTGCTGCTGATGGGGCTGTTCACCGGCACGCTCTTGTCCGCGCTGCTCTACAATCTGGTGATCCATACGGGGCAGCGCCCCGCGTTCCAGCGCTGGTATCTGCTGTGGGTCAGTGTCGCCCTGGCCTATGGTTTGATCTGGACGAACACGGCGGCGTTCATCGTTTCGTGGCTGATCGGCCCGCTCGCGGTGCGGCTGAACCTGGTCCTGGTCGGCCTGATGGTCGCGGCGGGGAACATGTTCTTCTTCGCCGTGATCGAAGAGGGGGTGCTGAGCCGTCGCTTCGCCACGGCGGGGCGGACCCTGGCCGTGACGGGGGCGGTGTTGGGCTTTGTGGCGGCGGCGGACTGGTGGGTGCCGCCAGGGCTGACCGACCGACTGCTCAATTATGCCATCGCGGCCACCGCAGCGCTGCTGGCCCTGTCGTGCTGGATCGCGGCGCGGCGCGGCAGCCGGGTCGTCTGGTTCTATCTGATCGGCTGGGGCCCGGTGATCGGCGTCTTTCTGGCCCGTCTGGCTCGCAATCTGGGCTTTGCGCCCCAGAATGACCTGGTCGACATGGGGACCTTCGCCGCCCTCGCTTTCGAGGCTCTGGTCCTGTCGCTGGCGATCGCCGACCGGTTCCGCCTGATCCGCCAGGAACTGGAGTTGAGCCGCCAGCGCCGCGAGGTCGATATGGCGGAAACCAAGACATTGCGGCTGGCGGCGCAGACCGATTTCCTGACCGGGCTGGGAAACCGCTCGGCCTTTCAGCATCAGTCCTATGAATGGATGTCCAGCGGCACCGCGTTCAGCCTGTTCCTGGTCGATGTCGATTACATGAAGGACGTCAACGACCGGCTGGGCCATGCGGTGGGGGACCGTTTGTTGCAGCATGTCGGGGCGGCGTTGGTCGAGACGACGCGGGCGTGGCCGGGAACCCGGATCGCACGGATCGGTGGCGACGAATTCGCCATATTATGCCCCGGCAGCCATGGCGACGAGGCCGCTCTGGCCGACGCGGCGATGGCGCTTCAGGGCGATGTCTGGCATGCCGAGGATCGCGACCGCACCCTGTCGCTCAGCATCGGCGCGGCGCGTTTCCCGGAAGATGCGCGAGCGCTCGACCTGCTCTATCAAAATGCCGACCTGGCGCTCTACACTGCCAAGCGGCTCGGTCGCGGGCGCTATACCCGGTACGATCCATTGCAGCGTTCGCTGCGGGACCTGCAGACCGCCTTTATCGAGGATTCCGAGGCGGCGATCCAACGCGGCGAGTTCGCGCTTTACATGCAGCCGATCGTCTCGCTGGAAACGGAGGCGGTGTGCGGGCACGAGGCGTTGTTGCGGTGGCGCCATCCTCGGCACGGGCTGTTGGCCCCGGATCGCTTCGCCGATGTGCTGGTAGCCGAGCGGATCGGCCTGATGATCCAGGAGCATGTGCTGGAACTCGCGCTGACCGCGCTTCGCGAACAGGGCGAGCGGTTGGGCGTGCTCAGCGTCAATTTCACCTCGGCCCAGTTGGCGGGGCCACGCGGCGCGCGCGCGGTGCTCGACCGGCTGGCGCATTATGGCATCGCGCCGGACCGGCTCTGCGTCGAAGTGACCGAAGGCGTGATGCTCGACCGGGCAGCGGACAGCATCCTGGCGAACCTGCGCACTTTGCATGACGCGGGCGTCTGTATCGCGCTCGACGATTTCGGCACCGGCTATGCCTCGCTGGTCCATCTTCGGCAATTGCCGGTCGATCGCATCAAGATCGACAGGTCCTTCGTCGCGGGGATCGACGAGACGGATGGCGGGACGCTGGCCATCGTGCATGCGATCGTCGGTCTGGGCGGTGGCCTGGGCAAGGTCGTCGTCGCGGAAGGGATCGAGAACGAGGTCCAGGCGCTGCGCCTGAAGCAACTGGGCTGTCAGTTGGGGCAGGGCTATCTCTATGGTCACCCGTCAGCCGAACCGATGGCGGGGGAGTCCATGGCCGCCGATCCATGGGGGCTGCCGCGCGTGGTGACGACTTAACCCTATTCGCAACCGGCAGCCCGGCCAATGGCGGGTGCCGACCCTCTTGAGAAAGCCCTGCCCCCCGGCCGGAAGAGGGTGACGTAAGGCGCCCCTAAGTCCTTTCGGATACGTCGCTTTCCAGACGGCGTCCCAGGCCGCCCGGCCTATCTTCGACGTGCAGCATGGTGCTGCATGTCGAAAGTAAAATTCATGACCGCTTATGACTTCAAGATGGCGACGGAGCATCGAGATCTGCGTGTCGCCCAACGCCATGGCCCGAACGGTGATGACGACGGGATCGCGGCATCGTTTCGCCTCGAACAACTCGACACCCGCTACGACCCCGATACCCAGACCTTGTGGACCGACATGCGGGCGCGGACCCGGCCCAGCTTCAATGCGGACCTGTTGCGCGACTTTGTCCGCTGGCAGGAGGCGATCGCCAAGGCCGCCGATGGCGGCACGATGCCGATCCGCTATCTGGTGCTGGGATCGAGCTTTCCGGGCATATTCTCGCTGGGCGGCGACCTGAACCTGTTCGCCCAGGCGATCCGGGATCGCAACCACGACGCGCTGGTCGGATATGGCCGCACCTGCGTCCGTATCCTCCATCGCAATATGCGCGGGCTGGAGCGACCGATCGTCACCATCGGTCTGGTCGAGGGCGATGCGCTGGGCGGCGGGTTCGAGGCGCTGCTGTCCTTCCATGTCGTTATCGCCGAACGGGGGACCAGCTTCGGCCTGCCCGAGACGCTGTTCGGCCTGTTCCCCGGCATGGGCGCGCACTGCTTCCTGTCGCGGCGGCTGGGCGCGGCGCGGGCCGAGCGGATGATCATGAGCGGCCGGACCTATAGCGCGGAGGAGCTGTACGATATGGGACTCGTCCACAACCTGGCCGAACCGGGCGAGGGGCGGCGGATGGTCGCCGACTATATTCGCCAGAACCATCGGCGGCACAGCGCGCATTGCGCCATTTATGAGGCGTCGCGCGCGGTCAATCCGCTGCCGTTGGAGGAACTGGAGGCCGTGGTCGAACTATGGGCCGATGCGGCCCTGCGGCTGACCGAGGGTGATCTGAAGCGGATGGAGCGGCTGGTCGCCGCGCAGACCCGCCTGCGCGAAAAGGCCGAGGCCTGATCAACCGGCCCCGGGAATCGCGGATGCTTTCCCGGGGCCACCATCCTCCAGCCCCATGCCGGCGAACAGCGCCGACAGCCTGTCCGCAGGCATCGGTCTGGCCAGCAGGAAGCCCTGGACCGAATCGCACCGCGTCCGGCGCAATTGCTCCAGCTGCGCGGGCGTCTCCACCCCCTCCGCCACCGTCCGCATGCCCAGCTTGGCGGCGAGTTCGACGATCGTCTGGACGATCGCGACCGAGGCGGGATTATGCTCCAGATCGATGACGAAGGACCGGTCGATCTTGAGCGTCTGGAATGGAAACTGGGTAAGATAGCTGAGCGAGGAATAGCCGGTCCCGAAATCGTCCAGCGTGGTGCAGACATGTATCCGGTTGAGCGCGGTCAGGGCCTCGATCGACCGTTCGACATCGTCGAGCAGCACCGTCTCCGTAACCTCCAGGGTCAGGCGCTGCGGGGGAAGGCCGCTTGCGTCCAGGGCGCGCTTCACGGCTTTGTGCAGATCGGGGGTACGCAGTTGCACGGGGGACAGATTGACCGCGACGGTGACCTCGGGCGGCCAGCCATTGGCCGCCAGACAGGCCCGACGCAGCACCCAGTCGCCGATCGGGACGATCAGGCCATTCTCCTCGGCAATGGGAATGAACTCGGCGGGCGAGACCGGGCCGAACTGCGGACTGTTCCAGCGCAACAGCGTTTCGCAGGAGGTGATGTCACCCCCCTCCAGACGAAAGATCGGCTGGAACAGCAGGCGGAATTCCCCCCGCTCCAGCGCGCCGTCCATGGCGGCGGCCAATTGCCGGCGGCGCTCGATCTTCTCGTCCATCAGGGGTTCGTAGAGGAAGAATCGCCCGCGCCCATTCTCCTTGGCGCGATACAGCGCCAGATCGGCATTCTTCAGCAGCGTGTCGGCATCGTCGCCGTCATCGGGCGCGATCGCCATGCCGATCGAGGCGGAGGTGCGCAGCATATTGCCGCTGAACGCCACGGGGTGGCGCACCAGATCGAGCACGGTCTTGCCGATCCCTTCCGCCGCATCGGCATGGCTGATGTGGCACAAGACGGCGAATTCGTCCCCGCCCAGCCGCGCGACGAGCCCCGCCTGCCCGAATTGCGCAGTCAACCGCCGCGCGACCGCGACGAGCAGGGCATTGCCCGCCAGATGGCCGAAGGAATCATTCACCTCCTTGAAGCGGTCGAGATCGAGCCAGAGCAGCGCCAGCTTGTCGCCCGAGCCGGACAGGCTGCGCAGCCTCTCCTCGAAATGCTCGCGAAAGGCGGTTCGGTTGGACACCCCGGTCAGGTCGTCCCGCCGCGCCATCTGCGCATGATGTTCGGCGAGTGCGGCCTTTTCCTCGGACGCGACGGTGGCGCGCAGGATTTCGGCATAGGTCTGTTGCGTAATGTCCATCATCGCGACGACGAACAACAGGATCACCAATGCCAGCAACGCCTTGAGCGGCTCCAGCGGTATGAGCAGCCCGATGGAAAGCGGCAGCGAGGCACAGCAGAGCTGCGACAGCGCGATCAACGGCCGTCCGGCATTCCGCCCGGCAATCCCCGCCGCATAGCCGATGGCGGTGGTGACCGACAGCAGGTGCAGCACCCCGTCATCGGTCCGGGTCAGGGTCAGAAGCCCGAATACCCCCAGCAAGGCGGCATAGCTCAGCGCGCCCAGGCGATAGCCCCGCTCCTGCTGGCGTGTCGTGGCGGTGCGGCGGGTCCAAAAGGTGTCGACGATCCGGACCAGCGCGACCAGTGCGATGCCCCAGGCACAGGCGATCAGCCAGTCATCCTGGCTGGCGATGGCGACGACCACGGCGATCGCGCTGCTGGTCAGAGCCCCGATGACCAGAGAGCGCGGGGACGCATAGAGTGATTCGACCAGCACCGCGCGAACCCGGGAGGAAATCTGATCGTCGGCCTGACGGATTCGTCGCACCCGGTTGATCAATCGTCGCATATCAATCTCCTGGGCGATGCCTATCGCATCCGGGCCAGGGCCCAAATCGCTTTCCGTCAGTCATTCGCAAGCGCGATTGGGTACGGAAAGGGAGGCAAGAGTGCCAGAGGATTGTAACGGCACCGGATCGGCGCGGTGCTGATGGCGGCGGGAGCCATGGCTTGGCGATAGTCATCGCATGGAGAACGACGCAGCCCCCGGAACCGCCTCACCATGCCGCGACATGGGCGTAAAAACACCTGAAAAGGCGTCTGAATTTACCTCGGCAAGCCGATCAGCGGCCGGACAGGCCTCGACCCTCGGCGTGCCGGCGGAGTCGCGCGGCACGGACCAGATCGGCGGTATGCGCATGGCCGCGTCGCTCGGCACGGACCATCTGGCCGACCCGCTTGCCGTGAATCATCAGCGGCAGTCCCAGCAATGCCAGTGGAAAGAGCAGCATCTGCCATGGCGATCTGTCGAGCACCAGGCACAGGGTACAGGCCAGGCCGGTCAGCGCGAGGCCCCCGGCTTTCCAGCAGAGATCGCGACAGGTCATCGGAAATGCTTCCCGCCATTGGCATTTGCCTGGTCGCCGATCACCAGATCGCCCGCCGCCGCAAGCGCGGCCGGGATGCTGGTGGCGTGGCATATCAGAATGTCGGCGGGAAAGTCGGCCTCCTTCGCCAGGGCCTGCACCCCCTCGGCACGTTGGAAGTCGAGCCCGATCGCTGGGTCGCCCAGCCGTCGCGCCGCCGCCCGCGCGCGACCGATTGCCTGGGGCGACGGGTCGATGCCAAGCCCCTCGATCGCGGTGAAGCCCAGCAATCGCGCCTGGCGGGTTGCCGCGATCAGCAAGGCACCGCCCGCGCAATCCATGTCGATAATTCGCACCGCATGACGACGACGCTCGCGCAGATGTGACAGCGCGTCGACGATGCGGGACCATCGCGGATCGCCGTTCGGCGACGCTTGGTCAGTCATGCCGTGTCTCCTCCACCGCGCGGGGCGAGGTCCTTGTCCGCCAGCGTGCACTGACCTCCACCTCATCGAACAGGTGGCGGCCCAGCATGACCAGTGCGGTTCCGGCGCTGGCCCCCAGAAAGCCGATTGTCGCCAGCGCCAGTGCCATTGCACCGGGTGACACCGGGGAGGGGTGCCCCGCGCGAAGATGGGTCATCGCCGCATAGGCGATCATCCATAAGATCAGTCCGCCGCCCCGCAACGCGCCATCCGCGCGTCGCGATCGATGCCATGCCGCCATGCCACAATCCTTGTCGTGGCGATCCAGCTATCGCCCGCGACATAGCATTTCGAGACGGATTTTCGCCTTTCGCATAGCATTGGCATAATCCCGCCGGGTCGAGGCGGTGGGCGAGACAGGGCGGGGCGCGTGCCGCGTGGCCACCGGTCCAGACCGAGACGTTTCCCGCTATGTGATTGATGTAGGCACAGGACGACCCGCGACGATATGGCTATCGTTACGGTTGCGGTCGTGGATTTGCCCCTTTTCGGCCGCCTTTGGCACTCGAAAGGAAACAGGCATAGCGTACCCGATCCACCGCTACAGCGCTTTTGCCAATCTGACCCCCAGGGAGGAGCAGGCGCTTCTCGCCCTGGGTGACGACGAGGTCGTCCGGCGGCGTGGCGAGACATTCCAACGCGAGGGCGATGCCATCCGGGGCATCTACCTGCTTATCAAGGGATGGGTGAGTTCCTCCATCCTGCTGCGCAGCGGCAATCGACTGGTGCAGAAGGTACATCTGCCCGGCGATATGCTGGCCACGCCGAGCATGGTCCTGCCCCGTGCGGCGGACACGCTGACCGCGATTACCGAGGCGGTGACGGCGTTCGTCCCCTATGAACGGCTGGGGCGGCTTTATACCGAACTGCCCCGCCTGGCCGCGATGTTCACGGTCGCGACGCAAATGGAGCGTCTGGCGCTGATGGATGCGCTGGCCGTGACGGGCAAGGCGTCGGCGCGCGAACAGCTATCCCGGTTTCTGGTCGATCTCCATGCGCGACTGACCCCGATCGGTCTGGTGGAGGATGACGGTTTCGTCCTGCCCCTGACGCAGGAGATCATCGGCGACCTGCTGGGGCTGACCGCCGTCCATGTGAACCGCACGATCCGCTCGCTGGAGATGGAAGGGCTGATCTCGCGGTCGGGGCAACGGGTAAGGCTGCTCAACGTGGGCGCCTTGCGCCGCATTGCACCGCTCTCTCCCCGGCAGCCGCAGTTCGAACCGGCATGGCTTCCCCCGGCGATATGAGGAAAATTGGGGTCTTCCCGGACAATTGATCGTTAGTGGCGCGCGGGGCAACGGGCTAGGCAAGGACATCCCCATTTCGGGGCCCACCCCCTTGCGACAGGTCTGCCAAGATGCCGTTCGTGCGTGCAACGGATCATCGTGCCCGGACGATGGCCCGACGACCAGGGCATCGGAAATGGCGATGGCGCTGCATCGTCGTGACGACCTCGCCTCTGTTGCTGCTCGTACCGCAGACCCTGGCGGCGCAGGACACGGCCGACCCGAACGGCGACAAGCCCGATCGGAAGGACATCGTGGTCAGTGGACGCCGCCTGCCCGCGAAGCGCACGCTGGAGGGCGTCGTCTATTCGACCGGCGACCATGCGCAGGGCGTGGCGGGCACGGCGACCGATCTTCTCAACACCGTGCCCTCGGTCCATGTCGCGCCGGATGGCCGGGTGACGATCCGCGGTGATGCGAAGGTCCGGATCTTCGTCGATGGCCGCCCCTCCGCCGCGCTGAACGGACCCGATCGCGGCGCGGCGCTGGAGGCTCTGTCGGGGGGATCGATCGCATCGGTCGAACTGCTGACCAACCCTTCGGTCCGCTACGATGCGCAAGGCGGGATGATCCTGAACCTCGTGATGAAAAAGGCACGGGGGGAGGGGGTGCGGGGACGGGTGGCCGGCAATGTCGGCGATCGCGGCCGCCGCACCCTGTCAGGCAACGCCACCGTGCAAGCCGGATGGGTCAAGGCGTCGATCGATATGGCGCTGCGCGACGATGTGCGCTTGATGACGGTCGATGACGACCGCCTGCTGCTGGATCGCGACGGCGGGGTAGCGCGGCGTTTCGTGACCCGGTCCCGCTATAGCCCGACGCACAGCCGCTCGGCCAATCTGACGGCCAGCCTGTCCTACGCCCTGACCGATAAGGGCGAGATCGGGGTCGAGACGGCCCTGTCGGAAGGAAGCCCGATCAACCGCATCTTCGAGGAGCATCGCGACTCCGTCGGGCAAGGCGAGCCGGACAGCCTCTATCGCCGGGTGAGGGCGGGGACCTATCGCAACGACGATCGGGACCTGAGCCTCTATTACCGGCAAAAGCCGTCCGACACCCATGGCTCGCTGTCGATCGAGGCACAGCATGAGGAAACGGGACTGCGCGCGGACCGCCCCTTCACCACCGTTTACGACATGCCGGTTCGCCCCGCCATGGGGGAGCGGGTCGTGTTCCGGACGTTGTCGGTGATCGACCGGGTCGCCATGGACTATGATCTGCCGCTGTCCCGGTCCTGGAAGTTGCGCGCGGGCGCGGAGGGCAAGCGCGAGGCGGATTGGGTGGCGAACGGGCAGGTGGGTTTCGATCCCCTGCGGAGCGCGATCCTCCCCTATCCCACGCTATCCCGGTTCGACGGAGTGCAGCATATCGCCGCCGTCCACGCCGCCATCACCTATCGCGAAGGCGATTGGGCCGTGGAGGCGGGCAGCCGGCTGGAGGACGTCCGGGTCGCGGTTTCGACGGTGCCGTCATCGCAACCGGTGCGCCGCCGGGTCGCGGGATTCGCGCACCGCCTGTCCGTCACGCGCGACATGGGCCGCGATCACCTGGCCCTGCGCCTCTCGCGTTCGCGGGACAGGCTGGACCCCAGCGACCTGAACCCGGTCCTGTTCACCGTCGATCCCCAGAATCAGTCGCGCGGCAATCCGCTGCTCCGCCCACAAGACATCGACACGGCGGAGGCCGAATATGGCTTCGACCATTCGGGCTTTCAGGCGACGGCCACCCTCTATCTCCGCCGGACCGACCGGTTGATCGGCGACGATTACCGGTTCGGGGTGGACAATGTCCTGTTGCGCACCGTCCGCAACAACGGCGTCCGTCGATCGATCGGGGGCGAGGTTGTGCTGTCGGGGCCGATCGGCAAGACCATCCGCTATAGCCTGAGCGGCAATGTCCGATCCGACCGGATCGCCCGGGACGATGATTTCGGCCCCTATCGAGCGTCCCTGCTCGGCTGGTCGGTTCAGGCGTCGGTGGATTGGGACGCGACCAGGCGGGACAAGGTGCACCTCGATGCCAATCGACAGGGGCCGGAACTGCTTCCGCTGGGGGTGCGAAGCGGCGCGGGCGCGGTGAATCTGGTATGGCGTCACACCGTTTCGCCACGCTGGACTGCCTCGTTGACTGCGCGCGGGCTGGTGCAGGACAGCCATATCCGCACCACGATCCGCAGCCCGCTGGCGATCGGCGTCAATCAGCGGGTGACCGACACGCGCGCGCTATTGCTGGGTCTCGGTTACGATTTCGGGCGCAAGGCGGCGAATTGACCCGTTCACTACCCTGGATTTGCCCGACATTTTCCCCGCGCGGTTCAGCTTGGCGTAGGATTGCGTGCGGTAAGCGCGCGCTCCGGCGACGACATTCCGACGAATAGGGGCTATCATACCGACATGACCGCATCGCATTCCTTCGTTTTCGGCCCATCGCTCGCCCGGCTGCTCGGCTCGCTGGCGGCAGGGTCGCTGGTTGCCACGCCCCTGATGGCGCAAGTCGCGCCGCCCCCGGTGATGCTGCCCGGTACGCCCGCCCAGCCTCAGACATCACCCTCCGCCACTGTCCAGCCGGTGCCGCAGACCATCGCTCCCCCTGTCGCCGTTCCGAAGCTGAGCGACTCGCAGGTCCGCCAGCTCGCCACGCTGGTCGCCAAGGCCGAAGTGGCCCAGGGGTTGCGCCAGGGGCCGCCGCGCGACCTGTCCAGCCTGTCGCCCGCCGCGCTGACCCGCGTCGCGCTCGACTATGCGCATGCCGTGCATGTCGGCCGGCTCGATACCGCCGACTTCACCAAGGATTGGGGCATCCGGCCGCAGGCGTTCGATCCGTTGCCGGGCTTTGCTGACGCGGTGCGCAGCGACCGGCTGGCGGCCTGGATCGCGTCCCTGCCGCCTCCCTATGCGGGCTATGACGCGCTGGTGAAGGGGCTGGCGCGCTACCGCGAGATGGCGGCGGCGGGGGGCTGGTCGCCGCTGTCCGCCACCATCGTCAATTTCGGGACGAGCGGGCCGCAGGTCGTGGCGTTGCGCAAGCGTCTGGCGATGGAGGACCCGGCGGTCAGCCCGACCGGCGAGAAATTCGACGAGGATCTGCTGGCCGCCGTCCGCCGGGCGCAGCGCCGCTATGGCCTGAACCCGGTCGGCACCGTGGGTGCGCAGACGGTCGCCGCGCTCAACGTGCCGGTGTCGCAGCGGATTCGCCAGATCATGGCGAATATGGAACGCTGGCGCTGGTTGCCGCAGCAATTGGAGGCCAAGCGTGTTCAGGTGAACATCGCCGCCGCCGTGCTGACCGTGTTCGACGGCGACAATCCCGTCATGTCGATGAAGGCAGTGACGGGCCGTCCGGGCAACGAGACGCCGATGCTGGTCTCCACCATCCGCAGCATCGTGCTGAACCCGCCATGGAACGTGCCCAGTTCGATCGCGAACAAGGAATTATGGCCCAAGGAGCGGGCCAATCCCGGCTATCTGAAGCGCGCCGGGTTTCGCGTGATCGACAATGGCGACGGCACCAAGCGGTTGCAGCAATCGTCCGAGAAGAGCGCGCTGGGGCGGTTCAAGTTCGATTTCCCCAATGACTTCGCCGTCTATCTGCACGACACGCCCGCGCAATCCGGCTTTTCGAAGTTCGACCGGCTGGCCAGCCATGGCTGTGTCCGGCTGGAAAAGCCCGCCGACCTCGCCGCGTTGATGCTGAAGACCACGCCCGAGTGGCAACCGGCGCAGGTCGATGCGGTGCTCGCCTCGGGCAAGACGGTGCGGGCGACCATGGCGGAGCCGGTGGCGGTCTATCTGCTCTACTGGACCGCGTTCGCCAATGCGGACGGACAGGTGGGTTTCCGCGAGGACCCCTATAGCTGGGACGCGCAACTCGCCAGCAAGATCGAGGCACGCTCCGCCGAGCGTGCGCAATCGACCAAGGATTGAAAGGGACCGATATGATCAGGATGACCAACAAGCGGGCCATGGCACTGCTCGCGGCCGGGCTGCTGCTGCCGACGTTGGCCGGGTGCTCGCGCTCGTCGGAAGACCCGCCCGTGCCGGTGGAGAATGACGCGGGCGTGGTCGAGAATGTGCCGGTGGAAGACGAGGCGCCGGTCATGACCAACGACGCCGAACCGGTCGAGACCACCAACACCGCTGCCGAGGATACGCCACCGCCCCCGCCGCCCGAGCGGACCGTCGATCAGCAGATGATGGACGACGCCTCCGCCACCGGCATGACCTCCCGCGTGCAGCGTACGCCCAAGGACACCCCCAGCGAAGCTCCCGCTGAAGAAGCACCCAAGGACGGCCAGTAACCCCGATCCTCCCCATCGCAGGTGGGGAGGGACTGCTGCGAAGCGGTGGAGGAGGGGGCATGGACGCCGGCGAAGCGTGACATCGCCGGCGTTGCCACCCCTCCGCCGGCCCCGGGGGGAATTTACCCCTCAATGTCCCGCAAAAGTGCCGCCCGCTGCGGCTCGGTCGGCTGCCACATCCCCGCCATCGAACCGCCGGACCCGAACAGGGCCTCCACCACCTGCGCTGCATCGCCCTGATCCCAGAGCGCGGCCAGGTCCGCCCGGCGCGGATCCGGGGAGGCGTCGTTGCCGGTCCGGATGAAGCGCAGCCACGCCGCCAGCGCGGTCAGCGTCGCAGGCGCGACCTCACCCTTTTCGCCATGCGCCGCCAGCGAGGTGAGCCAGCGTGGTCCCACCTTTTGCGATCCGTCGCTCGCGATCTGCGACAGGCGATGCTCCAGCGTGGTGTTGCCGAAGCGCGCGAACAGCGCGTCGGCATAGGGTTCCAGTGCTTGGCCGTTGGCGGGGGCGAAGCTGCCCGCTGCCTCGACCCGCATCAGCGTCTCGACGATCGGTCGGATCGCCGGGTCGGCGACCGCCTCATGCACGAAGCTATGCCCGCGCTCCAACCCGAGATAGGCGAGCGCGGAATGCGCACCGTTGAGCATCCGCAGCTTCGCGGTCTCATAGGGGGCGACATCGGCGACGAATTGCGCCCCGCCCACGTCCCAGCGGGGGCGGTCGCCCGCGAAATCATCCTCGATCACCCATTGGCGATAGGGTTCGGTGAAGACGGCGGCTTCGTCGCGCATGCCCAGCATGACCTCGACCCGTGCGCGACCGGCGTCGGTGACGGCGGGGACGATCCGGTCGACCATGGTGTTGGGACAGCGCCACTCGCGCTCGAACCAGCCGAGGTCCGCGCCATGGCCCTGATGGTCGAGGAACGCCGCCAGCCCGTCCCGCAGGACGCGGCCATTGTCGGGCAGGTTGTCGCAGCTCACCAGCGTCAACGGGCCCAGTCCCGCCGCCCGCCGCGCGACCACGGCGCGGGCGAGATGGTGGTAAATGCTGTTTCCGTCCGCAACGATGCCCGCCAGATCGGTTGTGCCATCGGGCCGCCGCCAATAGCCCTTTTCGGTGACGGTCAGGGTGACGACCCGTGCGTCGGGGTAGGCGAGCCATGCCGCCAGCCGCTCCGGCGTTTTCGCGGCCACCGTGACGTCGCGGATCGCACCGATCAGCCGGACCGCCTCGCCCTCGCTCGACCGTTCGGTGACCGTATAGAGGCCGTCCTGCGGCGCCATCTGGTCATGCACGCCCGACGAGCGCAGCGACGCGGCCGCAATGCCCCAGTTGCGGTCCCCTGCCGCCATCGCATCGTCGGTATAGACCGCCTGATGCGCCCGGTGGAACGCACCGAGGCCGATATGGACGATCCCGATCCGCTGGCCTGCCCGGTCGTAACCGGGCCGTGCGACGCCTCCGGGTAGGGCGGCGACGGCCGCCTCGCTCAACCGGCTCACAGCTTATACGCCGCGCGAACCAGCCCGTTGGTGAGCGCAAGGGCAAGTTCGACCGCTTCATCCTCCTCCAGCCGGTGCTCGGCGACGAGCCGCGCGAGGAAGGCGCAATCGACTCGCCGCGCCACGTCATGCCGTGCCGGGATCGACAGGAAGGCGCGGGTGTCGTCGTTGAACCCGACCGTATTGTAGAAGCCCGCCGTCTCGGTCGTCATCTCGCGGAAGCGGCGCATCCCCTCCGGGCTGTCATGAAACCACCAGGCGGGGCCCAGCTTCAGGCAGGGATAATGGCCGGCCAGCGGTGCGAGTTCGCGCGCATAGACGCTCTCGTCCAGCGTGAAGAGGATGATGGTCAGGTCGCGCTCGTTGCCGACTACGTCGAGCATGGGCTTCAACGCATGGACGTAATCGGTGCGCATCGGCATGTCCGCACCCTTGTCTCGGCCATGGCTGGCGAAGAGACCCGCATTGTGGTTGCGATAGGATCCGGGGTGGATCTGCATCGTCATGCCGTCCGCGACGCTCATCTTCGCCATCTCGGTCAGCATCTGCGCGCGGAAGAGTTCGGCATCGGCGGGCGTCCAGCCGCCGCCGACGATACGCGCGAACAGCGCCTCGCATTCGGCCGTGGACAGGTTCGCGGTCGCCGCCGTGGGGTGGCCATGATCCGTCGCGGTCGCGCCCAGCGCGCGGAACGCGGCCCGGCGCTTGGCATGGGCGGCGAGATAGCCCGACCAGCTATACACATCCTCACCGGTCAGCTCGGCGAAACGCTGCATCGCGCCGGTAAACTGCTCATGCTCGACATCGATGACGCTGTCGGGGCGATAGGTGGTGATGACGCGGCCTTGCCAGCCGGAGTCGCGGATCGCCTGATGATGGACCAGCGGATCGTCGGCGCCTTCGGTCGTCGCCAGGCATTCGATCCGGAACCGCTCGAACAGCGCGCGGGGGCGGAAGGCGGGAGTGGCCAGCGCCTCGCCGATCGCATCGAAATAGCGGTCGGCGGTCGCTTCCTCCAGCGCGACGTCGATGCCGAAAACCTCGGCAAAGACATGGTCGAGCCACATGCGCGACGGCGTGCCGCGAAAGAGATGATAATGGGACGCGAACAGCTTCCACGCCGCGCGCGGATCAGTGGCGGGGCGGCCGCCGCGATGCGGGATGCCCAGATTGTCCAGCGCGATGCCCTGGCTGTAGAGCATGCGGAAGATGTAATGATCGGGCGCGAGCAGCAGGTCGCTGGCGTCGCGCCAGGGTTCGTCGGTCGCGAACCAGCGCGGATCGGTATGGCCGTGCGGGCTGATGATCGGCAGGCCCGCAACCTCGGCATAGAGCGTCCGGGCGATGCCGCGCAGCGTCGGGTCGGCTGGAAACAGCCGGTCGGGATGCAGGTCCAGCGGGCGGGTCATGCGATCATCTCCAGTTCGGCCGATGCCGCCGCCGCGTTCAGGCCCAGCATGTGGACGATCCCGCGCTCCAGCCCGCGCAGCTCGGCCAGCCCGCGCATCCGGCCGAGCAGCGAATAGCCGGGATTGGAGGTGCGATGAAGGTCGTCCATCATCCGGTGGCCATGGTCGGGACGCATCACGATCGCACGGCCCTGCGCGTGCGAGATTTCGACGATCGCCTGCATCACCTGGGTCATGCGGGCGTGGCCGCCCAGATGCTCCGCCTCGTGGAAATTGCGTTCGCCCGTTTCCCAGCCGACCGAGCGGAGGTGGAGGAAGTCGATCCGGTCGGCGAAACGGCGGACCATGGCGGGCAGGTCATTGTCGGGCCGCGCGCCGAACGATCCGGTGCAGAAGCACAGCCCGTTCGCCGCCGACGGGACGGCGGCATAAAGCTGATCCAGATCGCCGGCGGTGCTGACCACGCGCGGCAGGCCGAAAATGGGGAAGGGGGGATCGTCGGGATGGACGACAAGCGTAATGCCGACCTCTTCGGCGATCGGACAGACCGCCCGCAGAAAGGCGATATGGTTGGCGCGCAGCTGCTCGGCATCGATTCCGGCATAGCTGTCGATCGCGCGCAGAAAGGCGGGTGAGTCGAAGCTCTCCTCACTGCCCGGCAACCCTGCGATGATCGTGCGCTCCAGTCGGTGCCGTTGCTCGGGCGTCATCGCGGCAAAGCGATCGGCGGCGGCGGCGCGGACGGCCTCCGAATAATCCGCCTCGGCCCCCGGACGGCGCAGGATATGAATGTCATAGGCCGCCACCGCCGCCCATTCGAAGCGCAGCGCCGTCGCACCGTCGGGCAATGCCCAGTCCAGATCGGTCCGGGTCCAGTCGAGCAGCGGCATGAAATTATAGGTGACGGTGCGGATACCCTCCGCCGCGAGATTGCGCAGGCTGTCGCCATAGGCCTGCACCAAGTCGTCGGTCATCTGGCCGCGCTTGATCGCGTCATGGACAGGCAGGCTCTCGACCGTCGACCAGCCCAGACCGGCGGCCTCGATCGTCGCACGGCGTTCCGCGATCGCCTCGCGCGGCCAGACCATCCCGTTGGGAATCTCGTGCAGCGCGGTCACGACTTCCGTGGCACCGGCTTGGCGGATATGGGACAAGGCTATGGGGTCGGCGGGCCCGAACCACCGCATAGACTGGATCATCAACACGTCGCCATCCCCGTCCTGTACGCCACATTTTTCACCGTTAGCGGTAGCATCGGCTATTCTGATTGACCAGTTACAAATTTTGGCCTTGCCACTATCGGATAATAGCATCGGCATAGGCCTTGGGAGAGAATGAGCATGCGGATCGTGATCGTGGGCGAGGGGATGGTCGAGCTGTCGCGCGCCGAGGGCGATCTGTGGCGGCTCGGCTATGGTGGCGATACGCTCAACACCGCCATTCATCTCGCGCGGCTCGGGCAGGATATCCGCTACGTCACGGCGCTGGGGGAGGATCCGTTCAGCGACGGGCTGCTATGCGATTGGGCCGGGGAGGGGATCGATACCTCGCTGATCCGGCGAGACCCGACGCGAATGCCCGGGCTCTACGCCATTTCGACCGATGCCAGCGGCGAGCGCAGCTTCGCCTATTGGCGTGGGGAAAGTGCGGCGCGCCGGACCCTGTCGCTGCCCGGTGCGGAGGCGGTGATGGCAGCGGTGGAGCAGGCCGACCTGTTGCTCTTCTCGCTGATCACGCTGGCGATACTGGACGATGAAGGACGCGACCGGCTGATCGCCTTGGCCGATCGGCTTCGCGCGCGCGGTGGGCGGGTGGCGTTCGACGGCAATTACCGTCCTCGCCTGTTCCGGGACCGGCAGGAGGCGCAGGATCTGTGTCGGCGCGCGGTGTCCACCTGCGACATTGGCCTGCCGACGCTGGAGGATGAGGCGATGCTCAACGGTGCGACCTCGGCGGCGGACGTGCAGGCGCATTGGCAGGGGCTCGGCGCCGGGGAGGTCGTGGTGAAGCTGGGCGCGGACGGTTGCCTGTTAAGCGATGTCGGCATCGTGCCGCCGCCCGAGCGCCTGTCGCCGCGCGATACCAGCGGTGCGGGGGATGCGTTCAATGCCGGGTATCTGGCGGCGCGTCTGGATGGGCTTTCCCCGGCCGAGGCGGCGCTGCGTGGGCACAGGCTGGCCGGGTGGACGGTCATGCGCTCGGGCGCGATTCCGGTGCGGGATGATGACCTGCCACGTTGAGAGTGACGTTTTGGACTGACCAAAACCAATGGGGCGGTCATGGCATGGCCCCATGAGCCCCCCCCTGAGGGTTGGGATTGATGTGCGCCTTGTCCGCCACCAAGCCCGCCCTACGTTCGCACTGAGCGAGGTCGAACTGCATGGGATATGAGCGCAGTGAGACTGATGCGTGGCCTTCGACTTCGCTCAGGCTGAACCGGTTTAGGGGTGCCTGGGCGATCCCGCCATCACCGCCACCCCAAAACGAAAAAGGGGCCGGAACCGAAGTTCCGACCCCCTGATCCTGTCAGCCTGACGGCTGCGGCGAGGCTTACGCGCCCGGAACTTCCGAGACGTTCACCTTGATGCCGCGGCCCATCGTCGACGAGACGGCGATCTTGCGGACATACTTGCCCTTCGCGCCCGACGGCTTGGCCTTGATGAGAGCGTCGACCAGCGCGTCGAAGTTGGCGCGCAGATCTTCCGCCGGGAACGACGCCTTGCCGATGCCCGAGTGGATGATGCCGGCCTTTTCGACGCGGTACTCGACCTGACCGCCCTTGGCCGCCTTGACGGCTTCGGCGACGTTCATGGTCACGGTGCCCAGCTTCGGGTTCGGCATCAGGCCCTTGGGGCCCAGCACCTTACCGAGGCGACCGACGACGCCCATCATGTCCGGGGTCGCGATGCAGCGATCGAAGTCGATGGTGCCGCCCTGGATGGTTTCCATCAGGTCCTCGGCGCCCACGACGTCGGCGCCAGCGGCGCGTGCTTCGTCGGCCTTCGCGCCCTTGGCGAACACGCCGACGCGAACGGTCTTGCCGGTGCCCTTGGGCAGGGTGACGACGCCGCGGACCATCTGGTCGGCGTGACGCGGGTCAACGCCCAGGTTGACGGCGACTTCGATCGTCTCGTCGAACTTCGAGGTCGCGTTGGTACGAGCCAGCGTGATCGCTTCGTCGATGCCGTGCAGCTTCTCGGAATCGATCTGGACGGCCTTCTGCTTCTTGGTCAGCTTCGCCATGATCTTAGCCCTCCACCACTTCGAGGCCCATCGCGCGGGCGGAGCCTTCGATGATCTTGGTCGCAGCCTCGATATCGTTGGCGTTCAGGTCCTTCATCTTGACCTGGGCGATTTCCGCGAGCTTCGAGCGCGCGATCTTGCCCGCCGACACCTTGCCCGGCTCCTTCGAGCCCGACTTCAGGTTGGCCGCCTTCTTGATGAGGTAGGTCGCAGGCGCGGTCTTCGTCTCGAACGAGAACGAACGGTCGGCATAGACGGTGATGACGGTGGGCAGGGGCGTGCCCTTCTCGACTTCGCCGGTCTGCGCGTTGAACGCCTTGCAGAATTCCATGATGTTCACACCGCGCTGACCCAGCGCCGGGCCGATCGGCGGCGAGGGGTTGGCGGCGCCTGCAGGGACCTGCAGCTTGATATAGCCGGTAATCTTCTTTGCCATGTCACTCTCTTTTCGAGTCTAGCGGTCGTGACGGGCACGAAGGCGAACGCCAGCGCACCCTCCCGCAAGGGTTCCGTCGCATAATGCTAGGGAAGCGCGGGCCGATAGCCGAAAATGGAGGGAATGGCAAGGCGGGGAATGCGCTTGTCGCGGCCGATCCGGCCATGTCATGGTCCCCGCATGATGGACGATTCGGTCGAGGGAGCGACCGGTTCCGCCATCTTGAACGGGGGTTCGATACATGCGACGGGGAATGGGCGCGCTGGCCTTTGCGGTGGCGCTGACGATGGTCGCCGTGCCCTTGGCGGCGCAGGAGAAGACCGGCAACAAGCCCGGTTTTACGCTGGCACCCGGCACCGCGACCATCGTCCTGATGCGGCCCGAGATCGCGGTCGGCGCGCAATCGACCGGCGGTTCCTACGAACCCAACGCCGACTGGACCGACCAGGCTCGCGAGAATCTGGGCAAGGCGCTGGCCGATGCACAAGGCCGGCTGGGCAACCGGGTCGTCAACCATGTCGAGCCGGTCGGGCAGGGCGCGGCGACGGCGCATGAATATCGCGCGCTGTTCACCGCACTGGCCGACTCGGTCAAAACCTATCAGTTCTTTCCCGGCAATCGCCTGCCCACCAAGAAGCGGGACGACAGCTTCCTGTGGTCGATTGGGCCCGAGGTCGCCAGCCTGCCGGGCGTGCAGGGGGCGGATTATGCGCTCTTCGTGACGACCGAGGATCATTATGGCTCGACCGGGCGCAAGCTGCTTCAGTTGTTCGCCGCCGGGGTGGCTGGTGTCGGTGTCAGTTCCGGGGTGCATAAGGGCTATGCCGGGCTGATCGACCTGAAGACCGGCGATCTGGTCTGGCTGAACGCCGACCTCGCCATGGGCGGCGATGTCCGCACGCCGGAGGGGGCGACGAAGCGGGTGTCGCAGTTGCTCGAGGGCTTCCCGGGCAAACCGGCCGAATCGCCCGCCGCACCCCCTGTTCCGACCAAGACCGCCGCGCGCTGAAGGAGAGGTCGGCATGGCCGGATGGATGATCGCCGCCGCGCTTGCGGGCGCGGCCCTGGGGGCGGGCGGCGCGGACAGGCTGGCGCCGCTGCCGCCCTATGGCGCGGCCTATACGCCGACCACGGTCGATGAACGCGGGCTGTGGCAGCAGGCGGATGAGGCCGAGCGCGACCTGCGCGACTCGCCGGCCGTGATCCGGGACGAGGGCCTGAACGCCTATGTGAGCAAGGTTCTTTGCCGCTCGGTGGGAGAGGATCGCTGTCGCGGCGTGCGGATCTATGTCGTGCGCGCGCCCTATTTCAACGCGTTCATGGCCCCCAACGGCATGATGGTCGTGTGGACCGGCGCGCTGCTCCGCTTGCGTGACGAGGCCGAACTGGCGGCCGTGCTCGGCCACGAATTCGGGCATTTCGAGATGCGCCATGGGCTGAAGACGTTTCGCCGGGGGCGGACGATCGGCGACATCATCGCCTGGACGGGCGTGATTTCGCCTTACAGCACCTTGCCCATCAGCCTGATCCGGCTCCACTTCGCCTATAGCCGCGCGCAGGAGACCGAGGCCGATCTGATGGGCCTGCGCTATCTGACGGCGGCGGGGTATCGACCACTGGCCGCTTCGCACATCTGGGAGCGGCTGATGGCGGAGGAGGACGCGACGGCCCTGGGCCGCAAGCGCCGTGTCACCCATCATTACTCCGCGGGTTTCTTCGCCGACCATCCGACCGAACTCTCCCGCGCGATCTATCTGCGTGAGGCGGCTGGCATGGACGCCGATCGTGGCGACGAAGCGCGCGATGCGTTCCTGACCGCGATGAAGCCATGGCGCGCGATCTTCCTGGCCGACCAGATCAAGCTCAACGATTTCGGCGGATCGGAATATCTGCTCGGCGAACTGGCGGCGGACGCGTGGACGCCCGATCTGTTGCTGACGCGCGGCGAACTCTATCGGGAGCGGGGCAATCCGCGCGACTTGGTCAGCGCGGCGCAATTCTATCAGCAGGCGATCGATGCGGGCTGCACCGATCCGATCGCCTGGCGTGGCCTGGGTCTGTCGCTGCTGCGAGGGCAGCAGGAGGCGGCAGGGCGCGCGGCGCTGAAAACCTATCTGGAACGCGCACCGCAGGCGAGCGACCGTGCGGCCATGGCGATGTTGATCGGGGAAGGGGGCGTGCAATGAGAGGTTTGAAGATCGCGGCGATTGGACTGGCGCTGGTCGCGGCGCCGGCGCTTGCCGGCAATCGGCTGATCCCGGCGGGGCAGCCGGTGGCGGTTGCCAAGTCGGTGCTGACGGTGACGCCCTCGGTCGAGTGGAACAAGCTGGGCGCCCGGCCCGGCCGCAATTCGGAAAGCTGGACCTTCGATGGCGACCTGCTGAACGACCTGACCTTCTATGGCGGCATCGAGCCCGAACAGACGCTGTTCCGCGAGGTCAGCAAGCGCACCAAGCCGCTGCCGCGCGTCAAGGCGACGATGCTGGTCACGGACATTCCGACGCTGGTCGAGAACAGCTATCGCATCGCGCTCGACACGCCGCTGTTCACCGTTGAGGGGATGGAGCCGATGGCCTTTGCCGGCAAGCCCGGCATCCGCTTCACCTACAGCTTCACGCGGCCCAACGAGGACCTGCCGCGCAAGGGCGAGGGACGCGGGGCGATGATCGGTGGCAAGCTGTATCTGATCACCTTCGAGGCGCCACGGCTGCATTATTTCGACAGCGGCGTAGCGGCGTTCCGGCAAGTGGCGGACAGCGCGACATTGTAAGGGGGTAACCCATTGATGGCGCCCTCCCTTCGTTCGCACTGAGCGAAGTCGAAGTGCGCGGGATTCGCGCGCGGCGTGGGCTTCGACTTCGCTCAGCCTGAACGGAGGTTGGGAAGGGATGGGCAGGGTCCCGGACACGAAAAAGGGCCGGTGGCGTTGCCGCCCCGGCCCTATTTTCGTCGGATGGTCCGAACTTACTTCGAGCGTTCGACCTGCTCGAAATCCAGTTCCACCGGGGTCGCGCGACCGAAGATCGACACCGACACCTTGACCTTGGACTTGTCGAAATCCAGTTCCTCGACCACGCCGTTGAAGCTGGCGAAGGGACCTTCCAGCACCTTGACCGCGTCGCCGATCTCGTAATCGACCTTGACCTTGTGCTTCGGGGCGGCGGCGGCCTCTTCCTTCGAATTCAGCATCCGCGTGGCTTCGCCTTCGCTGATCGCCTGCGGCTTGCCCATCGCGCCCAGGAATCCAGTCACCTTCGGCGTGTTCTTGACGAGGTGATAGACCTGGTCGGTCATGTCCAGCTTGGCCAGCACGTAGCCGGGCATGAACTTGCGCTCGACCGCGATCTTCTTGCCGCGACGGGCCTCGGTCACGGTCTCGGTCGGTACCTCGATCTGGTCGACAAGATGGTCAAGGCCCAGACGGGTCGCCTCGGCCATGATCGAGTCGCGGACCTTGCCCTCGAAACCGGAATAAGCGTGGATGATGTACCAGCGCGCCATGGGAACCCTTTTACTTCGCGAGCGACAGCAGGGTGCGGACCAGCGTCTCGAAGAACGAGTCGACCGCCAGGAAGAAGATGGCCAGGATCGTGGTCATAACGACCACCATCACGCCGGTCATCACCGTCTCGCGCCGCGTCGGCCAGACGACCTTCTTGGTCTCGGTCTTGACCTGGTTGAAGAATTCGATGGGGGTCGTCTTCGCCACTCGTGCCGTTCCCGCACCTGCGTTGAAATATTGTCAGCGAGGCATGGGTCCGCCGTCGCTGACCCAAGGGGCCTGCGACGAAAGGTCCGTCCGCGCTGTTCGGATGGGAACGCGATGTAGCCGTGGCTTGGTCAAAAGGCAAGGGTAGCGGCGGATCGGGGCTTTCGGGGGCACGCGAAGCCGCGATGGCGCGAGGGTTTTTGGTTCGCGCGGAGACGCGGAGACGCGGAGATTTTTGTGGTTCGCGCAGAGGCGTGGAGGCGCAGAGGGGGCAGCGGCAGGTTCTTACTACCTCTCTCTCGAACCTCCGTTCGGCCTGAGCGTAGTCGAAGGCCAAGGGAAGGAGTCGTCTAAGGACCTTCGAGCCGCAGGCTCAACGAACGCTGGCGCGTTCCGCCCGCGTGGCGGGCATCATCCCATGGCCTTCGACTACGCTCAGGCTAAACGGAGGGGGTAATGCCCCCCTCTTTCTCTCCGCGTCTCCGCGCCTCCGCGCGAACCAACCTTCTTTCCTCTTCGCGCCATCGCGGCTTCGCGTGAACGGTCAGCAGCAACGCCCGCCATTCTTGCCGCCGTAGCGCGCCTGTTGCCGCTCACGGAAGAACGTCACCTCGTCCATCGGCTCACGGTCGGGATGCCTGGCCGCCATGTGCGCGACATAGGCGTCATAGCTCGGCATCCCGACCATGGCATTGCCGATCTCACGCAGGCGGGCGAGCCAGCTCATTCGGCCGCCGCCATCTCAGACGGGATTTCGCTGATGCTCGGCCGGTCGATCCGGCGCGCGATCAGGCATGTCCGCACTGCATAGACCAGGATCGCCAGCACCACGCCCAGGAAGATCGCGCACAGCCCCGCGTCGATCCGGTCGTTGAAGACGATCCGCCCCATCTCCGCCATGGTCTTGGCGGGGGGCAGTATCTTGCCTTCCGCTGCCGCACTGGCGAACTTGTCGGCATGGGCCAGGAAACCGACGCGCGGGTCGGCGGAGAATATCTTCAACCACCCGGCGGTCAACGTGCAGGCGAGCAGCCAGACGGTGGGCACGACCGTGATCCAGGCGAAACGGTCCTTCTTCATGCGGAACAGTACGACCGTCGCCAGCATCAGCGCGACGGCGGCGAGCATCTGGTTGGAGATACCGAACAGCGGCCACAGCGTGTTCACCCCGCCCAGCGGATCGGTGACGCCCTGGTAGAGGAAGAAGCCCCAGGCCGCGACGCATAGGGCCGTCGCGATCAGGCCCGGCGCGACCTTGCTCGATCCCCGGAAGCTGGGCACGGCCAGCCCGATCAGGTCCTGGAGCATGAACCGCCCGGCGCGGGTCCCTGCATCGACGGCGGTCAGGATGAACAGCGCCTCGAACAATATGGCGAAGTGATACCAGAAGGCCTTCATTGCCTGTCCGCCGAACAGATGGCTGAAGATCTCTGCCATCGCCACCGCCAGCGTCGGCGCACCGCCCGCGCGGCTGATGATCGTATGTTCGCCCACATCCTTGGCCACCTGCGTCAGCGTGTCGGCCGAGATCGGAAAGCCCATCGCGGTCACGGCGGCGGCGGCGCTGGCCGGGTCGGTGCCCAGCACGGCGGCAGGCGCGTTCATCGCGAAATAGACTCCCGGATCGAGGATCGAGGCGGCAACCAAGGCCATGATCGCCACCGCACTTTCCATCAGCATCGCACCGTACCCGATGAACGGCGCGTCCTTCTCGCTGGCGATCAGCTTGGGGGTGGTGCCGCTGGCGATCAGCGCGTGGAAGCCCGACACCGCGCCGCACGCGATGGTGATGAACAGGAAGGGGAAGAGCGGCCCCGCCCAGACCGGTCCGCTGCCGTCGATGAACTGGGTCAGCGCGGGCATCTTCAGCGGCGGGGCCATGATGACGATGCCGATCGCCAGCGCCACGATCGCGCCGATCTTGAGGAAGGTCGAGAGGTAGTCACGCGGCGCGAGCAGCAGCCACACCGGCAACACCGAGGCGACCGCGCCGTACCCGATGAGCAGGAAGCAGAGCTGCACCGGCGTGAAGGTGAAGAGCGGCGCGAGGACGGCGGACTCGGCGATCGACTGGCCGTACACGATGGCGAGGATCAGGCCGATAAAGCCGATGATCGACACCTCGCCGATCTTCCCCGGTCGCACCCACCGGGTATAGCCGCCCATCAGCATCGCGAGCGGCACGGTCGCGGCGACGGTGAACAGCCCCCACGGGCTATCGGCCAGCGCACGCACGACGATCAGCGCCAGCACGGCCAGGATGATGACCATGATCATGAAGGCGCCGAACAGCGCGATGGTGCCCGCCACGGGGCCCATCTCCATGCGGATCAGTTCGCCCAGAGAGCGCCCGTCGCGCCGCATCGAGAGGAACAGCACCAGGAAATCCTGCACCGCCCCCGCCAGCACGACGCCCGCGAGAATCCACAGCGTGCCCGGCAGATAGCCCATCTGCGCCGCCAGTACCGGCCCGACCAGCGGCCCCGCGCCTGCGATCGCGGCGAAGTGGTGGCCGAACAGCACCGTCCGGTCGGTCGCGACATAGTCCAGGCCGTCGGCGCGGCGGATCGCCGGAGTGGGGCGGCTGGGGTCGATGCCGATCACCCGCGCGATGAACAGCGCATAATAACGATAGGCGATCAGATAGACCGAGACGGCGGCGGCCACGATCCACAAGGCATTGATCGGTTCTCCGCGCACCGTCGCTACGACGCCCAAGGCGCCCGCTCCGACGATCGCCAGCGCAATCCAGGGGAGGTGTTTCGTCATGCCCCGTCCGGTCCTCTTGTTATGCTTTTATATCGATCTTCTACCCCCTGGGGGCGGGCGTGCCAGCCCCGAATATGCCGATCGGGATTTTTGCCGGGGCCGCCGGAATCGATTGCGGGCGTGCGCATCGACATGCCAAGCTGCACGCCATGGAACCGACGCGGCGGTAGATGATCGGTGGGCTAGCGATGAGCGCGCTGCTCGGTGCGTCTTGGCCGATGGGGAGTGGACAGATGACGGACGATCTTTCCCACCTCACGCCTGAACAGCGCACCCGCTATCAGGCGATGCACCAGCGGATGATGGCGGCGCTGACCTATGAGCGGATCGCCGTGCCCGGCCGGAACGCGCTGGCGGAGTGGGAGCGGCTCAAAGGCGCCGGGCGTGGCTGGCCGGTGGTGATCGGCGGGGACGAGGATCTGGAGCGGATCGCCGAGCAGTTCTCGATCGATGACCCGGCCATGTCGGGCGGGCCCGCGAATCGCCCGGCTCCGCGCACGCCGGCCCAGATCGTCGCGGCGGCCGACGCCCTTCGTTTTCCGGCGGATTTCCACCGTTGGTCGAAGGAGAATGGCGGGGAGGATTTGCGGGCCCCGGTCGGCGAATGGCCCAGGGACGTCGGGGACGGTCCCGAAGAGCCGGGATTGTTCGTCATCGAGGACGTGGCATCCGGCCAGGTCCGTGACCGGGTGCACATATTGATGCTGCCGACCCGGCACGCTTGGGAAGCGCCCGCCTATCTGCGCTGGGGCAATTGGAATGCCTGTCCGCCATCGGAATATCATGTCGCGGCGCTGCACGACTGGAATCGGCGCTATGGTGCCGAACTGGTCGGGATCAACGGCGACACGATGAACATCCGGGTCAGGACCCGACCACGGGATCGGGTGGAGGCCCTGCGGCTGGCGCGCGAAATGTATGAATATTGCCCCGACGTCATCGAGCAGGGGGCGGGCACGCTGTCCAATCTCGCCGCCGGATTGATGACGACGAACTGGTGGTTCTTCTGGTGGGACTGATCGCGTAACGCGCCGCGGACGCTTTCCCCTGATGCGGGCCCATCATCGCGCCATCGGGCGGGCTTGTCGCAACTTAACCCTTGCCCAGCCGCCCGGTCCGGGGTGAAAGGCGGACATGGTCAGTCCTTCCTCCTCCCCGCTCGTCGTCGGCATCGGCGGCACGATCGGCAGCGTCTCCTCGACCGAGCGTGCGCTTCGCATTGCGATGACGGCCGCCGCCGACGAGGGGTTCCGCACCCATGTCTTCGGCGGCGAGGATCTGGCGCGCCTGCCGCTCTACAATCCGCGCGCGGCGGAGCGGACCGAGGCGGAGCGGGTTTTTGTAGAGACCGTGCGACAGGCCTCGGCCATCATCATCGCCAGTCCGGGCTATCATGGCAGCATCTCGGGGCTGGTGAAGAACGCGCTCGACCTGCTCGAAGAGACGGCGAAGGACGAACGCCCCTATCTGGCCGATCTGCCGGTCGGGCTGATCGCGACCGCCTATGGCTGGCAGGCGACGGGTTCGACCATCGCGGCGCTGCGCTCTATCGTCCATGCGCTGCGCGGCTGGCCGACGCCCTTTGCGGCGGCGGTGAATTCGCAGCAGACGCGGTTCGATGAGGATGGCCGGATCAACGATGCCTCGGTGGAGGGGCAATTGCGGTTGGTCGGCCAGCAGGTCGCTCGCTTCGCACCGCTGGCAGGGACGATTCGCGCGTCGAATTGAGGGGCGCCATCCCCAAACAAATCTTGTTCGCGCGAAGCCGGAAAGGAAGATGCTGATTTCGCGCAGAGGCGCGGAGGGCGCAGAGACGGAATCGCGTGCGACAGCGCGCAATCCTTTCTTCGATCATATGAGGAAGAGGACTGTGCGGCCCAAAGGGTACGACATCTCCGCGTTCTCTGCGCCTCCGCGCGAACCCTCCTCTTTCTCCTCGCGCCTTCGCGCGCAATGAGAGCTTACCCCAGTCGCCCCGTCACCAGCGCGGTAATCTCGTCGGCGATCTCCGCCGGATCGCGCAAATTCCCATGCGCCACGGTCGACACCGTCGCCCATTCGCCCAGCATCGCGCCGTCCGCCATCGCGGCATAGTTGGCCCGTACCCGCGCCTGGAGCCCCAGATCGGCCTCATAGGCATCATAGGTCTCGTCGGTGTAGCTGCGCTTGCGCTTGCGGGCGATCAGGTCGCGCGCGACGGTCAGCGGCGTGTCGAGATAGACCGACAGATGCGGCGCGGGCAGGCGGAACTGCACCGTCTCCAGCCGTTCGATCCATTGCAGCAGCGCCTCGGCCTGTTCGGGGGGCACCTGCGCCGCCTGATAGGCCATGTTGGACGCGATATAGCGGTCGAAGACGATGACGTCGTGGCGCTCGGCCAGCGCGATCAGATGTGGCCGCGATTCGAATCGGTCGAGCGCATAAAGGGTCGCTGCCGTCTCGGGCGCAGCGGCATGGGGCAGGCGCCCCGCCAGATATTCGCCCAGCGCCCAGCCGCCGATCGTCTCGGCATAGCGGGGGAAGGACAGCGCGGCGGCCGATAGCCCGGCGGCGTTCAGCCGCTCGGTGACGGCGGCGGTCGCCGTGGCTTTCCCTGCGCCGTCGGCACCCTCGATCGCGAGAAGAAAGGCCATCAGCCACGCAGCTTTTCATGGTGGCGGATCACCTCATCGATGATGAAGCGCAGGAATTTCTCGGAAAACTCCGGATCGAGCTGCGCATCGCTCGCCAATTGGCGAAGACGGGCGATCTGGGCGTCCTCTCGGCCGGGATCGGCGGGGGGGAGTTCGTTCTCGGCCTTGTAGCGACCCACCGCCTGGGTGACCTTGAACCGCTCGGCCAGCATGAAGACCAGCGCGGCGTCGATATTGTCGATCGACTGGCGATAACCGGTCAGCACGGTGTCGGACATGGTTGGCATATCTCCCTCTGGCATGCGCGCGGCACATGAATTCGCGCTGGCCCTTTCGCGCTTAGGCTTGCGTTCGGCAAGCGTTGTCGCCAGAGGCTCTTACCTGCCCATGACCGTAACCGCCACCCGCCTCGCCAAGCCCGCGCCCTCGCTGGACACGATGATCCGGCTGGTGGCGGACGACATGAACGCCGTGAACCAGGTCATCATCGACCGGATGCGGTCGGAGATCCCGCTGATCCCGCAACTGGCCGGGCATCTGATCTCGGGCGGGGGCAAGCGGATGCGCCCAATGCTGACGCTCGCGAGCGCGCAGCTGCTCGGCTATCAGGGGACCAGCCACCATGTGCTGGCCGCGGCGGTGGAGTTCATCCACACCGCGACATTGCTGCACGACGACGTGGTCGACGGCTCCGACCTGCGGCGCGGGCGGCGGACCGCCAACATCATCTGGGGCAATCCGGCGAGCGTGCTGGTCGGCGACTTCCTGTTCAGCCGCTCCTTCCAGTTGATGGTCGATGCGGGCAGCCTGAAGGTGCTGAACATCCTATCGGGCGCCTCGGCGGTGATCGCCGAAGGCGAGGTGAACCAGCTGACCGCGGTGCGGCAGGTGGGCCTGCCCGAAGAGCGTTACCTCTCGATCATCGACGCCAAGACCGCCGCGCTGTTCGCCGCCGCCTGCCGCATCGCGGCGGTCGTCGCCGAGCGGCCCGAGGCGGAGGAGCTGGCACTGGAGGCCTATGGCCGCAACCTGGGCATCGCGTTCCAGCTGATCGACGATGCGATCGACTATGTCTCCGATGCGGGAACCATGGGCAAGGATGCGGGCGACGATTTCCGCGAGGGCAAGATGACCCTGCCGGTGATCCTGGCCTATGCGCGCGCCAATGACGAGGAGCGCCAGTTCTGGAAGGACGCGGTCGAGGGGCGGCGCACTTCCGATGAGGACTTCGCCCACGCCATCGCGCTGGTCCGCAAGAGCCGTGCGGTCGACGACACGATGGCGCGCGCGCGCCATTATGGCGGGCTGGCGATCGAGGCGATCAAGGGCTTTGCCGATAGCCCCGCCAAGGCGGCGATGATCGAAGCGGTCGAGTTCGCGGTCGCGCGGGCATATTGAGGCCGTTCCCCGGCGGAGGCCGGGGCCCAGTTGCGGTGGATTCCTAAGGGCGCGGGGCGGTTTGCCTCCCCCGCGTTGCGTGGCGCGCCTCCGGCTTGGTGGAGCCTGGGCCCCGGCCTTCGCCGGGGAACGGCTTTGCGGATAAGGCACCCCACCTCCGTTCAGCCTGAGCGTAGTCGAAGGCCAAGGGAAAGCCTGTCCGCTGGGCAAATGCCCAGGCATGGGCTTCGACTTCGCTCAGCCTGAACGGGGGGAAGGGGAATTGGGGCGAGGTCCTTCACCCCGCCCGGCAAACCCCGTATCGCGAGCGGCATGACCTTACCCGTCACCGCCGTCCTGCCCGACCTGCTGACCGCGCTTGCGGCCGCTCCCAACGCCGTCCTTGTCGCGCCGCCGGGCGCGGGCAAGACCACCGCCGTCGCGCCCGCTCTCCTCGACCAGCCCTGGTGCACCGGAGAGGTCCTGCTCCTCTCCCCCCGCCGCCTTGCCGCCCGTGCCGCCGCCGAACGCATGGCCGCGCTGGCCGAGGAGCCGGTCGGCCGCACCTTCGGCTATGCCACCCGCATGGATACGAGGGTCAGCGCCGCGACCCGCGTGACCGTGGTGACCGAGGGCATCTTCGTCGCGCGCATCCAGGCCGATCCCGAGCTGGCGGGCGTCTCGGCGGTGCTGTTCGACGAGGTCCACGAACGCAGCCTCGACGGCGATTTCGGCCTCGCGCTGGCGCTGGACGCACAAGCGGGCCTGCGTCCCGACCTGCGGCTGGTCGCGATGTCGGCGACGCTTGATGGCCGCCGCTTTTCCAGCCTGATGGGCGACGCGCCCGTCATCGAGAGTGAAGGACGAAGCCATCCGCTGACGCTTCGCCATCTCGGCCGTGCGGCAGAGGCGCGAATCGAGGATTCGGTCGCCGCCGCCATCCGCCGTGCGCTTCAGGACGAGGCGGAGGGCGACATCCTGGCCTTCCTGCCCGGCACCGCCGAGATCGCTCGCACCGCCGAGCGGCTGGCGAGCCTGCCCGCCGGAATCGCGGTCCATGAACTCCACGGCTCGCTCGACCCGGCGGCGCAGCGCGCGGCGATCCGGCGCGATCCGGAGGGGCGGCGGCGCATCGTCCTCGCCACGTCGATTGCCGAGACCAGCCTGACGCTGGACGGGGTGCGCATCGTGGTCGATTCGGGGCTGGCCCGCCGCCCGCGCTACGATCGCGCGGCGGGGATGACCCGGCTGGTCACCGAGCGCGCCAGCCAGGCCGCCGTCACCCAGCGCGCAGGCCGCGCCGCGCGCCAGTCGCCCGGCGTCGCCTATCGCCTGTGGGAAGAGGCGGCCACGGCGGGGCTGCCGCGCTTCGATCCGCCCGAAATCCTGGAGGCGGACCTGTCGGCGCTGCTGCTCGGCACCGCGTTATGGGGGGTGGGCGACCCGCGCGCGCTCCCCTGGCTCGACCCGCCGCCCGAGGCCGCGGTTGCCGAGGCGCGCGCGCGACTGACCGTGCTGGAGGCGCTGGACGACACCGGCCGTCCGACCGCGCATGGCAAGGCGATCGCCGCGCTGCCGATGCCGCCGCGCCTGGCGCATATGCTGATCCGCAGCGGCGAGCGCGGGCTGGCCGCCACCGCCGCCGAGGTCGCGGTGCTGCTGGGCGAACGGGGCATTGGCGGGCAGGATGTCGATGTCGAACAACGCCTGCGTCGCTGGCGGACCGAGCGTGGTCCCAAGGCGGAGGCGGCGCGCCAGATGGCGAAACGCTGGACCAGCCTGGCCCCCAAGCCGGTCGAGCGCGAGGCGTGGGACCATCCGGCGGGCGTCTGCCTGGCGCTGGCCTATCCCGACCGGGTCGCGCGTCGCCGCGATTCGACCGGCGAGAATTGGGCGAGCGTCGGCGGGCGGGGCTTCCGGCTCGATCCGGCATCGGCGCTGGCCGGTGCGCAATGGCTGGCGGTGGGCGAGACGCAGGGCGCGGCGTCGGGCGCGCGCATCCTGTCCGCCGCGCCGCTCGACCTCGCCACCGTCGAGGCACTGTTCGCCGATCGGATCGAGACCAGGCGCACCGTCACCTTCAACCCCGCGACCGGCGGCGTCGAGGCGTTGCGCGAACGGCGGCTGGGCGGGCTGCGCCTGTCGAGCGGACCCGATTCGGGTGCTTCCCCCGAGGCGATCGCCGAGGCGCTGGTCGAGGGGGTGCAGACGCATGGCCTGTCGCTGTTGCCGTGGAGCGACGGGGCGGGGGCCTATCGCGCGCGGGCGGCCTATGCCGGGGTGGCGCTGGACGATGCGACCCTGATCGCGCGGCTGGACGACTGGCTGCCCGCGCTGGTGGCGGGCAAGAGGCGGCTGGATGCGATCGCCCCCGGCGCGCTGACCGAGGCGATCCGCAACCTGATCGACTGGAACGACCAGCGGCGAATCGATTCGATGGCGCCCGCCCAGTTCACCAGCCCGGCGGGCAGTAGCCATGCAATTGATTATGCGGCGGAAGGTGGGCCCAGGGTGGAGCTGCGCGTCCAGGCGCTGTTCGGCCTGGCCGAGCACCCGGTGATCGGCACCGAGCGGGTGCCTCTGGTCCTCAGCCTGACCTCGCCCGCCGGTCGCCCGATCCAGACGACGCGCGACCTGCCCGGTTTCTGGGCGGGAAGCTGGAGCGCGGTGGCTAAGGAAATGCGCGGCCGCTACCCCCGCCATCCCTGGCCCGACGACCCGGCGGCGGCCTCTGCGACGCTGCGGACGAAAAAGGCGGATGCAAGAGCCGCCGGTTCGCGATAAGGGACGTGGATTATGGCCACTGCTCGCATCTTCCAGCGCCCCAAGAACGCGATGCAATCCGGCAAGTACCGGACCGATCGCTGGCAACTCGAATTCGAATCCACCGAGGCGAAAAAGCCCGATCCCCTGACCGGCTGGGCCGGCAGCGGCGATACGCGGGAGCAGGTTCGCCTGACCTTCGCGACGCTGGAAGAGGCGATCGCCTATTGCCAGCGCGAGGGGCTCGACCATCATGTCGTGCCGACGCCGCAAAAGACGCTCAAGCTGCAAAGCTACGCCGACAATTTCCGTTAAGGTTCGAGCGCTCCGGTCAAGGCCGGGGCGCTTTTTGATTCGCGCGACGGCGCTTGAGAAGGTTGCTTCGCGCGGAGACGCGAAGACGCGGAGATGTCGCGCCCGGCGGCATCGGGATCGCATCACAACCGATCTGTTGGAGCGGCGTGTCGCTTCCGCGAGCAATCCCTCTCTGCGACCTCCGCGCCTCTGCGCGAAAAAAGTTTCTTGGCGCCTTCCCGTCCGTTGCCGCGTGTCGCGAAGCCGCGAAGCCGCGAAGCCGCGATGACGCGAAGATTGTCAGAATGGGTTCGCGCAGAGGCGCAGAGGCGCAGAGAGCGCGGAGGTGACGTGTCCGGTGGCATCGGATGCGCACCACAAACAGCGGGTTGAAGAAATATTCGCTGCCGCGAATACGACATCCCCGCGTCTCGGCGTCTCCGCGCGAACCAATCTTCTTCTCTTCGCGCCTTCGCGGCTTCGCGTGAAATCAAAAGCCCAGGACGCCGCCCCCCAGCAGCAGGAGCAGCTTGGCATCCATCACCACGCCCGCCGCACGTCGTTCGGTCATGAAGGCCTGAACCTCCGACAGCTTCACCCGGTGCACGCTAATCTGCTCGTCCGAATCGCCGCCGCCCTCGCCGACCCTCACCAAGCCGGTCGCGCGGACCAAGGTGAAGCGTTCCGACGTCATGCCGGGCGAGGAGCAGAATTCGCCCAGCGGCTCGATCCGCGAAGGGCGATAGCCGGTTTCCTCTTCCAGCTCGCGCGCCGCACCGTCCAGCACGGCTTCGCCCGCAGTCTCGTCGCCGATCAGCCCGGCGGGCATTTCCAGGCAGGGGGCGCCCAGGGGGACGCGGAACTGTTCGACCAGCAGGATATGGTCGCCGTCGATCGCAAGGATGACGGCGGCGCGAATGTCACGCGGGCGGTCGGCATATTCCCATGTGCCGCGCTTGCGCAGGGCCAGGAACCGTCCCTCGGCCATGGTTTCGAGGGGGGCGTCCATACGGGGATCGGTCATAGCGAAATCGGTCTGTCCGGCAGTTCGTTAGTATCGGCCGCCGTCTTGGGGAAATGCTCGGCGAGCACAAGCCCGATCCGCTCGACCGCCGCACCCAGCCCCTCACCGACATGGCCCTTCGCGACATGGGGCAGCATCACCGCCATGGCGCGGCCCCAGGTTTCCGGTCCCACTTTGCCGGTTAGGCCGGAGTCGGCGACGATCTCCGCCATATGCTCGTTCTCGGAAAGGTAGAGAAGCACGCCGTAGCGGCTGTCGGTCCGCCGCTCGGCCGAGACGCGGAAGAGCAGGACGGCGCGCGCGCGGACGCGGGCATGGCGGACGCTTTTGGGGACCAGCGCGATCCGGCGCTTCACCGGCCCCAGCGCCGCGACGACGACCGCGAAGACCAGGATCTGCGCGATCATCAGCACGCCCAGGACCAGATCCTCGCCCGCTTCGCTCCATCCGTCATGCACCAGCGCGAGCAGTTTCAGGCCCAGGCCCGGAAACAGCGCGGCGAACAGCGGCACCAGCAGCATCGCGGCGGCGGCGAACCACAGCGCCACGTCGCGATAGTCGTCCGATCGGGGGGCGACGATGGTCACGATCTCGGCGTCGGTCGCAGCCTCGGCGCGCGCCACGGCGGCGGTGACCAGATCGCTATCGGCTTCGCTCAACATCTCACCAATCCCCCGAAGCGCCGCCGCCGCCGAAATCCCCGCCGCCGCCGCCGGTAAAGCCGCCGCCGAACCACGATCCGTCGCTGCCGCCGCCCGACGATCCGCCCGAACTCCAACCGCCGCCTGATCGGCCGCCGCTGCCCCAGCCGGGACCCCAGAGAATGATCGGCCAGCCGCCCCCGCGGCGTCGCCCCCCGCCGCCGCCGCGATCGTCGTCATCGTCATCGTGGAAACGCTGGCCCTGCTTGCGGCGCAGGATGGACAGCAGGACGAAGCCGCCGATGAAGATGACCAGGACGATCAGGATCGGAAAGCCGTTGGAATCGCCGCCGCCGCGCCGGTGTTGCCGGTCGAATTGCTTCGCCGCCTCGGCCACCTTGGCCTGGGCTTCCTCGGGCGAGGCGCGGAGCTGCGCGATCACCGCGTCCGCGCCGGCATTCAGCGCGCCCGATATATCGCTCGACTCACGCAGGCGCGGGATCATCAGGGTGCGGATCATCTGGGACGACCAGGCGTCGGTCAGGATCGGCTCCAGCCCGCGTCCGACCTCCAGCCGGGGGCCGCGCTGGCCCTTGCCCTCATTGGGCGCGACGAACAGGATCGCGCCGTTATCCGCATCCTTCAGGCCCACCCCCCAAGCCCGACCCAGCCGATAGCCATAATCCTCGATCGGATAACCCTGAAGATCGGGGATGGTCGCGACCACCAGCTGGCGGCCGGTATCCTTTTGCAGCGCTTCCAGCTTCTGTTCGAGCTGCGCCTTGGTGGCGGGGTCGATCTTGTTCGCCGCATCGACGACCAGGCCGTCGAATTTGGGAAAGCTCTGCGCCATCACGGGGACGGCGCAGAGGATCAGCCAGAGCCCGAGGACCGAGCGAAGCAACCGGGTGAACCGGGTCATGAGTGCTCAATCAGCTGCCGAAATTCACCTTGGGCGCATTCTCGGCCCCCGGCGTCGTCGCCTGATAGGGGGTGATCGGCTTGGCGCCGTAGAAGACCTTCGCGCCGATCGCGTCGGGGAAGGTGCGGATGCGGGTGTTATATTCCTGCACCGCGCCGTTATAGTCGCGGATCGCGATGTTGATGCGGTTCTCGGTACCCTCGAGCTGGCTCATGAAGGTCTGGAAATTGTCCTGGCTCTTCAGGTTCGGATAGGCCTCGACATTCGCGAGCAGCCGGCCGAGCGAACCGCTGAGCTGGCCCTGGGCCTGTGCGAATTGCTGCATCTTGGCGGGGTCGGACAGGTCGTCGGCGCTGACCTGGACCGAGGTCGCCTTGGCGCGGGCGTTGACCACATCGGTCAGGATCGCCTTTTCCGACGCGGCGGCGCCCTTCACCGTCGCTTCGAGGTTGGGGATCAGGTTGGCGCGGCGCTGATAGGCAGCCTGGACATCCGCCCATTTCGCCTTCGCATTTTCCTCTGCCGTGGGCACGCTGTTCATGCCGCAGCCGGACAGGGCGACGGCCATCACGACCGGGGTCAGGGCAAGAACGGGACGACGCATTCGAATATTCCTCCGTCAACTGTCTCGGTCATATAAGACGCGCGTGTCTCTTGGCGAAGGGCAAAAGCGACGATAGCGTAAAGTTCATCGAACAGAGGGAGTTGGCGATGCTCAAGGAATTTCGTGCCTTCATCGCACGAGGCAATGTGCTGGACCTGGCCGTGGCCGTCATCATCGGCGCGGCATTCAGCAAGATCGTGACCTCGCTGACCGATGACGTGCTGATGCCGATCATCGGCAAGGTCTTTGGCGGGCTGGATTTCTCCAGCTATTTCCTGCGCATGGGCCCGATTCCGGCCAGTTATACCGGCTCGCTGAGCGACTATGCCGCGCTGAAGAAGGCGGGGGTGCCGCTGCTGGGTTACGGCGCGTTCGTGACTCAGGCGGTCAATTTCGTCATCGTCGCCTTCATCATCTTCCTGCTGGTCCGCACGGTGAATCGCGCGACGGCGCTCTTCGAGAAGGAAAAGGCACAGGCCGCCGCAGAGCCCAAGGCGGAGCCGACCGACATCGCGCTGCTTCGTGAAATTCGCGACGAACTGCGCGCACGGCGTTCCTGAGTCGACCTGCCGCCCCGGCGGAGGCCGGGGCCCAGGTGCCACCACGTTCGTGGTGCGCTTTGCGGTGCGTGGGAGGCAAAGGCTTCCCGCCTTCGCGAATTCCACCTTAACTGGACCCCGGCCTTCGCCGGGGTGGCGCGGTTAGGGGGGGCTTATGCCGCCGCCAGCTTCTTGGCGGTCGCATCCGCGAGGCTGGTGCCGTCGAGAATCCGCGCCGTCTCGTCCCGCACCCGCATCATCGCGTGGCGAATGGCGCAGTCCGCCTCGCTCTTGCAGTCGTTGCAAGGACGATATGCGGTGCGGCTGACACAGGGGACCAGCGCGAGCGGTCCCTCGATCGTGCGGATGATGTCGCCCAGCGAGATCAAGTGGGCGGGCCGTGCCAGACGGTATCCGCCCATCTTGCCCCGCTGGCTGTCGAGCAACTGCGCGCCCTTCAGATCGGCGAGGATCAGTTCCAGGAATTTGCGCGGCACATTCGCCTCGGTCGCGATGCGCGTCATCGAGGTCGGCGGACCGGCGGGCGGCATTTCCGCCAGGAACAGCATCGCGCGGAGCGCATAACGGGACCGCTGGGTCAACATGGGTCCCCCATGGACCTAAAATGCGGCGAGCGAAAGGCGTTTGCGTAATCTTGTTCGGCTTCCTATATCGCTCCTTGCCGGGTTTCACCCGGCTATGACGATAAACTGCGGCGAGTAATAGACGCAGCGGACCCGGGGGCAGTACCCGGCGGCTCCACCATAAAAGGTGGTGTATCTGGACACCGTTTCTGACGGGGCCGAACCAGGATCGACGTGTGTTGAAAAGCGCTGTTTTCGTTCGGAATGGGACCACCGCAACGGCCCATACACACAAGTGCCAACGATAACGAAGCACTCGCGATTGCGGCGTAACTGAGGGCCTCACGGCCTGAAGTTACTCCAAAATAGCGCGGTTGAACCGAACCGGGCAACAGAATCGGATTCCAGCGGTACGGGGAGCACCGGGCAACAGAAGCTCCCCACTTTCCTGAGATTTGTTCATGTTTGGGGTGCCTTGACGGCCGTTCGTACGGAGCGAAGTCGAAGGGCACGGGCGACGCTCGCGGCGAGGCGATGGGGCGTGGCCTTCGACTTCGCTCAGGCTGAACGGCGGTGAGTGAGTGTGCTCCTCAATCTTCTTCGACCCCGGCGAAGGCCGGGGCCCAGGCTTCACCAGGCCGGTGGCGCACTATTCGGTGCGGGGGAGGCAAGCTTCGACCCCGATTGTCCATCGCAACTGGACCCCGGCCTCCGCCGGGGTGGAAGACGGGAGCGGGTTACCCCTCCCGCGCCAAGGCCTTCAGTCTGTATAGCGCATCCAGCGCCTCGCGCGGCGACAGACTGTCGACGTCCAGCTTCTCCACCTCGGCCCGGATCGCGTCGCACTGTTCCTCCTCCGCCTGAGCGGCGGCGGCGAAGAGGGGGAGGTCATCCAGCCCCGCCGCCAGCCCGCCGGTCTTGGCCCGGCCCGCCTCCAGCTTGGCGAGCACCGCCTTCGCCCGCGCGACCGTCGTCGGCGGCATGCCTGCCAGTCGTGCCACGGCTAGGCCATAGGAACGATCAGCCGGGCCCTCCGACACCTCGTGCAGCAGGACCAGCTCGCCCTTCCACTCGCGCGCGCGGACATGGTGGAGCGACAGCGCCTCGCAGCGTTCCGCCAGCCGGGTCAGTTCGTGATAATGGGTCGCGAACAGGCAGCGGCAGCGATTATCCTCATGGATCGCCTCGACTACCGCCCAGGCGATGGCGAGGCCGTCATAGGTGGAGGTGCCGCGCCCCACTTCGTCCAGGATGACAAAGCTGCGCGGCGTCGCCTGCGCCAGGATCGCGGCGGTCTCGACCATCTCGACCATGAAGGTGGAGCGCCCGCGCGCGAGATTGTCCGACGCGCCGACCCGGCTGAACAGCCGGTCGACCAGCCCGATCTTCGCCTGGGTGGCCGGGACATAGGAGCCGGCCTGTGCCAAGACGGCGATCAGCGCGTTCTGGCGGAGGAAGGTCGACTTGCCGCCCATGTTCGGACCGGTGACCAGCCAGAGCCGCGAAGCCTCCGACAGCGAGCAGTCATTGGCGACGAACCGCTCGCCCGAGCGCGCCACCGCCGCCTCGACCACCGGATGGCGGCCACCCGCCACCTCGAAACAGCTATGGTCGACCAGCTCGGGCCGCACCCAGCCGCCCTCGACCGCGCGCTCGGCCAGGCCACTTGCCACGTCGAGCCGCGCGAGCGCGTCCGCCGTCGCCGCGATGCTTTCGCGCGAGGTCAACGCGGCGGCGGTCAGCTCCTCCAGATGCGCGGCCTCGGCGGCGAGCGCATGGGCACCGGCCTGCGCGACCTTGCTGGCGACCTCGTGCAACTCGGGCGTGTTGAAGCGGACGACGCCCGCCAGCGTCTGGCGATGGGTAAAGCCCGAATCCGGCTTCATCAGCGCATCCGCCGACCGTGCGGGCACCTCGACATGATAGCCGAGCACGCCGTTGTGGCGGATCTTGAGCGCGGTGATGCTCGTCTTCTGGCGGAATTCGGCCTCCAGCGCGGCGATGGCGCGGCGGCCGCCTGCACCCGCATCGCGCAGATCGTCGAGCGCGACGTCATAGCCCGCCGCGATATAGCCGCCCTCGCTTGCCTCGATCGGCGGGGAGGGGACCAGCGCGCGGCGGAGCAGGTCGATCAGTTCGCCATGCCCGCGCAGGCGCGGTGTCGTCTCGCGGAGCAGAGGCGGGCCGTCGATCAGCTGCTCGGACAATGCCCAGGCCCCGTCGAGCCCGTCGCGCAACTGCCCCAGATCGCGGGGAGAGCCGCGCCCCGCTGCGATGCGCCCGATCGCCCGGCCGATATCGGGCAGCGCCCGCAGCGCCGCGCGAAGCCGCTCGCGAAGCGCGGTATCGTCATGGAAATGCTGCACGAGGTCGAGCCGGGCCTCGATCGCGTCGCGGTCCATCAACGGCGCGCCGATATCACCGGCCAGCGCGCGCGCGCCTGCGCCCGTCACCGTCCGGTCCACCGCGTCGAGCAACGAGCCCTTGCGCTGGCCGTTCGCGGTCTGGGTCAGCTCCAGGCTCTCGCGCGTCGCCGCATCGATCGCCATGGCTCCTGCCGCCTGCATCAATACCGGCGGGCGCAGGAAGGGCAGGGCGCCCTTGGCCGTATGGTCGAGATAGGCGACCAGCCCGCCCGCTGCCGCCAGTCCGGCTCGGCTGAACTGCCCGAACCCGTCCAGTGTCGCGACGCCGTAGAGCCGCTTGAGCCGATCCTCGCCTTGACCGCTGTCGAAGGTCGAGGACGGGCGAAGGCTCGTCGCGGCATCAGCGTGTGCGGCATTTTCGGCTGCGACGACTTCGGCGGCGGACAGGCGCGCGAGTTCGGCCCCCAGCGCATCCGCCTTCACGTCGATCACCACGAACCGCCCGGTCGAGATGTCGGCGGCGGCCAGCGCCACCGCGCCGCCCGCCTCGCCGATCGCGACGCACCAATTGTCGCACTTGGCGTCGAGCAGCGCTTCCTCGGTCAGCGTGCCTGCGGTCACAACGCGCACGATGCCGCGCGCGACCAGCGCCTTGGACCCGCCGCGCGCCTTGGCCTCGGCGGGCGTCTCGGTCTGCTCGGCGATGGCGACGCGGTGACCCGCCTTGATCAGCCGTTGCAGATAGGCGGTCGCGGCATGGACCGGCACGCCGCACATCGGGATCTTCTCACCCCCATGCTCCCCGCGCGAGGTCAGCGCGATGTCGAGCACGCCCGAGGCGATCCGCGCATCGTCGAAGAACAGCTCGAAAAAATCGCCCATGCGATAGAAGAGCAGGCAATCCTCGGCCTCGGCCTTCAGCGTCAGATATTGCGCCATCATCGGGGTCGGGGTGGTCATCGAGGCGTCTGTTCCAGAATCAAAACGGCAGGATCGAGAGGGCCAGGCCGATCGCGGCGACCCGAACTGGTGGAATGGATGTCGGGCTATAGCGGGGCGGCCAAGGGCTGGCGAGGGGCCCCCGGGCCTGGCCGGTATTTCCTGTCGTCGATGGTGCAGTGCGGCATTGCAAGCACCTGCAACAGCTTAACTTCTAGCTTCGGCAAACCCGATGGCTTCGGCTGCAAAAGTGGCACGTGACAGGGTTGTCAGCCGTGTCCGAAAGCTTCAAGAGCCGTAACGTCATCACTATTCACAGCATCGAAGGCCGCGCGCATGACCGACGAACCCACCGATCAGTTCTCCGAGCGCGAGGCCCTGCTGTTCCATTCCGAGGGACGGCCCGGCAAGATCGAGATCATCGCGTCCAAGCCGATGGCGACGCAGCGCGACCTGGCGCTGGCCTATTCGCCTGGCGTCGCGGTTCCGGTTCAGGCGATCGCCGACGATCCCGCCACCGCCTATGACTATACGGCCAAGGGCAATCTGGTCGCCGTCATCTCGAACGGCACCGCGATCCTGGGGCTGGGCAATCTGGGCGCGCTCGCTTCCAAGCCGGTGATGGAGGGCAAGGCGGTGCTCTTCAAGCGCTTCGCCGATGTCGACTCGATCGATATCGAGCTGAAGACCGAGGATGTCGACCGGATCATCGACGCGATCGAGCTGATGGAGCCGAGCTTCGGCGGCATCAACCTGGAAGACATCAAGGCCCCCGAATGCTTCATCATCGAGCAGACGCTGCGCGAGCGGATGAACATCCCGGTCTTCCATGACGACCAGCACGGCACCGCGATCATCTGCGCGGCGGGTCTCATCAACGCCTGTCTGCTGACCAAGCGGCGGCTGGACGAGATCAAGGTCGTCGTCAACGGCGCGGGCGCAGCGGCGATCGCCTGTACCGAGCTGATGAAGGCGATGGGCGTGCGCCACGACAATGTCATCATGTGCGACCGCACCGGCGTCATCTATCAGGGCCGCGACGACATCAACCAATGGCAGTCGGCGCACGCCGCCGTCACCGACCGCCGCACCCTGACCGAAGCGCTGCACGGCGCCGACGTGTTCCTGGGGCTGTCGGCGGCGGGCGCGCTCAAGCCCGAAATGGTCAAGGACATGGCGCCCTCGCCGATCATCTTCGCGATGGCGAACCCGGAACCGGAAATCCGCCCCGAACTCGCCAAGGCGGCGCGCCCCGACGCGATCGTCGCGACCGGGCGGTCGGACTATCCGAACCAGGTCAACAACGTCATCGGCTTCCCCTTCATCTTCCGCGGTGCGCTCGACGTGCGCGCGACCGGCATCAATGACGAGATGAAGATCGCCGCCGCCAACGCCATCGCCGAACTGGCGCGCCAGCGCGTGCCCGAAGAGGTCGCGCTGGCTTACGGCACGCAGCACAGCTTCGGCCCCGAATATATCATCCCCGCGCCGTTCGACCCCCGCCTGATGGAGCTGGTCCCCTCGGCAGTGGCCAAGGCGGCGATGGATTCGGGCGTGGCGACCCGGCCGATCCTGGACATGGACGCCTATCGCCAGAAGCTGCGCGCGCGTCTGAACCCGACCACCTCGGTGCTGACGCTGGCCTATGAGGGCGCCAAGGCGCACCCGAAGCGTGTGCTGTTCGCCGAGGGTGAGGAAGAGGTGGTGCTGCGCGCCGCCATCGCCTTCAAGGAGGGTGGCTATGGCATTCCGGTGCTGGTCGGGCGCGACGACGTTTATGACCGTCTGGCCGCGCTGGGCGTCACCAACCCCAAGGAATATGAAGTCCATAACAGCCGCACCTCGGAGATGGTGCCGCAGATGGTCGACTTCCTCTATGAGCGGCTCCAGCGGCGCGGTTACCTGAAGCGCGATGCCGAGCGGCTGATCAACCAGGACCGCAACATCTTCGGTTCGGTCATGCTGCAACTGGGCATGGCGGATGCGATGATCACCGGCATCACCCGCACCTATGCGCAGAGCTTCCGCGAGATTCGCCGGGTCATCGATCCGGTCGACGGCAAGGTGCCGTTCGGCATCCACCTGCTCGTCGGGCAGAGCCACACCGTCTTCATCGCCGACACCACGGTCAACGAACGCCCCTCCGCCGAGGAACTGGCCGACATCGCCGAGCGCACCGCGGCGGTGGCGCGCCGCATGGGGCATGAGCCGCGCGTGGCCTTCCTGTCCTATTCGACCTTCGGCAATCCCGAGGGCCAGTGGATCGACAATATCCGCGACGGCGTGGCGGTGCTCGACAAGCGGCAGGTCGGTTTCGAATATGAAGGCGACATGGCCCCCGACGTCGCGCTGAACCCCAAGCAGATGGCGAACTTCCCCTTCTCGCGCCTGTCGGGTCCGGCGAACGTCCTCATCATGCCGGGTCTCCAGTCGGCCAATATCTCGGCCAAGCTGCTGCGCGAACTCGGCGGCGACAGCATGATCGGCCCGATGCTGATCGGTATGGAAAAGCCGGTGCAGATCGCGCCGATGACTTCGACCGCCGGTGACCTGGTCACGCTGGCGGTGCTGGCGGCGGGCGGCATCGCGCGCTGATCTTCGGAGATCGGTAGGAAAGGGGGCCGGGCAACGCGGGTTGTCCGGCCCTTTTTTCCTCCCCTGCAAGGGGAGGTGGCAGGGCGAAGCCCTGACGGAGGGGTGTCCCGCTGTGCGAGGTTCCACCGCCCTCGCGAGTGGTGACACCCCTCCACCAGCTTCGCTGCTCCCCCTCCCCTTGCAGGGGAGGAAAAGTACGTGACCGCGAAGCCACAACGGTAGGCCGTCACAAACCGGTCATTACGCTGTCGCCATGATGTCACGCACCGGCCCCATGCGCCCGCCTCATTGGGTTAACGAGCCATTTGGGGGCGAAACATCATGGTGAAGTATCTGGTCGGTGTCGCGACGGTCGCGCTGATCGCACCCGGCGTCGCGGCGCAGGGGTTGCCCGCGCAGGCCGCTGTTACCGGCACGGCGAGCGACCCGGTGGTCGCCGACCCCATCACGACCGACGCCGATCAAGCGGGCGCGTCGGGTGACGTCGTCGTGCTCGGCTTCGGCCAGAGTCGTCAGGTGCAGACGATCACCGCCGCCGATCTCGACCGGCTGACGCCGGGCACCTCGCCGCTCAAGGCGATTTCGAAGCTGCCGGGCGTCAATTTCCAATCCGCCGATCCGTTCGGCGCCTATGAATGGTCGACCCGCATCAGCTTGCGCGGGTTCAACCAGAATCAACTCGGCTTCACCCTCGATGGCGTGCCGCTGGGCGATATGAGCTATGGCCCAACCAACGGCCTGCACATCAGCCGCGCGATCATCTCCGAAAACATCGCCTCGACCAGCGTGGCGCAGGGCGCGGGCGCGCTGGGTACCGCCTCGACCAGCAATCTGGGGGGCACGATCCAGTTCACCAGCCGCGCGCCGTCGGACTCCGCCGGGATTGCCGCATCGGGCACCTATGGCAGCAATGACACCGTCCGCGCCTTTGTCCGTGCGGACAGCGGCGATCTGGGCGGCGGGCTCAAGGGCTATCTGAGCTACGCCTATCTGACCACCGACAAGTGGAAGGGCTATGGCAGCCAGCGTCAGCATCAGGCCAATGCCAAGATCGTCAAGGATTTCGACACGCGCGGCTCGATCACCGGCTTCTTCAACTTCTCGGATCGGCGTGAGAGCGACTATCAGGACCTGAGCCTCGATATCATCAAGCGTCGCGGCTATTATAACGACAACATCTCCAACAATTATCCGCTCGCCATCCTCTATGCCAAGCAGGCGACCAACGGCGCGGCGGCGGCAAGCTATGCGGCGGCCAATAACGGTTCGCTGACCGGATTCACGGCACCTTATGCGGGCGTTGCCATCGGCCTGCCGAGCGGGATCGGGCTGGACGACGGCTATTACGACGCGGCGGGCCTGCGGCGCGACTATCTGGGCGGCGTGACCTTCGATGCCAAGCTGACCGAGGCGCTGTCGCTCACCTCGACTAGCTATTATCATCACAACAAGGGCCAGGGATCGTGGATCACGCCCTATAGCCCGACCCAGCTGGGTGCGCCCAATGCCGACGGCACGCCGATCACCAACCCCGCGCCGCTGTCCTTCCGCACGACCGAGTACAGCCTCGACCGTGCCGGCACGATCGCCAAGCTGGCGCTGACCACCGGTGCCAACACGCTGGAGCTGACCGGCTGGTATGAGAGCAACACGCTGCATCAGGCGCGTCGCCTCTATGGCATGACCGACACCGCGACGCCGAACCGCAATGCGCTGGATTACCAGCGTAACCCGATGTCGACCACGTGGAACGGCAAATACGATACCGAGACGCTGCAATATTCGGTCGGCGACACGCTCGACATCGGCCAGTTGACCATCAATGGCGGCTGGAAGGGGATGCGCGTGCGCAACCAGGCCAATGTGCTGGCGGGGACGCTGGCGCGCGGCCGGATCAAGAGCCAGGACTGGTTCCTGCCGCAGATCGGCGCGGTGCTGCACCTGGGCAACCAGGCGGAGGTCTTCGCCAGCTATACCGAGAATATGCGCGCCTTCATCGCCGCCGCGACCGCGCCGCCCTTCTCGATCAGCCAGGCGGCGTTCAACGCGGTCGCCAACACCGTGCGCCCCGAAAAGTCCAAGACCGCCGAGGGCGGCGTCCGCTATCGCACCGGCGGGCTGCAACTGTCGGCGGTCGGCTATTATATCGACTTCTCCGACCGGCTGCTGACCTATTCGGTCGGTACCGCGATCCAGGGCATTCCGCCGACGCTGAACAATGTCGGCGGCGTCGAAAGCTATGGCGCGGAGGTCTCGGCCTTCTACCGCCTGACATCGGCCTTCTCGGCGCTGGCCAGCTATTCATACAACCATGCGACCTATCGGCAGACGGTGCGCGACGGTTCGGGCAATCTGTTGGCCGAAAAGGGCCGCTATGTCGTCGACACGCCGCAGAACATGGTCAAGGGCGAGCTGGTCTATGACGACAGCCGCTTCTTCGGCCGGGTCGGCGCGGATTACATGTCGAAGCGCTACTTCACCTATCTGAACGACCAGTCGGTCGACGGGCGCGTGCTGGTCGATGCCAGCATCGGCTATCGTTTCCCGGCGGAATGGGGCGGCCTCTCGATCGAGGGCAGCGTGACCAATCTGACCGACAAGCGGTACATCGCAACCGTCGGTAGCGGTGGCTACACCGCCAGCGGCGACAACCAGACGCTGCTCACGGGCGCGCCGCGCCAGTGGTTCGTGACGCTGAAGAAGGGGTTCTGAACCCAGCCGTCAGGCAGGCCCCTCCCACCGAGCGGAGGGGCCTGTTGAGGCTTTTACACCGCCCAGGCCGCAATGTCCGGCTGCTCGCCGATCAGCGCGAGGCCATGGGCGATCGAGGTCAGTTCGCCGCCGGTCGCGATCTTTTCGCCCCCAAAGCGCGCCTCGAACATCCGCCGGATCGCGGGCATCAACGAGGTGCCGCCGGTCAGGAACACCTGATCGATCTGCTCCGGCCCGGTCGCCGCTGCCGTCAGCGCCCGGTCGACCGCCTGTTCGATCCGCGCGAGATCGGGGGCGATCCAGCTTTCGAAATCCTTCCGGCTCACACCCGCCTCGATCGACAGGCCGCCGCCTTCGAACCGGAACCGCGCTTCCCCCGCCGCCGACAGGTCGCGCTTCACTCGGCCGACAGCATCGTAGAGCCGGTATCCCTGTTCCTCCTCGATGATCGCGATCATCCGTCCAATCGCCTCCGGGTCGAGCGCGGAACGGCGCAATTTCTCCAGTTCGGCGAGCGTCTTGCGGTTGCGCATCAGCGCGAGGCGCGACCAATCGCCGAAATCGGCGAAGTAACCGCGCGGAATCTCCAGCACCTTGTCGAACGAGCGATAGCGTCCGCCCGCACCTAGGAGCGGCAGGACGAGGTGATCGATCAGCCTCTGGTCGAACCGGTCGCCCGCAATGCCGACACCGGCATGGCCCAGCGGCTCGCAACGCCGCGCCGCGCCGGGGGCGGCGATGCGGACAACGGAGAAGTCGCTGGTACCGCCGCCGAAATCGGCGACCAGCACGGTCGCGGGCTCGGTGATCCGCGAGGCATAGCTGAACGCCGCGCCCAGCGGTTCGTAGACATAATGGATCTCCGCCCCCAGCCGCGCGAACATCGAATCGTAACGCTGGCGGGCGAGCGCTCCGTCGGGGCGGTGCCCGGCATATTCGACCGGCCGCCCGACGACGATCCGCGCCGCCTTCCCATCGAGTGTCCCGCCGCTGCGCACCGCCATACGGTCGAGAAAGACGCGGCCCAGCTCCTCGAACCGATAGCGTTTGTCGAAGACGGTGGCATGCTCGAACACGGGTGAGGCGGCGACCGACTTGAACGACTGGATGAAGCGGCTGCCGCCCGGAAAGTCGAGATATTCGGCGATCGCCCAAGGGCCCGCCTCGACCTCGATGCCGTCATCCTCCCAGAAGCACAGCGCCGAGCGGAAGACGGGGTCGGTGGCTTGGGGGCCTTTCAGCGGCACCAGATGCGACTCGCCTCCATCGGCTCGTGCGACGACCGAGTTGGTGGTGCCGAAGTCGATACCGAGGACGGGGCGCGAAGTGTCGGTCATGCCGCGTCCGCTACACGATGTGGGGACGGAGGCGAGATTTTTATGGCTTAACCGATGGGTCTTTTTGCGCCCCTGCCTCCACCGGTTTCAAATCCGGCCAGCGGTCGAGCATCGCCGCGGTCACGCCGTTGGTCCAGCCGAACCCGTCCTGCGTCGGATATTCCCCACCGCCGCCGGGCCGCCGCTCCTCGACGTCGTATTTCTCCAGCAGCTTGCCCGTTTCGGCATAGGTGCGCGCGACCGTGGCAATCCAGCGGCGGGCGATGTCCCTGGCCAGTCCCTGTTCGCCGTAGCGACCGAGCCCCTCGACCGCGACCCATTGCAGCGGGGCCCAGCCATTGGGCGAATCCCATTGCTGGCCGGTGCGAATGCCGGTGGTGCGCAGGCCGCCCTCGCCGAGCAAGGTCGCGCGGGTCGTGGCGGCGACCGCCTTGGCCTGGTCTGGGCTGGCATGGCCGACGAAAAGCGGAAAGAGCGATACCGCCGTCCGTGCCGGGGTGGGCCGCCGGGCGATCCGGTCCCAGTCGGCGAAGCGCCGCTCGGCCGCCACCCAGAGATAGCGGTCGATCGCCGCCTTGCGCGCCGCCGCCAGTCGCCCGAAGCGCTGCGCGATCTCGCCGCGCCCCGCCGCCTGGGCGCGCTCGGCGATCCGGGTTTCGCTGAGCCATAACAGGCTGTTGAGATCGACCGGTACGATGTCGGTCGTATGGATCGTCTCCAGCCGCATTGGATCGGCCAGCCAGCGCGAGCTGAAGTCCCAGCCCGACTCGGCCGCGGCGCGCAGATCGCGTTGCACCACGCTGGCGGGGCGCGGTTTTGCCTTGAGCGCGGTTTCGCGGTCTTCGCGCCAGCTTTCGTCGCGCGGGGTGTCGCGCGCATCCCAATAGCGGTTGAGCAGGCTGCCGTCGGGCATCCTCACCACATGTTCGCACGCCCCGCTGCCATCCAGACAGCGGCTGCCCGCCATCCAATAGTCATGCTCGCGGATCAGCGCGTTCAGCCGCCGCCCGGCCAATATGGGGTCGCGATCGTCCGACAGGTCCAGCATCATCGCAAGGAAGGGCGGTTGCGACCGGCTGAGATAATAGCTGCGCGTGCCGTTCGGGATATGGCCGTAGCGCTCGACCAGATCGACGAAGTCGGCAAGCATGGCCTCGATCAGCGGGGTCTGGCCATCGGCCTTCAACCCCAGCATGGTGAAGTAGCTGTCCCAGTAGTAAATCTCCTGGAACCGGTCGCCCGGCACGACATAGCCATGATCCAGCCCCAGCGCGGACGATCCCGGTACCGGTACGAAGGGCGCCCGACCGAGAATGGGCCAGAGCTCGCGGATGCGGTCGCGCAGCGGTGGCCGGGCCTGATCGTCGCCGCGCACCGAGAAATGACGGCGGACGAATGCGGTCAGCGCCGCCTTGCCCTGCGGCTTTTCGCGGGCATAGGCGGCGAGAATCGCCTCCGGCCTTTCGCGCGGAACCGCGTCGGCAAAGGTCTTGCCGTCGGGGAACACCTGCGCCTCCTGCACCGCACCGAAGAGCGGGCCGTAAATATCGGCGGGCGAGGGGGGCATGGCCTGCCCCTGAAGCAGCAGGGCGAGGGTGGGCAGCAGGACCAGCGGGCGGAAGCGGGTGGCGATCATATCTTTCCTGTTTATTCTTTCGCGACGGCGCGGGGGAGCAGCACGCAGGCGACCAGCCCCCCGCCTGGCGCTTCGTCCAGAATCAGTTCGCCGCCGTGCAGTTCGGCCAGTTCGCGCGCGATCGCCAGGCCGAAGCCGTGCCCGTCGCCGCGCTCGTCCAGCCGTGCGCCCGCCTGGGTCGCGCGAATACGGTCGGCCTCCGGAATGCCGGGGCCGTCATCGGTGATGCAGAGGCGGACCTGTCGCCCATCGGCGATTGCCGCGATCGATACCTTCGACCGGGCGTGGCGCGCGGCATTGTCGACCAGATTGCCCGCCACCTCGTCCAGATCATGCGCGTCCATCGCGACGCTCACATCCTCGGTAGTCTCGGCAGAGATCGTGATTCCCCGGTCGGCATGGATGCGCGCGATTGCATGAGCCAGGTCGTCCATCGCGGGACGGAGCGCGGTGGACGACCTGCTCGCGCCAAGCTGCACCCGTGCGCGGGCGAGGTGGTGACGGATGGTGGCGTCGATCCGCGCCACCTGCTCGGCGCGGGGCGGATCGCCCGCCAGATCGAGCGCCAGCGTCGCCACCGGGGTCTTGAGCGCATGGGCCAGGTTGGCCGCCGAGGCGCGCGCCGCCGCCAGTGCGCGTTCGCTGTCGGCGGTCAGTGCGTTCAATTCGGTGGCGAGCGGGCGGAGTTCGGCGGGCTGATCTTCATCGACGCGGGTGCGTTCGCCGGTGCGGATCGCGGCAACCTCCTCGCGCAAACGGCGCAGCGGGCGCAGGCCCAGGCGAAGCTGGATCAGGCTCGCCGCCGCAAGCAGCACGCCCAGCCCCGCCAGCATCGCGAGCAGCGGCACCAGCGCCGCCCGGATCGGTCGCGCGACGACGGCGCGGGGGGCTGCTGTGGTGATCGTCACCGGTCCACGCAACGAGGGAATCGTAATCTGACGGGCATGAACGCGCACGCCCTGTTCGGTGCGCCCATCGGCGGGATGGGGTTGATCGACGGGGGAGGGAACCGGGGCGGGGCCCGGTGGCAGGGCGGGGGTGGTCCGCCATCCGGCCCCGGTGGATGCGGTGGGAGGAGCGGGGGAAAGTCGCCCGATCCGATCATGCCGTCTGGCCCCGCGATCCGCCAGCGCCAGCCGGGTTCGGGCTCCAGCAGCCCGCGTCGCTCGGCAATACGGCCCCGGTCGACGGCCCCCCTGCCATCGACCGCCGAGGCGAGAACCGCGATTTCCGAATCGAGCCGCTGATCGAGCCCGCGCGTGACGATCCCTTCCAGCGCGCTCGCCAGTCCCCATCCGGCGATCAGGAGCGCGACGAGGATCGCGGCTCCGGAAATCAGGATCATCCGGGCATGGATCGATTTGGGGATCAACCGGGCGACGCTCACACCGCATCCCCGGCGGTCAGGCGATAGCCCATGCCCCGCACCGTTTCGATCAGGTCCGCGCCGATCTTCTTGCGCAGCCGACCGACGATCACTTCCAGGCTGTTGGAATCGACATCGGCGTCGCCTTCATAGACGCGTTCCAGCAGTTCCAGCCGGGGAATCACCGCCTCCTTGCGCAGCATCAGCGCCGACAGCACCCGCCATTCGAAGGCGGTGAGTTTCAGCGGCAGGCCGTCCAGCTCGAATTGCCCGGTCTGACTGTCGAAGGAGAGGGGGCCGCAGGTCAGACGCGGCTGGGCATGGCCCGCCGCGCGGCGGACCAGCGCACGCAGGCGCATGACCAGTTCCTCGACGCGGAAGGGCTTGGTCAGATAATCGTCGGCGCCCGCCTTGAACCCCGCCACCTTGTCCGACCAGCCGTCGCGCGCGGTCAGGATCAGCACCGGCAGTGCCCGCCCCGCCTCGCGCCAAGCCTTGAGCACGCTCATGCCATCGCCATCGGGAAGGCCGAGGTCGAGCACGGCGGCGTCATAGAGTTCGGTATCGCCCGCATGGCCCGCATCGACGCCGCTGGTGAACAGATCGACCGCGCATTGTTCGGCGCGCAGCGCCCGCGCGATGGCGGGCCCCAGTGCGGGATCATCTTCGACCAGCAGAATTCGCATGACGTGTTCGTCTTCCCCTCATGGCCCCGCGTGCCGCTATCCTCGCACAGCTTAAACCCAATCTGAACCGCGTGGTTCAGCGGGCATCGGGCCGAATCACCTAGAAGGGGGCATCAACCAAGGAGATCGAACAATGTCTCGTTTCCATATCCCGACCCCCCGTTTGCAGGGCAAGGCGCCGCTGGCCGCGGCCGCCGCCGTGCTGATCGCACTGGGCGCGGGCGGTGGCGCCGCCGCCGTCTCGATGACCCGGCCGACCGTCACCATGGCGCCGTCCAACCCGACGCCGATCGCCAAGCTGGCCTCGACCAGCGGCGTTGTCACCGCCAAGGGGCGGGTGGCCGAAGTCTTTGGCGACCGCTTCGTGGTGCAGGACGCCACCGGCCGCGCGATGGTCGCCAGCAACCGTGACGCGATGCCCGCCGTCGGCAGCAACGTGATGGTGCAGGGCCGCTATGACGACGGGCTGATGCACGCCCAGTATCTGGTCACCCCGCAAGGGACGGTGACCCCGGTTGGCCCCCCGCCGCCCCCGCCGGGTGGTCCGCGCGGTCCCGGCGGCCCCGGTGGCCCGCGTGGTGACGGCCCGCCGCCGCCGCCCCCCGGTGGTCCGGGTGGTCCGGGCGCACCGGGTGGCCCCGGCGCTCCTCCGCCCCCGCCGCCGGGTGGTTGCGCACCGGGTGCGGTGCCCCCGCCGCCTCCCCCGGTGAACGGTCAGGCCCCGCAGGGCGCCCCCGTACCGCCGCCTCCGCCGCCCGCCGGGGCTCCTGCTCCCACAGGCGCGGTCCGCCCGGCGCGGTGATCGGGGTTTGACGATGACGCCCTCCGGCCTTGGTCGGGGGGCGTTTTCGTTTGGGGCGAGGGTGGGGCGTGGCCTTCGACTTCGCTCAGGCAGAACGGAGGTTGGGAGTCGGACTCCGCACTCAATCCGTTCAGCCTGAGCGAAGCCGAAGGCCACGGGAATCCGGGGGCCAAAAGGAACCTTCGCCCCCTTGACCCTTTAGCACCCCATGCGCTGGCTTCGATCGCTCGACATTCCGGCCGAATGGCTGTGGCTTCAACATGTGACGATCATTGCGATCGCGATCCTGATCGCGGTGCTGGTCCACAGCGTCGCGATGCGGATCGCGGGACACGCCGCGCGGCGGACCGCCAGCCAGAGCGACGATCTCGTCCTCGCCCATATCCGCCAGCCCTTGCGCTGGGTGGCGATCGCCATAGCGGTCAGTTTCGCGATGCGCCTCGTCCCCATGTCCAGCGACGGGCGGGAGATATGGCGGCAGGTGCTGGGCTTCTCTGTGCCCGCCCTGCTCGGCTGGCTGGCGGTGGCGGGGCTGCGCGCGCTTCAGGGTGTCGTCTACCTACGCGCCGACATCAGCGTCGAGGACAATCTGCGCGCCCGGCGCAAGCGGACGCGGGCGCAGATATTGGGGCGGATCGGCATCTTCCTGATCGTGTTCCTGACCGTCTGCCTGATGCTGCTCAGCGTGCCCGGCATCCGCACCATTGGCGTCACGCTGATGGCCTCGGCGGGTATTGCGGGCCTGGTCGTCGGTGCCGCGGCACAGCCGGCGCTCAAAAACCTGATCGCGGGCGTGCAGATGGCCTTTACCGAGCCGATCCGCCTCGATGACGTGGTCATCATCGATAACGAATGGGGACGGATCGAACAGATTCACCTGACCTTCGTCGTGGTGCGCATCTGGGACGAGCGACGGCTGGTCGTGCCGGTCGCCAAGTTCCTGGAGAACAGCTTCCAGAACTGGACGCGCGAGACCAGCCAGTTGCTGGGATCGGTCTTCTGGTATCTCGACCCGGCGGCGGATATCCCCCGGCTGCGCGAGAAGATGGGCGAACTGGTCGAGGCGAGTACCCGCTGGGATCGCCGCTTCTTCAACATGCAGGTGACCGACGTGAAGCCCGATTCGATCGAGGTGCGCGGGCTGATGACCGCGCGAGATGCGGCGATCGCGTTCGATCTGCGCTGCGAGATTCGCGAGGGGCTGCTGGAATATATTCGGCGCGAAATGCCGGAGGCACTGCCCCGGCGGCGGTTGGAGCATCAATCCAATATTCCTCCCCGGCACGGGGAGGGGGACCAGCCGCAGGCTGGTGGAGGGGGCGTGCCTCTAGGTACGTCTTAAACGGCCATCCCCCTCCACCACCGCTTCGCGGCGGTCCCCCTCCCCGTGCCGGGGAGGATCAGGACGCCGCCCCTTCGATCGCCTTGGCTTCGTCCTTCGCCCCGTCCCCGCGCAGCGCGGCCAGGAACAGTTCGCACCACCAGAACACGTCTTCGCGCCGGACATTGTCGATCAGGCTTTCCCAGCGACGGATGCGTTCGTCGCGCGGCATGGCCAGAGCCTGGACGATCGCATCGGACATTTCCTCGGCGCTATAGGGGTTGATGAGGACCGCGTCCTTCAACTGCTCGGCCGCGCCCGCAAAGCGCGACAGGATCAGCACGCCGGGATCCTCGGGGTCCTGCGCCGCGACATATTCCTTGGCGACCAGGTTCATCCCGTCGCGCAACGGAGTCACCAACCCGATCCGCGCCGCGCGGTAGATGCCCGCCAGCACCGGCCGCGGAAACCCCTTGTTGACGTAGCGGATCGGCACCCAGTCGATATCGGCATATTCGCCGTTGATCCGCCCCGACAGCGCATCGAGATTGGCGCGGATCTCCTGATAGGTGTTCACCTTCTCGCGGCTGGGCGGTGCGATCTGGAGCATATAGACCAGCGCGCGCCGTTCCGGATTCTGCGCCAAGAAGCGTTCGTAACCCAGGAAGCGCTCGGCCAGCCCCTTGGAATAATCCAGCCGGTCGACCCCGACGATCAGGCTGCGGCCGGTCGCCGACATATACATGCGTTCGCGAGCGAAACGGGCGTCGTGGCCGCTGGCGGCTTCCTCGAATTCCTTGGTCTCGATGCCGATCGGCGCGCGGATCGCCTGGATGGTGCGGCCGTTCCACGTCACCGCGCCATTCTCGCCCAGCGTACCGCCCAGCTCCTTGGTCACATAGTCGCGGAAGCTGTCCAGCCAGTCCTCGGTATGGAAACCCACCACGTCATAGGCGAAGAGCGATTCCACCAGCTTGCGATGGCTGGGGAGCGACATCAGCAGCCGCACCGGCGGCCAGGGGATGTGGAGGAAGAAGCCGATCCGGTTCTTGAACCCCCGCTTGCGCAGGTCACGGCCCAGCGGGATCAGGTGATAGTCATGCACCCAGACCAGATCGTCGGGCTCGATCAGCGGCTGCACCGTATCGGCGAAACGCTCGTTGACGCGCGCATAGCCGGAGTCGAAATCGCGCTCGAACTCGGTCAGGTCGATGCGATAGTGGAAGAGCGGCCAGAGCGTCCGGTTGGCATAGCCGTTATAATATTCGTCGATATCCTGCTCTTCCAGGTCGATGGTCGCGGTGGTGACGCCGCCGCCCTGCTGGAAGTTGATATGGCCGCTAAACTCCTCGGTCGTCTCCCCCGACCAGCCGAACCAGATGCCGCCCTGTTCGCGCAGGGCGGCAAGAAGTGCGACCGCCAGCCCGCCCTGATTTCCGCCCGGCCCGGTGGTGGGCGGCTGGACCCGGTTCGAGATGACGATCAGGCGACTCATCGCACGGCACTCCATGGTTTACTCAGCAGGACGGCGCAGTTGATCAGGCCGACCAGCGAATAGGTTTGCGGATAATTCCCCCACAGCTCGCCCGTATTCGGGTCGATATCCTCGGACAGAAGCCCGGCGGGGGTGCAGCGCGCCACCATCTCCTCGAACAGCGCGCGGGCATCGGCATGACGCCCGGTCACATATAACGCTTCAATCAGCCAGAAGGTGCAAACGTTGAACGCGGTATGGGGCAGGCCGAAATCATCCTCGGTCGCATAGCGCAGCATATGGCTGCCCCGCCGCAGGCCCTTTTCGACCGCATCCAGAGTCGAGCGGAAACGGGGATCGTCGGGCGACAGGAAGCGCAGGTCGAGCAGCTGGATGATGCTGGCGTCCAGATCGTCGCCGCCGAAGGTCGCCGACATGCGCTGCGTTTCGGGGCGCCACGCCGCCTGCTCGATCGTCTCGCGCATCAGGTCGGCGCGCTCCTGCCAAAAGGCACGCCGCTCCTCCAGCCCCAGCGCCTGTGCGGCATTGGCCAACCGGTCGCACGCGGCCCAGCACATGGCGGCGGAATAGGTGTGGACATGGCTCTTGGTACGCAACTCCCACAGCCCCGCATCGGGCTGGTCATACTTGGCCCAAGCGCGCTCGCCGACACGTTCCAGCGAGTGGAAATCCTCGACCCCCGACATGCGGAACAGCCGCGTGTCGAAGAAGGCCTGCACATCGGACAGCACGATCTGGCCGTAAGCGTCGTGTTGGATCTGCTCATAGGCCTGGTTGCCGACCCGCACCGGACCCATGGCACGGTAGCCGGGGAGCTTGGTCTCGATCCGCTCGACCAGGGTCGCCTCGCCGCCGACGCCGTAGAGCGGCTGGATATGCCCGCCGCGTGCGGCGTCTACGATGTTGCGGAGATATTCGAGATACCCCTCCAGCACGTCGAGCGCGCCGAGCCGATTGAGCGCTTGCACGGTGTAATAGGCGTCACGAATCCAGCAGTAGCGATAATCCCAGTTACGCCCCGAATCGGCATGTTCGGGCAAAGAGGTGGTTAGCGCGGCGACGATCGCGCCGGTTTCCTCATGCTGGCACAGCTTCAGCGTGATCGCGGCGCGGATGACGACGGCCTGCCACTCGACCGGGGTCGCAAGCCCGCGCACCCAGTGATGCCATTCATGCGTCGTGCGCTCCAACATGGCACGGCTCGCCTCGCTCAGCACACCCGCGAAGCTCTCGTCCGGGCCCAGGAACATGTGGATGGGGCGTTCCGCCCGGAACCATTGTTCGGCGGCGATATGGCCGACCGGCGCGTCGGTGGTCAGGCGCAGCGTCTGCTGCGTCATCAGATAGCGGATATGGTTGGACCCTTGCGTTCGCTCGGTCGGGGTGCCCCAGTCGGTCGCGACGCGAAGCGCGATGCGGATGCGCGGCGAGCCGATCGGCCGCACGATCCGCACATAGCTGGTCGGGCGATAGACGCGGCCCTCGCGCGAGAAGCGCGGGCAGAAATCGGTGATCTCGATGCCGTTGCCTCGGTCGTCCATATGGGTGGTGACCAGGATCGGCGTGTTGCGCAGATAGCCTTGCGTGGTCGAGACCCGGTCCTCCAAGTCGATCGACCAATAACCCGTCTCCGGATCGCCATCGCCCAGCAGCGCGCAAAAGGCCGGGTCGCCATCGACCCGTGGCACGCAGCCCCAGACGAAACGCCCGGTCGCATCGATCAGCGCCGAGACCTGGCAATTGCCGATCGGCCAGAGATTCATGTCCTGTTGCATTATTCGGCATTCTCCAGCGCTTGGGCGAGCCATGAGTGGACGGCGGCGACATCGGGCAGGCGGTAGCGCGCGGCGGTCTGACGCATCGGGCCGACCAGCACGCCCGCGCCACCGAGCGCGGCGGCGGCGACGAAGCCGTCCTCGTCGGTCACGTCGTCACCGAAGAAGATGGGGATGGTGCCGCGCATGGTGGGGCTTTCCATCAGCGTCTCGATCGCCTGGCCCTTGTCGCCGGGCAGGCGGATCTCGACCATCATCTTGCCGGGTTGCAGGGTCAGGCCATGGCGTTCGGCGATCGCGGTGGCTTCGCGGAGGGCGAGGGGCTCTGCGCCCGGGTTGCGGCGGTAATGCAACCCTGCGCCGAAGCTCTTGGTTTCGAAATATAGGTCGTTCGCTTCGGCCACCGCACGCATTTCCTCGGTTGCGGTAGCGAGGTGATCGGGCTTTTCGGGTTGGCTGTGGCCGTGCTCGGGGCTGCGGCGCTCGGCGCCGTGGCTGCCCGCCAGCGTGAAATGCTGCGCCTGCGGGCCGAACAGCGCATCGAGCTGCGCGATCGAGCGGCCACTGACGATGGCGAGGCGGCCGAGCATATGCGCGGCCAGCGCGTCCAGCCGATCGGCGAGCGCGGTGCTGACATGCACCCCCTCGGGATTGTCGGCGAGATCGACTAGCGTGCCGTCGAAATCGAGGAAAAGGCTGTCCTCGGCGGACAGGCGGGGCGGGGGCGGGGCGAGGTCGGCCAGCATGGGCGAAAGCATAGCGGATGCGGACATGCCAAGTGAACCCATCCCCGCCGCTCACGTTCCGCTGCGCATGCGAAATGATTACAGTTCCGATCCTCCCCTGCAAGGGGAGGTGGCAGGCCGCAGGCCTGACGGAGGGGTGTTACCGGGTGCGAGGAGGTATGCGGTCATCAGCGAGGATACCCCTCCACCAGCTTCGCTGGTCCCCCCTCCCCTTGCAGGGGAGGAACAAGAAAAAGGGCCGGCGATCGCTCGCCAGCCCCTTCATTTCGAACCGTAAAACCGGGCCTTAATAGACCCGCTTCTTCGGCTTGATATACTCGATATCGTCGGTCAGCGTGTAATCATGGACCGGGCGATAGTCGATTGCGACATCGCCGCCCTTGCCGCCCCAGCCGTCGAACGTCGCAACCGTGTGCTTCATCCAGTTGGCGTCGTCGCGATCGGGGAAGTCCTCGTTCACGTGCGCGCCGCGGCTTTCCTTGCGGTTCAGCGCCGACTCCATCGTCACGACCGCCTGGCTGATGAGGTTGTCCAGCTCCAGCGTCTCGACCAGATCGGTGTTCCAGATCAGCGAGCGATCCTTGATCCCGATGTCCTTCATCCGGTCATAGGTGGCGCGGATCATCTGGCGGCCTTCGGTCAGCAGCTCGTCGGTGCGGAACACGGCGCAGTGGCGCTGCATCGTCTTCTGCATCTCGCTGCGCACCGATGCGGTGGTCGAGCTACCGGCGGCGTTGCGGAAGTGATCCAGGCGACCCAGCGCCAACTCTTCCGAACCCTTGGGCAGCGGCGCATGCGGCGTGCCGGGCTTCAGCGTGTCCTTGATGCGCAGGCCGGTCGCACGGCCGAACACGACAAGGTCGATCAGCGAGTTGGAGCCCAGGCGGTTCGCGCCGTGCACCGACACGCAGGCCGCTTCGCCGACCGCGAACAGGCCGGGGACGACCGAATCCGGGTTGCCGTCTTTCAGACGGACGACTTCGCCGTGATAGTTCGTCGGAATACCGCCCATATTATAGTGGACGGTCGGCGTAACGGGCAGCGGCTGGCGGGTCAGGTCGACACCGGCGAAGATCTTGCCGGTCTCGGTAATGCCGGGCAGGCGCTCGGCCAGCACCTTCGGGTCGATATGGTCGAGGTGGAGGTAGATATGATCCCCCTCCTTGCCGACGCCGCGCCCTTCGCGGATTTCCATCGCCATCGAGCGCGACACGACGTCGCGGCTGGCGAGGTCCTTCGCTGACGGCGCGTAACGCTCCATGAAGCGCTCGCCCTCGGAGTTGGTCAGGTAGCCGCCTTCACCGCGTGCACCCTCGGTGATGAGGACGCCTGCGCCGTAGATGCCGGTCGGGTGGAACTGCACGAACTCCATGTCCTGGAGCGGCAGGCCCGCACGCAGCACCATGCCGCCGCCGTCACCCGTGCAGGTGTGCGCCGAGGTCGCTGAGAAATAGCAGCGGCCATAGCCGCCGGTCGCCAGCACGACATTGTGCGCGCGGAACCGGTGGATCGATCCGTCTTCCATACACAGCGCGATGACGCCACGGCAATTGCCCTGATCGTCCATGATCAGGTCGAGCGCGAAATATTCGATGAAGAAGTCCGCGTCATACTTCAGCGACTGCTGGTACAGCGCGTGCAGCATGGCGTGGCCGGTGCGGTCGGCGGCGGCACAAGTGCGCTGCGCGGGCGGGCCTTCACCCATATTCTGCATCATGCCGCCGAACGGGCGCTGATAGATCTTGCCCTCTTCGGTGCGGCTGAACGGGACGCCCGCGTGCTCCAGCTCGTACACGGCGGCGGGTGCCTCGCGGCACAGATATTCGATCGCGTCCTGGTCGCCCAGCCAGTCCGACCCCTTGACGGTGTCGTACATGTGCCAGGTCCAGTGATCGGGCCCCATATTGCCGAGGCTGGCGGCGATGCCGCCCTGGGCGGCCACGGTGTGGCTGCGCGTCGGGAACACCTTGGTGATGCAGGCGGTCTTCAGACCGGCTTCTGCGATGCCCATGGTGGCGCGCAGGCCCGAGCCGCCCGCACCCACGACGACGGCGTCATAGGTATGGTCGATGATCTTATAGGCGGCAGCGGACATTATGCAGCGGCTCCGAAGGCGATCTTGAGGATCGAGAAGATGGCGACGGCGGCGGTCGTGAAGACGAACAGGTTCATGACGACGAGCATGGCGACCCGGTTCTGGTCCTGCTCATAATCCTCGATCACGACCTGAAGGCCCAGGCGCATGTGATAGAAGACCGAGGCGACCAGCATCGCCATCGGAATGGCGGCCCAGGGATTGGCCAGCCACAGCCGCATCGCGGCATAGTCATAGGAGGGCTGGCGCAGGATCGAGATCAGCAGCCAGACGACCAGCAGGAAGTTCGAGCCCGCCGTCAGGCGCTGGTTCAACCAGTGATGGGTGCCCGACTTGGCCGAGCCCAGGCCGCGCACGCGGCCGATCGCGGTTCCGGAACGCATCACTTGATCCCCAGATAGAGCCAGAAGGCCACCGTCATCACGACGGCGAAGACGATGGTGGCTTGCGCCTGACGCTTGTTCGACTTCAGTTCGAAGCCCGCGCCGACATCCATGAACAGGTGGCGGATGCCGTTGGCCATGTGCTGGAACAGGCAGGCGGTCAGGCCGATGCCGACGACATAGCCGATGATGTTGAGCCCGCCCGACTCGACGGTGAAGACGTCGCGGAAGGTCGCATAGCTTTCCGGCCCGGCGGCGATGGCGGCCAGGAACCAGACGAGCAACAGGGTGCCCACGGTCGCCATGCCCGTGCCGGTGGCACGGTGCAGGATGGAGACCAGCATATTGGGACCCCATTTCCAGATCTGGAGATGCGGGGAAAGCGGGCGTGCGGTGTTGCGGGCGGCCAAGGGCAGATCCTCGAACAATCAAAAGTCGGGCTGGTTTGCGGATATGCCTATGGTGAAGACGCCGCCAGGATGCAAGCCGTGAGACTCCGTTTGAAAATTCGCGGGAAGCGAGTTTCGGGCGACAATGGCGTTCCCCGGGCTTCCAAACCGCTTCCGAACGCATTTTGGTGGCGACGAGGAAGGAATCCGACCGGATAACACCCCCTTAACCCTTTTCGCGCACGATAGACGGGAAAGATTCGAAGCGTTTCGAATGGGGGAACCACGTCTTGGACTTCGACCTGCCACCGCCCACGGTCATCACGGCGAATATCGACCTCGACGCGCGGGTCCGTGCCTTTGACGGCGGCGACCGCTCGCTTGTTCGTCTCGCCGCCGAGCTCTGGCCGGTGATCGAGCCGCGCGCCGACGAGGTGACCGACGCCTATTGGAATCACTGGCGCCTGACCAATCCGGGCCGCCCGGAATGGACACCGCTCGATCGCGAGCGCCAGCTGGTCGCGGGCCGCGCCTATCTTCGCAACCGCTTCTGCGATGTCGCCGGGCGGGAATGGGTCGAGTCGCTGGGCCGGGCCATCGCCTCCGCCTATGCCGGCGGGGTGGCGCCGATGGAGGTGCTGGCCATGTCCTGCGCCAGCGACCGCGCGGTGCTGAAGATCGTGCTGGAGGAAATGGGCGAGGATGATCCACGTCGATTGATCGCGATCGATACGCTGCTGCGGGTTTACGGCATGGAGACCGAACTGACGGTCGAGCTGTTCGCGGGCTTTGCAAGCTGGTGCGCCGAGCGTCAGCGCGAGCGGCTGGCGGGCGACTTCCGCAACGGCATCGCCGCGGTGGTGGAAACCGCGTCGGTCGGCGGACAGGATTTGCGGCGCCAGGCGCAGGACGCCTCGCTGTCGACCCGCGGTATGCTGGGCAAGTCGAGCGAGGTGGCCGCCGCCGCCGAACAGTCCGCCGTCGCGATGCGCGAAGCGGCGCAGACCGCCGCCGGGCTGATCCGCGCGATCGAGGATGCGCGGACCGAGGTCGATCAGGCCGCCGACGTCGCCAACCGCGCCGCCGACCAGGCGGGGCAGGCGGTCGGCATGTCCGAGATGCTGTCCGACCATGCCAAGTCGATCGAATCGATTTTGGGCCTGATCCGCGATATTGCTGGGCAGACCAATTTGCTGGCGCTCAACGCCACGATCGAGGCCGCGCGCGCCGGCGATGCGGGGCGGGGCTTCGCCGTGGTCGCGCAGGAGGTGAAGAGCCTCGCCAGTCAGACCGCCCGCGCTACCGACGACATCGCCACCAAGATTGCCGCGATCCAGGCCGCGACCCGCTCGACAGTCGAGACCAACGCGTCGATCAAGGCGACGGTCAATGAGGTACAGGCTTCTGCCGAGCGGATCCGCCATGCGATGGAGGCACAGGCGCAGACGGTGACCGCGATCACCGCCGCCGTGGACGAAACCGCGCTGGCCGCCGACTCGATGTCGCACACCATCGCCGCGATCCGTCAGGATACCGAGCATGTCGCACAGGAGATCGACCGGGTCGGGCGCGGCTTCGACAATCTCGACACGCAACTGGGCGAGTTGAAGACCAGCGCGACCCAGTTCGTCGCCCGCGTCGCCGCGTAATTCCGCTTTTCTCCCGGCACGAAGTGGGGAGGGGGAGCTGGGGGCTTGCGATAGCGCGGCATGCCTCCGTTAGAGCCTTGCCCTGACATCTCCCCTCGCAGGGGGGAGGAAGTCGGGATGCCGGTTGACGCATCCGCCCGCGCCCGGCACGGGCGGGGTATGACGACGATATTGGTAACGGGGAGCAGCCGCGGCATCGGCGCGGCGACCGCCACGGCGCTGGGCGAACTGCCCGGCGTCCGCGTGCTGGGCCATGGCACGCGCAGCGGCATCGCCGAGGACCTGTCCCAGCCGGACGCGCCCGCCAGGCTATGGGCGGCGGCGCTGCAGCAGGCGGGCGGGGCGATCGACATATTGGTCAACAATGCCGGTATCTTCGAGGCGAGTCCGCTCGACGCGGACGACTGGTCCGAAAGCTGGGCCCGCACCATGCAGGTCAATCTGACCGCGTCGGCGGAGCTTTGCCGCCTGGCGGTGCTCCACTGGCAGGAACGCGGGGTCGGGGGACGCATCGTCAACATTGCCAGCCGCGCCGCCTATCGTGGCGATTCCCCGTCGCACTGGCATTATGCCGCGTCCAAGGGCGGCATGGTTGCGATGACCAAGACCATCGCGAGGGGCTATGCGGCGCAGGGGATTCTCGCCTTTGCCGTATGCCCGGGTTTCACCATGACGGGCATGGCCGACGACTATCTGGCCAGCCGGGGCGGCGACAAGCTGCTCGCCGATATTCCGCTCGGCCGGGTGGCATCGCCAGAAGAGGTCGCCGCCGCCGTCCGTTTCCTGTGCACCGATGCACCGCCATCGATGACCGGCGCGGTCCTCGACATCAATGGAGCCAGCTATGTCCGCTGACAGCTGGAAGCTGACCCTGCCCTGCACCCGCGACGAGGCGGAGGCGATCGACGCGGCCGACGATCTAGCGATCGATGCCGTCATCATGACCACCGAGGAGGTGGAGGACGACCGCGAGCATTGGCGGCTCGACGCCTATTTCGAGTCGGAACCCGATGCGGCGACCATCGACGCGATTCGCGCCCTGGTGCCCAGCGCGGGCGACCATCCCGCCACCGTCGAGCATTTGGCGGCGCAGGACTGGGTCACGATGAGCCAGGCGGGGCTGGAGCCTTTGTCGGTCGGGCGCTTCTTCGTCCATACCGGTGACGAGGCCGTGCCCCAGGGGACGCGCGGGTTCCACATCCCGGCGGGCCGCGCCTTCGGCACCGGACATCACGAGACGACCAGCGGCTGCCTCGCCATGCTCGATGCCATGGCCGGGGAACCGGTGGCGAATGCGATCGATGTCGGCACCGGCACCGGGTTGCTCGCCTTCGCCGTGCGGCACCTCTGGCCGAGTGCGAAGGTGGTGGCGACCGATATCGATCCCATCGCGATCGACGTGACGGCCGAGAATGCCGCGATCAACGGCGTCGATGGGGTGGAACTGATTGTCGCGGACGGCGCGCTGGCCGACCCGATCATGGCCGCATCGCCCTATGACCTTGTCATCGCCAATATCCTGGCCGGGCCGTTGATCTCGATGGCGCCGGAACTGGCGGCGATCGCCGGCCCCGGGGCGACCCTGGTGCTCGCCGGACTGCTGGAGACGCAGCGCGCCGATGTGGTTGCGGCCTATGAGGCATGCGGTTGCGCGCTGGAGACGGTCGATCGGCGCGGCGACTGGAGTGTGTTGCGGTTGCGGGCAGCCAAAGAGCGTTTCGTGCCCAACGCTCCGTTCGATCCCAAGGGGCGCGACGGCTGGGCGCTCGATATTTGACCGTCGTCCCGCCTCTCGGGCATAACCCGCCCAAAGACACAAGGAGAGGTCATGGCATCGACGATGGTCGAACTGGAACGCCGCCGCGCGGCGGCGCGGGCCGGAGGTGGTGAGAAGCGCGTCGCCGCGCAGCATGCCAAGGGCAAGCTGACCGCGCGCGAGCGGCTCGACGTGCTGCTCGATGAGGGGAGCTTCGAGGAGCTCGACATGTTCGTCGAGCATAACTGCACCGACTTCGGCATGACCGAACAGATCGTGCCCGGCGACGGCGTCGTGACGGGCAGCGGCACGATCAACGGGCGACTGGTCTTCGTCTTTAGCCAGGACTTCACCGTCTTCGGCGGCTCGCTGTCCGAACGTCATGCGCAGAAGATCTGCAAGATCATGGACATGGCGATGAAGGTCGGTGCGCCCGTCATCGGCCTGAACGATAGCGGCGGCGCGCGCATCCAGGAGGGCGTGGCGTCGCTGGGGGGCTATGCCGAGGTGTTCCAGCGCAATGTGCTGGCCAGCGGCGTGGTGCCGCAGCTTTCGCTCATCATGGGGCCGTGCGCGGGCGGCGCGGTCTATAGCCCGGCGATGACCGACTTCATCTTCATGGTGAAGGACTCGAGCTACATGTTCGTCACCGGCCCCGATGTGGTGAAGACGGTGACCAACGAGGTGGTGACGCAGGAAGCGCTGGGCGGTGCGGTGACCCACACGACCAAGACCGGCGTCGCGGATGTGGCGTTCGAGGACGATATCGAGGCGCTGCTGGCGGCGCGCGACTTCATCGACTTCCTGCCCGCCAACAATCGCGAGGGCGTGCCCGAGCGGCCGACGGCGGATGCGTGGGACCGCATCGAGGAAAGCCTCGACACGCTGATCCCCGCTTCGGCCAACCAGCCCTATGACATGCACGAGTTGATCGCCAAGGTCGTGGACGAAGGCGATTTCTTCGAGGTGCAGCCGGCCCACGGCGCCAACATCATCACCGGCTTCGGCCGGATCGAGGGGCGCACGGTCGGTTTCGTCGCCAACCAGCCGATGGTGCTGGCGGGCGTGCTCGACATCAATGCCAGCCGGAAAGCGGCGCGGTTCGTGCGCTTCTGCGACGCGTTCGAGATTCCGATCGTCACGTTCGTGGACGTACCCGGCTTCCTGCCCGGTACGAGCCAAGAGCATAACGGCATCATCAAGCACGGTGCCAAATTGCTCTTCGCCTATGCCGAGGCGACGGTGCCGAAGATCACGGTCATTACGCGGAAAGCCTATGGCGGCGCATACGACGTGATGGCGTCCAAGCACTTACGCGGCGACCTCAACTATGCCTGGCCGACCGCCGAGATCGCGGTGATGGGAGCCAAGGGCGCGGTCGAGATCATCTTTCGGGGCAAGACGCCGCAGGAGATCGCCGAGCGCACCGCCGAATATGAGGCGCGTTTCGCCAACCCGTTCGTGGCGGCGTCCAAGGGCTTTGTCGACGAGGTGATCCAGCCGCATTCTACCCGCAGGCGGATCGCGCTGGGCCTGCGCAAGCTGCGCAACAAGGACCTCGTCAATCCGTGGAAGAAACATGACAACCTGCCATTGTGAAGGCAGATAAATATTGCAGCAGTTGGCCGTGGTTTGGTAAATTTCCTTATTGTTAAATAATAAGGATTTCATCGTGAACATTATCAAGAATTTTTGGCCGACAATGCGTGATTTTATTGACATCGTTTCGGGAAAAAAGCCGAAAAATGGAAATGAACGGGATTCGCAGGATGGCCAAAGCTTCAGCGAATAATAATGCAGGTGGCCGATGACCCTCGGCCACCTCAACCATATTGGTATCGCCACCCCCTCGATCGAGCGGTCGGTGGAAACCTATCGCGACCTGCTCGGCGCGGAGGCGATCGGCGCGCCGTTCGACCTGCCAGCGCAGGGCGTGCGGGTGTGCTTCATCGATGCGCCCAACACGCAAATCGAGCTGATCCAGCCGCTGGACGAAAGCTCCCCCATCGCCAACTTCCTCAGGAAGAACCCGGCGGGGGGACAGCATCACATCTGCTTCGAGGTCGCTGACATGGCCGTCGCCGTCGCCGATCTTCAGGCCAAGGGTGCTACCCTATTGGGTCAGCCGCGCATCGGCGCGCACGGCACCCCGGTCGTGTTCCTGCACCCGCGCGACATGGGCGGGGTGCTGGTCGAACTGATGGAAACGCCGGGGGAAGGGCATTGACCGAGCCCATGCTGCTGGCCGAGCGTCGGGGCGGCGTCTTGGTCCTGACGCTCAATCGCCCCGACCGCCTCAATGCCGCACCCCCCGAACTGTTCGATCGGATCGGCGAGGCATTGGCGGAGCGGGGCGATGCCCGCGCCGTTCTGCTGACGGGATCGGGCAAGGCTTTCTGCTCGGGAGCGGATATTTCGGGTGGCGCTATCGGCCCGGAGACGGTGCACCGCGCACTGGTCGATCATTTCAATCCGCTGTTCCTGACGCTCGCCGAACTGCCCATTCCGCTGGTCAGCGCGGTGCGCGGGGCGGCGGCAGGGATCGGATGCAGCCTGGCGCTGGCCGCCGATTTCTGCGTCGCGAGCGAGAGCGCCTATTTCCTCCACGCCTTCGTCAATATCGGCATGGTCCCCGATGGCGGGGCGAGTTGGATGCTGCCACGCCTGATCGGGCGGGCGCGAGCCGCCGAAATGATGATGCTGGGCGAGCGGGTGCCGGCGGACAAGGCGCTCGACTGGGGGATGATCCACAGAGTCGTCGCGGACGATGCGCTCGATTCGGAAGCCTTCGCATTGGCCGAGCGGCTGGCGGCGGGGCCGAGCGTTGCCTTGGGTCTGATGCGTCGCGCGCTTCATGCCGGATTCGATAGCGACTATGCCACCGCGCTGACCCGTGAGGCCGAGGACCAGCGCAGCGCCCGCGCCACGCATGATGGCGAAGAAGGCGGCCGGGCCTTTTTCGAAAGGCGTCCGCCGCGCTTCCTGGGGCGATAGGGCACCACCTCTTGCGCGCGCACGATGATTTCGCTCTAGTGAAACAAAATAAGAGCAAATGAGGAGTGGCCGATGGCCGAACGCCCTGACAGGTCCGACTGGGAAGCGCTTGCCGCCAAGGAGGTGAAGGGCCGCGACCTGTCATGGGAGACGCCGGAGGGGATCACGGTCAAGCCGCTCTACACCGCGGATGATGTGAAGGCCGACCCCGGCCTCCCGGGCTTCGCGCCGTTCACGCGTGGGGTGCGGGCGAGCATGTATGCGGGTCGCCCTTGGACGATCCGGCAATATGCGGGCTTCTCGACCGCTGAGGAGTCCAACGCCTTTTACCGGCGTAATCTGGCGGCGGGGCAGAAGGGGCTGTCGGTCGCCTTCGATCTGGCCACCCACCGGGGCTATGACAGCGACCATCCCCGCGTGACCGGCGATGTCGGCAAGGCGGGGGTCGCGATCGACACGGTCGAGGATATGAAGATCCTGTTCGATGGCATTCCTTTGGATGCCATGTCGGTCAGCATGACGATGAACGGCGCGGTGATCCCGGTGTTGGCCTTCTTCATCGTCGCGGCCGAGGAACAGGGGGTTCACCGGTCGAAACTGGAAGGGACCATCCAGAACGACATCCTCAAGGAGTTCATGGTCCGCAACACCTATATCTACCCGCCCGAACCCTCGATGCGGATCATCTCGGACATCTTCGCCTACACATCCGCCGAGATGCCCAAGTTCAACAGCATCTCGATCAGCGGCTATCACATGCAGGAGGCCGGGGCGACGCAGCTCCAGGAGCTGGCCTTCACCATCGCCGATGGCATGGAATATGTGAAATATGGCGTGGCCTCGGGCCTCGACATCGACAAGTTTGCGGGCCGCCTGTCCTTCTTCTTTGCGATCGGCATGAACTTCTTCATGGAGGTGGCGAAGCTGCGCGCTGCGCGGGTGCTGTGGCACCGGGCGATGACCAAATTGGGCGCGAAGGACGAGCGCTCCAAGATGCTGCGGACGCACTGCCAGACGTCGGGCGTGTCGCTGACCGAGCAGGACCCGTATAACAACGTCATCCGCACGACCATCGAGGCGATGGCGGCGATGCTCGGCGGCACCCAGTCGCTCCACACCAATGCGCTGGACGAGGCGATCGCGCTGCCGACCGACTTCTCCGCCCGGATCGCACGCAACACGCAGATCGTGTTGCAGGAGGAAACGGGGATGACGCGCGTCGTCGATCCGCTCGGCGGCAGCTATTATGTCGAGAGCCTGACCCAGTCGCTGGTCGACGGCGCCTGGGCGCTGATCGAACGGATCGAGGCCGAAGGCGGCATGGCCAAGGCGGTCGCTTCGGGCTGGCCCAAGGCGATGATCGAGGAGGCGTCCGCCGCCCGCGCCGCCAAGGTCGACCGCGGCGAGGATGTGATCGTCGGGGTGAACAAGTACCGGCTGGCCGACGAAGCGCCGGTGGAGATCCTCGACATCGACAATCATGCGGTGCGCGGGGCCCAGATCGCGCGGATCGCGGCGGTCAAGGCCGCGCGCGACGAGGCGGCGTGCCGCTCGGCGCTGGATGCCCTGCGCCGAGCCGCCCAAAATCCTCCCCTGCAAGGGGAGGTGGCATCGCGCAGCGATGACGGAGGGGTGTCGACGCTGGAGAGGGGGGACACCCCTCCGTCAGCGGCTGGCGCCGCCGCCACCTCCCCCGCCGGGGGAGGAATGGGAAACAACCTCCTCGCGCTCGCTGTCGAAGCGGCACGGGCGCGGGCGACGCTGGGTGAGATTTCCGCCGCGCTGGAGGATGCGTTCGGCCGCTATGGCACCCAGCCGACCCCGGTGTCGGGCGTCTATGGCGGCGCCTACGCCGAGGACGAACGCTGGGCCCGCCTGCTGCGCGGGGTCGAGGCGGTCGAACGGCGTCTGGGGCGCAAGCCCCGGCTGTTCGTCGCCAAGATGGGTCAGGATGGGCATGACCGGGGTGCCAATCTCGTGTCGTCCATGTTCGGTGACCTGGGTTTCGAGGTGGTGCCGGGCGCGCTGTTCCAGACGCCCGAGGAAGCCGCGCAGATCGCGCTCACCCGCGATGTCGATGTCGTCGGCGCGTCCAGCCTCGCCGCCGGGCACAAGACGCTGATCCCCGAACTGATCGGCCATCTGCGAGAGGCGGGCCGCGCCGATATCAAGGTCATCGCGGGTGGCGTTATTCCGGCACAGGATTATCAGGCGCTATACGATGCCGGGGTGCAGGCGATTTTCGGCCCCGGCACCAATCTTGTGAAAGCGGCCGAGGATGTGCTGAGGCTGCTGGGCCATAACATGCCGCCCGAGACGGGCGAATGACAGGACGACACGTGATGACGACGACCACCGCGCTGAGCGCCGAGACGGCAACCCCGCGCACCGACTGGACCCGCGCCGAGATCGCCGCGCTGTTCGACCTGCCCTTCACCGAGCTGCTGTTCCGCGCCGCTGAGGTGCACCGCGCGCATCATGCCGCCGATCAGGTTCAGTTGTCGACGCTGCTGTCGATCAAGACCGGCGGCTGCCCCGAGGATTGCGGCTATTGCAGCCAGTCGGCGCATGCCGATACCGGGCTGAAGGCGACCAAGCTGATGGACCCGCGCGCCGTGCTGCAGGCGGCGGCGCAGGCCAAGGATCACGGCTCGACGCGCTTCTGCATGGGCGCGGCCTGGCGTAACCCCAAGGACCGCGACATGCCCGCCATCGTCGAGATGGTGAAGGGCGTGCGCGCCATGGGCATGGAAACCTGCATGACGCTGGGCATGCTCACCGATGCACAGGCGCAGACGCTGGCCGAGGCGGGGCTGGACTATTACAACCACAATATCGACACCTCGCCCGAGCGTTACGGCGACGTCATCACCACGCGCAGCTTCGGCGAGCGGTTGGAGACGCTGGAGCATGTCCGCGATGCCGGGATCAACGTGTGTTGCGGCGGCATCGTCGGCATGGGCGAGACGCGCGGCGACCGGGTGGGCTTCATCCATGCGCTCGCCACCCTGCCGGTGCATCCGGGCAGCGTGCCGGTGAATGCGCTGGTGCCGGTCAAGGGCACGGTGCTGGGCGATATGCTGGCCGACACGCCGCTCGCCAAGATCGACGATATCGAATTCGTTCGCACCGTGGCGGTCGCGCGCATCACCATGCCGCATTCGATGGTCCGCCTGTCGGCGGGGCGCGAAAGCATGTCGGATGCGACCCAGGCCTTGTGCTTCCTGGCGGGGGCCAATTCGATCTTCACCGGCGACAAGCTGCTGACCGCGGGCAATGCGGGCGACGACAAGGACGCCGCACTCTTCGCCCGGCTGGGGCTCACCCCCATGGCGGCGGAGTGCAAGGTGGAATTGGAAGCGGCGGAGTGAGGCTTCCACCGCCCTGTTCCCCGGCGCAGGCCGGGGCCCAGGGGCGGTGAACCATCGATGGCGCGTGGCAGAGGCCGCCCCCCGAGGCGGCACGGCGCGCCATCAGCGTCTTGGAAACTGGACCCCGGCCTTCGCCGGGGAACAGGCGACACGGACCAACGACATAAAAGGAGAGGTATCCCCGTGTTCCAGAAAATCCTGATCGCCAATCGCGGGGAAATCGCGTGCCGGGTGATCCGTACCGCCCGCAGCCTGGGCATCGCCACGGTCGCGGTCTATTCGGATGCCGATGCGGGTGCACCCCATGTCCGGCTGGCCGATGAATCGGTGCGTCTGGGGCCAGCGCCCGCCGCCGAAAGCTATCTCAAAGCCGAACTGATCCTCGCCGCCGCGCACGCGACCGGCGCGGATGCCATCCACCCCGGTTACGGCTTCCTGTCCGAGCGGGAGAGCTTCGCGCGCGCCTGTGCCGAGGCGGGTGTCGCCTTTATCGGCCCGCCGCCGAACGCCATCGCCGCGATGGGCGACAAGATCGAGTCGAAGAAGCTCGCCAAGGCGGCCGGGGTCAATGTCGTTCCCGGCTATCTGGGCGAGATCGCCGATACCGAGGAAGCGGTGCGGATCGCGACCGACATCGGCTTTCCGGTGATGATGAAGGCGAGTGCCGGTGGCGGCGGCAAGGGCATGCGGCTCGCCTGGTCGGAAGCGGACGTGCGCGAAGGCTTCGAGGCGACCAAGCGCGAAGGCCTCGCCAGCTTCGGCGACGACCGCGTCTTCATCGAGAAGTTCATCGAGAGCCCCCGCCATATCGAGATCCAGGTGCTGGGCGACCAGCATGGCAATATCGTCTATCTCGGCGAGCGCGAATGCTCGGTCCAGCGCCGCCACCAGAAGGTGGTCGAGGAAGCGCCCTCGCCCTTCGTCACCCCCGCAATGCGCCGCGCCATGGGCGAGCAGGCGGTCGCGCTGGCGCGCGCGGTCGGCTATTATTCGGCCGGGACCGTCGAGCTGATCGTCTCGGGTGCGGACCCGACGGGCGAGAGCTTCTACTTCCTCGAAATGAACACCCGGCTCCAGGTCGAGCATCCCGTCACCGAAGAGATCACCGGGCTCGATCTGGTCGAGCAGATGATCCGCGTCGCGGCAGGCGAGCCGCTGGCGTTCGGCCAGGACGATGTGACGCTGACCGGCTGGGCGATCGAGAACCGCGTCTATGCCGAGGACCCGTATCGCGGCTTCCTGCCCTCGACCGGGCGGTTGGTGCGCTACAATCCGCCCGCCGAACATGCCGATGACGACGTCCGCGTGCGCGTCGACGACGGCGTCGCCGAGGGCGGCGAGGTCAGCATGTTCTACGATCCCATGATCGCCAAGCTCGTCACCTGGGCACCGACCCGCGAGGCCGCGATCGACGCGCAGATCGCAGCCCTCGACGCGTTCGAGATCGTCGGACCGGGGACGAACATCGACTTCGTTTCCGCACTGATGCAGCATCCGCGCTTCCGTGCGGGCGCGCTCACCACCGGCTTCATCGCCGAGGAATATCCCGAAGGCTTCCACGGCGCACCCGCAAGCGCGGACCTGACCCGGATGCTCGCCGCCGTCGCCGCCTTCGCCGCCACCGCCGAGGCGGACCGGGCCCGGCGGATCGACGGCCAGCTCGGCCACCGGCTGCAACCGCCGGCCGACTGGACGGTGCGGATCGGGGGCAAGGACCATGCGGTCCACGTCTCGACCGAGGGTCTCAGCGTCAACGGCGCGGAGCTCGACCTCGCCATCGCCTATACGCCCGGCGACCGGATGATCGCGGTCGAGGACGAAGCGGGCGAAACCCTTCACGTCCGCATCGCCAAGACCCGCACCGGCTTCCGCCTGACCACCCGCGGGGCCAGCCACACCATCCGCGTCCTGCCCGCCCGCGCCGCGGCTTATGCGCAGCATTTGATCGAGAAGGTCCCGCCCGACCTGTCGAAGTTCCTGATCGCGCCGATGCCGGGCCTGCTCGTCCGCCTCGACGTGGCCGAGGGCGACAAGGTCGAGGCGGGACAGCCGCTCGCCGTCGTCGAGGCCATGAAGATGGAAAACATCCTGCGCGCCGCCAAGACCGGCATCGTCAAGACCATCACCGCCAAAACCGGCGACAGCCTCGCCGTCGATGCGGTGATCTTGGAGCTGGAATAAGCCGACACACCCTCACCCTTCTGGCGCTTTGCGCCTCCCTCCCTCCCCCGGCGGGAGAGGGAAGGGGCCCGCCCGCGATAGCGGGTGGGAAGGGTGAGGGCAGATTATTCGGCCGATCGCTGGACAAGCGCTAAGATTCGCTCGGCTTCGGCCAAGTGCAGGCGTTCGACCATTTGCCCATCCAGCCGGATCGCGCCCAGCACCGCTTGCTCGGGATCGGCGAAGGCCTCCACCACCCTCCGCGCCCAGGCGATCTCGGCCGCGTCCGGGCCGAAGCCCGCATTCGCCGCGGCAATCTGGTTGGGATGGATCAGCGTCTTGCCGTCGAAGCCCAGACGCCGCCCTTCGGCACATTCCGCCGCCAGCCGATCGGGTGCGTCGAGGGCATTGCAGACGCCGTCCAGCACGATCAGCCCGGTGCTCCGGGCGGCGACGACGATCTGGACACGCAAGGGCAGCAAAGCCTCGGGCGCGGGGGGGGAGGGCAGGCGCATCTCCTTCGCCAGATCGTTCGTCCCCGCAATCAGGGCGGTCAGCCCCAACTCCTTCGCTGCCTGCGCAATCGTGCCCAGCGACAGGATACCGCGACATGTTTCGATCATCGCCCATAGCGGCACGTCCGCCCCCAGCGCCGCCCGTGCGGCGGCCAGCGTTGCGACGTCGTCGACCTTCGGAATCAGCACCGCCGCCGGACGCGCCTTGGCCAGCGCGGCCAAATCGTCCGTCGCATGGGGAGTGTCGAGGCCGTTCGTCCGTACGACCAGCACCCGCTCACCAAAGCCGCCTTCGCGCACCGCCGCCACTGCCGCCTCGCGCGCGCCCGACTTGGCGTCGGGGGCGACCGCATCCTCCAGGTCTAGAATGACCGCATCGGTGGGCAGCGTGCGGGCCTTGGCGAGGGCGCGGGAGTTGGAGGCTGGGAGGAACAGGGCGCTGCGCATGGTCATGGCAGGACCATAGACGCGAGGGAGTGCCCCCGTCACGCCTCTGGTGGCATGGGCGTTTCGTACCCATAGTGTAAGGATCGCAAGCCGACTCCTCCGTTCCGGCGAATGGCCGGGATCCGGCGGGGAGGCATGGGCATCAAAACGGGGGGATCGCAATGGCGGCTGCGATGATGCTTCTGGGTCTGACGATACTGCTCCGCTATTGTCCGACCTTGCCGGTGAGCCGCTGGCTGGCGGAGTGTCTGGTCGAGGCACCGGCGCGGCTGCTGAATCGCATTCGGCTGGGGCATTGGGCGATAATGGCGCTAGGGGTGGCGCTGCTCGGGTTTGCAGTCTGGTTCGAGATGGACGAGATTCGCATGCTCGCCGCGGCGGCCGGGCCGATGGGCGATCTGGTGATGCTCGCCTCTGCGATCGAATGGGGCGGTGTGGCCGAACTGGCCATGGCGGCGGTCCTGTCCTCCTCGATGCTGGCGCGTTGGCCAATGGTGCAGCGCCTGATCGTGCGGCGTTCCGCGCGGCGTGCCGTCGGGTCGCACCGCCCGGCCAATGACTCCGGCGACAGCGATGGGCGACGCCTCGCCGCCTGACCTCCCGTTTCCGGTGCGGAACGAAAGCGGGGCCCCGCCGTTCACCGGCTGAATGCCATGTGAGCCGCGCCTAGCCCATTTTCCCGCGCGTTTCGCGTGCGTTGCGCTATGCACTCTTCTGTCGGCGTGCGAGCCCGGCATCCTGAACCCAGCCGGGCCGATCGCGGCGGGCGAGCGAAGCATATTCTTCAACGCGCTGGCGGTGATGCTGGCAATCGTGGTGCCGGTGATCGTGCTGGCCTTCGTGTTCGGCTGGTGGTTCCGCGCCAGCAACACGCGGGCCAAGCATCTGCCCGAATGGGCCTATTCGGGGCGGCTGGAACTGCTGGTCTGGTCGGTGCCCGCACTTGCCATCATGTTCCTGGGTGGCATCGCCTGGATCGGCAGCCATGATCTCGACCCGCCGAAACCCATCGCGTCGAAGGCCAAGGCAATGACCGTGGAGGTCGTCGCGACCGACTGGAAATGGCTGTTCCTCTATCCCGAGCAGGGGATCGCGACCATCAATCGGCTGGTCGTGCCGGTCGGTACGCCGGTGAAGTTCCGCATCACCTCGGCGGGCGTGATGAACAGCTTCTTCGTGCCGCAATTGGGCAGCCAGATCTATGCCATGTCGGGGATGGACTCGACACTCCATCTGCGCGCGGACAAGGCGGGCCGCTATCGCGGGCTGTCGGCGCATTATAGCGGGGAGGGCTTTGCCGATATGGACTTCTTCGTCGATGCGGTGCCGCAGGGCGATTTCGACCGCTTCGTGGCGACCGCCAAAGCCGGGAAGGGCAAGACGCTCGACTGGCCCGAGTTCGTCGCCATGGCGCATCCCAGCCGCAATGTCCGCCCCGCCAGCTATCCCCGGCTCCAGCCCGGCCTCTACGACCAGATCGTGATGCGCAACGGCGCGCCAGAGGGCGAACAAGCCAAGGACGGGCGCGAGCAATGAGCTTCACTGGCAAGCTCGGCTGGGACTCGATCCCGTTCCACGAACCGCTGCCGCTGGTGTCGGCGGGGGTGATCGGCGCGGTCCTGCTGGGCGTCCTCTTCTGGGTATGGCGGCGTGGCCATATCCCCTATCTGTGGAGCGAGTGGATCACCAGCGTCGACCATAAGCGGATCGGCGTGATGTATTGCCTGCTGGCGGGCGTGATGCTGTTGCGCGGCTTTTCCGACGCGCTGCTGATGCGGTCGCAACAGGCGCTTGCCTATGGCAATGAGGGCTATCTGCCGCCCGACCATTACGACCAGATCTTCTCGGCGCATGGCACGATCATGATCTTCTTCGTGGCGATGCCATTCATGATCGGGCTGATGAATTTCGTCGTCCCGCTGCAACTCGGCGTGCGCGACGTGGCGTTCCCGACGCTCAATTCGGTGAGCTTCTGGCTGACGTGCAGCGGCGCGCTGCTCATCAATATGAGCCTGGTCATCGGCGAGTTCGCCAAGACAGGCTGGCTGGTCTATCCGCCGCTATCGGAACTGCGCTTTTCGCCCGGCGTCGGCGTCGATTATTATCTCTGGGCGCTGCAAATATCGGGAATGGGGACGCTACTGGCGGGCGTCAACATGGTCACCACCATCCTGAAGATGCGCGCGCCGGGCATGGGCTATAGCCGGATGCCGATGTTCACCTGGACGTCGCTGGCGTCCAACCTGCTGATCGTTGCAGCCTTTCCGGTGCTGACCGCCTGCCTCGGCATGCTGATCCTCGACCGCTATCTGGGCTTCCACTTCTTCACGCCGGAAGCGGGCGGCAACCAGATGATGTTCGTCAACCTCATCTGGGCCTGGGGGCACCCGGAGGTTTATATCCTGATCCTGCCCGCCTTCGGCATCTTTTCCGAAGTGATCTCGACCTTCTCGTCCAAGCCGCTGTTCGGTTACCGATCGATGGTCATCGCGACCATGGTCATCTGCATCCTGTCCTTCATGGTGTGGCTGCACCATTTCTTCACCATGGGAGCCGGGGCCGATGTGAACGGCTTTTTCGGCATCACCACGATGATCATCGCGGTGCCGACGGGGGTGAAGGTCTTCAACTGGCTGTTCACCATGTATGGCGGACGCATCCGCTATACGTCGATGATGCTGTGGTCGATCGGGTTCATCGTGACCTTCGTGATCGGCGGCATGACGGGGGTGATGCTGGCGGTGCCGCCCGCCGATTTCGTGCTGCACAACTCGCTGTTCCTGGTCGCGCATTTCCACAATGTCATCATCGGCGGCGTGCTGTTCGGGGCCTTTGCGGGCTTCACCTTCTGGTTTCCCAAGATGTTCGGTTTCACGCTGGACGAGACTTGGGGGAAACGCGCCTTCTGGCTGTGGCTGAGCGGTTTCTACCTCGCCTTCATGCCGCTCTATGTGCTCGGCCTGATGGGCATGACGCGGCGGATGCAGCATTATGACGTGCCCGGCTGGCATCCCTGGCTGATCGCGGCGGGCGTCGGGGCGCTGCTGATCCTGGGCGGGATCGCCTGTCAGGTCATGATGCTCTATGTCTCGATCAAGACCCGGAAAGACCGGGTCGATGAGAGCGGTGACCCATGGGACGGGCGCACCCTGGAGTGGATCACCACCTCGCCGCCGCCCGCCTTCAACTTCGCGGTGCTGCCCGATGTGAAGGGCGAGGAGGCTTATTGGGGGATCAAGGCCAAGGCGCGCGAGAATCGCCGCCTGTCCGACCGCCCCGATTATGAGCCGATCGAAATGCCGCGCAACTCGCCGACCGGGATCGTCACCGCCTTCTTCGCCACCGTCATGGGTTTCGCGCTGATCTGGCATATCTGGTGGCTGGTGATCCTGGGCTTCTTTGGCGCCTGGGGGACGTTCGTCATCTTCGCCTGGCGCGACAAGGCGGAGTATGAAATCCCGGTTGAGGAAGTCGAACGGCTGGACCAGACCCGCCGCCGCAGCAAGGCGACCCTGCTCGATCTGCCGGAAGAGGCGCTGTCATGAGCAAGGGGGTGGCATGAGCCAGACGGCGCAGACGCATGACCCCAACAAATGGGGTCGGGGAAGCGAGCCCAATCCGGACGGACCCGCGCCCAAGCGGGTCGTGGTCTCCTATGGCTTCTGGATCTTCCTGCTGTCGGACTTCATCCTGTTCGCCTGTTTCTTTGCCGCCTATGCGGTGCTGGTCGACGCGACGGCGGGTGGTCCTTCGGGCAAGGACATATTCGAGCTGAAGCTGGTCGAGACGGAGACGTTGCTCCTCCTCCTGTCCAGTTTCGCGTGCGGGATGGCGGGAATCGCGACGCTGGCGCGCGACATGCGCTGGTTCCAGATCGCCATGGCGGCGACGGGGTTGCTCGGCGCGGGCTTCCTGGCGCTGGAGGCCTATGAGTTCCTCCACCTGATCGGCGAAGGCCATGGCCCGGCGCGCAGTGGCTTTCTGTCGGCCTTTTTCGCGCTGGTCGGGTGCCATGGCCTGCACGTGACGCTTGGCCTGCTCTGGCTGACGACGATGATGGCGCAGGCTTATGCCAAGGGATTTCGTGACGACGTGCTGCGCCGCATCCTGTGCTTCAGCCTGTTCTGGCACGCGCTCGACATCATCTGGGTGGCGCTGTTCACCATGGTCTATCTGATGGGAGTGCGCGGATGAGCGAGCGGCCCGACGAGGAAATGGCGCGCGACGAAACCGCGCCGGGCGAACAGACCGAACGGGATTCGATCGTCGGTGGCGTCCGCAGCTATGTCGTGGGCCTGGTCGCCGCGGCGATCCTGACGGCGGCGTCCTTCGCGCTGGTGCAGACGGACATCGTCTGGGCGCCCGCCGTGCCCGCCGCGCTGGTGGCGCTGGCGATCGGACAGATGGGGGTGCACCTCGTCTTCTTTCTCCACATCACGACCGGGCCGGACAATACCAACAATGTGCTGGCGCTGCTGTTCGGGGTGTTGATCGTTGCGCTGGTGCTGCTCGGCTCGATCTGGATCATGGGGCATCTGAACCACAATCTGATGGGGCCGATGGCGACGCCCTAGCTTGCGATGGCGGTGCCCCGGACGGCGGTGACGCCGCGCCTGGCGTCGAAGCGGAGGATCAGGCTCTGCCCGCCAATGGCCAGATGCAGCGCGAAGCCGTCGCCGTCCCAATCCCCCGGCGTCATCTGATCGCCGGATAGGGTGCGCCATTCGGCATCGGCCAGCAAGTTGGTCCAGTCGAGCGGCGTGTCGCGACGAAAGGCGCTCAGCGCCGCGACGAAATCCTCCAGCGCTCCGTCGCGGTTCTCCCAGTCGAGCCAGGTCGTCTCGTTATCCTGCGCATAGCCATTGTTGTTGCCCAACTGGCTGCGCCCGAACTCGTCCCCGGCGGTCAGCATCGGGGTGCCGCGCGACAGGAACAATGTGGCGAGCATCGACCGGACCGATCGCGCGCGCGCCTCGCGGATGGCGGGATCGTCGCTCGGCCCCTCGGTGCCGTGGTTCCACGAGACTTCGTCGCCATGCCCGTCGCGATTATTCTCGCCATTGGCCTGGTTGTGCCGCCCGGCATAGGCGACGAGATCGGCCAGGGTGAAGCCGTCATGTGCCGCGACGAAATTGACCGAACGGCTCGACGATCCGGTGAACACATCCGCCGATCCCGCCACGCGCGTCGCCAGATCGCCGCTACGCCCGTCGCCGCGCCAAAAGTGCCGCACCTGGTCGCGGTAGCGGTCGTTCCATTCCAGCCAATGCTCGGGGAAATTCCCAAGCTGATAGCCGCCGGGGCCGATGTCCCAGGGCTCTGCGATCATCACGCGGGTCGATAGGATGGGATCGGCGGCGATTTCCGCAAAGATCGGTGCTTGCGGGGCGAATCCCGGTCCGCGCGCCAGCACCGGCGCCAGGTCGAAGCGGAAGCCGTCGACTCCAGCACGTGCGAAATGGCGAAGCGTGTCGATAATCATCGCGCGGATGCTCGGGCGGCTGGCGTCGAGCGTGTTGCCGGTCCCCGCATCGTTGATGAGCGTGCCGTCCGCCGCCCGCGCATAGGCATCCGGATCGAGCCCCCGGAAAGACAGGGTGCCTCCGTGAACGTCGCTCTCGCCCATATGGTTGAAGACGAGGTCGAGGATGACGCCGATCCCCGCTTCGCGCAGCGCGGCGATGGTGGCGACCAGCTCGGCGACACCGCCCGGCACCCGCTCCGGACAAAGCGCCATCGGCACCACCGGATTATAGCCCCAGGCGTTGCGCAGCCCCAGCGGCGGCAAATGGCGCTCGTCGATCGCGGCGGTGATCGGCATCAATTCGACCGCCGCCACTCCCAGTTTGCGCAAATGGTCCAGCACCGCCGGATGTGCGAGCGCCGCCAAGGTGCCGCGCTGTTCGGGCGGAATGGCGGGATGGCGCATCGTGAAGCCGCGCACATTGACTTCGTAGATCAGCCTGCCCCGCTGGAACTTCGGCGGGGCGGGGGTGGCGGTCAGCGGGGCTACGACACGGGCGCGTGGGACGATGTCGGCGGTGTCCACGCCAAACCGGGTGAGGCGAGGGGATTGCGCAAAGGGACGGTCGAGCTCGAGCGCATAAGGATCGACCAGCAGCTTGGCGGGGTCGAACCACAGATTGCGCGCCGGGTCGTACTCGCCGTGTGTGCGATAGCCGTAAAGATGGTCGGTGCCGGGGACAGTGGCGCTCCAGGTTTCTCCGTCACGGGTCATCGCAACGCGGCGTTCGGCGGGGCCGTCGAACAGGCACAATTCCACCCGCTTGGCGGTCGAGCGGACGGCGAAACGGGTGCCGCGGGGTACCGGCTGTGCGCCGAGGCGAGGAGAGGGCTGATTCGTCATGACGGTCCCACCCTAACGCACCACGACCACCCCGGCGAAGGCCGGGGTCCAGTTGGATAGACCTATCGGGTGTGTCATCAGCTTGGTGGCATCTGGACCCCGGCCTTCGCCGGGGTGGAAGGGGGGCAATTCACGCCCCCCCCACGCAAATTACGTCACCACATCAGGTTCGGTGCGCCCGGTATGCTGGGTGATCCCGGCGATCTCGTCCGCCGCGGCGATGATGTCGGCGAGCATCTCAGGCGTCTCGCGGTCAAGTTCATCCGCCGAGTAACGCTCCAAGTAAACGCGCAAGGTCGCGCCGCTGGTGCCGGTGCCCGACAGGCGGAACACGACGCGGCTTCCGCCCTCGAACAGCACGCGAATGCCCTGGTTGCGGCTCACCGACTGGTCGGTCGGGTCGGTATAGGCGAAGTCGTCCGCCGTCTCGACCGTCAGCCCCGCGAACGTCTCGCCCGGCAGGGTCGGCAGCTTGGCGCGCAGATCGGCCATCAGCGCATCGGCGCGCTCGCTCTCGACGCCCTCATAGTCGTGGCGCGCATAGTAATTGCGGCCATAGGTCGCCCAGTGATCGCGGGCGATCTGGTCGACCGACTTGCCCGAGGCGGCGAGGATGTTGAGCCAGAGCAGCACGGCCCACAGCCCGTCCTTCTCGCGCACATGGTCCGATCCGGTGCCCGCGCTCTCCTCACCGCAGATCGTCGCCATGCCGGCGTCGAGCAGGTTGCCGAAGAACTTCCAGCCGGTCGGCGTCTCATAGGCCGGGATGCCCAGCTTCTCGGCCACCCGGTCGGCGGCGGCGCTGGTCGGCATCGAGCGGGCGATGCCCTTCAGGCCACCGGCATAGGCGGGCGCGAGATGGGCGTTCGCCGCGAGCATCGCCAGGCTGTCCGAGGGCGTGATGAACCGCCCGCGCCCGATGATGAGGTTGCGGTCGCCGTCACCGTCCGAGGCCGCGCCGAAATCGGGCGCGTCCGCCGCCATCATCCGGTCGTAGAGTTCCTTGGCATGGACCAGATTGGGGTCGGGATGATGCCCGCCGAAATCGGGCAGCGGCGTGCCGTTGCGCACGGTGCCGGGCGCGAAGCCGAGCCGCTTCTCCAGGATCTCGGTCGCATAGGGGCCGGTCACCGCGCTCATCGCGTCGAACGACATGGTGAAGCCGCCTTCGACAGCTTCCTTGATTGCGGCGAAGTCGAACAGGCTTTCCATCAGCGCGGCATAATCGGCGACCGAGTCGATCACCTCGACCGTCATGTCGCCGACCGTCACTTCGCCCAGCGTATCGAGGTCGATGTCCGCCGCCTCGACGGTCAGCCAGCGGCTGATCGCCTTGGTGTTGGCGTGGATCGCATCCGTCACCTTCTCCGGGGCGGGGCCGCCGTTGGAGATGTTGTACTTGATCCCGAAATCCTCGTCCGGCCCGCCGGGATTGTGGCTGGCCGACAGGACCAGGCCGCCCAGCGCCTTGCGCTGGCGGATCACATTGCTGGCCGCCGGGGTCGACAGGATGCCGCCCTGGCCGACGACGACGCGGGCGAAACCGTTCGCTGCGGCCATGCGGATAGCGACCTGGATCACCTCGCGGTTGAGGAAGCGGCCGTCGCCACCGATCACCAGAGTCTGGCCGGTCTGCTCATCGCCCAGCGCGTCGAACACCGACTGGACGAAATTCTCGGCATAATTGGGCTGCTGGAACACCCGCACCTTCTTGCGCAGGCCAGAGGTGCCCGGCTTCTGGTCGAGATAAGGCTGCGTCGCGACGGTCTTGATCATTGGTCCCCCAGAACGGAACGGTAGAGTTCGGCATAGTGCCGGCCGCTATGATGCCAGCTATAATCGGCATTCATGCCATTGACCTGCATGGTCCGCCATTGGTCCCGGTCGGCATAGAGTCTCATTGTGCGACGCAGCACGGCAATAATATTGTCGGCGGTGACATTGTCGAACTGAAGGCCGGTCGGCACGCCCATGGCCAATGCGGCCTCGTTGGCGTCGATGATCGTATCGGCCAGCCCGCCGGTCCGCGCGACCACGGGGACGCAGCCATAAGCGAGCCCGTAAAGCTGGGTCAGCCCGCACGGTTCGAAGCGCGAGGGGATCAGGATCGCGTCGCAGCCGCCTTGCAGCAGGTGGGAGACGGGCTCGTCATAGCCGATCCGGACCGCGACGCGCCCCGGATGGCGAAGCGCGGCAGTGGCGAAGGCGATCTCCAACGCCGGGTCGCCCGTGCCCAACACCACCAGCCGTCCGCCGAGCGCGACGAGTTCGTCCACCACCTCGACCAGCACGTCCATGCCCTTTTGCCAGGTCAGGCGGCTGATAACGGTGAAGATCGGGCTGTCGTCCTCGTCCAGGCCGAACGCCTTTTCCACGGCACGCTTGTTGGCGACGCGGTCGTCCAGCGTCTCGGCGGTGAAGGGGGCGGGCAGGGCGGCGTCGGCCTTTGGGCTCCAGATGGCGGGGTCGATGCCGTTGACGATACCGCTGACGCATTCCGCGCGGGCGGCGATCAGCCCTTCCAGCCCCATGCCATATTGGGCGCGGTGGATTTCCTCGGCATAGGTGGGGCTGACCGTCGTGATCGCGTCCGCGGTGCGCAGGCCCGCCTTCAGATAGCCGATCTGACCATAATATTCGACGCCGTCGACCGACCATGCCTCGGGCGGCAGGCCGAGATCGGGGAAGTGATGCGCCGCGAACGACCCCTGAAAGGCGATATTGTGGATGGTGACGATGCTTTTGGCGACCTTGCCGGGGCCGGGGGCATAATGAAGAAAGGCCGGGGCCAGCGCCGCCTGCCAGTCATGCGCGTGCAGCAGGTCGAAGTCATATCCCGGCACCGCGCCCGAGGCCAGGTCCGCCCCCGCCCGCGCCAACACTGCGAATCGCCGCCAATTGTCGTGCCAGTCGTTGCCGGCGGTATCGACATAGGGAAGTCCGTCGCGCTCCCAAAGCTGCGGCGCCTCGATCACCAGCAGCCGATACTCGCCGATCCGGGCCTCGCGCAGCCAGGCCTCTGTACCGATGATGTGCGTCCAGTGATGGACGCGGGGAGCGCTGTCGCCGATTGCGCGTATCACTTTGGGAAAGCCGGGGATCAGCGTGGTGACGGCGATGTCATGGGGCGCGAGCGCCTCGGGCAGCGCCCCGACCACATCGGCAAGGCCGCCGGTCTTGATGAGCGGGAACGCCTCCGAGGCGACCGACAGGACGGAGAGGGTCATGGGGACTTTCAGTTGGCCAGACGATCGATCATCGGCTGGGTGATGAGGCAGATACCCTTATCGGTCCGCCGGAAACGGTGCGCGTCGAGCACCGGATCGTCGCCGACCACCAGCCCGTCGGGAATCTTGACGCCGCGGTCGAGGATCACGCGCCGCAACCGTGCCCCGCGTCCGATATGGCAGAAGGGCAGGACCACCGCTTCGTCCAGCATCGCGAAGCTGTGGGTGCGCACCCCGGTCGACAGCAGCGAGCGGTGGATGGACGATCCCGACACGATGCAGTCGCCCGCGACGAGGCTGGCCACCGCCGATCCGCGCCGTCCGTCGATGTCATGGACGAACTTGGCGGGGGGCGTGATCTCGGCATAGGTCCAGAGCGGCCAGCTGCGGTCGTACAGGTCGAGCTGCGGCACCACGTCGGTCAGGTCGAGGCTCGCCTCCCAATAGGCGTCGACCGTGCCGACATCGCGCCAATAGGCGCCGGGTTCGTCGCTGGAGCGGACGCAGGAGGCGGAGAAGCGGTGCGCCTGGGCTTTGCCGTGCTCGACCAGATAGGGAATGATGTCCTTGCCGAAGTCGCGGCTGGATCCCGGCGTTTCGGCATCGCGGCGCAACTGTTCGAACAGGAAGGCGGTGCGGAAAACATAGATTCCCAGCGACGCCAGCGCGATGTCCGGATTGCCGGGGATGGAGGGCGGATCGGCGGGTTTCTCGACGAAATCGACGATGCGGTCGGTCTCATCGACATGCATCACGCCGAACGCGCTCGCCTCAGCCCGGCTGACCTCCAGACAGGCGACGGTGACGTCGGCGCCGCTGTCGCAATGCTGCTGGAGCATCAGTTCATAGTCCATCTTGTAGACATGGTCGCCCGCCAGGATGACCATGAATTCGGGCGCATAGCTCTCGATGATGTCGATATTTTGAAACACCGCGTCGGCGGTGCCCTCATACCATTGGAATTCGCTGATCCGCTGGCTGGCGGGGAGGATGTCGAAGCTCTCGTTGCGCTCGTCGCGCAGGAAGTTCCAGCCGCGCTGGAGGTGGCGGATCAGCGAATGCGCCTTGTACTGGGTCGCGACGCCGATGCGACGGATGCCCGAATTGATCGCGTTGGACAAGGCGAAGTCGATGATCCGCGCCTTGCCGCCGAAATAGACGGCGGGCTTGGCGCGGGTATCGGTCATCTCCATCAGGCGACTGCCGCGGCCACCCGCCAGCACATAGGCCATGGCATCGCGCGCCAGCGGTTGTCCGCGCCTCAGGTCCATTTTTCCGTCTCCCCATCCGTTTGTTGGTGTCGTAACGCGCTGACAACGCATCGATATTCTTGGAAAAGCCTAAACCTGCATCAGCCGTCGAAACGCAGGATGACGGTCGCGAGCGGCGGCAGCGTCACCCAGGCCGCGCCATCATTCGCATCCACACCGCCCATATTGCCCAGGCCGGAACCCCAATATTGGCTGGCGTCCGAATTCAGCACCTCGGTCCAGCGGCCGTCATGCGGCAAGGGCAGGCGATAGGGTGCCCTTGCCACCGGCGTCATATTGACGATGACCGCCACCGGCTTCTCACCCGGTGCCTTGCGCAGCCAGGCGAAGACCGAATGCGCGCTGTCGTCGGCGACCAGCCATTCGAACCCCTCGCGCTCGCAATCGCGGGCGTGGAGCGCGGGCGTGTCGCGGTAGAGATGGTTCAGGTCGCGGACCAGCGAGCGGACGCCCTCATGCGCGTGACTGGACCGCAGATGCCAGTCGAGCGCGCGGCTCTCCGACCATTCCTCGCGCTGCGCGAATTCCTGGCCCATGAACAGCAGCTTCTTGCCCGGATAGGCCCACATGAAGGCGTAATAGGCGCGCAGATTGGCGAATTTTTGCCAGTCGTCGCCCGCCATCTTGGTCAGCAGGCTGCCCTTGCCATGCACCACCTCGTCATGGCTGAGCGGCAGGACGAAATTCTCGTCAAAGGCGTAATGCAGGCCGAACAGGATCTCGCCATGATGGTGCCGCCGATGCACGGGCTCGCGCGCCATGTACTGAAGCGTGTCGTGCATGAAGCCCATGTTCCACTTGAACCCAAAGCCCAAGCCCCCGTCATGCGCAGGTGCCGAGACGCCGGGCCAGGCGGTGGACTCTTCGGCGACGGTGAAAACGCCGCGATGCTGGCCGTATACCTGTCGATTGACCTGGCGCAGGAATTCGACCGCTTCCCAATTCTCGCGACCGCCCTGTTCGTTGGGCACCCATTCGCCGTCCTTGCGGCTGTAATCGCGGTACAGCATCGAGGCGACCGCATCGACGCGCAGCCCGTCGATATGATAGCGCTCGGGCCAGAAGAGCGCGTTGTTGACGAGGAAACTCGCCACTTCGCGCCGCCCGAAATTATAGATGGCGGTGTTCCAGTCGGGGTGGAAGCCCTGACGCGGGTCCTCATGCTCGTAGAGCGCGGTGCCGTCGAAATGCGACAGGCCATGCGCATCGGTGGGGAAGTGGGCGGGCACCCAGTCCAGGATCACCCCGATCCCGGCGCGGTGCGCCCCATCGACGAACCGCGCGAAACCCTCGACATCCCCGAACCGCGCGGACGGCGCGTAGAGGCCGGTGGTCTGATAGCCCCAGCTCGGGTCGTAGGGATGTTCGGAGATGGGCAGGAATTCGATATGGGTGAAGCCCATCTCGACCACGTACGGGATCAGCCGTTCAGCGAGCGCATCCCAACTGAGATACCAGCCATTTTCGTCGCGGTCCCACGACCCCGCATGGACTTCATAGATGCTGATCGGCACACGGCGCGGGTCGACGCCCGCCCAATGCTCGCGATGCTCCTTGTCCTGCCAGCGATGTTCGGGCGGGGCGGTGGTGACCGAGGCGGTCTTGGGGCGGAGCTCGGCGGCGAAGGCGAAGGGGTCGGCCTTCATCGGCTGTTCCGCGCCGTGCGGACCGGTAATGGCGAACTTGTAGGCGCGGCCCTCGCCGATATCGGGGATGAAGATTTCCCAGACGCCGACATCCAGGCGGCGGCGCATGACGTGGCGGCCGGGATTCCAGTCGTTGAAGTCGCCGACGACCGCCACCCGCTCGGCATTGGGGGCCCAGACCGCGAAGTGGACGCCCGCTACCCCCTGATGCTCGATCAGGTGTGCGCCCATCTTGTCGTACAGGCGAAAGTGATTGCCTTCGCCCATCAGGAAATCGTCGAGTGGCCCCAGCACCGGGCCGAAGCTGTAGGGGTCGGTGATCCACCATTCCGCGCCGTGTCCGCTGGCGCAATATTTGACCGGCTGGGGCTCGCCCGTCACCGCCCCCTCGAACAGACCGCGCGCGTCGACCTGCTTCAGTTCGCCCAGCCGGGTGCCCGCCAGATCGAAGGCGGTTACCTGTTCCGCCCCCGGCACCACGGCGCGAAGAAACGTGCCGCCCGGTCCCTGATGAGGTCCCAGCAACGCGAAGGGATCGGCGTTGCGGCCCTCGATCAGGGCATCCAAGGCGGCACGGGGTGGCTTCACATCACGTTCCAGATTTCCTCGGCATATTGCCGGATGGTGCGATCGGAGGAGAACCATCCGACTTTCGCGACATTGTGGATGGCCGAGGTCGCCCAGCCCGCCTGGTCCTGCCAGCGGGCATCGACCTGGCGTTGCGCGGCGGCATAGGCATCGAAATCGGCGGCAACCATGAACCAGTCGCCGTCATACAGCCCGCCCATCAGCCCGGCATAACGGCCGGGATCGTCGGGCGAGAACACGCCCGAGGCGATGGCGGAAACCGCCTGGCGCAGTTCTGGGCTGCCCTCGATCACCTCGCGCGGATTATAGCCGTCACGACGCTTGGCGGCGACCTCGTCGGCGGTCAGGCCGAAGATGACGATATGATCGTCGCCCACATGCTCCTTGATCTCGACATTGGCGCCGTCGAGCGTGCCGATGGTCAGTGCGCCGTTGAGCGCGAACTTCATATTGCCGGTGCCCGACGCCTCCATGCCGGCGGTCGAAATCTGTTCGGACAGATCGGCGGCCGGAATGATCTTTTCGGCCAGGCTGACATTATAGTTGGGAATGAACCCGACCTTCAGCAGATGGCCGACGCTGGGGTCCGAATTCACCCGGCGGGCGACGTCGTTAGCCAGTTTGATGACCAGCTTGGCATTGTGATAGCTCGACGCGGCCTTGCCGGCGAACAGCTTCACGCGTGGCGTCCAATCGCGCTCGGGGTGACTGCGGATCTGGTCGTAGAGCGCGACAGTCTCGATGATGTTGAGCAACTGGCGCTTATATTCGTGGATGCGTTTGATCTGGACGTCGAACAGCGCATCGGGGTCTATACGCAGCCCGCTCGATTCCCGGAGATAATTTGCCAGCCCCACCTTGTTGGAACGTTTGATGCTGAGAAAGCGTTCCCTGAAATTCGCATCTTCCGCGAATTGCGTGAGCGCTATCAGTTTTTCCGCGTCATCTTCGAAACCTGGCCCAATCGCCTCGCGGATCAAGGCGGTCAGCTGCGGGTTGCATTGCTGCAACCAGCGGCGCGGCGTGATGCCGTTGGTCTTGTTGTTGATCCGTGTCGGATAGAGGTGGTGCAGGTCGGCGAAGACCGTCTTCTTCATCAGCTCGGTATGCAGCGCGGCGACGCCGTTGACACTGTGACTGCCCGCAAAGGCCAGGTTCGCCATGCGTACCCGCCGCTCACCGCCTTCGTCGATCAGGCTGATCGCGGCGATGGCGCGGTCGTCAATCCCCTCGACCCCGCGCGCCTCGCGCAACAGCTTGGCGTTGATCGCATAGATTAGCTGCATGTGGCGCGGCAGCAGCCGTTCGAACAGGTGCAGCGGCCAGCTTTCCAGTGCCTCGGGCAGCAGCGTGTGGTTGGTATAGCCGAAGGTGCGGCGGGTAATGTCCCACGCTTCCTCGAAACCCAGATCGTGATGATCGACCAGCAGCCGCATCAGCTCGGCGACCGACACGGCGGGATGGGTGTCGTTGAGCTGGATCGCCGCTTTGTCGGGCAGGGTTCGGATGTCGTGGAAATATTGGATATGCCGCCGGACGATGTCCTGGATCGAAGCCGACGAGAAGAAATATTCCTGCCGCAGCCGCAATTCCTGCCCGGCGGGCGAGCTGTCCGAGGGATAGAGGATGCGGACCAGCGTTTCCGCCGCCAACTGCCCCGCCAGTGCGCCGGTATAATCGCCCGCGTTGAAGCGATCGAGCCGGATGGGATCGATCGCCTGCGCGGTCCATAGCCGTAGCGTGTTGACGCGCTTGCCCCGCCAGCCGACCACGGGGGTGTCGACCGCGATCGCCTCGATCGCCTCGGCGGGTTTCCAATGGACCGCGCCGGTCTCGGTCCCGATCACCTCGCCGCCGAAGCCGACGAAATAGGCGCTCTCGCGACGCTCGAACTCCCAGGGATTGCCGTGGCTCAGCCAGGTTTCGGGCAGCTCGACCTGCCAGCCATCGTCGATCCGCTGGCGGAACATGCCGTTCACATAGCGGATGCCATAGCCGTAAGCGGGCAGATCGAGACTGGCGAGGCTCTCCATGAAACACGCCGCCAGCCGCCCCAGGCCGCCATTGCCCAGCGCCGCGTCGGGCTCGATCTCTTCCAGTTCGGCAAGATCGACGCCCAGCGCCTGGAGCGCGCCCGCCACCTGCGCCATCACCCCCATATTCGACAGCGCATCACGCAGCAGCCGGCCGATCAGGAACTCCAGGCTGAGATAATAGACCCGCTTGGCGCCCGCCGCATGGGCTTCGCGAGTGGACGCCATCCAGCGCTCAATAATGTCGTTGCGGACGGTCAGGATGGTCGCGGCCAGCCAATCGTGCGGGCGGGCATTGGCGGCGTCCTTGCCAATCCGGTGCACCAGCGTATCGACAATGGCGTCGGCCAGCGGCCCGGTGTCGTCGACGTGGAGAGTGGTGATGGTGGTCGTCATCGATTCGGCGATCCCTGTGGTCCGGTCATCGCCAGCTTAGCCGCGCAGAGGGTGAAGTCACGCGGCATTCCTTTGCAAAAGACGACGAGGATCAGCCGGTGGCGATGCCCCAGAGCAGGGTCAGGTTAAGCGCGATAATCACCGCCGCAATCACCCAGGACAGGAAACGGAGCCAAATCGGACTGGCAAAGGGCCCCATCATCCCCTTGTCTGCGGTGAAGCGGACCAGCGGCACTACCGCGAAGGGCAGTTGCAGGCTGAGGATCACCTGGCTGAGCACCAACAGCCCGGTCGCGCCCGCCTGTCCGCTGGCCCCCACCACCAGCACCGCCGGAACGATGGCCAGCCCCCGCGTGATCAGCCGCCGCAGCCAGGGCGCGAGCCGCAGGTCGAGGAAGCCCTCCATCACGATCTGCCCGGCGAGCGTCCCCGTGACGGTCGAATTCTGGCCCGAGGCGAGCAGGGCGACGCCGAACACCACGCTCGCCGCGCCCGCGCCCAGCATCGGGGCAAGCAACCGGTAGGCCTGGTCGATCTCCGCCACGTCGGTCCGCCCCGCGACGTGGAAGGTCGCAGCGGCGACGATCAGGATCGCGGCGTTGATGAAGAAGGCGAAGAAGAGCGCCACCGTGCTGTCGATCGTCGCCATCTTGATCGCATCGCGCTTGCCCTCGGTCGACAGACCAAAGGCGCGCGTCTGCACCACCGAGGAGTGGAGGTAGAGATTGTGCGGCATCACCGTCGCACCGAGGATGCCGATCGCGATATAGAGCATCGCCGGGTCGGTCACGATCCGGGTCGTGGGTACGAACCCCGCCAGCACAGACCCCGGATCGGGGCGCGAGGCGATCAGTTCGTAGAGGAAGCACCCGCCGATGATGAGGAGGAGCGCGATGATGAACGCCTCGACCTTGCGGAAGCCGTAACGCTGGAGCGCGAGGATCAGGAAGACGTCGAACCCGGTGATGAGGACGCCCCAGACCAGCGGCAGGTCGAACAGCAATTGCAGCGCGATGGCGGTCCCCAGCACCTCCGCCAGGTCGCAGGCGATGATCGCGATCTCGCAGAGCAGCCACAGGATCCGCGAGACCGGCTTGGAATAGGCCGCCCGGCACGCCTGGGCCAGATCCAGCCCGGCGGCGATACCCAGCCGCGCCGATAGCGCCTGCAGGATCATCGCCATGATGTTGGACAGCAGGATGACCGAGAGCAGCGCATAGCCATAGGCCGATCCGCCCGCAATGTCGGTCGCCCAGTTGCCGGGGTCCATATAGCCGACCGCGACCAGATAGCCCGGCCCCGCAAAGGCGAACAACCGCCGCAGGAAGGATGCCCCTTCCGGAATGGCGATCGAGCGATGGCTTTCGGCAAGCGAGCGGGTGGCGGGCGTGGCTACGGTCATCGACCTTGAGATGTGACGGAAATGCCCCAACGCGACAACCCGCCAAAGCGTTGCGCGAGATCAAGGCAAGGTCGTCATCCCGGCGAAGGCCGGGATCTGTGGCGATGATCGGATGTCCTCTCGAAAAGTCCCCAGCCTGCGCTGGGGCGACGGTCAGCCTGCGCTCCCCACCACCGCACAGGCCAGCGCCATCAACAGCCCGGCGAAGCGGTTCGACCGGAACCGGTGCAGCGCCCCGGCACCGTCATCGGGCGTCAGCGTCGCCACCTGCCACGCCAGATGCAGCGCCACCGGTGCCAGCGCCGCGATGGCCAGCACGTCCGGCCGAACCAGCCAGATCGCCGCCGCCCAGCAAAGGACAGCCACGAGGTAGAAGGCCCCGACCCCCGACTTCACATGAGCCCCCATGCGCAGCGCCGAGGATCGCACCCCGATCAGCGCATCGTCCTCGCGGTCCTGCAGCGCATAGATGGTGTCGTATCCGATCACCCAGGCGATCGATCCGGCGTAAAGCAGCCAGAGCGGCGCGGAGAGTTCGCCCGCCACCTCCGCCCAGCCGACCAGGGCGGCCCAACTGAACACCATGCCCAGCCAGGCCTGCGGCCACCAGGTGATCCGCTTCATGAAGGGATAGGCGGCGACCGGCGCGAGGCTGGCGACCGCGACGATCGCGGCGAGGGGGCGCAACTGCACCAGCACGACGAGTCCGATCAGGCATAGCGTACCCAGCCAGACCGCCGCCAGCTTGACCGACACCAGCCCCGACGGGATCGGTCGCGCACGGGTCCGCGCGACCCTGGCATCCAGATCGCGGTCGACAATATCGTTGAAGACGCAGCCCGCGCCGCGCATCGCGATCGAGCCGAGCAGGAACCACAGGATCAGCGGCCAGCGCTGCGGCAGTCCGCCGGCCAGCGCGATCGCCCAGACGCCCGGCCAGAAAAGCAGCCACCAGCCGATCGGCCGGTCGAATCGCGCCAGCAGCGCAAGCCCCCGCCACCGGGGCGGCAGTCGCCCGACCAACCCCTTATGCTCGCTATCGGGTACGATCTCGATGGTCATGGGCTTGCGCCTATGGAGGTCCCCCGTGGCGCGCAAGAGCGATCGCACCTATCTTCGGTCTGTGACCTCCCACTCCGTCTCCATCCCATGATCGGCCTGTCGGTCGCGGTCGGCCGTTTCGTCGAGGCGTTGTTCTGGGCCATTTTGCGCGTGGCGGGGATGGTCGGCGGTGTGGTTCTGGTCGCGGCGCTCGCGCTGGTCGTGGCATGGTGGCTGATCCGGCGGCGCTGACGCGCGATAGGTCCTGGAGGCGGCCTCGTTCGGCGCGGGGCGGCGTGGCTTGTCGGTCACGATGCTGGTGCATCGCTCCCTTCGCGCGCCTTGCCCCGGACCGAAATCACCTCCGCGCCGATGATCCAAGCTGATCGGAAGCCGCTCTAGACGGACAATGCCGCCAGTTGCGACCGGATGACGTTCAGATTGTGCTGCGCCAGATGGCTGCCCCGTCCGGCGACGCTTCCCTCCAGCTCGGGGCGCTCGCCGATCGCCAGACAACGCTCCAATGCTCCGTCGGCAAGTGGCAGCCAGTGATCGACCGCCCGCGCGGGATCGGCCACAGCGTGATCGAGCAAAAGGTCGCCCAGCACGAAGAAAAAGTCCGGCGACTGCGGCCAATAGGGGAATTCCGCATCGGCCAATGCCAGCGCGTCGTCCAGGCGGCCCGCCCTGGCCAACAATTGAATGGCGTTGATCACCAGCTCGTGTCGCCAATTGGCATCTCGTGCGGTCAACGCCACCGCGTGCAGATAATGATCGCACCCTGCCGCCACGTCGCCGCGCATCTGGGCGTCCTTGGCCAATTGATAGACCAGATACGGATCGTCGGGCCGCTCCTTCAGATCGACCAGCAGCAGGGCGTGGTTGCGATGGGTTTTGCGCGCGATCTGCGCCGCGTGAAAGCCGTCATGGCCGATATCCAGGCCGACCCGTGTGCGGGGCAGGGGGGATGCGACCTGTTCATGCACCCGTCCCTCATATCGGACCCCGCGTGGGATCACCCGCGTCACCCAGCTGCGCAAACTGGTGTCGGCTCCATCCATCTCGTGGTGCAGGCACGGGCATCCGAGCCGGTCCGGTGCCTGACACCAGGCGCGGAGCGATTCGCCGCCCGCGATGATCCACTCATCCGCGTCGAGCACTAGGTTCCAGTCGGCATCCGCCAACTCCAGCACATGGTTGCGCGCCGCCGCGAAGCTGTCGGGCCAGGGCAGGTGATAGACCTCCGCCCCCAGTCCCTGCGCGATGGCGACGGTGTCGTCGGTCGATCCGGTATCGAGCACCACCATCCGGTCGATCCAGGGCGCGACGCTGCGCAGGCACCGCGCGATGCAGCGCGCCTCGTCCCGGACGATCAAAGTGGCGGCGATCCGGGGGGCGGCCCGTTTCATGGCGATGCTTTCGATCCCGGCCATGGCCCGGTGCCATGACACGCCGACGCTATGGCCCGGACATGGTCAAGAAAGGCTGAACGTCGCCCCTATTTCGCCAGCCGTCCATCCTCCAGCGCCGCCAGCTCGAACGGAAAGAGCAGGTCGGGATCGGGCAGTTTGACGCCCGCCGCGATTTCCGGCGGCGCGATGCGGTGGAGGATGTGGCGGATGATCGCGATCCGCGCGTCCTTCTTGTCGTCGGCGCGGACGATATGCCACGGTGCATAGGGGGTATGCGTGCGCGTCAGCATCGTGTCGCGCGCCGCCGAATAATCGGCCCATTTGGCCTGCGCGACCTTGTCCATGTCGGAGACCTTGAGCGCCTTTAGCGGATCGGTGCGCCGCGCCTCCAGCCGCTTTTCCTGTTCGCCCTTGCCGATGTCGAGCCAGATCTTGACCAGCCGGATGCCGCTTTCGACCAGCATTCGCTCGAAATCGGGGGCGTCGCGCAGGAACGCCTCCTGCTCGGTCGCGGTGGAGAAGCCCATGACCACCTCGACGCCCGCCCGGTTATACCAGCTGCGGTTGAAGATCACGATCTCGCCCGCCGCGGGCAGATGGCCGGCATAGCGCTGGAAATACCATTGCGTCCGCTCGCGATCGGAGGGCTTGGGCAGCGCCACGACACGGGTGGCGCGGACCGAGAGATGCTCGGTGATGCGCTTGATCGTCCCGTCCTTGCCGGCCCCGTCGCGTCCTTCCAGCAGGATCACGACCCGTTCGTCCGATTCCGCCATCGCCATCTGCGTGCGGACCAGCGCCAGTTGCAGCGCCTCCAGCTCTTCCTGATAATGTTTGCCCATCATCCGTCCTTTCGGGAGGCAAAACACCCGAGACGGCAAAAGTGGCAAGCGCCCCGCAACCCGTGTAAGCGGAGCCCATGCCCGCTACCCCCGCCTGGCCGCCGCAATCCACGCCCCGTCTGTTCGTCGATCAGCCTTTGGCGGAGGGGGCGATCCGCATCGATGGCCCGGCGGCGCATTATCTGATCTCGGTGATGCGGACCAAGGTCGGCGATCCGGTCAAGCTGTTCGACGACCGTACCGGCGAATGGCTGGGCATCGCGGGCTCGGTGGGCAAGCGCGACCTGACGCTGGACGTGACCGAATGCCTGCGCGAGCGCGAGGCGGTGCCGGACCTGTGGCTTTGCGCCGCGCCGTTGAAGAAGGGCCGTGTCGACTGGCTGGCGGAAAAGGCATGCGAACTGGGCGTGGCGCGGCTGGTGCCGGTGGTTACGCGGCGCACCGTGGTGGACAAGCCCAATACCGATCGGCTTCGTGCCCATATGATCGAGGCGGCCGAGCAATGCGGGCGGACGGCCTTGCCGGAGGTGGCCGAGCCGGTGAAGCTGCCCGCGCTGCTGCGCGACTGGCCGCCCGAGCGCGCACTGTTCTTCGCGGACGAGAATGGCGGTGTGCCCGCTCTCGACGCGATGCGCGCGCATCAGGGGCCGGCGGCGATCCTGATCGGGCCGGAGGGTGGCTTCGACACCGAGGAGCGCGAGGCGATCCGGGCGCATGAACAGGCGGTCGGCATCGGCCTGGGCCCGCGTATCCTGCGCGCGGATACGGCAGCGGCGGCGGCGGTGTCGCTCTGGATGGCGGCTGCGGGCGACTGGCGTTGATTCACCCTATGGCGCGGACGCGCGCGCCCGCGTAAGGCGCGGTTCATGAGCACCAAGACCGCGAGCACCGCCAAGGGCGCCATCATCGAGTCGCGCGACCAACTGATCGCCAGCTTCGCGAAGGGGGAGAAGCCCCGCGACCGCTGGCGGATCGGGACCGAGCATGAGAAGTTCGTCTATGCGCGGGGCGATCATCACGCGCCCTCCTATGACGAGGCTTCGGGAATTCGCACGCTGCTCGGCGAGTTGGAGCAATATGGCTGGACGCCGGTGTTAGAGGGCGGCAACGTCATCGCGCTGAACGGAGCGGACGGCTCGATCAGCCTGGAGCCCGCCGGGCAGTTCGAGCTGTCGGGTGCACCGCTCGACAATCTGCACCAGACCTGTGCCGAGACGGGCCGTCACCTGCAACAGGTGAAGGCGGCGGGCGAGAAGCTGGGCCTGGGTTTCCTGGGGCTGGGCATGTGGCCGGACAAGACGCGTGCCGAACTGCCGATCATGCCCAAGGGCCGCTATGCGATCATGCTGCGGCACATGCCGCGCGTGGGCTCGCTGGGGCTCGACATGATGCTGCGGACCTCGACGATCCAGGTGAACCTGGATTATGCATCGGAAGCGGACATGGTGAAGAAATTCCGTGTCGGCCTGGCGCTGCAGCCGCTGGCGACTGCGCTGTTCGCCAACTCGCCCTTCACGGAAGGGAAGCCCAACGGCAAGCTGTCCTTCCGTAGCCATATCTGGTCGGACACCGACCCCGCGCGCACCGGCATGCTCCCCTTCGTGTTCGAGGACGGGTTCGGCTATGAGCGTTACGCCGACTATGCGCTCGATGTGCCGATGTACTTTGTCTACCGCGACGGCAAATATATTGATGCCGCCGGGTTGTCGTTCCGTGATTTCCTGAAGGGCGAATTGTCGGTCCTGCCGGGCGAATTGCCGACGATCGACGACTGGAACGACCATCTGTCGACCGCCTTTCCCGAGGTGCGGCTCAAGACCTTCCTGGAAATGCGCGGCGCCGATGGTGGCCCGTGGAACCGCATCTGCGCGCTGCCCGCGCTCTGGGTCGGGTTGCTCTATGACGACGCGGCGCTGGATGCCGCCTGGGATCTGGTCAAGGGCTGGTCGCTGGACGAGCGGCAGGCGCTGCGCGATGCGGTGCCCGAACTGGCGCTCGACGCCCCGCTGCCGGGCGGCGGACGCCTGCGCGACATTGCGGGGGAAGTTCTCGACATCGCCCATGCGGGCCTGGCGGCGCGGGCGCGGCTGAACGGGGCCGGGGATAACGAGACCGGCTTCCTCGATCCGCTGCGCGAGATCGTGCGGTCGGGCAAGGTGCCGGCCCAGGTGCTGCTCGACCATTATCATGGCGAATGGGGTGGGGATATTTCGCGAGTCTATGACGAGGCCAGCTTCTGACGAAGTGCGGGGGCGTGGCCTTCGACTGATGCGCTAAGCGCCGAAGTCGAAGGCCAAAGGCTTACCCCCGCCCCGATACCCACCGAAAAAACCGCGGCACCAATCCGTAGCGCGCCATCCAGTCCGAATAGTCCCGATAGGCCGGATCAGCGGACAAATGCCGCTCCTCCGTCTTCGCACGCCAATAATAGACCCCGTTGACCACCCCGAGCAGCAAGCTGCTGCGGCCCGCATCCATCCAGCTGCCCGTCGACAGGATCGGAATGGTCGCGATCCACCAGAAGATATTCTTCGACAGATAGGCGGGATGCCGCGACACCGCATAAGGCCCGTGGGTCAGGATGCCCCGGTGCGTCAGGTTGGAAAAGCGTATCCCGAACGCCACCGTCGACCAGGCATAGATGGCGGTCAACGCGACCAGCATCGTCCCGATCGCCGAAAGGATGATCGGATGTCCCGCGAACCAATAGCTCCATTCGGCAGTCCCCGGTCGATAGTTGAGCGGGCCGCCATCGCCCATCAGAATCGTCGGTGGGTAACAGATCAGCGCCGCCGCCCACGCCGCCGCATAAGGATTGGCCGACCGGATATGCGCATCGAGCGGTCGCATCGTCAGCATATAGCCGACCGTCGCGAACGCCACGTCGATCAGGAACATCAGCGTGATCAGCCAATTTGCCAAAGCCACTGGATCGTGCAGCACGGTGCCGAGGTCGCCGCGCACGAACATCCCGAACCCACCGGGCACCACCCCCAGCATGAAGGGGAGAAAGAAGGCCTTCACCCCCCAGGCACGCAAATGCGCCCAGATCGCCTCGCGCTCGACACCGGGCTGTCCGGTCAACCACGCGCCCAGCATCCATGCGCCATCCCTGGGCTCGACCAGCCGCCGGTCGAGCCACAGCACATAGGGAATGGACAGCAGGAACAGGGCCGGCGCCGCCCAGGCCAGGCAACTCATCGCGAACAGAAAAATGCCCTGCCAATAGAAGCGCCCCGTGGCGTAGATCAGCGCGATCAATCCGAAGGTCGCCCACAGCCCGGCCAGCTTGGTCAGGCTGATGTCCAGCGTCTCGCGGGCAGGGCGTGGATGGGCCCAGTCGATCCCCGTCGTGGGCGATCGATGGACCCGGTCGATCAGGATCGACCAGAGCAGCATCGGCACCCCCGCGCACACCAGGTGGACGAGGGCGGCATAAGGCCCGTCCAGATGGCGCCACCGGGCAAAGCCGATCCAGGCGACCGACCCGACCAGCCCCGCCAGCCCGACGCCCGCACTGACGGCGGAGGCGGGACGCGACGGGCGCACGGAAGGGGGCGGAATATCGGCCATCGAATAGGGGGCTTAGCGCAATTCGGTAAGCAAGGCGTTAGGCCGGGTGCCTCTTAGTGCAAAGATCGTTGCCCCCACACAATCCGGGTGAAGGCGGAAATCCAGTCGGGCAAGCTTCGGTAATAGCTCCACGGCGCTCTGGCTGAATCCTGACCTTCGATGGGGTGCGTAACGGGATCGGAACGCCGATCTCCGCGACCATTCTCGCGCGGGGGACGGAGCCTATGCCTCCGATGCCAATATGTCCTGAATCGCGTCTTCGGTAATGCCGAACGCTCCGGCCAGTCCGGATAGCGATGCGCCGCGCTTGGCAAGTTCGCGAATCCGCCCCTCATCGACCACCGTGGCATAGCCGCGCGTATCGCGCTGTTCGCGAACCACATCCTTGCGGCCGGAGGTGCGATGGCGCTTGGCGGCAACGGCATGCGGGTCTTTCGCGGCGGCGACCATTTCGGCTTCGCGCCGTGCCGTACGATCGGCCTCGCGTGCTGCCGTCTCGCGCTCGCGAAAGGCGGCCCGCGCCTCGATCCGCGCCGTCATTGCCGACGCCCGATCCCCGGCTCTTGCTTCGCGAGCCCGCGCCCGCGCGGCGGCGCGATCCTCCAGACTGTCGTTCGTACGGATGCGCAAACCGCCCTTGGGCGGGGTCACGCCCCAGCTGTCATCCACCATTCTTACCGCTCTCCGGATCGTCGCGCCGTCTATAGCCGCATGGCCTTTGCCGGCCAGGGGCGATCGGGTCCAGCGTCTCATCCCGACATATTCCGCTTGGCAACCTGTCCGCGATCCGCTTGTTATTGATGCAGAATAATAGAAGGGAGGAAAGCGATGGACCCGATGCTAGACCCCGACCTGATCGAGTTCATGGACGACGAGACCCTGCTGGCCGCATTCCAAATGGTCAGCACCGCGCCCGACAATGGCGATCGCACCGCGATCCTGGACGAATTGACCCGGCGTGACCTGACCCCCGTGCCGGTCACACCCGATCTCGTTGCGACAAACCGCACGGACCAGCGATGCATGACGGTCCGGCTATAGACGACCTCGCCACCGCCAGTGGGGATCGTGGATCACTGCCGGATATACCGGAAATACCACACCTCATGCCCCTGGCGCCGCGCCTTGCGTTCGTATCGGGTCTCGGGCCAGTCGGCGGGGCGGGTCAGGAAATCGCGGGGGCTTTTCGCCTGCCATTCGAAATCGGCCCTCGCGTTCATGATCATCATCGACCAGTGACAATAGGTCGGGTCGTCGGTGCCCAGCCGGAACTCGCCGCCGCTCTTGAGCTTGCGGGCAATGGTGTCGAGCGGGCCGTGGTTCATCATCCGCCGCTTCGCATGGCGCGCCTTGGGCCAGGGATCGGGATGGAGCAAGTATACGCGGTCGAGGCTGGCATCGGGCAGTCGCTCGATCACCTCCAGCGCGTCGCCCATGTGCAGGCGGACATTGGACAGGTCGCGGTCGCGGATATGGCCCAGCGCGCCGACCACACCGTTCAGGAACGGCTCGCAGCCGATAAAGCCGGTGCCGGGTGTCGCCTCGGCCTGACCCGCCAGATGCTCGCCCGCGCCGAAGCCGATCTCGACCTGTAGCGGTCGATCGTCCCCGAACAGCCGCATCGCATCGAGCGGGCCGTCCTCGGGCACGCTGAGGGTGGGCAGCATGTCCTCGACCAGCGCGGCCTGACCTTGGCGCAGCTTATGGCCCTGTCGCCGGCCATAGAGGCGGCGGATCGTCGTCGGATCGTTCATCGCGCGCCCTTAGCGCGGGGAGGGGGCGGGAGCCAAGACCGTGCGCGCGCGTTGCTGGCTGGGAATGGATCAGGATGACAGCAAAGCCGAGGGCAAGGCGCAGAAAGCCGCCGATGCCAAGGATCTCCACCGTGCGGTGCGCGAGGCGGGGGAGAGCGAACTCGATCGCCCCGCGGGCGCACTGTTCTGGTCGGGGCTGGCAGCGGGCGTCGCGATCCACAGTTCGCTGATCGCGGAGGGCGCGCTGCATGCCGGATTGCCCGAGGCACCGTGGCGCGAATTGGTGGCGTCGCTCGGCTATCCTGTCGGCTTTCTGGTGGTGATCCTGGGCCGGATGCAATTGTTCACTGAAAGTACCATCACTGCGATGCTGCCGCTGGTGACCAGGCCATCGGGCTGGGCGTTGCAGCGGACGCTGCGGTTATGGGGGATCGTGCTCTTCGCCAATCTGATCGGCACCGCGCTCGCCGCCGGGATGGTGGCGGGCGGGGCATTGGGAAATCCGGAGATTCGCGAGGCGATGATCGCGGTGTCGGCGGGCGTTCTGGACCTGAACGGGTGGCAGACGTTCATCAACGCCATCCCCGCCGGTTTCCTGATCGCGGTGGTTGCCTGGATCCTGCCCAATGGCCGGAACCAGGCCTTCTGGATCATTCTGGCGATCACCTATGTCATTGCCATCGCCGGGTTCAGCCATTCGATCGTCGGCGCGGACGAGACCTTCCTGCTGCTGTTCATCGGGAAGATCACGATCGAACAGGCCGTGTTCGGGCTGATGCTCCCGGCAATCCTCGGCAATCTGGTCGGCGGAGCGGGGCTGTTCACGCTGCTGGCGCATGGCCAGGTGCAGGGCGAGACGCCGGACCAGCCATGAAAAAGGGGAGCCGAAGCTCCCCTTTCGCGTCATTCCTTGGTGATCGGATCAGGCGACGGCGCCCTTGATCCGGTCGACCAGATCGGTCTTTTCCCAGGTGAACAGCGCGCCTTCGGCTTCGCGGCCGAAATGACCATAGGCCGCGGTCTTGGAATAGATCGGCGCATTGAGCTTCAGGTGCTCGCGAATGCCCTTGGGCGTCAGGCGGACCAGCTTGGGAAGCGCGGCTTCCAGCTTGGCTTCCTCGACGGTGCCGGTGCCGTGCAGGTCGACATAGACCGACAGCGGCTCGGCGACGCCGATCGCGTAGGACAGCTGGATGGTGCAGCGCTTGGCCAGGCCCGCCGCGACGACGTTCTTGGCGAGATAGCGCGCGACATAGGCGGCCGAGCGGTCGACCTTGGTCGGGTCCTTGCCGCTGAACGCGCCGCCGCCATGCGGAGCCGCGCCGCCATAGGTGTCGACGATGATCTTGCGGCCGGTCAGGCCGGCGTCACCGTCCGGGCCGCCGATTTCGAACAGGCCGGTCGGGTTGACGTAGATCTGCTTGTCGTCGGGCAGCCAGCCTTCGGGCAGGATTTCGGTCAGGACCGACTTCACATAGTCGCGAAGCTTGGCCTGGCCCGCCTCGTTCGACAGCTCGGCCGAATGCTGGGTCGACACGACGATCGCGGTCGCGCGGACCGGCACGCCGTTTTCATACTGCAGCGTCACCTGGCTCTTGGCGTCGGGCTCCAGGAAGGGGGCCGCGCCCGAGTGGCGGTCGGCCGCCATCTTTTCCAGGATCTTGTGGCTGTAATAGAGGGTGGCAGGCATCAGGCCCGGGGTCTCGTCGGTCGCGTAACCGAACATGATGCCCTGGTCGCCGGCGCCTTCGTCCTTGTTGCCGCTCTCGTCCACGCCCATCGCGATGTGTGCCGACTGGGCGTGCAGATTGTTCGAAAAGTCGAAATTCTCCCAGTGGAAGCCCGACTGCTCATAGCCGATCCGCTTGACGGTATCGCGAACGGTCTGCTCGATCTCTTCCAGTGCGCCCTCGGCCCACTGGTCGTTCTCGAACACGCCCTTGCAGCGGATTTCGCCCGCCAGCACGACCTTGTTGGTGGTGGTCAGCGTCTCGCACGCGATGCGCGCTTCGGAGTCCTTGGACAGGAACAGGTCGACGATCGCGTCGCTGATCTGGTCGGCGACCTTGTCGGGGTGACCTTCGGAAACCGATTCCGAGGTGAAGATGTACGAGTTCCGCATTCCCGTCCTCATAACGATATAAAGATAGCTTTATATGTCCTCTAGCGAGCGCGGCGGCGAATGGCAACGCCGATCGCTGCCAGACCCATGGCGATGGCCAGCGCCAGCATGTTGCCGATCCGCGAGAAGAGCGTCGGCGGCAACGCGGCGGGCAGGGGGGCCTCGGCTGCGCCCGCCGTTTCGTGGGGCACGGTCGCGATCAGGCGGCCATCGGCGGCGATGATGGCGGAGATGCCGGTGGGCGTCGCGCGGATGATCGGCAATCCTTCCTCGATCGCGCGCATCCGCGCCTGCGCCAGATGCTGGGGCGGGCCCCAGCGGCCGAACCAGGCGTCGTTGGAGGGATTGAAGAGCAGGCGCGGGCGATGCGCCTCATCGACCACCTGGCCGGAAAAGATGATCTCGTAGCAGAGCTGCACCCCGACCGGGCCGAAGCCCGCGACGCGCAAGTTGCGCGGGCCGGGGCCGGGGGTGAAATCCATATCGCCGGGAACGAGTCGCGCCAGGCCGAGCGGCTTGAGCAGCCAGGGCATGGGCAGATACTCGCCATAGGGAACCAGATGCGCCTTGTCGTACCGACCGGTGATCCGCGCAGTTGGCGAGATTGCAAAGACGCTGTTGGTCGCACTCGTCACGCGCGCGCGATCTGGCGAGAAATAAAGCGCGGTGCCGCCGACCAGCGCGGTGTCGCGCGGCCCCAGGACGCGTGCGATCTGGCGGCGGGTCCAGAAGGGCGGGGCATAGTTGAACCCGAAATAGGCCCATTCGGGATAGCCGTCCTCGATCATGTCGCGGACCACGCCTTCGGGCCAGACGACCAGCCGGGGGCGGGGGCCGGGACGCCCCGACAATTGCACCAGCCGTTCGAGGAGCAGCGGCCCGTCGCTCTGCCCGCGCTGATCCTGGCTGATATTGGGCTGTACGACGCGGACCAAGGGCGCATCCGGGCTCGGCTCGGGTGCGCGGGTCAGGGGGGCGGAGAGGGCGGCGAGCCCGGTCGCGGGGACCATGATTGCGGCGAGATGCCAGCGCCGCCGAAGCGCCAGCCAGATCGCCCCCGCCAGCACCACGGTCAGCCCCGACAGCGCATAGGTGCCGACAAAGGCGCTCATCCGCGCCACGCCGATGACGGGCAGCCACGCCACCCCCAATGGATCCCAGGCATAGCCGGTGAACAGCCGCGCGCGGAGATATTCGGTCGCGATCCAGGCGGCTCCGAAGATCAGGACGTACGGCGTATCCGGCCGCTTCCCCCGCAACCGCCATGCAACGCCCGCCGCCGCCATCGGGAAGACCGCGAGATAGAGCGCCAATCCCACCGCCGCGAAATAGCCCAGCACCGGCGGCATCTTGTCCTGAAAGTCGAAGGCGTGCTGGAACCAGTTGTTGTTGACCGTGAAATGCCCGACCCCGAACACCCATCCGCGCCATAGCGCCGAACGGATGTTGCGCGCGTCATGGACGAGAGCCAGCAGCAGGATCAGCCCGGCGACGAGCAGCGGCCAGAGGTCGAGCGGCGCAAAGCCGCAGGCGGCAACGGCCCCGGCGATCAGGGCGACAAGAGCGGGATAGCGGGTCACGGCGACAGGCTATGGCAAGCCACTGTGACAGGGGCAATGCGGGATCGCAGCTATTCCTCTCCTGCAAGGCGAGGAAGTTTGGGTGGAAAAACCTGCCCCACCACCCTAGCTTCCCCTCATGACCCTTCGCCCTTTCCACCTCGCTTTCCCGGTCCACGATCTGGCCGCCGCCCGCCATTTCTATGGTGAGGTCATGGGCTGCCCCGAAGGCCGGTCGAGCGACCACTGGATCGACTTCGACCTGTTCGGGCATCAGATCGTCGCCCATCTCGACCCCGGCGCCAAGCCGGTTGCGGTCGAGAATGCGGTGGACGGCCATCAGGTGCCGGTGCCGCACTTCGGCGTCGTGCTGACCATGCCCGACTGGGATGCGCTGGCCGCGCGCGTGGAAGCGGCGGGCGTGCCCTTCGGCATCGCGCCCTATGTCCGCTTCAAGGGGCTGCCGGGCGAGCAGGCGACGATGTTCTTTCGCGACCCCAGCGGCAATGCGCTGGAGTTCAAGGCCTTTGCCGACGACGCGATGCTTTTTGCCACGGAGATGACCGCATGAGCGCCCCCATTTCGCTCGATATCCCGCACAAGCTCGGCAAGGCGGCGGTACGCGAACGCCTGGACGGCGGGATCGGCAAGATCGGCAAGCTGATCCCCGGCGGCGCGACGGTGGAGCATCGTTGGGACGGCGACACGATGCACTTCACCGTCGGCGCGATGGGCCAGTCGATCGGTGCGGAGGCGACCATATTTGATGACAAAGTCCATGCTGTGGTAAATCTGCCAGGGTTTCTGGCGCTCTTTTCCAGCCAGCTGGAGGCGGTGATCCGCGCGGAGGCGCCGAAACTCTTGAAGTGACGGGGGATTCGTCCTCCCGTCGATTCGATAAGGGGGGAATATGGCACTTCACACATGGTGGCTCTTCGTCGGGGCGGTGTTTCTGGCGTCGGGGACGCCCGGTCCCAATATGCTGCACGTCATGACCCGGTCGGTCGATATGGGGTTCCGGCGCAGTATGGCCGCCATGGCCGGATGCCTGAGTGCGGTGGTGATCGTCCTTGCCGCGTCCGCCGCCGGTCTGACGACATTGCTGCTGGCGCTACCCGGCGCGTTCGAGGTGATCCGCTATGCGGGCGTTGCCTATCTGCTGTTCCTGGGGGTGAAGGCTTGGCGGGCGGATGTCGCGCCGGTCGATGTCGGTGACGGATCGATCGCGCCCGGCCTCTCGCACCTCGCCGTCCTTCGTGGCGGTTTCCTGATCGGGATCAGCAATCCCAAGCTGATCCTGTTCGCGGTCGCTTTCCTGCCGCAGTTCGTCAATCCCGCCAAAGCCCAGATGCCGCAATTCGCGATCCTGGTCGGCACCTTCGCGGTGATCGAGGCCTTTTGGTACGCCGTCTATGCGCTCGGCGGTCATTCGCTGTCGCGCTATCTGAACAAGCCGGCGGTGAAGCGGGCGTTCAACCGCATGACGGGCGCGATCTTCGTGGGTTTCGGTCTGGCTCTTCTGAAGGTCAAGCCGGCCTGACCCGGTGAAGAGGGGGGCAGGGCCGCCCCCCAATTACCGTGCCGCGCTGACCTTCCACACGACATTGCCGACATCGTCCGCGACCAGCAGGCCGCCGGTCTTGTCGACGATCACGCCGACCGGCCGGCCCTGCGCCTCGCCCTTGGCGTTGAGAAAGCCGCCGACCACCTCGACCGGCTTGGCATTGGCCACGGGGAAGTTGTTCGCACCGAACGGCACGAATACCACCTTGTAGCCCGAGGCAGGCTTGCGGTTCCACGAGCCATGCTCGCCGATGAACGCACCCTTGGCGAACCGGTCGCCCAGCCTGGCGCCCTTCGAGAAGGTCAGGCCCAGCGCCGCGACATGCGGTCCCAGCGCATAATCGGGGCGCTTCACATATTGCTGAAGCGGGGGATTGGAAGGCTCGACCCGCGTGTCGGGATAGCCGCCCCAATAGTACCAGGGCCAGCCGAAGTGATCGCCGAACTCCACCTGGGTCAGATAGTCGGGCGCCAGATCGGAGCCGAGCATGTCCCGCTCGTTGACGACGGTCCACAAGCGGTCGTTGCCGGGATTGATCGCCATGCCGGTCGGGTTGCGGAGACCCGCCGCATAGATGCGCCAATTCTTGTCCTTGGGCCAGACCTGCAGGATGGCGGCGCGGTATTTCTCCGCGTCCATGCCGTTCTCGGCGACATTGCTCGATGAGCCGACCGAGACGAACAGCGTCCGCCCATCGCCCGATGCGATGACGTTGCGCGCCCAGTGATTGCCCGCCGGATTGAGCGGTACGACCTTCTCGGGCTTCACGGAAATCTTCGTCTCGCCGTCGCGATAGGGGACACGGACCAGAGCATCGGTATCGGCGACGTATAGTTGCCCGTCGAACAACACCATGCCGAACGGCGAATTGAGCCCGGTCATGAACGGGGTCTTCAGATCCGCGACCCCGTCGCCATTGGTGTCGCGCAGCAGCGTGATCCGGTTGGCCGACGGCACCGCCGCGCCCGCCCGACCGAGGAAGAAGTTCATCACCCGTTGCACGATCCCGGCATTGGGGCGGGGCGGCGAGTTGGTCTCGGCCACCAGCACATCGCCATTGGGCAGCTCGTACAGCCAGCGCGGATGATCGAGCCCGGTGGCGAAGGACCGGATGGTCAGCCCCTGCGCCACCGTCGGCTTCGCCCCGTTCGCCCAGCCCACCGGCTTGGCGATGTTGACGGTCGGGATGACCTGCTCACGCGGAGCCTGGATCGTCGGCTGGCGGCCCGCGACCTGATCGACGCTCAACCGCGCGGTATCGGGCCAGGCGAGCCAGGCGAAGACGGCCACGCCGACCAGGATGAAGATGCCGAGCAGGATCAGGACATGTTTGCGCATGGGGCGAAACTAGGCGGATCGCGGCGACGGGGGAAGGGGGGGCTGCCCAAATCCCGCTCTGGCACCGAAACGATATTTCCGTCATTCTACGACGTGCGTTGGGAAGGCTTGGGAGGGCATGACATGCGCATGAGGAAGACGGCGGGCCGATGGGGCTGGCGGATCGCGATCATCTCGTTGGTGGCGTCGACAAATCCGGCAGAGGCACAGGATCGTGACACGTCCAAGGGATCGCTGGGACGGGATGTCGTCGTCCAGGGCGATAGGCTGCCGAGCATCAAGGCACCGCCGCCGCCGGGTATCACGGTGGAGAGCGACCGGATCGTCAACCGCACGCTTGATGAAAAGGCGCAGATGTTCATCCGCTGTGCCCCTTTCTTCCCGCCAAAAATCCTGCGCCGAGCGATAGACGGCCCGCTCAACAGGCCGACGACTCTGTTGGCCATGGACAGCTTCATTCGGGCCAATCAGGCCTGCTGGCCCGACATGCCGTCACCGCCCTTGCCGCCACCACCCAGTCTGGCGAGCTGCTGGCAGGTCTATACCGTCACGGGCCTGCCCGTGTGCCGCAGCAATTATGACCGGGGCGCGCTGTTGGAGGCAGCCATTGCGCGATTCGCACCCGACGCGGCCCTGACCGCGCCGGAGGTCGATGATCCGGCGGCGATCGCCCGTATGGAGGCACGCGAGAAGGCGCGGTTGCTCTTTGCTTATTCCGACGAGAAAATCCGGGCGCAGGCCACGCAATGTCTGGTTCGTGCGGAGCCGGACGAAACCACGCGGATGGTCCATGCACACGGCGATGCGGCGCTACAGACCCAATATGTCTATCGCATCCTCGACCGGGCCAAACATTGCCTGGGCAATCCCGAGCGGATCAATGTCGAGCCGCTCTATTTTCGTTATGCGCTGACGGACGCCTTTTATCGCTGGGTCGTGGCGGTGCGCGGCGTGGATTCTCTGCTTCCCGCCGCCTGAATATGGCGGCCGCCGGTGCCACAGGGGAGCGCACCGGCGGCCTTCAATGGCGCGAATGTCAGGGAGTTTATTCGCGCCATCGATACGGGAAACTGGCAATTCTGTAGGCGAGGAACACTCCGGAAAGCTTCGCGATGCTCCGGGGCGGCTTCCATGCCCTGCGTTCGCCGATATCGTGCCTCGTTGTGCCGCGCTAATGCATTAGGATGGCCAGTGTGATCGATTGCGTGATTTGGCACAGGCGCGATAGTGTCGAAACGGAGCCATCCCTCATTGCTGGTGCCTGCTTCGCTGGCGCATCCTGCGTCTCGCCTATTCGGGTCAGGAAGGAGACATGGCACGAGGAAGCTACCGACATTCATTCCCGTGTTCGGAACGATCGCCGTCCTTGGTGTGCTGACGGCGCCGCAGCCCGCCCAGGCGATGCCGACCTGCGAGCAGGAAATCCGAATCCGCTGCTCTGGCTATGACGTGCAGGGCCGTCCTCGGCTCGATACGCGGCATTCCAGCTATGAGGAATGCGTCCAGGAAGAGACGGCATTACGTTGCGCCGGTTCGGGCTATACCGGATTTTCCGGGATGACGGCCTTTCGGCGCGAGGGTTCGGGCGACTGATCCAAACTCGCTGGAGGTGGTCCGCATAAGGCCAGCCACCTCCACCCCTATCGGGCAATCGTCGGATCGGCACACCATCGCCGACCGTCCCCCGCTTCATCATTGCGAGCAGTCGGGCGGCGGGGGCCTATGTGAGGCAGCCTCCTGGTTCACCGCCGCATAGGCGCGGACGACGTCATCCCGCCTGAGTTCCGGTCACTCGACTTCCGCCGCCATCGCCGGATGCAGCCTCAGCCGGTGAATGCGGCGCTCGTCCGCCTCGGTCACCTCGATCCGCCAGCCGCTGGGATGGTCGATGCAGGTGCCGACCTCGGGCACCTGGCCCGCCAGTACGGCGGTCAGGCCGCCCAGCGTGTCGACATCGTCCTCCGCCTCTTCCAGCGCCGGATCGACCGCGCGGCCGACTTCCTCCAGGCTGACGCGCGCATCGGCGTCCCAGGCACCGCCGTCGAGCGGTACGAGCAGCGCCTGCGGCGCGTCGTCATGCTCGTCCTCGATCTCTCCGACGATCTCCTCGATCAGATCCTCGATCGTGACCAAGCCCTCGGTCCCGGAATATTCGTCGAGTACCACCGCCAGATGGACCCGCTTCTGCCGCATATCGGCCAGCAGATCGAGCGCACCGCGCGACATGGGCACATAGAGCGGATCGCGGATCAGCCCGTCGATGCTCGCAGGATGCTCGGCACCGGTCGCCAGGATGTTGAACACATCCTTGATGTGAACCATGCCGATGATCTGGTCGAGCGTCTCGCGATAGACGGGCAGGCGGCTATGCCCCGCCTCGGCGAAGATCTGGACAAGGTGGTCGAAGGTCGTCCGCTCCTCGATCGCGGTGATGTCGGCGCGGGGGACGCCCACATCGCCGGCATCGCGCTCACCGAAATGGAGCAGGTTGCGCACCATCTGCCGTTCCAGCGGGGTCAGATCGCCCTTGGCATCGGGGCCGGGATCGCCTTCATGCCGGTCGATCGCATCTTCCAACTGGTCGCGCAGCGATTCTTCCTGATCGCCGCCGAAAATCAGGGTCTTGAGACCCTGCCAGATACTGTTCTCGTTGGAGTCACCGTTGCCGGTGCTGCTACTGGGGCCGTCGGCCATCGGGGGGTGTCAGTCCTCGCGCACTAGATAGGGGTCGTCGATGCCGAGGCTGGACAGCGCGTCGCGTTCGATCGCCTCCATCGCCTCTGCATCGTCATCGTTCATATGGTCATAGCCTAGCAGATGCAGCACGCCATGCACCAGAAGATGAGTCGCATGCGTTTCGGGTGAAATGCCACGCTCCTCGGCTTCCGCAACGCAGACGCCGTACGCCAGCACGATGTCGCCCAGCAGCACCTCGCCATCGTCCGAATTCTGCGTAACCGTCTCGATCAGGTCGGGCTGGACCATCGGAAAGGACAGGACGTTGGTCGGCTTGTCCTTTTGCCGATACTGGCGATTCAGCGAATGGACCTCGTCATCGCTGGTCAGCCGGACCGAAATCTCGATGATCGCGGGCGTGGTCAGCAGGGGGCCGTGCGGAGTCCGCTCGATCGCGGCGCGGGCGGCGCGGGTGGCGAGTGCGGTCCACTGGTCTTCGTCGCCGGACCAAGGCTCTTCATGGATCAGCGCAATCTCGATCATCGGGGCCTTTCGGGGCGGCGGGGGCGGTCGGACGGTAAATCGCCGCCCCCTATCAACAGTTCCGGCGTTACGCCAACGAAAGGAACGAGGCCGTTAGGCATTCGGCCCTTCATAGGCATCGACGATCCGCCCGACGATGGGATGGCGCACCACGTCGGCGGCGGTGAAGCGGCTCATGGCGATCCCCTCCACGCCCTCCAGGCGCCGCACCGCATCCGCCAGCCCCGAGGCCGCGACGCCGCCGGGCAAGTCGACCTGATTGGGATCGCCGCAGATCACCATCCGGCTGTTCTGGCCGAAGCGGGTCAGAAACATCTTCATCTGCGCAGGAGTGGTGTTCTGCGCCTCGTCGAGGATGACGAAGGCATCGGCCAGCGTCCGGCCGCGCATGAAGGCGATGGGCGCGATCTCGATCTCGCCGCTGGCGATCCGCCGCTCCACCTGCTCGGCGGGCAGGCAGTCGTAGAGCGCGTCGTAGAGCGGACGGAGATAGGGATCGACCTTCTCCTTCATGTCGCCGGGCAGGAAGCCCAGCCGCTCGCCCGCCTCGACCGCCGGGCGCGACAGGATCAGCCGCTGGACGGAGCCGGTGATGAGCTGCGCCACCGCCTGCGCGACCGCGACATAGGTCTTGCCGGTGCCCGCCGGGCCGAGCGCGAAGATCATGTCGTGGGACACGAGCTGCTTCATATAATGCGCCTGGGCGGGCGTGCGCGGGACGATCGTCTTCTTGCGCGTGCGGATCATGATCGGCGGGGCGGACGTCCGCTCGGCGCTGAGGATGCCGTCGAGCGTCGGCTCGGACGCCATCGCGATCGAGGCGTCGACCAGGCCGGTGTCCACCTCTTCGCCGCGCTGGATACGGGCATAAAGGTCGTTCAGCACGTCGCGGGCCAAGCCGACCTGCTCGGCGGTCCCCTCCAGCCCGACGCGGTTGCCGCGCGCGGTGATGTAGACGCCCAATCGATTTTCCAATGCGACCAGATTGCGGTCATATTGGCCGAACAGCTGCGCCAGCACTTGCGGCTTGTCGAAGCTGAGTTCCGCCCGGCTACGTTCACCGGCCTGGGCGGGGAGGGGCTTGCGGCTCATGCGGTCCTTTCACCGTCTGTTGTCCTACCAAGATGGGATGGCGGGGCACGGAACGCCAGCGAAATTGCATGACATAGGTGTGACGGCGGGACGGTTTTTCGCGCGCAAAGGCGCGGAGGACACAGAGAAGAAGGGCGCTCCCTCGCGATCGGCAGACCCTCTTCTTCCTCCGCGCTCTCTGCGCCTCTGCGCGATCAGGAAGATTTGGTTCGCGCGGAGACGCGGAGGCGCGGAGAGTGCGCATCCAGCCGCGATCTCGGCCTGTTAGCCATTCGCCGTGGAAAAGGTCTTCCGGTCGCGAGGGCAGAGTGAAGCATCAGCGGGCGAGACATCTCCGCGCCTCCGCGCGAACAATCATCTTGGGCTTCGACTTCGCTCAGCCCGAACGGAGGTAGGGGGACGGCTTACGCCGCCGCCTTGACCTTCGCCTGTCCGGTCAGGGAGTTCGGGCCCGCCGCGACCAGTTCGACCTCGACCAGATCGCCAATCTGATGGTCGCCGATCAGGTGGACCGACTGCAGCCAGGGCGACTTGCCCAGCATCTGGCCGGGCAGCTTGCCGCGCCGCTCGATCAGGACGGTGCAAGCGCGGCCGACCGAATTCGCATTGAAGGCGTGCTGGTCGCGGTTGAGCGCGGCCTGGAGACGCTGGAGCCGGTCGTCCATCACCTCGGCGGGCACCTGATCGGCCATGGTCGCGGCGGGGGTGCCGGGTCGGGGCGAATATTTGAAGCTGAACGCCTGGGCATGGCCCATCGCATCGACCAAGCTCAGCGTGTCGGCGAATTCGGCCTCGGTCTCGCCGGGGAAGCCGACGATGAAATCGCCGGACAGCGCAATGTCGGGCCGCGCCGCGCGCACGCGGTCGATCACCCGCATATAGCTGTCGCGCGTATGCTGGCGGTTCATCGCCTTCAGGATGCGGTCGCTGCCCGACTGGACCGGCAGGTGGAGGAAGGGCATCAGGCTCTCGACGTCGCGATGCGCGTCGATCAGCCCCTGCGTCATGTCATTGGGATGGCTGGTCGTGTAGCGGATGCGGTGCAGCCCCGGAATCCGGTCCATCTCGCGGATCAGGCCGTGCAGGCCGCGATCGTAGGCGTCGTTCCAGGCATTGACGTTCTGGCCCAGCAGCGTGATCTCGCGCGCACCCGCATCGACCAGCGCGCGCGCCTCGTCCATGATCGCCGAATAGGAGCGGCTGACCTCCGCCCCGCGCGTATAGGGCACCACGCAATAGGTGCAGAATTTGTCGCATCCTTCCTGCACGGTCAGAAAGGCGGATGGGCCGACCTTGCGGCGGCCGGGCAAATGGACGAATTTCGACTCGAACGGCATGTCGGTGTCGAGCGCGGCCTCGCCCGCCGCCGCCTTGGCGACCAGTTCGGGCAGATTGTGATAGGCTTGCGGGCCCACCACCACGTCCACCTTGGCGCGACGAACGATTTCCGCCCCCTCGGCCTGTGCGACGCAACCGGCCACCGCGATCATCGGCTTGCGGCCCTGTTCGCCCGCATCCTTTCGCAGGCGGCCGATATCCGAATAGACTTTCTCGGTCGCCTTTTCGCGGATGTGGCAGGTATTCAGCACCACCAGATCGGCGGCGGCGGCATCGTCGGTCGCGGATAGGCCCTGCGCGGCCATCAACTCGGCCATGCGTTCGCCATCATAGACGTTCATCTGGCAGCCGAAGGACTTGACGTGAAAGGTCTTGGGGGATGCGGGCATGACGCGCCCCTTATCGCAAATCACACGCCCTCGCCAGCGTCGGCTGTCGCCCCACGCCATCGCTCCGGCGAAGCTCTGGGCCTCCGGCGACCGGCCAGTTCGTCAGAGATCCCCGCATTCGCCGGGATGACGGATCACGGGGAGGCGGGCAGGCAGACGCGGGTTTCGTCCGCCATGTCGCTGCTCTGGCGATAGAGATCGGTAAAGGCCGAATAGGCCGCGTCGCGTGTCGCGGTGGATTTGGTCGCGCCATAGCGGGTGATGGTCACCGCTTCCGCATCGCTGGCCACCGGGCCGCTGGCCCCCTTGGTCAGGACGCGGACCAGGGCCGTGCGGGTCGGTTCGTTATGGCTGGCATACCAGCCATTGTGTGCCGCGACCGCCTTGGCGAAGGTCGCCCATTGGCCGGGCTTGATCTTGCTGTGGCGGATCGTCGCGGGTTGTGTGCCGTCGGGGCAGGGATTGCCCGTCTGTGCAACGGCCGCGCTCGCGGCGAACAGGCTGGCGGCAACGACGATCGTCCTGAACATGGTCCACCCCCCGAAGGAATGACCCGATCCTATCGCGGCATCCTATTCGTGCCGACGGCCAAATTCAGGGGAGCGATGTCAGGACGCGGCGATCCGCGCCCGCGCCTCGGCTGCCATGGCCTTGCGATCGGGAAAGTCGGCGGGATCGAACGGATCGAGATAGTGGAGCGTCACCCTGAACCGCCCCGCCCGACGCAGCACGCGCTTGGCATGGGCATCGCCTGGGTCGGTGCCGAGCCACGCCAGATCGCCGGACGCCGCGCCATAGTCGATCCTGACCGGTTGCACCCGGATGCCGGGGATCGGAGGAACCAGCGCGGCGAACAATGCGGGCTTGAAGGGCAGGAGGCTAAGGTCGTCCCCTGTCGTGCCTTCGGGAAAGATCGCCAGCGGCTGTCCCTCGGCCAGTGCCGCGCGGATCGTCGCCACCTGATCGCTGACGCCCAGCCGGTCGCCGCGCTCGACGAACAGGGTGCGGTTCAGCCCCGCCAGCCAGCCGATCAGCGGCAGCGCCGCCACTTCCGCCTTCGCGACGAAGCGCGCGCCCGCCGTACCGGCGAGCAGGAGGATGTCGAACCAGCTGAGATGGTTGGCCACGATCACCGCATCGCGGGTCAGCGGGCGGCCGACGATCCGAATATCCGCGCCCAGGATGATCGCCACCCGCCGCAGGAACCGGCGCGGCCATGGCGAGCGGCGCCCGACCGCGCGCCATATTCCGTGCAATGTCAGTGCGACCAGCAGCGCGCCGATAATGCACGAAAGGCGGCCCGCTGCACGCAGGCCGCCTTTGCTGTCGACTTCGTCGGACGAGGCGATCGCCGCCATCATCCCTTGCGGTCGAGGCTGACGCCGTAAAGCTCCATCCGGTGATCGACCAGGCGGAAGCCCAGCTTCTCCGCGATCGCCTTTTGCAGCAACTCCAGTTCCGGGTCGACGAACTCGATCACCCGGCCCGTCTCGACATCGATCAGATGGTCGTGATGCGCCTCGGGCGAGGGTTCGTAGCGCGCACGGCCGTCGCCGAAATCGTGACGGTCGAGGATGCCTGCCTCTTCGAACAGGCGGACGGTGCGATAGACGGTCGCGATCGAAATGCCTGGATCGATCTTGGCGGCGCGCTCATAGACCTTTTCCACATCGGGATGGTCCTCTGCCTCCGACAGGACGCGGGCGATCACGCGGCGCTGTTCGGTGATGCGCAGTCCCTTTTGTGCGCACAGCGCTTCGAGATCGATTTTGCGGGCCATGGTAACGTTCAACTCCGGGTGTTCGTCCCCTATGTACGCGCAAAGCCTTGTTGCGAAAAGGGGATAGCGACTCGCAATAACCCGGAAACTGTAATCGGGTCAGCCGATGGCGCGGGTATAGGTATGGGCGTCATAGTGCCGCCCGTCTGCGCCCTTGTAATAATTGCGCCGTTCCCCGCACTTGGCAAAGCCGTGCGCGGTGTAGAACAGCACGGCGGGATTGTTCGCGCGGACCTCCAGATGCAGGGTGACGACCCCGCGCGCGGCGCAGTCGGCGACGACCATCTCGACCAGGGCGCTGGCGATTCCGTTGCGGCGATAATCGGGTGCGACCCCGAGCAGCAGCAACTCCGCCTCGTCCATCACCGACCGGGTCAATGCGAAACCGGCCGCCTCGCCGCCCGCCTCCGCGATCAGCAGATGGATGCCCGGCATCGTCATCACGCCCAGCAATTGCGCGCGGGTCCAGGCCTCTCCCCAGATCGGGTCGAAGGCGGCGGCCATGACCTGTTCGATCACCCCGGCATCGCGCGCATCGCCGTCGCGCAGTGTCAGGCTGATGCTTGCCATCAGGCGGCAAGGCCCGGCGGGGTGATCCCGCCGGGCAGCTTGGCGTCGGGCGCACGGCCATAGACGGGGCGGGGGGGCAGATCGATCAGCGAATCGGGCAAACGCCACGCCTCCGCCGCATCGGGCAACATCTCTGTCACTCGCAGATCGGGTTGCAATGCGGTCAGCCAGCGAACGCCGTTGCCGACGGCGGCCCGCCCATCGAGCGACGCCAGCGCCGCATCGGGCTTCATCGACGCGAAGGGGGTGAGGGGCGTCAGGTCGCGCGCAAAGGCCTGTACGAACACCTCGCCATGTCCACCTTCCAGCACGACCGAGACGCCATCGTCGTCGGCGGTCGCGAAGAAGGCCGCCGCGACCAGCGCCAGCGAATGATAGCCCGATGCTTTGACGCCCCATCCCAGCGCCAACCCGCGCGCAGCGGCAATGCCGACGCGAATGCCGGTGAAGCTGCCCGGCCCGCAATCGACCAATATGCGTTCCGCCCGCCCGCCGTCCGGCAGGCCGGCGATCATCGGCACCAGCTTTTCGGCATGGCCGCGCCCGACCACGTCATGCGCGCGGGCGATCACCCGCGCGCCGTCCAGAAGGGCGACCGAGCAGGCGGCGGTGGCGGTGTCGATGACCAGCGTGCGCAAGATGGGGATCAGACGATGCGGTTGGCTTGTTCGAACGCCAGGCGTGGATTGCGCGGGTGCAGGGTCTCGCGGTCGCCATAGCCCAGGGTGGCGATGAAGTTGGACCGCACGCCCGGCTGATCGGCGAAGAACGCCTTGTCCACCGCGCCCTGATCGAAGCCCGACATCGCGCCGGTGTCCAGCCCCAGCGCGCGCGCGGCCAGGATCAGATAGGCGCCCTGAAGCGAGCTGTTGCGGAAGGCCGAGGCCTCGCGCAACTCGGTATTGCCGTCGAACCAGCTCTTGGCATCGACATGCGGGAAAAGCTGCGGCAGGTTTTCGTGGAAATTTACGTCCATGCCGATGACCACGGCGGCGGGCGCGGCGCGGATCTTGTCCGGATTGCTGCCGGTGGCGCAATCGGCCAGCCTGTCCTTCGCCTCCTGGCTCAGGCACCAGACCATCCGCGCGGGGCTCTGGTTGGTCGAAGTCGGGGGCATCTTCATCAGATCCCAGAGCGCCCGGATCTCGTCCTCGCCGACCGGCTTGTCGAGATAATGGTTGAAGGTCCGGCCCTCGCGGAACAGCCGGTCCAGGCTGGCGTCGTCGATCGGATCCATCAGACGGCTCTCACTTCGGTGACTTCAGGGACATAATGGCGCAGCAACTGCTCGATGCCATTCTTCAACGTCGCAGTCGAGGAGGGGCAGCCGGCGCACGCGCCCTGCATCTTGAGGAACACCTTGCCCTTGTCGAAACCGCGATAGACGATGTCGCCACCGTCATTCGCCACTGCGGGCCGAACGCGCGTGTCGATCAGTTCGCGAATCTGCGCGACGATGTCGGCATCCTCGGGATCGTCGGCAAACGCCTCTTCCTCGCCCGGCACCGCGAAATCGGCCGCGCCCTGTTTGAACAGCGGCATCTGCGCCGAGAAATGATCGAGCAGGATACCCAGCACATCGGGCTTCACATCCGACCATTCGGTGCCCGGTGCGATCGTCACCGAGACGAAGTCGCGGCCGAAGAACACGCCCGTCACATCGCCCAAGTTGAAGATCGCCTCGGCCAGCGGGCTGGCGGCGGCTTCCTCGGGCGAGGCGAAGTCGCGGGTGCCGCTGTCCATCACCTTGCGGCCGGGCAGGAATTTCAGCGTCGCCGGGTTGGGCGTCAGTTCGGTCTCGATCAGCATGGCCCTCATGTGGCGCGGGCGGCGGCGGGGATCAAGCGCGAGCGGGGAAAGGATGCGTTTCCCCGCCGCAACCTGTGCCTTTGCGGGGATGGCCGCGAGCGCGCAAATCCCTCTCGGCATGATGCCTCGCCTAGGGTCAGGACCCATTGATGTGAGCGTCGCGATCTGATTCAGGCTCCGCAAGGAGACCGAGATGAGTGACCTGTTTTGGCTGACGGACGAGCAGATGGAGCGGCTGCGGCCCTTCTTTCCCAAGAGCCATGGCAAGCCGAGGGTGGACGACCGGCGGGTGCTGAGCGGCATCGTATTCGTCAATCGCAACGGGCTTCGCTGGCGAGATGCGCCTAGCGAGTATGGCCCCCACAAGACGCTGTACAATCGGTGGAAGCGTTGGGGCGAGGCCGGCGTGTTCACGCGAATGATGGAAGGTCTGGCTGCAGCTGGCGCCGAGCCGCAGACGGTCATGATCGACGCAACCTATCTGAAGGCGCACCGCACGGCATCAAGCCTGCGGGTAAAAAAGGGGATCTTGGCCGCCTGATCGGCCGCACCAAAGGCGGTATGAATACCAAGCTACATGCCGTCGCCGATGCAAACGGGCGCCCCTTAAGCTTTTTCATGACCGCGGGCCAGGTCAGCGACTACACCGGCGCGGCAGCGCTGCTGGATGACATGCCGAAGGCGCAGTGGCTGCTCGGCGACCGCGGCTACGACGCCGACTGGTTCAGGGACGCCCTCCAGGCCAAAGGCATCCAGCCCTGCATCCCGGGCCGGCGATCACGCAACGAGCCGGTCAAATACGACAAGCGCCGCTACCGGCGCCGCAGCCGCATCGAGATCATGTTCGGCCGCCTCAAAGACTGGCGTCGGGTCGCTACCCGCTACGATCGCTGCCCCACTGCCTTCTTTGCCGCCGTCACCCTCGCTGCCACCGTCATCTTCTGGCTGTGATCAACGAGTCCTGACCCTAGATCCGCCCGCGCAACAGCCGCAGCACCGTGCCCGCCACCCACTGCCCCGGCCGCTTGAGCGGGCGGGCGAAGCGGATGCGCAGGACGATTCGCTGCCCGCCGGCCTCGTTCCAGATTTCATGATCGAAGCTGTCGTCGAAGATCAGCGTCTCGCCCTCGGCCCAGCGAAGGATGCGATCGCGAATCCGAATCCGCGCCCCGCCGTCGCGCGGCACGGCCAGCCCGAGGTGACAGGTGATCAGCCCCTTGGTCGCCCCGCGCCGTGCGCCCAGATGCGCTCCGGGCGTCAGCGTGGCGAAGGCCGCATCGTACAGGCCGGGAATCGCGCCAAGGCTCGCGGCGGTACGCGGACATCGCCCCAGATGCTCTTCCACCGCTTCGCCATGCTGCCAGAGCGGGATCAGGGCGAAGGGCGAAATCGCCAACGCTTCCCGGGCGATCGCCGCCCACTCGCGACGCAGCGCGGCGGTCCAGGTGAAATCGCGAACGTCGAGCACCGGATCGTTGGACGCCAGCGACTGGGTGGCGATCAGCGGGTCGAACAGGCGGGTGAATCGGTGGAGCAGGGGGCTATGGCCTGTGTCGGCGGCGGGAATCTGCGAGGCGGCGGGCGGGGGAACCAGCATGGCCACCTGTCCGTCTCGCCTCGAATCGCTCCGGATAGCCATGGGGGCAGGCGATGGCACGCTATGATCCGGCTTGACCGATTCCGGCCATATTGTGTTCGACGCCCGCCGCCGGGCACCGGCATTCATCGACTTGGTCATCACGCTTTGCACATCCCCGGCCCGTCTCCCGCGTCCGGGCATTTGGCGGCCCTTGTCACGCTGGATCGGTGATCTCGGCCTAGTCGCATAGTGCGCCCAAATGATGGCGCTCGGTCCGGCGGCGCGGCGCGATCAAGGCGATTTGGGGCGATTTAGGGGCGACTGGCGAAGCGGCGGGTCGCAGGGTAAGAGGGGGGATGGCGTTTCCGTCCCGCGCAATGCGCTGTCTTGCCCTGTCGGTCCTTCTCGGGCTGGCGCTTCCTGTCATCGGCCAGGCCCCCGGGGGGACGCCCCCCCAGACCAACAGGCCGGACGACCGATCGGTCCCGCAGGGGATGCCGGTCCCCGCCACCGTGGCGACCGCGCCGCAGGAGGCGGTCCGCGATCCGCTCGCCCCGCTGCCGCCAATTCCAGGCGTGGACCAGAGCGCATGGCTCTACAAGGACTCCGATCTGCCGCAGGACAAGGCGTGGAAGTTCGGCACCTTGCCCAATGGTCTCCGCTATGCCGTCCGGCGCAACGGCGTGCCGCCGGGGCAGGTGGCGGTTCGCGTGCGGATCGATGCCGGGTCGCTCAACGAACGCGATTCGGAGCGCGGCTTTGCCCATCTGATCGAGCATCTGTCCTTTCGCGGATCGCAGCATGTGCCCGATGGCGAGGCCAAACGCATCTGGCAGCGGCTGGGCGCGACCTTCGGCTCGGATTCCAACGCGTCCACTACCCCGACCCAGACCGTCTATCAGCTCGACCTGCCCGGCGCGACCGAGCAGGGGCTGGACGAAAGCCTGAAGATTCTGGCGGGCATGATGGCCGCTCCGTCGCTGACGGCGGAAGCGCTCAATGCCGAACGCCCGGTGGTGCTGGCAGAACGGCGCGAACAGCCGGGGCCGCAGGTCCGCTATTCGGACAAGCTGCGCGAAACCTTCTTCGCCGGACAGCCACTGGCCGAGCGTTCCCCGATCGGTCAGCTCAAGACCCTGGAGGCCGCGACGCCCGATACGGTGCGCGCCTTTCACGACCGCTGGTATCGTCCCGAAAATACCGTGGTGATCATTTCGGGCGATCTCGACCCGCTGCTGTTCGCGCGTCTGGTCGCCAAGAATTTCGGGGCGTGGCAAGGCGTCGGCCCCAAGCCGCCCGCGCCCGATTTCGGCAGCCCCAGGGCGGATGCGCCGGTGGCGGGTGCGCTGGTCGAACCGGCCATGCCGCCGGTCGTCGCGATGGCGGTGCTGCGCCCTTGGCATTATCAGGACGATACGGCGATCTTCAACCAGAAGCGGATGGTCGACATGGTCGCCGCCCGGCTGATCAGCCGTCGCCTGGAAAACCGTGCGCGGGCGGGGGGCAGCTTCCTGCAATCCAGCGTCGCGCTCGACGATGTCTCGCGCTCGGCCAATGTCACCACGGTCAATGTCGTCCCGATCGGTGACAATTGGGAGGCCGCGCTGAAGGACGTGCGTGCCGTCATCGCCTCCGCCATGGCGAGCAAGCCGACACAAGGCGAGATCGATCGCGAACTGGCCGATTACGACGCGATCCTGCGTACCCAGGTCGAAACCGCGCGGGTGGAGGCCGGGGCGAAGCAGGCCGACGACATGGTCGGCGCGCTCGACATTCGCGAAACCGTGACCGCGCCCGAGACGAGCTATCAGATCCTGCGTCAGGCGATCGACAAGAAGATGTTCACGCCGGACACGATCCTCGCCTCCACCCGCAGGATATTCCAGGGCACCGCGACCCGCGCGCTGGTCAATACCCGCACGGCGAAGCCCGATGCGGTCGCGCGCCTGACCACTGCGCTGAAGGCCGATGTCCGCCCGCTGGCCGAGCATCGCCGTCGCCAGGGGGAGGTGACCTTCGCGCAGCTTCCCCGGCTGGGCCCGCCGGGCAAGGTCGTCTCGCGTGAAAAGATCGCCGAACTGGGGCTGGAGAAGGTCACCTTTGCCAATGGCACCCGGTTGCTGCTGCTCGCCAATGACGGCGAGACGGCGCGCGTCTATCTGCGGGTGCGGTTCGGGCGTGGCTATGATGCCTTGCCCGCCGACCGGGAGAGCGCGGCCTGGCCGGCGGACCTCGCCCTGGTTGCGGGCGGCATCGGCAAGTTCGACCAGGGCGATCTGGACCGGCTGACCGCCGGGCGTCGCATGGGGATGGACTTCGACATCGACGACGATGCCTTTGCCTTCAACGCACTGAGTGCCCCCAGCGACTATGCCGACAATCTGCGGCTGATGGCGACCAAGCTGGTCGCGCCGCGCTGGGACCCCGCGCCGGTCAATCGTGCCAAGGCGGCGATGCTCGCGGGCTATGACGGGTTCGATTCCTCGCCCGACGGGGTGCTGGGCCATGATCTGGAGCGGCTGTTGCGCGACGGCGACCCACGTTGGGGCACGCCCCCACGCGAGGCGATCCAGGCGACCACACCCGAATCCTTCAAGGCGCTCTGGGCGCCGCTGCTCGCCAGCGGGCCGATCGAAGTCTCGATCTTCGGCGACGTAAAGGCGGACGAGGCGATCGCGGCGGTGGCGAACAGCTTTGGTGCGATCCCGGCGCGGCCCACGGCGACGGGCCCGGTGCCGCCGGTTCGCTTTCCCGCCCATGTCGCGACCCCGGTCGTGCGGACGCATACCGGCCCCGCCGACCAGGCGGCGGCGGTGATCGTCTGGCCGACCGGCGGCGGATCGGCGGACGACCGCGTCCGCAACCGTCTGGACGTGCTGGCGCAGGTCTTTTCGGACCGGCTGATGGACCAACTCCGCTCCAAGGCGGGGGCAAGCTATAGTCCTCAGGTCGCCAGCCAATGGCCCGTCGGGCTGCCCGGCGGCGGGCGGATGATCGCGATCGGCATGGTCGCGCCCGACAAGGTCGATTTCTTCCTGACGACCGCCCGTGCCATCGCCGCCGATCTGGCCGCCCATCCTGTCGGCGCGGACGAGTTGCAACGGATCAAGCGGCCCATGGCGCAACGCTTGGCGCGCATGGCGTCGGGCAATCAGTTCTGGATGCAGCGCCTGGCGGGGGCGGCCTATGACCCGCAACGTGTCGAGGCGACCCAGCGCCTGGCGCAGGATTTCGTCTCGATCGGGCCCGCCGATATTCAGGCGGTGGCGGCCAAATATCTGCGGCCGGACACCGACTGGACGCTGAAGGTGGTGCCAAGGGCCAAGTAATCTCCTCCCCTTAGAGGGGGAGGTGGCAGCCCGAAGGGCTGACGGAGGGGTGTCACCACTAACGGGGTTACCCCTCCACCAGCTTCGCTGGTCCCCCTTCCCTTGCGGGAGAGGAACAAGGGATTGGCTCGCACGTTTTTTGCGCCAACCAGCTTTGTGCGCCGCAATATCCGCGCCGCCCTTTCGCTTTGCCCCGCTTTCGGCTATGGGCCGCGGCGACATACCCTCCGAACAAGAGAAATTTGCATGAGCCTCCGCAACGTGGCGATCATCGCGCACGTCGACCATGGCAAGACGACCCTGGTCGATCAGCTGTTCCGCCAGTCGGGCACCTTCCGCGACAACCAGCGCGTCGAAGAGCGCGCGATGGACTCCAACGACCTGGAAAAGGAGCGCGGGATCACGATTCTCGCCAAGCCGACCTCGGTCGACTGGACTCCGCCGGGCAGCGACGAGTCGATCCGCATCAACATCGTCGACACCCCCGGCCATGCCGACTTCGGCGGCGAGGTGGAGCGCATCCTGTCGATGGTCGACGGCGTCGTCCTCTTGGTCGACTCGTCGGAAGGCGCGATGCCGCAGACGAAGTTCGTGACCGGCAAGGCGCTGGCGCTCGGCCTGAAGCCGATCGTCGTCGTCAACAAGGTCGACCGCGCCGACGCGCGTATCCAGGAAGTGCTGGACGAAGTGTTCGACCTGTTCGTCTCGCTCGACGCGAATGACGAACAGCTGGACTTCCCCGTGCTCTACGCCTCGGGCCGCAACGGCTATGCCTCGACCGACATGGACGCGCGCGAAGGCACGCTGATCCCGATGTTCGAGACGATCGTGAACCACGTCCCCGCCCCGAAGGTGGAAGTCGAGGACGTGCCCTTCACCTTCCTGGTGACGCTGCTCGACCGCGACAACTTCCTGGGTCGCATCCTGACCGGCCGCGTCAACTCGGGCACGGTCAAGCTGAACCAGGCGATCCACGCGCTCGACGCCGAGGGCAATGTGATCGAAACGGGCCGCGCATCGAAGATCCTGTCGTTCCGCGGCCTGGACCGCGTGCCGGTGGACGAAGCCAAGGCGGGCGACATCATCTCGCTGGCCGGTCTGGCCGTCGCCACCGTGGCGAACACCATCGCCGACACCAGCGTGTCCGAGCCGCTTCAGGCGCAGCCGATCGATCCGCCGACGCTGTCGATGCGCTTCGCGGTCAACGACTCGCCGATGGCAGGCCGTGAGGGCACCAAGGTCACCAGCCGCATGATCCGCGACCGCCTGATGCGCGAAGCGGAATCGAACGTCGCGGTGAAGGTCACCGAGAGCGACGATCGTGACAGCTTCGAGGTTGCCGGTCGCGGCGAACTCCAGCTGGGCGTTCTGATCGAGACGATGCGCCGCGAAGGCTTCGAGCTGGGCATCAGCCGCCCGCGCGTGCTGTTCGGCGAGGACGAGGACGGCAAGAAGACCGAGCCGTACGAAACCGTCATCATCGACGTGGACGAGGAATATTCGGGCACGGTCGTCGAGAAGATGAATCTGCGCAAGGCCGAGATGACCGACATGCGTCCCTCGGGCGGCGGCAAGACCCGCATCACCTTCTCCGCGCCGTCGCGCGGCATGATCGGTTATCACGGCGAGTTCCTGTCGGACACGCGCGGCACCGGCATCATGAACCGCCTGTTCGAGAAGTACGGCCCCCACAAGGGCAAGATCGAGGGCCGCAAGAACGGCGTCCTGATCTCGAACGGCGCGGGCGAAGCGCAGGGCTATGCACTGGGTCCGCTCGAAGAGCGCGGCATCCTGTTCGTCGGGCACGGCGAAGCGCTGTACGAAGGCATGATCATCGGCGAGAACGCCAAGACGGATGACCTCGAGGTCAACCCGATGAAGGCGAAGCAGCTGACCAACTTCCGCGCGTCGGGCGGCAAGGATGACGCCATCCGCCTGACCCCGCCGAAGAAGATGACGCTGGAACAGGCCATCGCCTATATCGACGACGACGAGATGGTCGAAGTGACCCCGAAGTCGATCCGTCTGCGCAAGCGCTTCCTCGATCCCAACGAGCGCAAGCGCGCCGCGCGGTCGAAGGCGGCGTAATCAGGCTAGCCTATCGGAAAGGGGCCGGGCGGAAACGTCCGGCCCTTTTTCTTTGGGGTGCGTCCGTGGCCTTCGACTTTGCTCCGGCGGAAGCTGACGTGGGTATCGTTACCACCACAACCGGTATCGCCATCAGTGAAACGGGATGCTCCGGTTGGTCGCGACGGGGGTATCTCCGCTGCCGACGATCGTGTTAGTGTCAAATAATAGGGGCAGGGGCGAGGGAGAGGAATGCTGTTTGCAACTATCGTTTTGGCTCTCGCGACGGCAACGGCGGGAAGCTTTACGCCTGTCGAGGCACTCAACGTTAATGACTGGTTGAATTCGAACAACTACTTGGCCCGATCTCTTGCCCTCGAAGAACAGGGGCTCGTTCAAGCTGACATCTACGTCGACGAGCTTGGTAAGCAGAGGGCGTGCTACATTGTTGTGAGCAGCGGTTCTGACCTTTTGGACAGTCAAACGTGCGCAGCAGCGATGCAGAAGGGGAAGTTTGTGGCGGCACGATCTTCGGACGGACGCTCCATGCCAGGCATCTACAGCTTCCGAGCCCAATGGCGTCTGCAGGAGCGCCGCTCCTCTCCTCTCCCCCCTGACGTCACCCTTGAAGTTGCCCGCCTTCCGAACGGACTAAGGTCGGCCGGCGTACGCCTGCGTTACATTGTGGATGAAGCAGGCAAGATCGTTCAATGCGAAGTGGATATTACTAGCGGGGTGCCATCGCTTGACGCTGCAGCGTGCCGTGCGATGCCTGGGCGTTATACATTTGCTCCAGCGCGTGACCCAAACGGGGTCGCTCACAGGGTTGTGCGAACGCAGAGTGTAGGATTCGAAATACCGAAATAAGAAAGCCGTGAATTGCAGATCCCGGCGATGTGCGATGTGGACAGGGCGTGCAGATAAACTGTCATGAGCATTTCGTCGTGAGGAGTGGCTCCTTCGCCGCTTGATATCTACTTTTGGGCAAAAGCCGTCGCCCCGCCGCATATTTACTGAGATATCCAAAAACAAAGCCCGCCTCCGACGGGAGACGGGCTTTGCAAACGCCTTAAACGACGGAGCGAATTACCCCCGCTCGGCTTCCTTGCGGGCGCGTTCCTCATAGAAGTTGCGCACGACGTCCCAAGCTTCTTCGGCGGTTTCGACATAGGTGAAGATGCCCAGGTCGCGCTCGGACACCACGCCTTCTTCGACCAGCGCCTCGAAATTGACGACGCGCTCCCAAAAGGCGCGGCCGAACAGCAGCACGGGGATGGGTTGAATCTTGCCCGTCTGGATCAGGGTCAGTAGCTCGAACAGCTCGTCGAACGTGCCGAAGCCGCCCGGGAACGCCGCCAGCGCGCGGGCGTGCAGCAGGAAGTGCATCTTGCGCAGCGCGAAATAGTGGAACTGAAGCGACAGCGACGGCGTGACATAGGGGTTGGGCGCCTGCTCGTGCGGCAGGACGATGTTCAGGCCCACCGACTCGGCGCCGACGTCATGCGCGCCGCGATTGGCGGCCTCCATGATCGAGGGACCACCGCCCGAGCAGACCACGAATTGCCGCATGCCACGGTCGTCGCGGGGCAGGCGGCTGGTGATCTGTGCCAGCTCGCGTGCGATGTCGTAATATTTGCTCTTGGCGACGAGATTCTCGGCGATCTTGCGCGACTTGTCGTCATGCGCCAGATCGAGCATCGCCTTGGCCTTGGCGGGCTCCGGAATGCGCGCCGAGCCGTAGAAGACGAAAGTCGAGGCGATCTTGGCCTCTTCGAGCAGCAGCTGCGCCTTCAGCAATTCCAGCTGGAAACGGACGGGGCGAAGGTCTTCGCGCAGCAGGAAGTCCATGTCCTGAAAGGCCAGCGTGTAGGCCGGGCTTTCGGTCTGCGGCGTCGAGACGATCGTCTTGGCGCTTTCGGCGTCTTGGCTGGCATTGGGGAAGACGCGGTTCGGTACTTGGGTCTTATCGGTCATTTTGGGTGATGTAGGGTATCGATCCGGCGTGCGCTACCGGCAAAAATGCGCTCTATCGTCTTCAAGATGCAGGTGGTTACGGTGGGCTGCGTTGTAATCGGGGCTCAACACCGTGCCGAAGCGCCGACAGGCCGAGGCGCGGATGGTGGTCCAGAATTGCCGAATCTGCGGATCGGTCGAATACCAGTCGTTCAGCAGCGTGATCCGCCGCCCGTCCTTCAATACGAAGCCGCCGACATCCACCGCATTGGCTAGCGCATGCCCCGAACGCCGGTCGCCGATACGGGTGGATCCGACGATGTTGCGACAGGCATAGGTGCCCATGCCTTCCACCTTGACGAGCGGCGAGCCCAGGATCTGCCAGGCGGCGGGCGCGACGGCGTTGCGCACCCATCCGGCAAAGGCGCGGGCATTGCCGCATCGCATCGCCGTGACGCCGGTCACAGGGACGCCGATATCGGTCAGCTGTACCGCGCCGTACAAGCCGCAGCCGGGACCCAGCTCCTTGTCGGGCAGGCGGCGATAATCGACCCCTTCGCGCCGAAGGTCGGCCTCGCACTGTGCGGTTTCGCGGATCGGCGGGCGATAGGGTTCTGGACGCGTGGCCTGCTGAACGGGTCGGTCGGGACGGCCGCAGGCAGATAGGAGCATAGCCCCCAGAATCGGAATGACGAGAAACAGGGGGACGCGAACCATATGCCCCCTTGTTCCTCGCCGCTTCGCTTTTGTCAGCCCCGATCAGCCATGCGGAGGCGTGTCTGCGACATGTTCCAATATGTCGCCCGGCTGGCAGCCGAGCGCGGTGCAGATCGCATCCAGCGTGGTGAAGCGGATCGCCCGCGCCTTGCCGGTCTTCAGGATCGACAGATTGGCGAGCGTCAGGTCGACCCGCTCTGCCAGCTCGGTCAGCGACATACGCCGGTCGAGCAGCAGCCGGTCGAGATTGATGCGGATCGCCATCAGATCGTGCCCTCGGCATCCTCGCGCAGGCGCACGCCCTCGCGGAAGATTTGCGCCAGCACCAGGGTCAGCAGGACCGCGAACACACCGTCCACACCCATCGGCTTGACCATGCCCTGCGACTCGAAGGGCAGAATAGGGGGCAGGAGGATTTGCAGCACATAGGCGACCGCGATGGTCCCCGCGATCCAGTTGAGCCGCTTGACGTTGGCGAGGGTAAAGGGCGCGCCTGCCGCCGTGCTGCGCAACATCTGGATCAGCGGCAGCAGCGCGGCCCAGGCGAGGCCCAAGACCATCAGCATGACCGCCAGCGCGGCGGCGACCACGGCGGGAGTCTTGGTGTCGATCGCCTGCGCATTGACATGCACCGCCCCCAGCGCCCCCGGCGAAATCGCATCTACGATCAGCACGCCGACCGACGCCAGGATGACGGCCGTGACAAACGCCAGAATGGCGAGCAGCGCGGCGTACAGCAAGGTACTGATGTGACTGGCGAAGCGTGTCATGACGTTCTGTCCTCCCATTCCGAATCAATATTGATATTCAATAAGGATATATTGATTTTCGATCAATAGAGATATTGAAAAACGATATGTAGGAATGTCGGAGCCAACGGGGTGGAGTGATCTGCGCCGTGGGCGTTACGATCGTCCGGTAAGCCATGGAGCCACTGGACTTTGTAAAACCTCCACGCGCCGGCGCTTAGGGAATGCAAAAATTGCGCTACCCTAATTCTGGTTGTCATCTTCGATCGACATCGCTAGGGCCGTCGACGGGCCACGCGGTCCCAACGCCGCGCGTGCTCTCTGTGAGGAGAGTCTTAAATGACTGATACGATTGCCGCTGACGCCACTCTTGCGCCCGCGAAGCCCGCCACCAAACCGGCGCGCCCCTATTTCTCCAGCGGTCCCTGCGCCAAGCCTCCCGGTTGGGAAGCGGCCAAGCTCGCGACGGACAGCCTCGGCCGTTCGCATCGCTCGAAGCTGGGCAAGCAGCGGCTGCAATATTGCATCGACCTGATGCGCGAGCTGCTCAAGCTCCCCGACACCCACCGCATCGGCATCGTCCCCGGCTCCGACACCGGCGCGTTCGAGATGGCGATGTGGACCATGCTGGGCGCGCGCCCCGTCACCACCCTGGCCTGGGAAAGCTTCGGCGAGGGTTGGGTGACCGACGCGGTCAAGCAGTTGAAGCTCGATCCCACCGTCCTGCGCGCCGATTACGGCCAGATCGCCGATCTGAACGCGGTCGACTGGTCGAACGACGTGCTCTTCACTTGGAACGGCACCACTTCGGGCGTGCGCGTGCCCAATGGCGACTGGATCGCCGACGACCGCGAGGGCCTGTCCTTCGCCGACGCGACCAGCGCGGTGTTCGCCTATGACCTGCCCTGGGACAAGATCGATGTCGCGACCTTCTCGTGGCAGAAGGTGCTGGGCGGCGAGGGCGCGCACGGCGTCCTGATCCTGGGCCCCCGCGCGGTCGAGCGCCTCGAAACCTACACCCCCGCCTGGCCGCTGCCCAAGGTGTTCCGCCTGGTGTCGAAGGGCAAGCTGACCGAGGGCGTGTTCAAGGGCGAGACGATCAACACGCCGTCGATGCTGGCCGTCGAAGACGCGATCTTCGCGCTCGAATGGGGCAAGGCGCTGGGCGGCGCGGAGGCGCTGGTCAAGCGTTCGGACACCAATGCGGCGGCGTTGAACAAGATCGTCGAAGAGCGCGACTGGCTGGGCCATCTCGCGGCCGATCCGGCGATCCGCTCGACCACCAGCGTCTGCCTGACGGTCGAGGGCGCGGACGAGGCGGTCATCAAGAAGATGGCCGCGCTGCTGGAGGCCGAAGGGGCCGCCTATGACGTGGCGGGTTACCGCGACGCGCCCGCGGGCCTCCGCATCTGGTGCGGCGCCACGGTCGAGACCGCCGATATCGAGGCGCTCGGCCCCTGGCTCGACTGGGCCTACGCCACCGCCAAGGCCTGACCCTTCTTAGCCCTCTCCCCGCCGGGGAGAGGGTTGGGTGAGGGGCGGCACTAGGCTGATCCGCAGATGGATCGCCCAGCCCCAACCCCTCACCCCGACCCTCTCCCCAGCGGGGAGAGGGAGAAATTCCCCTATTCCCGGAGCAATCCCCATGCCCAAAGTTCTCATCAGCGACAAAATGGACCCTAAGGCCGCCCAGATCTTCCGCGAGCGCGGGGTCGAGGTGGACGAGATCACCGGCAAGACGCCGGACGAGCTGAAGGCGATCATCGGCCAGTATGACGGCCTGGCGATCCGCAGCTCGACCAAGGTCACCAAGGAGATCCTGGAGCACGCGACGAATTTGAAGGTCGTCGGCCGCGCCGGGATCGGTGTCGACAATGTCGACATCCCTGCCGCCAGCGCCAAGGGCGTGGTGGTGATGAACACCCCGTTCGGCAACTCGATCACGACCGCCGAACACGCCATCGCGCTGATGTTCGCGCTCGCCCGCCAGCTGCCCGAGGCCGATGCCTCGACCCAGGCCGGCAAGTGGGAGAAGAACCGCTTCATGGGCGTCGAACTCACGTCCAAGACGCTGGGCCTGATCGGCGCGGGTAATATCGGCTCGATCGTCGCCGACCGCGCACTGGGCCTGCGGATGAAGGTCGTCGCCTTCGACCCGTTCCTGACGCCCGAGCGCGCGGTGGAAATGGGCGTCGAGAAGGTGACGCTGGACGAGCTGCTCGCCCGTGCCGACTTCATCACGCTGCACACGCCGCTGACCGACCAGACCCGCAACATCCTGTCGGCCGAGAATCTCGCCAAGACCAAGAAGGGCGTGCGGATCATCAACTGCGCGCGTGGCGGTCTGGTCGATGAGGAGGCGCTGAAGGCCGGACTCGATTCGGGTCATATCGCGGGCGCGGCGCTCGACGTGTTCAAGGTGGAGCCCGCCAAGGAGAGCCCGCTCTTCGGCACGCCGAACTTCATCTCGACCCCGCATCTCGGCGCGTCGACCACCGAGGCGCAGGTCAATGTCGCGATCCAGGTCGCCGAGCAGATGGCCGATTTCCTGGTGTCGGGCGGCGTCACCAACGCGCTCAACATGCCCAGCCTGTCGGCCGAGGAAGCGCCCAAGTTGAAGCCGTACATGGCGCTCGCCGAAAAGCTGGGCGCGCTGGTCGGCCAGCTGACGACGGGCGCGATCGCGCGCATCTCGGTCCATACCGAGGGCGCGGCGGCCGACCTCAACGCCAAGCCGATGGTCAGCGCGGTGCTGGCCGGTTTCCTGCGCAACCAGACCGATACGGTCAACATGGTCAACGCGCCGCTGCTCGCCCGCGACCGCGGCGTCGAGGTGCGCGAAGTGCGGACCGAGCGCGAGGGCGACTACCACACGCTGCTGCGCGTGTCGGTCAAGACGGCGGACGGCGAGCGTTCGGTCGCGGGCACGCTGTTCGGCGATCAGGCCCCGCGCCTGGTCGAGCTGTTCGGCATCAAGGTCGAGGCCGATCTGGCCGGGCCGATGCTCTACGTCGTCAACGAGGACGCGCCGGGCTTTATCGGCCGCCTGGGCACCACGCTGGGCGAGGCGGGCGTCAATATCGGCACCTTCCACCTCGGCCGCCGCTCGGCGGGCGGCGAGGCGGTGCTGCTGCTCTCGGTCGACGAGGCGGTGGACGCGGATCTGCTCGCCAAGGTCAAGGCGCTGCCGGGCGTGAAGACCGCGATGGGCCTGGTGTTCTGATCGGTTGAGGTAAAAAAAAGCCCTCTTCCCCTCGGGGAGAGGGTTGGGTGAGGGGTGGGGGCTGGGCACAAATGTCTCGCCTCGCCCCTGCCCCTCACCCCGACCCTCTCCCCGAGGGGGAGAGGGAGTGGTATGCTCTCTTGACGAGGGGGAGCTATCGACATGAAGACGGATCCGATCCTTCGAGATCGTGCCCGCGCCATGCGCCGTGAGATGACCGAACCAGAGAAACGCCTCTGGCTCATCCTGCGCGACCGGCGCTTCCACGGCATCAAATTCTCCCGCCAAGTCCCGATCGGCCCCTATATCGCCGACTTCGCCGCGCGGTCCCACAAGCTGGTCATAGAGGTTGACGGCGATACGCATAGCGACCAATCACGCGACGCCCATCGCACCTCCACGCTGGCGCAGCATGGATATGCGGTGATCCGCTTTCAAAACGCGGATGTGATGACCAACCCCGACGGCGTGGCGCACACGCTGATGAACAGGTTTACCCGATGACCGCGCTCCTTCCCGAAGGCTATCACGACCGTCTTCCGCCCTATGCCGATGCCGCCGCATCGGTCGAGGCGCGGGTGCTGGAGGCGGCGCGGCTGCATGGCTATGAGCGCGCCGATCCGCCATCGATCGAGTTCGCCGAGGCGCTGGGCTCGCGGCTGAAGGCCGGGGGGCTGCATGATGCGGTGCGCTTCGTCGATCCGGTGTCGCAGCGCACGCTCGCCATCCGGCCCGACCTGACCGCGCAGGTGGCGCGGATCGCGGCCACGCGTATGGGGCATCACCCGCGCCCGGTGCGTCTGTCCTATGCCGGCACCGTCGTGCGCCTGCGCGGCTCCGAACTCGCCCCTGCGCGCGAGTGGCGGCAGATCGGGGCGGAGCTGATCGGGCTCGACTCGACCGCCGCCGCCACCGAAGTGGTGAGGGTCGCGGTCGAGGCCTTGGTCGCGGCGGGCACGACCGGCATTTCGATCGACTTCACCCTGCCCGATCTGGTCGACCTGCTGGCCACCGGGCCGCTGCCGGTCGCGGGAGACCAAGTGGCGGCGCTCCGCGATCGGCTGGATGCCAAGGATGCGGGCGGTGTCGCGGCGATCGCACCCGCCTATCTGCCGCTGGTCGAGGCCGCCGGGCCGTTCGCAACCGCCATCGCGCGTCTCCGCGCCTTCGATGCCCAGGGTGTGCTGGTCAGCCGTCTCGATGCACTGGAGGCCATCGCGGCCGCGCTGGGCGAGGGGGTGTCGATGACGCTCGATCCGACCGAGCGGCATGGTTTCGAATTCCAGAGCTGGCTGGGCTTCTCGCTCTTCGTCGCGGGGCCCCCGCGCGAGGTGGGACGCGGCGGCACCTATACGATCTTCCACGAGGATGGCGCGGAGGAGAAGGCAACCGGCTTCTCGCTCTATGCCGACGCCATCGTCGCCACCGCCCCGCCGACCGAGCGGCGGCGGCTGTTCCTCCCCTTCGGCACCGAGTCTGCGACGGGCGCCTCGCTGCGCGCGCAGGGCTGGGTGACGGTGCAGGCGCTGGAGGAGGGGGACACCCCGCAGGCACAGCTTTGCACCCATATCCTCGACGATGGTGAGCCGCGCGCCATCGCCGGTTGACATCAGGGGCCGCGTCCCGCTAGGCGCGCCCCGCACATCATTGGAAACCCCCCTCGCGCCGAGTCCTGTCGAAGGGCGCATGGGGTCCGTCCGGCAGGCGGAGCATAGCATCCATGGCAAATGTAGCAGTCATCGGCGCGCAATGGGGCGACGAAGGCAAGGGCAAGATCGTCGACTGGCTGGCCGAGCGCGCCGACATGGTCGTCCGCTTCCAGGGCGGGCATAATGCCGGTCACACGCTGGTCGTCGGCGAGAATGTCTACAAGCTGTCGCTGCTTCCCTCGGGCATCGTGCGCGGCACCCCCAGCGTCATCGGCAACGGCGTCGTCCTCGACCCCTGGGCGCTGAAGGCCGAGATCGAGCGGCTGGGCGAGCAGGGCGTGAAGGCCACGCCGGACACGCTGCGCATCGCGGACAACTGTCCGCTGATCCTCCCCATCCACCGCGATCTCGACGGTCTGCGCGAGGATGCGAGCGGTGCGGGCAAGATCGGCACCACGCGGCGCGGCATCGGCCCGGCCTATGAGGACAAGGTCGGCCGTCGCGCGATCCGCGTCTGCGATCTGGCGCATCTGGATGACCTGGGGCCGCAGCTCGACCGCCTCTGCGCGCATCATGACGCGCTGCGCGCCGGGTTCGGCGAGCCGCCGATCGATCGCGAGCGGCTGCTGGCCGATCTGCGCGAGATTGCGGGTTTCGTCCTGCCCTTCGCCAAGCCGGTGTGGCGCGACCTCAACGAGGCGCGTAGCGGCGGCAAGCGCATCCTGTTCGAGGGTGCGCAGGGCGTGCTGCTCGACATCGATCACGGCACCTATCCCTTCGTCACCTCGTCCAACACCATCGCGGGGGCCGCGGCGGGCGGCTCGGGCCTGGGGCCGTCGGGCGTCGGCTTCGTGCTGGGCATCGCCAAGGCGTACACCACCCGCGTCGGATCGGGTCCGTTCCCGACTGAGCTGGAGGACGAGACTGGCCAGCGTCTGGGCGAGCGCGGGCATGAGTTCGGCACCGTCACGGGCCGCAAGCGGCGTTGCGGCTGGTTCGACTCGGTGCTGGTGCGCCAGTCGGCGGCGGTCGGCGGTATCACCGGCATCGCGCTGACCAAGATCGACGTGCTCGACGGGTTCGACGAGGTGAAGATCTGCGTGGGCTACAAGCTGGGCGACCAGACGCTCGATTATTATCCAACCCATGCGGCGGATCAGGCCAAGGTCGTCCCCGTCTATGAGACGATGGAAGGCTGGCAGGAATCGACCGCTGGCGCGCGGAGCTGGGCCGACCTTCCGGCGCAGGCGATCAAATATATCCGGCGGATCGAGGAACTGATCCGCTGCCCGGTGGCGCTGGTTTCGACCAGCCCGGAGCGGGAGGACACGATCCTGGTTCGCGATCCGTTCGCGGATTGATTTGCGAAGGCCCCGGTGAGAGTCGGGGCCTTTTTTCTTTTCAGGCGGAGTCCCTTGGCCTTCGACTTGGCTCAGGCCACGGCCCACACCCAAATAAAAGGCCCGGCCGCTTCCGCGACCGGGCCTTTCCCGTAGTGACTCACCCGAAGGGGATCAGCGCATGCCGCCGCCGCTGCTGGTCGGCGGAGTGGTGGTGCCGCCGCTCGTCCCGCTGCCGACCGAACCGCTGGTCGTCGCGTCGCTGCCCAGCGAGCCGCTGCCGGTCGTGGTGGACGAACCGGTCGCGTCAGGCAGGGTCGACGGCGTGTTTACCGTGCTGTCCGGCGTGGTGGTACGCGCACGGCTCTTCGAGCGGGTGGTCGAACGCGTCGTAGTGCTCGGCGTCGTCAGCGTGTCACCGGACTGGCCCATGGTCTGGCCGGGCAAGGTGGTTTGTCCTGGCATGGTCTGGCCCGGTACCGTGGTCTGGCCCGACATGGTCCCGGTCGCACCGCCCGATACCTGCGCAAAGGCGGCGGCGGGTATCAAAAGGGCGCCGGCGGCGATCATGTGCTTGATACGCATCGATTCTCTCCTGCTATGTTCTCGTCTTGGTTAACGAGGCAGGAGAACGTCCGTTCCTCTACTTAACCACACTGACCGCGATGAAGCAACGCCTGATCGGCTAAAACCAGCGCGACCATCGACTCCACAACCGGAACGCCGCGAATGCCCACACAGGGATCATGACGGCCCTTGGTCGCGATCTGCGTTTCCTCGCCGGTGCGGGTGATGGTGTCGACGGGGGTCAGGATCGAGCTGGTCGGCTTGAACGCGACGCGCATCGTCACCGGCTGGCCGGTGGCGATCCCGCCCGCGATGCCGCCGGCATGATTGGCCAGGAATTGCGGGGTGCCGTCACCGATCCGCATCGGGTCGGCATTCTGCTCGCCGGTCAGCGCAGCGGCAGCGAACCCGTCGCCGATCTCAAAGCCCTTGACCGCATTGATGCTCATGCAGGCCGAGGCGAGTTCGCTGTCCAGCTTGGCATAGAGCGGCGCGCCCCAGCCAGCCGGCACGCCGGTCACCTCGCACGCGACGACCGCCCCGACCGACGAACCCGACTTGCGCGCGCCATCGACGATCGCTTCCCAGCGTTCCGCCGCCGCCGCATCGGGGCAGAAGAACGGGTTCGCGTCGATCTGCGCATCGTCAAAGGCATCATAGTCGATCCGGTCGCCGCCGATCGATTCGACCCAGGCGCGGATGCGGACCTGTGGGATCACCGCGCGTGCGACCGCGCCCGCCGCAACCCGCGCCGCCGTCTCGCGCGCCGAGGAGCGCCCGCCGCCGCGATAGTCGCGAAAGCCGTATTTCGCGTCATAGGCATAGTCGGCATGGCCGGGGCGATAGGCGAGGGCGACGTTGGAATAGTCTTTCGAGCGCTGGTCGACATTTTCGATCATCAGGCTGATCGGGGTACCGGTGGTCTTGCCCTCGAACACGCCCGACAGGATGCGGACCTGATCGGGCTCACGCCGCTGGGTGGTGAAGCGGCTGGTGCCCGGGCGGCGCTTGTCGAGCCAAGGCTGGATGTCCTCCTCGGACAGCGCGATCCCCGGAGGACAGCCATCGACCACCGCGCCCAGGGCAGGCCCATGGCTCTCGCCCCAAGTGGTGAAGCGGAACAGGCGACCGAAACTGTTGAAACTCACGCTGCGTCTCCAAGCCGGGCGAAGGCGGGGGCATGGGCGGCGGCGCCCCGCACGCCGCAGGGGATCAATCCGCCCTGTAGCGGCACCGCCAGGAAATAGTCGCCCGCATAGGGGCTGTCGAAACCGCTCGCTACGTCCGCCGCGAATCCGAAGCGACCGTAAAAGGCGGGATCGCCCAGCGCGAAGCACAGGACGACGCCCTCCTGCTCCAGCCGCTCGATCCCCGCGGCGACCAGCGCCTCGCCGACGCCCTGTTGCCGCCAGTCGCGCGCGACGGCGATCGGGGCGAGCGCGACCGCGTTGATCGGCTTGCCGCCGATCTCGACGCTCATGCGGCTGAAGGCGATCGCGCCGACCAGCGCGTCCGTCGCCTCGTCGATCGCGACCAGCATCAGCACCATGTCGCCTTCGACGCACAGGTCGCGGACCAGCGCGGCTTCGGCGGGGGCGGGGAAGCTGGCGACCAGCAGCGCGTCGAGCGCGGCGACGTCCTGCCCCTGCGCAGGGCGGATGGTGATGGCAGCGTTGGGCTGTTCGGACATGGGTTCGTCTTTAGCGTCGCCGGAGCGCTAGGCGCGATAGATAATGTTGGCCGCTATTCCTCCCCTGGAAGGGGAGGTGGCAGGGCGAAGCCCTGACGGAGGGGTGTAGCCGGTGGAGCGGAAGGGTTTCGCTCGCGAGCGGGGAAACCCCTCCACCAGCTTCGCTGGTCCCCCTCCCCTTGCAGGGGAGGAAGAGCTAGTTACGCCAGCGCGATGTCCGGCGCGTCCTCGGCCTTCATGCCGATGACATTATACCCGGCGTCGACATGGTGGATCTCGCCCGTCACGCCCGACGACAGGTCGGACAGCATGTACAGGCCAGCACCGCCCACATCCTCGATCGTCACGGTGCGACGCAGCGGCGAGTTCAGCTCGTTCCACTTGAGGATATAGTTGAAGTCGCCGATGCCGCGCGCCGCCAGCGTCTGGATCGGGCCCGCCGAGATCGCATTGATGCGGATATTCTCCGGACCCAGATCGACCGCGAGATACTTCACGCTCGTCTCCAGCGCCGCCTTGGCCACGCCCATGACGTTGTAATGCGGAATGACCTTTTCCGCGCCATAATAGGTCAGCGTCAGGATCGAGCCGCCCGCGGGCATCATCGTGCGCGCGCGCTGGGCGACCGCGACCAGCGAATAGGCCGAGATGTTCATGGTCATCAGGAAATTGTCGAGCGTGGTGTCGTAATAGCGCCCGCGCAGCTGCGACTTGTCGGAAAAGCCGATGGCATGGACGACGAAGTCGATCGTCGGCCATTCCGCCTTCAGGTCCTCAAACAGTTTGTCGAGCGACTCCATCTCGGAGACGTCGCAGTCGAACAGGCGCGCCACGCCAAGCTGTTCCGCCAGCGGGCGCACCCGCTTCTCCATCGCTGCACCCTGATACGAAAAGGCGAGCTCCGCGCCCGCCTCCGAAAGCTGCTTGGCGATGCCCCAGGCCAGCGATTTGTCATTGGCCAGGCCCATGATGAGCCCCCGCTTGCCTGCCATCAATCCGTTCACGCCGTTACCGCTCCTGCCGGTTCACTGTCTTCAATCGCCCTCTCTAGCGCCGTTTCCGGTGGTTCCGCCAGTGCCGCGTTCAAATGCGCGCCGAAAACTAGGCCCAGGCCGATGAGATAGAAGAACAACAGCATCACGACCACGCCCGCCAGGCTGCCATAGGTCAGGTCGTACCCGCCCAGTTGCGCCAGCACCACGGGCAGCAAGGCCGTCATGCTGACCCACCAGGCGGCGGTGAACAGCGCGCCGGGCCATTTGGGACAGTCGCTTTCGCGATATTTGGAGGGCGTGACCGAATAGAAGAGCATGTAGAGCGCGCCGAACATCACGGCGCCGGGAATGAAGCGCGACAGGCCGACCCAGCCCGCCACGTCCTGCGCGAAGGGCACGAGGCGATAGATGAACTGCTCCGCCGCGGTCAGGATACCGGCGGCGAGGAAGGATAGCAGCGCGATGATGACCGAGGCGATGATGACCAGCGTCGAGGACAGCCGCGAGCGCCAGAAAGCCGCCGTCGCCTTCACCCCGTAAGCGCGGTGGAAGATGTCGCGGATCGTCTCGATGAAACCGCCCACCGTCCACAGTCCGACCAGTCCGCCCAGCCAGAGCAGCGAACCGGTCCGCGCCGCCAAGACATCGGAAATGGGCTTGCGCAACAGGTCGCTGACATCGGGCGGCAGCACATGGAGAAAGCTTTCCACCGCATGCTGCGTCTCGTTGCTCTGTCCGAACAGAGAAAGCAGCGCGGCAGTGGTGATGAAGAAGGGGAACAGCGTCATCAGCGCCAGATAGGCCAGGTTCCCGGCATGGATGAAGCCGTCGTTGAACACGCCCAGGCTGGTGCGTTTCAGGACCTCGAAAGCATAGGAACCCGGCCGGACCTTGGCGATCTGCCGGTCCAGCCGTCGACGGGCCTTGCCATGATAATGTGCACGTTCTTCAGGGGTCAGGCCGGTCGCATCGCTCATGGAACGATCAGACGCCCATGGCGGCCCTCGGGTTCCTGCCATCGGTCCATTCGGCGGCAAAGCGTTGCAGCGCTGCATCATCGGCGGGGATGTCGATGATCAACGTGATCAACTGGTCACCGCGCCCGCCATTCTTCTTGTGAAAGCCCTTGCCTTTCAGGCGCAGCGTCTTGCCCGACGTAGTGCCCTTGGGCACGGTCAGCATGACCGGGCGCTCGACGGTGGGGGCCTTTATCTGTCCGCCCAGCACCGCTTCGGTCAGCGAGATGGGCAGGTCCAGGCGGACATCGTCGCCGTCACGCGTGAAGAAGGCATGGGGGCTGACCTCGATCGTGACGATCGCATCGCCCGCGCCGCCCGCGCCGGGTTCGCCCTTGCCGGCCAGTCGCATCTGGGTACCGGTCTCGACCCCGGCGGGCAGTTTCAGGTCGATGGTCTTGCCATCGCCCAGCGTCACCCGCTGCGCGCTGAGCGTCGCGGCGTCGGCAAAGGGGACCTTGAGCGCATAGGCGATGTTGTTGCCCTTCTGCGCGGGCCGGCGGCCGCCGCCGAAACCACCAAAGCCGCCGCTGAACCCGCCGCGTCCGGCCCCGCCGAACATCCCTTCGAAGATGTCGGACATGTCGGCACCCTCGCCGCCAAAGTCGAATTGCTGGCGAAAGCCGCCGCTGCCCGAACCGGGGCGCGGGCCGCCGCCACCCATGCCGCCACCATAGCCGAAGGGCGAGGTGGGATTGCCGTCACCGTCGATCTCGCCGCGATCGAACCGGGCGCGCTTGTCCTTGTCGTTCAGCAGGTCATAGGCATTGGTCACCTGGCTGAACTTCTCGGCCGCCTTGGGATTATCCTTATTGCGGTCGGGATGCAGTTCCTTCGCCAGCTTGCGATAGGCTTTCTTGATATCGGCTTCGCTGGCCGTGCGGCTCACGCCCAGCGTCTGATATGGATCGGCCACTCTTTTCCCCGTTGGCAGTGTCTTATCGATCTATGTGGGGCAGTCCGCGCCGGAGCGCAATCCGTGCCCCGTGCGTTGCAGCCGGGAAGGAGACGGATCATGACCCAGCCGATGCAGGCCGTCGATAAGGACGGAAAGAAGGGTGCCCCCGACGGCGTCTCGGACGCGCCCGGCAAACATGGCGGCGAAAGCCAGGGCGGCGGATATGAAGGCGTGCCCGAACGCAAGGGCGACTTCCATGGCGGCCAGAGCGGAGCGGCCTATCACGGATCGGGTGGCCGCCCCGACCCGGACAAGGACAATCCCAACGCAGTGACCGAGGACGGGTAGACGCTTCTTACTCCGCCCTCCGTTCAGATCGAATGGAGGGCGGGGAAGGGCGAAGGGGCATCCGCTACCCGGCCACCAACTCCCCCAGCGGTGCGACATCGACGCTGACGTCCATCTTCTGGGCGCCGGAGCCCAGCACGACGCCGTCGACCGGCGCGATCTCGGCATAGTCGCGGCCGACCGCGACGATGATGTGGTCGCCTGCCATCCAGATGCCGTTGGTGGGATCGACCCCGACCCAGCCACGGGCCGGCCCGCCCCAGATCAGCACCCAGGCATGGGTCGCGTCCGCACCGACCAGCCGCGCCTGACCCGGGGGCGGCAAAGTGCGGATATAGCCCGAGGCATAGGCCGCCGGGATGCCCGCCGCGCGCAGGCCCGTGATCATGATCTGCGCGAAGTCCTGGCACACCCCGCGACGCTGGTGGAACGCGTCGGCCGGGGGCGTGTCGACCAGAGTCGCGGCGGGATCGAAGGCGAATTCGCGCTGGATGCGGTTCGCCAGCGCGAAGCCCGCCTCCAGCGCACCCCGCTCCGGTGACAGGTCGGCGGAGCACCATTCGGCGATGGCGGGGTCGAGCGGGATCAACGGCGAGGGGAAGATGTAATTGGCCGGGCCCGCCGGCGACAGGTCGCGGCTGGACCGCGCCAGCGCGGACACCTCCGCCAGCGTGGGATCGTCGGACGAAGGGATCGGGACGGGTCGATCGACCAGCATCCGCGCCCGGCTCTCGATCGTCAGGCTGCGCACCGGGCGATCCACCACCAGCCGGGTGACATGCGCCAGTCCCGCCTCGGCGCGGGCGGAACGGGTGCGCCCGACCGGCTCGACGATCAGGTCATAGCTTTCCAGCGTCTGGCCGGGCCAGTCGATGGGTTTGAGGCGCAGATTGCACCGCGCATATTTGACCTGCGCACCGTAATCGAAGCGGGTGATGTGGCGGATGTCGTAGATCATGCGAGGGTAAGTCCCCCGGCGCGCAACGGCTCCGCCCCTTGCAGGAAATAGCGGCGCGCGATCGCCTCCGACAACAGGCCCAGCCGCCGCTCGACATCGCCCAGCATGTCGGCGTCGAGCGTGCGGGCGTCCGCCGTCTCCACGGCGGCGCGGATGGCGATGGCCTGCGCCTGCTGCGGCTCGGCCATGTCGTCGTCGGACAGGACCGGCAGACGCGACAGGCAGTCGGCGATGCGCGCGGTCTGATAGGCGAGCGCACGGGGATTGTTGGGATCGAGCGCGACCAGATCGACCACCGCGATGCGCGCCAGACCGGTCGGATAACGCTGGCGATAGCTGATCTGGCTGTTGGCGAGGTCGAGCAGGGTGGACAGATCGTCCGCCGATGCTCCCGCCATGCCGAACAGCCGCGTCGCGCGGGCGACGGCGATCGCGCGTTCGACCCGGCGGCCCAGATCATGAAACCGCCACGCGGTCGTCCGCACCATATGCTCGGCGGACAGACCGGCGATCGCGGCATAGCGGCGTTGCAGCGAGCCCGCCCGGTCGAGCATCCCGGCATGGCTGGGGAAGGGGGCTTCCAGCAATCGCACCATGTCGGCGGACAGGCGATCGCGCGAACCCTCGCTGATCCCGCGCGCCAGCCGGTTGATGCGGGCGACCGAATGCCAGCCTTCATCCTCCATCGCGGTGCGCGCGAACTGGGTCAGGGCGGCGCGGTGCAGGCTGTCGGGATGCGGTGCCGCGCCCGCGCCGGTGATCAGGCCGACCAGCCGCCCGACCGTACGGGTGTCGAGTGCCGCGCCGCCATCCACATCGATCGAATTGCCCAGCATCACCCGGATCGCGGCGAGCAACGCCTCGCCGCGTTCCAGATAGCGTCCCAGCCAATAGAAATTGTCCGCCACCCGGCTGGGCAACGTTCCCGGATTGCGCCGGACATGCAGCGAATCGGGGGCGGCGAGCAGCGACATCGGCGCCACCGGCTCCGGCCCGTGGATACAGACATCGGCGGACCATAGGCCTTCGCCGATCATCGCGGCGGTCGCCTCGGGATGGTCGCCGATCCGCCCGAAACCGCCGGGCAGGACCACCCATTGCCCGTCGGCATCGCGCGCCGCGAAGACCCGCAGCGTGAAGGGGCGCGGTTCCAGCCGGTCGTCGATGACGACGGGCATGGTGGACAGGTGCACCATCTCCTGCCCCACATAATCCTGCGGGCGCTTGGCCATATCGGCAAGGAGCGTGGCCCGCGCCTCGACGGACAAGCCGGCTCCCGCCCGGGCGCCGTCGGGCAGTCCGAGCGGCCTCGGCCCGAAGGCGGGCGCGATCAGCATCCGGTCGAGATTCGCGGTGACATGCGCCGCCTGCGCCGAGCCGCCGCACCACCAGGTTGCGATGGTCGGCAGCTTGAGCGGCTCGCCCAGTATCTGCTGCGCCAGTACCGGCAGAAAGGCCGAGAAGGCCGGACTTTCCAGCACGCCCGCCCCCGGTGCGTTGGCGATCACCACCTGCCCCTCGACATAGGCGTCGATCAGGCCGGGCACGCCGATCTGCGAATGGCTGTCGAACGCCAGCGGATCGAGCATCCGGGGGTCGAGCCGCCGCCACAGCGCATCGATCCGCTTCAACCCGGCGACGGTGCGGACATAGACCTGTCCCTCGATCGCGGCGAGATCGGCCCCTTCGACCAGCAACAGGCCCAGATAGCGCGCCAGATGCGCCTGTTCGGGATAGCTGGGGTTGAAACGCCCCGGCGTCAGCAGCCCGATACGCGGGTCGGCCCGGCGGCACTGCGCGGCGAGCCCGGCGCGAAAGGCGGCGAAGAAGGGCGCGTGCCGCTGCACGTTCAGCCGGTTTTGCAGGCCGCCCAGGGTGCGGCTGACCGCCAGCCGGTTCTCCAGCGCATAGCCCGCCCCCGCCGGATTGCGCAGATGATCGGCCAGCACCCGCCACTCGCCATCGGGGCCGCGCGCCAGGTCGAAGGCGACGAAGCTCAGATGATGGCCGCCCGGCGGCATCACCCCGACCATGGGGCGCAGGAAATAGGGACTGCCGGTCGCCAGCGCGGCGGGAATATGGCCTCGTTCCGCCAGGTCGCCGGGGCCGTAAAGATCGGCCAGGATCGTCTCCAGCAGCGTGGCGCGTTGCTTGACCCCTGCCTCGATCCCCGTCCATTCGCCGATGTCGATCAACAGGGGAACCGGGGAGACCGGCCAGGGGCGTTCGTCCGTCTCGCCGATGATGCGAAAGCCGGTGCCTATGTCCGCCGCGTGCCGTTGTACGCGCTCGCGGGCATGGGCCAGGTTGCTGGCGACGGCGGCCAGTTCCTCCAGCATCGCCGTCCAGGCCGGATCGCCCGATCCCGCCAGCACGTCCGCACCGGCCGCGGTGTCGCGATAGGCCGCGATCCAGGCGGCGGCTTGCGCAGGGCTATCCTCGGAGGGCGTGACGCTGAAGTCCATGGGGGGCGGAAAATCGCCGCATCGGCCCCAGGTTGCAACAGATGATTGGGAAAACATGACGACGGCGCCATAAAATCATGGTTGCCCGCGGTGGCGCATAGGCGATTCAGCGTTTCCGTTCGCGACATTGGTTTTCGGCCGTCACGGGCGTATGGACGCGCGCATGGCCGACGATCCCTTTGCCCTGTTCGATCTCTGGTACGCCGAAGCGCGGCGCAGCGAACCCAACGACTCCAACGCGATGGCATTGGCGACGGTCGATGCGGCCGGCCAGCCTTCGGTGCGGATGGTGCTGCTCAAGGGCCATGGCCCGCAGGGTTTCGTCTTCTATACCAACCGCGAAAGCCGCAAGGCGCAGGAACTGGGCGAGGGGAGCAAGGCCGCATTGCTGTTCCACTGGAAATCGCTGCGCCGCCAGATTCGGATCGAGGGGCCGGTGAGCCGCGTGACCGACGCCGAATCCGATGCCTATTTTGCGAGCCGGAGCCGGGACTCGCAGCTTGGCGCCTGGGCGTCGGAGCAATCGCGCCCGCTGGCCGATCGCGCCACCTTCGAGGCGCGGTTCGAAGAGATGCGCGCTCGGTTCGAGGGTGGCGACGTGCCGCGCCCGCCGCATTGGGGGGGCTATCGCGTCACCCCGCAGCGGATCGAATTCTGGCTCGACCGCGAACATCGCCTGCATGAGCGCCGCGTCTTCGCCCGCACCGGCGAGGACGGCTGGGAGGAAGGGCTGTTGTTCCCGTGACCCAGGACGAACGCAAGAAGGTCATTCCGCTCGCCACCAGGGCGGCGCTGGCCAGCGTCGCGATGGCGCTGTTCCTGCTGGCGCTCAAGAGCTTTGCGGCGTGGCGGACCGGATCGGTCGCGATGCTGGGGTCGCTCGCCGACACCGCGCTCGACCTGCTCGCCAGCCTCGTGACCCTGTACGGCGTCCGGCTGGCGGCGACGCCCGCCGACCATGACCATCGCTTCGGCCATGGCAAGGCGGAGGCGCTGGCGGCGTTGTTCCAGGTGGCGCTGATCACCGCTTCGGCGGCGGGCATCGCGTGGCGCGCGGTGATGGCGCTGGGCGCGGACAATCCGACCAGCGACGCGGAATTCGGCATCGGCGTGTCGGTGGTCGCGATCCTGGCGACGATGGTGCTGCTCGCCTATCAGCGCAGCGTGATCCGCCGCACCGGGTCGGTCGCGATCCTGGCCGACAATGTCCACTACCAGTCGGACGTGCTGCTCAACGGATCGGTGATCGTCGCGATGGTGCTGGACCAGTATTTCGGCTGGCACGGCGCGGACCCGGTCTTCGGCATCGCCATCGCGTTGTGGCTGGCCTGGGGCGCGTTCCAGGCGTCCTCGACCGCGATCGACCAGTTGATGGACAAGGAATGGTCCGACGACCAGCGCGCCGCGTTCCTCGATGTCGCCGCGCGCCAGCCGGGGCTTAAGGGCATTCACGACTTCCGCACCCGCCGCTCGGGGAGTCACGACTTCGCGCAATTCCATATGGAAGTGGAGCGCGAGCTGACCGTCGCCGCCGCGCATGACATTGTCGAGGGGGTCGAGCGCGCACTCCGCCGCGCCTTCCCCAAGGTGGAGGTGCTGATCCACCTCGATCCCGAAGGCCATGTCGACACCGACAATCCGCTGGTCGAGGCGGACGTGACGCCGCACTGGTTCGGCAAGCGGGTCTATTGATGCGCATTCCGTTCGCGCAGGTCGACGCTTTCGCCTCGGCCGCGTTCGGCGGCAATCCGGCGGCGGTGATGATGCTTTCCGGCTGGCCGGACGATGCCTTGTTGCTGGCGATCGCGCAGGAGAATAATCTGTCGGAAACCGCCTTTCTGGTCCCGGCGGACGGCGGCGAGGCGGATTTCGAACTGCGCTGGTTCACGCCGGGCGACGAGGTGGAGATGTGCGGCCACGCCACGCTGGCGAGCGGCCATGTCGTGCTGTCGTCCGATACCGTGCGTGAGCGGGTGCGGTTTGCGACGCGCCATGCGGGAGTGTTGGAGGTGGCGCGTGACGGGCTGGGCTATAGCCTGTCGCTGCCCGAGCGTACGCCGTTGCCCGAGGCGCTGCCGGATGTGGTCGAGGCTTTGGGCGTGCACGGCGTCGTGGAGACGTTGCGTCATCCGGCGGGCTATGCCGTTATCGTCGTGGACGATGCGGAAAGGGTTCGGGCTTGTACGCCGGACTTTGCCGCACTGGCCGATGCGGGCCGATATGTCGTCATCCTGACCGCGCGTGGCGGTGAGGGAGAGGCGGATGTCGTCAGCCGGGTCTTCGTGCCCGCCTTCGCCATCGATGAGGATCCGGTGACGGGTTCGGCGCATGCGGTCATCACGCCGTACTGGACGGAAAAGCTGGGGCGCGAGTCGTTCGTGGCGGAGCAGGCGAGCGCGCGTGGCGGGCGTTTGACCTGTCGACTGGTGGGCGACCGGGTGGTGCTGGGCGGCGGGTGCGTCACGGTGATCGAGGGGACGTTCCTGCTGCCGTGAGCGGTGGGGCCTTCGATTTCGCTCAGGCTGAACGGAGGTTTTGAAGATGCAGCCGTACCCCGGCGAAGGCCGGGGCCCAGACTCCGCCAAGTCGGTGGCGCGCTATTCAATGCGGGGGAGGCAAATGCTCCGCGCCTGCGATAGCGCATCGCAACTGGACCCCGGCCTTCGCCGGGGAACGGCCATAGATTCGCCAGGTTGGCGTTTTGAAACGCGTCCTCACTCCGCCGCCAGCAAAGTCTCCGCCGCCTGCAAATCCACCGAGACCAGCCGGCTGACCCCGCGTTCGATCATCGTCACGCCGAACAATCGATGCATCCGGCTCATCGTCACCGCATTGTGCGTCACGATCAGATAGCGCGTGTCCGTCTCGCGCGTCATGCGGTCGAGCAGCCCGCAGAAGCGATCGATATTGGCATCGTCCAGCGGCGCATCGACCTCGTCCAGCACGCAGATCGGGGCGGGGTTGGTCAGGAACAGCCCGAAGATCAGCGCCACCGCCGTCAGTGCCTGTTCGCCCCCCGACAACAGGGTCAGCGACTGGAGCCGCTTGCCCGGCGGCTGCGCCATGATCTCCAGCCCGGCCTCCAGCGGATCGTCCGAATCGATCAGCGCCAGATGCGCCGAGCCGCCGTCGAACAGCGTCGCGAACAGCGTCTGGAAATGTCCGTTCACCGCCTCGAACGCCGCCAGCAGCCTTTGCCGCCCCTCGCGGTTGAGCAGCCCGATCGAGCCGCGAAGCCGCGCCACCGCCTGTACCAGATCCTCGCGTTCGGCGGCACTGGCCGCGCCGCTGGCCTCCAGTTCGGCCAGTTCCTGTTCGGCGACGAGGTTGACCGGCCCGATCCGCTCGCGATCGGCGGACAGCTTGTCATGCGCCGCCGCCTCGACCTGCGGAGAACCGACGCCGGCACTGTCGAAGCTCAGCTTCTCGGGCAGCACCGGCGCGGGGCAGGCGAAGCGCTCGCCCGAGACCCGGCCCAGTTCGACGCGGCGCAGTTCGTGATTCTCCACCCGCGCCAGTGCCCCAGCCCGCGCCTCCCGCGCGGTCGACAGAAGCGCGTTGGCCTGGGCATGGGCGGCCTCCGCGCCGCGCTGGGTACGTTCGGTCTCGGCCTCCTCGGCCTGGGTCCGCTCCGCCTCCTGCTTGGCCGCGTCATGCGCGGCGGCAAGGCTGGCGATCTCCTCGGCCAGTTGCGCCGGGCGGTCGGCCAGCGCGGCCGCATCCCGCTCCAGCGTCGCGGCGCGCGTGTCCATTTCCGTGATCCGCCCCGCCGCCTGCCCGGCACGCTGGTTCCAGCTTTCCGCCTCCGCCCGCGCCGCCGCCAGACGGTCACGGGTCTGGGCAAGGCTGCGCTCCAGCGTGGTCCGCTCCGATCGGGCGAGCGCGACCGCCGAGCGGGCCAGTTGCGTCTCGCCCTGAAGCCGCGTCGTCTCCGCCGCGCTGGCGGAGCCATCGGGAAGTGCGGTCAGCGCGGCCTCCGCGCGGACGCATTCGGCCTGCGCCTCGTCCATTTCGGCACTGATCCGCTCCGCCCGCATAGCCAGGTCGGCACGTTGCGCGGACAGCCGCTCGATCACCGCCTGCGCCCGGTCCTCGGCACGCTGGGCGTCGCGCAGGGCGGCGTCGGCCTGGGCATGAAGCGTCCGCGCACTGGCGGCGGCGGCGCGGGCGCGGGCGATCCGGTCGTCGATGGTGGTCCTGGCCTCGGTCGCGGTCTGCACCGCCGCCTCCGCCGCCGGGCGTTCGGCTTCCAGCGCGGTCAGGCGGTTGCGCCGCTCCATCCGCTCGGCCGCCGCCGCGCCGCCGCCTTCGCCGACATAGCCGTCCCAGCGCCGCAGCCGCCCCTCGCGCGTGACCAGCCGCTGTCCGACCGCCAGCGCCTGACCCGAATCCGCCTCGACCAGGAAGATCTGCGACAGCCGCCGGGCGAGCGCCGGGGGCGCCGCGATCCGCTCGCCCAGCCGGAGCGTCCCGACCGGCGCGGGAGGATCGTCCGCCGCGATGGGCGATCCGTGCCAGTCGGCCAGCGGTGTATCTAGTTCGTCCCCCAGCGCCGCCGCCAGCGCGCGTTCGAAGCCCGGTTCGGCCTGCACCTCGTCGAGCAGGCGGTCGCCCCCCTTACGCTCGGTCGCGCGGGTCAGCGCCGTCATCTCGGCCTGCAACGCGGCCAGCGCGGCGATGGCCTGCGCCCTTGCGGTCTCCGCCGCATCGCGTTCGCCCGCGGCGGTGCGTTCGCTTTCCTCGGCCCAGCCCAGGGCGGCGCGCGCCTTGTCGGCGTCGATCCGTGCGGCAAGCTGGGTCGCGATCGCCGCCTCGCGCGCCGCGTCCTGCTCGGCCATGTCGGGCAGCGCGTCGATGGCGGAGGCGACGGATCGGGCGTCGCGCTCGGCCCGGGCATGGCGGGCGCGGGCGGCGGCGAGGGCGGCCTCCGCGATCCGGCGCTCGGCTGCTTCGGCGGCTTGGGCGGACAGCGCACGGGCCAGCGCGACCTCGGCATCGCGGTTCTTCGTCTCCGCCTCGGCCAGCAGCGCGTCGAGCCGGGGCATGGCCTGCACCGCATGGGCGATGCGCGCCTCCAGATCCTCGCATTCCTCGTTTAGCCTTTGGATGGCGGCGGCGGCGTCATGCGCCAGCGCATCCTCGCGCGCGCGATCCTCGCCGATCCGGGTCCGCGCGCCCGCCAGTTCCTCGATCCGGCGTTGCAGGCCATGACGCCGGTCGCGCGCACGGGACAAGGCATGGCCGACCTCGCTCAAGCCATCCCGTGCAGCTAGCGACGCGGTGCGCGCCCTGGCCGCCTGCGCGACCGCCTGCTCCTGCGCTTTGGCGGCGGCGCGTTCGGCGGCGGTGGTTTCGGCCACCTGTCGTTCGGCGGCCTCGGCCTCGGTCTTGGCGGTGGTCGCCGCTTCGGCCGCGTCGCGCCAGCGGGCGAAGATCATCCGCGCCTCGGCCACGCGGATTTGGTCGGAGAGCAGGCGATAGCGCTCCGCCGCCCGCGCTTGTCGCCGCAGCGTCGCGATGCGCGCATCCTGGTCGGCGATCGCCTCGTCCAGCCGGGTCAGGTTCGTCTCGGTCGCGCGCAGCTTCGACTCGGCATCGCGGCGGCGGACGTGCAGGCCCGCAATACCGGCCGCCTCCTCCAGCATGGCGCGGCGCTCGGCGGGCTTGGCGGCGATGACCGCGCCGATTCGGTTCTGGCTGACCAGCGCGGGCGAATGGGCACCGGTCGCGGCATCGGCGAAGAGCAGCGCCACGTCCTTGGCCCGCACGTCGCGCCCGTCGATGCGATAGGCGGAGCCCGCGCCCCGTTCGATCCGGCGGACGATCTCGGTCTCGTCGCCGTCGCGTTCGGCCAGGATGGTGACCTCGGCAAAGTCGCGCGGCGGGCGGGTGGCGGTGCCCGCGAAGATCACGTCTTCCATGCCAGCGCCGCGCATCGACCGCGCGCTGTTCTCACCCATCGTCCAGCGCAGCGCTTCGAGCAGGTTCGACTTGCCGCAGCCATTGGGCCCGACAACACCGGTCAGCCCCGGTTCGATGACCAGATCGGCCGGATCGACGAAGCTCTTGAAACCCGAAATGCGAAGCCGCTTGATCTGCACGGACCCGGTCGCCGCTCCCCCGATGCGCTGTGGTTAACCGATAGCGGATGGGGGCGGGATGTCGAGGGGGGCGGGGTATCGAGTTGGCGTCATCCTACGCTGACGTTCGCAGCCTTTGGTAGTATAAGAGGGGAGAAGGGGCGGATGAATGCGACAAGATATTTTGGCAGCTGGCGGGCTGCTATTTGTAAGTGCTTTTCACCTCATCCCGGCGTGGCTGAATGACGAACTCCCTACGAGGCGACCGTTCAAGCCGATCACAAGATATGGTCGGCCCTTCTTGTTTTGGTGGAGTGTCGGTCTTTACGTGACCGCAGGGGTGGTTGGCATGGCAATTCTGCTTTTTGTCATCTTACGCGCTATCTGGGAAACGCTGGTAAGCTAGGATCACGATTGCTTCTTTAAAAAAGAGCATGCCGCGTTGGTCGCGCGGGTTCAGACAAATCTCGCCAGGTCAAAAGCGTTCAGAGGCATGGACGGCGTGGCCCCATCCAGCATCGCCGTCACCAACTCGCCGGTAATCGGCGCGAGCGTCAGCCCCAAGTGATTGTGCCCGAAAGCATAGGACACCCCCCGCGTCCCCGGCACCCGGCCGATCGCGGGCAGGTAATCCGGCAGGGTAGGCCGGGCGCCCATCCAGGGTTTGGCGTCCTCGCCGATCGGCAGGCCCAGCGCCGCGATGTGGTGGCGCAGGCGGTTCCACTTGGCGGGATCGGGCTTGGCCTCGGCGCGGGCGAATTCGACGATGCTGGCGGCGCGTAAGCCCCCGGCGAAGCGGGTGACGATCATCGAGCGGTCCTCGAACACCACCGGAGGCAGGTCGGCGGGCCAGTCGACGTTCGGGCCGGTCTGAAGGTGATAGCCCCGCTCTGCGATGATCGGGGCCCTCAGGCCGAAGGGACGGAGCAGGGCAGCGCTCGCCACGCCCGCCGTCACGACGATCTGGTCGGCCGATAGGCCGCGGCCGTCGGTCATGCGGACCTCGCCGTCGCCGATCGTCTCGACGCGGGCGACGATGCGGGTGCCGCCGTCCGCCAGGAAGCGCGCGGTCGCGATTTCGGCGAGGCGGGTCGGGTCCGCGATCTGGCCGCTGCCCTCGAAGCGGATGCCGCCCGCGATGGGCGCGCGGACTCGGGTCCGCCAGTCGTCCAACTCCGCTTCGGTCAGCGAGCGGAAGCGCGCGGTGCCGGTGTCGGCCGCTTGCCAGTTCGCCAAGCCGCGCGCGGCGCTCTCCGGCGTTTCCCAGAGCACGACATGGCCGTCAGGACGCAGCAGATCCGGCGCACCGAGCGCGGCGACATGACGCTGCCATGCGGGCATGGCCTGGGCGAGCAGCCCCGCCAGCGCTTCGTGCGCGCGCTCGTACCGGGCGGGCCGGGCCGCTTTCAGGAGGCGCAGCGAGAAGGGCAGCCAGGTCGCGATCTCGCGCGGCGGCAGGGCGAGCGCGCCGCCGCGAAAGAACAGCCGTTTGGCGAAACCGCGTACCATGGCGGGCGAGGCGATGGGCTCTGCCTGCTCGGTCGCGATATGGCCGGCATTGCCCCAAGAGGCGGCGCGCGGGCTGTCCTCCGCCTCGATCAGCGTCACCGCCCAACCGGCGCGTTGCAGGGCCAGCGCGGTGGTGGTGCCGATGACGCCGCCGCCCACGACGATGGCGCTGCGACGATCCGAGGGACTAGCGTGATTTTCGGACTTGGGCATGGGGTGGGTCATATCGTATACGGAATTTACAGCAAGGGAATCCCGATGACGTCACCTACGATCCGCCATACCTTTTTCTGCATCGATGGCCACACCGCGGGCAATCCCGTCCGGCTGGTGGCGGGCGGCGCACCGCTGCTGCGCGGATCGACCATGGCCGAGCGGCGGCTAGATTTTCTGGAGCGGTTCGACTGGATCCGCACCGGCCTGTGCTTCGAGCCGCGCGGGCATGACATGATGTCGGGCGGCTTCCTCTATCCGCCTTGCGAGCCCGATAGCGACGCCGCGATACTGTTCATCGAGACGAGCGGCTGCCTGCCCATGTGCGGGCATGGCACGATCGGGATGATCACCTTCGGCCTGGAACATGGGCTCATCACCCCGCGCGAACCCGGCAAGCTGAAGGTCGAAGTGCCCGCCGGCACCATCCATATCGAATATGAGAAGGAAGGCGCAAAAGTCACCGCCGTCCGCATTCGCAACGTCCCCGCCTATCTGGCGGCCGAGGGGATCGAGATCGACGTGCCGGGCTTCGGGCCGCTGACGCTGGATGTCGCCTATGGCGGCAACTACTACGCCATTGTCGAGCCGCAGGGGGCCTATACCGGGCTGGACGATCTGGGCGCGTCGAAGCTGGTCGAACTCAGCCGCACGATCCGCGAGTTGGTTCGCGAGAAGTTCGAGCCGGTGCATCCGCTCGAACCCTCGATCCGGGGGGTTAGCCATGTGCTCTGGGCGGACAAGCCCTCGGCCGAGGATGCCGATGGGCGCAACGCGGTCTTCTATGGCGAGCGGGCGATCGATCGCAGCCCCTGCGGCACCGGCACCTCGGCGCGCCTCGCGCATCTGGCGGCCAAGGGGCGCTTGCGCGTCGGTGACCGCTTCGTCCACGAAAGCTATATCCGCAGCCGCTTCATCGGCCGGGTCGAGGAAGCGACCGAACTGGGCGGTCAGGCCGCAATCGTGCCGTCGATCCAGGGCTCGGCGATCGCGACCGGGTTCAACACGATCTGGATCGATCGCGAGGACCCGTTCTGGGCCGGGTTCACCGTGGTTTGAGGCGATCGTCGCGCGAGGGCGCGAGGGCGCGAAGAAGAGGTTCGCGCGGTGGCGCGGAGACGGAGGGACTCGCCGCGCCAGCGGCCCTCCAATCTCCATACGTTGCTGATCCCAGAGCGCTGCCGCGCGGGCGATCATCTTCGCGCCTCCGCGTCTCCGCGCGAACAAAATCCTTCGCGGCATCGCGTCTTCGCGTGAACCAATCCCGGCCTCAGCCGGGGTCACGCCTTACCCGAGATCGTCGATCGCGGGCTGCGGCTCGGTAAACCACGCCGCGCCCGTCTCGGTGACGTAGAAGTGATCCTCCAGCCGTACGCCGAAACGCTCCGGTACGACGATCATCGGCTCGTTGGAAAAGCACATGCCGGGGGTCAGCGGCGTCCGGTCGCCGCGCACCAGATAGGCCGGCTCGTGGATCGACAGGCCGATGCCGTGCCCGGTGCGATGCGGCAGGCCGGGCAGACGGTAATCGGGACCGAGCCCGGCGCGCTCCAAAACCGCCCGCGCGGCGTAATCGACCGCCTCGCACGGCACGCCCGGCCGGACGGCGGCGAAGGCGGCGGCCTGGGCCTCCTTCTCGATATCCCAGATGCGACGGACCTCGTCGCCGACATCGCCGAACGCATAGGTGCGGGTGATGTCGCTATGATAGCCGTCGATCAGCGTGCCGGTATCGACCAGCACCACATCGCCGTCGCGCAGCACATCGTCCTGCGGCAAGCCATGCGGAAAGGCGGTCGAGCGGCCGAACTGCACCGCGCAAAAATAATTGCCCGTCGACGCTCCCAGCGCCCGGTGCGCCGCGTCGATGAAGCGGATCACCTCGGACGCGCGAATGCCCTCGTGCAGGATGCGCGCGGCGCGGCGGTGGACCTCCAGCGTCATTGCCATGGCCTGTTTCATCAGCGCGATTTCGGCCGCCGACTTGATCATGCGACAGCCATCGACCACCGGTCCGGCATCGACCAGCGCCACGCCCGGCGCGGCGGCGCGGATACGCTCGACGAACAGGAACGCCATGGCCGGGTCGATCGCCAATGTCTTCGCGCCCGCCGCCGTCAAGGCATCGGCGACCAGTGCGGAGGGGCTTTCATCCTCTTCCCACAGCCGGATGTCGGTCGCGGGGATGGCCAGGCTCGCCTCGAAAGACCCGAGTTCGAAGGCCGGGCAGATGAAGACCGGATCGCCCGCGATCGGCAACAGCATCGCTACCAGCCGTTCGGTCGCGCCCCAGGCGACACCGGTAAAGTAGCGCAAGCTGGCACCCGCGCCGATCAGCAGCGTATCGGCCCCCATCTGCCCCATCAATTCGCGCGCACGGGCCAGCCTCTGTGCGCGCTCCTCCGACGTGATGACCGGAGCGGGGTTCGCCCAAAGCGACAGGCTCGCCAGTTCGCGCTCCGCCGTTGATCCCCCGATCATTCCTGCCATGCTATTCGCTCCGTTTCGTATACGGTTGGCGTGTTAGCGCGGGTTGGCTTGAGGCGCCAGACGGGGCGTGGGCTTCGACCGCGCTCAGGGTGAACGGCGGTGGATATGTCTCCGCAGAGGTGGGAGACTCACCCCCCGTACATCGCCATCGCATCGCGCCGGAATGCCGCGCCGCTGTCCGAGCGGCTGTAGAACATGTGCCCGCCCGGATAGACGTTCAGGTGCACACGCTGCGCCACGCCATAGCTCGGCATCTGGTCGACGATCAGTCGAGACGCGAAATAGGGGCAGGACAGGTCGTCCCAGCCATGGACGATCATCACCTTCATCTTGGGATCGTTGGCGATCGCCTTGCGCAGGTCGGTGACGGGTGTGTCGTCGGGCTTTCCGCGATCCCAGGCGCTGTTCACCTCATAGGACAGCGCATGATAGCGGGCGTCGGTCTTCCAACCCACTTCGCGCGTCACGAAATCGACCATCGCGCTGGTCGTCGGGGCGATCAGCGAGTCGAGCAACGGGTCGTTCGAGCGCTGCTGCGACGACCAGGGGAAGGGGTCGAAGGCGGTGACGTTTGAGTCGTAGATGCTGCCGATCGTAGAATCGTTGCGGTGGATTTCCCGCAGATAGGTGCGCGTATCGACCCGCCCGCCCAGCTTGCGCACCAGCGCCGGGTCAAGCCCGGTCAGTTCCGACACCCGCGTGACCAGACGGTCGACGGCCTGCGTGTCCGACCGCCCGCGCATCAGATCGCGGAGGTAATCGCCGCGCGCATAGGCCTCGACGCCGGCCATGGACTCGGCATTGAGCTTGCCTTGCCGCTCCAGCTGCGCGGCCGCCATAGAGGGCAGGTCGATCATCCACGGCAAGGGCGACAGCGCCGTCGCGTCATCGCCCGAAGCAGGATCGAGATAGGGCGACACCATCACCAGCCCGTTCACCCCGACGCCGATCTGCGACTGAAGCTCATAGGCGATGCGCGGTGCGCGATAGCCGCCATAGCTTTCGCCCATCACATATTTGGGCGAGCGCAACCGCCCTTCCTTGACCAGCCAGTCATAGACGACCTTGGACAGATATTTGATGTCGGGATCGTTGGCGTAGAAGGCCTTCTTCGTCTCCGCCTCGTCAACCAGGCTGCGGCTGAACCCCGTGCCGATGGGATCGATGAATACCAGATCGGTGAAATCCAGCCAGCTATTGGGATTGTCGGTCGTAATCGGCGCGTCGGAGGGGGCATCGCCCTGCGCACCGAACGGCACCCGCTTCGGCCCCACCGCGCCCATGTTGAGATAGACCGACGACGCACCCGGCCCGCCATTGAATGCGAAGGTCACCGGCCGCCGCACATCGCCGCCGGGCACGGTATAGGCGGTGTAGACGACCTGCCCGATCTCCTTGCCCTTGTCGTCGCGCACCGGAATCTTGCCGATGGTCGCCTTGTAGCTGACGACCCTGCCGCCGATCCGCGCGGTCTGGGTGATCGTCTTGTCGTCGGGGAGGGGCGGGCGCTTGGCCTCGTCGTCCTTCTTCTCGGTAGTCGTCGTCTTGGTTTCGGTCTTCTCCGCCTTTTGCGCGAATGCCGGGGTCGTACCGGCGGCGAGCAGCAACAGCGCGGACAGATGCAGGGTCTTCGACAAGATGGAAGGTCTCCACAAACAGGATGTGATACTATATCACATGGAGCCATCGAGAAGTGCAATCCCCATGCCCCGGCCGGGATCATGGGCGATTGCCGTACGTTACCGCAAGTCTCGGCTCTCGAAAGTGAGAGCCTCGCTTCCTATCTCGCCTCTGGCATTTATCCCGGAACAGAAGTAGAACCCGCCCTATGCTGACTAAGATTTCCGTCCGCGGCGCGCGCGAGCACAATCTCAAGGATGTCGATATCGACATTCCCCGTGACACGCTGACGGTGATCACCGGCCTGTCGGGGTCGGGCAAGTCTTCACTCGCCTTCGACACCATCTATGCCGAGGGGCAGCGCCGCTATGTCGAGTCGCTGTCGGCCTATGCGCGCCAGTTCCTGGAGATGATGCAGAAGCCGGACGTCGACCATATCGAGGGACTGTCGCCCGCCATCTCGATCGAGCAGAAGACGACCAGCCGCAATCCGCGCTCGACCGTGGCGACGGTCACCGAGATTTACGACTATATGCGCCTGCTCTGGGCGCGCGTCGGCATTCCCTACAGCCCCGCCACCGGCGAACCGATCGCGGCGCAGACGGTCAGCCAGATGGTCGACCGGGTGATGACGCTGCCCGAGGGCACGCGCCTCTATCTGCTCGCGCCCGTCGTGCGCGGCCGTAAGGGCGAGTATCGCAAGGAAATGGCCGAGTGGCAGAAGGCGGGCTTCACCCGTGTCCGCATCGACGGCCAGCTCTACGAGATCGACGAGGCGCCCGCGCTCGACAAGAAGTTCAAGCACGACATCGAGGTGGTGGTCGATCGCCTGGTGGTGCGCGAGGATATCGCCACGCGCCTTGCCGACAGTTTCGAGACCGCGCTGAAGCTGGCCGATGGCCTGGCCTATGTCGATCCCGCCGATCCGGTCGAGCCGCACACGCCCAAGTCGGCGGTGCTGGGCGACAATGCGCCCGATGGCCGGATCGTGTTCTCGGAGAAATTCGCCTGCCCGATCTCCGGCTTCACCATCTCCGAGATCGAGCCGCGCCTCTTCTCGTTCAACGCGCCGCAGGGGGCGTGCCCGGCCTGTGACGGCCTGGGCGAAAAGCTGATCTTCGACGAAGACTTGGTCGTCCCCAATCACGAGCTGTCGATCAAGAAGGGCGCAGTCGTGCCCTGGGCCAAGTCCAATCCGCCCAGCCCCTATTATATGCAGGTGCTGGGCAGCCTCGCGCGCGAGTTCGGCTTTTCGCTGGAGACGCCGTGGAAGGACCTCGACCCCAAGGTGCAGGAGGTGATCCTGCACGGCACAAAGGGCAAGGCGGTCACGCTGACCTTCATCGACGGCAAGAAGTCCTACGACGTCAAGAAGCCGTTCGAGGGCGTGATCGGCAATCTCAACCGCCGGATGCTCCAGACCGAGAGCGCCTGGATGCGCGAGGAATTGTCCAACTATCAGTCGTCGCAGCCCTGCGAAGTCTGCCACGGCGCACGGCTGAAGCCCGAGGCGCGGGCGGTCAAGATCGCGATGCAGGACATCAGCCACGCGACGCGGCTGTCGGTGGTCGATGCGCTGGCCTTCTTCACCGGACTCCCTGAGCATCTGACCGACCAGCAGCGTGCCATCGCGCAGCCGATCCTGAAGGAGATCATCGAGCGGCTGGGCTTCCTCAACAATGTCGGGTTGGATTACCTGAATCTCGACCGGACCAGCGGCACGCTGTCGGGTGGCGAGAGCCAGCGGATTCGCTTGGCGTCGCAGATCGGTTCGGGCCTGTCGGGCGTACTGTACGTGCTGGACGAGCCGTCGATCGGGCTTCACCAGCGCGACAACGACATGTTGCTGGCGACGCTGCGGCGGTTGCGCGACCTGGGCAACACCGTGCTGGTGGTCGAGCATGACGAGGATGCGATCCGCACCGCCGATTATGTCATCGACATGGGGCCGGGGGCGGGCGTGCATGGCGGCCAGATCGTCGCGCACGGCACGCTCAAGCAGTTGCTCAAGTCCAAGACCAGCATCACCGCCGATTACCTCAACGGTACGCGCGAGATCGCGGTGCCCGCCAAGCGCCGCAAGGGATCGGGCAAGAAGCTGACCGTGCACAAGGCGACCGCCAACAACCTGCAAGGCGTGACCGCGAGCATTCCGCTCGGCACCTTCACCTGCATCACGGGCGTGTCGGGGTCGGGCAAGTCGAGCTTCACCATCGACACCCTCTATGCCGCCGCCGCGCGGACGCTCAACGGCGCGCGCATCCTGGCGGGCAAGCATGAAAAGATCAGCGGGCTCGAACATCTCGACAAGGTGATCGACATCGACCAGTCGCCGATCGGCCGCACGCCCCGGTCGAACCCGGCCACCTATACCGGCGCCTTCACCCAGATTCGCGACTGGTTCGCGGGGCTGCCCGAGGCGCAGGCGCGCGGGTACAAGCCCGGCCGGTTCAGCTTCAACGTCAAGGGCGGCCGGTGCGAGGCGTGCCAGGGCGATGGCGTCCTTAAGATCGAGATGCACTTCCTGCCCGACGTCTATGTCACCTGTGACGTCTGCCACGGCGCGCGCTACAATCGCGAGACGCTGGAGGTGAAGTTCAAGGGCCACTCGATCGCCGATGTGCTCGACATGACGGTCGAGGACGCCGCCGAATTCTTCCAGGCGGTGCCGCCGATCCGCGACAAGATGGCGATGCTGGTCGAGGTGGGGCTGGGTTACGTCAAGGTCGGCCAGCAGGCGACCACCCTGTCGGGCGGCGAGGCGCAGCGGGTGAAGCTTGCCAAGGAACTCTCGCGCCGAGCGACGGGCAACACGCTCTACATCCTCGACGAGCCGACCACGGGGCTTCACTTCGAGGATGTGCGCAAGCTGCTCGAAGTGCTGCATGCGCTGGTCGAGCAAGGCAATACGGTGGTGGTGATCGAGCATAATCTCGATGTCATCAAGACCGCCGATTGGATCGTCGATCTGGGCCCCGAAGGCGGCGTCAAGGGCGGCGAGATCGTCGCGGTCGGCACCCCTGAAGTCGTCGCGGCCGAACCGCGCAGCTTTACGGGCAAGTATCTCAAGCCGTTGCTCGATAAGGGACAGGCGCAGGCGGCCGAATAGCGTTTCGGGGCCATGGGACCGGTGGTCTCAAGGCCTTCGCCTTCGCTTGGGCCGAAGACGGCTGGGGTGAAGGGTGGCTCGGACCGGCAGTCCCAACGCCACGGTCACGCCGCCTGAGCGAAGCGAATCCCAAGCCCTTTGGGACGATCCGTAGGCCATATTTAACGTATCGCAACTTTTCGCGCGACCGAGCGATTCTCCCCGCACGACCCATGAGGGAGGATGCAATGCGTGCAATGACACTCGGTCTGGTTGCAGCCGCGACGTTGGTTTCCGGATGCTCCACCTATGGCGGCGGCGACTTCGGCGGACCGCGTTACGCCTATGACTATAACCGCCCCGATCCCGCTTATGGCGGCTATTATGCCGACCGCTACTATGTCGATAATCAGCGCTATCGCGAGCGGCGCCTGGGGCGCAACGACCGTGTCTATGTCGGGCAGGACGGCCGTTATTATTGCCGCCGCAACGACGGCACCACCGGCCTGATCGTCGGCGGGATCGCGGGTGGTGCGCTGGGCGCTGCGATCACCTCGGGTGGCTCGCAGACGCTCGGTACGCTGCTGGGCGCCGCTGGTGGCGCACTGGCCGGACGTGCGATCGAGCGGAATAATGTGCGCTGCCGCTGAGCCGGTCGGCGTATGAGGAAACGGGTCGGTTTGTCGCCTCCATTCGGACGCGACGGACCGGCCCCTCTTTATGGGGTGCGGCGATCCAGTCCATGGGCACGGCAAGCCGACCAGCGTGTCCGTTAATCGGGTAGGCTTGCAACTGTGGCGCGCTGCCTGCCGAGTGAAGATGAACGAAGCTCGCGCACTTGCGACACTTGGTGACACTTTCGTTAAGTGATTGGGACAGCTCTGCGATCACCGCCCCCCATTTTTGCGTTCGGGCCAGTAATCGCCCGCTTTGTAATGGGAGTAACGTCATGAAGGCCATGATTCTCGCAGGCTTGGGGTTCGCCACCATCGCCGTTCCGTCGGTCGCCGATGCGCAGCGTTGGACCCCGATCGCCCAGCGCCAGGGCCGGCTCCAGACGCGGATCGATCAGGGCATTCGCTCGGGCGCGCTGGACCGGCGTGAGGCGGTTCGCCTGCGTTCGCAATTGCGCGATCTCAGCCAGCTCGAATATCGCTATCGCCGTTCGGGCGGCGGGCTGAGCGCATCGGAGCGCAGCGATCTCGACCGCCGCTATGCGGTGCTCAGCCGTCAGGTCCGCTTCGAAAAGCATGACCGCTTCGACCGTCATCACCGCCGTTGATCGGTGACGGGGGGCGCGCCCGCCAAGCTAGGGCGCGGTCCGTCCGGCCGCTCGATCGGGCGGCCGCTATCCTTCCACTTGTCGAGTATCTCGCCGGACCGGGCCAGCCGGTCACTGATGACCGTACCACTGGTCGCATCTGGCGAGGGCGCGCTTGTCCTGCCGTGCGGGGCGGGCGGAGCGGCGACGCTGGCGTTTATCGCGAGCGTTGGGGGAACGGCCAGTGCCTTGGGATCGGGTGAAGGCGCGCCACTCGCCGTCGCCGCCTTGCTGTCGGTGGCGGGCGGGATTGGTAGGACTTCCCCGCCGCTATAGGCCCGGTTCATCGCCGCGGCGGTGCCCCAATACCCCTTCCACCGATGGAACAGATGCGCGCCGACCATGTCGGTCATCACCATCGCCCGGTTCCAGGACGGGGCGACCGCGAATGTATGGTAATGGGTGGCAAGCCCGATCGCGGCGAACACGTTGCCCGACAAGGCCGAGGCGGCGATCCGGGCCGCCCGCGCCCAACCGTCCACCGAGGGCCTGCGGGCCAGCGCGCCATCGCAGACGAAGCTGAACTGGCAATGCGCCCGCTCCATCCCCTGATAGACGACGCCGCACACCGTGCCGGGAAAGGCCGGATGGCGCGCCCGGTTCAGGACCACCTGCGCCACGGCGCGCTGGCCGTCGATGCTCTCGCCGCTGGCTTCGTAATAAATGGCGGCGGTCAGGCACTGCATCGCGCGGGCGCGATCGATCGCGGTGGCCGATCCCCAGCGAAAGGGGCGGGCGGCGACCATGAACTGATCCGCGGGACTCGCGCCCGGCGGGATAGGTAGTGCGGGCAGGGCAACCGTCCCCGTGCTGCCATCAAGGGCGGGCAATCCACCGGTCACTGTGGGCGGGGTGGCTGGTGGAGGCAAAGACGGGGCCGCCGCCTGTTGCTCCGAGTGTCGCCGGGCTCCCTGCGCCGCTAGCATCAGGCCGAACGTCAGCATCAGGCCGACCAGCGCCAGCCAGACCTGTACCATCCGTCTTACCGTCTGCCTCGCCACCCGCAAAATGGGGACTCCTCCCGCTATAGCATATCCGGTTTGTGGCTATACCCGAGAGGGTTAAGAATTTTGCGTCGTGCCGGGCCCGGCCCACCACCGAGTTTCGGGCGGTGCTCCTCCCCAAGCCGAGCCTGGGGAGGGATTGGCGTCAGCGCAGCTTGGGGGAATCGAGGTCGATCGATTCCGCCGGGATCACCTCGACCTGCGGATGGCCTTGACGCAATGCGGGCAGGAACTGCTTGGCGTCGCCCACCACGACGATGCTCGCCGCCTGGGGATCGAGCAGCGCCGCAGAGACCGACCGGACCGCCGTCGAGTCGACCGCCTGCACGCGCGGTATGTACCGGCTCAGTTCCTCCAGCGGCACACCCTGAAGGGTGTAGCTGGCAAGGATGTCGGCAATGCCGTCGGTGGTCTCGATCGTCCGGCCGAAGCCGCCGACCAGCACCGCCTGCCGCGTCGACAATTCATCCTGCGAGACGGGGGCGCTGCCCAGCCTGCGCATCTCGGCATCGATCAGGCCGACCACTTCGGCCGCGGATGGATTTTTGGTCTGGGTCCGGGCGGAGATCAGGCCGATGTCGCGACCGGTCGCCACCGAACTGCCCGCGCCATAAGCCAGGCCGCGTTTGATACGGATCTCCTGATTGAGCCGCGACGAGAAGCCGCCGCCCAGCACCGTATTGGCGACGGCCAATGGGTAATAGCGGTCGTCGGCGCGGCGAATGCCCGAACGCGCGACGACCACGCCCGCCTGTCCGGCATCGGGCATGTCGACGACGATGACACGCGGGGCGGGGAAGGCGGGTTCGGCGGGTCTGGTCGCGGCGGTGGCGGCCCCCGCGACGCGCCAACCGCCCAGATGGCGTTCGGCCAGCGTGCGGGCCTGGGCGGGCGTGACGTCCCCGACCAGCAACAGGGTCGCCTGTCCCGGCTTCCAGCTTCGCGCATAGGCGGCGGTCAGGTCGGCGCGGGTCAGCGCCTTGAGCGAATTCGGCGTCCCCGACAGCGGTTGGCCATAGGCCCGGGCGCCATAGACCGCCCGGTCCGCGACCATCACCGAGAGTTGCGCCGGATTCTTCATCGCGACGTTCAGGCTGTCGATCGACTGGGTTCGCGCCCGGTCAATTTCCTTTTGGGCAAAGGCGGGATGGGTGGCGACATCGGCCAGGATCGTCATCGCCGTATCCGCCTGGGCCGAGGGGACGGTCAGGTCGATGCTCGCGCCGTCATCGGTCGCGCTGCTGGCGATCGAGCCGCCCAGGCTTTCGACCGCGCGGGCGATCTCCGTGGCGGAACGGGACTGCGTTCCCTTGGTCATCAATTCGGCGGACAGGCTGCTCGCGCCCGCCTTGCCCGCCGGATCGGTCGCGGCCCCGCCGAGCGCGACCAGCGAGGCGGTGACTAGGGGCAGGTCGTGCCGCTCGACCGTCACGACGCGCAGGCCGTTGGGCAGGGTGACGGTGACGGGCTGGGGCAGGGTGGGAGCGATCGCCTGGCCGGGGGCGGGGGGCAGGATGCGCTCGCCCTCGGGGGCGGGTGTAACAACCGGGATATTGGCGGGCGGGGTCAGCGCGGCGACCTGCACGCTGGGGGCGATCTCGATCGGCATTTCACGGACATTCGCTGGGCGATCGCTATCGGGCAGATAGCGGATGGTCGCGCTCTGCCGGTCGTTCAGATAGGCGCGGGCGACGCGTTGGATGTCGGCGGCGGTGACCTTCTGCACTGCGGCGATCTGGCGATCGGCGGCGCCGGGATCGCCGTCGATGATGACGCTGTTGGCGATCAGGCTGGCCTTACCCTCGGCGGTCTCGCGCTGCTTCAGCGCGGAGGTGAGCAGTTCGTTCTTCGCCTCGGCCAGTTCGGCGGCGGAGACGGGCGTATCACGCAGCCGGGCGATTTCCTTCTTCAGCGCGGCCTCGCCCTCGGCCACCGGCTTGCCGCTGGCCATCATCGCATAGGCGACGAGGTTGCCGGTCGATTGCTTGGTGTCGAGGAAGGTCGAGGCCGATTGCGCCAACTGGTCGCGATAGACCAGATCCTCGTACAGCCGCGAGCTTTCGCCTGCCGACAGGATCGCGTTCAGCACCATCAGCGCGGGCGTGTCGGCGCTCCGCTCGGGCGGGATGTGATAGCTGATCAGTATGGCGGGCAGCGGCGTGTTGGTCTCATAGACCGTGCGGGATACGGCCTGGGTCCGCTCCGGTTCCTGCACCGTCACGCGCGGGATCGGATTGGCGGGACGCTGGATGCCCGCGAAATATTGGTCGACCCAGCGGTTCAACTGCGCCGGATCGAAATTGCCCGACACCACCAACACCGCATTGTCGGGCCGGTAATAGGTGGCGTGGAAGGCGCGGACATCCTCGATGCCCGCCGATTCCAGTTCCTCCAGGCTGCCGATGCCCGGCCGCGCATAGGGGTGCACGCTATAGGCGAGCTTGGGGTAATAGATGGAGAACAGCTTGCCATAAGGCTGGGCGAGCGTGCGCTGGCGCAGTTCCTCCTTCACCACGTCGCGTTCGCTGGCGAAGCTCTTTGGCTCGACCACCAGCGCGGCCATACGGTCCGCCTCGGCGAAGAGCAGGCGTTGCAGATGGTTGGCGGGCACCACCTCGAAATAATTGGTGTAATCGTCGGCGGTGGAGGCATTGTTATAGCCGCCGACATCCTCGGTCAGGCGATCCATCTGTTCGGGGACCAGGTTGCGCGTCGCCTTGAACATCAGATGCTCGAACATATGCGCAAAGCCCGAGCGGCCCTTGGGGTCATCCTTCGACCCGACGTCATACCAGACCTGGACCGAGACGTTGGGCGTCGTCGTATCGCGAATGGCATAGACGCGCAGCCCATTGGGCAGGGTACGCGTCGTGAAATCGATGGGCTTCACGCTTTCCGTGCGCCCCCCCTGTTCACCTTGAGCAGCGGCGGTCTGTGCCCCCGCCAGCGAGGGAAGGGCGGCGACGCCGAGCAGGAGCGCGGCACGGATAAGGCGCATGAAGACCCTCGTTATGGAGTGCGGGTTACTTGGACTTGTTACGGGTGCCGTACAGCACCGCCGCGGCGATCGCGGTCGAGCCGATTCCGACGCCCAGCCCGATCTTGCCCAGCGGCCAGTTACGCGTCTGTTCCTTCACCGACTCCGCAGTGGCCTCGGCGGCGGCGACGGCATGCTCCTTGGCCTCCTTGGCGGCGGCGAGGATTTCGTTGGGCGCATCTTCGGTACGATCGGTCATGGTTACTCTCCTACTCGACCAGCTTATTTCTTGGCAGCGTAGCGCGCCCGGAAGTCGTCCGCAAAGGCTGTAAGGCGGCCTTCACCGATGGCGGCGCGCAGGTCGGCCATCATTTGCTGGTAGAACCAGATATTATGCTCGGTCATCAGCATCGCGCCCAGGATTTCCCCGGCGCGGACCAGATGATGGAGATAGGCACGGCTCCAGGTCGCACAGACCGGGCAGCCACAGGCGGGGTCGAGCGGCCCCTGATCCTCGGCGAAGCGTGCGTTGCGGATATTGATCGGGCCCGAGCGGGTAAAGGCCTGCCCAGTCCGCCCGGAACGTGTCGGCAGCACGCAGTCGAACATATCGACTCCGCGCTCGACGGCCCCCACAATGTCGGTCGGCTTGCCCACGCCCATCAGGTAGCGCGGCTTGCTGGCGGGAAGCTGGCCGGGCGCGAAATCAAGGCAGCCGAACATCGCCTCCTGTCCTTCGCCGACCGCCAGGCCGCCGATCGCGTAACCGTCGAACCCGATATCGACCAGCGCATCCGCCGACGATTTGCGGAATCCTTCGTCCAGCGCACCCTGCTGGATACCGAAGATCGCATTGTCCTCGGCATGCTGGCCGCCCGCGTCGAAGGCGTCGCGGCTGCGCTTCGCCCAACGCATCGAGCGTTCCATCGCGCTGGCCTGCACCTCGCGAGTCGAGGTGGTCGGAACCAGTTCGTCGAAGGCCATGACGATATTGCTGCCGAGCAGCCGCTGAATCTCGATCGAGCGTTCGGGGCTGAGCAGATGGCGGGTGCCGTCGAGATGGCTCTTGAACGCCACACCGTCCTCGGACCGCTTGGTAAGCTCGGCGAGGCTCATCACCTGATAGCCGCCCGAATCGGTCAGGATCGGCCGGTCCCAGCCCATGAAGCCGTGCAGGCCACCCAGCCGGTCGACCCGCTCGGCGCCAGGGCGCAGCATCAAGTGATAGGTGTTGCCCAGGATGATGTCGGCACCGCTCGCGCGCACATCGCCCGGCTTCATCGCCTTGACGGTGGCGGCGGTGCCGACGGGCATGAAGGCGGGGGTGCGGATCTCGCCGCGCTTCATGGTGATGGTGCCGGTGCGGGCGCGGCCGTCGGTGGCGTGGATGGCGAAGGAGAAGCGGGCGGTCATTTTCTTCTGTCTCGGGGCGCGAGCGGGCCGGTCGGGCCATTGGCGTCGGCGGGAATGGTGCGGATGGTCAGCGCCTCGGCCCGGCTGATCGCGCCGTCATGGTCGCGATCGAAGCGGGAGAAGAGGCGCGAGAAATGCGCCTGCAATTCGGGCAGGGTGATGCGGTTGTCATTGTTCTTGTCGACGTCGAACGGGCTGGGCAGCGCATTGCGGTCGCCCAGCCAGCGCTCCGCCCAATCGGCGAACTGGAGATAGCCGATCGATCCCTGATGCCCGGTGTCGATCAGGTCATAGGATCGCTTGACCCCGGCCTCCATCTCCTCACGCGTGGTCCGCCCGTCGGCATCGGAATCGAACGCAGCGATCATCATCGCTACCGGCTCCACGACCATGGTCGCAGGCGTCTGGGCGAAGGGGGTGGGGCGTGCGGTGACGGTGACCGTCTCGTTCGCCCCCGGCGTCGCCGCCTGAAGCAGCAGCGCCAGCACCATCATGCCGTGCGCTCGGGCAGCAACAGCGAGGCGTCGCCATAGCTGTAGAAGCGATACCCCTGGGCGATCGCATGGGCATAGGCCGCCTGCATCCGGTCCAGCCCCATCAGCGCGGAGACCAGCATGAACAGGGTCGAGCGCGGCAGGTGGAAATTGGTCATCAACCCGTCGATCCCGCGAAAGCGATAGCCTGGGGTGATGAAGATTGCGGTATCCCCTTCGAACGAGCGGATCACGCCGTCCTCGCCCGCCGCGCTTTCGATCAGGCGCAGCGAGGTGGTGCCCACCGCGATCACCCGGCCGCCCCGCCGCCGGACGGCGTTGAGCCGGTCGGCGGTCGTCGCGTCGATGCGGCCCCATTCGGCGTGCATCTTGTGATCGACGGTATCGTCCGCCTTGACCGGCAGGAAAGTGCCCGCGCCGACATGCAGTGTCAGTGTCGCATGCTCGATACCCGCCGCCGCCAGCGAGTCCAGCAGGCCGGGGGTGAAGTGCAGCGCCGCCGTGGGCGCGGCGACCGCGCCGGGCTCGTTGGCGAACATCGTCTGATAGTCTTCGGCGTCCTTCTCCGTGACGCCGCGCTTCTGCGCGATATAGGGGGGCAGGGGCATGGTGCCCGCCCGCTCCAGCAGCAGCTCGACCGGCTCGTCCCCGGCAAAGTCCAGCGCGAAGCTGCCATCCTCGGCCCGGTCGCGCGCGATGGCGGTAACGCCTACGCCGAAGTCGATCGCATCGCCCTCGTGCAATCGCTTGGCGTTGCGGATGAAGGCACGCCAGCGACGCGTGCCCTCGCGCTTGTGCAGCGTCGCGCCGATCTTCGCGTCACCGCGTGTCCCCTGCAACTGCGCGGGGATGACGCGGGTGTCGTTGAACACCAGCAGATCGCCCGCGCGTAGGCAGGCGGGCAGGTCGCTTACCCGCTCGTCACGGGTGACGTCGCCGTCCAGGACCAGCATCCGCGCCGAATCGCGCGGGGATGCCGGATAGAGCGCGATCCGCTCGGGCGGCAGCGCGAAGTCGAAATAATCTACGTTCACTTGGTCGCCGTTGCCGCCTTCTTGGCCGGAGCCGCCTTGGTCGCGGGACGGCGAACCGCCGCCGCCGCGGGCTTCGCAGGGGCGGCGCCCGGCAGCGTCACCGGCGCGCCCAGATTGGGGGCGGCGGCGGGGGCCATCGGGACATAGGCGGGGGGATTGTCGGCGGCGATATAGGCGTGGACGATCTTGCTCGGGTTCGCAGGCGGCTCACCGCGTTCGATCCCGTCGACATATTGCATGCCGTCGATCACCCGGCCGAACACCGTGTACTTCTTGTCGAGCGCGAAGCGCGGCTGGAAGACGATGTAGAACTGGCTGTTGGCGCTGTTGGGGTCGTCCGCCCGCGCCGCCGCCACCGATCCGCGCACATGCGGCAGATAGTTGAACTCGGCCGTGATGTTGGGCAGGTCCGAACCGCCGGTGCCATCGCCCTTGGGATCGCCGCCCTGCGCCATGAAGCCGTCGATCACGCGGTGGAAGGTCAGGCCATCATAGAAATGGCGACGGGTCAGCGTCTTGATCCGCTCGACCATCTTGGGCGCGACATCCGGGCGCAGCCAGATGGTGACCCGGCCACCCGTGGACAGGTCGAGCAACCACAGATTCTCCTTGTCGGTCACCGGCGGCGGCGTCGGACGGCCGGCGACGTTGACCTCCAGCACCTGTGCCGCCTTGGCGGGGGTGGTGAATTTGGGCTGGGACTGGGATTGGGCCTGTGCCGGAACGGCGATCAGGCTGGCCATCATCATGGCAAGAGCGGCGAGAACGCGCATCACATCTCTACGACAAGGAAAGGAATGGGGTGGCTGTAGAGCAAATCGCCCCTTGCGCCAATCTGAACCTTCGCGCCGAATTCCTTCGCTTTGCGGGTCAGGATCCCTTGCGTCCGACCAGTTCGACGCGCCGGACCACGTCCTCGCGGACGGCGGGGGTCACGAATTTGGCGATGTTGCCGCCATAGATGGCGATTTCCTTGACCAGGCGGCTGGCGATGGGTTGCAGCGCGACATCGGCCATCAGGAAGACGGTTTCGACCCGCGGATTGATCTGCTGGTTCATGCCCGCCATCTGGTACTCATATTCGAAGTCGGCGACGGCGCGCAGGCCCCGGACGATCACCTTCGCCCCTTCGCGCTCGGCGAAGTCCATCAGCAGCGAATCGAAGGCGACGACGTGAATCTCGCCCGCCACCTCGGCGACTTCGCGGCGGACCATCTCCATGCGCTCGTCGAGGGTGAACATGGGAGACTTGGACGGGTTGGTCGTCACTCCGATCACCAGCCGGTCGACCAGCTTCGCACCGCGCCGGATGATGTCCATATGGCCCAACGTGACGGGATCGAAGGTCCCCGGATAGACGCCGATCCGGGTCACCGGTCGCGCTCCACGACATAGGCGGCGATGGCGCGTAGCAAGTCGGCCTCAGAGCCGTAATCCCGCAAATGCTCGATCGCCTGGGCGACCAGCATCCGGCACTGCTCGCGCGCGCGCTCGACGCCCAGGAGGCTGAGGAAGGTCGCCTTGCCGGCATCCTCGTCCTTGCGCAGCTTCTTGCCCGCCACCGCCTCGTCGCCCTCGGCATCGAGCAGATCGTCAGCAATCTGAAAGGCGAGGCCCAGATCATGGGCATAGCCGCGCAAATGGGTGCGGCCCTCGGGGGGTACGCGGCCTAGTATCGCGCCCGCTTCCACCGCCGCGCAGATCAGCGCGCCGGTCTTCATCTGCTGAAGCCGGGTGACGGTGGCGAGGTCGAAGGTCTGGCGCTCGGCCTCCAGATCCATCTGCTGCCCGCCCGCCATGCCGCTGGGGCCGGAGGCGCGTGCGAGGTCGAGGATCAACTCGGACCGGACGAAGGGATCGGCATGGGTCGCCGGATCGGCCAGAATCTCGAAGGCCAGCGCGTGGAGGCAGTCGCCCGCCAGGATCGCCGTCGCCTCGTCGAACGCCTTGTGGACGGTCGGCTTGCCGCGACGCATGTCGTCGTCGTCCATCGCGGGCAGATCGTCATGGATCAGCGAATAGACATGGATCGCCTCCAGCGCGGTCGCGACCCAGCCCGCGCAATCGCGGTCCACGTCGAACAGATGCGCAGTGGCGAAGACGAGCAGGGGACGAAGCCGCTTGCCCCCGCCGATCGCGGCATGGCGCATCGCGGCGTAGAGCGAGGAGCGCGGATCGCCCGGATCGGCGAGCAGCGTGGCGAAGCGCTGGTCGATATCCTCGGCGACTTCGATCAGCGCGTCGGACAACGTTGCGGCGTTCAGCGTCACGCGATCAGCCTGCCTGGAACGGGCGGGTGCCGGCGGCCTTGCCCTCGGCATCCAGGCGAATCGCCTCGATCCGGGCCTGTGCAGCGTCGAGCCGCTCGGCGCAACGCTGGCGCAGACGGTCGCCGCGCTCATAGAGGCGGATCGATTCGTCGAGCGTCGCTTCGCCGCTTTCCAGTCGGCCGACGATCCTCTCCAATTCCTTGAGGGCGTCCTCGAACGTCAGTTCTTCGATGGGCGTATCCATGACGTCGCTATGCGGCACGTGTCGCACGGGCGCAAGGATGCTCGCGCAATCGTTGCAAGCCAAATAGATGCTTATCGGAGGCGGCGGACCGTCCAGGTGTAGAGAAACGAGACGCCGAAGACGCCCAGATCGATCGCGGCCTGTACGCGGCGCGGCGATCGGTCGGTCAGGTCATGGGTGATCAGGCGAATATCCGCGGTCGGGTGACGATAGGCCAGTGCCAGCAGCGCCAGCGCCGTCATGGCCATCAGAATCCGCCGTTCGCGCACACGCCCTTCTCCCCTCGCCGATACTTACGCCGGGTGCGGGCGGCGGGCAAGAGGGGGGCGGGGTAGGCGCCATCGGCGGCCGGGCCCTGGCCGCCCGGCACCGTGACGCCCCAGCAGGCACGGTCGCGCCCGCCATTCTTGGCGGCGAACAGCGCCTGGTCGGCCTCGCGATAGACCAGGCGCCAATCCTCCTCATTGCGCATCGGGCCGGTGCACAGGCCCAGGCTGGCGGTGACCTTCGCCCCCGTGGGATAGGTGGCGGCCCGCAGGCGCGCGAGCAGCGTGTCGGCATCGGGCGCGCGGGCGGCATCGGCCAGCAGCGCGAACTCCTCACCCCCGATTCGCGCCACCAGCATGTCGGGACCCAACGCACCAGCCAACGCCTTGGCAAAGATGCGCAGCACATCGTCGCCGCCGTCATGGCCCAGCAGATCGTTGATCCGCTTGAAGTGATCGATATCGGCCAGGATCAGCGTCTGCGGGCCGCTGCGACCGATCGCCTGGTCGAGAAAGGCGCGGCGATTGAACAGGCCGGTCAGCGGATCGGTATCGGCCAGCCGTCGCGCGACGCGCTCGTCCTCGCGCGCCAGATCGCGTTCGCGACTGAGCAGATAGATGCGATAGGCGACGCCGAGACTGGCGATCAAGGCCTCCGCTCCCATCGACAGGACCGTCGATTGGTCGATCCATGGCCGCCATTCGATCAGGTGAAGCGCATGGAGGACGCGGAACATCGCCAGGACGATCGGTGTGCCCCAGGCGATGGCGAAGGCCCATAGGAAGTTGCTGCGATGGCGCCAGGCGTTCACCAGCACGGCGACCAGGAAGACCAGCAGGATCAGGAAGCCCATGACCACCGCCATGTCGAGCGTGCGGATCCAATAGGGGGCAAGCAAGGCGAAGGCGATATTGGGCAGGGCAACCAGGACGAAGGTGACGATGGCCCATTGATCCAGCCACTTCTCGAACACCTTGCGCTCGAAAAAGTGGCGCGCGAACACGACCAGGGTCAGCGCGACGCCGCCCAGCATGATCGCGTTCAACCGATGACGTTCGTTGTTGTCGAGCCCGGGCAGCCATTGGCCGATCAGCCCCGATGAGGACAGCGTATAGCCGGTGATGAAGAACAGCAGCAGGCAGTAAATGGGTTGCAGCGGCTGGCGCAGCGCGGGCCAAAGCGCCAGATTATAGACGCCCAGGCCGACGACCAGCCCCATGATGATGCCATAGACCAGTCCCAGCGACGCCTCGGCGGCTCGGGCCTGGCTATAATGTTCGATCTTCGCACCGCGCACCACGCCACGCATATTGGCCGCGCCATGCACCTCCCACAGGACGCGTACCGGGCGCGACTCCTCGCGGGGGATCGGTACCGCGATCATCGCACCCAGTCGCAGATAGGGCGAGGTGGTGGCGCTGGTGTAGGAGACGCGTCGAATGCTGCCATCGGCATAAAGGAAGTAGAGCGTGGTCGCATCCTGCCAGGCGCTCGCGAAGCTGACGCTCAGCTGATCGCGAGGATCGCCCGGAACGATGGGCAGGGGCTGCGACATGACCCAGAAGTCGCCCGCACCGTAGGATGACGGATCGCGCGTGCAGTCGAAACGCTGCGGCGCGGCGAACAGGGCCGACGGCGTCTGGCCGGATGCGATCGGCAGGATGCAGGTCCGGATCGGCAGCCCGACATCGGCACGCGCAACCGCAAATGGCCAGAAGACCATCAGCAGTGCGATCGCCAATGCAAGTTTCCTGATCGGAACCGTTCCGTTCATAACCAATGATGTGTCTGCAAAACGACGAAAAATCGGTTAAGGCCAGGGTTGAGGCCTAGATTTCGGGCGATCCTTTATCGCATCGCGCTTCGATGCGACATAGAAAAGGCCGGGTATTGCTACCCGGCCTTTGTCCGATCTGGATGTTGTTGCGCTTATTCGGCGTCGACCGATGCGGGCTTGCCACCCTTCTTGCGCGGCTTTTTGGGCGCGGCGGGTTCGATTGCGAAGGACAATGCGCCGTCCTTCATCTTCACCGTCACCTCGCCGCCATGGACCAGCTTGCCGAACAACAATTCCTCGGCGAGCGGCTGCTTGATCTTCTCCTGGATCAGGCGGCCCATCGGACGCGCACCGTACAGGCGGTCATAGCCCTTTTCGGTGAGCCAGCTCTTCGCCGCCTCGTCCAGGCTGATATGGACGTGACGATCGGCCAGCTGGAGTTCGAGCTGGAGGATGAACTTGTCGACCACCCGCGCCACGACTTCCGGCGGCAGATAGCCGAAGGGCACGATCGCATCGAGGCGGTTGCGGAATTCCGGCGTGAACATCTTCTGCACGGCCTGCTCATCCTCGCCCTCGCGGGTGAGATTGCCGAACCCGACCGTCTCGCGCGCCATGTCGGCGGCGCCCGCATTGGTCGTCATGATGATGATCGTGTTGCGGAAATCGACCGTCTTGCCGTGGTGATCGGTCAGCTTCCCATTGTCCATCACCTGCAACAGGATGTTGAACAGATCGGGATGCGCCTTCTCGATCTCGTCGAGCAGCAACACCGAATGCGGATTCTGGTCGACCGCATCGGTCAGCAGGCCGCCCTGGTCGTATCCGACATAGCCCGGAGGGGCACCGATCAGACGGCTGACCGAGTGACGCTCCATATATTCGGACATGTCGAACCGCTGGAGCGGAATGCCCAGGATCGTCGCCAGCTGGCGCGCAACCTCGGTCTTGCCGACCCCGGTGGGGCCGGTGAACAGATAGTTGCCGATCGGCTTGTCGGGATCGCGCAGACCCGCCCGGCTGAGCTTGATCGCCGAGGACAGATTCTCGATCGCGGCATTCTGGCCGAACACCACGCGCTTCAGATCGGTCTCCAGCGTCTCGAGCTGCTGGCGGTCGTCGGTCGACACGCTCTTCGGCGGGATGCGCGCCATGGTGGCGATCACAGCCTCAATCTCCTTGGGCGTGATCGTCTTCTTGCGCTTGCTGACCGGCACCAGCATCTGCATCGCGCCCACTTCGTCGATCACGTCGATCGCCTTGTCGGGCAGCTTGCGGTCGTTGATGTAGCGCGCCGACAGCTCGACCGCCGACTTGATCGCATCGGGCGTATACTTGACCTGATGGTGATCCTCGAACGCCGAACGGAGACCGGCGAGGATCTTGATCGTGTCTTCGATCGTCGGCTCGTTCACGTCGATCTTCTGGAACCGGCGCAGCAGCGCGCGGTCCTTTTCGAAGTGGTTGCGGAACTCCTTGTAGGTGGTCGAGCCGATGCAGCGGATCGTGCCGCCCGACAGAGCGGGCTTGAGCAGGTTCGACGCATCCATCGCCCCGCCGCTGGTCGCGCCGGCGCCGATGACGGTGTGGATCTCGTCGATGAAGAGGACTGCGTGGGGCAGCTTCTCCAGCTCGTTGACGACCGCCTTCAGCCGCTCCTCGAAATCACCGCGATAGCGGGTGCCCGCCAGTAGCGCGCCCATATCGAGCGAGTAGATGACGGCGTTCAGCAGCACTTCGGGGACGTTGCCCTCGATGATCTTGCGAGCCAGGCCCTCGGCGATGGCGGTCTTGCCGACGCCGGGATCGCCCACATAGAGCGGATTGTTCTTCGACCGGCGGCACAGGATCTGGACGGTGCGGTCCACCTCGGGCCCGCGCCCGATCAGCGGATCGACCTTGCCCGCCTTGGCCTTTTCATTGAGGTCGACGGTGAACTGCTTGAGCGCGCTCTCGCCCTTGCCCTTTTCGGCGGGCTTGGCGGGCTTTTCCTCCTCGGCGCCCTTGGGCGGGGTGGCTTCGCTGGTCGCGCCACCCTTGCCGACGCCGTGGCTGATGAAGCTGACGGCATCCAGGCGGCTCATATCCTGCTGTTGCAGGAAATAGACGGCGTAGGATTCGCGTTCGGAAAACAGGGCGACCAGCACGTTCGCGCCGGTCACCTCGTCGCGGCCCGACGACTGGACATGCAGGATCGCGCGCTGGACGACGCGCTGGAACCCGCTGGTGGGGGAGGGGTCGGTCGCCGCGTCGACCTTCAGGGCGTCGAGTTCGGCGTCCAGATACTGGGCGACCGTGGCCTTCAGCTCGCCCAGGTCGACATGGCATGCCTCCATCACCTTGGAGGCATGTTCGTCGTCGATCAGCGCGAGCAGCAGGTGCTCCAGCGTGGCATATTCATGGCGCCGCACGGTCGCGGCTTCCAGCGCCTTGTGAAGCGTGGTCTCGAGCGCGGGGGCGAAAGATGGCATCTACGATACTCCTGGCGGAGCGCATGGGACATGCGTTCCGTTTCGAACAATGTCGGGATGGATGGCCCCGGCATCAAGCGGGGGTAACGAACGGCGCTTCAACAAAGCGCATCGTGCGGATGGCGACGAGCCCGAAGATCGGCGAAAGGCGTAGGGTCGCCCGGCCGATCCCCGTGTCATCACCGCTTGAACAACGCGTCGGCGCTGGCGCGGTGGAGCGAGGCGCGCTCCATATGGCGTCGGGTCCGGTCGATTTCCGCTTCCAGCACCGCGATCCGTGCTTCCAGCTCGGCGAGCGAGAGCGGATCGAGGTCGGCCTGGACCAGCGCCGTCAGGCTGTCCGGGGTGCGGAAGGGGGAATCATCCTGTTCCATCTCGGGATGCAGCGTTGACCCGGTGGCCGCCGATGTCAATAACGGGTTCCCAATATGGGCCAATAGGGGGCGGTGATCGGTGCGCGCGGATAGCGATGTGATGGGAATCGTCGACATTCCCGAAATGATGACCGCCATCGACCCAGAGGCGGCGGGCGGACCCGAGGTGTTGGTCCCGACGCAGCGGCCTACCCCGACCCCTGGCGAGGGGGAGGTGCTGATCCGCGTCGCCGCCGCCGGGGTCAATCGGCCCGATGTGATGCAGCGCCAGGGGCTTTACCCGCCTCCGCCCGGCGCGCCGTCCATCCCGGGACTTGAGATCGCGGGCGACATCGTCGCGGTCGGGCCGGGCGTCGGGTTCGAGATGCTGGGCCAGCCGGTCTGTGCACTGATCGGCGGCGGCGGCTATGCCGAATATGCGGTCGCGGTCGCCGACCATTGCCTGTCCGTGCCGCACGGCCTGTCGATGGAGCAGGCGGCCGCGCTGCCCGAAACTTTGTTCACCGTGTGGACCAATGTCTTCGAACGCGCCTATGCCCGCGATGGCGAGACGCTGTTGGTGCATGGCGGCACCAGCGGCATCGGTACGATGGCGATCGCGCTGGGCAAGCTGTTCGGGTTGACGGTCATCGTCACCGCCGGGTCCGATGACAAATGCGCCGCCGCGCAAAAGCTCGGCGCGGCCAGGGCGATCAACTATAAATCGGTCGATTTCGTCGAAGCGGTGAAGGACTTCACCGACGGGCGCGGCGTCGACATCGTGCTGGACATGGTCGGCGGCGATTATCTGCCCCGCAACCTGAAATGCTTGGCCGAGGATGGGCGGCACGTCTCGATCGCGGTCCAGCGCGGGGCCAAGGCCGAGATTCCGATCTGGGAGGTCATGCGCCGCCGACTGACGCTGACCGGGTCGACGCTGCGCGGACGGGATCGCGAGTTCAAGGCGATGGTGGCCGACGAGATCGCGCGCATCGTCTGGCCGCATGTCGAGGAAGGGCGTCTTCGCCCCCTGATCGATCGCAGCTTCCCGCTGGCTGAAGCCGCCGAGGCGCATCGCCGGATGGAGGCGGGCGATCATCTGGGCAAGATCATCCTGACCCTGAACCGCTGACGCGGCGATGACGGCTTGATCGCCGCTGCAAAGATTGCGACGGATACTATATCCGGTCCGGCTGTTTCCCGGTATCGATAAGAGAGATTCGGGGGGATGATGATGGCGCAGCAATGGGGTCGGGCCGGGTTCGTCCTCACCATCGTCACGGTGGGGGCCGTGCCATTGGCTCCTGCCCAAGCGCAGTCCGCGCGCGACATCCTGACTCAGGCCTCGTTCGGCGATGCGGATGAGGCCAGCGCCCTTCGCCGGGTGGGCAACGCCTATGCTGCGGCGGGCAATGCGCTTCGCCGTGAGCCCGATGACCGGGAGGCGTTGCTGATGCGTGCCACCGCGCTCGGCTATCGGGCGAAGCTGACCGGCAACCGCGGCGACGCGGTGGCCGCGCGACGCCAGTTCGAGGCGCTGATCACCCAGAACCCGCGCGACGCGGAAGCGCAGGCGGCGCTGGGGGCGTGGCATATCGGCGCGGTGAAGAAGCTGGGCGCCATTGTCGGCCGCGCCGCTTTGGGAGCGCAGCGATCGATCGGGATGTCCGCGCTGGAGCGCGCCGTGGCGTTGGGTGGCGACCGCGCCTTGTTTCCGGGACTGGCCGCGCTGCTGCGGCTGGAGCTGGACCCCCGCGATCCGCGCGGTCGCGCGCTGGCCGAACAGGCGATGCGTGCCGAGGCGCCCACCGCGCTCGATCGCATCCTTCAGCGCGGCGCGGCACAGGTGCTGGTTCCGCTTCGGGCCGGGGACGCGCAGACCGCGCGCAGGCTCGCGTCGCAGCTCCTTCCCTTTGGCCGATTCGACGATGATTGAGCCGCCTCGCCGGGGCTGATGTACGCGGCGGCTTCGCCATGCCGGATCGTCGCGGGCAGTTTGTGGCGGCGCACCTTGCTCTTCGGGGCGCTTTTCTCTAGATTTGTCGCAGCTACGGCCGCTCCGGTGAGGGGCGGCCCTTTTATTTTCCGACTGGAGTGATCCCCGTGGCCCAGCCGCTCATGCCCCATGCGACCGCTTCCTGGCTGGTCGACAACACGTCGCTCTCGTTCGAGCAGATCGCGGATTTCTGCGGCCTCCACATCCTCGAAGTGCAGGCGATCGCCGACGACACGGCCGCCACCAAGCTGACCGGCCGTGATCCTGTCCGCGCGCACGAACTGACCCAGAGCGAGATCGAGAAGGCGCAGGCCAATCCCGATTATCGCATGAAGATGACCAAGGGCCCCGAGCAGGTCCGCCGTACCAAGGGCCCGCGCTACACGCCGGTCAGCAAGCGGCAGGACAAGCCGGACGGCATCGCCTGGATCATCCGCAACCATCCGGAAATCTCGGATGGCGCCATCTCCAACCTGATCGGCACCACGCGCACGACGATCGCCGCGATCCGCGACCGCAGCCACTGGAACATCGCCAACATCACGCCGAAGGATCCGGTGACGCTGGGCCTGACCACGCAGCGCGAGCTCGACTCGGCGGTGGCCAAGGCGGCGAAGTCGACCGGGGGCAACGCCGATGCGCAGCCGACCGACACCCGTCTGGAGGGCGACCGCGAAGCGCTGCTCGCCTCGCTGCGTGCCGAGCGCGAGCAGCAGAGCCGCGACATCGATTCGATCGGGCATGGCCATGGCGACGACGTGATCGACCCGCACTCGCTGTTCCGCAGCTGATCGCTCGGGCATTTGCCCGCAATCGTGAAGGGGCGTCCGTCGACATGGCGGGCGCCCTTTTGCGTGAGGGGGAACGGGGGCTCTCCTATCCCGTTGAACGGCCGAGGAGATTATTCATGTCCGACAATGACAAGCGGCCACCCCAGCCTTTCGACCGCGATAACGGCTATTCGGGGCAGGACTATCACCGCGACGAGGAGGCCGCGATGGGTCGGGCGGAGCCGTCGGGCCGCGTGACGACCACGCCACCCGCCAAGGGTGAGGGGAATGCCGAGACGAGCCTGCCCAACGATAATGGCCGCCGCCCCTCGATCGACCCGGAAACGGGCGAAGTGCATGGTAGTGGGGCAGGGGCCGGCGGCGGCCATCGCGGTGACGAGATCGATGAAGTCGACCCGGCTACGCCGCCGGGTGTGGGGGTACGCCCCGTAAACTGATCCGCTATTCCTCGCCTGCAACGGCAGGGGGCAGGCGAGGGCCTGACAAAGGCGTGTCGCGCTCCCGATAGGGGGTAAGCCCCTCCACCAGCTCCACTGGTCCCCGGGCTTTGCAGGGGAGGAATGGGCGAAACCACCCTCACCGCGAACGATGTGGGGTCGATCCAGCGATGTCATGAAAAGTGGCAGGAGTGCACGGACTCGAACCGTGGGCCCTCGGTTTTGGAGACCGATGCTCTACCAACTGAGCTACACTCCTGCGAGGCGGCCGCCATTAGCCCGACTGATCGGGCAGGGCAAGCGCCTGTGTGACGAAAATCGTAACTTTGTTCGTGGCGCCCGGTTTCCCGTGTTTCGAGGTGACGTTGACCGCACAGGCCTTCACGCGTATAGGCCGCCGCTGCACGAAGGGGATTTCTCGGGAATCGGGACATGTCCGTCGGGCAAGCTTGAACATTGCTGGATGCGAATATGGGCCGGGCGACAGCTGCGATGGCCCCTTTTTGTATTCCTAAGTGCTGTGATGGCTCCAGCAAAGTAACCTCATGGAAAGGTGAAGGCTTCAATGCCGACGATCAACCAGCTGGTCCGCAAGGGCCGCGAACTGCAGAAGGCCAAGTCCAAGGTCCCTGCAATGGAGCAGAACCCGCAGAAGCGCGGCGTTTGCACCCGTGTCTACACGACGACCCCGAAGAAGCCGAACTCGGCACTTCGCAAGGTGGCCAAGGTCCGTCTGACCAACAGCCGCGAAGTCATCTCGTACATCCCGGGCGAAGGCCACAACCTGCAGGAGCACTCGGTGGTGCTCATCCGCGGCGGCCGTGTGCGCGACCTTCCCGGCGTGCGCTACCACGTGCTGCGCGGCGTTCTCGACACGCAGGGCGTGAAGGATCGCAAGCAGTCCCGCTCGAAGTACGGCGCCAAGCGTCCGAAGTAAGCCGGTCGGGCCTGTCTTCAGGCTCCTCGACCATCAAAGGCTGAAGTTTTGTAAGGAAATACGAGAATGGCTCGTCGTCGTCGTCCCGAAAAGCGGGAAATCCTGCCGGACCCCAAGTTCGGAGATGTGGTCCTGTCGAAGTTCATGAATTCGGTCATGCTGGACGGTAAGAAGTCCGTGGCCGAAGCCATCGTCTACGGTGCTCTGGAAACCGTCGAGACGCGCGCCAAGCGCGATCCGATCGGCGTGTTCCACGATGCGCTGAACAACATCAAGCCGGGCATCGAAGTCCGTTCGCGCCGCGTCGGTGGTGCGACCTACCAGGTTCCGGTCGAAGTCCGTCCGGAGCGTGCCCAGGCTCTGGCCATCCGTTGGCTGATCGGCGCGTCGCGCGCCCGTTCGGAGAACACGATGGCGGCGCGTCTGTCGGGTGAGCTGATGGATGCCGCGAACAACCGTGGCAACGCGGTCAAGAAGCGCGAAGATACGCACCGCATGGCGGAAGCGAATCGCGCCTTCTCGCACTACCGCTGGTAAGGGCCTTGCGGCGGACCGGAATAATTTCCGCTCTGCCGCAACCTTTTCAGGGTGCGGTGCCGGCGGTCTTCCGCTGGTCACGCAAACAGCCTATATAAGGGGGAGCCGGGCCAACCGGCTCCCCCCTACGCTTGAGGAAGATCGATCATGGCCCGCAGCCATCCGCTCGAGAAGTATCGCAACATCGGCATCATGGCGCACATCGATGCCGGCAAGACGACCACGACCGAGCGCATTCTTTATTACACCGGCAAGTCCTACAAGATCGGCGAAGTGCACGAAGGCACCGCCACCATGGACTGGATGGAGCAGGAGCAGGAGCGCGGCATCACCATCACGTCGGCCGCGACGACCTGTTTCTGGAACGACAACCGCATCAACATCATCGACACCCCCGGGCACGTCGACTTCACCATCGAAGTGGAGCGTTCGCTCCGCGTGCTCGACGGCGCGGTCGCCTGCTTCGACGGCGTGGCGGGTGTTGAGCCGCAGTCGGAAACCGTGTGGCGTCAGGCCGACAAGTACGGCGTGCCGCGCATGTGCTTCGTCAACAAGCTCGACCGCACCGGCGCCGACTTCTATTTCTGCGTGAACTCGATCATCGAGCGCCTCGGCGCGCGTCCGGCGGTCCTGTATCTGCCGATCGGCATCGAGGGCGGCTTCAAGGGTCTCGTCGACCTGGTCGAGAACCGCGCGATCATCTGGCTCGAAGAGTCGCTGGGCGCGAAGTTCGAATATCAGGACATCCCCGATGACCTGAAGGAAAAGGCCGCCAAGTATCGCAGCGACCTGATCGAAATGGCCGTCGAGCAGGACGATGCCGCGATGGAATCGTACCTGGAAGGCAACGAGCCGTCGGTCGAAGAGCTGAAGAAGCTGATCCGCAAGGGCACGCTGGAAATGGCGTTCGTCCCCGTGGTCTGCGGCTCGGCGTTCAAGAACAAGGGCGTGCAGCCCCTGCTCGACGCGGTCATCGACTATCTGCCTTCGCCGCTCGACGTTCCGGCCATCAAGGGCGTGAAGCTCGACGGCGAGACGCCGGACGAGCGTCCTTCGTCGGACACCGAGCCCTTCTCGGCGCTGGCGTTCAAGATCATGAACGACCCGTTCGTCGGTTCGCTGACCTTCGCCCGCATCTATTCGGGCAAGCTCGAGACCTCGTCGCAGGTCCTGAACTCGGTCAAGGACAAGAAGGAAAAGATCGGCCGCATGCTGCTCATGCATGCGAACAGCCGTGAGGACATCCAGGAAGCCTATGCCGGCGACATCGTCGCTCTGGCGGGCCTCAAGGATACCACGACCGGTGACACGCTCTGCGCGCAGAACGCCCCGATCATCCTCGAGCGGATGGAATTCCCCGAGCCCGTGATCGAGCTGTCGGTGGAGCCGAAGACCAAGGCCGACCAGGAGAAGATGGGCGTCGCGCTCAATCGTCTCGCGCGTGAGGACCCCTCGTTCCGCGTGACCTCGGACGCCGAGTCGGGCCAGACCATCATCAAGGGCATGGGCGAGCTCCATCTCGAGATCCTGGTCGACCGCATGAAGCGCGAGTTCAAGGTCGAGGCGAATGTCGGTGCGCCGCAGGTGGCGTATCGCGAATACCTCAAGAAGCCGGTCGATATCGACTATACGCACAAGAAGCAGTCGGGCGGCACCGGCCAGTTCGGCCGCGTCAAGGTCAAGCTGACCCCGGGCGAGCGTGGTTCGGGCTTCGTCTTCAAGGACGAGATCAAGGGCGGTAACATTCCGAAGGAATATATCCCCGCGATCGAGAAGGGCTTCCGTGAAACCGCGGAAACCGGTTCGCTGGTCGGCTTCCCGATCATCGACTTCGAAGTCCTGCTGTATGACGGCGCGTACCACGACGTCGACTCGTCGGCGCTGGCGTTCGAAATCTGTGCCCGCGGCGCGATGCGCGAAGCGGCCCAGAAGTCGGGCATCACGCTGCTCGAGCCGGTCATGAAGGTCGAAGTCGTGACCCCGGAAGACTATCTGGGCGACGTCATCGGCGACATGAACAGCCGTCGCGGCCAGATCCAGGGCACCGACACGCGCGGCAACGCGCAGACGGTCGAGGCGATGGTCCCGCTGGCCAACATGTTCGGCTATGTGAACGCGCTCCGCTCGTTCACCCAGGGTCGTGCGCAGTACTCGATGCAGTTCTCGCATTATGACGAAGTGCCGCAGAACGTGGCGGACGAAGTCAAGGCGAAGATGGCCTAAGGCGTATATCGTGCCCCCAGGGCGACCTGGGGGTGCGAGCACGCTAGGGGCTGGCAATCACTTGAAACACCCGCTATGGGGCCGCGTTCGCGTGGCCTCGGATGCGGCACCGAATTCGATTCAGAAGGTAGGAAAATGGCAAAGGCAAAATTCGAGCGGAACAAGCCGCACCTCAACATCGGCACCATCGGTCACGTCGACCATGGCAAGACCTCGCTGACCGCCGCAATCACCAAGGTTCTGGCCGAGACGACCGGCGGTACCGCCGTCGACTTCGCGAACATCGACAAGGCTCCGGAAGAGCGCGAGCGCGGCATCACGATCTCGACCGCGCACGTCGAGTATGAGACGACGAACCGCCACTATGCGCACGTCGACTGCCCCGGCCACGCCGACTATGTGAAGAACATGATCACCGGCGCGGCGCAGATGGACGGCGCGATCCTCGTCGTGTCTTCGACCGATGGCCCGATGCCGCAGACCCGCGAGCACATCCTGCTGGCCCGCCAGGTCGGCGTGCCCGCGATGGTCGTGTTCATGAACAAGGTTGACCTAGTCGACGACGAGGAAATCCTCGAGCTGGTCGAGCTGGAAATCCGCGAGCTGCTGAGCTCGTACGAATTCCCGGGCGACGACATCCCCGTCATCAAGGGTTCGGCGACCTGCGCTCTGTCGGGTTCGAACGACAAGTTCGGCAAGGAAGCCGTCCTCGAGCTGATGAAGGCCGTTGACGACTACATCCCGCAGCCCGAGCGTCCGCTCGACAAGCCGTTCATGATGCCGATCGAAGACGTGTTCTCGATCTCGGGTCGTGGTACGGTCGTCACCGGCCGCGTCGAGACCGGCATCGTCAAGGTTGGCGAAGAAGTCGAGATCGTCGGCATCAACGACACCCGCAAGACCACCGTCACGGGCGTCGAAATGTTCCGCAAGCTGCTCGACTCGGGTGAAGCCGGCGATAACATCGGCGCGCTGATCCGTGGCGTTGCGCGCGACCAGGTCGAGCGTGGCCAGGTTCTCTGCAAGCCGGGTTCGATCAAGCCGCACACCGACTTCAAGTCGGAAGTGTACGTCCTGTCGAAGGAAGAGGGCGGCCGTCACACCCCGTTCTTCGCGAACTATCGTCCGCAGTTCTACTTCCGCACGACCGACGTCACCGGCACCGTCGAGCTGCCTGAGGGCACCGAGATGGTCATGCCGGGCGACAACGTCGCTCTGGGCGTGAAGCTGATCGCTCCGATCGCCATGGACATCGGTCAGCGCTTCACGATCCGTGAAGGCGGCCGCACCGTCGGCGCCGGCGTCGTCAGCGCGATCGACAAGTAAGCCTCGGGCGAAAGCCTGAAACTTATCGGCAAAGGGCCGGCCCCGGCGACGGGGTCGGCCTTTTTCGTGTGTGGCCGTCGCCGCAGCGAAGACTGGTGCCTGTCTCGGCGGAGCGCGCCAGGTGAGAGGTCCCGGCCGCTGCTGGGGTGACCGGGAAGGGGCCTCCGTTCGCGCCGAGCGCAGCCGAAGTGCCCGCCCCGCGGTCTCCGCTTTCCTGCTGCCTTCGACTTCGCTCAGGCCGAACGACGGTTGGTGTTTTGGTTGGTGGGCACCGGTTCCACCCGTCCCAACAAAAACCCGCATCCGCCCCTTGCGGCACCCCCGCCATATGCGTATAGGCACGTGCCTTGAGGGAATCGGCTGGCACCGGGAATACCGGAGTCGGCCGTTTGCTTTTAGTGAGGGCAGGGTCGGTTTTCGCCTCTGTCGCAACCCAGAGTTTGTTTCGGCCCAAGGTCGCCTTCACGGTGGATGGTCGAGTGCCCGGTCGGACAGCCGATCGCACTTGATATCCATGGTGGGGAAAACCCGAAGGCCCGCTCTTTCGCATCGGTAGGGATCATGGACAGCAATATCCGCATTCGTCTGAAGGCGTTCGACCATCGCGTGCTCGATCAGGCGACCGGCGACATCGCCGACACCGCGCGCCGCACCGGCGCTCTTATCCGCGGTCCGATCCCGCTTCCGACGCGCATCGAGAAGTTCACGGTCAACCGTGGTCCGCACATCGACAAGAAGTCGCGCGAGCAGTTCGAGGTCCGCACCTACAAGCGGATGCTGGACATCGTGCAGCCGACCCCGCAGACCGTCGATGCGCTGATGAAGCTCGACCTCGCCGCAGGTGTTGATGTCGAGATCAAGCTGGCGTAAGAGGGCCGGCATTCCCGTGGTCGACGATTCCGTCCCACGGGATTTTGGCGTTTCTCCGGCCTGAAGCTGCCGGAAAACGCGCCGAGGTCGCTCCCGTGATCCGGCACTCTTAAGGGATACCGCCCGGTGATCTCGCGCAAGCGAGATGGTGCCGGGGCAGCGTCCCCCGTCTGACCGGCTTGCCGGTCGCCAGCCCGGGACGGGGGCTCGTTTCGCTTTAATCGGGCTGGATATGCCCCCCTTGAATGGTTCTTGGGGGCCTCTGTCGAGGAAGGAACAGGATCATGCGTACCGGCGTGATCGCGAAGAAGCTGGGGATGACCCGCCTGTTCCAGGACGACGGTCGGCACGTGCCGGTCACCGTCCTGGCGCTTGAAGGCGTACAGGTTGTCGCTCGCCGCGAGATGGATCGTGACGGCTACACCGCCGTCCAGCTTGGCGCAGGTGTCGCCAAGACCAAGAATGTTGCCAAGCCGCAGCGTGGCCACTTCGGCAAGGCCGAAGTCGAGCCCAAGCAGGTGCTGGTCGAGTTCCGCGTGAACGAAGACGGCCTGCTGGACGTCGGCGCGGAAATCTCCGCCGACCATTTCGTCCCCGGCCAGTATGTCGATATCCAGGGTCGTACCCAGGGTAAGGGCTTTGCCGGTGCGATGAAGCGCTGGAACTTCGGTGGTCTGCGCGCGACCCACGGCGTCTCGGTCTCGCACCGTTCGCATGGTTCGACCGGTAACCGTCAGGATCCGGGCCGCGTCTTCAAGAACAAGAAGATGGCCGGCCACATGGGCGACAAGAACCGCACGCAGCAGAATCTGGAAATCGTGTCGACCGACGTCGAGCGCGGCCTGATCTTCGTCAAGGGCTCGGTGCCTGGCTCGAAGGGTGGCTGGCTGATCGTCAAGGACGCGGTCAAGGTTTCGCGCCACGCGGACGCCCCGTTCCCCGCCAGCATCAAGGCGGCCGCCAACAATAACGCTTCTGCCGAGCCTGCTCCGGAAGCCACCGAGAGCCAGGAGGGCTAAGTCGTGAAGGTCAAGGTTCAATCCTTCGCCGGCACCGACGCCGCGGACATCGAGCTCAACGACGAGGTCTTCGGCCTCGATCCGCGCGCCGACATCCTGCACCGCGTTGTGACCTGGCAGCTGGAAAAGCGTCGCGCCACTGCGCGCGGCACCCGTGAGCGCGCCGATGTCGCCCGCTCGGGCAAGAAGCTCGGTCGCCAGAAGGGCGGCGGTGTCGCTCGTCACGGCGATCGTCGGGCCCCCGTCTTCATCGGCGGTGGTAAGGCGCACGGCGCCCGCGTCCGCGACTTCAACCCGGGTCTGAACAAGAAGGTTCGCGCTCTGGGCCTGAAGATGGCGCTGTCGAGCCACGCCAAGGCGGGTTCGTTGATCGTGATGAACGATCTGTCCGTCGAAGGTAACAAGACGAAGACGCTGAAGGGCGATCTGGCGAAGCTGGGCTTCGGCAAGACCGCGCTGGTCATCGATGGCGACGCCGTCGAAACGTCGTTCGCGCTGGCCGCGGGCAACCTGAAGGAAATCAACATCCTTCCGGCGGCCGGTGCCAATGTCTACGACATTCTGAAGCATGACACCCTGGTGCTGACGCGCTCGGCTGTCGAAAAGCTGGAGGCCCGTTTCCATGGCTAAGCAGCAGAAGGCGGTCGATCCGCGTCATTACGACGTGATCGTTGCGCCGCACATCACCGAGAAGGCGACGCTCCTGAGCGAGCACAACGCCGTGGTGTTCAAGGTCGCCCCCGGTGCTTCCAAGCCCGAGATCAAGGCGGCGGTGGAAGCGCTGTTCGACGTGACCGTCACCGGCGTGAACACCATCGTCCAGAAGGGCAAGACCAAGAAGTGGAAGGGCGCTCCGTACCAGCGCTCGGACATGAAGAAGGCGATCGTCACCCTCAAGGACGGTCAGTCCATTGACGTGACGACGGGGATCTGAGCCGATGGCACTCAAGCATTATAATCCGACGAGCCCGGCCCGCCGCGGCCTGATCCTCGTCGACCGCTCGGCGCTGTGGAAGGGCGCGCCTGTGAAGGCGCTCACCGAAGGCAAGCGCAAGACCGGCGGCCGCAACAACAAGGGCCATGTGACCAGCCGCGGTATCGCGGGCGGCCACAAGCAGCGTTACCGCTTCATCGACTTCAAGCGTCGTCAGTGGGACGTCGAGGGCACCGTGGAGCGGATCGAATATGATCCCAACCGCACCGCCTTCATCGCGCTGATCAACTACGGCGCCGATGCCGAGGGCAAGGACAACGTTGCCTATATCATCGCGCCGCAGCGTCTGGCCGTTGGTGACAAGGTCATCGCCGGCAAGAAGACCGACGTGAAGCCGGGCAACGCGATGGAACTGGGCCAGATGCCGGTCGGCACCATCGTCCACAACGTCGAGATGAAGCCCGGCAAGGGCGGTCAGATCGCACGTTCGGCCGGCACCTATGTGCAGGTCGTGGGCCGCGACAAGGGCATGGTCATCGTTCGCCTGAACTCGGGTGAGCAGCGCTACATCCATGCCAACTGCATGGCGACCGTCGGCGCGGTGTCGAACCCCGACAACGGCAATACCAACCTGGCGAAGGCTGGTCGCAACCGTTGGAAGGGCCATCGCCCGCTGACCCGCGGTGTTGCGAAGAACCCGGTCGACCACCCGCACGGCGGTGGTGAAGGCCGGACCTCGGGCGGCCGTCATCCGGTCACCCCGTGGGGCAAGCCGACCAAGGGTGCGCGCACTCGTCACAACAAGGCGACGGACAAGATGATCATCCGTAGCCGTCACGCCAAGAAGAAGGGCTAACACGCAATGGCTCGTTCCGTTTGGAAGGGTCCTTTCGTGGACCTCCATCTCCTGAAGAAGGCCGAAGTGGCTCAGGATGCTGGCAACCGCGCAGGTCCGATCAAGACCTGGTCGCGTCGCTCGACCATCCTGCCGTCGTTCGTCGGCCTGACCTTCAACGTCTACAATGGTCGCAAGTTCGTTCCCGTCTCGGTGAACGAGGACATGGTCGGCATGAAGCTCGGTGAATTCGCGCCCACGCGCTATTTCCCCGGCCACGCTGCCGACAAGAAGGGTAAGCGCTGATGTCGAAGCCAGCATCCCCCCGCAAGGTCGGTGACAAGGAAGCGCTGTCGGTCGGCACGCAGATCCGTGGTTCGGCGCAGAAGCTGAACCTGGTCGCAGGCCTGATCCGCGGCAAGAAGGCCGGCGACGCGATGAACATCCTGGCCTTCTCGACGAAGGCGATGGCTGTCGACGCGCGCAAGGTGCTCGCCTCCGCGATCGCCAATGCCGAGAACAACCACAACCTCGACGTCGACGCGCTCGTCGTCGCCGAGGCGTCGGTCGGCAAGTCGATCACCATGAAGCGTTTCGCGACGCGCGGTCGCGGCAAGTCGACGCGCATCCTGAAGCCGTTTTCGCGGCTCCGCATCGTCGTCCGCGAGCAGGAAGAAGCATAATGGGTCAGAAGAGCAATCCGATCGGCCTGCGTCTCCAGATCAACCGTACCTGGGACAGCCGCTGGTTCGCCGAAGGCCATGACTATGGCCGTCTGCTGCTGGAGGATCTGAAGATCCGCCAGTACATCATGAAGACGCTGCCCCAGGCCGCGATCTCGAAGGTCGTCATCGAGCGTCCGGCCAAGCTGTGCCGCATCTCGATCTTCGCGGCGCGTCCGGGCGTGATCATCGGCAAGAAGGGCGCCGACATCGAAAAGCTTCGCAAGAAGCTGGGTTCGATGACCTCGTCCGACGTGTCGCTGAACATCGTCGAGATCCGCAAGCCCGAGATCGACGCCAAGCTCGTCGCACAGGGCGTCGCCGACCAGCTCGAGCGTCGTATCGCGTTCCGCCGCGCCATGAAGCGTGCGGTGCAGTCGGCGCTCCGTCTGGGCGCCGAAGGCATCCGTATCACTTGCGGCGGCCGTCTGGGCGGCGCGGAAATCGCGCGGACCGAATGGTATCGTGAAGGCCGCGTTCCGCTGCACACGCTGCGTGCGAACGTCGACTATGCTGAAGCGCAGGCGCACACCGCTTATGGCGTGTGCGGCGTGAAGGTGTGGATCTTCAAGGGCGAGATCCTGGGCCATGACCCCATGGCGCAGGACCGGCTGATGATGGAGGCTCAGACCTCCGGCGTGCGCCCGGCGCGCGACGATCATCGCCGCTAAGGATCAAAGAACATGCTGCAACCAAAGCGCACCAAGTTCCGCAAGGCCTTCAAGGGCCGCATCCACGGCGATGCGAAGGGCGGCACGAGCCTGAACTTCGGTTCCTATGGCCTGAAGGCCATGGAGCCGGAGCGCATCACCGCTCGCCAGATCGAGGCGGCTCGCCGCGCGATCACGCGTCACATCAAGCGCCAGGGTCGTCTCTGGATCCGCATCTTCCCGGACGTCCCCGTCTCGTCGAAGCCTGCCGAAGTCCGCATGGGCTCGGGTAAGGGTTCGCCGGAATTCTGGGCCGCCCGCGTGAAGCCGGGTCGCATCCTGTTCGAACTCGACGGTGTCGACGGCCCGCTGGCCGCCGAGGCATTCGAGCGCGCTGCGATGAAGCTGCCCATCAAGACCAAGGTCGTTGCCCGCCTGGGCGACACCTCGCACCTCGGAGGCGAGTAATGGCCAAGACTGAATATACCGGCCAGAGCGACGACCAGCTCGTCGAGGCGCTGGGCAACCTGAAGCGCGAGCAGTTCAACCTGCGCTTCCAGGCGGCCACGAGCCAGCTCGAAAAGCCCAGCCGGGTCAAGGAAGTCCGTCGCGACATCGCGCGGATCAAGACCATCCAGGCGCAGCGCACCGCTGCGGCTGCCAAGTAAGGACCGAGACACATGCCGAAGCGCGTGCTGACCGGGGTGATTGTCTCGGACAAGACCGACAAGACGGTCGTCGTCAATGTGGAGCGGAAGGTTAAGCACCCCCTCTACGGCAAGATCATCCGTCGGTCGAAGAAGTATCATGCTCACGACGAGAGCAATGAGTTCAAGGCCGGTGAGACGGTGCGGATCGAAGAGACCGCGCCGATCTCGAAGCTGAAGACCTGGAAGGTGATCGAGCGGGTCAACACCCACTCGACGCCCGAGCGGGCTTCGGCGGAAGGCTAACGTCTTTGATTTCGTGCCTCGCTTCTCCGTCAGGGAGGGGCGGGGTTCGGAATGAAGGCCGCCCTTCGGGGCGATGAGCGGATTGGTCAAGGAGGCGAAGCGACTCGCTTGCCTTTCAGGCCAGGAGTGGCTAAGGGGCCTCTCCCCCTGGTGCGGTAGCCCGCGCCGGGGGTCGTTTTTTAAGGCGGGGTCGGGTCGGTATCCACCCCAGGTAGAGAGAAGGAAGCGGATCCATGATCCAGATGCAGTCCAATCTCGACGTCGCGGACAACAGCGGCGCGAAGCGGGTGCAGTGCATCAAGGTGCTGGGCGGCTCGAAGCGCCGTACCGCATCGGTCGGCGACATCATCGTCGTCAGCGTCAAGGAAGCGCAGCCGCGTGGCCGCGTGAAGAAGGGCGACGTTCACCGCGCGGTGATCGTGCGTACCGCCAAGGACATCCGTCGCGCCGACGGTTCGGTGATCCGTTTCGACGGTAACGCCGCCGTTCTGGTCAACAAGAACGAGGAGCCGATCGGCACCCGTATCTTTGGCCCGGTCGTGCGTGAGCTTCGCGGTAAGAAGCACATGAAGATCATCTCGCTGGCGCCGGAGGTTTTGTAATGGCCGCTGCACGCATCAAGAAGGGTGACAAGGTCATCGTCCTGTCCGGCAAGGACAAGGGCAAGACCGGCACCGTGTCGCTGGCGATGCCGAAGGACGGCAAGGTCGTCGTGGACGGCGTCAACATCGCCACCCGTCACCGCAAGCCGACCCAGACGAACCCGCAGGGTGGCCTGGAGCGCATCGCTGCACCGCTGCACATCTCGAAGGTCGCGCACGTGACCGCCGATGGCAAGCCGACCCGCGTCCGTTTCGAGACGCAGGATGGCAAGAAGGTCCGTGTCGCCGTCAAGACCGGGGAGAAGATCGATGGCTGATTACAAGCCCCGCATGAAGGCTATCTATGATGATAGCATCGTCAAGGCGATGACCGACAAGTTCGGTTACAAGAACGTCAACGAGATCCCTCGGATCGAAAAGATCGTGCTCAACATGGGCGTGGGCGAAGCGACGCAGGACAAGAAGCGCGTCGACCAGGCCGCTTCCGAGATGGAGCTGATCGCGGGTCAGAAGCCCGTCATCACCAAGGCGAAGAAGTCGATCGCGCAGTTCAAGCTGCGTGAAGGCATGCCGATCGGTGTGAAGGTCACGCTGCGTCGCGAGCGCATGTACGAATTCCTGGACCGCTTCATCACGATCGCGCTGCCGCGCGTTCGCGACTTCCGCGGCCTGAATCCGAAGTCCTTCGACGGTCGGGGCAACTATGCCTGCGGCATCAAGGAACAGATCATCTTCCCCGAAATCAACTATGACCGCATCGACAAGGTGCGCGGCATGGATGTGATCGTGACCACCTCGGCGAAGACCGACGACGAAGCGCGCGAGCTGCTCCGTCTGTTCGGCTTCCCGTTCCCCAAGGAAGACGCTGCCGACGAGAAGAAGGCAGCGTAACCGGACTGCCCCCTCTCCACGCCGGGGAGGGGGTCCTTACAGAAAGAGCTTAAGTCCATGGCGAAACTGAGTTCAATCAATAAGAACGAGAAGCGTCGCGCTCTCGTCAAGAAGTATGCGGGCAAGTACGCGAAGCTCAAGGCGATCGCGAACGACCAGAGCCTCGATGAGACCGAGCGTCTGATCGCGCGCCTGAAGATGGCCGAGATCCCCCGTAACGGCAACCCGACCCGTATCCGCAATCGCTGCGAGATCACCGGTCGTCCGCGTGCGTATTACCGCAAGTTCCGTCTCGCTCGCGTCATGCTGCGTGAACTGGCCAACAAGGGCCAGATCCCCGGCGTCACCAAGTCGAGCTGGTAAGGACCATTTGAGATGGCAGTGACCGATCCCCTGGGTGACTTGCTCACCCGCATCCGCAACGGCCAGCGCGCGCGCAAGGACTCCGTCCTGACGCCTGCGTCGAAGCTGCGCGCCCGCGTGCTCGACGTGCTCCAGCGCGAGGGCTATATCCGTGGCTATAGCGAAGAGCAGATGGGTCCCGCGGCCGGCATCCGCATCGAGCTGAAGTATTTCGAAGGCCAGCCCGCGATCAAGCATGTCGCGCGCGTGTCCAAGCCCGGCCGCCGTATCTATTCGGGCGCGCAGGAGCTCCCGCGCGTTCGCAACGGCCTGGGCATCACCATCGTGTCGACGCCGCGTGGCGTTCTGTCGGACGCCGAAGCGCGCGAGCAGAATGTCGGTGGCGAAGTCCTGGCGGAGGTGTTCTGATGAGCCGCATCGGTAAGAAGGCGGTCCCGGTTCCGGCCGGCGTCACCGCGACCATCGCCGACAAGGTGCTGAGCGTGAAGGGTCCCAAGGGTACCCTCTCCATGCCGCTCGCCGACGAGATCAGCTATGACGTCCAGGCGGACGCCATCGCGGTGCAGCCTGCCAACGCCACGAAGCGCGCTCGCGCGTTCTGGGGCATGCAGCGCACCATGGTACAGAACCTCGTCACCGGCGTGACCGCTGGCTTCTCGAAGAAGCTGGTCATCACCGGCGTCGGCTACCGCGCCGCCGCGCAGGGCAAGACCCTGAAGCTGCAGCTCGGCTACAGCCACGACGTCAACATCGACGTGCCGGAAGGCCTCGAGGTGAAGACGCCGGACGCCACCACCGTCGAAATCAGCGGTGCGGACAAGCAGAAGGTCGGCCAGCTGGCCGCCGAGATCCGCCGCTGGCGCAAGCCCGAGCCGTATAAGGGCAAGGGCATCAAGTACGACGGCGAGTTCATCTTCCGCAAGGAAGGGAAGAAGAAGTAATGACCAAGGGTCTCTCTCTTTTCGAGAAGCGCCGTCGGCGCAACCGTACCGCGCTGCGTGCGCGTGCGGGCACCCGTCCGCGCCTGTCGGTGCATCGCTCGGGCAAGCATATCTATGCCCAGGTGATCGACGACGAGGCGGGTCGTACCGTGGCTTCGGCCTCGACGCTGGAAAAGGACGCACGCGGCCAGTCGGGCGCGAACGTTGCAGCGGCGAGCGAAGTCGGCAAGCGCGTGGCCGAGAAGGCCAAGGCCGCCGGCGTCACGCAGGTCGTTTTCGACCGTGGCGGCTTCCTGTTCCACGGCCGCGTCAAGGCGCTGGCCGAGGCGGCACGCGAAGCGGGATTGGAGTTCTAATATGGCTGACGAGAACAACGTGGCCGTTGCCGGTGCCGAAGGCGCCGCGCAGGACGCGACCCAGGGTCGCGGTCCCCGGGGCGGCCGTGGCCGTGGTCCGGGCGGCGATCGCGGCCGTGGCGGCCGTGACGGCAACCGTGGTCGTCGCGACGACCGTCGCGGTGGCGCCGAGGAACAGGGCGAAGAGCTGATCGAAAAGCTCGTCCACATCAACCGCGTCTCGAAGACCGTGAAGGGCGGTAAGCGCTTCGGCTTCGCCGCGCTCGTCGTGGTCGGCGACGGCAAGGGACGTGCGGGCTTCGGTCATGGCAAGGCGCGCGAAGTGCCGGAAGCCATCTCGAAGGCGACGGCTGCCGCCAAGAAGGCGATGGTCCGCGTTCCGCTGAAGGACGGTCGCACGCTGCATCATGATGGCAACGGCCATTTCGGTGCGGGCCGCGTGACGGTGCGTTCGGCCCCGCAGGGTACCGGCATCATCGCCGGTGGTCCGATGCGCGCCATCTTCGAATCGCTCGGCGTTGCCGACGTGGTGACGAAGTCGGTCGGTACGTCGAACCCGTACAACATGATCCGTGCCACCTTCGAAGCGCTGGGCGACCAGACTTCGCCGAAGGCGGTGGCGCAGCGTCGTGGCAAGAAGATCGCCGACCTGCTGGGTCGCGGTCACGGTGCCACCCAGCAGACTGCCGAGGCGGAAGCCGCGGCCGTCGTGGAGTAAGCGACCATGGCTACCATCAAGATCAAGCAGACCGGTTCGCCGATCCGCCGCACCAAGGACCAGCGCGCGACCCTGGTCGGCCTGGGCCTCAACAAGATGCACAAGGTCTCCGAGCTTCAGGACAGCCCTGAAGTCCGCGGCATGATCCGCAAGGTGCAGCACATGGTTCAGGTGGTCGAGGGCTAAGCCCTTCCCATCTGACTGAGCCGAAAGAGGCGCGTTTCCCGGAATGGGAAGCGCGCCTTTTTCATGTCGTGGTCGGATCGTTGACGTCCCGCTGGCCGCCCTGCATGACTTGGAACGGCGAGGGATCGACAGTGACAGAAGGTCAACGGGCCGGGGCAGGGGCGGCTCATCCCGGCATCTTCTATGGCATGCAGGTTGCGCGGGGCGTCGCCGCTCTATTGGTCGTGCTGTTCCACAGTTCGCTGACGCTCAGTGCCCGGCACCTGGGCGGGATTCTCGACCGTGGCGGTGTCGGTGTCGATATCTTCTTCGTCATCAGCGGGTTCGTCATTTATTGGACGGCACAAGGACGGCCCTGGCGGGCGTTTCTGGTGCGGCGCCTTGCGCGGATCGTGCCGTTATACTGGCTGTTCCTGACGGCCAAACTGGGTCTCATTCTCGCAACGGGCCACGACCCGACGGGAATGGCGAACGATCCCCTCTATATCCTCGGCTCCTATCTCTTCCTGCCGTTGCGTAGCGTCTATCCCCTGATTGGGGCAGGATGGACGCTGAATTTCGAGATGTATTTCTATCTCGTCGCCGCCGTGATGCTCGGCCTTCTACCGTCCCGGCGGTTCGCGATCGGGGTGACGCTCTACATGGTCGTCACGGTGTCGATCGGGGGCCTTGTTCATAATCGGGTTTCGGTGGCCGACGTCCCCTTGTCGAGCCTCTTGAACCCCTTGTGTCTGGAATTCGTCGCGGGCCTGTGGATCGCGCGGCGCTTGGTCGAGGGGCGGCGCTGGCCAGCCTGGCTGTCGATGCTGACGATCGGGATTGCGGTGATCGCGATCGGCATGGGCCCGGCCGACCTTCATTATACGCCATGGCGCGCCGTTTATTGGGGCATCCCCGCGACTCTCATCATCCTGGGGCTGGTCCAGTTGGAACCGGTGATCGGCTTTCGCCGATGGACGCTGCCGCTTCTCGTGGGTGACGCGTCCTATTCCATCTATCTGGCGCATACCGCAGTGTTACCCCTGCTCGATCCCCTGGTGCGGCGTCTGCCGCCAATCGCGGTGGTGCAGGGCGGGCTATTGGTACTGGGATCGGTCGTGACCGGGGTAATGGTGCATCGGATCGTCGAGGTTCCGCTGATACGCTGGTCGAGCCGATGGTTGGGGCGCCATGCGCGATCGCCGGGGCGTGCCCCTGCGGATTCGGGGGTGACAAACACGGCCTGACGCACTACGGGCCACGCTTTCCATCACGCGCGTAGCAAGCGAAAGCGAGTGCATATCATGAAGCTGAACGAACTTTACGACAACCAGGGTGCCCGCAAGTCCAAGATCCGCGTCGGTCGCGGTATCGGTTCGGGCAAGGGCAAGACCGGCGGTCGCGGCGTCAAGGGCCAGAAGAGCCGTGAGGGCGTGTCCATCGCGGGCTTCGAGGGCGGTCAGATGCCGCTCCACATGCGTCTGCCGAAGCGCGGCTTCAACAACATCTTCGCCAAGGATTATGCCGAGGTGAACCTGGGCGCGATCCAGAAGGCGGTCGACTCGGGCAAGCTGGCCACCGACGGCACGATCGATCACGCCGCGCTGAAGGCCGCTGGCCTGGCCCGTGGCGGCAAGGACGGCGTCCGTCTGCTCGGCAAGGGCGAACTGACCGCCAAGCTGTCGTTCGTTGTGCAGGGCGTGTCGGCCTCGGCACGTGAAGCCGTCGAAAAGGCCGGTGGTTCGGTCGACGTGCCGCACATCGTGCCGGCCGCCGAGAAGGCCGCTGCGAAGAAGGGTCAGACCCGCGCCGCGAAGCTCGCCGCCAAGGCCTGAATCGGATAGGTCCGTCGCTGTCGGCTGGCCGAAAAGCCACACCGGCAGCGGCGGATTTTTCGTCCGGGTTAGACAAGCGCGTCTTCGCGCCTATATGAGCGGCGGGGCGGTTCAAAACGCATCCCGCCGTTTTTCGTTTCCAGGATAACGCAACAGCTATGGCATCCGCAGCCGACCAGATGGCGCAAAGCATAAGCCTGGCGAAATTCGCCAAGGCCACCGACCTCAAGAAGCGGCTGTGGTTCACGATCGGCGCGCTGATCGTCTTCCGCCTGCTCAGCTATGTCCCGTTGCCGGGCGTCGACCCGACCGCGCTGGGCCTGCTGAGCCAGAAGACCACGGGCGGCGTGCTCGATTTCTTCAACACCTTCTCGGGCGGTTCGCTCAGCCGCATGTCGCTGATCGCGCTGGGCGTGATGCCGTACATCACGGCGTCGATCGTTGTGCAGCTCGCGACCTCGCTGAGCCCGCAGCTTGCCGCCATCAAGAAGGAAGGCGAGAGCGGCCGCAAGAAGCTGAACCAGTATACGCGCTACGGCACGGTGCTGCTGACCGCGATCCAGGGCTATTTCATCGCCGTCGGCCTCGAGACGCTGGGCGCCAGCCAGGGCATCCAGGCGGTGATCGAGCCGGGCATGACCTTCCGCATCGCGGCGGTCATCTCGCTGATCGGCGGTACCATGTTCCTGATGTGGCTGGGTGAGCAGATCACCAGCCGCGGTATCGGCAACGGCGTGTCGCTGATCATCATGGCGGGCATCGTCGCGCATCTGCCGACGACGTTGGTCAACCTGCTCGAAGGCGGCCGTACCGGCAGCATCGATCCGGTCCGCCTGATCGGCATCATCGTCGCGGTCGTCGTCCTCGTCCTGTTCATCTGCTTCATGGAGCGCGCCCAGCGCCGCATCCTGATCCAGTACCCGAAGCGCGCGACCCAGCGGGGCATGCAGGCCGATCGCAGCCACCTGCCGCTGAAGATCAACACCGCGGGCGTGATCCCTCCGATCTTCGCCTCGTCGCTGCTGCTGATGCCGCTGACCATTTCGCAGTTCGCGGGCCAGCGCGTCGCGGGCGAGAGCCGCTGGGGCGACTTTATCATCAGCCTCAACCAGTATCTACAGCACGGTTCGCCGGTCTATATGCTGCTCTACGGTGCGGGCATCATCTTCTTCTCGTTCTTCTACACCGCGGTCGTCTTCAACCCCGAGGAGACGGCGGACAATCTGAAGCGCTATGGCGGCTTCATTCCCGGCATCCGTCCGGGCAAGAACACCGAGACCTATCTCGATTATGTGCTGACCCGCATCACGGTGATCGGCGCGGCCTATCTGACCATCATCTGCCTGCTGCCCGAATATCTCGTTTCGGCGCTCCAGATCCCCTTCTATCTGGGCGGCACCAGCCTGCTGATCGTCGTCAACGTGACGATGGACACGGTGACGCAGATTCAAAGCCACTTGCTCGCGCATCAATATGGCGATCTGATCAAGAAGGCGAAGCTGAAGGGCGGCCGCCTGCGCTAATCGGCGCCGGTGGGATGCAGGGAAAACAGGGGAGAGTGACGTGGGCGTGAACATCATCCTGCTGGGTCCGCCGGGCGCGGGCAAGGGGACCCAGGCACAGCGGCTGGTGGCCAATCGCGGCATGGTGCAATTGTCGACCGGCGACATGCTGCGCGCGGCGGTCAAGGCGGGCACCCCCGTCGGGCTCCAGGCCAAGGCGGTGATGGATGCGGGCGAGCTGGTGTCGGACGCGATCGTCTCGGCGTTGATCGGCGAGCGGCTGGATGGGGCCGAGGCGGAAAGCGGCGCGATCTTCGACGGCTATCCCCGGACCGGAGCGCAGGCCGAGGCGCTGGACGTGCTGCTGGCGGAACGTGGCAAGACGCTGGATCATGTGATCGAACTGGCCGTTGACGAGGATGCGCTGGTCGAGCGGATCACCGGCCGTTTCACCTGCGCGTCGTGCGGGGCTGGCTATCATGACAGCTTCAAGCCGACCGAGGTCGAGGGCGTCTGCGATGTCTGCGGCTCGACCGAGTTCAAGCGGCGTCCCGATGACAATGCCGAGACGGTGCGCACCCGCATGGCCGAGTATCGCGCCAAGACCGCGCCAATCCTGCCGATCTATGAAGCGCGCGGCATCGTGACGCGGGTCGACGGCATGGCCGCGATGGACGATGTCGGGGCGGAAATCGACGCGATCCTCGATCGCTGACCGACCGCATGACGCGATGGCAAAGGGGCCGCTTCCTATCGGGAGCGGCCCTTTTTTCGTTATACGGGTCTATGCCGTGACGTGAACGCCGGCGTCACGGGGCAGCAACTGTTGGAAGTCCTGCCACGATGCCGTCATCTCGGTCAGTTCGTAGCGTTGCCGGTCGGTCAGCGGATTCTGAGGACCGGCGTCCAGAGCCTTGTTCACCAGCGCGACGATCTGCGAGGCGCGTTTGTCCGCATCCTCGCCGCTGCGGGCGATAGAGAGGGTGGATGCGGCAAGGTCCGCCCGAATCGGGGTGGCGTCGGCCAGCATGTCGAATACCCGGCCGAGGATCGCGGTGGCTTCCTCCTTATGCTCGGGGGCGATCAGATGGTCGGCGATCGCAGTCATCTTCATATGCTTCAGGGCGAATTCGGCCGCATAGGTGGTGTCGCTGCGCTGGCCCGCCTGCGGAAGGACGCTGGTCAGCGCGGCGGTCAGCGTCTGGGCGGCATCCGATCCGCCCTTCAGCATTCCGTAAAGCGGCGCGACATCCGCGGCATAGGGGGAGGTATAGGGATTGGTGATCAGCGGATTGCCGGTATCGCCAAGCTCGATGCCCCCGCCGCGTGCGACCACGTCCTGTCGCGCGGCGAGCAGGGCCTTGACCTGATTGTCATAGGTCAGCGGGTCTTGGACGGGCGCGACATAGCCCTGCTCCAACGCCTTCACCGCCTCGCGCGAAATGGCGATGGTCGTCGGGGTCCTCGGCTTGTCGAAGATCGAGGCGGTCGGCGTGCTACCCTGCATGTTCGACGGGGCGGCGAAGCGGATCGGGGCGGTGGGGGAAATGGACGCGATCATGGACTTTATGACGGCCGCTTCACCGAAATCCTTATTGATTTGGTGTTGACGCCGGGCCCTTGCCTGTCATCGAACCGGGGACATGACCGCCTCGATCGCCGATTATTTTCGCCATCTGACCGTGGACCTGCGACGGTCCGACCATACGGTGCGCGCGTATGTCACGACGGCGCAGCGATTCATGGCCTTTCTGAGCGGGCATTGGGGGCAGGCGGTCGATACGAAGGCGCTGGCCGCGATCACCGCCGCCGATATGCGCGCCTATCTCGCTGCGCGCCGGGGGGAGGGGTTGACCGCCGCCTCGACCGCGCGGGAATTGTCGGCGGTGCGGACCTATCTCCACTGGGCGGGTGTCGAGCCACCCGCGCTGAAAGGCCCACGTCGCAAGCGGAGCATTCCCCGCCCGCAGGCACCCGCCGACATCATGGCCCTGAGCCAGGACGTGGCGGACAACGCCGCCGAGCCATGGATCGCCGCCCGCGACTGGGCGGTGCTGCTGCTGCTCTATGGCGCGGGGCTGCGTATCGGGGAGGCCATGGCGTTGCCCGCCGCCATCCTGCCGCTGGGCGAGACGATCCGCGTGACCGGAAAGCGCGGCAAGACGCGGATCGTGCCGCTGCTGCCCGAATTGCGTGAAGCGATCGATCGTTATGCGGCGCAGGTGCCGTTCGTGCTCGAACCGGAGGAGCCCCTGTTTCGTGGGGCAAAGGGCGGTCCGCTGTCTCCCGCCATCATCCGCCGATCGGTACAGGCGGCGCGCGACCGGCTCGGATTGGGTGCGCGTACCACGCCGCACGCGTTGCGGCACAGTTTCGCGACGCATCTGCTGGGGCGCGGGGCCGATCTGCGGCAGCTTCAGGAACTGCTCGGTCATGCCAGCCTGAGCTCGACCCAAATCTACACGGCGGTCGATGCCGCGCATCTGCTGGACGTTTACCGGACCGCCCATCCACGGGCTTGACCGTCAGGGCCGGCCGGAAGGCTTCCAGGTCGCGACCCGCCAGAGATAGCCGATGACGATCGCCACCGTCATCGCAATGGCCGCCGGGCCGACATAGCGATTGATCGCCTCGAAATTCGCGCCCAGCCACAGCCCAGCATAAGCGAGGATGGCATTCCAGATCGTGCTGCCCGCAAAGGTCCAAAGCAGGAACCTGCCCAGCGGCATCCGCGTGATCCCCGCGGGCAGCGAGATCATCGTGCGAAAGGCGGGCATGAAGCGGAAGACGAACACCACCCATCCGCCATGCCGCACGAAGAACAGATGCAGCCGCTCGACATCGCGCCATTCCATGGTCAGCCACCGGCCATGCCGGTCGATCAACGGGCGGAATCGCTCGTAACCGATATAGCGGCCGACCGCATACCAGGCATAATTGCCCGCCGTCGTCCCCGCCGTACCCCAGAGGATCAGCGGGATCATCTCCATCTGGCCGCGCGCCACCGCCATGCCGCCCAGGCCCATGATGACCTCGGACGGGATGGGCGGCACGATATTTTCCAGCGCCATCAACAGGAAGATGCCGAAATAGCCGCCCCAGGCGATCAGGTTGAGGATGAAATCGGTCATGCGTGAAGGAATGTACCGATGAGGGGAGGGGCGGTTCCCCTATCGCGCTGTCTAGGAGGTGGAAAGGGGGAAGCGGCTTGACGACGCGGGCCCGTTGCGCGAACCCGCCAGACATGGCCGACACATCCCGGAAATCGGAGACGAAGGAAACGCTGCGCTTCTTCCTGAAGCTGGCGCTGTTCGTCTTCATCCTACGCAGCTTCATCGTGACGTCGTTCGTCATTCCATCGGAATCGATGCTGCCGCGTCTGTTGATCGGCGACTATCTGTTCGTCACCAAGTGGGATTACGGCTATTCGCGCTGGTCGCTGCCCTTTGGCGTGCCGCTGTTGCCTGGTCGTATTCTGGGCCGCGATCCCGCGCGGGGCGATGTGGTGGTGTTCCGCTCGCCGGGGCCCGACGATCATGACGTCATCAAGCGGGTGATCGGCCTGCCCGGCGATACGATCCAGGTGACGAACGGCCAGGTCATCCTGAACGGTCGCCCGGTTCCCAAGCAGCGCGTGGCCGACTTCGTCCTGCCGCTGACCCCCAATTTCGGGCCGGACCAATGCGGCCCGGCGCATCTCGACACCGTGCAGGGAAAGGCGGTGTGCCGCTATGCGCGGTTCCGCGAGACGCTTCCCAACGGCAAGAGCTATGACGTGCTCGACCAGGGCGACTTTCCCGATCGCGATGATACGGTCGTCTATACCGTGCCCGCCGGCAACGTGTTCCTGATGGGCGACAACCGGGACGACTCGGCGGACAGCCGCTTCGCTCCCCCCATGGGCATGGGCTATATCCCGATGAACCGGCTGGAGGGGCGCGCGGCGGTGACCTTCTTCTCGACCGACGGATCGGCGGAATGGATCAAGCCGTGGACCTGGGTGACGGCGGCACGGTGGAACCGGATCGGAGAAGGATTTTGAGCGGGGTTGAGGATTGGCTGGCCGGGATATTCGGCCGCGCACCCGCCGATACCGCCCCCTTTCAGCGCGCGCTGACCCATGGCAGCCAGGCGGCGGAGAATTACGAGCGGCTGGAATTTCTGGGCGACCGGGTGCTGGGTCTCGTCATGGCCGAATGGCTGTGGGAGCAGTTCCCCGAAGAGCCGGAGGGGCAGCTTTCGCGGCGACTGAACACCCTGGTGACGGGTGCGGTCTGTGCCGATGTCGCGCGTGACCTGGGGGTGCGCGATCATCTCCGGCTGGGCAAGCAGGCGCGCGACGATGGCGCGTCGGACAGCGACAATGTGCTGGGCGACGTGATGGAGGCGCTGATCGGCGCCTGGTATCGCGAGGCGGGACTGGAGGCGGCGCGCGCCTTCGTACGCAAGGCCTGGGGCGACCGGGTGCATTCGCAGGGAAAAGCGCCGCAGCATCCCAAATCGGCGCTTCAAGAATGGGCTGCCGCGCACAACCGCAAGGCGCCCGAATATGTGGTCACCGACCGATCGGGCCCGCATCACGCGCCGCGCTTCACCGTGACGGTGCGGATCAACCGGTCGGGCGAGGCGAGCGCGACGGGGGCCAATAAACAGGAGGCCGAGACGGCGGCCGCGAAGGCCCTTCTGGCGAAGTTGAAGGGGTAGCCAGGCGGGGGCTTGGCCTTCGACTTCGCCTAGCCTGAGCGAAGCCGAAGGCCGAGGGAAGTCTTGCCGTTCGGGCCGGTCGCTCCTTCGATCAGCGCGTCCTGGCCGCCGCCGCTTCCTTCCTGGCCTGGACCTTTGCACGGTGATGGCCGATCGCGCAGCCCGCCGCCGCGCCCAGCACGGCATGGCCCTTGCCGACGAAATGGCCGCCGACCGCGCCGACCGCGGCCCCCTTCAGGCAACCCTTGGCCGATGCCGGTCCCGCGACGGTGAGCAGCGCGGCGGCGGACAGGGCGATGATCAGGGATTTCATACCAACTCTCCTGCTTGATACCGCCGTCGAACCTAGGGCTGGCACCGTGGCCGCCGCGTGATGGGGGTATTACATTCCTTCCATGCGGGCTTTCCCTTGCCGGACAGGGCGCTTCGCCTGTACCGCTGGGGGATGACTGAACAACGTTGCGGCCTTGTCGCCGTCGTCGGCGCGCCCAATGCCGGCAAATCCACTCTCGTCAACGCGCTGGTCGGCCAGAAGGTCGCCATCGTCAGCCCCAAGGCGCAGACGACCCGCGCCAAGCTGCTGGGCGTCGCGATCGAGGGGGAGGCGCAGATCCTGCTGGTCGACACCCCCGGCATCTTCGAGCCCAAGCGTCGGCTCGACCGCGCGATGGTCGCCGCCGCCTGGGAAGGCGCGGAGGGTGCGGACATCCTGGCGCTGGTGGTCGACGGCAAGGGCGGAGTAGGGCCGAAGGTCACCGCCATCGCTCAGGCGATCGCCCATCGGCCCGAGCCCAAGCATCTGATCCTCAACAAGGTCGACATCGCCGACAAGGCGCGGCTGCTGGGCCATGCCGAAAAGCTGAACGAGGTCGTGAAGTTCGACGAAATCTGGTTCGTCTCCGCACAGACCGGCGATGGCCTGCCCGAACTCAAGGCGCATTTCGCCCGGCTGATGCCCGAGGGGCCATGGCACTATCCCGAGGATCAGGTGTCCGACGCGACCGAACGCGCGCTGGCGGCCGAGGTGACGCGCGAGCAGCTCTATCTGCAACTTCACGCCGAACTCCCCTATGCCAGCGCGGTCGAGACCGAGGCGTATAAGGAACGCGAGGACGGATCGGTCGAGATTCACCAGCAGATCCTGGTCGAACGCCCCACCCAGCGCGCCATCGTGCTGGGCAAGAACGGGGTGCGGATCAAGGAGATCGGTGCCAAGGCGCGCGAGGAACTGGCGCGCATCCTAGGGCACAAGGTGCATCTCTATCTACATGTGAAGGTCAAGCCCGGCTGGGACGAGGATCGCGGCGTCTACCGGGACATCGGGCTCGATTGGGTGGATTGAGCGGTTCCCGAGCCGTGACCCCAGCGAAGGCTGGGGCCTTTGGTGGATAAGGGGCCAACTCGCCCAGGAATGACGGGGTCAGCCGGTGTGCCCCTGGATCCGTCGCAAGGCCCAGCCCGCCGCTTCCGCCACGACGGGATCGGGATCGTCCCGCAACCTCTCCAGCACCGGCGCCAGTTCCATCGCCCCGCTATTCCCCGCTGCGATCGCCGCATTGCGGACCATCCGGTTGCGGCCGATCCGCTTGATCGGCGAACCGGAAAACACCTGCCGGAACGCGGCATCGTCCAGCGACAACAAGTCCCCGAGTTCCGGCGCGGTCAGTTCGGCGCGCGGGTGGAACGCCATATTGGCCTGCGCCGCCGCGGCGAACTTGTTCCACGGACACACCGCCAGACAATCGTCGCAGCCATAGATGCGGTTGCCGATCGCGGCGCGGAATTCCTCCGGGATCGGTCCGGCATGTTCGATGGTGAGGTAGGAGATGCACCGCCGCGCATCGAGTTGATAGGGTGCCGGAAACGCGTCGGTCGGGCAGGCGCGCTGGCACGCGTCGCACCGTCCGCACGTGTCGCGCGCCACCGCGTCGGGCTCCAGCGCCAGCGTCGTATAGATCGCGCCCAGGAACAGCCAGCTTCCATGCTCGCGGCTGACCAGATTGGTGTGCTTGCCCTGCCAGCCGAGCCCGGCGGCTTCGGCCAGCGGCTTTTCCATTACCGGCGCGGTGTCGACGAAGACCTTCAGGTCGCACCCGGCCTCCTGCGCCAGCCAACGGCCCAGCGCCTTCAACTGGCGTTTCACCACGTCGTGATAATCGGCCCCTTGCGCATAGACCGAGATGCGCCCGATCCGTCCGTGATCGGCCAGCCGCATCGGATCCTGGGCCGGGGCATAGCTGACCCCCAGCGAGATGACGCTCTTCACGTCCGGCCACAGGCTGGCGGGGCTTTGCCGCTGGTGCGCGCGGTCGGCCATCCAGATCATCGACCCGTGGCGCCCCTCGGCCAGCCATTGGTGAAGCCGCTCGACCGTCCTGGGTGCGGCATCCGCATGGGTGATACCGATCGCGGCAAAGCCCAGTTCGGCCGCCTTCGCCTTGATCCGGGTTTCGAGCTTGTCTTGCGCCACATCAGCCCGCTACCACAGCCACTCTGGGAGGAACAGTTGCGTGGATAATCAGTGGGCGGTCACCGCCTCGGGCCTCGCCAAGCGATTTGGCGACAGGCGTGTGGTCGATGGCGTCGACATCGCGGTTCCAACCGGTGCGGTTTACGGCGTTCTGGGTCCCAATGGTGCGGGTAAGACGACGACGCTGCGAATGCTGCTCGGCATTATCGAACCCGATGAGGGCCAGCGCACGCTACTGGGCCATCGTCACCCCCGCGAGGCCAGCGATCTAGTCGGCTATCTGCCCGAAGAGCGCGGGCTTTATCCCGCGATGAAGGCGCGCGAGGTGATCGCCTTCATGGGGGCATTGCGCGGGCTCGACTGGGCGACCGGGCGGACGCGGGCGGTCGAACTGCTCGACCAGGCCGGGCTGGGCCATGCCGCCGACACCAAGATCCGCAAGCTGTCCAAGGGCATGGCGCAGTTGGTCCAGTTGCTCGGCTCGGTCGTCCACCGGCCCAGGCTGCTGGTGCTGGACGAGCCTTTTTCGGGGCTCGACCCGGTCAATCAGGAGCGGCTGGAGGCGTTGATCCTGGGCGAGCGGGATCGGGGGGCGACCATCCTGTTCTCCACCCATGTCATGGCCCATGCCGAGCGACTGTGCGATCGCCTTGCCATTATCGCAGGGGGACAGCGCCGTTTCGAAGGGACGGTGGACGATGCGCGCGGCACGCTGCGCTCGCATGTCCGCTACCGCCCCCGCGACCCTGAGCGGGTTTCGCCCGCCCTGTTGCCCGGCGACGCGGTACGGGAGGGAGGGGATTGGCGCTTCATCCTGCCCGAAGAGGGGATCGAGCCGATCCTGGGGGGCTGCTCGCGGCGGGGGCGGGCATCATGAACCTGTCGATCGAACGCCCCAGCCTGCATGAGGCCTTTGTCCGCATCGTCGGCGAGCCGGTAGAGGAGAAGGCGGCATGAGCCCGACGCGTCGACTGATCCGCCAGACCATGACGATCGCGCGTCGTGACTTCATCGCGACCGTCTTCACCCCTATTTTCCTGCTGTTCCTCTTCGCCCCGCTGATCATGGTGGCGTTCAGCACCATCGGCGCGATGGGCGCGGCGCAGGCGGCGGATCATGGTGCCGACCGCGTCCGCATCGTTGCGATCATCCCCGACGCGGTGGCGGGCGCCTTTGTCGAGGCGGATCGCCGGTCGCGCACCATCTTCCGCCGCGACGAGGAGCCGCCGGCGCTGGCGACGCTCAGCCCCTCGGGCGATCCCGCCGCGCAGGCGCGCAAGGCGTTCGAGGCCCAGGAGTTTGACGCGACGGCGGTGCTTTACGGCCCGCTCGACCGGCCGACGATCCTCTATGGCGCGCGTGGCGCACGGGCGGCGGATTATCTGGCGGTGCTGGCGAGCGGCGCGCTCTCGGCTGAGCGGCTCGGCGGCAACCTGCCCAAGGTCGAGCCGACCAAGATCGCCTTCACCCGTCAGCGGGCGACGCTGGGCGGGCAGAACCAGACGGCGTTCCTCGCCGTGTTCGGCGTCTTCTTCCTGACCCTGTTCCTGGCGGGACAGGTCGTCGGCACCATGGCCGAGGAACGGTCGAACAAGGTGATCGAGGTGCTGGCCGCTGCCGTTCCTCTGGAGGCGGTGTTCCTGGGCAAGCTGCTGGGCATGTTCGGGGTGGCGGTGTTGTTCATCGGCTTCTGGGGCACGGTGCTGGGGCAGGTGACCAGTGTGCTGCCCCCGGCCTTCAGCGGCATGGTGGGGGAACTGTCCCCGGCGGTCGGCCTGCCGATGTTTACTCTCCTGTTCGTCACCTATTTCACCATGGCCTATCTGCTGCTCGGCTCGGTGTTCCTGACGATCGGGGCGCAGGCCTCGACCATGCGGGAAATCCAGATGCTGTCGCTGCCCATCACTATCGTCCAGGTGGGCATGTTCACCCTGACGCTGAGCGGCCTGTCCAAGCCGGATAGCTGGCTGGCAGTGATCGCCGAGGTGTTTCCGCTATCCTCGCCCTTCGCCATGGCGGGGATGGCGGCGGCCAGCGACTCGCTCTGGCCGCATGCGGTGGCGCTGGCGTGGCAGGCGTTGTGGGTGGCGATCTTCGTGACGATGGGCGCACGGCTGTTCCGGCGGGGCGTCCTGCAGTCAGGCAGCACGCGGCCCTTCTGGCGGCGCAAGGGGGCGTGATCCCTGATCCTCCCCGTGACTCGTCTTGGGGAGGGCGCCGCCGCTAGGGGGGAAGGGCGCGACCCGGTCGGATCATTTTGCGTCCATCCTTTCCCCCTGCGCACGGCATTCCTATCTTGGATCCATGATCGCATCGTCTTCTGATCGCCGCGCTTTTCTGTCGCTTGTCGGGCTGGGCGCATTGGGCGTGGGGCTGTCCGCCTGCGGGCGCGAGGCGACGGCGGCGGAGCGCTTTCCCGTCGCGATGAGCGATGCGGCGTGGCGGCAGAAGCTGGGCCCCGCGGCCTATAATGTCTTACGCCAGGAAGGCACCGAGCGCCCTTATTCCAGCCCGCTCAACGGTGAGCATCGCAACGGCGTGTTCGCATGCAAGGGATGCGCGCAGCCGCTATTCTCGTCCAAGACCAAGTTCGAAAGCGGTACCGGCTGGCCGAGCTTCTGGGCGCCGTTGCCGCGGGCGGTGGCGACGCGGAGCGATCGGTCGCTGATGATGGAGCGGGTCGAGGTCCATTGCAGCCGCTGTGGCGGGCATCTCGGCCATGTCTTCGATGACGGGCCCAAGCCGACGGGCAAGCGCTATTGCATGAACGGCGTGGCGATGACGTTCCGGGCAGGGTGATGGCTGATCCCTCACGCCGGTGAGGGTTTTCCTTGGCCTTCGACGATGTTCGGGCGAAACGGGGTCTTGGAGGTTGGGCTGCGCGCGGGAGAGGTGGGGTGTTCCACCACGGCGGTTTACGCCGAGCCGGGCAAAATCCGAAAATTACTGGATCGGCGCCGCGAAGGTCAGGATGCCGGCGACGCGGCCATCGGTGCGCGAGGCGATCTGGGTGGCGGGCAGTTCGGCAACGTTGCTCTTGTGGCCCGAATAGATGAAGCCCTTGGTCGGATAGGCAGATGTGCCGAGATCGCCATTGGGGCCGTACCACACCTTGACCATCGACCAGTCGTTGTTGGGCGAGACATCGACCGCGCGGACGTCGCGTTCGATACCACCGCGGCGCGACCAATTGGCATGGGTGAGCAGGACTTCGCGGTCGCTGACGACCTTGCTGACCATCGCGACATGGCCGACGCGCATGCGGCGGGTGGCGTCGAAGGCTAGGACCGAACCCTCTTGCGGCGTGTGGCCGCGCTGATAGCGGCCTTCGGCCTGACCCCACCAGGTGTTGGCGTTGCCGTGAAGATCGATACCCGAGATTTCGCGGGCATAGGGTGCACACTGCCAGAACTGCGCGGCAGCAGGGGTGGCCATCATCAGGCCGCACGATGCCATCAGCGCGAATCGCACTGCAAATGCCTTGAACTTCACTGGACCCCCCGGTCGGAATGTCGGTGTGAGTGTCGATTAACCGGGGCTAAACGCGTTGAAAAGCACTGCCGGAACCATATCCGGTGAACGGTGTTTCGGCGGCGGTGACCTGAAAACGCGGCGGCGAAACGATTAATTGGTTCCTCGTTTCGCCGCCGATCAGGCTCGTCCTATCGACCAAGCAGACGATCAACCGTCACCTGGGTTACCGAATGATAACCGGGACGCGCTTTGTCATAGATTCGCTTGGCCAGCGCCTTGCCCCATTCGTCTTGCCCCTGAAGCTGCTGGAACAAGGGCGCGACGAATTTCCGGCGCCCCTGCGAAGTCAGGAACTGCTCGGCCGACGCTTCGGCTGGCGGGTAGCGGTTGGCGAGCGCGAGGCGAAGCCAGGCGAAACGGATTTCGCTATTGCCTGTGTCGTTCCAGTGAAACCGCCCGTCGAGCGCGGCCAGCCGTTCGGCGGAAAGCTGACGCGGCAGTTGGTCGAGGAAGCGGACATATTCCTGCGTCGTGACCTTGCCAGGGACGGCCGACACCGGGCCGCCCGCCGCGAACGCCTTGGCCGCCGCATCGATCGCGGGGAAGGCGTCGGAGCGGATGTGGACGGCGTTGGCGGGAATGCCCGGCTGATAGACCCATTGGTCGACGCCGATCTTGTCTGCCTCGTCGGGCTTGAGCAAATTCGCCTTCAGGTCGGCGAGGAAACCTGCGCTCGTCTGCGGCTGGAAGGCATGGCGGTCGAAATAGCGGCGCAGATACGCATCCCAGCGTGCCCGACCGACGACGGACTCGATCGTACGTAGGAAGGTCGCACCCTTGTCATAGGCGATCTGGGTCATGCCGTCGTCGGGATCGCGTTTCGCATCTAGGTCGAGATGCAGCTTGGTGTCGGCGGACTGGGCCCCACCCGCTTCCTTCACCGCATTCTGCATGTCGGTCCATGCCAGGTCGGCCTCCATGTCGGCACGGCGCTTGCCGTACATCGACTCCATGATCCGGTTCTCGAAATAGCTGGTGAAGCCTTCGTTCAGCCAGAAATCATCCCAGGTCGCGTTGGTGACCAGATTGCCCGACCAGCTATGCGCCAGTTCGTGCGCGATCAGGCTGACCAGGCTGCGGTCGCCCGCCAGCACGGTCGGCGTGGCAAAGGTCAGCATCGGGTTTTCCATCCCGCCGAACGGAAAGCTGGGCGGCAGGACCAGTACGTCGTACCGACCCCAGCGATAGGGGCCGTACAGCCCCTCGGCAGCGGTCACGAATTTGTCGAGCCCGGCAAATTCCCATGCCGATTTGTCGAGCATCGCGGGCTCGGTCCAGATGCCGGTGTTGCGGCTCAGCGGGCGGAACTGCAGGTCCCCGATCGCCAATGCGATCAGATAGGGGGCGACCGGCTTGTCCATGCGATAGCTGGCGGTGTGGCGGCCATTCTCGCAGGGCGACTTGGCGACACGTGCGCCACTCATTACCACGGTCAGGTCACACGGCGCGTTGACGGTGGCGTCCCAGGTCTGGCGGATGCCGGGCGAATCCTGTGTCGGGATCCAACTGCGGTTGAGGATCGCCTCGCCCTGGCTGAACAGATAGGGATGCTTCTTGCCTGCCGTCTGTTCGGGCGACAGCCATTGCAGCGCCTTGGCCCCCGGCGCGGAGGCATAGGCGATCCGCACGGTTCGCTGGCCGTTCAGCGTGATGGTCAGCGGCGCACCATGCACCGCATCCCCCTGGCCGATGGTGTAGGGCAGGGGGCGGTTCTGTGCATCGGTGACGGCGACGATCCGCAGGCCGTTGTCATCGACCACCAGTTGCTTGGCATCGGCCTTGGCATCGACCGACAGGGTCGCGATCCCGCGCACCACATGCGTGTCGAAATCGGCATAGAGGTCGAGCGAGATATGGGTGACCCGCGCCTCTAGCGGCCGGGCGAAGCTGTGCACATCGCGCGCATCGGCGCTGGCAAGTATGGGCGCGACGACGGGCGGGTTGGCGGGGGATTGGGCGGCGAGCAGCATCGCCAGGGCGGCAACGGACATGGGCACTCCGAATGGGACAGGATGATTGCACCATAGCCGGATCGCACCGGAATGTTAGGGCTCTGGACGGACGGGCATGGGCTCACCAGCTAGGATGCATGGATGAAATGACGCTGGCAGTGGTCGGGATCGACTTTCCCAATGAGGACAAGGCACGAAGCAATCGGCGTTTCGAGGCGATGGCCTCCGCGATCGGCGAGCCGGTGACCCTGCGGCCCGAACCGCGCAACCGGCACGATCCCCATGCGGTGGCGGTCTTCAGCCAGCGCGACGTGCAATTGGGGTATCTGTCGGCCGAGCGCGCCCCCCTGGTCGGTGCGCGGATACGGCGCGGCGAAGAGGTGGCGGCGATCTATCAGGGGCTGAAGGGCTCGGTCGCTTATATTCGCATCCGCTTCGGCGGTGGCGCACCCGTCCTGCCGCCCGAGCGCGAGCGGCCAGCGCCGGAAGCCCCGGCGTCGGACGACGGTTTCTATCCCGATCCCGACGGTCCGGAATGGGGCGCCTGATAAGGCGTCGTGCAAAAGAAAAGGGAGCCGAAATCGGCTCCCTTCCCCCACATGGTTCGTCATGCGGCAATCATCGGGGCGGAGTTTCCCCCGCCCGCGAAAATCAGTTGCTGTCCGCGTCGTCGTCCTTGACGATCGCGACGACACCGATGGCAACGACGCCAGCGGCGATGATCGCGGCCAGGATGCCGCCGCCGGCCAGCTTGTTGCTCTTGGCGGTCGGAGCCGACGCGCGGACCGACTTCGAAACCGACAGGCTGGCAGCCGGGTTCGTCGGAGCAGCAGCGACCGGAGCAGCGACCAGAGCGGTGGCGGCAACAGCAGACAGGAACTTCATCATACGTAATCTCCCATGGCGAACTACCGCCAAGACGCGGTGGTGTTCTACGTCCCGATAGCGCATACGCGTCGATCTGTAAATTTGTTCCCGCAGTGCATCAAATTTCCGCAATTGCTTGGAACAATTTCAAATGACGAATTTTCGTTAACTATATCAGTTGTAATAAATGGCGACATGGTTGCCGCGCAGCAGGGTAAATGGCGATGCCGGGGCCGTATCAGCGCCCGCCGTCGCGCCGGGTCAGCGCCGCGACGCAGCTGGCACGGTCGATCGAACTGCCATCGGGCTCGCGCGCGTCCAGATAGGTGACCCGCGGCTCGGCCCCGTCCTTCGGATAGAGATAGGCGTCGAGGACGCAGAAGCTCCCCTGAAACTGCAATTTGCGTGCGGCGCCCTCGCGGACATCGGCATCGGCATTGCCGAACAGCTTGACCAGCCCGGCGGCGTCCTGCCCGATCACACGCTCGAGCCCGACACTGGTATAGGGCACCGCGACCGGGGCCATGCCGCCGCCACGGACCGGTGCCGCGTTTTGGGAGACGGTACAGCCCGCCAACAGGATCAGGCTCAGCAGCGGCAACGCGAAATGGCGGGTCATGCCTGTCGTCTCATATGGAAGAAATGGGTCGCCATGCTCGCCCCGAGGACGGGGGCCAGCAGGTTCAGTCCCGGAACCACGAACAGGGCGGCGGCGGCAAGCCCCAACAGGAAGCGGGCGGGTCCGGTCGCCTTGCGCCAGCGACGCATGGCGGGGCCGTCCATGTGCCGCGCCGCGACCATGTCCCCCAGGTCGCGCGACAGCAGCCAGGCATTGACGAGCAGAAAGGCCACAGCGGTACCCACGCCGGTCGCCAGCAGGACGATGTAGACCGGCAGGAGCAACAGGTTGATCGCGATCACGCGAAGCGCCGATCCCAGCCCCATCGCCACGCCCCGCGTCAGCGGCATGGGCCGTGCGCCGGCCAGCGCCTGTGGGTAATGCCTGGCCTCCACCGCCGCGACGATGTCGTCGGCGAAGATACCGACCACCCCGATTGCGACCGCGCGAAAGGCGAGCCAGAGCGCCAGCATTTCGATCACCAGGGTGAGCGCCGCCGACCAGCCGCCGGCCTGCGCGCCCAGCCATCCGGTCAGGGCCGCGCGGACGCCCCACCACAGCGCCACGCCCGCCGCCGCGAACAGCGCGAAGGTGACCGCCAGCGACCGGATCAGCACCCGGCGGACCGCCGGATCGCCCAACTGGGCCAGCGACAGGAAAAAGGCACGGATCATGGACCGGGGATGGCGTGACGCAGCCCTGCAAGTCAATGCGGTAGAAGGGGGTGGGGCCTCTCTTGCGTCGCCATGGCCCGCTGACTAGGGCGGCGGCATCCATCTGATTTCCCGGAGTCTGTTTCTTGACCAACCCCACTTATGACGTGGTGGCGATCGGCAATGCCATCGTCGACATTCTCGCTTCGGCCGAGGATGATTTCATTGCCGAGAACGGCATGACCAAGGGCGCGATGCAGCTCGTCTTCTCGCCCGAAGAGGCCGATGCGCTTTATGCCAAAATGGGTCCGGGTCGTGAGATTTCGGGCGGTTCGGCGGCGAACACGCTGGCGGGGATCGCGGCGCTTGGCGGCAAGACCGCGTTCATCGGCCAGGTCGCCGACGACCAGCTGGGCGAGGTCTTCGCGCACGACATCCGCGCGGCGGGCGTCCGCTACGACACGCCGGAACGCGCCGGGCAGCCGACGACGGGCCGCTGCATGATCTTCGTCAGCCCCGACGGGCAGCGGACGATGAACACCTTCCTGGGTGCGTCGCATTATCTGCCCGCCGATGCGCTCGACCGCACGCTGATCGCCGATGCCGCCTATCTCTATATCGAAGGCTATCTTTGGGATCCCGAAGAGCCGCGTGCCGCGATGCGCGCCGCGATCGATGTGGCGCGTGAGGCGGGGCGCAAGATCGCCTTCACAGCCTCGGCCGAATTCGTGATCGACCGTCACCGCGCCGATTTCCATGCGCTGATCGACGGTGGCCTGATCGACGTGATCTTCGCCAACGAAACCGAAATCGTCGCGCTGACCGAGACGGCGGATGTCGAGGCGGCGATCGCCGCGTTGAAGGACAAGGTCGGGACGCTGGTCGTCACGCTCGCCGAGAAGGGCGCACTGGCGGTGCGTGGGGATGAGCGGGTGACGGTGCCCGCCCATCCGGTCGACAAGGTGGTCGACACGACCGGCGCGGGCGATCTTTTCGCCTCGGGCTTCCTCTATGGTCAGACGCATGGTCAGGACCTGAAGGCTTCGCTGACGCTGGGTGCGGCCTGTGCCGCCGAGATCATCAGCCATTTCGGCGCGCGTCCGCAGGTCGACCTGAAGGCACTGGCCGCCAGCCTGTAAGGCTCGATGGCAAAGGCCAAATGAAAAGGCCCGGAGGATCGCTCCTCCGGGCCTTTTTCGTGTCTCGCGTCAGCCGATCAGCGATTGATCGGCCGGGCGATTTCCGGCTGCATCGCCGGATCCTCGACCACATCCACGATGCCGCGCCCGACATGGCTGCGCTTGCGGCTGTAGAGGAAGTAGATCGCCAGACCCACCGCGCCCCAACCCGGCAGGACCAGGATGGCGACCAGCGGCAGCGAGAAGTACAGATACGCGCAACCGATCATCGCGGCGGGCGCGACGATGAACACGGCGGGCGTGCGGAACGGCCGCTTGCGGGTCGGATCGGTCTTGCGCAGCACCATCACCGACAGCGCCACCATGAAGAAGGCGAACAGCGTGCCCGAATTGGAATAGTCCGCCAGCTTGCCGACCGGCAGGAAGGCCGAGGCCAGGGTCGCGGCGATGCCCGTCACGATCGTCACGACGTGCGGCGTGCGATAGCGCGGATGCACCGAGGCCAGCTTTTCGGGCAGCAGGCCGTCGCGCGCCATGGTGAAGAACACGCGGGTCTGGCCGAACATCATCATGAGAACGACCGAGGGCAGCGCCAGCGTGGCGGCGAGACCGATCAGGTTGCCGATCTTTTCCCACCCGATGGTACGCAGGACATGCGCCAGCGCCTCGCGCGAGCAGGACAGCGGCTCGGCCACGCCGCTCGCGACGATCGCCTTGCACTGCGCGGCCAGTTCGGACGTGCCCGGCGACAGCACCGTGCCCGCCGCATCGCGCACCGGCTGCGCACCCAAAGGCGAGCCGATCGCGCCGGCGGAGACCAGCAGATAGAAGACGGTACAGAACAGCAGCGACGCGATCAGGCCGATCGGGACGTTGCGCTGCGGATTCTTGGTTTCCTCGGCGGCGGTCGACACCGCGTCGAAGCCGACATAGGCGAAGAAGATCGACGCGGCCGCCCCCGCCACGCCGGTCAGACCCGTGGGCATGAAGGGTTCGAAATGCGCACCGTTCATGACCGGCACCGACAATGCGATGAACAGGGTCAGCGCGGCGACCTTGATCGCGACGAGGATCGCGTTGACGCGCGCGCTCTCGGTCGTGCCGATGACGAGCAGCCAGGTGACCAGCAGCGAGATGATGACGGCGGGGAGGTTGATATAACCGCCCGAGGAGGGGCCGTTGACCCACTCCATCGGTATGTCGATGCCCAGCAGGTTGCGCAGCTGCCCGACGACATAGCCCGACCAGCCGACCGCAACGGCCGACGCGCCGACCGCATATTCGAGGATCAACGCCCAACCGACCATCCAGGCGAGCAATTCGCCCATGACCGCATAGGTATAGGTATAGGCCGACCCCGCGACCGGGACCATCGAGGCCAGCTCGGAATAGCAGAGCGCCGCCACCGCGCAGACGAAACCCGCCAGCACGAACGACAGCATCATCCCCGGCCCCGCCTTTTGCGCGGCTTCGGAGGTGAGAACGAAGATGCCCGTGCCGATAACGGCGCCGATACCCAGCATGGTAAGCTGGAACGCGCCTAGCGATCGTTGCAGCCCCTTCTTCTCGGCGGTCGCCAATATGGCGTCCAGAGGCTTAACGCGCCCGAAAATCATGAATGTCCAATCCCCCCAAGGGAAGGGCGGCCCCGACATGGGACACGCCCGGCGTTCGGTGAATGATTAGGAAGGTTAGCTGCAATTTTATTACGTGCAATCCCAAAGACGCGTGGAATGCGCCGAAGGGAGAAGCCTTCCGCCGGAACCGGGCCCGGCTATCAGCGCGCGAGCATCGGGCCCAACGGCCTGCCCGCCAGGATATGCACATGTAGGTGCGCCACTTCCTGCCCCGCATCGGTGCCGATATTGGCGAGCAGGCGATAGCCGGGTTCGACCGCGCCCGCTTCGCGCGCGACATGGCCCACCGCGCGGACAAAGCCCGCAATCTCCGCCTCGCTCGCACGGTCCGAGAAATCGTCCCACGACACATAGGGGCCGCGTGGGATCACCAGGATATGGGTCGGGGCGTGCGGCGCGATGTCGTGAAAAGCAACCGCCCACTCGTCTTCATAGACCCGGCGCGAAGGAATTTCGTCGCGCAGGATCTTCGCGAAGATATTCTGGTCGTCATAGGGAAGGGTGGCGTCGATCGGCATCGAAACTCTCCGTGGGATCAGCGAGGCCCATCAAGGAAGGCGGGCGGCCTTTTCGTCATGCCCCGACACGCCTTCCCGGCGCGCCAGCTCGGCACGGACATCGTCCAGCGAATGGCCTGCCTCGGTCAGCAGAACGATCAGGTGGAACATCAGGTCAGCGGCTTCGGACACGAGCTTGTCGGGCTGTGCCATGGCGGCGATGACGGTTTCCACCGCTTCCTCCCCAAGTTTCTGCGCGATCTTCGGGCGGCCCTTGGCGAACAGGCTGGCGGCATAGGAGGTGGCGGCGTCGCCTTCGTCCCGGCGCGCGCGGATCGTGGCTTCGAGGCGGTCGAGCATGTCCATGGGCGGTGGGTGGCGCAGGCGGCGGGCGGCGTCAATCCTTGCGGTTCCGGCGACGCAGCGCACGCCGCAAAAACCAGATCGCGCTGATCGCGAAGACGAACAGCGCGATGTCCGACAACTCGGGATGGCTGCGCGGGCGGACGACGCCGCTATGGCCATTGGCCGAGGTCATGATGACGAGTGGCATGGGGGATGTTTAGCAGCCTGCTCGGCGGCGGTCATCGGGGGGAGATTTCCACGCGAAGCCGCGAAGGTTTTTTGGTTCGCGCGGAGGCGCGGAGGCGCGGAGGATTTCGATTTGGGGCGGGCGCTGGCCCGCGGTTCGAATGCTGGAAGGTCTCCCGATCGAAAGCGATGGCGCCACAACCCCACCTCCGTTCAGCCTGAGCGAAGTCGAAGGCCACAGGAATCCGACGCGGTAAAGGGCAGGGCGTGCGCTTCGACTTCGCTCAGCACGAACGGGAGATGGGATCGGTCGAAGGGGCGCCAAGCCGACCGCCCGGAAACCAAACCCTCCGCGTCGTCGCGCGAACCTCAATGCGCCCGAACCGGCACCCCCGCTGCCGCCAGCGCCCGGTGGGCATCCGCGATCGAGGCATCGCCGAAGTGGAAGATCGACGCCGCCAGCACTGCCGAGGCATGGCCGTCGCGCACGCCCGCGACCAGATCGTCCAGCCCGCCGACGCCGCCCGACGCCACGACCGGCACGCTGGTCCGGTCGGCGATGGTGCGGATCAGGTCGAGGTCGTAGCCACCTCGCGTCCCGTCTCGGTCCATCGAGGTGACCAGCAACTCGCCTGCGCCCAGTTCCGCCAGCCGCAGCGCGTGCTCCACCGCATCGATGCCGGTCGCGCGCCGCCCGCCATGGGTGAACACCTCCCAGCCATCCGCCGTCCGCCGCGCATCGACGCTGGCGACGCAGCACTGGCTGCCGAATCGCTCGGCGATGTCGGAGACGACTTCCGGGCGGCTGACCGCGGCGGAATTGACGGCCACCTTGTCTGCGCCTGCCAGCAGCAGCGCCCGCGCATCCTCTGCCGTGCGAACGCCGCCGCCGACGGTCAACGGCATGAAGCACACCGCCGCCGTCCGCCGCACCACGTCCAGGATGGTCCCGCGCGCCTCGTGGCTGGCGGTGATGTCGAGGAAGCACAGCTCGTCCGCCCCGGCCGCGTCATAGGCGCGTGCCTGCTCGACGGGATCGCCCGCATCGATCAGGTCGACGAAGTTGACGCCCTTGACCACGCGCCCATTAGCGACGTCGAGGCAGGGGATGACGCGCGCCCGGACGGTCATGCGGCGGCCGCCACCGACAGCGCCGCCGCCAGGTCGAGCCGCCCGTCATAGAGCGCGCGGCCGGTGATCACGCCCTCGACCCCGTCCTGATGATGAAGCGCCAGCATGTGAATGTCGCCGATCCCCGCGACACCGCCGCTGGCGATCACCGGAATCCGCACCGCGCGGGCGAGGTCGACGGTCGCGGGTACATTGCAGCCCTTGAGCAATCCGTCGCGGCCCACGTCGGTAAAGAGCAGCGCGGCGACGCCCGCATCCTCGAACCGCCGCGCCAGATCCTCGACCGACACGTCCGACACGTCCGCCCAGCCGCGAGTCGCGACCATGCCGTCCTTGGCATCGACCGCGACGACGATCCCGCCGGGATAGGCTTTCGCCATGTCGCGCACGAAATCGGGATTGTCGAGCGCTGCGGTGCCGATCACCACGCGCGAGACGCCTAGGTCGAACCAGCGCTCGACATTCGCGGGGTTACGGATGCCGCCGCCCAACTGGACGTGCCCGGGAAAGGCTTTGACGATCGCCTGCACCGCCTCGCCATTGACCGACTCGCCCGCGAACGCGCCGTCCAGGTCGACGACGTGCAGATGCTGCGCGCCCGCCTCGGCGAACAGCATCGCTTGATGGGTGGGATCGTCGCCATAGACGGTCGCGCGGTCCATGTCGCCCTCGGCCAGACGGACGACCTGGCCGCCCTTCAGATCGATGGCGGGGAAAACGATCAGGCTCAAGGATGCCACTCCAGGAAACGGGTGAGAAGCGAGAGGCCGTAACGCTGGCTCTTCTCGGGATGGAACTGGACGCCGACCACCGTGTCGCGGCCGATCGCGGCGGCGACGGGGCCGTCATGGTCGGTGGTCGCCAGCACATGCTCGCCGGTAAAGGCAAAACTGTGGAGGAAATAGGCCTCGCCCGGCACGATCAGCGGGTGGTCGCGCGTCGGGCGGACATCGTTCCAGCCCATATGCGGGACCTTCGCCGCCGGGTCGGAGGGGGTGAGTCGCGCGACCCGGCCGGGAATCCAGCCAAGCCCGCGATGCTCGCCCATCTCCTCGCCCGTGTCGGCGAGCAGCTGCATGCCCACGCAAATGCCCAGGAACGGGCGGGCACGGTTGAGGGCGGCCTCGCGCAGCGCCTCTTCCAGCCCGTCGACGGCGCGCAGATTCGCCGCGCACGCCCCGAACGCGCCGACGCCCGGCAACACGATCCGGTCAGCCTTGGCGATCACATCCGGGTCGGCGGTGATGACGACATCGCTCGCCCCCGCCGCGCGCAGGGCATTGTCGACCGAGTGGAGATTGCCCGACTCGATGTCGATCAGCGCCAGCGTCACAACATGCCCTTGGTCGAGGGGATGGCGTCGGCCTTGCGCGGGTCGATCTCGACTGCCATCCGCAGCGCACGGGCCAGGCCCTTGAAGACGCTCTCGGCGATGTGATGGTTGTTGTGGCCGTGCAGCAGCTCGACGTGGAGCGTGATGCCCGCCTCCTGCGCGAAGCTGTGGAACCAGTGCTCGATCATCTCGGTCTGGAGCGTGCCCAGCATCGGGTTGGTGAACGGCACCTTCCACACCAGCCAGGGGCGGCCCGAAATGTCGAGCGCGGTGCGGGTCAGCACCTCGTCCATCGGCGACAGCGCCTCGCCGTACCGATAGATGCCGCGCTTGTCGCCCAGCGCCTTGGCAAAGGCCTGTCCGATCGCCAGCGCGCTGTCCTCGGTCGTGTGATGCCCGTCGATATGCAGGTCGCCCTCGACCTTGACCGACAGGTCGATCAGCGAATGCCGCGACAGCTGGTCGAGCATATGGTCGAGAAACCCGATGCCGGTGGCGTTCTGATAGACGCCGGTGCCGTCGAGATTGACGGTGACGTCGATGACGGTTTCCGCGGTGGCGCGGTGGACGGAGGCGGTGCGCATGGCCCCTCCCTTAAACACCTATCCGTCCCATGCAATCTTGACCCGCGATCAAAGGCCGCTAGTCCAAGGGACATGACCGAAGGATTGCCCGACAGCCTCATCCCCTATGACGACATCGTGCAGGAGGCCCTGCGCGCCGTGGTGGGGCGTGTACTCGGCCCGGTGGCGGAGACGGGGCATCTGCCCGGCACCCACCATTTCTACATCACTTTCAAGACCCAGGCGCCGGGTGTCGACATCCCGCAGCGGCTGGTCGAGCGATTCCCGGACGAAATGACCATCGTCCTCCAGAATCGCTTCTGGGACCTGACGGTGGACGAGAATCGCTTCTCGGTCGGCCTCAGCTTCAACCAGGTGCCGTCGAAGCTGGTGATTCCCTATTCGGCGATCACCCGCTTCCATGACCCGGAAGTGCAGTTCGAGCTGGGCTTCCATGTCGCCGACGACCCCCAGGGCGATCCCGATCCGCATGATTCGGCCGAGAATGACGAGCCGGTCGCCAAGCCGGTCGAGGACGGCAGCAACGTCGTCGCGGTGGACTTCAAGCGGAAGAAGTAAAACGGAAGCGGAGGAGGGCAAGACCCTTCTCCCTCTCCCCCTCGGGGAGAGGGCCGGGGTGAGGGGCTGGAGCCGGGCCTGCACTCCGTCGTCTCGCCAAGCCCCAACCCCTCACCCAACCCTCTCCCCGGAGGGGAGAGGGCTTGATATTCACCGGGAACCCATTCCCTATCCGGTGAGTCCCTAGTCCATGACCCAGACCCCCACCGCTACCCGCACCGAGACCGATTCGATCGGCCCGATCAAAGTTCCCGCCCACGCCTATTGGGGCGCGCAGACCGAGCGGAGTCTCGAGAACTTCCCGTTTGGCGTGCGCGAGCAAATGCCGATCGGCATCGTCCATGCGCTGGCCATCGTCAAAAAGGCCGCCGCGCGAATCAATCGCGGGCACGGGCTGACGGCGGAAAAGGCCGATGCCATCGAATCAGCGGCGCAGGAGGTCATCGACGGACGGCATGACGACCAGTTCCCTTTGGTCATCTGGCAGACCGGCTCGGGTACCCAGTCCAACATGAACGCCAATGAGGTGATTGCGGGCCGCGCCAATGAAATCCTGACCGGCACGCGCGGCGGCAAATCACCCGTGCATCCCAATGACGATGTGAATCGCGGCCAGTCGTCCAACGACACCTTCCCGACCGCGCTGCACGTCGCCGCCGCGCTGGCCGTGACGCGGCAGCTTTATCCCGCGCTCGACCGGCTGCACGCTGCGCTGGATGCCAAGGCGAAGGAATGGGACTCGATCGTCAAGATTGGCCGCACCCATTTGCAGGACGCGACCCCGCTGACGCTGGGCCAGGAATTCTCCGGCTATGTCCAGCAACTCGCCAATGCCCGCGATCGGATCGAGGGGACGCTCCACCGCAATATCCTGCCGCTGGCGCAGGGCGGTACGGCGGTCGGCACGGGGCTGAACGCCCCCCATGGCTTTGCCGAGGCGATCGCCGCCGAGATCGCCGAGGCGACCGGGCTCGACTTCGTCACCGCGCCCAACAAGTTCGAAGCGCTGGCGAGCAATGACGGGCTGGTCGACCTGCACGGCACCTTGAATGTCCTCGCCGTGGCGCTGACCAAGATTGCCAATGACATCCGCCTGCTGGGTTCGGGCCCGCGCTCGGGGCTGGGCGAGCTTGAGCTTCCGGCCAACGAACCGGGCAGCTCGATCATGCCGGGCAAGGTCAACCCGACCCAGAACGAGATGCTGACCATGGTCGCGGCACAGGTGATCGGCAACAATGCCGCCGTCACGGTCGGCGGGCTACAGGGGCATCTCGAACTCAATGTGTTCAAGCCGTTGATCGGTGCGAATGTGCTGCGCTCGATCCATTTGCTGTCGGTCGGCATGGAAAGCTTCGCCGAGCGGACGGTCGAGGGCATGACGGTCAATCGCGACCGGATCACCGAATTGCTCGACCGTTCGCTGATGCTGGTGACCGCGCTGGCCCCGGAGATCGGCTATGACAATGCTGCCAAGATCGCCAAGCATGCGCATCACAAGGGGCAGACGCTGAAGGAGGCCGGGCTGGAACTGGGGCTGGTCGACGAAGCGACGTTCGACCGGGTGGTGCGGCCGGAGTTGATGCTGGGTCGGTGAGTCGTGGCCTTCGACTTCGCTCAGGCTGAACGGATGTTGGAAACCCATAACCCAGCCCGTTCAGGCTGAGCGAAGTCGAAGCCCAAGGGATTATCCCCGATCCGTCCACTCCTCAGCCGGATAGGCGGGCAGGGCAAGCCTGTAGCGAATCGCCGCCCCGCGCAGCACGAAGCCCGCCAGCGCGGCGATCGGTCCCGCCATGGGCACGTCCAGTTGTGTCAGGATGACATAGCTGGTCGAGGCGAGCGCGGCGGCGGTGACGTAGAGTTCGGGCCGCATCAGGATCGACGGCTCGCCCGCGATCACGTCGCGGATGATGCCGCCGACACAGGCCGACACCACGCCGAGCATCGCGGCGGCGATAGGCGGGATGCCATAGCCGCTGGCCTTGGCCGCGCCATACACGGCATAGGCGGCCAGCCCCACCGCGTCGAACCAGTCGAGCGCACTGCCGCGCCACCAGCGCTCGGGCGTCGCCCAGACCGCGACGGCGGCGGCCAGGCAAACCGCCGGCACGCGCGCGTCATGCACCCAGAACACCGGCGCATCGATCAGCAAGTCGCGCACCGTCCCGCCGCCGACCCCGGTGATGAGCGCGAAGAACACGAGCGTCACCATCGTCTGGCGATGCTTGGCCGCGACCAACGCGCCCGAGACGGCGAACACCGCCAGCCCGGCAAGGTCGAGCCACGGCATCGCGGCGGGCAGCATGGCGGTCGGTTCGGGCAACATCACCATCGACCCTAGAGCGCCGGGCCCGCGCCGGAAAGGCCGTCCCGCAGATGAACGTGGCGTTATCTCGCGTTCATGCAACGGACAGTAGAATATGGACGTTACGGCATCAGATCATTTCGAAAGGAACAATGTCATGCGGAAATTAATGCTCGCTTTGGGATGCACCGCGATGGTCGTCCCCTCGCTGCTGGTTCCCGTCACCGCCGCCGATGCGCAGCGCCGCTACAAGTATCGCGAATGGCGCGACGATCGCGGCCGTGTCCGTTGCCGCAAGCCCGACGGCACGACCGGTCTGGTGGTCGGCGGTGTCGCGGGTGCGCTGCTGGGCCGCACGATCGATACGCGCGGCGACCGTACGCTGGGCACGCTGGGCGGTGCTGCCGTCGGTGCGCTGGCGGGCCGTGAGGTGGAGCGCAGCACGAGCAACCGTCGCTGCCGCTAAGGCACGGGCGGCCCGGTCCGCCCGGCGCTATACCCAAAAGGCGTCATCTTCGGGTGGCGCCTTTTTCGTTTGGATAGCAATGACTTATTCTGTCCCGTCGGTGAACGGAAAGTAGTTTTCGGTTCACGCAACAGCGCGGCCAAGACGATCGTTCAGCCATCATCACAATCGGGAGTATAGTAATGCGTATCGCTCTGTTGTCGGCCACGATCGCCGCCACCGCCTTTGCCGCCATGCCCGCCGCGGCGCAGCGCAATGGCTGGGAGGCGCGTCAGGAATATCGCGAGGATATCCGCGATGCCCGTCGCGACTATCGCCGTGACGTTCGCGATGCCGATTCGCGCCGCGATGTTCGCGAGGCGCGCCGGGAATATCGCGAAGACGTTCGCGACGCCCGCAAGGACTATCGCCGGGACATGCGAAACGTCCGCTGGCGCAATTACGACTATAACCGGTTCGAGCCGGGTCAGCGCGGTTATTATCCCGAGCGCTATTATCGCGATGGCCGCTATTACCAGACCCGCTCGCTGGGGCGGAACGACCGCATCTATCGCGGCATGAACGGGCGTTATTATTGCCGCCGCAACGACGGCACCACCGGTCTGGTGATCGGCGGCCTGGCCGGCGGCACGCTGGGCAACATCATCGCGGGCGGCGGTTCGCGCCTGCTGGGCACGGTGATCGGCGCGGGCGGCGGTGCGCTGCTGGGGCAGCAGATCGATCGCGGTCAGGTCCGCTGCCGCTGATCCGGTAGGCCGGAGGATTGGGACGGCCCGGCGGGGAGACTCGCCGGGCCGTTCGTCGTTCAGATCAGGCCGCCGCCCAGCATCAGGCGCAAGCCGAAGATTAGGATGAGGATCAGGTTGAGATTGCGCCCGCTGTTGCGCGACGACAGCGCACCCACCGCCGCGCCGACGATCGCGATCGGGATGACGAACCAATAGCCCCAGGCGAAGAAGGGCAGGAACGGCACGATGCCGAGCAGAAGCGCGACAAAGCCGATGAGGATCGAGAACAGGTTCAGCATAGGCCGAACATGGCCCTGCCCCTGCCGATGCACAAGCGGCCTGCCGACGATCCCGCACCGGGACGATCGCCGAAGGGGAGGAGCATGTCGTTAAGGATCATGAGGCTTCCTCATGCTAGGAATGCCGCATGATGTTCATGTCGCGACGAAATCTCCTCCCCCTGGCGTGCCTCATGCTGGCCGCCTGCGGGCGCGGACAGGACGATGATGCGCAACTCAATGCGCTCGACAAGGAACTGTCCACGATGAACGACGGCAGCCCGACGCGCGATCCGCAACTGCGCGAGGCCTTGGCCGGACAGATCATGGTCGATCCCGGCTTGACCCAAAGCTCCAACGCCAATGCGGTGCGTCCCCCCAACCAGCCCGCCAGCGACATGGTGCCGTCCCTGCCGCTGGCGGCCGATCCGGTCGATCCGAAGACGCTGAAATCGGCGCCGCTCGCCGCGCGGGATTGCCCTGAATGCCGGGCCTCCGCCGGGGCATTCACGCTGGCGGCGAAGGCAGGACAGCAGCCGGGCAACGCGGCCTGCCTGTCGGGCCTGCGCTATTCGGCGGCGTGGGCGGGGCGGTTGCCCGCCGCACTCGCCGTCTATCCGGCGAGCCAGGTGGCGGAGGCGGCTGGCAATGACGCAGGCGGTTGCGCGCTGCGCATCGTCAGCATGCGGACATCGGCACCCGCCGCCAAGGTCATCGATTATTATTATACCCGCGCCGCCGCGGCGGGCTATTCCGCCGAGCACAAGATGGACGGCGCGCAGCATGTGCTGGGCGGGACGCGGGGGGCCGCAGCCTATATGATCTATGCCACCGCGCGTGCCGGAGGTGGGAGCGATATCGATCTGGTGGTCAAGGCCGGATAGGCCAAGCCGCCGCCATGCTTGTTCCTTTGCGCGGAACGCCGGGTTGCGCTAGGGGGACAGGATTATGTCACCGCTTCTACTCGTGATGCTGGGCGGCGCGCTGGGCTCGGGGGGACGGTATCTGACGGGGCGTGTGCTGACCGAGGCACTCGGCTCCGGCTTTCCGTTCGGCACGCTGGCGGTCAACTGGCTCGGCTGTCTCGCCATGGGCGTGCTTGCGGGCACGCTGGCGCGGATCGGTGGGCATGAGGGGTGGCGGCTGTTCATCGGCGTCGGGGTGCTGGGGGGCTATACGACCTTCTCCGCCTTCTCGCTGGACACCATCACGCTGATCGAGCGGGGGCAGGGGGCGGTGGCGCTCGCTTACGTCGCGCTGTCTGTATTGGGTTCGCTGGCCGCTTTGTGGGCCGGACTTTCGTTGACGAGGATTTTCGCATGACGGACTCTGTCCGCCAATTCACGGTCGGCTATGACGATGACGGTATCCGGCTGGATCGCTGGTTCAAGCGGCACCTGCCCGAAACCAGCTTCACGACCGTCGCCAAATGGGCCCGCACCGGGCAGTTGCGCGTCGACGGCGCGCGCGCGACTCCGGGCGACCGCATCATAGCGGGCCAGGTGCTGCGCGTTCCCCCCGCCGAGCCCGCCCTGGTTGAGAACAGCAAGCCGACGATGCGGCCGCGCAACATCCTGTCCGAAGATGAAGAGGCGTTTGCGCGCGAGATGGTGATCCACAAGGATCGCGACGCGCTGGTCCTCAACAAGCCGCCTGGTCTGGCGACTCAAGGGGGGACCAAGACGACCACCCATGTCGACGGTCTGCTCGACGCGTTGCAGTTCGAGGCGGAGGGGCGGCCCAAGCTCGTCCACCGGCTCGACAAGGATACGTCCGGCGCGCTGCTGGTCGCGCGCAATGCGCGTGCGGCGGCGTTTTTTGCCAAGGCTTTTTCGGGACGCACCGCCAAGAAGATCTATTGGGCGCTGGTTGTCGGCGTTCCCTCGATCGAGGACGGCACGATCGAACTGCCCATCGCCAAGCAGCCGGGCACCGGCGGCGAGAAGATGCATGTCGATGAGGAAAACGGCCAGGCCGCGCGCTCGCGCTACCGGGTGATCGAGCGGGCGGGCAATCGCTGCTGCTGGGTCGAGTTGCAGCCGTTCACCGGCCGCACCCATCAGCTTCGCGTGCACATGGCGGCGATCGGTCATCCCATCGTCGGCGACGGCAAATATGGCGGCGCGGCGGCGTTCCTGACCGGCGGGATCAGCCGTAAGATGCACCTCCATGCGCGCCGGATCCGTGTCGATCATCCCGATGGCGGCCGCATCGACCAGACCGCCGAACTGCCCAGCCACTTCGCCGAGAGCATGAATCAGCTCGGCTTCGACGAGATTCGTGGCGATGTCCTGCCCCAGGACGAGGATCGCGGTCCGCCGCCCAAGGACGTGCTCAAGCAGCGGGCCAAGGCGCACGCCAAGCAGTATCGCAAGGAACGGCGCGGCGAGCGGCGCGGCCGGGGCGCTCGTTGATATCGGGTTCCCCTCCCCAATGCAGGGAGGGGGCACCGCGAGCCAGACCTCACGCGGCGGAGCCGCTTCGTCAGCCGCCTGGTACCGTCACATCACCGAACCATGGCGCAGTAGATGCCGCCCCGTGCTGCGCAGCACCAGTGTCGCCAGCACATAGCAGGCCAGCGCCCCGGCGGTCGCGACCGGCAGGATCCACAGCCCCATCTGCTCCGGCGCGGCGGGTGGATCGGCGAGAATGCCGAATGCCGGCCCCTGGGGCAGCGACCATAGACCGACATGGCCGGGAAAGAGCGGCTTGAGCGCGGCCATGCCGACGAGGCTCAGGGCGATCAGATAAAACAGCATCGCGACCAGGACCGATCCGAAAGCTGCCGCGCTCCGCCCCGAGCGGATCATCATCGCGCGGAGCAAGGGGGCTGACCGATCCTCGCCCAATGCGCCCGCCAGCCGATATTCCTGAACGAACCGCGCCGCCGGCGCATGCGGCGATCCGAGCGCTGACAGGCTGGCGTCGAGCCGGTCGGGTCCGGCGGCGAGGCTGTCGGTCAGGTGGCTTTCTATCTCTCGCACAATACCGGCGCGATCCTCAGCGGGGATCGCCTGCAACGACCAGCGGAGACGGCGTACATAATCGGCGATGATGCGGGCAGAGTCGGTCATGGCTGATGCTCCACTAGGGTCGTGATGGTGGTGCGAAACTCGATCCAGGCGGCGCGCATCGCGGTGGCCAGAGCGGCGCCCTCTTTGGTCAGGTGGTAATATTTGCGCGGATTGCCGCCCTCGACCGGCAATTCCCAGCGAGAGGCGATGCGGCCCGATTTCTCCAGCCGGCTGAGCAACGGGTATAGCGTCCCCTCGCTGACCAGATCGCCGCCCTCGCGGATGCGGGCCAGGATTTCCACCCCGTAAGCCTCACCCCGCGCGAGCACGGATAGCAGCACGAGTTCGGCCGCTCCCTTGCGTAACTGCGATTGCCATCCTGCCATATCCATGGAGGCATTCTATAACGCATTACACCTTGTTATGCAAGGATAGTGGTTATGCGGGACTCGGTTGAAAGCCAAGTCGTGCATTGGTGGAGGATGCATCACCCACAACATGACGAACCCCGCCGGCCGCAGGGCCGACGGGGTTCGTGTCGATCGGGGAGGGGAGGTCCCCTCTCGCCCGAAGCTTAGCGGCAATAGCCGGGGTTGTTCGACTTTTCGATCGCATGACCGGCCAGCGCACCGGCGCCGCCGCCCAGGATCGTGCCGAGGGTGCGATCACCCCGCGTGTCGATCGTGCGGCCCAGCAGGCCACCCGCGATCGCACCGACAATGGTGCCCGTGGTGCCATTATTGCACCGCTGCGGACCGCGATTGTAATAGCCGCGATCATAGCCGCGACGGTCATAATAGCCACGGTCGTAGCGGGGCCCGCGATTGTAACCATCGGCATAGGCGTCGCCATAGGCACCGCGATCATAGCGGTCGTAATAGCGCTGCGCCGAAGCGGCGGTGGGAACCATGGCCGTCGCGCCGACAGCAAGGGCGGCGGCAGCGAGCGAGAGCTTCTTGAACATCTTCATCTCCCTTGATCTTCAAACCGGCGGCGGCGGGACGGTCCCGTCGTCGTTGATCCTCTTCTGCCCGATTCGCGATGTTCCGATGCTGAATGCGCTTGTTAGCTGTCGTTCATGAGAAACGTCATGCTTCCCCCGTGCGGGATGTGCGGATAGGAGAGCGGGGATGACGCCACCGCGCCTTGCCCTGTTCGATTGCGACGGCACCCTTGTCGATAGCCAGGCCAATATCTGCCTCGCGGCGGTCGAGGCCTTTGCCCTGTCCGGCCTGACCCCACCCCCGGCGCCCGCGATCCGCCGGATCGTCGGCCTGAGCTTGGTCGAGGCGATGCGCGTGCTGGCGCCCGACCAGTCGGACGAGGCGCATCACCGGCTTGCCGCCGACTATAAGGTCGCTTTCTTCCGGCTGCGCACCGCAGGCGCGATGGAGCCTGAACCCCTGTTCGAGGGGATTCCCGCCTTGCTCGATCATCTCGCCGAACAGGGTTGGTTGATGGGCGTGGCGACGGGCAAGTCCGATCGCGGGCTGGCGCGGGTGCTGGCCGAACATGGGCTGACCGATCATTTCGTCACGCTCCAGACCGCCGACCGCCACCCATCCAAGCCGGACCCTTCGATGGTGCTGGCCGCGATGGCGGAGACGGGCGTCGCGGCGCAGGACGTGGCGATGATCGGCGATACGAGTTTCGACATGGCGATGGGCAAGGCGGCGGGCGCCTATGCGGTCGGTGTCGCCTGGGGATATCATGACGTGCACGAACTGGTGAAGGCGGGCGCGCAGGTCGTCGCCGAGCAGGTCGCGGACCTGCCAGCCCTGCTGGCGCGGCCATGACCGAGGATGTCGCACGCGCGCGGCGGCGCTGGTTCGTCATCGTGCTGGTCCGGCTGATCGGCGTAGCGGGGGCCGTGTTCGGCGTGGTGCTGGCTTCGCGCGGGGTGGCCTGGCCGCACAAGGCGCTGGGGGCGGCGATCGTCGTGGCGGCGCTGGCGATGATCGCGATCGTGCCCGCCGGACTGGCGCATCGCTGGCGGAGTGGCGGGGAATGAAGCGTTTCTGGCAGGATGTCGCCGTCGATGCGGACCGTGTCGTGCGGCTGGACGATCGCCCGGTGCGCACGCCGGGGCGCACCCCGCTGGCGCTGCCGACGCCCGCCTTGGCCGAGGCGGTGGCCGAGGAATGGCGCTTGGTCGGGGAGACGGTCGATCCGCGCGCGATGCCGCTGACCGGGCTGGCCAATGCCGCGATCGACCGGATCGCCGCCGACCCGCAGCCCTTCGCCATGGGGCTGGCGCGCTATGCCGAAAGCGATCTGCTCTATTACCGCGCCGATTCGCCGCCCGAGCTGGTGGCGCGGCAGGACGTGGTGTGGAACCCGCTGCTCGATTGGGCGCGTGATCGTTACGACGTGCACTTCACGCTGGTGACGGGGATCATGCACCAGCCCCAGCCTGACGCGACGGTGGCGCGGCTGGGGCAGGCGGTGGCGGCGCTGGAGCCGTTTCGTCTGGCGGCCCTGTCGCCGGTGGTGACGATCACCGGCTCGCTGATCCTGGCGCTCGCGCTGCTGGAAGGTGCGGCGGATGCCGACGCCATTTGGATCGCGGCGCATGTCGACGAGGATTTTCAGGCCGAACAATGGGGCGAGGACTATCTCGCCCTCGAAGCGCGTGAGGCGAAGCGGCGGGAATATGATGCGGCGGTGCGGTTCCTGACGGCGCTGGGGTGATTTGCGGCGCGCGATCCAAGCGCACGCGACCCGTCGGCGTCCCGCCCGAACGCCTTGCCGCCGTTACTTCGTCGTCAGTTTCCGGATGAACCCGATCAGCCCGGTCTGGCGCGAGCGCTTCAGGCGTTCGGCCTGCAGGATGGTCTTCACCCCCTGGAAACACTGCTCCACATCGTCGTTCACCAGGACATAGTCGTAACCGTCCCAGTGGCTGACCTCGTTCGCGGCGCGGGCCATGCGGGCGTCGATCACCTCGACCGAATCGGTCGCGCGGCGCTCCAGCCGCTGGCGCAGTTCTTCCATCGACGGGGGGAAGATGAACACGCGCACCACATCGCCGCCCGCGATCTGGAACAGCTGCTGTGCGCCCTGCCAGTCGATATCGAACAGCACATCCTTGCCCGCCGCCAGCATCGCCTCGACCTGCGCGCGCGGCGTGCCGTAGCGATTGTTGAAGACATGCGCCCATTCCAGGAATTCGTCGTTCGCCACCATGCGGCGAAATTCCTCGAGATCGACGAAGTGATAGTCCTTGCCATCGACCTCGCCCGGCCGCGCGCCGCGCGTCGTCGCGGAAACCGACATCTGGAGACCGTCGTCGTCCGCCAGCAGCTTGCGCGCGATCGTCGATTTGCCCGCACCCGAGGGCGAGGACAGCACGAACAACATGCCGCGGCGCTTCAGCTTGTGGGGATCGTCGGGGTTGGCGGGGGAGTTGGGCATGTCCGCCTTTGACGCACGCAGTCGCGGCGCGTCAAGACATGCTTGACGCGCTGCGGTATGCGATGCCGTCCAAAGGTGCGATCAGTAGCGGTTGCCCGTCACCTTGCTCGCCTTGTGACGGTCATAAGCCTTCTTGGCCGCATAGCCGCCGCCAAGGACCAGGCCCAGCGGACCCAGACGCCGCATGCCGCCCACCGCCAGCGCACCCAGCGCCGCGCCCTTCAGGCCGCTATTGCCATCACGACGGCTGACTTCGCGCCCAACCAGCGCGCCGATGATACGTCCGATCATTGCACTTCTCCGAAAACCCGATCCTTGAGCTCGCCCGCGCCGCGAAGCACGGCCCAGCCCACCGCATAGGTGATGGCGATCGGCAGCACGACCTTCAGGACATTGGCGGTGACCGCTCCGATGATCGCGCCATCTGCGACGCCATCGTCGCCGGACATCCCATCAATCGCGGAGCCGACCAGCGCTCCCAACGTCGTTGCACCCATGCTCATCCCCTGTGTTGCTCGGAGCAGGAAAGCATGGGGAGGGGCAAGGGTTCCGTGTGTCGGTTCTTCCTCTTCCTGGCGGAGAGGAATGGGATCACCCCTTGGCGGCGACTCTGGCCTCGATCGCGTTCCAGATCATCGCGGCGACATCGGTGCCGTCGAATTTCTCGATCGCGACGATGCCGGTGGGCGAGGTGACGTTGATCTCGGTCAGCCACTCGCCGCCGATCACGTCGATCCCGACGAACAGCAGCCCGCGCCGCTTGAGTTCGGGCCCCAGCACGTCGCAGATCTCGCGTTCGCGGGCCGTCAGTTCGGTCTTCTCCGCCGATCCGCCGACCGCCAGGTTGGAGCGGATCTCGCCCTCGCCCGGCAGGCGGTTGATCGCACCCGCGACCTCGCCGTCGATCAGGACGATCCGCTTGTCGCCCTTGGCTACGGCCGGAAGGAAGGCTTGCACCATGTGCGGCTCGCGATAGGCGGTGTTGAACACCTCGATCAGCGCCGACAGGTTCGCGCCATCGCGCCCGACCTTGAAGATCGCCTTGCCGCCATTGCCGTGCAGTGGCTTGACGACGATCTCGCCATGCTGCGCCAGGAATGCGCGTGCCTCGTCGAGCGAACGGGTGACCAGCGTCGGCGGCATGAATTGCGGATAATCGAGGACGAAGACCTTTTCCGGCGCGTTGCGCACGCTGCGCGGATTGTTGACGACCAGCGTCTTCTCGCCGATCCGCTCCAGAAGATGGGTGGCGGTGATATAGCCCAGATCGAAGGGCGGGTCCTGCCGCATCAGCACGACATCGGCCTCTTCGCCCAGGTCCAGCTTGACCGGCTCGCCAAAGCGGTAATGGTCGCCCGCGACCCGCTGCACCGTGACGGGGTGCGCCCTGGTCCAGAGCCGCCCATCGGACCAGTTGAGGTCGCCTGCGTCATAATGGAAGAGCCGGTGGCCGCGGGCCTGGGCCGACAGCATCAGCGCGAAGCTGGAATCGCCCGCGATGTTGATCTGGTCCATCGGGTCCATCTGGACGGCGACGGTCAGCGACTGGGACATGGGGCTTTCCTTCCTTGGGCGGCTATTGCGACCGGGACGTAATCGCTGACCGCCCGCCTGTCACCCACACCAGGCATTTTCGATGTGACGCGGCCGGGTGCCGGGGGCGAGCAGGATCACGTCGACTCGGATATCGTCGCCCGGCCCGGCATAGCTCGGCATCAGGATTTCCGCCGCCGCCGCCACCCGCGCCAGCCGCCGCGCGTCGATCGCGAAGTCGAGTTCGGCGGCGGTCTTGCGCGTCTTCACCTCGACGAAGGCGACCAGCGACCCGCGCCGGGCGATCAGGTCGACCTCGCCCGCGGGCGTGCGGACGCGGCGGTCGAGGATGCTCCACCCTTTCAGACGGAGCCACCATGCGGCAAGGCGCTCGCCACGCCGGCCCGCTTCTTCGGCGGCGCGACGGTCGCGACGGGGGCGGGAGGGGACCAGCGACATGGGGCCGGGGAATAGCCCATCGCGACAGGTCAGGCGAGCACATCCTCCGGTGCGGTCAGCCAGGCCAGGCTTTCCTCCGAATTGGCGAAGACCCGCATATAAGGTTGGCTCATCAACCGGCGGATCTGCTGCCGCCCGATCGCGCTGCCCGTGACCATCGCGATGCGGCTGGCGCGGGGGAAGTCGCGCAGTTCCTCATGAACCGTCATCACCGCCTCGCGCGGCTGGACGGTGATCGCGCTCATGTCGATCCGCAGGCGATAGCCGGGGCGGAAACCGCTCCGTAGAAAGGCATCCACCAGTTCGCGGGAATAGCGGCGCGCAATGTCGGGCGTGAACAGGCCCGTCCAGCGAATGTCGAGCAGGTTCAGTTCGTGACGGAAATCGATAGTGTACATGGTCCAGGCCCCCCGACCGTCCTTGCGCTCCCGACCCTTGCCGAATCGCTAACGCGACCTGCTAATCCCCTGAAACCATTCCCTTCATCGCCAGCGCGCGGGTGTAGAGCGCCTTGCGATCCAGCCCCAGCGCCTTGGCCACCTCGCTGGCGGCGCGTCCCACCGGCAGGCGGGTCAGCGCCTCGGCCAGTGCGGTATCGGCATCCTGTTCGGTGGCGGGCGGCGCTTCGCCGGGCGGGGCCACGACGATCGCGATCTCGCCTTTGGGTCCCCCCTCGGCATAGCGGGCGGCGAGGGTGGAGAGGGTGCCGGTCACCGCTTCCTCGAACTTCTTGGTGATCTCGCGCGTCACCGCCGCCTCCCGGTCGCCCAAGCCTTGTGCCAGCGCGCTCAGCGTCGCGGCGAGGCGCGGACCCGATTCGTAGAGGACGAGCGTGGCGCGGATCGCCGCGATTTCCGCAATGGCATCGGCGCGCGCCTTTTCTTTCGGCGGCAGGAAGCCCAGGAACAGGAAGCGGTCGGTCGGCAGCCCCGCCAGCGTCAGCGCAGCGATCGCGGCGCACGGGCCGGGGATCGTCACCACCGCATGGCCCGCCGCCCGCGCATCGCGGACCAGCTTATAGCCCGGATCGGAAATCAGCGGCGTCCCGGCATCGGACACCAGCGCCACCGCCTGCGTCGCCATTTTCGCGATCAGGCCGGGGCGGACATGTTCGGCATTATGGTCGTGATAGGGCTGCATGGGCCGTTTCACGCCGATATGCCGGAGCAGTCCGGCGGTCACGCGGCTGTCCTCCACGGCGATGACATCGGCCAATGCCAATATGTTGGCGGCACGCGGAGACAGATCGCCGAGATTGCCGATCGGGGTCGCGACGATGTACAGCCCGGGTTCGAGAGTATGTTCGGATTGGGTCACGGGGATCGTCATGACAGAGGCAGGGCTGTTCGCACAACCGGGGGCCGTCATTCGGAAAGCCCCCAATATCGGGGTAGGGCGGCTGGGCCGGGCGGTGGCGCTGGCCATGACGCTGGTCCTGGCGGCGTGTCAGACGATCGTGCCGCGTGGGCCGGTCGAACAGGCACCGGCGCGGCCCGCGCCCACCAGCCCGCGCCCCTCGACCGAAGTCGAGCCGGGTCTGCCCCACGACGCGGCGCGCCATCGCATCGCGTTGCTGGTGCCGCTGTCGGGCAGTAACGCCGGCGTGGGGCAGTCGATCGCCAATGCGACGATGATGGCGCTGCTCGATGCGCAGGCGGACACGATCCGAATCACCAATTACGACACCACGCCGGGCGCGGCGGCGGCGGCGCAAAAGGCGATCGCCGAAGGCGCTCAGCTGATCCTGGGGCCGTTATTGTCGGAGGATGTTCGCGCCGTCGCACCGATCGCCCGCGCGGCGAAGGTGCCGGTGATCAGCTTTTCCAACGACACGGGCGTGGCGGGGAACGGCACCTATCTGATGGGCTATACCCCGGCCCAGTCGATCGAACGCGTCGTCGGCTATGCGCGTGGGCGCGGGGTGACGACCTTTGCCGGTCTGGTCCCCAACGGTCTCTATGGCGAGCGTGCGTCTACCGCTTTCCTTCGTGCGGTCGAAGGGGCGGGGGGGCAGGTCGTCTCGCTCCAGCCCTATGGCCGGGTCGCGGGCGGCATCGCCGGAGCGGCGCAGCGACTGAGCGCCAAGGCCCCCTATGACGCGGTGCTGATCGCCGATGGCGGCGCGGCTGCGGCGGCGGCGGCACCGGTCCTGAAGCGCGGATCGGGCGCGACGACGCGGCTGCTGGGCACCGAATTGTGGAATTCCGAATCGGGCATCGCCACGCGCACCTCGCTCAACGGGGCCTGGTTCGCCAGCGTGTCGAACGCTCTCTACCGCCAATATGCGACCAAATACCGCGCGCGCTTCCGCGCGGCGCCCTATCGCCTGTCCAGCCTGGGTTATGACGCGGTGTTGCTGACCGTCCGCATCGCGCGCGACTGGAAGATGAACGCGGCCTTCCCCGAGGCGCGGCTGCGCGCGGACGATGGTTTCGCGGGGATCGACGGGGCCTTCCGCTTCGGCCGTGACGGCGTGGCGGAGCGCGGGCTGGAAGTGCAGGAGATTCGCGACGGTACCGCCGTCACCGTATCCCCCGCGCCGACCGGTTTCTCGGATTGAGCGACGAGGCGATCGTCGTCATGTGTGCGGCGGCCTCTCGCGACGAGGCTGCCGCCATAGCGGAGGCGCTGGTCGAACGGCGGCTGGCGGCCTGTGTTCAGACGATGCCGATCGAAAGCTGGTACCGCTGGAACGACGCAGTGCAGCATGATCCCGAGGTCATGCTGCACATCAAGACGATGCTGACATGCTTTCCCGCTCTGTGCGAGGCGATCGCAGCGCTGCACAGCTATGACGTGCCCGAGATCGTCGCCGTGCCGATCGTCGAGGCATCGCCCCCTTATCTGGAATGGCTGCGCGAGGCGGTGCGCCAGACCGCTCCCGGTAGCGAATAGCGACGGCCTATGCGGGGATCTGGTCCTCGGTCATCACCACTTCGCGCAGGATTGCATCCAGCAGCAATGCACCTTCCTCGGTGACGATCAATCGATCGCCCTCGACGCGGATCAGGCCCTGTCTCGAAAGTGTGGCAAGGGCGGCCTGGTTCACCATATCGCGTCCCCCGGCCAGCGCGGTCACGCGGGACAGGTCCACCCCCTCGGTCAGGCGCAGGCCCATGACCAAAGCCTCGGTCGCGCGGGTGACGGAGGGGAGGGTTTCCTCGGCCTCGATGCCGTGGCCGTTGCGCTCCACCGCCGCCATCCAGTTTTCGGGCTTCTTGCGGCGGACCGTGGCCACCCCCTGACGGCGGCCATGCGCGCCGGGGCCGATCCCGGCATAATCGCCATAGCGCCAATAGGTGAGGTTATGGCGGCTCTCCGCGCCGATCCGGGCGTGGTTGGAGGTCTCATAGGCCGGAAGCCCGGCCGAGGCGGTGATGGCACGGGTCGTCTCGAACAGGTCGGCGGCCGCGTCGCCGTCCGGAATGACCAGCCGTCCGGCCGCCGCCTCGGTATGGAAGCGCGTGCCGGGCTCGATCGTCAGTTGATAGAGCGACAGATGCTCGGTGCCGTAACCGATCGCGCGGTTCAGTTCGGCTTCCCAGTTGGGAAGTGGCTGTCCGGGGCGGGCATAGATCAGGTCGAAGCTGACCCGGCCGAACAGGCCCTGTGCGGTCTGTAGGGCGCGCAGCGCCTCGTCCACCCCATGCGCGCGGCCGAGGAAGTGCAGCGCCTCATCGTCCAGCGCCTGCACGCCCAGCGAGGCGCGATTGACCCCGGCGGCGGCAAGGTCGGCAAAGCGCGCCGCCTCGACCGAGGAGGGATTGGCCTCGAGCGTGATCTCGATCCCGTCGGCAAAGCCCCAATGCCGCTCGGCCGCGTCGAGGATCGCGGCGACCGTCGCGGGCGGCATCAGCGAAGGCGTGCCGCCACCGAAGAAGATCGAGGTCAGTCGCCGCCCCGGCAACGCCGCCGCCTCATACGCCAGATCGGCGAGCAGCGCCTGTTGCCAGGCCGCCTGGTCGACCGATTCGCGCACATGGCTGTTGAAGTCGCAATAGGGGCATTTGGAGACGCAGAACGGCCAGTGGACATAGAGCGCGAGCGGGGCGGGCGTCGGCGATGGCGGCGATATTGCGGAGGACATGATGCGTGCCGATATGGCGGCGATGGTCGCACTTCGCCATCTCTTATCGCTGCCCGTCCTTGCCGCACTGCTGGCGGGATGCGGTCCCATGGTCTCGGCACAGGGCGGCTCCAGCGAACGGCCGCCCGCACGGGTGGTCGAGGAGCGCGCATCTGACACGCCCGCCGCGCGTGGCGCCGGATTGTTGCGTCAAGCCATGGTGCAAGGGCATCGCGCGGCACGGGCCGAGATCGGCTTGCCGCCGTTGACCTGGGACGACGGTCTGGCGGCGAGCGCGCTGTCCTATGCGCAGGAGATGGCGCGGACGAGGCGCTTCCAGCATGCCGAACAACCGCAGGGGCCGACCCGGCAAGGGGAAAATCTGTGGACCGGCACGCGCGGCGCGTACAGCTATGACGAGATGATGGGGCATTGGGTCGCCGAGAAGCGCGACTTCGTGAACCTGCCCATTCCGCAAGCCAGCCGCACTGGCCGATTTGGCGATGTTGCGCATTATACTCAGATCGTCTGGGCACGATCCACGGCAGTCGGATGCGCGATGGCTAGCAACACACGCGACGACTTCCTCGTTTGCCGCTATAGCCCGACGGGCAACGTCGTCGGCGAGCGGGCATTCTGACCCGGTCGGACAGAGTGACGGGAAGGTAAGACGCGATGGCGAATCCCTATGATCCTATGGCGTGGATGGCCTTCTGGACCGCGCCCGCACGGTTCGCCGTGATGGCGGGCGAGGCGATGGTAAGCGCGCAGAGCGTGATCGCCACCCGCATGGGCGCGATGGCGACCGGTACGTCCTCGGTGACCGAGATGACGTTGATGGTCAGCGAGAAGGTGAAGGCCTTCGATCAGTCGGCAAAGTCCTGGAACCGTGATCAGGCGGCCCTGTCCCGGCTGTCGCGGCACGATCCGCGCGGCGGGATGCTCGACGCGTGGGAATCGATGGCCCGCGCGATGCTGATCGGCGCGTCGATGCCGCTGCAGGCGATGACGCCGGTTCACAAGGCGGTGACGGCGAACCAGAAGCGGCTAGCCAAGGGATAACAAATTTCCTCCCCTGCAAGGGGAGGGGGACCATGCGCGGCATGGTGGAGGGGTGCCACCCTCTCGATAGCGCGACACCCCTCCGTCAGGCCTGCGGCCTGCCACCTCCCCTTTTCAGGGGAGGGATAGAAGGGTCAGAACACCGCCTTCACCAACTGGCCGAACGCGTCGGCGCGGTGGCTGATGCGGTTCTTTTCGTTCTGGTCCATCTCGGCGAACGTCTCGGTATAGCCGATCGGCTGGAAGATCGGGTCATAGCCATGGCCCTGGTCCCCACGGGGTGGCCAGACGATCGTGCCGTCGACGCGGCCCTCGAACCACTCGACATGCCCGTCGGGCCAGCCGACCGCCAGCGCGCAGACGAAATGCGCGGTCCGGCTCATGTCCGGTTCCTCGTTCAGTCGATCCTCGACCGCGCGCATCGCCATGGCGAAGTCCTTCTCCGGCCCCGCCCAGCGCGCCGAGAACAGCCCCGGATCGCCGCCCAGCGCCTCGACGCACAGGCCGCTGTCGTCCGACAGGGCGGGAAGCCCCGACAGGTCCGCCGCCGCCAGCGCCTTCAATTCGGCATTGGCGACGAAGGTGGTGCCGGTTTCCTCGGGCTCGGGCAGGTCGAGGTCGCCCGCCGCGATCACCTCGACGCCGTACGGCGCGAGCAATTCGCGGAATTCTACGATCTTGCCCTTGTTATGGCTGGCGAGGACCAGCTTGCCGGGTTCGAGCTTGCGGATCGCCTGACGGCCATTGCCTTCGCCGCTCATGCGCGGATCGCCCGGTCCTGCGCCGCGAAGATCTCGGCGCAGCCCATGCGCGCCAGACGGAGCAGACGCAGCAGCGCTTCCTCGTCATAGGTGGCGTGCTCGGCGGTCGCCTGGACCTCGGCGATATGGCCGTTTTCGATCAGCACGAAATTCGCATCGGCATCGGCGTTCGAATCCTCGATATAGTCGAGGTCGAGGACCGGCGTGCCCTTATGGATGCCGCACGACACGGCGGCGACCTTGTTGCGGATCGGATCGCTGGTCAGCTTGCCCTCGGCCATCAGCTTGTTGACCGCCATGCGCAGCGCAACCCACGCGCCCGAAATGGCGGCGGTGCGGGTGCCGCCATCGGCCTGGATCACGTCGCAGTCGATGGTGATCTGCCGCTCGCCCAGCGCCTTCAGGTCGCAGACCGCGCGCAAAGATCGGCCGATCAGCCGCTGGATTTCCTGGGTGCGGCCGGACTGCTTGCCCTTGGCCGCCTCGCGGCTGCCGCGCGTATGGGTGGCGCGGGGAAGCATCCCGTACTCGGCCGTGACCCAGCCTTCGCCCTTGCCGCGCAGGAAGGGCGGCACGCGCTCCTCGACGCTGGCGGTGACGAGCACCTTGGTATCGCCGAACCCGATCAGCACCGATCCTTCGGCGTGGCGGGTGAAATTCGGCTCGATCGTGATGGGACGCATCTGGTCGGGCATCCGGCCGGACGGGCGCATAGTCTTCTCCTTGTTCCTTGACCCCAGCCCTAACCGGCCCCCGCGACTTGCGCCAGAGACCAAGGTGTTGATCGGCAGACACTCCTCTTCTCTCTGCGTCCTCTGCGCCTCTGCGCGACAAAATGGTTCACGCGAAGGCGCGAAGGCGCGAAGAGGGGGCTGGCAATCTTTGCACCTTCGCGGCTTCGCGTGAACAATCTCTTTTTTTGCGCGCAGAGGCGCAGAGGGCGCGGAGAAGAAGGAAGGTCTCCCGATCGCGGTTGAGCGGCGGGCGGGGAATGCCTACATTTCCGGCATGGTCACCCCACCGATCACCGAGCTGACCGACCGGGCGCGCGACATTTTTCGCGTGGTGGTCGACAGCTATCTCACCAGCGGCCAGCCGGTGGGGTCGAAGACCATCGCGCTGTCGGGGATCAACCTGTCGCCCGCCTCGATCCGCAACGTGCTCCAGGAACTGGAGGAGCGCGGGCTGCTCGCCGCGCCGCATACTAGCGCGGGGCGGATGCCGACCGATATCGGACTGCGCCTGTTCGTCGACGGCATGATGCACGCGATGGAGCCGAGTATCGAGGAGCGCGCCGCGATCGAGGCACGCGCCGCGCGCTCGGGTCCGGTCGAGGAGGCGCTGGCGGCGACGACGGCGGTGCTGTCGGGCCTGTCGGCCTGTGCGGGGCTGGTGATGGTGCCAAAGCGCGAGATGAAGCTGCGCTCGATCGGTTTCGTGCCGCTGTCGCCGACCCAGGCGCTGGCGGTGCTGGTCGCCGAGGACGGCGCGGTCGAGAATCGGGTGCTGGAGCTACCGCCGGGCATGACGCCCTCGGCGTTGATCGAGGCGGGCAATTACCTGTCCGCCACGCTGGCCGGGCTGACGCTGGGCCAGGCGCGCGAGCGGCTGGAGCGCGAACTGGCGGCGGGGCGCGCGGCGCTGGACGGTGCGGCGCGCGCGCTGGTCGAACAAGGGCTGGCGGTGTGGAGCGAGGACGGCGATCGCCGCCCGATCCTGATCGTGCGGGGGCAGGGACGGCTGATCGATGCCGCCGCTGCCGCCGATCTGGAGCGGGTCCGCGACCTGCTCGACGATCTGGAGGGCAAGCAGGAGATTGCCAGCCTGCTCGATTCGGCGCGGGCGGGGGATTCGACCCGGATTTTCATCGGCGCGGAAAACAAGTTGTTCGCATTGTCCGGATCGTCGGTGATCGCCCGGCCGTTTCGTGGACTGGACGGCCAAGTGGTTGGTGTGGTCGGCGTAATCGGCCCCACCCGGTTGAACTATGCCCGCGTCGTGCCCATGGTGGATTTCACGGCGGCAACGCTTGCCCGGATGATGGGCTGAACAGGGATTATGATGAGCGACAATACGACGAACGAACCCCAGACCGATCTTCGCGAGGAAACGGCCGAGGCGGCGCCCGAAGTGGCGGGGCAGGACCGTCTGGCCGAGCTGGAAAACCAGCTTGCCGATGCCAAGCAGCAATATCTTTATGCCCAGGCGGAGATTCAGAATGTCCGCCGTCGCGCCGAAAAGGAATCGGCCGACGCGCGGAATTATGCCGCGACTTCCTTCGCGCGCGATATTCTGTCGGTGGCCGACAATCTTCAGCGGGCACTGGCAACCATCCCCGCCGAACTGCGCCAGGACGACAAGTGGAAGGGGCTGGTGACCGGCCTCGACGCCACGGGCCGCGAGATGGAAAGCGTGCTGGGCCGTCACGGCATCACCAAGATCGAGGCGATGGGCCAGGCGCTGGACCCCAACAAGCATCAGGCGATGCTCGAACTCCCCTCCGATCAGGAGCCGGGGACGATCGTGCAGGAAATGCAGGCGGGCTATATGATTAAGGACCGTCTGCTGCGCCCGGCTCTGGTTGGCGTGGCCAAGAAGCCCGACTAAGCCTTTTGCGATGGAATGAAGAAGGGGGCGGGCCGGTTGGTCCGCCCTTTTCCGTTGGGGGGGGAGCGCATCCGCCGCTCCGGCTGACCAATGCGCGCTACTTACCCCGAAACGGGATCAGCGTGGCATATTGCGCCAGTGGCGGAGCGCCGGCCACCACGGCCCCGCGTTTCAGCAAAAAGGCATGGCGTACGATCTCCGCCTGCTGCTCGATCCCATAGCGGGCAAAGGCCTGTCCCGGCTTTAGTGCATAGTCGTAGCGGCAGAAGGGGTGGCGCTTGAGCGGCAGGAAGATGCCGCGCTGATGCTGCCAGATATGCACCATCTCATGCACGAACAGCCCCTGTTCATGGAGCGGACAGGTGCCGAAATCCTCGCGCCACAGCCCGCCCTTCGGATGGAAATGGATGCAGCCGGTCGGAGCCATCACCGTATTGCGCGGCTGGAAGAACGCCCATTTGGTCGGCGACAGCCGCACCCGCGCATAATCGATCGCATCGCCGAAGACGTTGCGGGCCAGGGCTTCCTCGGCGGGGGTGAGGGGGCGTTTCGTCACGACCCTTGCGGAGCCGGATCGGCCGCGCCGATCACCCGCGCGCCCTGGCGCAGCCGGGTCCCGTCCGAGAAGGTGAGGAGCAACGACAGAATGCGTCCCGGTTTCACGCCAGGATTCATGTCGTACAGCATCACATGCCGCCCGCCGGGCTGAAAGGCGATGGTGCTGCCCGCCGGGATCGGCACCGTGTCGACCTTCTTCATCGCCATTCCGCCTTCGTGCATCTCGGACGTGATGGCGACATCGCTGCTGACCGAGATGAGGTCGACGGGTTTGGGCCCGCCATGAACAATGAAATAGGCCGCCGCCGGGCGTCCGGGCACGGCGGCAAGGCGGACCCAGCCTTCCTCGGCATAAAGCTCCGGCTTCTGGCTGCAACCCGGCAGCGCCGTCGCCGCAACGGCGAAAAGGCCCAGAAAAATGGCGCGACGCATGGCAAACCCTCCCGTTTCGGCAAATCCTGACACGACCCTAGGTTCCATCCAATCTTGCGGCAACGGAACGCCCACCTATATCCGCCTCGTGAACGGGGTTTTCGGTCGCCGCTTTCGGGACCGGCGAACCCCGGCATTTGACTTCCAGACTATGTTCTTGAGGGGCATTTAGAGACTTATGGCAAAAGTGATCGGCATCGACCTCGGCACCACCAACAGCTGCGTCGCTGTCATGGAGGGCGGCAAGCCCAAGGTGATCGAGAATGCGGAAGGCGCGCGTACCACGCCGTCGATCGTCGCCTTCGCCAAGGATGGCGAGCGCCTGATCGGCCAGCCGGCCAAGCGTCAGGCGGTGACCAATCCCGACAACACCATCTTCGCGGTGAAGCGCCTGATCGGCCGCCGCTATGACGATCCCGTCACCCGCAAGGACACCGAGCTGGTTCCCTACGCGATCGCGCGCGGTCCGAACGGCGACGCATGGGTCAATGCGGGCGGCAAGGATTACAGCCCGTCGCAGATCAGCGCCTTCACGCTCCAGAAGATGAAGGAAACCGCCGAATCCTATCTGGGCGAGACGGTGACCCAGGCGGTCATCACGGTTCCCGCTTACTTCAACGACGCGCAGCGCCAGGCGACCAAGGACGCCGGCCAGATCGCGGGCCTCGAAGTGCTGCGCATCATCAACGAGCCGACCGCGGCGGCGCTGGCCTATGGCCTGGAGAAGCAGGACGGCAAGACAATCGCGGTCTATGACCTTGGCGGCGGCACCTTCGACATCTCGATCCTTGAGATCGGCGACGGCGTGTTCGAGGTGAAGGCGACCAATGGCGACACCTTCCTGGGCGGCGAGGACTTCGACAACAAGATCGTCGACTTCCTGGCGTCGGGCTTCCAGAAGGAAGAGGGCATCGACCTCACCAAGGACAAGCTGGCGCTCCAGCGTCTGAAGGAAGCGGCCGAAAAGGCGAAGATCGAGCTGTCCTCGGCCCAGTCGACCGAGGTCAACCTGCCCTTCATCACCGCCGATCAGAACGGCCCGAAGCATCTGGTCAAGACGATCACCCGCGCCGACCTGGAGCGTCTGGTCGAGGACCTGATCCAGCGCACGCTGGAGCCCTGCAAGAAGGCGCTAGCCGATGCGGGCATGAAGGCCGACGAGATCGCCGACGTCGTGCTGGTGGGCGGCATGACCCGCATGCCGCGCGTCCGTGAGGTCGTGAAGAACTTCTTCGGCAAGGACCCGCACACCGGCGTGAACCCCGACGAAGTCGTCGCCATGGGCGCGGCGATCCAGGCGGGCGTGCTGCAGGGCGACGTCAAGGACGTGCTGCTGCTCGACGTGACCCCGCTGTCGCTGGGTATCGAGACGCTGGGCGGCATCATGACCAAGATGATCGACCGCAACACGACGATCCCGACCAAGAAGAGCCAGGTCTATTCGACCGCCGACGACAACCAGAATGCGGTGACGATCCGGGTCTTCCAGGGCGAGCGCGAGATGGCGCAGGACAACAAGCTGTTGGGTCAGTTCGACCTGGTCGGCATCCCGCCCGCACCGCGCGGCGTGCCGCAGATCGAGGTCACGTTCGACATCGACGCCAACGGCATCGTCAATGTCTCGGCCAAGGACAAGGGCACCGGCAAGGAGCAGCAGATCCGCATCCAGGCGTCGGGCGGTCTGTCGGACAACGACATCGACCAGATGGTCCGTGACGCGGAGAAGTTCGCGGAAGAGGACAAGAAGCGTCGTGCCGAGGCCGAGGCCAAGAACAACGCCGAGTCGCTCATCCACACCACCGAGCGTCAGCTGGCCGACAATGGCGACAAGGTCGACGCGTCGCTGAAGTCGGAAATCGAGGCGGCCATCGCCGAGACCAAGACGGCGGTCGAGGGTGGCAACCCCGACACCATGAACGAGAAGGCGCAGGCCCTCGCTCAGGTCGCGATGAAGCTGGGCCAGGCGATCTACGAGAAGCAGCAGCAGGCCGAGGCTTCGCCCTCCGCCGATGCCGGTGCGGCCAAGCAGGACGATGTGGTCGACGCCGAATTCTCGGAAGTCGACGAGACCAAGTAAGGCTGTCGGCCCGGTCCGCCTGTCGGCGGGCCGGGCCTTCGGTTGCTGTTGAGAATACCGCCTTTCGGGGCATGAAATGGCGAAGCGCTTGGGCGTCCGCTCCGGCCTGACGGCACGGTCGGTCGGCGGGCCACGCACAGGCGGACGGGGCGAGACCGGGCATGAGCACGACGATCGACTATTATGAACTGCTCGAATGCGAGCGCACGGCCGACGATGCGACGATCAAGTCGCGCTACCGCAAGCTGGCGATGCAGTACCATCCGGACCGCAATGCGGGCTGCAAGGACTCCGAGGCCAAGTTCAAGGCGATCAGCGAAGCCTATGACTGCCTGAAGGACCCCCAGAAGCGAGCGGCCTATGACCGCTATGGCCATGCCGCGTTCCAGCAGGGTATGGGTGGCGGCGGCGGTGCACAGGATTTCGGTGCCTTCTCCGACATTTTCGAAAGCGTCTTCGGCGAGTTCATGGGCGGCGGACGCGGCGGCGGGCGACAGAGCCCCAGGCGCGGTGCGGACCTTCGCTACGACATGGAAATCACGCTCGAAGAGGCGTTCCATGGCAAGTCGACCGAGATCACCGTCGATGTCTCGGCGGCGTGCGATACCTGCGACGGCACCGGCGCGAAGGCGGGGACCAGCGCCAAGACCTGCCAGCAGTGCGGCGGCCATGGCAAGGTGCGTGCGCAGCAGGGCTTTTTCGTGGTCGAGCGGACCTGCCCGGTCTGCCAGGGCGCAGGGCAGATCATCGCCGATCCGTGCCCCGACTGCCGCGGCGAGGGCCGGGTCGAGAAGACCAAGACGCTGGCCGTTAACATCCCGGCGGGCGTCGACGAAGGCACCCGCATCCGCCTGACCGGCGAAGGCGAGGCGGGCGCGCGGGGAGCTCCCGCAGGCGACCTCTACATCTTCCTGCATGTGAAGCGCCACGCCATCTTCGAGCGCGAGGGCACGACCCTGTTCGCGCGCGCGCCGATCAGCTTCACGACGGCGGCGCTGGGTGGATCGCTATCGATCCCCGGCCTGGACGGGCGTACGCACGAGATCAAGATTCCGGCGGGCATCCAGTCGGGCAAGCAACTCCGCCAGCGGGGTGCGGGCATGCCCGTGTTGCAGGGACGCGGCACCGGCGATCTGGTCATCCAGATCGAAGTCGAGACGCCGACGCGGCTGTCGACCCGCCAGCGCGAACTGCTCGAACTCTTCCGCGAGACCGAGACAGGCGACGAATGTCCCGAAAGTCAGGGGTTCTTCGCCAAGTTGAAGAGCGTCTTTGCGGGGGAATAAGGCGCTCTTTTTGCGGTTGTCATGAAATTGGGTGATGCGCGGGCCGGGTGACGATCACCTCGGCCCAGTTGCCTCATGGGCGGTCGCACGCCAATCCCCGAGGATGGGGGAATTAAGACTTGGTCAGGCGGCCAAGCCGGGGTCGTTCAGGCGGGATGCGTCGAACACCGGCATGCGGGTCACGGTTTGGGGGCGGTCGCCTTCATCGAATCGAGCTTTTTCATCTGCTCCGCCTGAACCGGAACGCCTAGCGCAGCGCGCAGGCTGTCGGGCACCATTTCGCGATCATATGGGTCCATGGACACACCATTTTCCTTCGATCGGCCATATTGCGTGCCGTAGATTTGCGATTGGCCGATCTTCATCAGATAGCGGTCGAGCGTTGCCGCGGCGATCCAGTTCGCCTCCGCTTTGCCGCGCGCCACGGCGGCCATGGCAAGTGAATGGGCGAGCAGATAGTCGGAAGCCTGCGATCCATGCTGTAAGATGAAGGCCGCGCGATAATAATCGTCGGCGGTGTTCAAACGGCCTTCGCGCAGCATCGTCTGGGACTTGGCTCGACGCGCGGCATCTTCGGCGATCATACGGCGAACCAGCGCCACATCGATCGGTTTGGCGGGATTGATCGAGGCTCGGATCGTCTGATCAGCCTCGAACATCGCGCGCATCTCCGGATTGTCATTCGCCCCGCCTGCCTGAGCGTGAAGCTGGACGGGTAGCAGCATCATACACCCCAATGCCGCGACGAACATTATCCGCATCGCCACCATCTCCCCATGATCCTCTACCCTTTGATTACATTTGTAGTCAGGAGTGGCAAGATGGGCCAACTTGGCATGGGCCACAGGATCGCTTGCTTGCCAAATGTGGTTTTCCCCGGTTCATTGCCATATCTGATAAAAGGAAGACCCTAGCATGATCCCCAGGTTTCTGGCTCTGTCCCTGATCGCCGCGTCCTCCACTCTCCCCGCCGCCGCGCCGGTAACCGCTCCCCGCGTAGGCGTCGCCAGCTTCGAAGCGCTGCCCAAGCCCCTCCCGCTGCCTTACCATGCCGACGATGCCAAGGCGGAGATCGCCGCGGCGCGGGCACGGGCGGTCAAGGCGCATAAGCGGGTGTTGATCGATCTGGGTGGGAACTGGTGCCTCGACTGCCGCTTGCTGGCGGGCACGATGGAGTTGCCGCAACTCCGCGCCTTCGTTGCTAAGCATTTCGAGGTGGTGACGGTCGATGTCGGTCGGTTCGACCAGAATATGGATATTCCCGCGTCCTACGGGATCAAGGGGCGGCTGGCGGGAGTGCCCGCCGTGCTGATCGTGGACCCGAAGACCAACAAGCTGGTCAATGCGGGTCGCGAGACGGCCCTGGCGGATGCGCGCTCGATGACGCCGCAGGCGCTGGCCGACTGGCTGGCGGGTTGGGTCGCCTAAGCTCCTGAACGTTGCCCCAGCCTGGGCGGGGGTCTTTCTGCGATGACGAAGGGGGGAGGGCATGGCGCCCTCCCCCCCCAAAGCCGTTACGCCTCGCCGAACACGCGCGCGAAAATCGTGTCGACATTCTTGTAGTGATAATCGAGGTCGAAGCGCGCCTCGATCTCCTCGAGCGACAGCGCCGCCGTGACGTCCGCATCGGCCTTGAGCAGCTCCATCAGCGACAATTCGCCGTCGGACTCCCACACCTTCATCGCGTTGCGCTGGACGAGGCGATAGCTATCCTCGCGGCTCACCCCCGCCTGGGTCAGCGCCAGCAGCACGCGCTGCGAATGGACCAGGCCGCCCATCTTGTTGAGGTTCTTCTCCATCCGCGCCGGATAGACGACCAGCTTGTCGATCACGCCGGTCAGGCGGGCGAGCGCGAAGTCGAGGGTGATGGTCGCGTCGGGGCCGATATAACGCTCGACCGAGCTATGGCTGATGTCGCGCTCATGCCACAACGCGACATTCTCCAGCGCCGGGGTGACATAGCCGCGCACCATGCGGGCCAGGCCGGTCAAATTCTCGGTCAGCACCGGGTTGCGCTTGTGCGGCATCGCCGACGAGCCCTTCTGGCCGGGCGAGAAATATTCCTCGGCTTCCAGAACCTCGGTGCGCTGGAGGTGACGGATTTCGGTGGCCAGCCGCTCGATCGAGCTGGCGATGACGCCCAGCGTCGCGAAGAACATCGCGTGGCGATCGCGCGGAATGACCTGGGTCGAGACGGGCTCGACGGTCAGGCCCATCTTCTCGGCGACATGCGCTTCGACGCTCGGGTCGATGTTCGCGAAGGTGCCGACCGCGCCCGAAATCGCGCAGGTGGCGATGTCGGCGCGCGCCGCGACCAGGCGGGCACGGTTGCGGTCGAACTCGGCATAGGCCTGGGCCAGCTTCAGGCCGAAGGTGACCGGCTCGGCATGGATGCCATGGCTCCGGCCGATGGTCGGGGTCAGCTTATGCTCGTAAGCGCGACGCTCGATGACCGCGAGCAGCGCGTCGAGGTCTTCGATCAGGATATCGGAGGCGCGCGCCAGTTGCACCGCCAGGCAGGTGTCCAGCACGTCGGACGAGGTCATGCCCTGGTGCAGGAAGCGTGCCTCCGGCCCGGTCCGCTCGGCGACATGGGTGAGGAAGGCGATGACGTCGTGCTTGGTCTCCGCCTCGATCGAATCGATCCGGTCGATGTCGAAATCGCCCGCCGCCTTGTCGGCTTCCCAGATGCGTGCGGCGGCTTCCTTGGGCACCACGCCCAGTTCGGCCAGCGCGTCGGTGGCATGTGCCTCGATCTCGAACCAGATGCGGAAACGGGTCTGCGGATCCCAGATCCGGGTCATGGGGGCACGGGAATAGCGCGGAATCATCGGGGTACCTCAGGTCGTGGAAACGGCACGGCTTACCGTGCACTCCCTCTTGGAATCACGGTGTGCCGTGCCGTTAGCAGGGACGAGCCGAGCCTTCAAATCCGATGACGTCATTCCCATATGGCAAAATGCAGATTGGGAACGTATCTCTAACGACGAAGATGCTTTTCCGATCTTCGTAATCATCGATCGACCAGAGTAAGGGAGAGACGAGATGATGAAATATGCTATTCTTGGCGCCGCGATGATGGCGTCCGCTCCGGTGCTTGCGCAGACCATGACGGCGCCAGGTCAAACCTCACCGGCACCCGCACAGGATGCGACCGCAACCACGACGGACCCGGCACAGGCCACGCAACCTGTTACCGATCCGGCTGCGGCGACTCCGGCACAGGGGCAGGTCCAAGCGACCGGCAGTCAGATCGCGCAGGTCGTGGACACCCAGTTCCCGACCTATGACAAGGATGGGAACGGCCAGTTGAGCAAGGCAGAGTTCGCCCAATGGATGGTCGCGCTGAAGTCGCAGACCGATCCGTCGACCAAGGCCGATGCCCCCGCTACCAAGAAGTGGGTCGGCACCGCCTTTGCCCAGGCCGATACGGACAAGAGCAAGACCGTGTCCAAGACCGAACTGACCGGCTTTCTGAGCCAGGGTCAGGGCTGAAGCCAGATCGGAACCTCCCCTCCGTTTCGACCTATTCCCCGAGCGGGGATGAGCGGGGCCGTCGGACCTTCGGGTCCGGCGGTCCTTTTCTCATGCTCCCCATCGAACATGGGAAAGGGAAGTGAAGGGGTGCTCACCATCGCCAGCCCGCGACCCTCTCGTTCGAGCCGAGCGGTGAGGAATTGCGACAGACACGAAAAAGGGCAGGGGCGTCACCGCCACCTGCCCTGATTTTCGTTCGCTTGCCCAAAGGGGAAAGCGAGGCCGGATCAGGCCTGTTCCGAACCTTCGGCGGCCGCATCGGCGTCGTCCGCTGCGGTCGGGACCGTCGGCGGAACGATGGTCGCGATCGCGAAGTCGCGGTCGTCGATCGCCGGAGTCGCGCCCTTGGGCAGCTTCACATCCGAGATGTGGATCGAGTCGCCGACTTCCAGACCCTTGAGCGAGATGGTAATCTCGGCGGGGATGTCGGCGGCGTCGACGACGATCTCGATCTCGTGACGGGTGATGTTCAGGACACCGCCCTGCTTGATGCCACGGCTCTCTTCTTCGTCGGTGAAGACGACCGGAACGGCGACGGTGACGGTTTCATGCTCACCGATGCGCAGGAAGTCGACGTGCAGCGGGCGGTCCGAAACCGGATGGAACGCGACGTCCTTCGCCAGCGTGCGCTGGCCGTCCACCATGATGACCGAGGTGAAGAAATGGCCGGTCATCAGCGCCTTGACGAGGGCCTTCTCTTCGAGATGGATCGACGCGGCGGCCTTGTTCTGACCATAGATCACGGCGGGGACGCGGCCTTCACGACGCAGCGAACGGGAGGCTCCCTTGCCAACCTGATCGCGCGTCTCGGCGGCGAGCGTAAGGGTGTCGCTCATTCCAGTAACTCCGAAACAAAATGGATATAGGCTTCCGACCACGCCTCCAGGGATGACCATGACCGGAAGCGGCGGCGCATAGCCGGGATGCGGCCAAAAGGCAAGTTCGCCGCCGACCTGCTGTCAGAAGCGGATGGGCAGGCCCAGCATGATCCGCCCATGCGACTCGCTCACCTGCCCCCGCAGGCGGACGGAGAGCGTGCGATTGAGTCGCTGCTCGATGCCTATGCCGGCAACCAGCCCGTTCGTCTCGTTCAGCGAGCCATCGGCGATGAGGTTCGACGACGTCCGGCCGTCGAACCGATAGCCGCCATAGCCAGCCTCGGCGAAAATCATGGTGCCCTGGCTCAGGACATAGCCTGCACGCGCAGTCAGGCTATACCCCCATGTCGCCTTTTGTTCGGCATAGGCAAAGACCTGCTGGCTGCGTGCGGTTCCGCCACCGCCATGGACCGCAACTTCGCCGCCCAGCCGCAGGCGGTTGCTCGCAGGGAGCATCCACCCTGCAAAACCGCCCCCGGCAAGCCCCGTTGTCTTATAGGTGATGGCGTTATCGTCATCGCCCAGGGTCAAACCGTGAATGACAACCCCAGCCTCCGGCCCAGCATGGAGACCGGTAAAGGCTAGTTTTTCCTGCGCGAAGGCGGCGGTAGGCAGACAGATCAACAGCGCGGCGGCATGCAGGATGCGCATCTAGAACGTCCTTCGATCAGTTATAGGGCTCCCCATCGATTCCCTATGCATGTTGATTTATGATAATTATCTGTTTCTGTAAAACAGAAAGAATGTGATGTCGGACAGATATTTCATGAGCCGAAGCCGTGCTCGGGCCGTGCGGGTGTTTGCGGCGCTGTGTTTCTTCGTCGCCGGGCTGGGAGCGGCGACGCTTCCCGCGATGCTGGTGGGGCCGCAATGGCTGGCCTTCTCACTGGATTGCGATGATGGATGCCGCCCGAAACCCGCGCCTCTCGACCAGTTGTCGCCGGAATTGCGGCATATCGTGGCGGATTTACCCGAAGCCGAAGAGCGGATGGCTGCCGCCATGGCGGACCCCTTCTGGTGGTGGCGATTGTTCGGCATCCAGATGCTCGATGCCTTGCCTTTCGCTCTATTATTCTTCTCAGTGGGTATGGCGTTGTGGCGATTCGGCAATCGCGAGGAGCATCGCGACTGGAACGGGATTTGCTGGTTGCAGAGGGCAACGGCGGCCGGAGTCGTCATGGCGATTGCCGAACCTGCGGCACAGTTGCTGCGGGATGCCGTTTATGTGGGGGCTCTGACCAGTATCGACGCGTTTTCCTACTCGATCGAATTTACCGAGACGATCAACCATCTGCTGTTCGCCGGGGCGGCTTGGGCGGCGACTTGGGCGTTGGCGGCGGGGTTGCGCGCGCGGGGCGATCTGGCTGAGATCGTCTGATGCCCGTGACCGTCAATCTCGACCTGATGCTGGTGCGGCGCAAGGTGAAGTCGAAGGAACTGGCCGAGGCGATCGGAATTACCGAGTCGAACCTATCGTTGCTGAAATCGGGCAAGGTAAAGGGTGTGCGCTTTTCGACGCTGGCCGCCATCTGCCGCTATCTGGAATGTGAGCCGGGCGACATACTGGGCTATGAACCATCGGTCGACGATCTGACGGCGGAGGAATAGAGGCTATCCGCGCCGCTCCCCAACGAAAAGCGGCGCGGGATGAAGAGGATCAATAGGCGATGCGCTGCGCCTTGATCCCCTGCTTGGCGAGCTGCGCCTGGACGCTGTCATTGCCGGCCAGATGGCCCGCGCCGACCGCGATGAAGATGGTGCCGGGCTTGGCCATCCGCTCCTTGATCCACGTCGCCCAGCGCGCGTTGCGGTCGGTCAGCAGCGTCTTGGCGACCTCGGGCGAGTCCTTCAGGCTTTCGTTCATGGTACGCGCCAGCGCATCAGGATCGCCCTTGGCCCATTCGTCGACCATCTCGGCCATTTCCTCACCCGCCTTGGGCAGATCTTCGACCGTCGAGGTCAGGAACTCGATCTGTGCCTTTTGCGACAGGCCGTTGAAAAAGCCGATCTGCTGCTCGGCGGTCTCCAGTCCCGCAACCGGCTTGTTCGCCGCTTTGGCCGCATCGGCCAGCACCGCTTCCGGCCCGTTCTTGGGATCATAGCCCAGCTTCTGGATCGGCGCGAGCGACAGGGTGACGCCCGCCAGCCACGGCTTCATCCGGTCGAACGCCTGGGGCGGCAGGCCCGCATCGGTCATCGCCTTCAGATAGGCGCCGCGCTTGTCGGCGGGCAACTGCTCGGTCAGGGTCGGGCCGGTGGCGACGATGCCGTTCTTGAGGACGATCTGCTGCATCGTTGCCGGGTCGGGCTGCACCATCTCCAGCATCAGCTGATCGGACTTGTCGAAGGCGGTCTTCACCGCCTCGTCGAACCAGCTCAGGCCGGGCTTCAGCACATGGATGGTGCCGAACAGATAGATGGTGGTGTCGGCATCCTTGACCACCCAGAGCGCGGGATCGGCGTCGTTGGGGGCCTGGGTGGGCTTGCTCTGCGCGCAGGCGGGTAGCGCCAGCATCAGCGCGAGCGAGGTGAGGGCGGCTTTCATGATCGTCTTCATGGGATCGGGCTTTCGGAAAGGGAAGGGGCCGGATGGGAGAAGGGGTCGGAAGATCAGACGTATTTGCGCCACATCCATACGATGCCGCAGGTGGCCATCAGGGCACCGTAGACCCACTCGACCTGAAGGGGCGGCAGCACGCCGCCGCGCCACAGGAACCACCAGACAGGGGCGCCCAGGCCGACGACATAGAAGGCCGCCAGCGCGCCGTCGCGATAGGCGCGGCTCTCATGCTCATCGACCACCCGGTGCCAGCGCCAGGAAATGATCGGCACCACGACGCCCCATATCAGTGCCATGAGGATCGCGAACCAGAGCGGCAATGGCGACGTCCACATGTTCAATGTGCTGGGCTTCATTCCCGCCGGGGCGGAAAGGATCGCCACGAGAGCCATGGACAGGCCCATGACGCCGCCGACGGCGCCCGAGATGGCGACCAGACGGTGATTGGCGCGCTCGCTGGGACCACGGCTGTCACGTTGGAATAGATCGGTCATGGCCGCACCTCGATAGAAAGATGGACGGAAAAAGCGGGCATCCGCGCGCTATGGGCGGCGGTGGTAGCGGCGCGGATGTTGGGACGAAGCGTGTCGAGCGTGACCTCGCCCACCTGTCCGGCCCCCCAGCCGAGCAGCGACAGCGCGATGCCGCTCCCAATGACTGCGCGGGTCAGACGGCGGCTCATGACCGCACCCGCCGGACGAAATAGAAGGCCAGGCCGATCAGGATCGCGATGCCCCAACTGGAGTTTTCGAAATCCGCCTGATGCATCTGCGCGCCGATGATCGTCAGCACCGGGTGCAGGACGAAGTTAGCCAATCCGATCACGGCCCATGTCTCGATTGCCAGCCGCCGTTGCATTTCGTCGGTTTCGCGCCAGTTGCGCCACGTCACGATGCCCCCGAGGATCAGGATGACGGCCCCTGTGATCTGGGCCAGGGGCCGTGGCGCGGATACGCGGGGAAGATGGAACAACCCGTCGATAAACCCTTCCAGAAACGGCAGGCCGACCACGAGCAGGATCGCCACGGCGACCAACAGCATTCGCCGTCGCTTCCGGCGCGTCGTACGCGCGGCCTCGCGGCTCTCGCCCCATCCGGTACCCTCACTCACCATGATGCTCGTCATCGAAAATCTCCTCGATGGGCATGTCGAACAGGCGACCGATGCGAAAGGCGAGCGGCAGCGAGGGGTCGTATTTCCCCGTCTCGATGGCGTTGACGGCCTGCCGCGACACGTCCAGCCGCCCGGCGAGTTCCGCCTGGCTCCAGTTGCGTTCGGCGCGCAGCACCTTGAGGCGATTTTTCATGTCCACCTCCTCTTGCATGGCAACCTCCCTTTGTCACCCGTGCATGACGTAATGTCAGGTGACCATGACAAAGTGACAGCGAGTTGTGACTATGTCAACAAGACCTGACAAAATATCATGCTTGGCTGACTGGCGGCATCGCGGGCGCCGTGGCTCGCCTTGACCGCGAAGGGGGCATGAGCCAAAGCCTGCCGCGTTATGCTGACCCGGAACGGACCCCCGGAAGGACCACTTTCCTTCCAGCGCATGATCCTCACCCTCCATGACTATTGGAGCGAGCGCGGATGCGTGATCTTGCAACCCTATGACATGGAGATGGGGGCGGGCACCTTTCACCCCGCGACCACGCTGCGCGCGCTGGGTCCGGATTCGTGGAACGCCGCCTTCGTCCAGCCCTGCCGCCGTCCGACCGATGGCCGCTATGGCGAGAACCCGAACCGGCTCCAGCATTATTATCAGTATCAGGTGATCCTGAAGCCCTCGCCCGCCGACCTGCAGGACCTGTATCTGGGCAGCCTCGCCGCGATCGGCGTGGACATGGCCAAGCACGACATCCGCTTCGTTGAGGATGACTGGGAAAGCCCGACCCTGGGCGCCTGGGGCCTGGGCTGGGAAGTCTGGTGCGACGGGATGGAGGTGACCCAGTTCACCTATTTCCAGCAGATGGGCGGTTACGACATGAAGCCGGTCGCGGGCGAGCTGACCTATGGGCTCGAGCGTCTGGCCATGTACATTCAGGACGTCGACAACGTCTACGACCTGCGCTTCAACGATGCGGGCGTGAGCTACGGCGACGTGTTTCTCGAAAACGAGAAGCAGATGTCGACCTGGAATTTCGAGGTGGCCGACACCGAGACGCTGTTCGACGCCTTCAAGAAGGCGGCGGCCGAGTGCGAACGCTGTCTGGAGGCCAAGCTGCCCATCCCCGCCTATGAACAGGCGATCAAGGCCAGCCACACCTTCAACCTGCTGCAGGCGCGCGGCGTGATCTCGGTGGCGGAGCGCCAGGCCTATATGGGCCGCGTCCGCGATCTGGCGAAGGGCGCGTGCGGCGCCTGGATGGACAAGAACGGCTGGGCCGCGTGATGACCGATTTTCTGCTCGAACTCCGCTCCGAAGAAATCCCCGCCCGAATGCAGGCGGGCGCGCGCGAGAACCTCGCCAAGCTGTTCGCTGCCGAACTCGCCAAGGCCGGTCTGTCGGCGGGTGAGATCGTCACCTATGCGGGCCCGCGCCGCCTGGCGCTGATCGCCAAGGGTCTTCCGTCCGCGACCGAGGCGGTGTCCGAGGAAGTGAAGGGCCCGCGTGCGTCGGCCCCGCCTCAGGCGCTGGAGGGCTTTCTCCGCAAGACCGGACTGACGCGCGAGCAACTGACCGAGCGTGACGGCGTGCTCTTCGCGATCACCGAAAAGCCCGGCCGCGCGACCGCAGACGTACTGGCCGAGGCGATCCCCGCGATCGTCCGCGCCTTCCCCTGGCCGAAGTCGATGCGCTGGGGCGCGGAGTCCGCCTCGACCGAGTCGATGCGCTGGGTCCGCCCGCTTCACGCCATCGTCGCGCTGTTCGGCGGTGACGTTGTGCCGTTCGAGATTGCCGGGATCGCCAGCGGCAATGTCACGCGCGGTCACCGCTTCCACGCGCCCGCCGAGATCGTGCTGACCGGCGCGGACACCTATGTCGAGCAGCTGCGCGGCGCCAAGGTGCTGGTCGATCAGGACGAGCGTGCCGCGATCATCCGAGAGCGTGCGTCGGCGCTGGCCGCCGAGGCCGGGCTGGAACTGGTCGAGGATGAAGGGCTGGTCGCCGAGAATGCCGGGCTGACCGAATGGCCGGTGCCGCTGCTCGGCCGCTTCGACGAAGCCTATCTCGACGTGCCGCCCGAAGTCATCCAGCTGACCGCGCGGGTGAACCAGAAATATTTCGTCTGCCGCTCTAGCGACGGCAAGCTGGCGAATGCCTTCGTCTGCACCGCCAATATTGAGGCGAGCGACGGCGGTGCGAAGATCGTCGAGGGCAATGGCAAGGTGCTCGCCGCCCGCCTGTCCGACGCGCGCTTCTTCTACGAGACGGACCTGAAGACCAAGCTCGACGATCTGCGGCCCAAGCTGGAAAAGATCGTCTTCCACGAAAAGCTCGGCACCGTCGCCGACAAGGTTGAGCGGGTGGCCAAGCTGGCCGAATGGCTGGCGAACGAGGGCATTGTCCCGAATTGCGATCCGGCGCTGGCGCGTCGCGCGGCGGAACTGGCCAAGGCCGATCTCGTCACCGGCATGGTAGGCGAGTTCCCCGAATTGCAGGGCCTCATGGGTGGCTATTACGCCGCTGCTCAGGGTGAAGACCCGGCGGTGGCCGAGGCGGTTCGCGATCACTACAAGCCGGTCGGGCAGGGCGATGATGTCCCTACCGCGCCGGTGACGGTGGCCGTCAGCCTAGCAGACAAACTCGATACACTTGTATCGTTCTTTGGGATCGATGAGCGGCCGACAGGGTCTAAGGACCCCTTTGCTTTGCGTCGCGCCGCCCTCGGTGTGATAGGGCTCATACTCGATAATTCGCTGCGCTGTTCTGACCACGATTTGTTTTATCAAGCCGTGGGCCATTCAAATGTCGACATCGGCACGGTCGTCGCAGGTGGTTACTTCCACGATTTCATTATTGAACGCCTGAAGGTTCAGCAGCGCAGTAACGGCGTTCGGCACGATGTGATCGATGCGGTGGTTCTGCCTGGTAGCGAAAGCGAGTTCGGAGGAGAGCGAGATCTCGTCCGCTTGCTCGCCCGCGTTCGTGCACTGCAGGCCTTCGTCACCACCGACGACGGCACCAATCTGCTCGCCGGGTACAAGCGCGCCGCGAACATTCTGAAGAAGGAAGGCGTCGAGGGCGACCAGGGCTGGACCGCGCCGACCTACACGCCCGAACCCGCCGAGGCCGATCTGATCGCCGCGCTCGACGCTGCCGAGCCCAAGGCGGCGGACGCGGTGCAGGCCGAGGATTTCGAGGCCGCCATGGCCGCGCTCGCCTCGCTTCGCGCGCCGATCGACCGGTTCTTCGACGATGTCACCGTCAACGACTCCGACCCGGCCAAGCGTGCTGCGCGCCTCGCGCTGCTCGCCCGCGTTCGGGCGGCCGTCCACACGGTGGCGGACTTCTCGAGGATCGAGGGATGAGCTGAGCCGGATCGGGAGACGGGGCGATACGTTCCTGTCTTCCCCTTCGGCAATATCGCCTTATTAAAGCCGACGCCTGTGTCCCCAGGGCGTCGGACGATACGACCAGTAAAGGATCGAACCGATGACCTATGTGTACCGTTTCGGCGGCGGCGTTTCGGACGGCGGTAAGGGGGACAAGAACCTGCTTGGCGGCAAGGGCGCGAACCTGGCCGAGATGGCCTCGATCGGGCTGCCGGTGCCGCCGGGCTTCACCATCTCCACCGCGATGTGCACCCGCTATTATGAGGATGGCGAGCAGTTTCCGCAGGAACTGCGCGACGAGGTGGCGGACGGCATCGCCCATATCGAGGCGGTGACCGAAAAGCGCTTCGGCGACCCCGAAAACCCGCTGCTCGTCTCGGTCCGCTCGGGCGCGCGCGTGTCGATGCCGGGCATGATGGACACGGTGTTGAACCTCGGCCTCAACGACGAGACGGTCGAGGGGCTGGCCAAGAAGGCGGGCGACGAGCGTTTTGCCTGGGACAGCTATCGCCGCTTCATCCAGATGTATGCCGATGTCGTCCTGGAGTTGGATCACGGCGCGTTCGAGGAAGCGCTGGAGATCGCCAAGGAGGATAACGGCTTCACCCTCGATACCGAGATGTCGGCCGCCGACTGGAAGGCGCTGGTCACGACCTATAAGGGCTTGGTCGAGGAGCAATGGGGCAAGCCCTTCCCGCAGGACGTGCAGGACCAGCTCTGGGGCGCGGTCGGCGCGGTGTTCGGGTCGTGGCAGTCGGAACGCGCCAAGGTCTATCGCCGCCTGAACGACATTCCCGCCGACTGGGGCACCGCCGTCAACGTCCAGGCGATGGTCTTCGGCAATATGGGCGACACCTCGGCGACGGGCGTGGCCTTCACGCGCGATCCGTCCAAGGGCGACCGCGCTTATTATGGCGAGTTCCTGATCAACGCGCAGGGCGAGGATGTGGTCGCGGGCATCCGCACGCCGCAGTATCTGACCAAGGCCGCACGCGAGGAGGCGAAGGCCAAGCCCGCCTCGATGGAAGAGGCGATGCCCGAGGTCTATGCCGAGCTGGCCGCCGTCTTCGACCGGCTGGAAAACCATTACCGCGACATGCAGGACATCGAGTTCACGGTCGAACAGGCCAAGCTCTGGATGCTCCAGACCCGCTCGGGCAAGCGTACCGCCAAGGCCGCGCTGAAGCTCGCGGTCGATATGGCGAATGAGGGCCTCATCACCCGCGAGGAAGCGATCGCGCGGGTCGATCCGGCGGCGCTCGACCAGCTGCTCCACCCGACGCTCGACCCCAATGCCCGGCGCGACGTGCTGACCAAGGGCCTGCCTGCGTCACCGGGCGCGGCCTCGGGCAAGGTGGTGTTCGACGCCGATGCCGCCGAGCGCGCGGCGGCGGCGGGCGAGGCGGTGATCCTGGTCCGCGTCGAAACCTCGCCGGAAGACATTCACGGCATGCATGCGGCCAAGGGCATCCTGACCGCACGCGGCGGCATGACCAGCCATGCGGCGGTCGTGGCGCGTGGCATGGGGCGGCCCTGCGTCTCGGGTGCGGGCAGCCTGTCGATCGACAACAAGGCCAAGCTGCTGCGCGTCGGCAGCCGCGAGGTGCGCGAGGGCGACATCCTGACGCTCGACGGTTCGACCGGCGAGGTGATGGTTGGCGCGGTGGCGACCGTCCAGCCCGAGCTGGCGGGCGATTTCGGCACGTTGATGGAATGGGCTGATCAGGTTCGCCGCCTGAAGGTCCGCGCCAATGCGGAAACCCCGCTCGACTGCCAGACCGCGCGCGATTTCGGCGCGGAGGGCGTCGGCTTGTGCCGCACCGAGCATATGTTCTTCGACGCCGCGCGGATCACGGCGGTGCGCCAGATGATCCTGGCCTCGGACGAAAAGGGCCGCCGCGTCGCGCTCGACAAGCTGCTGCCCGAACAGCGCGCCGACTTCACCGCGATCTTCGAGGTGATGGCGGGCCTGCCGGTGACGGTGCGCCTGCTCGACCCGCCGCTGCACGAATTCCTGCCGCAGCAGGAGGCCGAATTCGCCGAGGTTGCGACCGCGGCGGGCGTGGATGTGGACACGCTGAAGCGCCGGGCGAGCGAACTGCATGAGTTCAACCCGATGCTCGGCCATCGCGGCTGCCGCCTGGGCGTGACCTATCCGGAGATCTACGAGATCCAGGCGCGGGCCATCTTCGAGGCGGCGCTGGACGTCGCGGAGAAGTCCGGTGAGGCCCCCATCCCCGAGGTCATGATCCCGCTGGTCGCCACGCGGCGCGAGCTGGAACTGATGAAGGCGGTCGTCGACAAGGCGGCACAGGCGGTCTTTGCCGAGCGGGGCAAGACGGTCGAGTATCTGGTCGGCACCATGATCGAACTGCCGCGCGCCGCGCTGAAGGCGGGCGAGATCGCCGAGGTGGGCGAGTTCTTCTCCTTCGGCACCAACGACCTGACCCAGACGACTTTGGGGGTCAGCCGCGACGACGCCGCGCGCTTTCTGAGCGCTTATGTCGAGAAGGGCATCTACGCCAAGGACCCGTTCGTCAGCCTGGATGTCGAGGGCGTCGGCGAACTGGTCAGCCTCGCCGCCGAGCGGGGCCGGGCGACGCGCCCCGGCATCAAGCTGGGCATCTGCGGCGAGCATGGCGGCGACCCGGCATCGATCGCCTTTTGCGAGCAGGTCGGGTTGGATTATGTCTCGGCCAGCCCGTACCGCGTGCCGATCGCACGATTGGCGGCGGCGCAGGCGGCGCTGAAGGCAAAGTAAGAGAGTAGGTCGGAACCGCTTGCCAGACGGCGGTTCCGACCTTCTTACGCTCCGCCCCAGCTTGCTTTGAGACGACGTGGCGGGCTCATCCGTGGGTCGTCACCCGGTTCCCGAAGTCGAACCAGCCGCGCCGCTCGCCAGCCGGATAGGCCGGGCGCGTCGCGGTTGCCGCCACCGGGCGATAGTTCGAACCGGGTGCTGCCCGATCCACCACCGGAGCGGTGGCGACCGGAGCCGCCGCCACCGGCTGCGCGCTGGCGAGCCGGTGATTCTCGCGCTCCAGTTCCGCGATCCGGGTCTGGGCGGCGGACAGCTTGGTTTCGGTATCCTTCACCTGCGCCGCATGGGCGTCACGCTCCGTGGCGTAGCGCGTCCGCCATTTGCGCCCGCCGGGATGGCTCGCCAGCCCGAAAAGCCATCCGGCGATGAGGACCAGCCCCAGCACGGCGAATTGCGTGGTCGAAGTGAACAACATCGCATCGATCCCTGTCTGTTACGACCGGTCAACGACTGGAGGCGATGCTGGTTGCGCGGCGGCTGGTTGCGCAGGGACCGGCAGCGCAAGGTCGGGGGCGTCATTGCCCCGACAGGAGCGTATCCTTGATCGAACAGGCAGCGGGGCCCAGGATCACGACGAACAGGGTCGGCAGGATGAAGAGGATCAACGGCACCGTCATGATGGCGGGCAGACGCGCGGCCTTTTCCTCGGCGCGCATCATCCGTTCGTTGCGGAACTCCGCCGACAGGACGCGCAGCGCGCTGGCGAGCGGGGTGCCGTATTTCTCAGTCTGGATCATGGTCGTGACGACGCTGCGCAATGCGTCGAGATTGACCCGCATCGACAGGTTTTCCAGCGCCTGCCGCCGATCGGTCAGAAAGCTCAGTTCGACAGAAGTCAGCTGGAACTCGTCGCCCAGTTCGGGATAGGCGCGGCGCAATTCGCGGGCGACGCGGGCAAAGGCGGCGTCGACGGTCAACCCGGCCTCGGCACAGATCACCATCAGGTCGAGTGCGTCGGGCAGTCCCTTGCGAATCGCGGCGGTGCGCTTGTCGATCCGGTTCTTGAGCGCGAGGTCGGGCGCCTTGTAGGACAGGACCAGTGTCCCAGCGACCAGCATATAGCAGCTCAGGCCGCTCCAATCCGAAAAGCTGTCGGTGCCATAGACCCACAAGGCCATGCTGCCGCCCAGCAGGATGGGCAGCGCCAGCCGGCCGAAGATCACCGCCACCGCCAGTTCCTTCGACCGCAGGCCCGCCTGGAGCAGACGCAACTGGACCGCCTTGACCTGTTCGTCCTGCAGCATCTTCAGCGCGCTGAGGATCAGGCGCATCCGTTCCAGAATGTCGGCGCGGTCGACCCATTGCGATCGGCGCTTGGCGGGCGCAGCGATCCCGGCCTTGAGCTGTTCGCGCCGTTCGTTGAGCACCCGCACCCGCCGCGTCATCGGATCGCGCGTGCCGATCAGCAGATAGGCGACGACGAGCAGGGCGAAGATGCATACGCCCCATAACAGGGTGGCGGCGGCCGAGGGTTCCAATCCCAGGATGCTATTGGCGGAAGCGGTCATTCAAATCTCGAAACTGATCATGCGGGACATGATGAAGGCGCCCAGCCCCAGCCAGACGAAACCCAGCACACCGATCAGCATCAGTCGCGGATCGGTGAAGAAGCGCGCCATATAAGACTGGTTGATCGTCCAGATGATCCCGAACACGAAAAAGGGCAGCGAGCCGATGATATAGGCCGACGCCTTGGGCTCGGACGACATCGCCTTGATCTTCAGCTTCATCTGCGCCCGCTTGCGCAGCACTTCGGCCAAGTTGGACAAGGTTTCGGCCAGATTGCCACCGGTCTCGCGCTGAATGGCGATGGCGATGACGAAAAACTGGAACTCGGGAATGTCCAGCCGGTCGGCGGTTTCCTGAAGCGCGGCGTCCATCGTCCGGCCGATGCGCATCCGGTCGGCGACGGCGCGGAATTCCTCGCCCACCGGGCCGGGTATCTCATGCGCGACGACCGTCATGGTCTCGGCGATGGGCAGACCCGAGCGCAGGCCACGTACGAGCAATTCGATGGCATCGGGAAAGCGGGTGATGAACTTGCCGACTCGGCGCGTGATCAGCCGACCGACCACCATATGGGGCAGCCAAAGCCCGAGCACCAATCCGGCCAGCAGCGCAAGGAACAGCGACAGGCCCAGCATCATGAGAAGGATCATGATGCCGAGCGCAAGCCCCGCGCTGGCCATGCCATATTGCCCGACGGTCCAGTCGCGGCCGGTCCGGTCCAGCCTTTGGCCCAATTGTGCGGGGTTAGGCAGCAGGCGACCGAACGCCTTGTCCATCCGCGTGTCCCCCGCCAGCGCGATGCCGCGCAACGAGGCGGCGGCGGTGGCCTGAACCGGCTGGTTGAGATCCAGCGCAACCCGGTCCCGCAATCCCGCAAGCCGCCGCGACTGTCCACGTGACGTCCCAGGGGTGGAGAAAGCCGCCATCGCCAGGAGCAGCGTCAGGAAGACGCCAACGGCCAGGATCAGGGTCGCCGTCATGCTCATGGCGTCAGTTCGTCCGCGTCCGCTTGGCGAGCAGCGACTTCAGGTCGAACCGATCAAGCAGGCCGCGCTTGCCGGACGCCGACGGGTCCGGTCCTTCGGAGGATGCGCAGATGCGCTGCGCCAGTTCGACCAGCGGCGCGATGGTGCGCGAATTGCGGCCCATTTCGGCGATCGGCTTGCCGACCTTGGCGGCCTGCACCACCAGCTTCTGGTCATAGGGGATCAGCACGTCGAGCGGGCGTTCGATCGACCCTTCGAAATCGCTCTGCGCGATCTCGGTCTGGCCGGTGGGCATGACCCGGTTGGCGACGGTCAGCACATGGGTCTGCGGCGCATGGGTCTTGAGCCAGGAGAGGATGCGGATCGTGTCGCGCGCGGCGGCCAGGGTGAATTCGGTCACCAGCACCAGGGTCTGCGCGCTCGTGACCAGCATGGGTTGCTGGATCAGCAGGTTGCGGGGCAGATCGACGATCGTCGTCTCGAAATTGATCCGCATCTCGTCCTGCAATTGCGCAAAGGCGAGACCGTCATTGACGATCGGCGCGCTGATCGGGGCCTCGGCGGACAGGATGGCGAGCTTCGACGTCGCCTTGACCATCGCGCGTTCCAGGAACAGCCCGTCGATCCGCCCCGGATTGTCGATCGCATCGACCAGCCCGCGTCCCGGCTCCAGATCGAGCGCGAGTGCGGCGGTGCCGAAATGCACGTCGAGGTCGAGAATGGCGGTCGTCCGATCTAACCGCTCCGCCATCAGCCACCCCAGCGAGGTCGCGATCGTCGATGTCCCCACGCCGCCGCGAACGCCCACCACCGCGACGTTGCACGGTGCCTTTTCGGGGGCCGTATCCATCGCGCGCGGGGCGTGAAGGATCGTCCTGGCCTGGCCGATGGCGTCGCGCAGCATGTCGGCGTTGATCGGCTTGAGCAGATAATCGTGAAGCCCGCTGGCCATCAGCATGCGGTAGAGGCGAACGTCGTTGACCTGGCCGACCGCGATCACGATCGTGCCCGGCTCGCACACCTCCGCCAGATTGTTGATCTCGTTGGTGGGATCGGGCGTGTCGCTGAGATCGACCAGCAGGATTTGCGGGCTGGTGCTGACCGACAGGGCCTGGATCGCGCCGCGAAGTCCGCCCTTCAACACCTTGTCGGGCGACCATCCCTGTTCGATGAGGATCGGCCGGACCGCCTCGGCGGTCCAGTCGTCGCAGACATAGGCCTGGATCGGATCGCGCTGGGTCATGACATGCGGGGTCCAGGGGGCGTTCATTGCGACACCCCGCCGCCCGAAGCCATGCCACCGCCGCCCGAGGAATTGGCGCTGCGCAGCGAGGTACCGCCATTGCCAGTCGGTGGGGCGGCGCGCAGAGCGTTGACCGCGCGGCTGCCCATTGCCGGATCGGTCGTGGCCGGACCTTCGACCCCGCGGACCAGATCATTGGGGTTGGCGACCATCGCCGCCAGATTGCGATTGATCGCACAGCCATGATTGGACGCGGTCTGCCCGGACCAGTCGGCGGGGGCGGCATCGCTGCTTGCATCGGGGCATCCGGGCACCGACGCCTGGGCCCGCGTCACGACGACGCGGATGGTCGCAGGCGCCACCGGGCTGCGCGCGATGCCGGAGGGCTGCGCGATCAACAGGCCATAATGGCCGATGACGTCCGCCACTTCGCGATAGGCGCCGGGGGCCTCGCCCGCCGGATCCTCGAGCGTTACGCGGTCGCCATAGCCCAGCCGCAGATTATGCGCCCAGCCATCCAGCCGCCGATCCTCGTCCGCCGCCAGCCGCCCGCCGGATGTGGCGAGGTCCAGCGCATAGCTGGTCTGCGACACGACGGGCTGGTGGCGGCTTTCGATCTGGGGCTGGCCGGTGCCCATGCACCCGCCAGTCAACAGCATCAGGCCCAGCGGCATCAGGATTGGCGAGGAGCGACGCATGGGGCGAGACATCCTTGGACGAGCGGTCATTCGGAGAAGCCGGGAGTGGGTGCGCCCTTGCGGACAGCGGAGGGGGATGCGGGTTTCGGCGGAGCGACCGGCACGGCTGCGGCGGCTCCTGCGCTCGGGCGGCCCTGCAGGGGGGCGGCCATGGTCGGAACCGGACGCGGCTGATTCGTGGTGGCGCCCATCTGGCCCAGCAGGATGCGTTCGGCATCATTGGGCGCGCGCTGTCCGTCATTGGGCAGCGCGATGTCCGACGGAGAGTTGACCGGCTTGACCAGATAGGGGGTGATGATGATCACCAGCTCGGTCTCGCTCCGCTTGAACGCGTTGGACCGGAACAGCGAGCCGATCAGCGGCAGGTCGCCCAGCCACGGCGTCTTCTCGATCGAGTTGTCGCGCGAGTTGGACAGCAGCCCGCCGATCATCATGCTCTGGCCCGAACCCAGTTCCAGCGTGGTTTCGGCGCGCCGCGTGGTCAGCGCCGGGATCGAGGTCCCGCCGACCGTCACCGCGCCGACCGAAGAAATCTGCGACACTTCGGGCCGGACGCGCAGCGAGATGCGGCCATCGGCCAGCACGGTCGGCGTATAGGACAGGCTGACGCCATATTGCTTATATTCGACCGATACCGCGCCCAGCCCGGTCGCCAGCGGGATCGGGATTTCGCCGCCCGCCAGGAAGGTCGCGGTTTCCCCCGACAGGGCGGTGAGGTTGGGATTGGCGAGCGTCGACACCTGACCCAGCGTCTCGCCCAGATCGATCGCGCCGAGCAGGTCCATCCCCAGTACCCGACCCCCCAGGCCGAGTACCGAGCCCGAGCCGCTGCCGCGATTGAACGTATATTGCGTCGCCGGCTGCCCGGCGGAATTGGTGATGTCGGTGATCGTTCCCGCCCCCGGGCGCCCCGTGGCGAGCCCGAACACGAAGCCGCTGCCATTGCTGTCCCGGTTCAGCAGGTTGACGCCGATCGACTTGACGAAATTGCGGTTCACCTCGGCAATGCGGACCTGGAGGTTCACCTGCAACGGCGTCGCGGTCTTCAGCCGGCTGATGATCCGGGTATCCTTGCCGACATAGGCCTGGACGAGCCGTTCGGCTTCGGCCGCGTCGTCGGGGGCCGCGACGGTGCCGGTCAGCAGGATCAGCCCGTTCATCGGCGTCGCGGTGATCGTCGCCTCCGGCATGGCCAGGCGCAGCATCCGGCCGATCGAATCGAGATTGTTGCCGACCCGAACCGTGGTCGCATAGACGACCGCGCCGCCACGCCCCGTGGCCGAGATGCTCGTCTCGCCCGGCTTCTTGCCAAAGATATAGAGCTGGGTCGGTGAACGCACCTGAACGTCTGCGATGCTGTCGTCGGCGACGAACAGATCGGTCATCGGACGGGGCAGGGTGATCAGGCGCGCGCGGCCGGTATTGATCTCCAACGCGCCCGATCCGTCGTGCGCGACGGTCGAATCACCGGGTTCGGCGGCCGCTTTCGCCGGGGCTGGCGCGAGGAGCAACGGGGCGAGCATCAGCGCGACGGCCGACCCCCGCGCCGCGCCCGAGAATGTGGATCGCATCGACATCGTCAATTCTTCCCCGCAATGGGTGCGACGCTGGTGGAACTGCCGCGCGAGACCCGCACGACGGGTCCTTGCGCCATGGCGACCTGACCGACGCCGGCGGCCGCGACGTTCGGCGCCATGCCGCCCGGTGCCGTGGTCCCCTGATCCGGGCCACCGTTCGACTGACGACCGGGCACAGTCCGCCGTTGATAGCGCGATATGTCGCCGCCGGTGACATAGGAGGCACGGTCGACCTGTGGCTGGGTGATGGCACCCGCCATCTCGTCGGGGCGGTCCGCCAGTGCACGCAGCGACAGGGAAAGGGTGCCGAGCGTCTGCGCCACGGCCAATTGCTCGGCGATCTTCGGCGTCGCCTCTACGGTGACGGTGGTGAAGGTGTGGACCGGTGTCTTGCCGTCATCGCCGACCTGCGAATCAGTGCGCTGGTCGGTCGCCAGCACGCGGACGTTGCGCAGGATGGTTTCCGACACCTTCAGCGGCGGGCCATCGCCGCCGCCGGCCACGTCCTGGGTCAGGACGACGTCGATCCGGTCGCCGGGAAATACGAATCCCGCGACGGCGGTCTGGGCGGAGACGGGCACCGTCACGGCGCGCATGCCGGGCGTCAGCGCGGCGGCTAGGAAGCCACGGTCACCCGGACGCACCACCGCCCCCTGGGTCAGCGGCTGCCCGGCGGTGATCGCATAGCGTAGCACCGTGCCCTGCAGCTTCGCCAGATCGGCCTGGCCCTTCACATAATAGGCACCGGCCAGCATGTCCTTGGGCCAGGGCTGGAACTTCAGCGCGGTCGGATCGATGATCGTGCCGACCGGCAGGGTGCGGGTGGCGACCAGGACCTCGTTCTGCGGCACGGGCGGGGCGACGACGACGGCGGCGGCCTCGGCGGGCGGCGCGCTGCTACCGGACGTGATCGTCCGCGCGAATAAGGCGGTCACGCCTGCGATCAGCAGGGCCCCCACCAGCAGTAAGACTTTGCGACTGTCCATCCTGTCTTCTTCGGCCTCGGCGCCGAGCCCGTTGCTCAGCCTATATGCGGCGTTAAGTATGAGGGAATGGGTTAAATATCGGTTCCCGCAGGATCATCAGCGCGGCGATCGCGATGGCGACGCCATACGGCACCTCGATCGCGCGTGCCTCCTCCGGCCCCCCGGCACGGCGTAGGCGATGGTCCACCAACATGAGCAAAGTGATCGCCCCGCCCGCGATCGACATGATCAGCATCATGCGGACCAGCGAGGGCAGGGGCAGCCACAGCGCGATCGCCGCGATCATCTTGACATCGCCGCCACCCATCATCCCGATGCGAAATGCCTGCGCAAACAGCAGGAACACGCCGATCGCGACGCCCAGTTGCCACAGCATGTCGGGCCAGACCGCCATGCCGCTCGCCCACCACCAGAGCGGGGCGAGCAGCGCGATGGCGATGTTCTTGCGATCCGCGATCTCGCGGGTGCGCGCATCCTCGATGCCGGCGGAGAGCAGCAACAGCATCAGCGCCACGATCAGGGCGATGCGGACAATGGTCCATTCCATGGCATAACGCCCTAGACGGGAGGGCTTTCCAAACCGTAACCGGGGATCGGATGACCGACAGCCTTTCCCTCCGCCGAACCTTTCCCGCCGCCGCGCGGGTGACGCGCTGGCATGCGCCGGACGGATGGGATCATCGCCGCTTCGATTGGGCGGCCGAGCGGCCCGTCGGGCGACTGCTGTTCCAGACTGGCCGGGCCGATATGGTCGAGAAATATCTGGAGGTCTTCGCGCATCTGGTCGCGAGCGGGTGGAGCGTGACCGCCTTCGACTGGCGCGGACAGGGCGGATCGGGGCGAATGCTCGCCGATCGGCATATCGGGCATGGCGGCGATTTTGCGGTGCTGGTCGAGGACCTTCGCGTCTTCTGGCGGACTTGGCGGGCGGAGGATGATTCGGCTCTTCCGCATGTCCTGCTTGGCCATTCGATGGGCGGGCATCTTGCGTTACGAAGTGTGGTGGAGGGGGCGGTGGACCCCCAAGCCCTGATCCTGGTCGCGCCGATGCTGGAGCTGCGCCTGCCGACCGGGGCACTGGTCGGCGGCGGCATCATCCGCCTAATGACCCTGCTGGGCCGGGCCGAGCGGGCAATCTGGCGCGTCGAGAAAGGGGCGGGGCACCACACCCGCCAGCGCAACCTGACCCATGATGTCGGGCGGTTCGAGGACGAAGCCTATTGGTATGCCCAGTCGCCCGAACTGGCGCTGGGGCCGCCGAGCTGGGGGTGGCTAGCGGCGGCGTCGCGGTCGACACGGTCGCTGCTCCGCGATCGCCGGTTGGATGCCGTCACGCTCCCGACGCTGATGCTGATCGCCGAGGCCGACCGCCTGGTGGACCCGCGCGTGGCGGAGCAGGTCGCCGCGCGGATCGGCGCGCAAGCCGAGCGTTTCGGACCGGACGCCGCGCATGAATTGCTGCGCGAGGCGGACCCGGTGCGGCTGCGCGCGCTGGCGGCGATCGATCGGTTTCTGGGCAAGGTTGCCGCATGACCTATGACATCGCGATCGTCGGCGCAGGCATGGCGGGCGCAAGCCTGGCCGCCGCGATCGGTACGCGCGCGCGGGTCGTCCTGATCGAGGCGGAGGATATGCCCGGCCGTCACGCGACGGGGCGTTCGGCGGCCTTCTGGTCGGAAACCTATGGCGGCCCGGCGGTTCAGCCGCTGACCACCGCCTCCGGCCCATATCTGCACGACGGCGGGTATCTGAACCCGCTGGGTTCGCTGCATGTCGGGCGCGTCGAGGACGGTACGCGGATCGAGCGGTTTCTTGCCGATTTCGCTGGCACGGGGGTGGATTTGTCGCGGGCCGATCCCGCCCCCTTTGTCCCCGGTCTTCGCCCCCAATGGGTGCAGGGGATATGGGAGCCGAGCTGCGCCTATATCGATGTCGCCGCGCTGCATGCCGATTATCTGGCGGTCGCACGCGCGGCGGGGGCGGTGCTGATGACCGACGCCGCGTTGTTGTCCGCCGAACGGCGCGAAGGGGCATGGCGACTGGAGACGCGGGCGGGGCCCGTCCGGGCGACGTTGTTGGTCGATGCCGCCGGAGCCTGGGCCGACGAAGTGGCACGGATGGCGGGCGCCGCGCCGGTCGGCATCACTCCCTATCGCCGGACCATGGTGCAACTCCGTATCGATCCCCCCGCTCCGGAAGGGCTGCCCCATGTCATCGACATATCGGGCGGTTTCTATTTCAAGCCCGAGCCTGGGGGCCGGCTGTGGCTCAGCCCGCATGATGAGACGCCGAGCATCGCTTGCGATATCGCGCCCGAGGAATGGGATGTGGCGGTCGCGATCGACCGGCTGGAGCGGGTGGTCGACTGGCGCGTCGAGGCGGTCGAGCGCCGCTGGGCGGGCTTGCGCAGCTTCGCGCCGGACCGCGCCCCGGTATATGGATTCGATGCGCGCATTCCGGGCTTCTTCTGGTGTGCGGGGCAGGGCGGTTTCGGAATCCAGACCGCGCCCGCCGCCTCGGCACTGGCGGCGGCATTGCTGCTGGGGGAGGGGCCGGTGCCCGCTGGTGTCGATGCCGCGCGCTATGCGGCGGCGCGGTTCTGACCATGGCCGTCCCATCGATCCGTCACCGGGCAGCGGAGGTCGGCACACTTGTCTGATCGCAGGTCCCCGATCGGAAACGGCGTCACCATCCCGATCGGGGGGAAGCAATAGCGATTTTAGAAGGGCAGCGAAGCGAGATCGGGTTCGACCCATGCCCGGCGCGCAGGCACGCCAAACAACACGTCGCGGCTCCAATGTTCGAGAAGCCATTTCGAATCGCCAAGGTGGGACGCCATCAGCGCCGAATGCACGATGTGGAGAGGCGTGTGTTCGGGGTGCTTGGCAAGGCAGTGAGCCGCACCGCGCATCGATGCCAAGGTGATCGTGTGATGATAACCGCTCGTGTCGGTGTTCGCGGTCTTCGTGGCATCGTTGTATCGGGAAATCAGCAAGCGAATTTCGTCCGCTTCTATCAGGTCGCGTCGATGGCGACAGAGCCAAAGGGCTGCGGCGAAATGACCCGCATGTGTCCACTCGCTCTTCGCCAAGGTGCGATCGATCAGGCCTGACGCGATGCGGTCGATCGCGGCTTCGTCCCGGAAGTACATAGCCCTGTTGTCCTTTTGAATAGGCCCAACCGGCATAAAAAACCCCGCCGATTGGGCGGGGTGTTCAGCGTCAAGCGAAGGGATATGGCCTTTCGCTATCCCATGAGCCGAGCGCGCGCACATACACCGCCGTTGAGATGACGGCGTTGTTGTTGAACATTGGCGGCCACGCGGATCATGCACGGTTCATAACATCGATCAATTTTGCGCCCAAGCCGGTCCCCGCGCGCTATCGAAGCGAGCGACGGCCGGGCTATTGCGCGCCGCCGCATAACCTGTCCACCACCGACCGCATTTCCTCCTCGCACGAACATCGATGCAGGCGTTCGCCAACCTCGCGTCGCAGGGGCCAAAACCTGTCCATGATGCAAATGCCAGGCATGCCATAACTTGTCCACGCCAATTCAGTCGATGCCACGTACGACCCACCCTCTCGCACCAGGGACCGACGCCCAGACGTCGTGCATGTGATGGGCGTACGCGGCTGCCTCTTCCCGGCTGCGATACGCGACGTGTTCGCCTTTGGGCATAGCCGGGCGACGGCCCTTGATCATGGCGGGGACGTGACCGTTGATCCTGACGGCGACATCCAAGAGATCGTCGGCGTCGGACCAGTGGAGTCGATAGGCGGCCAACGCACGAGTATAGGCGGTTTCGGTGCGTCCATCGTCGCCGATCTGACGCAGCAGCCCCTCCAGGGCGGTCCACCGGTCGAGCGTCGGCAGCCAGTGCATGAGCAGGAAGCGGATGCCCTGATTATCCGACGGGTTGATCGCGACGAGATGCTTCGCCAGGCGGACGGCTTCGAATTGGTTGTCCTTCGTTTCCGTTCGCCACAGCTCGAGGGCCAGGTTGTGGACGGATCGCATGTACGGGCGCGTGAACACATCGCCCCAGAAGCTGTGGTCGTCGGGTTCCGCCAGTTCGGCGACGTGCGCGGCTTCGCCGAGCCTGGCGCCCTCCCGCAGCAGTGCGATGCGTTCCGGACCGCAGGGTGAGCACAGGGCGAGGATCACGAAGGCGTCGACCTGCGTAGGATCCGCGTCCAGCGCCAGTCGCGCGAGCCGGGCGCCTTCTGCGGGATCGTTGCGATATGCGTCCCATGCCTGATCGACCAGCGGGTACGGGATCGATTCCATGCTGTTCTCCTGAATGATCATTTACGGCGTCCCGTGCCCAAATCGTCGAGGAGAGGCGCCATATCCGGCACCTTCGCCACGGTGACGGTATGGCCCTTCTTGCGCGTCGAGATGGATTTTATTTCGTAGCGATGCAGTGCCGGATGTTCGATGATCACGTCGGCTCTCCGTCCGGGCATCGCCGCCACCACCGTTTCGGACAGGACCTTCCGTATCACGATCCCGGTCGGACCCACGCCGACGCCGCCGCCCAGGTCGAGCTGCAGCGGTTCCCATTGGTTGGGTGTGAACATTCCCGGCCTGTGGAGCTTCATGACGTGACGTCGCTCGCCCACGTCCAGCGCGACGCGGCCCAGCGTCAGCCCGAGGGCGACGACGCCGTTCACACAGAAGCCGTCGCAACGAAGGACGTCGCCGGCCAGATCGATCATCCTCGGCCCATCCGCAGGGGGCACCTCAACCTCGCCAAGGACGATCTTCTCGAAGTAGCGGTGCAGATTGAACTCCCAGTCGTGGATGGGATCGTACACGTCGCGGGACACGCCGAGCATGATGCCGTCGTGCTCGGCGAAGAACCCCCGGAAGATCGTGTCGAATCCCTTTGTCAGATGGTCGCCGCGCAGATCCAGGCCCAGATGCTTCCTGATGCGCGTCGGCAGCTCCTCGTCCTTGTCGGACGAGCGGATGTAGGCGGCCATGTTCGGGTTCAGTCGAGGAGGATCACCCCGCCGTGAAGGCGAGTGCGAGATTTTGGGCATGCAACGCTCCTGCCGGGATGAGGTAGTGGGATGGTTGATCCACGATGCCGTGTTGGGGCCGTCCCGCGGATCAATCGTGCCCCCAGCCGGCATCGGTCGAATCGGGAACGCGACCCACCGTCGCGGGACCGGGCAGCACGAAGTCCACGCCGTCCGGCACGAGCGCAATCCGCTCCCAGCGCGGCGTGTTAAAGGCGATCTGGCTGACGGTGTCGCTGATGTTGACGATTGAATGGATCCGGTAGCGCGTGTCGATCGGCACGCCGTGCGGTGCCTCGCCCATCAGCCAGGATGGTGGGTTCCCGCGTGCCGCTTCGCGCACCGTGGCGGGGAGGCGATCGACGTCGATCTGCACCTGGCCGCAGGACACCTCCACTCCGCCGTAGTACCTGGAGCCGAACGCGAACTCGCCGCCGTGGCCGTTGAACTCGATCTGACGCTTTTCCCATAGCATCCTGCCGTCCGCACCCGCCCGCCAGGCGGCGAACGCATCGCGTTCCTCTTGCGTCATCAGCGTCTCGATGCCGGGTGGGACCCAGACCGCCCAGGCGGGAGGATATTGGGGATCGAGACCGAGACGCTCCATCTCCTTCAGCCAAAAGGTTGCCCGCGCCACGATGGCCTCGAACCCGAGGTGGGCGGCGTGCAAACGGCGGATGGCGCGCAGGGGATCTCTCACGTCGGCGGCGGCACCTCGGTACATGATGGAGATGTCGCCCTCCAGCGGATGCAGGCTGATCCGCGTGGTATGGTCGTCGTTGTCGGGGCCGAGATGACTCACCTTGGCGAGACGGCCGTCTCCAAGGTCGCGCCGCGCGAGCTCGTCGGCAATGGTCTGGATCGCCTCGGTCAGCGCGTCCTCGTCCATATCGGCGATGCGCTTCCATCTGGTCATGACCCTGCCGCCTCCCGTGCGCCCTCACGCACGAGCTGGTCGTGCACGCGTCGCTGCAGATCGGCGGTGTCGATCATCAGCGAGGACGGCGGGACCGCCTCGACGCCCAGATGCGACATGCGGCTGAGGCTGATCGTGCCCACCTCGTTGCCGCGAGAGCCGCGTCCGGCCGTCCGCCCTGCCGTGCCGATCGCGGCGAAGGCGTCGACCTCGACGTACAGACGAGGCGCGCGACCCTTGGGGCCTTCGGACCAGAACTTGTCGAGATGCACGCGATTGTCGACGACGAACCGGACCGCCGTCGCCGGCGGGACGTAGGATCGCTGCAGCTGCAGGCAGAGCGCGATCTCCAGGACGTCGATGAGTCCGTAGGTGCGGCGACGCTCGCCTTCGCCGCGCTGATCCTCGACGAGGCCGAGCGCCAGGATGTGCTTCAGGCGGGCGTTGAACGCCGCTTCGCCGTCTGCGACGCCGTGCAACCGCATGAGGACGGAGCGCAGCGTGCGGTGCTGGATCCGCATGTCGTCGGCGCGCAGATCGTCGTACGCCGTATGGATCGCGGCGCGCTGGCGACGGACCATGTCGGCCGCCCGCTCGAGCAGACCGGCGCTCGGCTCGCCGTCGGCAAGCGCGTCCTCGGCATCGAGCAGGGCATCCTTGATGGTGCTCATGGTCCTCTCCTTCGGTGGATGCGACCGATCGCGACCGGACGCGATCGTCCGACCCTCGATGGTCGATGTGGGAATCATTGATGGTCGCGGCACCCCTCGGTGCTCGGAATGTGATCGCCGACGCGAAGTGCCGGGCGCGGCTTATTCCTGCCGCGTGCCGTTCCTTAAGTGGTCTTCCCCGATGCTGGGGGGCCGTAAGTTAGCATGTCATCGGGCGACAACGACGCGAATTCGCCCAGGTTCGTCGTCAAACGAATGATCCGCCGGCCCCCGGCGTCCGCCACGATGCCACGGATCCGATGCGGGTGGAGATCGAGGATGGGGTGGCTCACGATTGTGCGCAGCGGCTGGCCGATGGCGGCGGTCATTACGCTGTCGGGCATGTCGAGCGGCATCCGCAGCATCGCGCCGGCATGCCACTTCACGTCCTGCCCGAGCATGACGAAGGTGCGGCACCATGCATGACCGGCTGGGTGATTGGCGGACACCCTCACCGCCGTCTCGCCAGCCGCATCGATGAAGCCGACGTCGCCAAGACGCAGGACGGCGATGGCCAGCGCGGCACCGACGCGCAGTCCCGTCGCTTCGATCAGGCGGGCCGTCGTCACGTCGACGCGCGGGCAGTCCCGATGCTCCAGCAGCCTCGCCAGGTCGTCCTCGTGGCCGCGGTCGTCGCCCGTCAGCACGTCCTCGAGACGACGCGCGACGCTGCTTCGGAAGATGTCACACTCGAGATCGTGCATCCAGCGCTGCCTAAGCTCGGATATGCCGAACGATACCACGTCGCCCGCTGCCGCGCTGTCCACGATGCGGTCGAGATCCTCGGGATCGATGAGCTTGCGGAGCGTGACCATGCCGTTTTCCCCTTCCATGATCGGGTCCGCCGCCCGGCTCAGCCGCTGGAAGAGGCTTCCTCCCCCTTGGCATCTTTCTGACGCCGGCGTTCGCCCTCGGCTCGCAGCTGATCGTCGACGTCGGCCGAGATCGACGGACCCTCGAGATCGAACGACCGCAGCATGTGATCGACCAGCGAGTACCAGTACATCGGCCGACTGCGCCCTTCGGTCGTGTTGGTCTTCGTCTCGATGCGAATCGCCTTGTCGGTCCGCAATCGCCGGTTGAAGTCGATCGTCAGCTTCTCGGTCCGGGCAGGCCACAGCATCGCCAGGACGTACTCGACGTATGACGTGCCGGCGTATTGGTCGCGGTCGATCATCCTGGACACTCTGGCGGCGAGAGCCCGCCGACGTGCGATGATGGTATGGAGGTAGAGGTCGGTGAGCCGGGGTTCGGTTACCGTACGCACGCTGGGCACGACGCCCGACAGGATGTCGAGCAGCAGATGCGATCCCGTGTACGCCGCGTCGACCCCGGCTCTGGATGCTGCGGAATAGGGCTCGAAGCCATCGGGAATGTCTGCCTCGCTCACCATCGTGGCCGCATCGGCGATGCGCGATCGCAGCCGAACCACATCCGACCTGAGGAAGGCGTGTCCCTTGACCAACGACGACACCGACCGGTCGGGCTCGATGGGGGTGATGAGGCCGGCGTTGAGCCAGAGGTTGGAGTATGTGGCGATGTCGGGGTGGTTCAGGTACTCGGACATGGCGCTTGGCGACATGTGCTCCTGTGCCGTGGCGAGCCGCCGCCGGATCTCGTCGACGACCAGCGCACCGAGCTTCATCGCGTCATCGGGCAGATCGTCGCGCTCATCGAACGCGGCGAGCGTCTCGGCGTACACCCGGGCCAGGATCGCGTTGTTGTCCTTCAGGCCGAGCGATCGTGCCACGCGGGAACGGGGCATGGTCGCACGGATGGACCGGGCCGTGGCGCTGGAACGGGTGGGGATCTTCTGCCGCAGCTTGTAGCCCCGCCTTTCTAGGAACGCGTCGACCTCGTCCTGCAGCGCGCCGATGGGCTGGCCGTCCAGACCGCGGTAGGGCGTCAGCATCAACTGCCCGATGCGCGTGGCGAACAGATCCCGGGGACGACGCTGCCCGGCATCGGTGTTTCGACCGGCGACGTCGGCAAGCAGCCGACGATAGGCATGCGGCCAGTCGTGAAGGACCTCCATGGCCGCTTCCACCTGCCGCACGCAGGTCGGCAGATCGCGCCGACCGTTCAGGTTGCCCTTGCTCCACCGCTTCTGCGGCGTGACCCGATCGTCATCTTCGGCTGGGGTGATCGCCGCCTGTCCGATGATGTCGATGACGCCCATGATGTCGTGAGGCTCCATGACTGAGAAGGGCAATCCCAGACGGCCGCCTTTGACGAGCCAGAGGCGAGGCTGGATGGCCAGCGTTCCGGCGCCGAATGCCTGGATCATCCATTGCGCGCCCTTCACGGCGAGCTCCGATGCGGGTGTCACGGCGTTGTCCGCGAACGGCTTCCCGCACAGGCAGTGGAACGGGTCGAGATGCCGCGAGGCGGTATCGATCGTCCTTCCGCATTCGCAGGTGTCGATCAGCAGCACGCCGTGATCGGAGCATGCGACGTGGTGGACCAGACGCCAGGCCTCCTTCAGCATGCGCCTTTCACCGATGCATGTCGGACAGATACGCAGCCGGCTCTTGACCAAGTACTGTGGGTTCACCGCCTTTTCGAGAAACCTGACGGTCGCCGGAGCGCTCGGCACGCCCGCGGGCCGCGCACGCATCGGCTCCATGGCTTCGAGCGGAAGAAGGGAACGCAGCGCCAGTCGCTCCCATTGCTCGTCGGACCAGGCATCGTGCGGCCGGCCTTTGGCCACGTCGCGCAGAAGCGTGACGAGCGCGATTCCGTTCGCGTCGGCAAGGCGGGATGCGAAGCTCAGACCGGACTCGCCCACGAGCGGGCGGATGACCAGAGGAAGGGCGGTCGGCTTCATGACGGCCGATAGGTCGAACGCCGGCGCTCGACCGGCTTGTCGGGCAGCAGTGGCGGCGTGAACGGGTTCGTGGCCAGGGCCTTCTCGGCCTTCGTGCTCTCCTCGCTGAGCATGGCGGCTTCAAGCACCCCGGGGAGCAGCACCACCGCGCGGTGCAGATGGTGCTCGTGGATGTGGTCGGATCCGTCGGCGATCGCCAGTTCGCCGGCCTTGCCGATGATCTGGCCGACCTGACGCAGCAGCCCGAACGTGGCGATGTGGATCTTGTCGGCGAGCACGGCCGAGCCGAGATTGCTGTCGGCATCGAACGGCAGCACGGTGTCGAGATCATCGAGGAACTGGCGGAAATCCTTCTTCTCGTCGATCGTGCGGTATCGATAGCGCGGTATTTCGACGCGGTACGGCGAGATGCTGCACAGTTCGGGATGCCGGGTCGGATCGACGATGCTGCGGACCTTGTGGGTTCCCATCATGACGATGACGATGTTCTCCGCCACCGTGCCGTCGGGCGCCCGGGCGGTGCGTTCCTTCGTCTTCGCGAAGTCCCGGGTCCAGTTGGCGACGCGGTTGAGCGTGCCCTCGCCGTCGTCCTTCAGCGTGTTGTGGAATTCGTCCAGTATGACGACCTCCACCTTCTGCCCGACCATCTGCTTCTTGAGCTGATAGGTGAGTTCGGCCGCGGCACCCTCGACGAACTGACGCTTGTCCTCGTCCTCGACCTGCTTGGCGGCGATCGCCGCCTCGTCCGGCGAATCCACCCAGTCGGCGTCGTTGTCCAGACCGCTGCGACGCATCAGCCTTCGCAGCATCGCCCGCGCCAGGGTCCGCGGCGTCGAGGAGTCCCGCACGTCGACGTACAGGACCGGGCGCACGATGTTGCCGGTTTCGGGATCCACGCGCTCGAGATTGGCGGCGAGATAGCGCTTCGCGATCTCGGATTTTCCAACCCCCGTCTCCCCCACGATCACCACGTTCTTGGCTTCGGGGTAGATCTGGCGGTCGGCGCGCGCCGCCTCGATGACGTCGAACACGATCTGCGTGACGTCGCGGTCCACGAAGATGCGGCCCAGCTGCTCCAAGCGTGCGGACGCCGGGGCTTGCGACCAGGGAATGCTCTCGGCATCTTCGTGCTGGCAAGTCAGTTCAGCGGTCGCGGTCGTGATCACGGACGATATCCCTTCCGGGCATGACGGCGCACCGCCTGCCCCTCGTTGATGGCGATGTCCGTCTCGGCGACGGAAGGCGGCATGCTGTCGTCGGACGCAGGCGGGACGCTGGTCGTCACGATCGGATCGTTCGCGGCTGACGGATGGGAAACTTCATTCGGTGGGATCGTCGTCGCGGTGGTGAATGTCGACACGGGCGTGTCCGCGATTACGTCGGAAGTCGTCCTCGCGTCGGTGCCCGCACGGGAACTGCGCATGAGACCCTCCATCCGGGCCGACATGCCGCGCGCTCGAAGACCACCGCGTTTGGCGAGGCCCGTGCCCTTCGTGATCTTCATGAGATCGTACTTGGCCTGCAGGAGGGCTTCGGCGTCTCCTCGGGCCTCCTCGGATGCGTATTCCCGGATGCGCCGGTGGTGCCATATGGACAAGCCGGTCGCATAGCGCGTCCACTTGGGCGCTACGGGCACGTTGAGGGTCTGGCCGCCGAGATGGGGAAGGCGGACGTGTATCTGGCTTAGGTCGCCGGGATCGACATGGAATTCGATCTTGCCGCCCTGATCCGCGAGCGCATGTTTGAACTGCGCGTTCGTCAGCAGGGCGAGCAGTTCGGACGAGAAGTACTGCATGTTCTCGTAATGGATGCCGTGCCGGCCAGGCTTGGCGAACTCGGTGCGGCCGAAGAGATGCGCGACCTGCTCGATGGAGCCGATGCTCTCGACGGGAAAGGTGCGGGTCTTGTCGCGCCAGACCGCGATGGCCTGCCGGTTGTTCAGGCTTCGACGCTGCTCGAACGGATATACGTCGATGAAGAACTTGTGCAGCGCGTAGTCCAGGTCGGCGGGGGTGCAGACGGCATCCGTCTGCGGGTTGTACCCCATGCGCATGAGCACGTTGTGGAACGTGGTGCCCTGGGTCGGATGGAAGACGCGTTCGGAGATCGTCTTGATGACGCGCTCGACCGCCCCCTTGAGCCAGGGCTTCTTGCCAGCCGTGATCTCGACGCGGCTGATGCCGGCGCGCACGGCGAAACGGGCCAGGTGCTCGGCGATGTTCTCGCGCCCCCTGTCCACGCGAAGGACCCGGGGTACGCCGAAGGCCTCGCATTCGTTCTCGATCGCCCAGCCATGCTTTTCGCGCATCTCGTCGAGATAGTCCTTCGACAGGATCGCGTGGCGCAGACACTGCATCAGCGCCAGGACGCTCGGCTTCTCGAAGGTGACGAACCAGCCGAGCATCATGCGCGTGCAGCGGTCGATCGCCACGACCAGCGTCGGGCGTCCGATCGGCAGGCCGGTGTCGGGATCGACGACGAACAGGTCGCACGGCGTGGCGTCGAGCTCCACCCGGTCGAGCGGCGCCTCGGGATCCTCCTGCGCCTCGGCCGACCCGTACCCGAGGAATGCGGCCATGTCGCCGTACCGGCGTCGAAGCACCTCATCCTTCGGAACGCTGTCGATCGATGACTGGATGGCGGTGTCGCCGGGCGGATCGAGCACGCTTTCTCCAGCGGCGACACGCTTCTCGTTGAACGTCTTCAATTCGACGTGGATGATGGTCTTCAGCATGTCCAGCGTGATGGCGGGGCGCCGCAGATAGTGCTTCTCAACCCTGTCGTGGATGAACTTGCGCAGCGCGTTGGGCAGCCGGTCGCAATAGTTTCCCTTGAACCGGTTCTTGGGCAGCAGCTTGCGCTGGGTCGGTTTGCGTCCGCCATCCGCCACCCAGCGTCGTACGCTTCTGTAGTTGGGGCGACGAGCGGGACCTCCCTTGCATTCGCCCCGTAGCTCGACCCATCCGCTCCCGTGTGTGGCGAAGACGTGCTCGATCTCGCGGTTCCAGTCCGAGACCGCGGTGCCGGGCCTAAACAGATTGGCGTCGTGGATGGCCTGGACGTAGATGAGTCGTCGACCGGCCTCCTCCCAATCGACGTCGCTAGGCTGCCGCTGTCCGTGGATCCGCGATTCCTGACCCTCGGCTGGCGGCTTGCCGTCGCCGTTGTACAGTCGAAGTTCGCCCGTGCGGATCAGCTTCTGCATCTCTCGGTCGGAGAGCAGCAGATGCTCGAAGGTGCGGACCTGCCGCCACTCGAGCAGATGGTCCTGGCGCCGCTCGTAGTTCCAGCGACCGTTGCGATAGTCGATGAAGGCGCCGTCGACGATGTTGATGTAACTCATGCCCCGGCCATCCGTCGAAGATCGTCGGCCGGTTTCCGGCGGGGGATGAGAGGATCCGGCAGGGCCGCTGGATCGGGATGGCGGATCGTGCTGCCGATGCCGACGGGCGCGTCGAAGTCGATGTAGACGTGACCGTTGGCGGCGAGCGAGAGGATGGTCTCGACCGTCGGGGCGGCGGCCCCGGAAAGTGCGGCGACGACATCGGCGATGATGCGTTCACCGTGGAGAACGGCGCCTTGCACGGCGAGCTTTTGGACTTCGGTGAAATTGCGCCGGTAGCGACGCCACACCGCCTGCACGTTGTGATACCGTCGATCGGCCGTGATGTCTTGCTTGAGCACGACGAAATAGGGCCACCCCTTGGCTTCGACGGCGGCGGCGGCGTCCGCCAGGCGTTCGAGAACATCGGGGCGCTCGTATTGGCGCTGGCTCTTGGCTTCGTAGATCACGCCTTCGCCGCGCTCCATGACGGCGAAGTCCGGCACGTGATGGGCGACCTTGTTCTTATGCAGGAAAGTGACGGTCGTCGGCTGGGGGCGGATCGCGGTCACGCCGGGATCCATCTCGGCGAGCATGAGGAACTCGAGTTCACCGGTGGACTCGGCTGCGCAGAATTCCTTTGGATTCTTTGCGGTTCGATGCCAGCCGTTGGTGACGGATGCGGAACGGCCGACGACCCTCCTTATCGGAGTGTCGGAGATGTCGAAGCCGGGCGCCCAATCAACCATCTATTAGACCGTTCCTAGTCCAAAACGATTGGAAGCTAGGGGCGGCGGTCGCGTGGAACAAGTCATGTACGCGAACAAAGATGGTAAACGCGAAGCCGTGCCAGGGAAGATCAGCCTGCGTGTAGGACTTTCAGGATGCGAATCGACTGGCACGTATCGACGTTAGAGGTGATTCGGTTTCCAACTTCGAAACGTCGTATTTGCGGACAAGGCCTGATGATGTTGGCCGTAGCCACTCGGCGTAGTGTTGATCATTCACCGCGGATGAAAGGGCCGCACAAACTGTTTGCGTTGTTTGCGGGTAATCCAGGTATCAGCTGCACCAGCTCCGTTGCGGTGACGTCGCGGACATCGGGATGGACGGCACGGATAATGCGCACCGCGTTCGGCTCGATGGCGAGCATGGCGTCCAGCGCGGCGCGGGCGTCGACGTAGGAGGCGATGGGGTTAGTCATGCCCAAGCCTCGTGCGACATTGACCCCGTCTTGGAAGCGGTAGGCCATGCCTTCCTCCAGCACGTTGGCCGGCGCGAACGTCTCGGATGGACCCAGGACGTGAATGATTTCGTGTGCGAGCTGATAGTAGGCCAGCCTGGGATTGGCGGCTGCTTCGCGGGTCAGGCTGATGCCGACATGGAAGGGCCTACCCCCTGGATAATTGGTGGCCGGGTAGCCTTCATCCCAGAACTGGATGCCGGTGAAGAACCAGCGAGGATCACGCGGCCCATATTCCGCTTCCGCTTCCGCATCCTCGAGGAGGGCACTGGTCAGATCGGACCACGACGTCGTGATTTCACCGTCCACGATCTCGCGGAAGAAGCCGACCGCCGGTTGAATGCTGACAGGCATGGCCCGTGGGTAGAAGTCCATGGATTTGTTCCCGGATGGGTTGCGACGCAGCCAGCTACCGTTGAAAATGCTTATGCGCACATGAAACTTCGGATTGTGCAGTACGTGCGCACCGAACTTGTCCATGGAGAACCACGCATTTTCAGTAGCTTGGCTGATTCCGTGGACAAGTTATGGCCGGTTCATGGACAAGTATTGGGGGGTCTATGGACAACTTATGCATTTTTCAGCAGCTATTTCCGAAACGTCTCCGCCGCATCGCTGGCCAGCTTGTCGGCGCGTTCATTGTCCGGGTGGCCGGCATGGCCCTTCACCCATTTCCATTCGATCTGGTGGCGCTCCGCGGCCGCGACGAGAGCCTGCCAGAGTTCGGCATTCTTGACCGGCTTCTTGTCCGCCGTGCGCCAGCCATTGCGCTTCCAGCCATGGATCCACTTAGTCAGGCCGTCCATCACATAGCGGCTGTCCGTTGACAGCGTCACCGCGCAAGGACGCTTGAGCGCGTTCAGCGCCTCGATCGCGGCCATCAATTCCATGCGGTTGTTGGTGGTCAGCGCCTCGCCGCCGGACAATTCCTTCTCATGCGCGCCCGACCGGATCAGCGCGCCCCAGCCGCCGGGGCCGGGATTGCCCTTGCATGCGCCATCGGTGGCGATCTCGACAGGAGTCACAGTCCGGCCTTTCCGTCGCGATAGGCGATATAGCGCCGCCAATAGGCCAGGGGGTCCTTGCGCGTCACCAGCGCGTCGGCGGGGGTGTTGAGCCAGTCCCAGGCGCGCGACAGCGCGAAGCGGAGGCACGCGCCCATCGCCAGCTTCGCGAATGCCGCGCGCTCGGTGTCGGACAGCGGGAAGTGGCGCTCATATCCTTCGACCAGCGCCGCGCCGATCTCGGGTGCATAGGTCTCGCCGGTCGCATCGAAGCTCCAGGCGGAATGCATGACGGCAAGGTCGTAGACGCGGAAATCGGTGCAGGCGAAATAGAAGTCGATCAGCCCCGTCACCTGATCGCCCAGCACCAGCACATTGTCGGGAAACAGGTCAGCATGGATGACGCAGGTGTCGAGGCTTTGCGCGTCCCAACCGTCGAGCACCGCATCGAGCGCTTCACCCATCGCGTCGTGCAGCCCTGGCTGAATCCGATCGAGATCGCGCCCGCATTGCGCGAACAAGGGGCGCCAGCTGGCATGGCCCATCGAATTGGGGCGATTCAGCGGGAAGTCCGCCGCCGCGCGGTGCATCGCGCCCATCGCATCCGCCGCCGCCAGCGCCTGCGCCGGGCTGGGATGCGACAGCGACACGCCGGACAGAAACTGGATCAGGCAGGCGGGGCGGCCTGCCAGCTCCTGGATCTCGACGCCATCGCGGTCCTTGATCGCGGGCGGCACGGGCAGGCCCTTGGCCGCCAGATGGTCGAGCAGCGCGAGGAAGAAAGGCAGGTCCCCCGCCGCCACCCGCTTTTCGTACAGCGTCAGGATGAACCGCGCGGTCGTAGTGTCGACCAGATAATTGCTGTTCTCGACCCCTTCGGCGATGCCCTTGGCCGAGATCAGTTCGCCAGCGTCATAGCGCCCCAGAAACGCCGACAGCGCCTCCGCCGAAACCTGCGTATAGACGGCCATGGATCAGGCGGCCGCTTCCAGCCCGCGGGGCAGCTTGAACGCGATCGTCTCGCGCGTCGTTTCTTCCTCACGCTCCGACACGGTGAAGCGTTCGGAGAGGCGATCGACCAGCTCGCGCACCAGCAGCTCGGGCGCGGAGGCTCCAGCGGTCAGGCCCAACGTCTTGACCCCATCCAGGAACGCCCAGTCGAGATCGGCGGCACGCTGGATCAGTTGCGCGCGCTTGCCCGCCCGCTCGGCGACCTCGACCAGTCGCAACGAGTTGGACGAATTGGGCGCGCCGATCACCAGCACCGCGTCGCACTCGGCGGCGATCGCCTTGACCGCGACCTGGCGGTTCGAGGTCGCGTAGCAGATATCCTCGCCGCGCGGTCCCTGGATCGACGGGAAGCGGCGCTGCAACGCCTCGATCGTCGCGGCAGTGTCGTCGACCGAAAGGGTGGTCTGGGTCAGGAAGGCCAGATTGTCGGGATCGGCAGGGGCGAAGGCTTCGACATCGGCGACCGTCTCGACCAGCGACATCGACCCTTGCGGCACCTGGCCGAAGGTGCCGATGACTTCCGGGTGCCCGGCATGGCCGATGAAGACGATATGGCGCCCCATCTCCACCAGCCGTTCGGCCTGCCGATGGACCTTGGACACCAGCGGGCAGGTCGCGTCGAGATAGTCCAGGCCGCGATTCTCCGCATCGGCGGGCACGGATTTGGGGACGCCATGCGCGGAGAAGACGACATGCGCGTGCGGCGGCACCTCGTCCAGTTCCTCGACGAAGATCGCGCCCTTGGCCTTCAGGCTGTCGACGACGAACTTGTTGTGGACGATCTCGTGCCGGACATAGACCGGCGCGCCATGCTTTTCGAGCGCGAGCTCGACGATGCGGATCGCGCGGTCCACCCCGGCGCAGAATCCGCGCGGGGCGGCGATCAACAGGTCGAGCGGCGGCTTGGGGGCATCGGTCATGGGCACGGCTCTACGCCATTGCTTGCGCGCGTCCAACCCGGTTCCTATGCTGGCGGCCAAACCGGCATCATGCTTCGGCATATAGAATAGGCGTTTCGACCTGTGAAAGCACCGCTCCTCGTTTCCGTCGCCCTTGCGCTCGTCTTGGGGGGCTGCGCCCGTACCGGAGAGATCGATGCCTCGGGCGGCATCACCGCCGTCCGATCGGCCTGCCCGGTGGTGGGCGTCGCGGCGGGGACGGGCGACGTCACGCTGTTCAAGACGCCGGGCGCGACCGACGAAAAGTCGATCGATCTGGTCGCCAGCATGACCAATGTCCGCGGCAATTGCGCCGATGCGGGAACCGACATCGTGACCACCGTCACCTTCAATGTCGAAGCGCGGCGCACCGACACGAGCGCGGCGCGCGACGTAACCTTGCCCTATTATATCGCGATCGTCCGCGGCGGGACGAACGTCGTCGCCAAGCGGGTCAGCCGCGTCAACGTCCATTTCGACGCGGGCCAGGCGCGCGGACAGGTGGCGGGCGAGGCCTCGGCCACCGTCGCGCGTTCGGCGGCGACGCTGCCCGACGAGGTTCGCGAAAAGCTGACCCGCCGCCGCAAGGCCGGGGACGAGGATGCGGCGGTCGATCCGCTGACCCAGCCCGACGTCCGCCAGGCGGTGGCGAGCGCCAGCTTCGAGGCGCTGGTCGGGTTCCAGCTGACCGACGCGCAACTGCGGTACAACGCGACGCGCTGATCCGGTCCTTCCTGGCGGGGGGGCTTGCCACGCGGGTTACCGTGCGTGGAAGCCCCCTGCGTCTTGCCTGCGGCCTGTCGACTCTTCTCTCAGGGAAAGAATATTGGCGACGCCATCCCCAATATTTGCGCATGCTCCTTGCTGTCGCCAATTGACTTGAACCCACGCGCCCGGCAGAGGGCGCGGCGTCGATGTCGGACATGTCCGACATAGGCGCGCGCGGGAGAGCGCCGGGTGCATCTTTCAGATGGCAAGACCCGGCCGCCGAAGGAGCAACCACCCCGGAATCTCTCAGGCAAATGGGACCGCGCGATCGCCATCGACACTCTGGAAAGCGCGCCTCGACCCCGGTCGTGGCGCCACCGAAGGGGTAAGCCGGAAATTCCGGCGAAAGCTCTCAGGTTCCGTGACAGAGGGGGATCGGATCGGATAAGGACACACGCGTCCCTAGCCGACACCCTTTTGACGGAGACCGGCCCCGTGAGCGACGCAACCGACCTGAATGTAGAAGACGCCCCCGAGGGTCAGGAGATCATCCAGACGCTGCCGCTGGACGCCTGGCACCGTGCGCGCGGCGGCCGGATGGTCCCGTTCGCCGGATACGAGATGCCCGTCCAGTATGAAGGCATCATGGCCGAGCATCTGTGGACCCGCGAGTCGGCCGGCCTGTTCGACGTCAGCCATATGGGGCAGGTGGTCTTCACCGGCGAGAATGGCCTGGCCCCGGTCATCACCGCGCTCGAAAAAGTCCTGCCGGGCGACATCACCGGCCTTGGCGATCGTAAGAATCGCTATTCGCTGCTGCTGAACGAAGATGGCGGCATTCTCGACGACTTGATGGTGACCAAGCGCACCCTCGATGGCGCGGACGAACTCTACATGGTCGTCAACGGCGCGACGAAGTATGACGACATCGCCTATCTGCTCGACTTCATTCCCGACGATGCGACGCTGAACCTGCTCGACGAGCAGGCGCTGCTGGCGCTCCAGGGGCCCAAGGCGGTCGATGCGCTGTCGCGGATCGTGCCGGGCGTCGAGGCGCTGGTGTTCATGACCGCCGCCGACTTCCTGTGGAACGACGTGCCGCTGTGGATCAGCCGCTCGGGCTATACCGGCGAGGACGGTTACGAGATTTCGATCCCCGCCGAGCACGCCGCCGCATTCGCCGATCTGCTGTGCGAGCAGGCGGAAGTGAAGCCGATCGGTCTGGGCGCGCGCGACTCGCTGCGTCTGGAGGCGGGTCTGCCGCTCTACGGCCATGACCTCGACCCCGAGACGACGCCGGTGATGGCCGATCTGGGCTTCGCGCTCGCCAAGAAGCGCCGCGAGGCGGCCGATTTCCTTGGGGCCGGGCGTATCCTCGCCGAGCGCGAGAACGGCCCCGCCGTCAAGCGTGTCGGCCTGACCGTCGCGGGTCGCCAGCCGGTGCGCGAAGGCGCGTCGGTGGTCGCCGAGGACGGCTCGGTCATCGGCCGCGTGACCAGCGGCGGCTTTGCCCCCTCGATGGGTGCGCCGATCGCCATGGCCTATGTGCCGACCGAGCTGGCTGCCCCCGGCACCACCGTCAAACTTCTTCAGCGCGGCAAGACCCATGACGCCACCGTCACGGCCATGCCGTTCGTCCCCCATCGTTACGTTCGTTCAGGAGCCAAGTGACCATGAGCCGCTATTTCACCGAAGATCATGAGTGGATCGACGTCGACGGTGATGTCGGCACGGTCGGCATCTCCGATTATGCGCAGGGTGCGCTGGGCGACATCGTGTTCGTCGACGTCCCCGAGGAAGGCCGCGAGCTGTCCAAGGGCGACGAGGCCGCCGTGGTCGAGTCGGTCAAGGCCGCCTCGGACGTCTATGCGCCCGTCTCCGGCACCGTGATAGAGGGCAATGCCCAGCTGGCCGACGAGCCTGCGCTGGTCAACACCGATCCGGAAGGCGAGGGCTGGTTCTTCAAGATCACCCTGTCGGACGTGTCGGAGCTGGACGGCCTGATGGACGAAACCGCCTACGCCGCGTTCGTCGCGAAGCTCTAACCTTCTTACTCCCCTTCCGCAGGCGGGAGGGGCTGGGGGAGGGAACTCGCTCTCCCCCGATCATCAGGCTTGTTGAAGCCGACTGCCCTCCCCCGACTCCTCCCGCCTGCGGGAGGGGAGAAGAAGGGAAGGGCGATGACCCCTCGATCCGCGAGGTTTTCGGGGTGAGGGGCGGAGAAATGGAACGCATGCGCTACCTGCCCCTTACCTCTTCCGACCGGGCCGAGATGCTCTCGGTCATCGGCGCGGGATCGGTCGACGACCTGTTCGTCGACGTGCCCGAATCCGCCCGCCTGTCCGGCCCCATCGAAGGGCTGCCCAACCACGCCTCCGAACTGGCGGTCGAGCGGCACATGACCGCGCTCGCGCGCAAGAATATCGTGGCGGGCGACGTGCCCTTCTTCCTGGGCTGCGGCGCGTATCGCCATCATGTCCCCGCCAGCGTCGATCACCTGATCCAGCGCGGCGAGTTCCTGACCGCCTACACGCCCTATCAGCCGGAAATCGCGCAGGGCACGTTGCAGATGCTGTTCGAGTTCCAGACGCAGGTCGCGCGCCTGCTCGGCACCGATGTCGCCAACGCCTCCATGTATGACGGCTCGACCGCATGCTGGGAAGCGATCGGCATGGCGCGGCGCATCACCAAGAAGTCGAAGGCGATCCTGTCCTCGGGCCTGCACCCGCATTATGTCTCGGTCGCCAAGACCATGGCGAAGTATACCGGCGACACGCTGGAGACCGGCACGCCCGTCCTGACCGCCGAGACCGATATCGACCAGATGATCGCGGCGATCGACGGTGACACCTCGTGTGTCGTCGTCCAGTATCCGGACATTCTCGGCCGCATCGCCGACCTGACCCCGCTGGCCGAGGCCTGCCACGCCAAGAAGGCGCTGCTGATCGCCGTCGTGACCGAGCCAGTCGCGCTGGGCGCGATCCGCAGTCCGGGCGAGATGGACGCCGACATCGTCGTCGGCGAGGGCCAGTCGCTGGGCGTCGGCCTTCAGTTCGGTGGGCCTTACGTGGGCCTGATGGGCTGCAAGGATAAGTATATCCGCCAGATGCCGGGCCGCTTCTGTGGCGAGACGGTGGACGCGGACGGCAAGCGCGGCTTCGTGCTGACGCTGTCGACCCGCGAGCAGCATATCCGCCGCGAAAAGGCGACGTCGAACATCTGCACCAATTCGGGTCTGTGTGCGCTCGCCTTCTCGATCCACATGACGCTGCTGGGCGAGGCGGGTCTGCGCCGCATGGCGGGGATCAACCATGCCAATGCCTGCCGCGCGGCGGATCGTTTGGCGAAGGTGCCCGGCGTCAAGCTGGTCAACGACGTGTTCTTCAACGAGTTCACGATCGACCTGGGCCGCGAGGCGCGTCCGGTCGTGCGGACGCTCGCCGAGCGCGGCGTGCTGGCGGGCGTATCGCTCGGCCGGCTCTATCCGGGCGAGGATGCACTCGCGAACGGACTGGTGGTGGCAGTCACCGAAACGGTGACGGCGGAGGATATCGAGACGCTTGCCCAAGCGCTTGAGGAGGTGCTGGCATGACGATCAACCAGAGCGGCTGGAAGCCTACGAGCCCCGAGGCCAAGGACGGCGAAGTGCAGGCGACCTTCACCGGCAACCGCGCGCTGATGCTGGAAGAAAAGCTGATCTTCGAGATCGGCGATGACAAGACCACCGGCGTCGATTTCGCCGAGGGCGATGTCGCAGGTTCGCGTCTGGGCGACCTGTCCCGCAAGGCCCCGATCGGCCTGCCGGGCCTGTCGGAGCCGGAGACGGTCCGCCATTACACCCGTCTGTCGCGCCAGAATTACGCGATCGACCTCGGCCTGTTCCCGCTGGGTTCGTGCACGATGAAGCACAATCCGCGCCTGAACGAGAAGATGGCCCGCCTGCCGGGCTTCAGCGACGTTCATCCGCTGGCACCCGTCGATACGGTGCAGGGCGCGCTGGAGGTCATTCACCAGCTGGCGCACTGGCTGGTCACGCTGACCGGCATGACCTCGGTCGCGATGAGCCCCAAGGCGGGCGCGCATGGCGAGCTGTGCGGTATCCTCGCGATCAAGGCGGCGCTGGAGAAGCGCGGCGAGGGCCATCGCAAGGTGATCCTGGTCCCCGAATCGGCGCACGGCACCAACCCGGCGACGGCGGCCTTTGCGGGCTTCTCGGTCGAGGACATCCCCGCGACCGCGGACGGGCGTGTCGACACGGCGGCGCTGAAGGCGCGGCTGGGACCGGACGTGGCGGGCGTGATGATCACCAACCCGAACACCTGCGGCCTGTTCGAGCGGGACCTGAAGGACATTTCCGACGCGGTCCATGCGGCGGGCGGCTATGTCTATTGCGACGGCGCGAACTTCAACGCCATCGTCGGGCGCGTGCGTCCGGGCGACCTGGGCGTCGATGCGATGCACATCAACCTGCATAAGACCTTCTCGACCCCGCATGGCGGCGGCGGGCCGGGTTCGGGGCCGGTGGTGTTCTCGGAGGCGCTGACGCCGTTCGCGCCGCTGCCGTTCGTCGAGAAGACGGGCGAGGGCTTCCGCCTGGTCGAGGAAGAGAATGCCGAGGACCATCATGCGGACAGCTTCGGCCGCATGGTCGCCTTCCACGGCCAGATGGGCATGTTTACCCGCGCGCTGACCTATATCCTCAGCCACGGCGCGGACGGGCTGCGCCAGGTCGCCGAGGATGCGGTGCTCAACGCCAACTATGTCCTGCGCTCGCTGGAGACCACGCTCGACGCCCCCTTCGCCAAGAGCGGCCCGTGCATGCACGAAGCCATCTTCTCGGACGAGGGGCTGGCCGAGGGCTTCTCGACGATCGACGTCGCCAAGGCGCTGATCGACGAGGGTTTCCACCCGATGACCATGTATTTCCCGCTGGTCGTCCACGGCGCGATGCTGGTCGAGCCGACCGAAACCGAGTCGAAGGCCGCGCTGGATCAGTTCATCGGCGCGCTGGCGTCGGTGGCGGAGCGGGCCAAGGCGGGCGATCCGTCGCTCAAGACCGCGCCGCACTTCGCGCCGCGCGCACGCCTCGACGAGACGCTCGCCGCGCGCAAGCCCGTGCTGGTGTGGAAGGACAAGGCGGCCTGATCGCATAGCTGCCCTCACCCTTCCGGCGCTTCGCGCCTCCCTCCCTCTCCCCATGGGAGAGGAGTGACGGGTCGTCCATGCCCCCGGCATGGACTGAACAGCGCGGGGCGCTGTTCACCCGGCACTGGGCCCGCCCGCGATAGCGGGTGGGAAGGGTGAGGGTAGTTGTCTGATCAAAACGCCGTGAACAGGCAAATCCCGCCTAGGATCACGCCGGGCGCATTGGCGAAGACGATCGGCCAATCCCGCTTCTCGCGCAGAAACCCGTACGCGACCCAGAGCGCGCAATTCACCATCGTCGCCAGCGGCTGAATCACCGAACCCTTCTGGCCCGCCAGGTTGAGCTGGATCTGGTCGATATAGGACAGGTACATGGCCACCGCCGTGGCGGTCGCGATCCAGCCGAGCAGCATCAATTTCCGTTCGCTCACAGCCGTTTGGTCTCCTTCTTCATGACAGATAAATCGATTGAAGCCTGGTGCTGCAACGCGCAAGCGGGGCAGGATGCTCCGGGGCGGAAAAGGGACGAGCATGCGCTTTGACACAAGCGACGCGACGACGCTGGAGACGATCCTGCGCTGGCGCCGCGACGTCCGCCATTTTCGCACCGATCCGATCGACGAGGCGGTGCTGGCGCAGCTGGCCGAGACGATGGCGCTGGCCCCCTCGGTCGGCAATGCCCGGCCCTGGCGTGTGATCCGCGTCGAGGACCCCGCATTGCGCGCCGCCGTCCGCGCCGATTTCCGACGCTGCGACGAAGAGGCGGCGGCCGATTATGCCGACGAACAGGCCGCGGCGTATCGCGCACTGAAACTGGCGGGCCTGGACGCCGCGCCGGTCCAGCTGGCGGTCTTCACCCATGTCGATCCGGCGGAGGGGCACGGCCTGGGCCGCCGCACCATGCCCGAGACGCTGCGCCAGTCGACCGCGATGGCGATCCACACGCTCTGGCTGGCGGCGCGGGCGGCCAATCTGGGCATGGGAATGGTCTCGATCCTCGACCCCGCCGCCATGGAGCGGATCTTCGAGGTGCCTGAGGACTGGAGCTTCACCGCCTATCTCTGCCTCGGCCATGCCGAGTGGGACGACGATACCCCGCTGCTCCACCGTGCGGGTTGGCAGAAGGATGCGCCGACGCGGTGGGAGGTGCGGTGAACAATTCCTCCCCTTGCAGGGGAGGAATAACGTCAATCCTCCGCGGCGGCGGAGATCGTCTGCTGCTTGCCCAGCCGCTGCTCGCGCCAGACGATGAACAGTCCGCTGGCGATGATGACCGGGGCACCCAGCCAGGTTCCGGCCGTGGGCAAGGCCCCGAAGATCAGCCAACCATAGACGGTCGCCCAGATCAGGCCTGAATAGTCCATCGGCACGACGGCGGCGACGGGGGCCAGCCGCGATGCGCCGGTCAGCGCCAGCTGCCCCATGCCGCCCGCCAGCCCGATCGAGACGAGCACCACCCAGGTCAGCGGATCATGCATCTTCAGGTGGAAGGCATAGGGCAGGGCGATGAAAGGCAGGGTCAGGATGGTGAAGTAGAAGACGGTCGTGGTCGCGGGTTCGTCGCGCAACTGACGCAGCACGATCGCGACGATCGCCACGAACATCGCCGCCATCAGCCCGACAAATGCTCCGAACAGCGACATGTCGTTGGCGCCCGGCCGTACCACGATCAGCACGCCGATAAAGCCGACCAGAACCGCACTCCAGCGTTGGATTCCGGTCTTCTCCCCCAGCACCAGCGCGCCGAGCAAGGTGGCGAAGATCGGCACGGTGAACTGGAAAGTCGTCGCCTCGGCCAGCGGCAGCAGCATGACCGCGCCGAAGGTGAAGACCATGCCGACCAGCCCGACCATCGCCCGCTTGGCATGCCCCTTCAACCGGGTGGTGCGCAGCGACGCCAGCCCCGGCCCCGCCATGACGAAGGCGAGAACGACCGGCAGCGCGCAAAGCTGTCGGAAGAACATGGTTTCGGACAAGGTCGCCCCACGCGACTCGGCCAGCTTCACGAGCGCCGACATGGTCGACAGGAAGAAGATGGCGATCAGGCGCAGGCCGATGCCTTTGAGCACGCGGTCATCGGACATTGGGGGGCTCCTAGCTCGTGCGGTGCCGTGACGAAAGGCCGCATGCGCCCGCCCTCTTGGCGAAACCGGGTCTTTGCCGCTATCGGGCGGGCATGAAGCATGCTCTGTCCGTCACCCGCGACGCGGATTTCTCCGCCTGGTATCAGTCCGTCATCGCCGAGGGCGATCTGGCCGAGGAATCGGGCGTCCGGGGCTGCATGGTCATCCGCCCCTGGGGCTATGGCATCTGGGAGCGGATCCAGCGGCTGCTCGATGATCGCATCAAGGCGACGGGGCATGAGAATTGCTATTTCCCGCTCTTCATCCCGCTCAGCTATTTCGAGAAGGAAGCCGAGCATGTCGACGGCTTCGCCAAGGAAATGGCGGTCGTCACGCATCACCGGCTGATCGCGGACGGCAAGGGCGGGCTGGTCCCCGATCCCGAGGCGAAGCTGGAAGAGCCGCTTGTCGTCCGGCCGACGTCGGAGACGGTGATCGGCACCGCCTTTGCCCGCTGGGTTCAGTCGTGGCGCGACCTGCCGGTGCTGATCAACCAGTGGGCCAATGTCGTCCGCTGGGAAATGCGCACCCGCATGTTCCTGCGCACCGCCGAGTTCCTGTGGCAGGAGGGGCATACCGCCCATGCCACGGTCGATGAGGCGCGCGCCGAGACGATCCAGATGCTGGAAGTCTATCGCAGCTTCGCCGAGGACTGCCTCGCCATGCACGTCATCGCGGGCGAGAAGCCCGAGAATGAGCGTTTCCCCGGTGCGGTCGAAACCTATTCGATCGAGGCGATGATGCAGGACGGCAAGGCGCTTCAGGCGGGGACCAGCCATTTCCTGGGCGACAATTTCGCCAAGGCGCAGAATATCCGTTTCCAGAATGCCGAAGGCGGGCTGGACTTTGCCCAGACGACCAGCTGGGGCGTGTCGACCCGGATGATCGGCGGCATGATCATGGTCCACGGCGACGATGACGGGATGCGCGTACCGCCCAAGGTCGCCCCGTGGCAGGTGGTGATCGTGCCGATGGTGCGCGACCAGCCCGAGGACGAGGCGCTGCTGAGCTATTGTCGCGACCTGCAAAAGGAACTGGTGGGCCAGTCCGCGTTGGGCGAGCCGATCCGCGCGATGGTCGATGCGCGCGCGCAAAAGGCCGCCAACAAGCGCTGGGGCTGGGTCAAGAAGGGCGCACCGGTCATCATCGAGGTCGGTGGGCGTGACATGGCGGGCGGTAACGTCTCGGTGATCCGCCGCGACCGGCTGTACCGCGAGGACGGCAAGCTCGACTCGGTCGTGCAGCCGCGGGGCGACTTCGTGTCGGGGATCGAGGCGCTGCTCGCCGACATTCAGGGCGAACTCCATCGCCAGTCGGCCGAGCGGCTGAAGACGCAGATCGTCCCCGTGGACGATTGGGCGGGCGTCGAGGCGCATTTCGCCGAAGGGCAGAAGAACCCCGGTTGGGTCGATGTCCGCTGGGCCAAGCCGACCGGTGAGGAACTGGAGCAGGTGGTCGAGAAGCTGAAGGGCTTGAAGCTGACCATCCGCAACGCGCCGATGGGCCAGACCGGATGCGATGACGGCCCCTGCATCTTCACCGGCCGCGCGGGCGTAGAGCGGGTGCTGATCGGGCGGGCTTACTAAAAGCTCGCTCCAAAACCGTAACCACCCCGGCGGAGGCCGGGGTCCAGCTCCACTAGGATTGCGGAGGCGCTGACCCATTGGCCTCCCACGCCCTGCCGTCACATTGCATCGAATGCGTTGCATCTGGGCCCCGGCCTCCGCCGGGGCGGGGTTTATCCGTGGACCAACCCCGCCCAAGGCAGGTCCGGCCCGGCGGGAATGATGCCAGTCGGGTTCAGCTCCAGATGGCTGGCATAATAATGTGTCTTGATGTGATCGAGATGCACGGTGTCGGCGATCGCGGGGATGGCCAGCATGCGTTCCAGCAGCCCTTCCAGCGCCGGATAATCCTGCACCCGGCGGACATTGCATTTGAAATGCCCATGATAGACCGCGTCGAAGCGGACGAGCGTGGTGAACAGCCGAATATCCGCCTCGGTCATCCGATCGCCGACCAGCCATTCGCGACCCGTGAGTCGCTCCTCCAGCCTGTCGAGTTCGGCGAATAGCGGGGCGACGGCCTCGTCATACGCCTCTTGGCTTTTGGCGAAGCCGCACTTGTAGACGCCGTTGTTCACCCCGTCATAGACGTCTGCGTTGATCGAATCGATCTCGTCGCGCCATTCGGCGGGGTAATAATCCCCCTCCAGCGCGCCGAGCCCGTCGAAGGCGCTGTTGAACATCCGGATGATCTCGGCAGACTCGTTGCTGACGATCGTGTCGCGGTCCTTGTCCCACAAGACGGGCACCGTCACCTTGCCGGTGTAACCCTCTCGCGCGCGGGCATAGGGTTGCCAAAGATAGTCCGCGCCGTGCAGCGTGTCGCCGGTCCCGCCCCGTGTCGTCGCGAAGGTCCAGCCATTCTCGCGCATCAGCGGGTCGACCACCGACAGGTCGATCATCGACTCCAGTCCCTTGAGCGCCCGCAGGATCAGCGTCCGGTGCGCCCAGGGACAGGCGTAAGAGACATAGAGGTGATAGCGCCCCGGCTCGGCCCGGTGGCCGGGCTGGCCGTCGGGGCCGGGGCCGCCGTCCGCTGTCACCCAGTCGCGGAAGCCGGAATCGGGGCGCTTGAAGCTGCCTTTCTCGTCCGACTTGAACAGCCCGTCGGCGTGCCAGACGCCGCCCACCATATTGCCCATGCGTGTGTCTCCTTTGGGGGAGGTTACGCATGGGGGCGGGGAGCGATCCCCCGTTTTCCTCCCCTGCAAGGGGAGGGGGACCATGCGACGCATAGTGGAGGGGTGTCGCCCTATCGAGAGCGGTACACCCCTCCGTCAGGGCTTCGCCCTGCCACCTCCCCTTCCAGGGGGGAATATATTAGCGCCGCTTGCCGTTGTGGCGGATGTTCGCGGGCCGCCCGCGTCGTTTCAGCACCCGACGCGGTTCGGGGGGGGCGCCCTTGCCGTCGGGTAGCTCGAAGCGCAGCGCGCCCGACACCGGGTTCGCCTCGGCCAGGCGCAGCGGCAGACGCTGGCCCAGCTTGTAGATTTCGCGGCTCTTCTCGCCAAGCAGTTGCTGCGAACTCTCGTCATAATGGAAATAGTCGCCGCCCAGATCGCGGATCGGCATCAGCCCGTCCCCGCCCACGCCGTCGACCGTCGCGAAGAAGCCGAAATTGGTAACGCCGGTGATCCGCGTCTCGACCACCTGGCCGACATGCTCGGACAGATAGGCCGCGACATAGCGGTCGATCGTCTCGCGCTCCGCCTCCATCGCGCGGCGCTCATATTGACTGATCGACGTGCCCAGCCGCTCCATTTCCTCGCCCTCGGGCAGCAACCCGCCATCGCCCAGCTTGTACGCGCCGACCAGCGCGCGGTGGACGACCAGATCGGCATAGCGCCGGATCGGTGAGGTGAAATGCGCATAGGACCCCAGCGACAGCCCGAAATGCCCCTGATTGACCGGGGCATAATAGGCCTGGGTCTGCGAACGCAGAATCTGCTCCATCACCTGCGGCTTGAAGTCCGCGTCGCCGATCTTGTCGATGATGCGGTTGAAGGTCGCCGGGCGGATCACCTGTCCCATGGCGAAGGGGATGTCGAAGGTTTCGAGATACTCCTTCAGCGCGACCAGCTTGGTGCGGCTGGGCACCTCATGGACTCGATACATCACGGGTGCCTTCTTCGCCTCCAGTGCCTTGGCGGCGGCGACGTTGGCGCCGATCATGTAATCCTCGATCAGCCGGTGCGCATCCAGCCGCGCGCGTGGTGCGACCGACAGGATGCGGCCATTCTGGTCGAGCACCACCCGCCGCTCGGGCAGGTCGAGGTCGAGCGGCTCGCGCGCATCTCGCGCCTTCGCCAGCGCGGCCCAGCAGTCCCAGAGCGGCCGCAGCGCCGTCTCGGTCAGTGGATGCGACAGTTCGCCGTCGATCGCGGCCTGCGCGTCCTCATAAGCGATGTTCGCCGCCAGCCGGACGACCGCGCGGGTGAAGCGGAAGCCCTTGAGCTTGCCGTCCTTCGTCACCTGCAAGTGACAGGCGAGCGCGGCGCGGTCCTCGCCTTCCTTTAGCGAACAGACATCGGCCGACAGGATTTCGGGCAGCATCGGCACGACCCGGTCGGGGAAATAGACCGAATTGCCCCGCCGCCGCGCATCCTTGTCGATCGCCGATCCGGGGCGGACATAGAAGCTGACATCCGCGATCGCGACGATGGCGCGCCAGCCCTCGGGATTGGCGGGATCGTCGTCGGGCGCGGCCCAGACCGCATCGTCATGGTCGCGCGCATCGACCGGGTCGATCGCGACGATGGGCAGGTCGCGCAGGTCCTCGCGGTCGTCGCCCAGCGGCTGGCGCGCGACCCGCTCGGCCTCCTCCAGCGTTTCGGGCTGGAAGCGGTCGGGAATCTCGAACTTGTGGATCGCGATCAGAGAGAAGCTGCGCGGGGCGAAGGGATCGCCCAGCCGCTCGACCACCTTTGCGGTGATGCGCGGCGGGCGGCCCGCCTTCTCGGCCAGCACCAGGTCGCCCGCTTCCGCGCCGCCGGTGTCCGACACCATCATCTCACGCCGGTCCTTCTTGTCGACGGAGGTCAACCAGAAGCGCCCGGCCTCCTCGCGCAGCACGCCCAGCACCTGTTCGGAGGCAGGCGCGATCGTCTTCATGACATGCGCGATCCAGCCGCCGCCTGCTTCCTCGGTGCGCGCCAGCACCCGCTGGCCGATGCCGAGTTGCCCACGCTTGCGTTCGCGAATGCGCAACCGGGGGATGGGCACGCCGTCCGCTTCCCAGCGTTCCGGTTGGCCCCACACATTGCCGCCGTCATCGACATCGACGACGCGCAGCACCGTCACCTTGGGCAAGCCGCCCATCTTGTGGAAGGCGCGGCCGGGAGCGCTGTCGATCAGCCCTTCGTCGGCCATGTCCTTGAGCAGCGCCTTCAACCCGATCTTCTCCTGCGCCGACAGACCGAAGGCGCGCGCGATCTCTCGCTTGCCCGCCGGCTGGTCCGACTGTTCGATGAAGGAGAGGATTTGCTCACGGGTCGGCAGACCCGGTTGGGGTTTCTTCATGTGCCCGAGATAGGGGGTGGCAAGGGCGACGTCACCCCCGCTCGTCCATTCCGTCCCTTGCGGAGAGATGGAACGTCTTCGGCTTGCGCGACCGACCTTATCATGGTCCAATATAGGACCATTATGCGTAGCGGGACGGGTGCAGGATGATGATTTTATGGGCTTCGGCCGCGATCCTGGCGGCGGTTCCGGCGGCAGGATCGCAGGCCGATCTGGACCGGCTCGCGGCCACATTGGGCTATCGCTACACCATCCTGACCAACCGCCCGGCATCCTGCCCGACCGGCATTCCGCGCTGTTTCGAGGCGGACATCGCGATCGCCGTGCCCGCCGACGCGCCCAACCTGCCGGTCGAAATTCGCTATAGCCTGGTCAATCCGGTGCTGAAGATCGACAGCGATGCCTTCGACAACCGGACGATCAACGGCGATCTGAACGTCCTGACGCTCAAGCCCGGTCGCCGCCTGATGCCGGGACAAATCTATCATGTGAAGCTGACGGGCTTGGGGGCGTTTTTTTCCCGCAATCACATGATGCCCAACGCCACGCTGGCCGTGCCCGGTCTTGCTCCGCGTGTGATCGCGGCCACCCGGACCGGCACCGACGCCGAGACGGGGCTCGAGACCCTGGATTTCGTCGCGCCGATGACCGACGAAGCCGCGCTGGCCCGAAGCGCGCCCGACGACCAGACCGTCTGGCGCACGCCCGAGCGCGCCTTCGCCCTTTATGCCGAGCGGGGCAGCGCGACCCCGGTCGATGTGGCGATCCTGCCAAAGCCGCTATCGGCCACCCGACCGGGCGGCGCGCCGGTCGATCTGTCCAAGGGGCTGCGCATCACGACCAGCGGGATCGACCGCGCCGCCATCGCGCCTGCGGTGGCCGGACTGCCGGTGGGCACGGTGCCGCTGACCATCCGCAAGCAGACCGGGATCGCACCCGAGGGCTATCGCCTGAAAATCGGCGATGGGCGGATCGACATCGCGGCGGCGGACGCGGCGGGGGCGTCCTATGGCTTGCGTTCGCTGGCGCAGCAGATGGCGGCGGAGGGGACGACGCTTCGCCCGCTGATCGTCGAGGACGCACCGCGATACGGCTTTCGCGGGCTTCACATTGATCTGGCGCGCAACTTCCACAGCAAGGCCGAAATCCTGAAGCTGATCGAGCAGATGGCCGCGTACAAGCTCAATACGCTGCACCTGCATCTGGGCGATGACGAGGGGTGGCGGTTGCAGATCGCCGCGCTACCCGAACTGACCGAGGTGGGGGCCTATCGCTGCGACGACATTACGGAGAAGACCTGCCTGCAACCCCAGCTTGGGGCCGATCCGGCGCACGACGCGCCGACCAATGGCTATCTGACCGCCGCCGACTATTCCGACATTCTTCGCGCGGCCAAGGCGCGGCAGATCGACGTCATCCCTTCCTTCGACATGCCGGGCCATTCGCGCGCGGCGATCCGGTCGATGGAAGTGCGCTATCGGCGGCTGATGGCGAAGGGCGACCGCGCCGGGGCGGAACGCTATCGTCTGGTCGAGCCGGGCGACGCCACCCGCTATTCCAGCGTGCAGCATTATGACGACAACACGCTGAACGTCTGTATCGACAGCACCTATCGCTTCATCGACACGGTGATCGACGCCATTGCCGGCCTGCACAGGGCGGCGGGGGTGCCGCTGACCACCTATCATATCGGCGCGGACGAGACGGCGGGGGCGTGGAAGGAGTCGCCCGCCTGCAAGGTCGTCATGGCGCGCGACGGGCTCCAGCCTCAGCAACTCGGCGCGCGCTTCATCGAGCGGGTCGCCGCCGATCTGGCCAAGCGCGGCATTGCGGTCGCTGGGTGGAGCGACGGCCTGGGCCATACCGACCCTGGAAAGATGCCCGCCAGCGTCCAGACCAATATCTGGAGCAACCTGCACGCCGGCGGCGTGGCCGAGGCGCATGGCCAGGCCAATCGTGGGTGGAAGACGGTGCTGTCGATCCCCGATCTGGGCTATTTCGACATGCCTTATGCCGCCGATCCGAACGAGACCGGCTATGACTGGGCCTCGCGCGGGGTGGACAGCTTCCAGGTGTTCGGCTTCATGCCGGGCAATCTGGCGGCCAATGCCGCGCTGATTCCCAATATACTGGCCCAGCCCAAGGCCATCGCCGACACGACCCCGCTACAGCCCGGCCGTGCGATTGCGGGGATTCAGGCGCAATTGTGGAGCGAGACGGTCCGTCGCGACAGCCAGGTCGACTATATGCTGTTCCCCCGCCTGCTGGCGTTGGCGGAACGCGCCTGGAGCAAGCCGGACTGGGAGCCCGCCAATGTCGCGGGGGCGGGCTATACGCCCGGCGATGCGCGCGTGGACCGGGACAAGCTGTTGACCGGATGGCAGGATTTCGCGGGGCGGATGGGCGTGCAGATGCGGATGCTCGACCGGGCGGGCGTGACCTATCGCCTCGCCCCGCCGGGTGCGCGGATCGTCGGCGGCAGGCTGGAGGCCAATGCCGAGTTTCCCGGCACCCCGATCGAGTATCGCATGGGCGGCACCACCGCATGGCGGCGCTATGATGGGCCGGTGGCGGTGCCGGGGGCGGTCGATCTCCGTACCCGCACCCCCGATGGCCGCCGCGCCAGCCGGACGGTTACGGTTTCGCCGTAACCGCGATCAGGCTCGGTGCGTCCACGATGAACCGGTCGAGCACGCCGTCGGCGATCTTGATCGGTCCGTCGAACCGCACCGCGCCCGGAATGCTCTGAACGGCGGCGGCCTGCGCGGCGATCCGCTTGGCATCGGCAAAATAGCGGCTTGCGGCCGGATTGCCCCGGTCGGCGGCATCCAGTCCGGCCGCACTCTGCTGCAACGCGCGGCCCCAAAGCTGCATCGCGTCGAGCCAGGGAGCCGCCTGCTCGGCAAAGGCCGGATCGGCGACGCCCGCGCGGATCGTGTCGGGGGCGTCGTTCAGCGCGTCGGCCTTAGCGTGCAATTCGGCAAGCGCGGCGCGCCGCTCCGCCTCGTCGCCATTCGCCAGCGCCTCGCGGACATGGTCGAGCAGAGCCTTCAGCTTGGGCGCCTGCTCCTGCCAGGGCTGGCTGCCGAAGGTCGGGGCGAGATGCTGGGTATCGAACAACTCCAGCAGCGCCGCCGTCGCCCGAGCGTCGCCCCCCGCCAGATCGCGCGCGGCATAATGCCATGTCCGATCGGCGTCATAGCCCTTGTCGTTCCAGCCAAAGGCCAGCACGCCGGTCACCGCGACCCGGCTGGGGGCCTCCTGGTTCATCGGGTTGGACAGGATGCCGGTCAGTTCGGTCGACAGCCCCGCCTCGCGCTTGGCATAGGGGGCCAGGAGCAGCCGCCCGGCGGAACTTGCATAGTCGTTGACCGGATAATTGTCCCAAAGCAGCGTCTTGCGCCCAAACGCCTTGGTCGCGGCCTTGGCATCGGGGATGGAACTGGCGGGCGGCACGACATCGGTGCCGGTCCATTGCACGACGATACGCGGGTCCAGATGCGCGCGGAGAGCCGCCTTATAGGGGCTTTCCTTCGCGTCATAATATTCGGTCGGCACCATGATCAGCGGGCGTGAGGCCGGATCCTGCTTGAGCAGATCGGCCTGGACCGCGTTCAGCAGCTTCGACTGCGCGACGCCTGCCGCCTCTGCGCCCGAAGGGCCGAAGGCGGCCTTGTCCGCGTCGCAATTCCACTTTTGATATTCGATGTCGTCCAAAGCGACATAGAAGCTGTGCACGCCGATCCCGCGCAGCGCGGCGAATTTGCGCAACAGCGCCTGTTCGTCCGCCGGATTGGAGAAACAGATGCTGGGCCCCGGCGAAATGGCGTAGACGAAATTCACATGATTGGCCTTGGCGCGCGCGGCGAGCGTGCCCAACGCGTTCAGCGTTTCGGCGGGATAGGCCTCCCGCCATTTATCCCGCGCAAAGGGATCGTCCTTGGGGCTGTAGACATAGGTGTTGGCCTTCATCCGGCCCAGGAAATCCAGATGTTTGGTCCGGTCGGTCATCGACCAGGGCTTGCCGTAGAAACCCTCGATCGTACCGCGGATCGGCATGGCGGGATGGTCGCGGATGACGAGCGCGGGAATTTGCGGCCGCTCGACCAATTGGCGCAGCGTCTGTGCCGCATGGAACAGGCCATCGGCGTCGTGACCCGCCAAGGTGATAAGGCCGCCATCGCCCGAGGCGAGCGTGGCGAGGCTATAGCCCTCCGCCTGATCGTCTGTGCCCGCCTTGCTGCGCGCCAGAGCGTCGCGGACGATGGCAGCCGTGTCGGGGCCGATCACGATGGTCGGTCGGTCGAACGTGGCGGGCAGGCGGCTGGCGGAGACGATCTCGGTGACGCCCGCGTCGGCAAGGATCGAGCGGACCAGAGCGACCGTCGCGGGCTCGGTGCCCGGCGCGGCGATCAACAGGGCCGAGCGGCCCAAGGTGATCGCGCCGTCGCTCAAGCTGATTGCAGCGGGGGCGGGGAAGATGGCGGGCAGCGTCGTCGTCCGTGCGATCGCGGAAGGCGAGGCGCTGGTCAACGCGATGGCCGCGGCAAGGCCGGCCTTCCATTGAGTGGATCGCTGCATCTTCCTGACTCCCGGTACTACAATGGTATTGTCGGAGCCTAGGGGAGTGTACCGTCGGTCGCAAGCAGGTTTGGCATAAGGAGAAAAGCGGCCCCGCCCTTCTCCTTATGCACCGCGTCAACGAAGACGGCGAGGCCGATCTAGGGCCATGCAGAACACGCGCCTCCTGCTCCGTTCAGCCCGAGCGAAGTCGAAGGCGATGCTTCACCCGATGCCAAAAGCCCGACGGACCCATCCGCGTCCCCTCGACAGATCAAGAGGGGCGCGGGAAAACTGGTACTAAACCGGCTCCATCACTCTTGGAATTGCAGGCTCGCCAATCGCGCATAAAGTCCGCCCGCCGCGATCAGCGCCGCATGACGTCCCTGCTCGACGATCTGTCCGCCATCCATCACCACGATGCGCTCCGCCGCCCGCACGGTGGCCAGGCGGTGTGCGATGACCAGGGTGGTCCGGTGCGCCATCAGCCGTTCGAGCGCCTGCTGCACCAGTTGTTCGCTCTCGGCATCCAGCGCGCTCGTCGCCTCGTCCAGCAACAGGATCGGGGCATCGCGGAGCAGCGCACGCGCGATGGTGATCCGCTGTCGCTGGCCACCCGACAGCCGTGCGCCACCTTCGCCGAGAAACGTGTCTAGCCCCTGGGGCAGCGCGCGCAGGAAATCGGCGGCATTGGCAGCCTCGGCGGCCGCCCAGAGTTCGTCGTCGCTCGCCTCCCACCGGCCATAGCGCAGATTGTCGCGCGCCGAGGCGCCGAAGATCACCGTCTCCTGCGGCACCATCGCGATCCGCGCCCGGATCGCCGCCGGATCGGCATCGCGCAGGTCCACGCCGTCGAGCGAAATCCGTCCCGCCTGCGGGTCATAGAAGCGTTCCGCCAGCTGGAACAGCGTCGACTTGCCCGCCCCCGAAGGGCCGACCACCGCCACCGTCTCGCCGGGCCGGATGTCGAGCGAAAAGCCGTCCAGTGCCGCGGCTTCGGGCCGGGTCGGATAGTGGAAGACGACATCCTCGAACCGCAGCGCGCCCATCGGTACCACTGGCAGCACGGCCGGGGCGGGGGGCGGCGCGATCTCGGGCTGTTCGGCCAGCAGTTCGGACAGACGCTGCGCCGCGCCCGACGCGCGTAAGATGTCACCCCAGACCTCGGTCAGCGCCTGGAACGAGCCCGCGACCAGCATCCCCGTCACGACGAAGGCGGTCAGCGACCCGCCCGACAGCCGCCCGCTGGCCACGTCCGCCACCGCTTCCCACAGCAAAAGGGTAAAGCCGCTGAAGAGCAGGCCGATCGCCATCGCGGTCATGATCGCCCGCAGCAGGAATCGACGCCGGGAGGTGGCGAAGCCGTTGCCCACCGCCTGCTCGAACCGTTCGGCTTCGCGACGTTCCTGGCCGAACGCCTGCACGATCTTCATCGCGCCCAGGGTTTCGACAGCGATCGCGCCGATATCGGCAAGCCGGTCCTGGCTATCGCGCGAATGGCTTCGCACTTTCTTGCCCAGCAGCATGATCGGCAGGACGATCAACGGAATGCCGACCAGCAGCGACAGGGTCAGCTTGGGTGACAGGGCGAAGAGATAGATGGTGCCGCCGATCCCGATCACCGTGTTGCGCAGCGCGATCGAGACGGTCGATCCCACCACCTGCTCGATGATCGCGGTGTCGGCGGTCAACCGGCTCGCAATCTCCGAGGGGCGGTTTTCCTCGTAATAGCGGGGCGCGAGGCGAAGCAGATTGGCCTGCACCGCGACTCGGATATCGGCCACGGTCCGTTCGCCCAACCACGACACGAAATAGAATCGGAACGCCGTCGCGATCGCCAGCACCAGCACGGCCGCCAGCATCCCCTGAAAATAGGGCGCGATGCTGGCCGCGTCGGAGGCCCGGCCAAAGCCGTGGTCGATCACCTTCTGAAAGGTGCGCGGGATGAACAGCGTCGTCAGCGCCGCCACCAGCAGCGACAGCGCGGCCGCCGCGATATGGCCTGGGTATCGCAGGGTAAACCGCCATACCATCTTGAGATTGCTCAACCGGCGGCTGGGCGGAATGACGGGCTCGGGGGAAGCGGCGGGTCTGGCCATGATCGCGCCGACCTAGCAGCGTGAGAGCATGGGCTCAACGGCGACGGGACGGGGTGACGCATCGTTCATGCGCATTCATGCGTTATGTTGGTGAAGACGATCACGGGCAATATGACGGGATGGCCATATTATGGTCATCTTGCGCAAAGGGTTTCGTGATAAACGGGATGCGATCATGGCTCCCGTCCGTGGAGCACGAGGGACGCGACGATGCTGTACGACGCCTATGAAATGCAACGCTCGATGCTGGCGGGGGCAAGCGCGCTGGCCAATTTCGGGGCGGGGTTGCTTCAGAACCCGGCCAACCCCTTCGCCTATTTTGGCGGCGGCGCGATCATGGGATCGGCGTTGGAGGTTTTCGCCCATGCCTCCGCCCCGCGTGGCAAGCCCGCTTTCGGTTTGACCAAGACCGAGATCGACGGGCGCGAGGTCGTGGTCCATGAGGAGATCGTGGCACGCAAGCCCTTCGGCCAGCTCAAGCGCTTTCGCCGCGAAGGCGTCGAGGACAGCCCCAAGCTGCTGATCGTGGCCCCGATGTCGGGCCATTATGCCACGCTGCTGCGCGGCACCGTCCAGCGGATGCTGCCGACCTGCGAAGTCTATATCACCGACTGGCGCGATGCGAAGCTGGTGCCCTTGTCCGAGGGGCGGTTCGATTTCGACGATTATGTCGACTATATCATCGACTTCCTGGCCGAGATCGGCCCCAACACCGAGCATGGCGGCACGCATATGCTGGCGGTGTGCCAGCCTTCGGTGCCCTGTTACGTCGCGGCCTGCGTGATGAGCGCCGACAAGCATCCCTGTACCCCGCGCACGCTGACCCTGATGGGGGGGCCGGTCGACACGCGCGAGGCGCCGACCGCGGTCAACCTGCTTGCGACCGAGCGTCCCCACGCCTGGTTCGAGCAGAATGCGATCGCGACTGTGCCGATGACCTATCCGGGCGCGGGGCGGCGGGTCTATCCGGGCTTCCTACAGCTGGCCGGGTTCATGTCGATGAACCTGGGCAACCACATGATCTCGCACTGGGAGATGTTCAAGCATCTGGTCCAGGGCGATGACGAGAGCGCCGAGGCGACTAAGCGCTTCTACGACGAATATCGCGCGGTGTGCGACATGACGTCGGAATTCTATCTTCAGACCGTCGAACTGGTGTTCCAGCGGCACGCGCTGCCCAAGGGCGAGATGCTGCACCATGGCAAGCGCGTCGATCCGGGCGCGATCACCGATATCGGCATCCTGGCGATCGAGGGCGAGCGCGACGATATTTCCGGCCTGGGCCAGACGCGCGCGGCGTTGACGCTGGCGACCCATCTCTCGGATGACAAGAAGCGCTATCATATGGCCGAGAATGTCGGCCATTACGGTATCTTCAACGGCTCCAAATGGCGCAACCGCATCGCGCCGGTGGTCGAGGAATGGATCAAGGCCAACGGGTGAGGGGCTGAATCTCCACGCCTGACTCAATGTTCTATCCTCCGTTCAGCCTGAGCGAAGTCGAAGGCCAAGGGAAACGGCTCGCCACACGCTTTTGGCTGAGGCTATCCCGTGGCCTTCGACTTCGCTCAGGCTGAACGGGACAGCGAAATAGAAAAACGCCCGGAAGCCATAGCCTCCGGGCGTTTCGCAATCCGGCGATCGCGAATTACGCGACCGAACCGACCACCGCGTGGCTGGAAGATTCGTCCGAACGGATCGTGCCGCCGAACAGCATCTTCACCCGGCCCGACAGCGAGATGTCGGTTTCCCACAATTCGGCCGAATTGATGTCGAAGCGCAGCAGCGTCAGGTTCGGGTCCGACTTGCCTTGCGGGAACCACGCCTCGACCTGGTTGCTCCACAGCTTGTCGATCTGCTGCGGGTCGTTGTCCTTCGAGACATGGCCCGCCAGGCAGGCGAAGAAGTCATGTCCCTTGCCGACGAACTGCGCCATCGCCTGACCACCACCCGCGATGCGGTTGTCGCGGCCGGCGAAGAAGAACAGCGTGTTAGGCTGATCGTCATCGATCTGCGCCGTCATCGGTTCGGAATGCTGGCCGTCGTTCAGGCCGATCATGACGAACGGGCTGTCCTTCAGCTTGTCGAGGAACTTGGCGGCGATTTCCTGGGGGCTGTCGTCGGCCATCGTGGCTCTCCTTTCAGGGGTTTCGCGGGAGAACGATGCGGGGGCGGGGATGGTTGCGAATAAGATCTCATGTAATCGAACGCCGATTAGACATGATCTTGTATGGCCGTTCGAGTTAGCGATCGCTCGACGGCAATTCCGCCGTCACTCACAGAAAGGACCACGGATGTCCGTAGCCGATCTGTGCCTGATCCTGGGCGTCGTCATCGCCTTCGCGACCTTAGTCGTGAAGATTATCGACGTTCGCAACAGGTAAGGTGCCCGGCGGGGCTCGGGCTGCAACCTGGGCCCCAAAGGCATTTGAGCCCCGGCCGCTGCAACAGCCGGGGCTCTACAGAAAGGCGGATGTCCTCGCCTGCGAGGCATATACGCCAACGACGTCAAAATTTCAATTCTGATGGCAGTCGTGAAGCGCGCCTCATCTCGTATCAAACCATACCCAATCCCCATATTTCCCGCTAAGCGCTGGTCCATCACAGCATAGCCATGCGACCCGCCAGTGCCTTACCGCGCGCCGAGTCGCTCGACCGGACCTGAAGACCTATGACCTCTGCCGTTACCGCCGACGCGCGCAAGACCATGAAATCGCTGTACCGCGCGCCCGAGCCCGATGTCCTGAAGCCGCTGCTCGACCGCGCCGCCGCGACGCCGGAGATGCGCGAGCGGATCATGGGCCATGCCTCGGGCCTGCTCGCCGACCTGCGTGCCGCGCAGAATCGCGGCTGGGTGAACCAGTTCCTCCAGGAATATCGCCTCAACTCGTCGGAGGGCGTGGCGCTGCTGAGTCTCGCCGAGGCGTTCCTGCGCGTCCCCGATCCCGAGACCGCCGACCTGCTGATTGCCGACAAGCTGGGCGAAGCCGACTGGCGCGCGCATACCGGGCGGTCGGCGTCGAAGCTGGTCAACTCGGCCACCTGGGGCCTGGTCGTCGGCCGCGCGCTGGTCGGTGAGGGCGAGGCGGGGCCGCTCAAGCGGCTGTTGTCGCGCGCGGGTGAGCCCTTCGTGCGCCAGGCGGTCGGCGCCGCGATGCGGATGATGGGCGAGATCTTCGTGATGGGCCGCACCATCGAAGAGGCGATGCGCCGCATGAAGAAGCCTGAGAACAAGGGCTTCACCGCCAGCTTCGACATGCTGGGCGAGGCGGCGCGGACGCATGAGGATGCCGAGCGTTATTTCCAGGCCTATGTGAAGGCGATCGACGCGGTCGGCTCCGACCCGGCGGCGGGGCATTCGGTGTCGGTGAAGCTGTCGGCGCTCCATCCCCGCTACGAACTGCCGCGCGCTTATGAATGCGTGCCCACGCTGACCGACATGCTGGCGCAGCTGGCGCGGCAGGCGGCGGACAAGGGCATTGCCCTCACTGTCGATGCCGAGGAGTCCGAGCGGCTGGAGATGAGCCTCGACATCATCGGCGGCGTCGCGGCGCTTCCCGCGCTGAAGGGGTGGGACGGGTTCGGCATGGCGGTGCAGGCTTACGGCAAGCGCGCGCGCGCGGTCATCGGCTGGGCCAATGGCCTCGACCGGGTCATGAACGTCCGGCTGGTCAAGGGCGCCTATTGGGACAGCGAGATCAAGCGCACCCAGGTCGAGGGGCTGAACGACTATCCGCTGTTCACCCGCAAGGCGGCGACCGACGTGTCCTATCTGGCGGTCGCCAAGGACATGCTGGCGGCGGAGAATATCCGCCCGGCCTTTGCCAGCCACAATGCGCTGACCGTTGCGACCATCCTGGAATGGGCGGGCAACAGCCACGACTTCGAGTTTCAGCGGCTGCACGGCATGGGCGACGGTCTGTACGAGCGGCTGGTGCGCGAACATGGCCATAAGTGCCGCATCTATGCGCCGGTCGGCGGGCATCGCGACCTGCTGGCCTATCTGGTTCGCCGCTTGCTGGAGAATGGCGCGAACTCCAGCTTCGTCCACCAGCTCGCCGATGCGCGGCTGACCGAGGCGGAGATACTCGCCGATCCGGTCGCCAAGATCGCCGCGGTTGGCGGCGCGCGGCACCCGAGCATCCCGCTGCCCATCGACCTGTTCGCGCCGGGGCATCGCAACTCGACCGGCATTGACCTGAGCGACATTGCGACGCTCGACGCCACGGAGAAGGCGGTGAATGCGCCTGCCGTGGCGCCAGTCGCCGCCACCGCCGATGTCGCCGCGCTGGTCTCGCGCGCGCATGCGGCGTTTCCGGCCTGGAACGCGACGCCGCTCGACACCCGTGCGAACGTGCTGGAAAAGCTGGCCGACCTGCTGGAGCAGGACCGCGAGCGGCTGATGGCGATCCTGGTGCAGGAGGCGTTCAAGACCATCCCCGACGCGATCGGTGAGGTTCGCGAGGCCGCCGATTTCTGTCGTTACTATGCGCAGCAGGCGCGGGCGCGGCTGGGGTCTGTCGAGCTGCCCGGGCCGACGGGCGAGCGCAACACGCTGCACCTGGAAGGGCGCGGCGTCTGGGCGACGGTCGCACCGTGGAACTTCCCGCTGGCGATCTTCCTCGGCCAGACGGTCGCGGCGCTCGTCACCGGCAACACCGTCGTCGCCAAGCCTGCGCCGCAGACGCCCGCCATCGCGCAAGCCGCGGTCGAGCTGGCCTACCGGGCGGGCGTGCCGCGCGACGCGCTGCTGTTGGCGGTCGGCGGGCCGGAGGTCGGCCAGGCGCTGACCGAGGATCACCGGATCGCGGGCGTGGCCTTCACCGGATCGACCGCCACCGCCAAGCGGATCGCACGGACCCTGGTGGCCGATGACGACCGCCCGATCGTGCCGCTGATCGCCGAGACCGGCGGCATCAACGCGATGATCGTCGATTCGACCGCGCTGCCCGAACAAGTGGTGGCGGACGTCATCACCTCGTCCTTCCGCTCGGCGGGGCAGCGTTGCTCGGCGCTGCGGCTGCTGCTGGTGCAGGCGGATGTCGCGGACAATGTCATCGAGATGCTCAAGGGCGCGATGGAGACGCTGGTGCTCGGCCCCACGGGCCAGCCGGCGACCGATGTCGGGCCGGTGATCGACCGCGCGGCCTATGACAAGCTGATGGCCTATCGCGCGGCCATGACGGCGCGCACGATCAAGACGCTCGACGCCCCGTCCGACGGCCTGTTCGTGCCGCCGACGCTGATCCGGCTGGACCGGGTGGAAGACCTGACCCAGGAATGGTTCGGCCCGATCCTGCACGTCGCCACCTGGGAAGCGGGCACGCTGTCCGAGACGATCGCGAAGGTGAATGCCAAGGGTTACGGCCTGACCATGGGCCTGCACAGCCGCATCGCCCGCGCCAGCGAGGTCGCCGAGAGCGAGGCGGCGGTCGGCAACCTCTATATCAACCGCTCGATGATCGGTGCGGTGGTGGGCAGCCAGCCTTTCGGGGGCGAAGGCCTGTCGGGCACCGGGCCCAAGGCGGGCGGGCCGCATTACCTCTACCGCTTCTGCGCCGAGCGGGCGGTGTCGGTGGACACCACCTCGGCAGGCGGCAACGCCACGCTGTTGTCGCTGGACGAAGGCGGGATCTGACGATTATCTTCCCTCGTCCGCCACGGGAGGGCGGGCGAGGGGGAATGATGAATTTGCGGGGAACACGCGCCATTGCGGTGGCGCTGATGCTGACGGTCGCGTGCTGGTCGGGCGGGGCCATGGCCGCCGATCCGACGCCGGCGGCACACAATGCAGAGGCGCAGATCCGTGCCTTCGAACAGGGGCTGCACAAGCAGACCGGCGATGTCGTCGTCGGCCCGGCCAAGGCGACGCTGCATCTGGGCGACCGTTATTATTTCCTGCCCGCCGAAGACGCGAAGAAGGTGCTGACCCAGATTTGGGGCAATCCGGCCGATGCGGTCAGCGATGTCCTTGGTCTCGTCCTGCCGACCGGGACCACGGCGTCGGACAATGTCTGGGGCGCGGTGGTGACCTATGAGGACACCGGCTATGTCAGCGACAAGGACGCGCACGAGCAGGATTACGACAAGGTCTTGGCCGATATGCGCGAGGGCGCGGCGGAACGGAACGAGGAGCGCCGGAAGCAGGGCTTTCCGACGGTCCAGGTCGTCGGTTGGGCGCAGCCGCCCTCCTACAATGCGCAGGACCATTCGCTGGTCTGGGCGCGACAACTGAAGTTCGACGACAGCAAGGGGCCGGATTCGCTCAATTACGACGTGCGGCTGCTCGGGCGGCACGGGGTACTGAGCCTCAACATGGTGTCCGATATGGCGCATCTGGACGAGGTGCGTGCGGCGGCGGCGCAATTCGGTCGCGCGGCCAGCTTCGACCGGGGCGAGACCTATGCCGACTATGACGCCTCGACCGACAAGACCGCCGAATATGGCCTGGCGGGGCTGGTCGCGGCGGGTGCGGGCGTGGCGGCGGCCAAGAAGCTGGGCCTGCTCGCCATCATGCTGGGCTTCGGCAAGAAGTTCATCGCGCTGATCGTCGTGGCCGGGCTGGCCGTGGTCCGCTGGGGCAAGCGCCTGCTGGGCCGCAAGAATGCCGAGCCGGACGTCGAGGCGGAGCCCGCTTATGCGACCGAGGCCGAGCATGGGGTGGAACCCGCGCCGGCCGCGCCTGCGGAGCCCAAACCTACCGGGGATCAGCCCCCGGCAGTGTGATGCACCTCGACCGGCTGGACCTGCGGATAGGGCATGACCAGCGTCCCGTCCGGTGCGGCGGTGTAGGTCGTCTGGGTGGGATAGGGGATGGAAATCCCCTCTGCCGCGAACCGCTTCATCAGCGTGACGAGCATCCGGTTGCGCAGGTCGTGCGCGGTGGCCCAGTCGTCACCGGGCACGTCGAACTGCAATGCGAAGTCCAGACTCGACGCGCCGAAATTCTCGAACCCGGCGCGGGCGACCTTGCCGCCTTCGCCCTCGACGATCTCGGTCAAGAGGGCCGGGATGCGTGCCAGCGTCTCGGGCGGGGTTTCATAGGCGACGCCGATCATGAACGACAGACGGACATGGTCGCGCACGGTCGTATTCTGGATTTCCTTGTCGAGCAGTTGGCGGTTGGAAATGATGCGCAGTTCGCCGGTGAAGGCGCGGATGCGGGTCGACTTCAGGCCGATCGACTCGATCACGCCATTGGTGCTGTCATAGCTGATCTTGTCGCCGCGCCGGAACGGACGGTCGAAGATGATGGCGAGCGCGGCGAACAGGTCGCCGAAGATGCCCTGCGCGGCCAGACCGATGGCGATACCGCCGACGCCTAGACCCGCGACCAGGCCGGTGACGTTGACGCCCAGATTGTCGAGCACCACGACCAGCGCGATGGCGAACAGCACCACCGTCACGAGGAGGCGGATCAACCCCATCGCCGACAACAACGCCTCGCCCGAATAATGTTCGGACTGGGTACGATGCTCGATCGTGCCGAGGATCAGTTCGCGCGCCCAGATCGCGGCCTGGAACACGCTGGCAACGGTGAACAGGAAGCTGATCGTCTTGGCGACCTCACCCGGCGCGCCAGAATAGCCCGCGACGAGTTGCGCGGCCAGGGTGACGATGAAGAACATGTTGGTCCGCGCGATCGCATGGCCCAGGATCACGCCCCAGCCACCGGCGAAACCGGGGCGGCTGCACAATTTGTCGCCCAGCTTTCGCACCCAGAGCAGCGCCAGCACGATGACCGCGCCGATGCCGATCGCGATCAGCACCTTCAGCCAATAATCCTGTACCCAGTTATAGGTCGCGTCGAGAATGCCCTCGACCTGATCGGGTATGCGTGAGCCGTCGAAGATCGGCGCCTTGGGCGAGGTATTGCTCGTCGCCATGGGGACTCCTGAAATGAAGGGCGGTCAGGCCGCCTTGCTGGCCGGGGTTCCGGCCTCGAGAAACGCGATCAGCCCGCATTCGACGCGGGACAGCCCGGCACAGGCGCGTGGCAGGCGGAGCGACTGGCGGAACGCAGCCTGCCCCTCCTTCACCAGCGCGATCAGCGAGGGGTGGACATAGGATTTGCGCGCGATGGCGGGGGTGTTGCCGAGCTTTTCGACCACCGGCTCCAGCATCGCTTTCAGGCTGAGATCCGCTTCGGCCAGCGCCAGTGCCTCGAACGCGGCGACGCTGGCGGCCCAGGTGCGGAAATGCTTGGCGGTGAAGTCGCAGCCGGTCGCCTCGCGGATATAGGCGTTCACATCCGACGAGGTGACCGGATTGGCCTCTCCGTCTTCATCGACCCAGGCGAACAAATGCTGTTCGTCCAGATCCTGGCAACGCTTGACGAAGCTGGCGAGCGACCGATCGGTCAGGGTCATGTCGCGCATCTTGCCCGACTTGCCGCGATAGCGCAGCCGCAGCGTGGTGCCCTTCACCTGGCCATGGCGCTTGCGCAGCGTCGTCGCGCCGAAACTCTTGTTGGTGGCGGCATAGGCTTCGTTGCCGACGCGGATATGACCGTTGTCGAGCAGCCGGATGACGGCGGCGACCGCGCGTTCCTTGCATAGCCCGCGCTTCTTCAAATCCGCCTCCACGCGCTTGCGGAGCGTGGGGAGGGCATGGCCGAAGGCGGCGCAGCGTTCATATTTGGCCGCTTCCTGCGCCTCGCGGAAATCGGGGTGGTAGCGATATTGCTTGCGGCCTTTCTCGTCCCAGCCCACCGCCTGGATATGGCCGTTGACGCGCGGACAGAACCAGGCGTCCTGATAGGCGGGGGGCAGGCCGATGCGGTTCAGCCGGTCGATTTCGTCGCGATCGGTGATGCGTTCGCCCTTCGGGCTCCAATAGGCCCATTTGCCGCGAACCTTGGTCCGGGTGATGCCGGGCTTGCTGTCATCGCAATAGACTAATCGGGTGGCCATCGCTCTCTCTCGGGTCGTCTTTGCAAATGCGTCGCTGGTCGCTTCGTTCCGGAACGGCCGATGCGGTCACGGGTTCTGATGGAGCCGATCCCCCAAGGCATTCCCCCAGACAGGAGTTTTCCATCATGGCCGATCTTTCCCAGGCACGCGTCCTGATGCTCGCCGCCGACGGATTCGAAACCGTCGAGCTGTTCAAACCCAAACAGGCGCTCGAGGAAGCCGGCGCGAAAGTGACGCTCGCCTCGCTCAAGTCCGATCCGATCCAGGGCATGGAACAGGACATCAACAAGGCGGAGACCGCCACGCCCGACCTGACCGTCGATGAGGTCGATACCGATGATTATGATGCGCTGGTCATCCCCGGCGGCACCTGCAACCCCGACAAGCTGCGGATGAACGAGCGCGCGGTCGAGATCGTCACCGAGTTCATGGAAGACGACAAGATCGTGGCCGCCATCTGCCATGGCCCCTGGCTGCTGGCCGAGGCGGACGTGATCGACGGCCGTCGCCTGACCAGCTTCCCCTCGATCCGTACCGACCTGTCCAACGCGGGCGCGGACGTGGTGGACGAGGAAGTCGTGGTCGACGGTAATCTGATCACCAGCCGCAAGCCGGACGACATCCCCGCCTTCAACCAGGCGATCCTAACCGCGTTGGAAGACGAACTGGCCGACGAGGAAGAGACCGAGGAGGCGTAAACCCGATCCCACCCATCAGGGATGGGCAGGATCCGGGCATCCCGCCGCGGGACACTACCGGGCGTCGCATCGCTGCCCCACGCGTGGCAGGATGCGGCGCCCGCTTGTTATTTCAGGATATGTCGATGCGCCTGCTCCCGCTGCTGCTGATCGGTCTGACCTCCGGCGTCGCGCTTGCACAAGGGGCCTCCGCGCCGTTCACCGTCGGTGGGCGCGGCTTTGCGACGTTGCAGGAGGCGGTGGCGGCGATCGGCGACGGCGAGGGGACGATTCGCATCGCGCCGGGCACTTACCGCGAATGTGCAGTGCAGGGGGCCGGTCGTATCGCCTATGTCGCGACGGAACCGGGCAAGGTGATCTTCACCCGCGTCGCCTGTGAGGGGAAGGCGGTCCTGGTCCTGCGGGGGCGGGGGGCCACGGTGGATGGGATCGTCTTCAGCCATATCGAGGTGGCCGACGGCAACGGCGCGGGTATCCGTATCGAGAGGGGGCCGCTCTCGGTTACCAACGCGATGTTCCTCGACAGCCAGTCGGGGATCCTGTCGGCCGAAGACCCGAACGGCACTGTGACGGTCGACCATTCGACCTTTTCCGGCCTGGGGCATGATCCGACCGGCAATGGCGCTCATGGCATCTATATGGGGCGCTACAAGTCGCTGCGCGTCACCGCCTGCAGGTTCGAGCGGGGGCAGGGCGGCCATTACGTCAAGACGCGCGCTCCTTATGTCGAGATACTCGACAGCAGCTTCGACGACAGCCACGGCCACGCGACCAACTATATGATCGACCTGTCCAACGGCGCGAAAGGGCGGATCGCGGGCAACGAGTTCGTCTTCGGCCGCGACAAGGACAATCACTCGACGCTGATCACCGTCGCGCCGGAGGGGGCGAAGAACGACTCCTCGGGTCTGGTGGTCGAGAATAATCGCGCACGGCTGGCGCCGGGTGCGGACTTCAAACCGGTCTTCGTCGGCAACTGGTCTGGCGAGCCGCTGGCGATCCGGGGCAATATCCTAGGGGCCGGGATCACGCCGACGGCGCGGAAATGGTAGCCTTGCCACGCGGTGGAAGACGGCCGGTCGGTGGCTTCTGCCGCCCCTCGCGGGTACGCCGCGCCAGATAGGTGTCCAGCCCGATTTGTGCCGCCAGCAACTGATAGAGGAAGGGGTTGAAGGCGATTCCGACGAACGCCCCGCCCAGCAGATAGATCAGATGCGCATGTTGAAGCGCGCCGGCGAGATGTCCGCCCCAAAGCAGCGGATCGTCCGGCCGGCGATACCGACGGCGCAACGCCTCCATCCGCAACAGCCCGGCGATGTTGATGCCCAGCCACAGGAACAGGCCGGGCCAGCCCTGCTCTCCGAGCATCTCGAAATAGCTGGAATGGTAGGCGCGGGCATGGTCGGTGGTGACCTTCTGCTCGACCTTGCTGTCATGCGCCGACCCTTCGACCGTCGTAAGGTCGTAGCGCAGATTGTTCTGAAGATAAGCCTCGAAGCCGCCGCCGAACGGGTTGGAGGCGACATAGTCCAGCGTCCATTTCCACACCGCCAGCCGGGTCGAAGCCGATTCGTCCCCTTTATAGGTGCGGATGGTGTTCATCCGTTCGGTATAGGAGGCGGGAAGCAACGGCATGACCGCCACGCCCGCCGCCGCCAATGCACCGATATAGAGCAGCCGCCGCTTCACATCGCGCAGCATCAGCACCGCGAGCAGCGCGATGCACAGCAACCCCGTCCGCGCCGACGTGCCGACGGGGATCAGCAGGCAGGCGAAGATCAGCCCCGCGCCGAACAGCCGCACCCGCCGGTCGGGCGGGAAGATCGTGCCGTGCCTCATCAACCACAAAATGATCGGGATGGTCGCCACCGCGACCGCCGAGATGATGCTGCCCTCGTAAAAGCCGGTATTGTTGCTCACCATCAGGTTCAGTTCGCCATAACCGCCCCCGGAAAATAGCGTCTTGATCCCCCCGACGATGACGATCGAGGACAGCGACAGGATCACGAACAGCAACAGGGCCTCGACCCGCAAACGGGTGCGCAGGGTCATCGGCAGGAACACCGCAAAGGCCAGCGCCTTCCACACCCAGCTCCATTTGTCCGCGGCCTCGATCGGGAAATCGGCGCCGAAATAGGTGGTGATCGCGCAATAGATCAGCAGCAACAGGATGGCCCCCTGTCGCGCGGTGAACCGGCTGTCGCGCTTGTCGTCGGTCAATATCCATCCGCCCAGCGCCGCGACGACGGCAATCAATGAAATGGGCACGGCATTCAGCAGGTAATAGGTCAGCCGTTGGGGCGAGACGATGTCGATATAGACATAGACCAGCACCATCAGGAACGGCCGACGCAGGCCCATGGCGAACAGCCCGAACAGGAAACCGATCAGGAACAGGTCACGCATCGGGGCGCCGCCGCTTGCCAGGGGCGGGGCCCGCATCCCCCTCCTGATCCAGATCGCGGCGACCGAGCAATCGCCATGCGGCGATGAGCATCAGGCTATGGGTCAGCACAAGGGCCAAGCTGTCGATCATCGCCCTTCTTCCCGGCTAGAAACCCTACGCGTCGCCGATGCTTATAAGCCGCCGGTTGACGCGGCGTTAAGGGCTGGCATGACAGGCATATCGTCATGCGTATCCTGCATATTCTCGATCATGGCCTGCCGTTGCAAAGCGGGTACAGCTTTCGCACCCGCGCGATCCTGAAGGCGCAGGCGGCGGCCGGGCTGTCGGTCGCCGCCGTGACCGGGCCACGCCAGGGGGCGGGGACCGGAGGGTTGGAGACGGTCGATGGCCTGACCTTCTATCGCACGCCGGTTCGAGACTGCGGCGCGATGCGGCGCAGCGTGATCGGTGAGGGGGCGGGGCTGGCGGCGCAGGTTCGGGCCATCGACTCGGCGGTGAAGGCGTTTCGCCCGGATATCCTCCATGCCCATTCCCCCGTGCTCGACGCGCTGGCGGGATGGGTGGTGGCGCGGCGGCGCGGCTTGCCGCTGGTCTATGAGATACGCGCCTTTTGGGAGGATGCGGCGGTCGGCAACGGCACCGGCGTCGAGGGGAGTTCGCGCTACCGTGTCACCCGTGCGCTGGAAAGCTGGGCCTGTGCGCGCGCCGATGCGGTGGCGGTGATCTGCGAAGGGCTTCGTGGTGACCTGATCGAGCGCGGGATCGGCGCGGACAAGATCATCGTCTCGCCCAATGGCGTCGACCTGACCCTGTTCGGCCAGCCCGCGCCGCGCGACGAGGTGCTGGCGGTCGAGTGGGATTTGGCGGGGGCCGGGGGGATCGGTTTCATCGGCAGCTTCTATGATTATGAGGGGTTGGACGATCTGATCGCCGCCATGCCCCGGCTTGTGGCAGCGCGGCCCCGCGCGCGACTGCTGCTGGTCGGCGGCGGCCCGATGGAGGCGGCGTTGCGCGCGCAAGCCGGGCGTTCGCCGGTGGCGGACGCGATCCGTTTCGTAGGGCGGGTGCCGCATCAGGAGGTCGAGCGCTATTACGGGTTGGTCGATGTCCTGGCCTATCCGCGCAAGAAAATGCGGCTGACCGATCTCGTCACCCCCTTGAAGCCGCTGGAAGCGATGGCGCAGGGGCGACTCGTGGCGGCATCGGATGTCGGCGGCCATCGTGAATTGATCCGCGACGGCGTGACGGGGACGCTGTTCCCGCCCGACGATCCGGCCGCCCTGGCCGATGCGCTGGCGGGCTTGCTGGCCGACCGGTCGATTTGGGATGCCCGGCGTGCGGCGGGCCGGGCTTTCGTGGAGAAAGAGCGCGACTGGGCGTCGAATATTCGCCGTTACGAACCTGTTTACCACCGGCTATTACACGGGGCGTCGACGAGCAGCCTATGACCTTTACCGCCGAGCCCTCTCCCCATCGCTTCGCCCCCGCCCTGGCCGGTGGGGCGTTCGGCGTTATGGTCGCCTTTCTGGTGCTGGTCGCGCCGAACTGGCGGCTGGAGATGCTGGTGGCGCAGCTTGGTCTGGCGGACATCGTCGCCGCCGCGCAGCCGCCGTTGGGGACCAAGGCGCGGTTGCTGCTGGCGCTTGTCGCCGGATTCGGCGCGGGGGCGGTGACCTGGGCGGTTGCTTATCTGCTCTGGGGTCCCGGTGGCCTATTGGCGCGCAAGGCCCCGGCCGAGCATGACGAGGATGAGGATTATGTGCCCTCGGTCCGCCGTTCGGACCGGCATCCCGACGCGCCGCCGCGTCGACCGCTGCATGCTGCCGAGCTTGGTGCGCCGCCTCCGCCGGTCGAGGAGGAAATGATCGAGCGGACGCTGCCCGCCGACCTTGATCAGCCGCTCTCTGCCTATGATCCCGACGCGATCCTGTCGGTCCCGCGCGAACCGGTCCGCCCCGTTACGCCGATCGGTCTCGAAAATCCCATGCCCATCTCGCCGATGCGCGAGCCGGATCCGGCTGAAAAGGGGGCCGCCCTGCCGCGCCCGGACCGTGCGGAGGAATCGATCGAGGCGATGCTCGAACGGCTGGAGCGGGAAACCGCGCTGCGCAAGTCGCAACGATCGCATTGAGGTCGGGCGTGTGGCCGGGTTATGATCCGGCCGCCATCCTTATAGAGAACCGCGCCCGAACGCGGACACGATGGCATCCAACCGGCGAAACCCGCCGTTGCAGGATGTGGGAGAGATCATGTCGCGCGCTATCGTTCCGCTGAGCCTTGCCGTCGCATTGCTGTCCACCCAGGCGGCCATGGCGAAATCGCCCCAAAGCTATAGCTGGGGCAAGCCCGGCACCACCCGCGAATTGTTCGAGAGCGGCAGCCGCGCCTGCATGCTCAAGGCTGCGCGGCGTGATGTGACCGGGGATGACGAGGCGCGCAAATATGTCCGCGGTTTCGAGGTGCTCGAACGCGAGAACAACATGCCCGCGGTGGGGGGTGAGTCGGTGTTCGACCGGAGCGAACGGCAAGTCCTTCTCCGGCGTCTGTACCGCCCGGACCAGCATGTCGATGCCTTGCAGGCCCAGCTTCAGGACGAAGTGGATGGGTGTCTGGTTCGATCGGGCTATACCCGCTTTGCGCTGACCAAGGATCAGGAACGAACGCTGAAGCGCCTGCAAGCCGGGTCCGAGCAGCGGAAAGCCTATCTCTACACGCTCGGCAGCGATGCGCAGATCGTCGAGGCGCAAAAGGTCGCCGACTGACCCCATCCATCCCGCGCGAAAGATTGGGGCAGGAGCCACCTTGAGGTGATGGCGGAGGGGCGGGTGCGCGTGCCTCTCGGAACGCCCCGCCGATTCACCTCCGCTACCCATTCCAAGTGGAAAAAAAGGCCCGTCCGGATCGCTCCGGGCGGGCCCATTCTTGCGGGGAGGCGGGCCATCAGCCCGCCCCACCAGGCCGCTTACGCAGCCAGGTTGCGCAGCACGTACTGCAGGATGCCGCCGTTCAGGAAATATTCCAGCTCGTTGACGGTATCGATGCGGCACTTGGTCAGGAAGGTCTCGGTCGAGCCGTCCTTGCGGGCCAGGATCACTTCGACATCCTGACGCGGGCGCAGGCCTGCGACGTTCTGGATGGTGAAGGTCTCGGTGCCGTCCAGCTTCAGCGTCTCGCGGGTCACGCCCTCGGCGAACTGAAGCGGCAGGACGCCCATGCCGACCAGGTTCGAGCGGTGGATGCGCTCGAAGCTCTCGGTGATGACCGCGCGCACGCCGAGCAGGTTGGTGCCCTTCGCCGCCCAGTCGCGCGACGAGCCGGTGCCATATTCCTTGCCCGCGACGATGACGAGCGGCGTGCCGTCGGCCTTGTGACGCATCGCGGCGTCATAGATCGGCATCACTTCGCCGTCATACTGGGTCATGCCGCCTTCGACGCCCGGCACCATCTCGTTCTTGATGCGGATATTGGCGAAGGTGCCGCGCATCATCACGTCATGGTTGCCGCGACGCGCGCCATAGGAGTTGAAGTCCTTCTTGGCGACCTGATGCTCCTGCAGGAACGTGCCTGCCGGGCTGTCCGCCTTGATCGAACCGGCCGGGCTGATGTGGTCGGTGGTGATCGAGTCGCCCAGGATGGCGAGCGGCTTTGCCTCGATGATGTCGGTGACGGGCTTCGGCGTCATCTCCATGCCCTCGAAATAGGGCGGGTTGGCGACATAGGTCGAAGCGGCGGGCCAGGCATAGGTGTCCGAGCCGGTCACTTCGATCGCCGACCACTTGGCGTCGCCCGCATAGACGTTGCCGTAGCGCGAACGGAACATCTCGTCGTCGATGTTCGCATCCATCAGGCTGCGCACTTCGTCGTTCGAGGGCCAGATGTCCTTCAGATAGACGTCCTGGCCGTCCTTGCCCTGGCCGATCGGCGTTTCGCGCATGTCCTGCGTGACGGTGCCCTTCAGCGCATAGGCCACCACGAGCGGCGGCGAGGCGAGGAAGTTGGCGCGCACGTCGGGCGACACGCGGCCTTCGAAGTTGCGGTTGCCCGACAGGACCGAGGCGGCGACGATGTCATTCCCATTGATCGCCTTCGAGATCGGCTCGGCGAGCGGACCCGAATTGCCGATGCAGGTGGTGCAGCCATAGCCGACCAGGTTGAAGCCGATCGCGTCGAGATCGGCGGTCAGGCCCGCCTTGTCGAGATAATCGGTCACGACCTGCGAACCGGGGGCGAGCGAGGTCTTGACCCAGGGCTTGGGCTTCAGGCCCAGCGCGTTCGCCTTGCGCGCGACCAGGCCGGCGGCGACCAGGACGCTCGGGTTCGAGGTATTGGTGCAGCTGGTGATCGCGGCGATCACGACGTCGCCGTCGCCAATGTCATGGCCACGATCGTCGACCGAGACGCGCGCGGGCGCTTCCTTCTTGTACACCTTGGCGAGGTCGGCGTTGAACACGTCGTCGACTTCGGTGAGGACGACCTTGTCCTGCGGACGCTTCGGACCGGCCAGCGACGGGACGACCGTCGACATGTCGAGTTCCAGCGTGTCGGTGAAGACGGGGTCGGCGGCATCGTCATGACGCCAGAAGCCGTTCGCCTTGGCATAAGCCTCGACCAGCGCGACATTCTCGTCCGAACGCGCGGTGAGGCGCATATAGTCGAGCGTCTTGTCATCGATCGGGAAGAAGCCGCAGGTCGCGCCATATTCGGGCGCCATGTTGGCGATCGTCGCACGGTCGGCGAGCGTCATCGACGACAGGCCGGGGCCATAGAACTCGACGAAGCGGCCGACCACGCCCTTGGCGCGCAGCATCTGGGTGATGGTCAGCACCAGGTCGGTGGCGGTGATGCCTTCCTGGAGCTTGCCGGTCAGCTTGAAGCCGACGACTTCGGGGATCAGCATCGACACGGGCTGGCCGAGCATCGCGGCTTCCGCCTCGATCCCGCCGACGCCCCAGCCGAGCACGCCCAGGCCGTTGATCATCGTGGTGTGGCTGTCGGTGCCGACCAGCGTGTCGGGATAGGCGATCGCCGCCGAACCCTGCGCATGCTCGCCGGTCTCGGTCGAGGACCAGATGGCCTGGCCGATATATTCCAGGTTCACCTGGTGGCAGATGCCGGTGCCCGGCGGAACGACCGAGAAATTGTCGAGCGCCTTCGAGCCCCACTTCAGGAACTCGTAGCGTTCCATGTTGCGCTGATATTCGAGGTCGACGTTATCCTCGAAGGCCTTGGGCGTGCCGAACTCGTCGACCATGACCGAGTGGTCGATGACGAGGTGGACGGGAACCTGCGGATTGATCTTGGCCGCATCGCCGCCGAGCTTGGTGATCGCGTCGCGCATCGCGGCGAGGTCGACCACGCAAGGAACGCCGGTGAAGTCCTGCATCAGCACGCGGGCCGGGCGATACTGGATCTCGCGGTCCGAACGCTGGGTCTTCTGCCAGTCGACGATCGCCTGGATATCCTCACGCGTGACGGTCTTGCCGTCCTCGAAGCGCAGGAGATTCTCCAGCAGCACCTTCATCGAGAAGGGCAGGCGGCTGATATCGCCGAGCTGCTCGGAAGCCTTGGCGAGGCTGTAATAATCATAGGTCTTACCATCGACGTCGAGCGTCGAGCGGGTCTTCAGGCTGTCCTGGCCTATCGCAGTCATGGGCGTCCCTTCTTGGTCGAGCCGGGCACGCCCAGGGGGACACGGCAGCTTCAGCCGCGGGCAGGCGCGCCGGGGATAGATCCGGTTGACACGCGCGGCCTTAGCAATGGCTTGCTCCAAGGGGAAGGGTGTCGCGACGCGAAACAGGGGTGTCGCGGCCAAGCTGTCCCGGTCGGCGATCGAAAGCGTGGAAAATGCGTGGAACAGGCACGCCGAATGACGGGTTCAGCCATGGTGAATGGAGTTCGGACGATGCGCGGCCTGTTATTATCCTTGTTTTCCAAGCCCGCGCCCGGTCGCGGGGCCGCCATTGAAGAGACCTTTTGCGCCGTCCTGGCCGGATGGCGGCGATGACGCGCGACCAGCCAAAAGTGCCGCGCCGCCCCGATCCAATCGTCGCGGTCGGTCTTTTGACCCAGCGAGACCTCGACGTACTGGGGTCGGGCTTTCGCCGTTCCTTCCCGGTCGAGGAGGATGCGGCGTTCGACGACCTGCTTCGTGCACTCGATTCGATCGAGGGTATCAAGCTGCCCGGTAAACCCGGCTAATAGGCGTCAATAATCGAAGTAAACGATTAACTTTGTTTCTTAATGGTTCCTTCCGCGCCGGATCGGTGACGGAACGGCTTGGCGTGGCCCCATAGTCCCGGCTAGGGCATATTCATGCCTGGACGGATCCTCCGGCGTGGCCGGAAAACGAGATGACCCCCGAACGTTTCGCCCTTCTTACGCGCCGCCACCGCGAATGCCTGCGTGGCGTGAAAGCGCTCAAGGGGTCCAAGGAAATCGCCACCGAACTGGGCTTGGGAAAATCGACGGTCGACAGCTATCTGGCGGAGGCGGTGCGCCTGCTCGGCGCGCGCAATCGCCGCGAGGCGGCCTTGGCCCTGGCCGAATATGAGGCGGAGGCGGGTGACCAAGTCAATGTAATCATTGAAGAAGATGCCCCGCATAAAATCATACCCGATTCTTCGGGGCTGTTTTCCGAGCCGAACCCTGTGCCAGTTCCGATCTCACCGGATGGGAGTACGGTCGGTGGGGCGGTGCAGGACGGCCATGTCCACGCATCGTCCCGCTTGCCCCTTCCGATCCGGCGGCGAGGTCAGCTCCGCAACGACATGACGATGGCCGAAAGGCTGTTATGGGTTCCCACGATCGCCATCGCATTCGCCATCGGCTTCGGCATGTTGGCGACCGGATTGGACGTGATGACCCGCGTGATCGGTCGGATGTCGCACCTTGCCGGTTGACCATGGTCCACCGCGCCCTGTTTTCGCGGCGCGCGGGCATCACGAACGGGGAAGGCGAGCGATGACGGCAGAGCATGAAGCGGCGGTCCAGGTGACCCGTCTGTTGTGGAAGCTGGAAAATGATCTCGATGCGGCCTTTGCGACCGCAGGCGCACTGGCGGTGGCCTTGCCCCAGGCGCGGGCGGAGGCAAAATTGTCGGCGGTGGTGGGGCAGCACGCCTTCGAACTGCTGAGCCAGGCGATGCTGGCGATCGGCCAGGCACGCGGCGCCGCAGTGCAGAGCCACCGCGTGCTGGAGAAGGTCGGCAAGACGATCGGGTTCGATGCCGACGATTATGGCGATACCCGTCCCAAGCCGCCCGAAGTGACCGGGCTGGTCGCGCCCACGCCACTGCGCGTTGCGGCCTGAAGACCGCTTCGGCGACGTGCCCGCCCCCGCTTCCTGTTCGCGGTGCGCGTCGTGACGCATATTTATATTTTTCATATCCTGCAGGGCGCGGTCTGTCTTTACGCGCTGCTCCGTGGCGGGCGCCCCGAAAGATGGACCGCGATCATGTTGTTCTTCGCCTCGGTGGCGACATGGCTCATTCCCTTCGATCCCTCGACCAGCTTTCGCTCGATCGAGACGTTCGAACTGGTCATCGACCTGTCGTTGATGGGCGGGTTGATGACGGTCGCCTTGCTGGCCAACCGGTTCTGGCCGCTCTGGTTGGCGGCGCTGCACCTGCTGGCGATCGGAATCCATGGGGTGCGCGGATTCGACGCCGATCTGGTGCCGTGGATGTATGCGGCGGCGGGGGGCAAGCTGGCCTATCCGATGATCCTGGTGCTCGCCCTGGGCGTGATGCGGCATCAACGGCGGCTGGCGATCCACGGACAGGACCCGGACTGGAGCCTGCCATGGCGGGCGAACTGGCGGAGGATGCGCAATGACGTCTGATCTGCGCCTTCTCCATTGGCCGGAGGACGATCGTGCCAGCTTCACCCAGTTCACCGTCATCATGACCGAGGTTCAGGCCCGTATCCAGGCGATTTCCGGCGAAGCGGGTGGCGTGCCGGTGCCCCGTCCTCCGCGCGAGCCCACGCCGCGCGAATGCGCCGCGATGATCCTGCGCCACCGGCACGGCGTTCGCGCGATGGCGCGGGCCGATGGCGATCTGTTCGGTGATCCCGCCTGGGAAATCCTGTTGGCCCTATTCGCGGCGGACGTGCCGCAGAGCGAGACGGCCATTTTGGAGGCGACGGGCTTTGCCCCCGACGGATTGGTCGGGGCCCGGTGGGTTCGCCTGCTCATGGCGAGGGACTGGGTCGCTCGGACTGTGGAGGGACGACTGCGCCTCACCGATAAGGGGCTCGCGAGCCTGAGCGCGATCTTCGAGCAGATGTAACCTAGCCGCTTCGGCGTCGTCACGGCAGGATGCCGTGCAACTCCCGGCGCGCCCAAGGGTTCAATCGAAACGGACGATGGGCAAGGAGAGTATGAAATGGCCGACGATTTCGGAAATGGTGGCGGTGCAGGCGCGATCGGTGGCGATATGGGCGCGGAGCGCTTCACCGACAGCCTGAAGGGCGCTGGCGAGGCGATGAAGGCATCGGGGCAGAAAATGGCCGAGGGCGGTTCGGTGGTGACGCTCAAGATGCTCGATCAGGCCGAAACCAATGCGCGCGAGGCTTTTTCCGCCATGCGCGCCGCCGCCTCCGCCAAGGATCTGTCGGACGTGATGCGCATTCAGACCGACTTTCTGCGCGAACAGGGAAACCGGTCCATGTCGCAGGCGCGCGAGATCGGCGAGTTGATCGTCCAGTTCGGTCGGGATGCCATCGGGGCGGCACGCGGCCCCGAACAAGGCTGATGCTTTCGTCCCGCCCCGGCCCTTCGCGCCGGGGCGGGACGCTTTATCCGCCGGGCGTCAGCGGCACCGGGCCGTCGGGCGTCGCTTCCAGGAGTGAATCGCCGCCCAGCACGCGGTAGAGCGACACGCGGTTGCTGGCTTCGACCAACTGGGTCGCGATCACCGTCCGCTGCGCCGAGTAGAGCGAGCGCTGCGCATCCAGCGTGTTGAGGAACGGTGTGATGCCCCCGCGATAGCTCGCCTCGGTCAATCGATAGGTATCGGCCGCCGCCGATAGGAAGCGGCGATTGGCGCCAAGCTGATCCGCGATCGTGCCTTGCCGCGCCAAAGCATCGGCGGTCTCCTGAAAAGCGGTCTGGATCGCCTTTTCATAGGTCGCCAGCGCCGCATCGCGCTGAGCCTCGGTATATTGGACGTTCGCGACGCCCGCTCCGGCCTGGAAGATCGGATAGCTGACTGCGGGTGCGACCGAATAGTTGAAGCTGCCGCCCGAGAAGAGCGAAGTCAGTGCCGTACTGGCGAAACCGACCAATCCGGTCAGCGAGATGCGCGGGAACAAGGCCGCGCGCGCCGCGCCGATCTGTCCATTGGTGGCGCGCAGCAGATACTCTGCCTGCACCACATCGGGGCGGCGCAACAGGATGCCCGAGTCGAGCCCGGCGGGCAGGGTGGCGATCGTCGGCGCCGCTTGCTCGATCGAACGAGGAAGCAGGGCGGCATCGATCGGCGCGCCGACTAGGAGTTGCAGCGCGTTCACGTCTTGCGCAACGGCGGTCTTCTGCTGCGCCAGATCGGCCTGCGCGGTCGCGAGCACCTGTTCGGCCTGCCGCAGATCGGTGCGCGGTGCGATCCCGCCGGTCAGCCGCGCACGGGTCAGCGTGACGCTGCGTTCCGCATTGGCCGCGGTCTGCTGCGCGATGGTCAGCAGGCTCTGGTCCGCCGCATAGTTGAGCCAGGCATCGGCAATATCCCCGACCAGGGTCAGCCGGGTCGCACGTGCCGCCGCTTCGGTCGCGAAATAACGGTCGAGCGCCGCCCCGGTCAGCGAGCGGATGCGGCCGAACAGATCCAGTTCGAAGGCAGTGGTGCCCAGATTGACCGACCAGGCGCTGCCGCTGCCATTCGCGCCGGAAACGATCGTGCCACCGGCGCCACCGGTGCCGGTTCCCGTACCGCCCGTGCCTGTTCCGCCCGTGCCTGTCCCCGTACCCGTTCCGGTGCCGCCGGTACCGGTCCCCGTGCTGCCATTGCCGATGGCCTGGCTGCCCGCCCCGCCCGATCCCCGGTCGGTATAGCTGTAGCGGCCGGTCGCATCGATCTGAGGAAACAGGCTGCCGCGTTGGATGCGATATTGCGCGCGGGTCGAGGCAATGTTCGCCGCCGCCACGCGCAGGTCGCGGTTATTGGCCAGCGCCTGAACGATCAGCTGCTGCAACCGGGCGTCGCGGAACACGTCGCTATAGCGGACGCTGGGCAGCGCCGCTTCCGACTGGCGAAGATAGGCGTCGCCGATCGGCCATGACGGCGGGACCGGTGTCGCGGGTCGCTCATATCGGGGAGCCATCGAACAGGCGGACAGCGCGCTCGCGGCCAGCAGCATGGCGGGGAAGGGGGACAGGATACGCATCAGGCCTGCTCCGTGCCCGGTTTTTGCTCGACGGGCTTATGGCCCGCACCATGTTCGCTCATCGGCTTGCCGCGCAGCCGCGCCAGACCGTTGCGCACCGAACGGCGCACCAGCACGAAGAATAGCGGGATGTAGAAGATCGCCAGGACCGTCGCGGTCAGCATCCCGCCGATCACGGCGGTGCCGATCGCGATACGGCTGTTCGCGCCCGCACCCGTCGAGATGGCGAGCGGCAACACGCCGAAGATGAAGGCGAAGCTGGTCATCAGGATCGGACGCAGACGGATCTTGGCGGCCTCCAGCGCGGCGTCGATGACGCGCTTGCCCTGTTTCTCCGCCTGCTCCGCGAATTCGATCATCAGGATCGCGTTCTTCGCCGCTAGCCCCATCGTCGTCAGCAGACCGATCTGGAGATAGACGTCGTTGGTCAGCCCGCGCAGCGTCACGAAGGCGACCGCACCGATCAGGCCCAGCGGGATGACCAGCAGCACCGCGAACGGGATCGACCAGCTTTCATACAGCGCGGCGAGGCACAGAAAGACGACCAGGATCGACAGGCCATAGAGGATCGGCGCCTGACCGCCCGACAGCCTTTCCTGATAGGACAGGCCCGCCCAGGCGATCGAGGTGCCAGGAATCTGCGAAGCCAGTTCGGTCATCCGCTGCATCGCGTCGCCCGAGCTGTAACCCGGCGCGGCTGACCCCTGAAATTCGTAAGAAGGGATGCCGTTGAACCGCGACAGGGTGGTGGGCGCCACGCCCCAGTTGATCGTCGAGAAGGACGAGAAGGGGGCCATTTGCCCGCTCGACCCGCGCACGAACCATTGTTTCAGGTCCTCGGGTTCGCCGCGATAGGGCGCATCGCCCTGGACGAAGACGCGTTTCACGCGGCCGCGATCGATGAAGTCGTTGACATATTGCCCGCCCCAGGCGGTCGACAGGGTCGAGTTTACCTGTTGCTGGGTCAGCCCCAGCGCCGCCAGTTTCTGCTGGTCGAGGTCGACGCGCAGCGTGGCGATGTCGGGCAGCTCGGTCAGGCGGACCGAGGCGAGCATCGGGTCGGCATTGGCCTTGGCGAGCAGCTGGTCGCGGATCGCCTCGAACTTTTCCAGCGGCATGCCGGAGATGTTCTGCAACTCCATGGTGAAGCCGTCCGACTGGCCGAGGCCGCGAATGGCGGGCGGGACCAACGCGAAGACCTGCGCGTCGCGAAGCCCCCGGAACGCGGCGGAGGCACGGCCGGTAATCGCGTCGGCGTTGTTTTCCTTGCCCTTGCGGTCGGCCCAGTCGACGAAGTTGATGAAGCCCTGGCCGGTATTCTGACCGCTGGTGCCGCCACCGCCGCCGCCCGCGACGGTGAAGAGCACCTTGACGTTCTTGCCCTCATTCTGGGCGAAATATTGCTCGACCCGGCGCTGGACTTCCATGGTACGGCCCTGGGTCGCGCCGGCGGGCAGACGGAACTGGATGATCGCCGACCCCTGATCCTCGGTCGGCAGGAAGCCGGTGGGCAGACGCAGGAACAGGATCGCCAGCAGCGCGACGACGCCGACATAGATCAGCAGGAACAGCCATTTGCGATCAACCACGGTGCGTACCGCGGAGGTGTATTTCTCGACCGTCCAGTCGAAGCGGCTGTTGAAACCGTCCTTCGCGCGCTGAAGCCCATGCGCCACGCGCGGGAACTTGCGGTCGAGCCAGGCGCCTTCTTCGCCCTCCTTGGCCTTTTGCTTCAAAAGGCTTGCGGTCAGGGCGGGCGACAGGATGATCGCGACGGCGACCGACAGGATCATCGCCGAGACGATGGTGATCGAGAACTGGCGATAGATGACGCCGGTCGATCCACCGAAGAACGCCATCGGCAGGAACACCGCCGACAGGACGAGCGCGATGGCGATCAGCGCGACGGTGATCTCCTTCATCGACTCGATCGTCGCCTCGCGCGGGGTCATGTCGGGATTTTCTTCGAGCAGTCGCTCGACATTCTCCACGACCACGATCGCGTCATCGACCAGCAGGCCGATCGCCAGCACCAGCCCGAACAGGGTCAGGGTGTTGATCGAAAATCCCGCCAGATAGAAGATGGCGAAGGTACCCAGCAGCACCACCGGCACCGCGATCGTCGGGATCAACGTCGCGCGCCAGCTTTGCAGGAAGACGAACATCACGATGACGACGAGGATAATCGCCTCGATCAGCGTCTTGACCACCTCGTCGATCGACAGCTTGATGAAGGCTGTGGTGTCGTTGGCATAGGCGACCTTCAGGCCCGGCGGAAAGGTCTTGGCGACGCGGGTGATCTCCGCCTTGACCAGCTCGGCGGTCTTCAGCGCATCGGCGCCCGGCGCCATCAGCACGGCGATACCGGCGCCCGGATGCTGATTGATCCGGCTGACCGCGGCATAGCTTTCCGCGCCCAATTCGATCCGCGCCACATCGGACAGCTTGACCGTTGCGCCGTTGTTCAGCGTCTTGACGATGATCTCGCGAAACTGCTCGGGCGTCTGGAGCCGCGACATGGAGGTCACGGTGGCGTTCAGCATCTGCGTGGTGGGCGACGGGGTGCCGCCGACCTCACCCGCCGCGACTTCGGTATTCTGGTTCTGGATCGCAGTGACGATGTCCGAGGGTATCAGCTGATAGGAGGCCAGCCGCTCCGGGTTGAGCCAGATGCGCATCGCATATTGCGAGCCGAAGACATTGGTGTCGCCCACGCCCTGGATACGGCCGAGCGGATCCTGGAGATTGGAGACGAGATAATCGGAGACGTCCTGGTTCGTCATCCGGTTCGTCTCGTCATACACGCCCGCGATCAACAGGAAGTCGGGGTTCGACTTGCGGACGACCAGGCCCTGTTGCTGCACCTGTTGCGGTAGGCGCGCGACCGATTGCTGGACCTGGTTCTGGACCTGCACCTGCGCGATGTCGGGATCGGTGCCCTTGGCGAAGGTCGCGGTGATCGTCACCGAGCCGCGGCTGGACGAGGAGGACTGGAAATAAAGCAGCCCGTCAATGCCGGTCAGCTGCTGTTCGATGACCTGCGTGACCGAATTCTGCAGCGTCTGGGCGGAGGCGCCGGGGAAGGTGGCGCGGATCGACACCTGGGGCGGGGCGACGTCCGGATATTGCGCGATGGGCAGGCCCATGATCGCGCCGACGCCTGCCAGCATGACGATGATGGCAAGAACCCAGGCGAAGATGGGACGATCGATGAAGACGCGGCTGAGCATGGTTCGGTCAGCCCGCCTTGCCCTTGGCGGCCTGCATCTTCTTCAGCTGTTCGGGCGAGGGGGGCTGGACCTTTTGCGGGCTGTCGGCGGGGACCGCCTTCACGCTCTGCCCTGCGCGCAGATTGGCAAGGCCCTGGGTCACGATCCTGTCGCCGGGCTTCAGCCCATCGGTGACCACCCAGAACGCACCCTGGGTGCGTTCGGCGCGGACCGTCTTCTGCTGGACCTTGTCGTTCGGGCCGACGATGAACAGCGTCGCATTGCCCTTCGGATCGCGGGCAATCGCCTGTTGCGGGACCAGATAGGCGCCGGTGTCGATCGCCTGCGCGAAGCGCGCGCGGACGAACATGCCGGGCAGCAGCAGGCCTTGCGGATTGGGAAAGCGCGCACGCAGCGTTACCGTGCCGGTCTGCGGATCGACCACGGCTTCGGCGAACTCGACCGTGCCGATCTGGCCGTAATCGGTCCCGTCCTCGAGCCGCAGCGAGACACGCGCGCTGGCGGGGATCAGGCCGTCGCGGGCCGCCAGGCTGCGGCGAAGCGACAGCAGGTCGGACGCCGACTGCTGAATATCGACGAAGATCGGGTCCAGACGCTGAATCTGCGCCAGCGGATCGGTCTGGTTGGAACTGACCAGCGCACCGACGGTGAACAGCGAGCGTCCGATCCGCCCGCTGATCGGGGCGGGGACGGTGGTGAATTGCAAATTGACGCGTGCCGTCTCCAGCGCGGCACGGGTCTGCGCCACCTGCGCCGCCGCCTGTCGAGCCGATGCCTGGGCGTTGGTATAATCCTGCTTCGAGATCGCCTCGATCTGCGCCAGCGGGCGATAGCGTTCGGCCTGTATCCGCGTCGCTTCCGCATTGGCCTGCGCGCTTTGCAGGTTCGCCGCGGCCTGGTTCACCGAGGCGCGATAGAGGCGGGGATCGATCTCGTAGAGCGGCTGGCCCCGCTTGACGAGCGAGCCCTCGGTAAAGAAGCGGCGGCGGATGACGCCGGTCACCTGCGGGCGGACGTCGGAGCTTTCGAAGGCGGTGGTCCGCGCGGCCAGTTCGGTCACGATCGGCGCGTTGGTCGGCTGCACGGTCACATAGCCGATGGTCGGCGTCTGCTGCTGCCCGCCAGCGCCCCCCTTAGACGCGCCGCCCTTGTCACCACCACCGCATGCCGACACGCTCGCCAGCGCCAAGACCATGGCCGTGCCGGCAAGCGCCCGGCGCCCGCGAAAGCCTGGAAAGTTCAAATCGTCCACCTGCCTGAAATGCCGAGCGGGAGCCCGGCTCGCACGTCAATGCGCGATCCGGGCAAATGTTGCTGTCTCGTGGCAAAGTGCACGAGGCGGGGTCGAAAAGGCAAGGGATGATGGCCTATTTGCGGATGCCTTAATTGTCGCAATTTGTCGCGCTGCGACAAATCCGGCGATGCGGGAGCTTTTGGGGTTCTGATGCATTCTCAAAAAGACATGATCGATCGGGACGCCGACAAGCGCCTGGCCGCAGTCGCTGCGGTGCAGGAGGTATGCGACGATATGCTGGTGGGCCTGGGAACGGGCTCGACGGCAGCGCATGCCATTGCCGCGCTGGCCAAGCGTCGGCTGCGGATCGAGACGGTGGCGACGTCGCACGCCAGCGCGAAGCTGGCCGAATCGCTGGGGATGCGCGTGCGCGATTTCGCCGAGGTGGCGCGGATCGATCTGGCGATCGACGGTGCGGATGCGATCGACGCGGAACTGTACGCGGTCAAGGGAGCAGGCGGCGCGATGCTGCGCGAGAAGGTGGTGGCGGACGCCGCCGACCGGATGATCGTGATCGCCGATGGTTCGAAGCGGGCGCAACGGTTGGGCGGTACCCCGCTGCCGGTCGAAATCCTGCCCTTTGCCAAGAGCTATGTCGTTGCGCGATTGGCCCATTTCTTCGACCGGACAGCCGAACGACCCGATTATCGCACCGACAATGGCAATATCGTCGTCGACGGCCATGGCTGGGACGACACCGCGCTACAGACCCTGGCGGATTCTCTGGTAGCGATACCAGGCGTTGTCGGGCATGGTCTGTTCCTGCGCGAAATCGACGCGGCCTATATTGCCGATGGCGGGATCGTTACCCGGCTGGAACGGGGGCGGAACCCGCGCTAAGGCCGGTCGCGCATGGCAACCAGAGCGAGCGCGGACGCGTTCGATCGCATAATGAAGGATGAGGCCAGACTCCATGACCGACGCCACCACCCACGCCGTGGCCGATACCCATCTGCATGAAGACGGGTCGATCGAGCGACTGACCATCGACACCATCCGCACCCTGTCGATGGATGCGGTGCAGCAGGCCAATTCGGGCCACCCCGGCACCCCCATGGCGCTCGCGCCCGTCGGTCACACCATCTGGTCGAAATTTCTGCGCTACGACCCCGCGCATGCCGATTGGCCCAATCGCGACCGCTTCGTGCTGTCGGTCGGCCATGCCTCGATGCTGCTCTACTCGCTGATCCACCTGGCGGGGATCGTGGAGATCGACGCGGACGGCAACAAGTCCGGCAAGCCCGCGCTGAGCCTGGAGGACCTGAAGGGTTTCCGCCAGCTCAACTCGAAGACGCCGGGCCACCCCGAATATCGCCACACCACCGGCGTCGAGACGACGACCGGTCCGCTGGGCGCCGGTTGCGGCAACTCGGTCGGCATGGCGATCGCCGAGCGCTGGCTGGCCGCCCATTTCAACCGCGAGGGTTTCCCGATCTTCGACCATGACGTCTATGTCGTGTGCGGCGACGGCGACATGATGGAGGGCGTGGCCTCGGAAGCGGCTTCGACCGCCGGCCACCTCAAGCTGTCCAACCTCTGCTGGATCTACGATTCGAACCAGATTTCGATCGAGGGCGGCACCGATATCGCGTTCAACGAGGATGTGGGCAAGCGGTTCGAGGCCTATGGCTGGAACGTCATCCATGTCGACGACGCCAATGACGTGGGTGCGCTGACCGCCGCGCTCGACACCTTCAAGGCGACCCAGGACAAGCCGACCTTCATCGTCGTGAAGTCGGTGATCGGCTATGGCAGCCCCAAGGCGGGCAGCGAGAAGGCGCATGGCGAGCCGCTGGGCGAGGATGCGATCCGCGCGACCAAGAAGGCCTATGGCTGGCCCGAGGACGCCAAGTTCCTGGTCCCCGACGGCGTGCGCGAAGCCTTCCAGGGCGCGATCGAAGCGCGCGGCAAGCCGCTGCGCGACGAATGGGTCGCGATGACCGATCGCTACCGCGCCGAATATCCCGACCTCGCCGCCGAACTCGACGCGATGCTCGCCGACAAGCTCCCCGAGGGCTGGGACAGCGACATCCCGGTGTTCGAGGCGGATGCCAAGGGCATTGCCAGCCGCGACTCGGGCGGCAAGGTGCAGAACGCCATCGCCGCCAAGGTGCCGTGGCTGATCGGCGGCTCGGCCGACCTCGCGCCCTCGACCAAGACGCTGATCAAGGACGGCGGTTCGTTCCAGCCGGGCAGCTATGAGGGGCGCAATTTCCACTTCGGCGTGCGCGAGCATTCGATGGGCGCGATCGTCGACGGCATGGCGCTGTCGCACCTGCGCTCCTATGGCGCGACCTTCCTGGTCTTCTCCGACTATATGCGCGCGCCGATCCGCCTCGCCGCGATCATGGAACTCGGCGCGGTGTTCGTCTTCACGCACGACTCGATCGGCGTGGGCGAGGACGGCCCGACCCACCAGCCGATCGAGCATCTGGCGACGCTGCGTGCGATCCCCGGTCTGGACACCATCCGTCCCGGCGATGCGAACGAAGTGGCCGAGGCATGGCGCTGCGCCGTCGAGTCGGCCAGCCACCCGACTGCGCTGATCTTCTCGCGCCAGGCGCTCCCCACCCTCGATCGCGGCAAATATGCGCCCGCTTCGGGCGTGAAGAAGGGCGGTTACGTCCTTGCGGATTGCGACGGCACACCCGACATCATCCTGATCGCAACGGGGTCGGAACTGTCGCTGGTGACGGACGCCTATGAGACGCTGAAGGCCGATGGCATCAAGGCGCGCGTCGTCTCGCTGCCGAGCTGGTATCGCTTCGAGCTGCAGGATGCGGCCTATAAGGAAAGCGTCCTGCCGAAGGGCGTGACCAAGCGTCTGGCGGTCGAGCAGGCCGGGTCGATCGGCTGGGACCGCTATGTCGGGTTCGAGGGCCGCACGATCACCATGTCGACCTTCGGCGCTTCGGCGCCGCTCGCCAAGTTGCAGGACAAGTATGGCTTCACCCACGACAATGTCGTGAAGGTGGCCCGCGAAATGCTGGAGACCAAGTGATGAGCAAGCTGTCGGAACTGGGCGCCAAGGGCTGCGCCCCCTGGCTCGATTTCGTCGATCGCAAGTTCCTCGAGGCGAAGGGCTTGGAAAAGCTCGTCGCCGAGGACGGGCTGACCGGCGTCACCTCCAACCCGTCGATCTTTGAAAAGGCGATGGGGCATGGCGACGCCTATGACGGCACGCTGGCGGCGTTCGACAAGGAAAATCCCGGCGCGGCGACCATCGACCGCTACGAGCATCTGGCGATCCAGGACATCAAGGCGGCGGCGGAAACGCTGAAGCCCGTCTATGACCGGCTCGACGCCAAGGATGGCTATGTCAGCCTGGAAGTGTCGCCCTATATCGCTGACGACACCGATGCGACCATCGCCGAGGCCGAGAAGCTGTGGCACGCGGTCGACCGCCCCAACCTGATGATCAAGATCCCCGGCACCGACGCGGGCGCACCGGCGATCTCGGCGACCATCGCCAAGGGGATCAACGTCAACGTCACGCTGCTCTTCTCGAAGGCCGCCTATATCAAGGTGGCCGAGGCCTATGCGGCCGGGCTGGAAGAGCGGGTCAAGGCCGGTCAGCCGATCGACCGGATCGCCAGCGTCGCCAGCTTCTTCGTCAGCCGTATCGATTCGGCGATCGACAAGAAGATCGATGACCGTGTCGCGGCGGGTGATGCCGAAGCCGAGGCGCTGAAGGCCGTGCGCGGCAAGGTCGCGATCGCCAACGCCAAGATGGCGTATCAGTGGTATCTGAATTTCCTGAAGTCCGACCGCTGGCAGGCACTGGCCGCCAAGGGCGCACAGCCGCAGCGGCTGCTCTGGGCGTCGACCGGGACCAAGGACCCATCCTTCCCCGACACGCTCTATATCGACACGCTGATCGGGCCGGACACGGTCAACACCATGCCGCCCAAGACCATGGACGCCTTCCGCGACCATGGCACAGTGGCCGAGACGTTGACCGCCGATATCGACGAGGCCAGGCATGTCTTGGCAGAGGCCGAGCGTCTGGGCCTGGATCTGGACGGCGTGACCGACACGCTGGTGGCGGAGGGGGTCGCCTCCTTCGTCAAGGCCTTTGACGATCTGCTCGGCGCGATCGGGCAGAAGCAGCCCGAAGCGGCCTGATCCGACAGGCCCCCTTCCCAAGGCGGGAAGGGGGCCTTTCACTTTCTACGACATCAAAAACATAATGGAGTTCCGCATGAAGATCGGTCTGGTCGGCCTTGGCCGCATGGGTGGCAATATCGCGCGTCGCCTGATGCAGGCTGGGCATCAGGTTGTGGCCTGGGATCGCAGCGACGAGGCGGTGCAGACGCTCGCCAAGGACGGCGCCGAGGCGGCCACGGGGCTGGAGGACATGGCCACCAAGCTCGCCGATAAGGCGATCTGGTGGGTGATGCTGCCCGCAGGCGGCCCGACCGAGGACACGATCGCGGAGATCGCCAAGCTGGCCAAGGACGGCGACGTCGTGATCGACGGCGGCAACAGCTTCTACAAGGACGATATCCGCCGCGCCAAGATGCTGGCCGAACAGGGTATCCATTATGTCGATGTCGGCACCTCGGGCGGCGTCTGGGGCCTGGAGCGCGGCTATTGCATGATGATCGGCGGCGACAAGGAAACGGTCGACCATCTCGACCCGATCTTCGACGCGCTGGCGCCGGGGCTGGGCGATATCGTCCGCACGCCGGGCCGCATCGCCGAGAAGGTCGATCAGCGCGCCGAGAAGGGCTATATCCATGCGGGTCCCGCCGGTGCCGGTCACTTCGTCAAGATGATCCACAACGGTATCGAGTACGGCCTGATGCAGGCCTATGCCGAGGGCTTCGACATTCTGAAGTCGAAGAACAGCGACAAGCTGCCCGAGGACGAGCGGTTCGACCTGAACCTGACCGACATCGCCGAGGTCTGGCGTCGCGGCAGCGTGATCTCATCCTGGCTGCTCGACCTGACCGCGATCGCGCTGGCGAAGGACGAGATGCTCGAGCAGTTCTCGGGCCATGTCGCCGATTCGGGCGAGGGCCAGTGGACGATTGACGCGGCGATGGAGGAGAAGGTCCCGGCCAACGTCCTGACCGCCTCGCTCTTCGCGCGCTATCGCAGCCGGGTCGATCACACCTATGGCGACAAGGTGCTGTCGGCGATGCGCTTCGGCTTTGGCGGCCATACCGAAATCCCGCAATGAGCCTGCCGATCCGGCTGGTCGTGTCGGACGTCGACGGCACACTCGTCGACCCCGACAAGAAGCTGCGCGCCGCCACCATCGCCGCCGTCAAGCGGCTGGAGGCGGCGGGGGTCGGCTTCACCATCATCAGCGCCCGGCCTCGTTCGGGGCTGGGATGGCTGGCCGACGAACTGGCGATCGATGCACCGATCGGCGCGTTCAACGGCGGGACCGTGTTCCGCCGCGATGGCGGCATTGATGCTCGGTTCCGCGTGCCGGTTGATGTCGTAAAGGACGTACTGGCGATGGCGGCGGACCACCCCGTCGCCATCTGGGTCTTCGCCGACGATCGCTGGTATGCCAGCAGCGGTGAGGGGACCCATGTCGATCACGAGCGCAAGGCTTCGTCGCAGGAGCCGGTCATCACGCAGGACTTTTCCGCGCTGATCGACAAGGTCGACAAGATCACCCTGGTCAGCGACGATGCCGAGTTGCTGCGCGGTCTGCATGAACAGGCCAACGCGGCGCACGGGTCGGCGGCGACCATCGCCCAGTCGCAGACCTATTATCTCGACGTGACCGCGCTTGAGGCCAATAAGGGCGACGGCGTGGCGACCCTGGCCAAGGCGTTCGGCGTGTCGCTGGACGAGGTGGCGGTGCTGGGCGATCAGGCCAACGACCTTCCCATGCTGACCCGCGCGGGCCTGCCGATCGTGATGGCGAATGCGCCGGATGCGGTCAGGGAACAGATTTCGGTACACACCCGTTCCAATGCCGAGGATGGCGTAGCCTATGCCATCGACACCATCATCTTTCCCCGAATTGGAGTCGCTTCATGAAGCAACTGGTTGCGTTCGACCTCGACGGTACGCTGGCCGAAAGCAAACAGCCCTTGGGCGAGCCGATGGGGCAGGCGCTCGCCGACCTGCTCGACGTCGCGCATGTCGCGGTGATTTCGGGCGGCGACTGGCCGCAGTTCGACAAGCAGGTGGCGAGCCGCCTGCCCGAGCGCGCCGACCGCACCAAGCTGTGGCTGATGCCAACGACCGGCACCAAGCTCTATACCTATCAGGACGGCCAATGGACCCCGGTCTATGCCGAGCTGTTCGACGATGCGACCAAGGCCAAGATCCTAGAGGCGTTCGACGCCTCGCTGGAGGCAACCGGCTTTGTGCCCGAGCAGACCTGGGGCGAGCGGATCGAGGATCGCGGCAGCCAGATCACCTTCTCGGCGCTCGGCCAGCAGGCGCCGATCGACGCCAAGGAACATTGGGACCCCAAGTTCGAGAAGCGCAAGGTCATCCAGGCCGACCTCAAGCAACGCCTGCCGGGCTTGTCGATCAACATGGGCGGCGCGACCTCGATCGATATCACCCGCGAGGGCGTCGACAAGGCCTATGGTCTCAAGAAGCTGCATGACGCCAGCGGCATAGCGCTGGATGCGATGATGTTCATCGGCGACGCGATCTTCCCCGGTGGCAACGACTATCCCGCCAAGGAACTGGGCCTCGACACGGTGCGCGTGCGCGATCCGGAAGAGACGCTGGCGGTCATTGCGGGGATCGTCGCCTGCCTGAAGTGAACGGCACCGCGTCGCTGGTCCTGCGCGAGCGAACCGGCCCCGCGCATGAGGCGGTGGATGCCGCCTATGGTCGATATCGGCTGGACGATCGGGAAAGCTATACGGCTTTCCTGATCGCCCACGCCCGCGCGCTTCCGGCGGTCGAGGACTGGCTGGCGGCGCATGAGGTCGGCTTCCCATGGCGGTCGCGTCGGGACGCGCTGGCGGCCGACCTTGCGGTGTTGGGGCGGGACATGCCCGAGCCCATGACGATCGATCTGCCGGGGGACGAGGCGGCGCGGTGGGGGGCGCTGTACGTCACCGAAGGGTCGCGGTTGGGCGGCGCGATGCTGGCCCGGCAAGTGGGGGAGGGGCTCCCCAAGGCTTATCTCGAATCGACTTTCGGCCCGGGGGAATGGCGCGATTTCCGCCATGCGCTGGATGCGGCAGCGATGGGCGATCCGTGGATCGACCGTGCCGTGGCGGCGGCGACGACCGTCTTCGCATTATACGGGCGGGCGGCCTAGCCCCCGCCACCCGTCCTGAGCCACCCGCCGTGTCGCGATCGCCCCTCAATCCGCGATCGGGGCGATCACGATGGCGCGAAGGCCCGGTCGGTTGTCGTCATATTCGATCGTGCCCGACAGCCGCTGCATCATCGCGGCCATCATCCGGCTGCCAAAGCCGTGCCCGTCATCGGCCTCGTCATCCCCCTTACCGCGCCCCTCGTCCGCGACGATCAATCGAAGACGATGGCCATATTGCTCCAGCGTGATCGTCACCGGCCCCGGCGCGCCGTCATAGGCATATTTGGTGGCGTTGATGATCAGCTCGGTGGTGACCAGGCCGAGGTTGATCGCGCGGTCGGTCGGCATGAGGACCGGCGTCAAATCCAGGCGCATCATCGCCGACCAGTCGCGTCCCATGGATTGCCGCATGTCGCCGACCAGATCTTCCAGATAACGGGCAAGGTCGACCGTCTGGATCTGGTCGTCGCGGTAGAGCCGCCGATGGACCAGCGCGACGGCCGACAGCCGGGCCTGCGCCTCGTTCAGCTGCTCGCGCACGCGTGGATCGCCCGCCGCCTTGGCCTGGAGCGCGAGGAAGGAGGATACGAGCTGAAGGCTGTTCTGGACGCGGTGGTCCACCTCCTTCATCAGCACGTCCTTCTGCACCAGGAGTGCGTCCTTGTCGTCCAGCGTCCGTTGCAACGCGGTGTTCAGTCCGCGCAGCCGATGGTTCTGCGACGCTTCATGCAGGGCGCGGCGGATGCGATGGGCGGACTCGACCTCCTCCATCGTCCAGCGCCGCGAACGGCCGCGCACCGTCTCGCGCCAGCTCTCGAACGACGCACGCGGGGTCAGCGTGGCTTCCGGGGTCAGCGCGACCGACTTGTGCGGGTTGCCCGCCCATTCGACTTCCTCGACCTGCTCGGCGCGGAACCACAGCAGCGTGATTCCGCCATCGACCAGCGGCAGCGCCAGCAGCCCGCTGGCCTTCGCGGCCAGGGGGGCCGTGTCGGGCATCACCTCGGACAGCTCATGGGTGACGAACAATTCGCCGCCGGTGCGGGCGGTCACCGTCTGGGCGATGTCCAGCGATGCCAGGGCGGGCGGACAGATGCCATGGTCATGGACCTTGCCCTTTTCGACGATCGCGAAGCCGGTCGCCCCCAGCATGGTCATCATGTCGGGCATCAGGCGGCGAATGGCGGGGACGATGTCGCCCAGTCCGATGATGCGCGGCAAGATGCCGTCCTCCGCCGCGCGCAGGCGAAGCCGCTCGCGATAGAGCTCGGCTTCCTCGCGACCGCGAATCTGACGCGCCAGCCCGCTGGCGAGCGCGGCGGCGGCGGCGCGCAACTCGGCGGACAGGAGTCGTGGGCTATGGTGGTGGCAGGCGATCATCCCCCACAACACCCCATCCTTGACGATCGAGATCGACGCCGATGCGACCACACCCATATTCGCCAGATAGCGGAGATGGATGGGCGACACGCTGCGCAAGGCGACATCGCTCAGGTCCAGCGTCTCGAACCCGGCGGGGCGGAGCGGTGCGGGGACATAGGCGACATCGGGAATGCTGCGCGTGCGGTTGCGGACGTAAAGCGCACGGGCCTGTTTCGGAATGTCCGATGCGGGGAAATGATGATGCAGGAAGGAATGGAGTTCGGGTGCGCGCGCCTCCGCGACGACGTGACCGGCATCCTCGTCCAGAAAGCGATAGATCATCACCCGGTCGAACCCGGTCAACTGTCGGAACGTCGTCGCCGCCCGGTCGAACAGCATCGACAGGTCGCCCGTCCGCTCGAAACTGGTGGCTGCCGCGTCCAGCCAGGCCAGCGGACTGCCCCGTCCCCATGGCGCATCGACGATGCCGGGTTCCAGTTCGATCAGGACGCGCTCGCCCGCGACGCGGTGGGCGGTGACGGAAAAGGCTTCGCCCAGTCCCTCGACGGGAACGGCGGCGACCATGGAGCCAGGCCCGATCGGCATCGCGGCAACCATATTCGCAACATGATCGCCCACGATTTCGGCAAGCGGGCGGTCCAGCCATTCGGGGGCAAGCCGCTCCTCGATCGCACCCGCACCCGCGACGATATGGCCCGTCGCCGCGTCTACGACCAGCAACAGGCCATGTGGCTGTATCGCCCCGGGTATATGGATAGGTTCCCGATCGCAGGCGGTGATATCCTGGCCTGGATCGGTGGCAACGGGGCGGGTGGCCATCAGGTCAATAAATCCTCTCGTTCCTGATGCATGGCGGCTTTTGCATAAGCTTGCAAATGTTTGGATCGCGTATTCGATCCGCGCGCTCGTTCATGTGCCGTCCGGCTTGGAACGAAGATTGCGCGTTTGGGTAATTTCCGTTTAAGACGGGGTAACGGACTCAAAGAGCCGTTTTGGAGAGGACATGATCGACGATTTCGACTTCGCGCTCGGCGAGAGTGCGAACATGATCCGTGAGGCGACCCGCCGTTTCGCCACCGACCGGATCGCCCCGCTGGCTGCGCGCATGGACGCGGAGGACTGGTTCCCGCGCGACATCTGGCCCGAAATGGGTGCGCTGGGTCTGCACGGCATCACCGTCGACGAAGCCGATGGCGGGCTGGGGCTGGGCTATCTGGAGCATGTCGTCGCGATCGAGGAAGTGTCGCGCGCCTCGGCATCGCTCGGACTGTCCTATGGCGCGCATTCCAATCTGTGCATCAACCAGATCCGCCGCTGGGGCAGTCCAGAGCAGAAGGCGAAATACTTGCTCGGCCTGATCTCGGGCGAGAATGTCGGCAGCCTGGCCATGTCGGAAGTGTCGGCCGGGTCGGACGTCGTCTCGATGAAGCTGCGGGCCGTGAAGGCCGATGGCGGCTGGGTGCTGAACGGCACCAAATTCTGGATCACCAACGCGCCCTATGCCGACACTTTGGTCGTCTATGCCAAGACGGGCGAGGGCAGCCGGGGGATCACCGCCTTCCTGATCGAAAAGGACATGGCGGGCTTCGCGATCGGGCAGAAGATCGACAAGATGGGCATGCGGGGCAGCCCGACCGCCGAGCTGGTCTTCAACGACTGTTTCGTGTCGGACGCGCAGGTGATGGGGCCGGTGAATGGCGGCGTCGGCGTGCTGATGAGCGGGCTCGACTATGAACGCGCGGTGCTGGCGGGAATTCAGCTGGGCATCATGCAGGCGTGCCTCGACGTGGTCGTGCCCTATGTCCGCGAGCGGCGCCAGTTCGGCCGCGCGATCGGCGAGTTCCAGCTGATCCAGGCCAAGGTCGCCGACATGTATGTCGCGCTCAATTCCGCGCGGGCCTATGTCTATGCGGTGGCGCGGAGTTGCGATGCCGGACGGACGACGCGGTTCGACGCGGCGGGCGCGATCCTGCTGGCCAGCGAAAATGCCGTGAAGGTGGCGATGGAGGCGATCCAGGCGCTGGGCGGGGCGGGCTATACCAAGGACTGGCCGGTCGAACGCTTCGCGCGCGATGCCAAGCTGCTCGACATCGGGGCGGGGACCAACGAAATCCGCCGGATGCTGATCGGCCGCGAACTGATCGGCAAGCTCGAAAAGGTGGCGCAATGAGCATGGGGAGCGAACCATGGGTGCGGTGATCGCCTCGCGCCTCGTACGGGACGATGCGGCGTTCCGCGCCAATGCCGATCACAACCGCGCGCTGGCCGAGCGCTTGCGCAAGGACGTTGCACGCGCCGGGCTGGGTGGGAACGAGGTGTCTCGCGAACGCCATGTCGCGCGGGGCAAGCTCTTGCCCCGCGACCGGGTGGAACAGCTGCTCGATGCGGGCTCGCCTTTCCTGGAAATCGGTCAGCTTGCCGCCAATGGCCGATATGACGATGCCGTGCCGGGCGCGGGGGTGATTGCCGGGATCGGCCGGGTCCATGGTCTGCAGGTGATGATCGTCGCCAATGACGCGACGGTGAAGGGCGGCACCTATTACCCGATGACGGTCAAGAAGCACCTCCGCGCGCAGGAGATTGCGCTCGAGAACCGGCTGCCCTGCATCTATCTGGTCGACAGCGGCGGCGCGAACCTGCCGCACCAGGCCGAGGTCTTTCCCGACCGCGATCATTTCGGCCGCATTTTCTTCAACCAGGCGCAGATGTCGGCGGCGGGCATCCCTCAGATCGCCTGCGTCATGGGCAGCTGTACGGCGGGCGGCGCCTATGTCCCCGCCATGTCGGACGAGACCGTGATCGTGCGCGGGCAGGGGACGATCTTCCTGGCCGGGCCGCCGCTGGTGAAGGCGGCGACGGGCGAGGTCATCTCGGCCGAGGAACTGGGCGGCGCGGACACCCATGGCCGCAAGTCGGGCGTGGTCGACCATGTCGCGCAGGATGACGACCATGCCCTGTCGATCGTCCGTGACATCGTCGCGACGCTGCCGCCGCCGACGCTGCCGGAGGTCAACCTCGCCGAGCCGGATGCGCCGCTCTATTCGGCCGAGGAGCTGTACGGCCTGATCCCCCAGGACGTGCGGGCGCCCTATGACGTGCATGAGGTCATCGCCCGGCTGGTCGACGGATCGCGCTTCCACGAATTCAAGGCGCTGTACGGCGCGAGCCTGGTCTGCGGCTTCGCGCATATCCATGGCAAGCCGGTCGCCATCCTGGCGAATAACGGCGTGCTCTTTTCCGAGAGTGCGCAGAAGGGCGCGCATTTCATCGAGCTGGCATGCCAGCGGCGTATCCCCTTGCTGTTCCTCCAGAATATCTCCGGCTTCATGGTCGGGGGCCGTTACGAGGCGGAAGGAATCGCCAAACATGGCGCCAAGCTGGTGACGGCGGTGGCGACGGCGCAGGTGCCCAAGATCACTGTGCTGATCGGTGGTAGTTTCGGCGCGGGGAATTACGGCATGTGCGGGCGGGCCTATTCTCCACGCTTCCTGTTCACCTGGCCCAATGCGCGGATCAGCGTGATGGGCGGCGAACAGGCGGCGAGCGTGCTGGCGACGGTCCACCGCGATGCCGACAGCTGGACGCCGGACGAGGCGGAGGCGTTCAAGGCCCCGATCCGCCAGCGTTACGAGGACGAAGGCAATCCCTGGTACGCAACCGCGCGGCTGTGGGATGACGGGATCATCGATCCGGCGCAGACGCGCGATGTGCTGGGACTGGCGCTGGAGGCGTGCCTGAACGCGCCGATCGCGGAGGCGCCCCGCTTCGGGGTGTTCCGGATGTGATGCCGATGGACCTGACCATCGACGGCGCGACCCTGGTGGACGAGGCCGATTTCCATGCCCGCATCCGCGAGGCATCGGGCGTCACATGGTATGGCGGCAGCCTGGATGCGCTGTTCGACCTGCTGGTCGCGGTCGTCGATCCGCCGATCAGCTTGTCTATCACCAACGCCGCCGCGGCGCGAAAGGCGATCGGTGAGCGTTTCGATCGCATCCTGACCGTGATCTTCGACGCCATCGCCGAACGCCCGGGTGCCATCATGTTCAAGCTGGAATCCTGATGATGAACAGCCTCCTCATCGCCAATCGCGGCGAGATCGCTTGCCGCATCATCCGCACGGCGCGCGGCATGGGTCTGCGCACCATCGCGGTTTACTCCGAAGCGGATGCGCGGGCGCTCCACGTCCGGCTCGCCGATGAAGCCGTCGCCATCGGCCCCGCCCCGGCGCGCGAAAGCTATCTGGACGCCGACCGCATCCTCGCCGCCGCGCGCGCCACTGGGGCGGAGGCGATCCATCCCGGTTACGGTTTCCTGTCCGAAAATGCCGAGTTCGCAGAGAAGGTGATCGCCGCGGGCCTGGTCTGGGTCGGCCCCGATCCCGACAGCATCCGTGCCATGGGCCTGAAGGACGCCGCCAAGGCGCGGATGATCGCCGCCGGGGTGCCGGTCACCCCCGGCTATCTGGGGGAGGACCAGAACCCCGACCGCCTCGCCGCCGAGGCCGACGCGATCGGCTATCCGGTGCTCATCAAGGCGGTGGCGGGCGGCGGCGGCAAGGGGATGCGCCGGGTCGATGACCCCGCCGCCTTTGCCGAGGCGCTGGCTTCCTGCCGTCGCGAGGCGGCATCGTCGTTCGGCGACGACCGGGTGCTGATCGAGAAATATATCCTCTCGCCGCGCCATATCGAGGTGCAGGTCTTCGGCGACCGCCACGGACAGGTCGTCCATCTGTTCGAGCGCGACTGTTCGCTGCAACGCCGCCACCAGAAGGTGATCGAGGAAGCCCCCGCGCCCGGCCTGGACGACGCCACCCGGCAAGCGGTCTGCGCCGCCGCCGTCCGCGCCGCGCAGGCGGTGGATTATGTGGGGGCGGGCACGATCGAGTTCATCGCGGACGCCTCCGAAGGGCTGCGCGCCGACCGGGTGTGGTTCATGGAGATGAACACCCGGCTCCAGGTCGAGCATCCCGTCACCGAGGCGATCACCGGCGTCGATCTGGTCGAATGGCAGCTGCGCGTCGCGGCGGGGGAGCCCCTGCCGATGGCGCAAGGCGACCTGTCCATCCAGGGTCATGCCATCGAAGCCCGCCTCTATGCCGAGGACCCGGCCAAGGGCTTCCTGCCCGCGATCGGCACGCTGGAGGTGTTCGACCTGGGCGACGACCCGGCGATCCGCATCGATACCGGCGTCGAGGAAGGCGCGGAGATCACCCCCTGGTACGACCCGATGATCGCCAAGGTTATCGCGCATGGCGACACCCGCGAGGAGGCGCGCGAGGCGCTGGCCGATGCGCTGGACGAGGCGGTCATCTGGCCGGTGCGCACCAATGCGGGCTTTCTGGTTCAGACGCTCGACCATGTCGATTTCGCGCGCGGCCGGGTCGATACCGGCCTGATCGCGCGCGAGGGCGAGGCGCTGATGCCGCCGCCCGAGCCGTCCGAAGAGGCGCTGGCCGAAGCCGCCGCCGCGCTGATCGGGCAGGACGAACTGACCGGCTTCCGCCTCAATGCCGCGCCCCGGCGAAGCGCGCGCTTCCTGCTCGACGGGCGGCCGATCACCGTCGATTTCAGCGAGGCGGTCGATGTGCCCCCGGCGCCGACCGATCAGGTGCTGATCTCGGAGGGCGGGCAAAGCTGGTCCTTCACCCGCTGGCGCGCCGATGGGCTGGCGGCGGGCGGGGCGGGGGATGGCGCGATCCTGTCGCCCATGCCCGGCCGGATCATCGCGGTCGCCGTGACCGATGGACAGGAGGTGACGGCGGGCCAGCCGCTCGTCACGCTGGAGGCGATGAAGATGGAGCATGTCCTGACCGCGCCCTTCGACGGCATCGTCACCGACCTGAAGGCCCGGACCGGCGGGCAGGTGGCGGAGGGCATTGCGCTGGTCCGCATCGTCGCGGAGGATGCGGTATGAGCGGGCGCTTCTTCGAGGACTGGACCATCGGCGACCGGATCGACCATCCGATCCGCCGCACCGTGACCGAGACGGACAACCTGCTCTTCTCGACCATGACGCACAATCCACAACCGCTGCACATCGATGCGGAAGCCGCGCGGGCCAGCGAGTTCGGGCAGATCCTCGTCAACGGCACCTTCACCTTCTCGCTGATGGTCGGGCTGTCGGTGGGGGAGACGACGCTGGGGACGCTGGTCGCCAATCTCGGCTATGACGAACTGGTCATGCCCGCGCCGGTCTTCCTGGGCGACACGCTGCGCGCGACGAGCGAGGTCACGGCGCTTCGGGAGAGCAAGTCGCGGCCGGGGGCGGGGCTGGTGACGTTCCGGCACGAGGCGTGGAACCAGCGCGACGAGGTGGTGTGCCGGTGCCTGCGGATGGCGCTGGTGAAGAAGCGGGGATAGGGGCGAAGGACCTTCGACTTCGCTTAGGGCGAACGGGGTTCAGTACCACCCTCCGTTCAGCCTGAGCGAAGTCGAAGGCCAAGGGATTACAACCGCGTCCGAACCCCGATCCACAAGGTTCGCGGCGTCGCCCGCTCGATCAGCCCCGCGCCGCTATAGGCCGCCTCGACCCGCGCATCGGCCAGGTTTTCCGCCCGCGCCTCGATCAGCCAGCCGCGCGTGACCGGTACCGCCGCATAGGCGTCCAGCGTCGTCGCGGGGGCCAGCGACCGGACATTCTGGTCGTCCTCGAACTGGCGCCCGACATGCCGCACCGTCCCGGTGAGCGCCGCGCCGCGATGCGCGACCGCCAGCGTCGCCGAGAGCTGGTCGCGCGGAGTCTGTGCCGGACGCAGGCCATCCAGCGGCGCGGCAAGCCCCGATGCCTCGACCCTGGCATTGACATGCGACCAGGAAGCACGGGCACTGACCGGCCCCGCCTGGGCATTGGCCTCCAGCTCGAAGCCTGCCGACCGGATCGCGTCGAGATTCTGCCGCATCCGGTACACGCCGTTCGCGGCGACGAAGCCGACACCCGAAAACGTCCCCGGCCCACGCCCCATGGTCACATTGGCGATCGCATCGGTCAGCCGGTTTAGGAAATAGGTTGCCGACAGGCGCACGCCCGCCAGTGGCGTCAGGTCGAACCCGCCCTCGATACCCTCGACATGCTCGGGGTTCAGCGCGGCATTGGCGGCGGTGGCGTCGGCACCCGCCCGGAACGGCCGGTAGAGTTCGTTGAGCGTCGGCAGGCGCCAGCCGCGATAGGCCGCCGCGCGCAGCGTCACGGGCTCAACCGGCCGCAGCGCCACGCCCAGCCGCCCGGTGAACTCCCGCCCCGAACGGTCCGGAAAATCGCTGTCGGTCAGCACCGTGCCGGTCGCCAGCGCATTCTCGTCCAGCCGCCCGTCGCGGATGCGCCAATCGTCCACCCGCGCGGCGGCGGTGAGGGTCAGCGCGCCCGCCTCGACGCTGCCATCGGCGAACAGTCCCATGGTCCGCGTCGCACCGCCCGCCTCCCGCCGCCGGGTGGGGAGGCCCGCGACATAGGTGTAAAGCTCCTGCGTCCGCCCGCTGGTATCGCGAATGTCGCCGCCCAGCCGCAATTTTACGGCCTCGCCCAGCGGGGGCGAAACCTCCACCCGTGCGCCGAGCCCAGTGGCGGGGACATTATACTGGTCGAGCGTCAGCGTCGCTGCGGTCCGCGCGGTATTCACGCTGGCATAGCGCGAGGCGAATTGCCGCGTCTGGACATAGCCGAGCGCCGACCAGCCCCAGGCGCCGCGCCCGACCAACCGGACGCTGGCATCCGCGCCGTCCGATCGATTGTCGGTAAAGTCGGTGCCCCGGTCGCGCGCATCGTGGAAGGCGGCGAGCGTCATCTGCAACTCGGTCGAGGACGTAATCCCGACAACCCCGCGCGCCGCGCCCGAATATTGCTCATAGGGCGCGGGACGGTCGACCGGCCCCCGCTGCCCCTCGACGATGGGGGTGAAGCCATCGCCGCGTGCATAGGCGCCGGAAACGGTCAGAAATCCGCCGTCGCGGACCAACGAAGCGGAACCCTGCGCATCGACCGAATCGCGACTGCCATAGGACAGCGCCAGATCGAGCGGGGCGAGTTGATCGGGCGTGGCGCTGTCCATCTCGATCGTGCCCGCCAGCGCGCCGGGGCCCCAGAAGCCGGAGCCGCCGCCGCGCGTCACCCGGATGCGGCCCACCCGCCCGGTGGCATAGGCGGGAAACACCACCCAGCCACCGAACGGATCGGCCTGCGGCACGCCGTCCAGCACCAATAGCGCCCGGCTCGACGCATTGCCCCCCAGACCGCGCAGCGTAATACCCTGCGAAGTCGGATGCGCGGAGCGGCTGTCGGAACGCCGGAACTGCTGGAGCCCGGCGACATCGGCGAGGACATTCTCCAGTCGCTGCGAGGCGTTCTGCGTGATCCGGTCGCGGTCGATCGTCACGACGTCCAGCGCGCGGTCGCCGGGCTGGTCGCTCAGGCCCCGGCCGGTGACGATGATGGTCGATCCCGTTTCCGACAGCGTCTGGGCGAGGACGGCGGCGGGGGCGGTGCCAAGGGCCAGGCATAAGGAAAGGCGCGTGGAGAAAAGCCGCATGGGCCGGAACTTGGCGGTCGTCATCGTGAAATCCCCCTGATTGTCATTCGCCGCCGCAACTCACGCTGCGGCCTTTCCCGGCATATTGGACCTGTCCCGGAAGACCCCGGCCTTTGCCGGGATGACGGAGCGGCTTTGAAGGCCTTTGTCGATTGGGTAAACCAGCCGCATGGCGCCGGGTTGCGCATGTTCAAGAATCTTGTGCGCAAACGGATGACGGGTTGGAAAAAGCCGCTTACAGTCCGCCCATCGTGCCGACCCTTCATGCCCTTGCCAACCCTGCGCGTTTTCTGAAGATCGCTCGTCCGCTGACCGGAATTTTTCTGGGGCTGGGCATGGTGCTGATCGCGGTGGCGCTATGGGCCGGGCTGACCCGGACGCCGCCCGATTACCTCCAGGGAGAGACGGTGCGCATCCTTTATATCCACGTCCCCGCCGCCTGGCTGGGCATGGGCGGATGGAGCGGGATCGCGGTGGCCAGCCTGTCGCTGCTGGTCTGGCGGCATCCGCTGGCGCAGGTCGCGGCGCGCGCCATCGCCTGGCCGGGGGCGGTGTTCGCGGGGTTGTGCCTGGCGACGGGTTCGATCTGGGGGCGGCCGACCTGGGGGACATGGTGGCAATGGGACGGGCGGCTGACCTCGATGCTGCTGCTGCTGTTCGTCTATCTGGGCTATATCGCATTGGCGCGCGCCGATGCCGATCGGGGCGGGGACGGGCGGATACCGGCGCTCTACGGGTTGGCGGGAACGGCGTTGTTGCCGGTCATCCGCTATTCGGTGGTGTGGTGGAACACGCTGCATCAAGGCCAGTCGATCGGGCTGACCGGCTCCAGCATCGACACGTCGCTGCTCTGGCCGCTGCCCATCGCGCTGGCCGGTTTCACCTTCCTGTTCGCGGCCATCGTGTTGATGCGGATGCGCACCCTGCTGGCGCAGGCCAAGGCCGAGGCGCGGATGCGGCGGATGGCGCGCGCATGAACCAGATGAGTTTCGTGGTGGCGGCCTATGTGGTGATGCTGGGGGGCGCAGGCGCGCTGACGCTGGTCAGCTATCTGGCGATGAAGCGCGCCGAGAAATGACGCCGAAATCCCAACGTCTCACGCTGGCGCTGCTGGCGCTGGCCGCGATCGTCGCGGCCGTCCTGCTCGCCATGTCGGCGATGAAGGACCAGGCCGCGTTCTTCTACACCCCCTCCGACGCAAAGAGGCATGGCCTGCCGCTGGGCAAGGCGGTGCGGCTGGGCGGGATGGTCGAGGCGGGGTCGGTCCATCGCGCGCCCGATGGCGTGACGGTGCGCTTCGTCGTGACCGACGGCAAGGCGACGACGCCCGTGACCTTTGCCGGGATCACCCCGGACCTGTTCCGCGAGAAATCGGGCGTGGTGGCCGAGGGGCAGTTCCAGCCAGACGGCCGCTTCGTCGCCACCAACCTCCTCGCCAAGCATGACGAGAAATATATGCCCCCCGAAATGGCGGGCAACATGCACGAGAGCCGGAGCCTGAAGCCGTGATCGCCGAAGCGGGCCTTGCCGCGCTCTGGTTCGCCGCGATGCTGGCGGGGTTGCAACTCTTGCTGGGCGTGCTGGGCCTGCGGCGCAAGGATGCGGCGGGGGAGCAGGCGATGGCGGCGATCGGCCCCGTGGCCATCGTGCAGGGTGCGCTGGTCGCCATCGCCATGGCGACGCTAATCGCGCTGTTCCTGAACACCGATCTGTCGGTCAAGCTGGTCGCCGAGAACAGCCATTCGGCCAAGCCCTGGATCTACAAGTTCGCGGGCGCCTGGGGCAATCACGAAGGCTCGATGCTGCTCTGGGTGACGATCCTGGGGGCGGGCGGGGCGCTTGTCGCGTGGAAGGAGCGTACGCTCGACCGGGCGACCCATGCCGCAACGCTGGCGGCGCAGGGGGCGATCGCGCTCGGCTTCTATGCCTTCCTGCTGTTCGCCTCCAACCCGTTTGCGCGGTTGAACCCGGCGGCGGTCGAGGGGCAGGGGCTCAACCCGCTGTTGCAGGACCCCGGCTTGGCCTTTCACCCGCCGACGCTCTACGCGGGCTATGTCGGGCTGTCGGTGGCCTTTTCCTTTGCGGTCGGCGCACTGGTTACGGGACAGGTCGGCCCCGCCTTTGCCCGCGCCATGCGGCCCTGGGTGCTGGGCGCCTGGGTTCTCCTGACCATCGGAATCACCGCGGGGTCCTATTGGGCCTATTACGAACTGGGCTGGGGCGGCTGGTGGTTCTGGGATCCGGTCGAGAACGCCTCGCTGATGCCGTGGCTGGCGGCGACCGCGCTCCTTCACTCGGTCAATGTGTTGGCGGCGCGCGACGGGTTGCGGGCATGGACGGTGATGTTGGCGGTGGTCGCCTTCTCCATGTCGATGATTGGCACCTTCCTGGTGCGCTCGGGCATCCTGACCAGCGTCCATGCCTTTGCCGTCGATCCCCGGCGCGGGGCGTTCATCCTGGGGTTGCTGGGCCTTTATATCGGCGGCGCCCTGACGCTGTTCGGGGCGCGGATCGGGCAGGTGCGCGCCGGGCGCAGCTTCGCCTTTGTCAGCCGCGAAGGCGGGCTGGTCGTCAACAACCTGCTCTTGTCGGTGATCCTGGGCATCGTGCTGATCGGGACGCTCTATCCGCTGGTCGCGGCCGGGTTCGGCGTGCGGCTGTCGGTCGGGCCGCCCTTCTTCCACGCCGCCGCCGGGCCGATCGCGCTGGCGCTGGTCGCTGTCATGGCGGTCGGGCCTGCCTTGCGCTGGCGGCAGGATCAGGCGGAGGCGGTGCTGATCCGCATGCTGTGGCCCCTGGTCGCGGCGGCGGGGACCTTCGCGCTGGTCCTGACGCTGACCGGGGGGATGGGGGCGTTGCCGTTGCTGGGCTTGTCCTTCGGCGTCGGGCTGATCGTCGCCAGCGTGCTGCCTATCACGCGGCGCAACTGGCGGCGCACGCCTTTGCCGATCTGGGGCATGGTCGTCGCGCATGTCGGGCTGGGCGTCAGCATGGTCGGTATGGCGTGCGATGCCGCTTTCACCGCCGAGCGGCTGGTCGCGCTCTATCCGGGGCAGGCGACGATCGTCGGGCCGTGGCGGGTGCAGTTGAACCGCATCTATCCGAATATCGGACCCAACTGGTCCGCGCTGGAGGCGCGGCTGACCGTGACGCGCGATGGCTCCGCCGAAATGCTCCGGCCGCAGCAGCGCTTCTTCACCGATCCGCCCACCACGACCAGCGAGAGCGCGATCGCGACCCATTGGGACGGCCAGCTTTACACCGTATTGGGGCAGCAGGATCCGGCGACCGGGCGCTGGCAGTTGCGGCTGTGGTGGAAACCGTTCGTGACGCTGATCTGGCTGGGCGGCGCGCTGATCGCGCTGGGCGGGGCGCTGGCGCTGTTCGGGCGCTGGTTCAAAGGCTGGCAGCAGCGGCGGCGCGAGGCGCTGTGGGGATGAAGCGCTGGTTGATCTGGGTGCCGCTGGCGGCGTTCGCGATCCTGTTCGTCGTGGTGGCGAGCGGGCTGATGCGGCCATCGGACACGACCGTCCGCTCGACGCTGGTCGACAAGCCGTTGCCCGAATTTCGCCTCGACCCGATGGTGCCGGGCAAGCCGGGGCTGGCGAGCGGCGACTTCGGCAAGGGACGCCCGCGCCTGCTCAATGTCTTCGCCAGCTGGTGCATCCCGTGCATTGCCGAGGCGCCGCAACTCATGGCCTTGAAGGCGAGGGGCGTGGCGATCGACGCCATAGCCATTCATGACAAGAGCACCGCCATCGCCGACTTCCTGCGCCGCAACGGCGATCCTTATGCCGTGATCGGCGACGATTCCCGCAGCCGGGTGCAATTGTCGCTTGGCTCCTCCGGCGTGCCGGAAACGTTCCTGATCGACGGCCGCGGGCGGATCGTCCGGCAATATATCGGTGACATCCGAGCCGATCAGGTGGACGAGATCGTCCGCGATGTGGCGGCCGCGCGATGAGCCTGTGGCTTGCCCTTGCGCTGGCGGCGGGAACGACCGCGCCCGATTATGGCAATACGCAGCTTGCCGACCCCAGGGCCGAGGCGCAGGCGCGCGAATTGATGGGCGAGTTACGCTGCGTCGTGTGTCAGGGACAGTCAATCGCGGATAGCGATGCCGACATGGCCGCCGATATGCGTGCGCTGGTCCGCCAGCGGATCGCTCGGGGCGAAAGCCCGGAGGCGATCCGCCACTGGTTGATCGAACGCTATGGCGATTATGTCAGCTATGATCCGCCGCTATCGGGCGCGACGGCGCTGCTGTGGGCGACGCCGATCCTGTTGTTGGGCGTCGGCGCATGGATCGCGCGGTCGAGCTTTCGGAGGAGAGGCTGATGGGTTGGCTCACGCTTCTCGGACTGGCGGCGGCGGCGATGGCGCTGGCCTTGTGGCTCCGTTTCCCACGTCCTCTCTGGACGATGCTGGGGGCCGCGCTGGCGCTGGGCGGGGTCGGCTATGCGTGGCAAGGGAGGCCGACGCTGCCTGCCGCCGCGCCGGTACCACCCTCCGATCGGCAGTCGGACAATGAGACGCTGATCGATCTGCGGGGACAGTTGATGGGCCGTTATGGCGGGGAGGCGGCGATGTTCACCGCCGCCGATGCCCTGGCGCGATCCGGCGACAACCGGACGGCGGTGAAGATCATGCTCGGCGCGGTCGGAGCGAACCCGCGCAGCGTCCCCTATTGGACCGAGCTGGGCAACGTGCTGTTCGCGCATGACCGCTTTCAGATGTCGCCCGCCGCGCGGTTCGCCTTCCGTCGGGCCCGGACGCTGGGGCCGAACGATCCTGTGCCCTTCTTCTTCGAAGGGCTGGCCTGGATGCGGGCCGGGGACTTCGCCAAAGCCCGCATCCTGTGGCGGGGTGCGTTGCAGCGCACGCCCGCCGACGCCTCTTATCGCCCCGCCATCGAACAGCGTGTGATGCTGCTCGACGAGGCGATGCGGATGATGGGGCAATAGGGGTTTACTGGCCCCGGCCGGTCTTGGACTGAAGCGCGTCGATCCGCTTGGAGGCATCGGCCTTGCTCAGCGTATCGTCAAAAGCTTCGCCGGCTTCCTCCGACAAAGTCTTGAGATAGCTGGCCTGCGCGCCGGTCATCGGCTCGTCGCCGGTGGTCCAGTCATCGGGGTCCTTCTCGGCGTTGGAGAAGGGTTCGGTCTTGGGGTTGTCGGTCATCGCGAAATTCCTTTCGCGGCGATCAACGACGGTGTTCGCTTTACGTTCCGCAAGCTCTTGCCGCGGCTCAGTCCGAGCGAAGTCGAAGGCCATGGGACCAGCCTTGGCGGCCTCGGTCCGGGCGTGCACTTCGACTTCGCTCGGTGCGAACGGGTGGGGGCTTAGCCCGCCCAGGCCTCGAACGGCAGGTCGAGCGCTTCGGCGACCGCAGCGTGACGGATCTTCCCGCCCGAGACGTTCAGCCCCGCCGCCAGATGCGCGTCTGCCTTCATCGCGGCCTCGGCACCCATATTGGCCAGCTTCACCGCAAAGGGCAGCGTCGCGTTGTTGAGCGCGAAGGTCGAGGTGCGGGCAACGGCGCCCGGCATGTTGGCGACGCAATAATGGATCACGCCGTCGACCTCGAACACCGGGTCCTGATGGGTGGTGGCATGGCTGGTCTCGAAGCAGCCGCCCTGGTCGATCGCGATGTCGACCATCACCGAACCGCGCTTCATCGTCTTCAGCATGTCGCGAGTGACGAGTTTGGGGGCCGCAGCACCCGGAACCAGCACCGCGCCGATGACGAGGTGGGCGTTCTTCACCGCCGCCGCGATCGCCGCCTTGGAGGCGTACGCGGTCTTGATCTGGCTGGAGAAGAACATGTCCAGTTCGGCCAGACGGTCGTTGTTGATGTCATAGATGGTGACATCGGCGCGGAGGCCGACCGCCATCTGCGCCGCGTTCACGCCCGATACGCCGCCGCCCAGGATCGCGACCTTGGCAGGCGCCACGCCCGGAACGCCGCCCAGCAGGATGCCGCGGCCGCCCTGCTGCTTTTCCAGATAATGCGCGCCGACCTGCACCGCCATGCGGCCAGCGACTTCCGACATCGGCTTCAGGAGCGGCACGCCGCCACGGGGCGAGGTGACGGTTTCGTACGCGATGCAGGTCGCGCCCGACTGCATCAGGCCCTCCGCCTGCGGCTTGTCGGCGGCGAGGTGGAGATAGGTGAACAGGACGTGGTGCGGGCGCAGCATCGCGACCTCGACCGCTTGCGGCTCCTTGACCTTCACGATCATCTCGGCCTGGTCGAAGACTTCGGCGGCGGTGGCGACGATGCGCGCGCCCGCGTCGATATAGTCCTGGTCCTCGAAGTCGATGCCGCTGCCGGCCTTGGTCTCGACGATGACCTCATGACCGGCGGCGACCAGCTCGGCAACCGAGGGCGGGGTCAGGCCGACGCGATATTCGTGGTTCTTGATTTCCTTGGGGACACCGACGCGCATGACGAACTCTCCTGAAAAGGCGTTGTCCCGATAATAGCGCCGATCGGGTGGGAGAGGTGTGCAAAGCGGTCCCGTCAGACCGTCTAATTCAGGATGGCTTTGCACAGAAATGCCATATAGCGGGATGGATATGTCCGACGCGATAGACCGCCGCATCCTGGCCCAGCTGGCCCGCGATTCCGACCTGACCAGCGCCGCGCTGGGTGACAAGGTCGGGCTGTCCGCCAGTGCCGCGCATCGCCGCGTGGCGCAGCTTCGCGAGGCGGGGGTGATCACCGGCTATCGCGCGATCCTGAGCCATGAGGCGCGGGGGCGGCCGTCCACGGTGATGGTCAATGTCACGCTCAAGGATCAGCGGCAGGAGACGATGGCGGCCTTCGAGCGGGAGATTCTGCGCTGTCCGGAAATCGTCGAATGCTTTCTGATGAGCGGTGAGGCGGATTATATGATCCAGGTCGAAGTCCGCCGCGACGACAGCTATGAACGCATCCACCGCGAGACGCTGGCACGCCTGCCGGGCGTGACACGGCTCGCCTCGCATTTCGTGATCCGCGAGGTGGTGCGCCGATCCTGACCGGATCGCCTACCATCTCTCCGCGACGGATGCGCCCGAGCGATATTCGTCGATCCGTCGCCGCGTCGCGGGGGACAGGCTGTCCGGCAGGTCGTCCAGCGCGAACCATCGCGCCTGTTCGATCTCGATCATGTCGGTGGGGCACAGCGGAGTGTCGCCATCGGTCACCGCATGGGCGATATAGATGACGACATGGTCGTCCTTGCCCTCGCGCATGCTGTGATAGACGCCCAGGACATTGGCGATCCGGACATTCTCGATCGCGATCTCCTCGCGCAATTCGCGTCGGATCGCCGCCAGCGTGCTTTCGCCCTTCTTCACCCCGCCGCCGGGCAGATACCAATGATCGGTATAGGTATGGCGGACCAGCGCGACGCGGTGGGCCTGATCGAGCAGAATGGCCCGGACGCCGAAGGTGCGCGGCCGCGTGATCCGCCAGACGCGATGGGCGATCCCGCCCGCAACCCGGTGATACCATGCCATGCCCGTCGTCCTCATCGCTCTCGCGCGCCGCGACCCACTGTCACCCGCCCGACGCCGCTGTCAAACGATCGGACCGGATCATGGCGCCGACGCCGACCCTGCGCGGTTGCGACCTTCCAACCGGGCCGTTCAGCGATTAGGAACGGACGCTTATGGCAAAACAGGCTCGTTTCCGTCGTCCGCTCCGGACCTTCCTCGCCGCCGCGCTGGCGGTGACGCTGACCCCCGCGGCGGCCTTTGCCGATGCGCTGGTCGACAATGTCACCGGCCTGACGCTGGACAAGGATGGCAAGGTCGTCCGCTTCACCGGCCTGTTGCTGACCCCGGACGGCAAGGTCGTGCGGCTGCTGTCCGCCAAGGACAAGCGCCCGGAAAAGCTCGACTGGCGCGCGGACATGAAGGGGCGGGTGATGTTGCCCGGCTTTGTCGATTCGCACGGGCATGTGATGGGACTGGGCTTTCGGCTGATCGAACTCGACCTGTCGACCACCAAGTCGCTGGACGAGGCGCGCAGCCGGATCGCGGCCTATGTGGCGGCCAATCCGGACCGCAAGTTCATCCTGGGTGGCGGTTGGAATCAGGAAAGCTGGGGTCTGGGCCGCTTCCCGACCGCTGCCGATCTGGACGCCGTCGCCGCCGACCGCCCGGTGGTGATGGAGCGCGCCGATGGCCATGCCCTCTGGGCGAACAGCGCGGCGATGAAGGCGGCCGGGATCACCGCGAAGACCGTCTCCCCCGCCGGTGGCCGGATCGAGAAGGTCGGCGGACAGCCCTCCGGCGTGTTCGTCGACGCGGCCATGGCCCTGATCCAGAAGGCCATTCCCCAGCCGCTGGCCAAGGACCGCAACGCCGCGTTCCTCAAGGCGCAGAACGCGTTGCTCAGCCACGGCATCACCGCCACGGCGGACATGGGCACGACGCTGGACGAATGGATGACCTATCGCCGGATGGGCGATGCCGGGAACTTGCGTGTGCGCATCCTCAGCTATGGCGGCGGGATCGACGATACCGTGCGGATCGGCGGCACGGGACCGACGCCCTGGCTGTATAACAACAGGCTGCGGCTGGTCGGGGTGAAGCTGTACGGCGATGGCGCGTTGGGGTCGCGGGGGGCATGGTTGAAGCAACCCTATGCCGACGCGCCGGGGCAGACGGGGCTCGGCTTCATGACCGACGACGTCATCCGCAACCTGATGAGCCGCGCGGCGATGGACAAGTATCAGATCGCCGTCCATGCGATCGGCGATCGGGCCAATGCGCAGGTCCTCGATGCGATCGACGAACTGGCCGAAACCTATAAGGGCGATCGGCGCTGGCGGATCGAACATGCGCAGATCGTCGATCCGGTCGATCTGCCGCGTTTCGGCAAGCATGGCATCATCGCCTCGATGCAGCCGGTGCACGAAACCAGCGACCGCCAGATGGCGGAGGCGCGGTTGGGCCCGGCGCGGCTGGCGGGGGCCTATGCCTGGAACACGATGCTGAAGAACGGTGCCACGCTGACCTTCGGATCGGACTATCCGGTCGAGAGTCCCGATCCCTTTGCGGGCTGGACGGCGGCGATCACCCGACAGGGTCCGGATGGCCAGCCCTATGGCGGGTGGCAGCCGCAGGAGATTATCGGGCGCGAGGCGGCATGGCGCGCCTTCACCATGGACGGCGCCTATGCCGGGTTCGCCGAGGATCTGTTCGGACGTCTGGGACAGGGGCAGCAGGCCGATTTCATCATCGTCGACCGCAATCCGCTGGACATCAACCCCAGCGAACTGCGTGCGACCCGCGTCGAGGAAACATGGATCGGTGGGCAGAAGGTGTGGGAACGGCGCTGACCCGGCCGGGACCGGGTCCCACATTGGGATCGACTGCGTAAAGAATTGGCAGGATTTTCCTGCTATCCCCGCGAGCATGAAATATCGACTGTTGCTCGCGGGACTCGTGGCAGCCGCCTTGCCGTCCCTTGCCATCGCCTCGCCGGTCGTCGGCATCGACGCCTTGAAGGAGTGGAACCTCATCGTGCTGGGCGATCTGACGTCCAGTTCGGAGGTGGAAGGGCGCACCTTTGTCGGCGGCAATCTCAGCGGCAATTCGTCCAACTACCAGATCGCGACGCCCGCCCCATCCACCTATGCCTTGCCCGGTCTGACCGTGGTGGGGAATGTGATCGGCGGCACGAAAAATCTCAACAACGGCTCCGGTGCGCTGATCGGGGGCAATGTCCAGAGCGGCTTCAATCTGAACGGCGGAGTTCAGAACGTGAAGGTCGGCGGGACCCTGTCGAACACCAATATCAATCAGAATATCGTGCAATCGGGCCTGGCGATCAGTGATCCTGGTTTCGTCGCCGGCCTGAACCAGCAGAAGACGCTGCTGACGAGCAGCATGACCGACCTGTCGAACGGCTATGCCGCGCTATCCGCCACCGGGCAGGTCGCGATCAGCGGCAATCGGGCGACGTTCGACGCGGTGAAGGGGGCCAACGGCGTCGCGGTGTTCAACCTGACCGCCGCCGACCTGTCCCGCTTCGGCGAAATCGCCTTCAACGCGAACGGCGCGGACACGGTGATCGTCAATGTCAGCGGCAGCGCGATCCGGCTCGACGACAATTTTCTCGGCAACGCCAGCGGACTGGGCAAGCAGGTCATCTGGAATTTCCCCGACGCGACCAGCCTGGAACTGACGACGGCGTGGAAGGGATCGGTCCTCGCGCCCAAGGCGGCGGCCGTGACCGGCAATTATATCGAGGGGTCGGCCGTGTTCGGCAGCCTGGTCCAGAATGGCGAATTTCATCTGGGCACCTATATCGGCACCTATACGCCGGGGACGTCCACCCCCCCGAGCAGTTCGGGCGGGACCGGGAGCAGCGGCGGAAGCCCTGCAACGGTCCCCGAACCCGCCAGTCTGGCGTTGATGGCTGGGGGATTGGTTCTGTTAGTGTTGGCGCTTCGGCGGCGCGTGGCGGCCTGACGGGAGAGGGAGGGCGTGGCCTTCGGCCGCGCTTGGACCAAGGGGCTATTCGGTTTGGTGCAATCCGTCCGGCCCGAGCGCGCCCGAAGGGCAAGGGGATTGGCCATGAAAAAGGGCCGGTCCGCATCGCGAACCGGCCCCTTCCACCCCCGATGCGAAAGCGTCAGGCGACGGCCTGTTCGCCCTGGCCCATCTCGTCCGGCTCGCGCAGGACATAGCCGCGGCCCCACACCGTCTCGATATAATTCTCGCCATCGCAGGCCAGGCTGAGCTTCTTGCGCAGCTTGCAGATGAAGACGTCGATGATCTTCAGTTCCGGCTCGTCCATCCCGCCATAGAGATGGTTCAGGAACATCTCCTTGGTCAGCGTCGTGCCCTTGCGGAGCGACAACAGCTCCAGCATCGCATATTCCTTGCCGGTCAGGTGGACGCGGGCATTCTCGACCTCGACGGTCTTGGCGTCCAGGTTCACCGCCAGCTTGCCGGTGCGGATGATCGATTGCGAATGGCCCTTGGACCGGCGGACCACGGCGTGGATGCGCGCGATCAATTCCTCGCGGTGGAAGGGCTTGGTGACGTAATCGTCGGCGCCGAAGCCGAAGCTGCGCACCTTGGAGTCCATCTCGTTGATGCCCGACAGGATCAGCACCGGGGTGGAGACCCGCGCGACGCGCAGCCGCTTCAGCACGTCATAGCCATGCATGTCCGGCAGGTTCAGGTCGAGCAGGATGATGTCGTAGTCGTACAACTTTCCCAGATCGAGGCCTTCTTCACCTAGATCAGTGGTGTAGACATTGAAGCCTTCGCTGCCGAGCATCAGCTCGATCGCCTTGGCGGTCGTCGGTTCGTCTTCGATCAGCAGTACGCGCATCGACAGTCCCCATTCGCGAATGGCCGCCCCCCTTTTCCCCCGGCGACCGGATATCCTTACCATTAACCAACGTGGGGGTGAACGTAAAAGGTTAATTCGGTCCTAACCCGGATTATTATTGTCTTGTTTTACTTGTGCAAAAGGGTCGAGCAGCGTCTGATGTTTCACCGGGGGAATGTCCTCGCCAAGAACTTCCCGCAGATACAGGCTGCGAATCAAAGTAAAGGCGACGATCAATAAGGCCGCCGAAAAGAACAGGCCGAAAAGACCAAAGATCGTGCCGATCCCGATGATGGCGAACAGGGTGACGGCGGGAGGGATGGCGACGACCCGGCTGGTGACGAAGGGCGTGATGGCGTTGGTCTGGATCAGCCGCACGACCGCAAAGGTGATGAGGGTGCCGACGATCGCGCCATTGCCCGCCTGCGCCGCCAGTCCCAGCGCGGGCAGCATCGCGGCGATCGGCCCGACATAGGGCACGAATTCGCTCAAACCCGTCAGCAGTCCCAGCGCGGCGGCGGAGGGCACTCCGGCGATCGCCAGCCCGACGCCGACCGGCACGCCCATCGTCGTCATCTGGATCAACTGCGCCCGCAGCCAGAGGCGCAAGGTGGAGCCGGTGTCGAACAGCGCATCCTCCACCGCCGGCCGCATCGATCGGGGGATGAGGAGCAGGAAACCGCGCTCATAGACTTTGGGATCGGCGGCGAAGAACAGCGCGCCGACCAGCAGCAACAGGCAGTTGAGGACGAATTCGCCCGCGCCCGACACGATGCCGCCAATATCCTGCGCCACCCGACTGCCGGCATAGGCTGCGCGCACCGCGTCCACCACCTTGGCCCCGACCGGTGATTGCGACGCCCAGGCGGCCAACTGATCGATCAGGTTCGGCAATTGCGTGACCAGCGTGTTGAGTTGCTGGCGAAAGGCGACACCGAACAGCCAGGCGAGGAACCCCAGCACCGCCAGCACCGTGGCGACCGACAGGGTCAGCGACCGTTTGGGCCCGATCGGCAGATGGTCGGCATAAAGGTCCGCGATCGCATGGATGACGATGGCCCCCAGGATCGATCCGAAGGCCAGGATCAGCAGATCACCCGCGCGGAACAGCGCGGCGGTGATGCCCAGGATCAACAGGATCAGGACGACGCGGCGGATGAACCGCGCGTCCCCCTCGTCGGGACGAAGCCGGTTCATCGGGCCGCCTCCTGCTGGCGCGCGGTGACGCAGGGATCGCGGACCTTGTCGGCCAGCCATGCGATCAGCGCCTCCACCCGTGCGGGGCGCAAGGGGCTGGGCGGGGTCAGCAGGTGCAGGCCGATGGGTGGCGGGGTCCAGTCCTGCAAAATCTCCACCGCCTGTCCGCCGGTCAGATAGGGCCCGATGATGAAGCCGGGCAGCCGCGCGATCCCCAGTCCGGCCAGCACGGCGGGGACCAGCGCATCGCCGCTATTGGCCGTCAGCGGACCTTGCGGGCGCACCGACACTTCGGCCCCGCCGGGATGGCGGAAACGCCAGGGGCCGGTGACGTTGGAATAGCTGAGCAGCCGATGCTCGCCCAGTTCGTTGGGATGGGTCGGCGTGCCATGCTCCGCCAGATAACCGGGCGAGGCGATGATATGGGTCGAAATGCCGCACAGCCGTCGCGCGCGCAGCGAACTGTCGGGCAGGTCGGCGATGCGCAGCGCGATGTCATAGCCCTCCGCCACAATGTCGACCCGCGCGTCGGACAGGCTCAGCTCGATCTCGATCCCCGGATGCCTGACCAGAAAATCGGCAATCACCGGCGCGATATTGGTCACGCCGAACGACATGGGCGCGGCCAGACGAATGCGACCGGCGGGCGCGCTGGCGGCGTCGCGTGCGGCTTCCTCGGCGGCGCGCGCTTCGGCCAAGATGCGCGCGGCGTGATCGGCCAGCGGCTTTCCCGCCTCGGTCAGCGCCAGGCGGCGCGAGGTGCGGTGGAACAGCGACTGGTTGAGCTGCGCCTCCAATCGGGTGATCGCCTTGGACACGGTGGCCTTGGACAGCCCGATCGCATCGGCCGCGGCGCTGAACGAGCGATGCTCGACGACGGCGGCGAAGATCGCCCAGGCCTCCAGATCCGGCAGACGCATTGATACCCCCCTTTGGAGCACCGTTCGGCACCCCCGTACGACCGGCAAACGGCCGGTTCTGCGTTACAATGCACATGGAAACGATCGGTTTCCAGCGTTTCCGTTTACGCGATCATGATCGTCACTATCTTGGGCGCAACCAAGGGAGTTACCCCATGAGCACGCAAGTCATCACCCACCCCGTTCGGGGAATCGACCGCCGCAGTTTCGAAAGCCTGGGCCATGCCAATCATGGCTGGCTGGATGCACGGCATCATTTCTCGTTCGCCAACTATTATGATCCGGCCCGCATGGGCTGGGGCGCGATCCGCGTCTGGAACGACGATGTCATTGGGCCGAACGCCGGCTTCCCGCCGCATCCCCATGCCGACATGGAGATCATCACCTATGTCCGCACCGGCGCGATCACCCATCAGGATTCGATGGGCAATGTCGGTCGGACGGCGGCGGGCGACGTGCAGGTGATGAGCGCGGGTTCGGGCGTGCGCCACGCCGAATATAATCTCGAATCCGAGCCGACGACGCTGTTCCAGATCTGGATCGAGCCGCGCAGCCGGGGTGGTCAGCCAAGCTGGGGTGCCAAGCCGTTCCCCAAGGGCGAACGCTCGGGGAAGTTCGTGACGCTGGCCAGCGGGTTCGAAGAGGATGGCGACGCGCTACGCATCCGCGCCGATGCCCGTGTCCTGGGCGCCACGTTGCGCGCCGGGGAGAGTGTCGAACATGCGGTGGGTGAGGGGCGCCACGCCTATCTCGTCCCCGCGACCGGACGGATCGAAATCGACGGTGTCCCGTTCGCGGCACGCGACGGTGCGGCGCTCACCGGTGGCCGGACCGTGACGATCACGGCGATCGAGGATGCCGAGATCGTTCTGGTCGACGCCGAATAACTGACGTTTCTGCAAGGGAGTATATCACATGGCCAAGGTTCTGGTTCTCTATTATTCGTCCTATGGTCACATCGAGCAGATGGCCGACGCCATCGCCGAAGGCGCGCGTTCGGCGGGTGCCGAGGTGGACATCCGTCGCGTCGCCGAGACCGCGCCTGCCGAGGTGGTTGCGGCGGCGCACTTCAAGACCGACACCGCGCATCCCGAGATCGAGGGGCCCGACGCGCTGACCAACTATGATGCGATCATCGTCGGCACCCCCACGCGCTATGGCCGGATGGCGAGCCAGATGGCGGCCTTCTGGGACACGACCGGCGGCGTGTGGATGAAGGGCGGTCTGGTCGGCAAGGTCGGCGGTGCCTTCACCTCGACCGCCAGCCAGCATGGCGGGCAGGAGACGACCCTGTTCTCGGTCCTGACCAACCTGATCCACCACGGCATGACCATCGTCGGCCTGGATTATGGGTTCCAAGGCCAGATGGGCGTCAAGGAAGTCCATGGCGGCACGCCGTACGGCGCCTCGACCCTGGCGGACGGCGACGGCAGCCGCCAGCCGAGCCAGGTCGATCTGGACGGTGCGCGCTATCAGGGCAAGCGCATCGCCGAGACGGCCGCCAAGCTGTTCGGGTAATGCAAGGGACGGGGGCGCCGAAGGGTGCCCCCGTTCTTATATCCTTCCTCCGTTCTGCCTGAGCCGGGTCGAAGGCCAAGGGCCACAACCTCGACCAACCGGTACGCGCCAGTGCCGGATCGGCATGGCGGCCACGATGCATTTACCGCACCGCCACGTCGACCGTCACCGCGACGAGCTTGCCCCTCCGTGGACCGATCAGGGTTATGCCCGCCCCCACGCCATGCGGATCAATTATCGCCATCATCGCCAGCACCGGAAAATCGGCCGTGAAAAGCGGTGCGAATGTCTTTGCAAAGGGTTTGGTGACGACCGTCGTACCGTCCTTTTCATTAACCCAGGCGCTCATGCCCCAGGACGAACCGACGAATTTTAGCCCGGCTGGAACAGGATGGGACGGGATCTGGCGATCATTGGTGGGGCGATCGGCGCAGGCGCTGGGCTCCAAACGCCCGCTTACGGGCCCGTAACTTCCGAGGTTGATGGAATAGAGCAGGCAGGTGCCGTTAGTCAGATACAGCGTTGCCGGGAGATGGCTTCGTGACCAGGCATCAATGACGCGGCCTCCGTCGATATCGGGGAGTTCGGTGCCAAAATAGATGTTGCGATCGGTAAAGGGGCCCCTGTCCGGGTCGGTATACCGGAATGCCGGCTTGAATTCGAGGATCGAGAGGGAGGGGAGCGTCTTGATGACGGCTGCGTCGGAAGCCGTCTCCGAATGTTGCGCCAGAACGGGCGTAGGAAGCGTGACTAGAACAGCAACCGCAATCAGAAGATACGTCGCGCATCGTGTCATGCGATGTCACCTCTCGTGCTGCGAGGATCGATCCTAAGCGGGGAGCGCGATCCTGTCACGCCGTTGTTCAGGGCCGTTGGCGGCGCGATTTGCCCTTCCTCGTCGCTGGGCTAGGCGCGGCCGCTGGCGGGGGCACCGGAACCGGCGGTTGGGCCGTCACCACGACCTTCAACGGATCGCGCACGCCCGGATCGGCCGGGAACTGCGCCCGCGCTCTGGCGAAGACCGCCCGCGCCTGCGCTGCGCTCGGCTCGGCGGGACTGGTCCCGACCCAGCGCCAGTGCCAGGGCTCCCACTTTACCCGCTGCCTGTTGCCCGCCGGAAAGCTCATCTCGAACCCGAAGCGCGGGGCATTGGCGATCAGCCAGCGCGCCGCGGGCGACGCGGCCATGCACGCCTCCGCATCCGGGCATCCGCGCGCCGGACGCACCGCGAAATCGACCGCATAGCCGGTCGCATGTTCGCTATACCCCGCCGGTGCGACCGAAATGGCGCGCTCTGCGGCGGACACGCTCCGGTCGCGGCAGAAGACGTTGCGCTGGCGGGCGACCTCGCGATGGCAGGACAGGCCGTGCAAGGTGCCGCCGACCGCCGGATCGGCCTTCGCCGCGTCCAGCAGCCGTTGCAGATCGGGGATCATCGCGCGGTGCAGGCGGCAATAGGGCTTGAGCCCGAACCCGGCAGGGGCTGGCACGATGTCCTGAGGCGATCCGTCGCCATAGGGAAAATGCCCGGCGACCCGACCGTCCGGGCCTGGCGGGGGCAGCGCGCCGTCGCAGGACTGCGCCGCCGCCATGACGGGCGTCACCGCGATCGACAGCAGTGCCAACAGGCGAAGGAAAACGGCAAGAGCGCTCGGCATGACACGCGCGCCTCTGGCATGTCGGCGCGCACGGTGGCAAGGGAGCGCGATGCACGGAGATCGCGTTCTATTCATCGACGGCGAAGCGCTGGTGATCGACAAACCGGCGGGCCTGCCCGTCGATCGGCCCCGTAACGGGTCGATCAGCCTCGAAAACCATCTGGAATCGCTGAAATTCGGGTTCAAGCGCTGGCCGCATGCGGTGCACCGGCTCGACCGCGACACCAGCGGCTGCCTGCTCCTGTCGCGCAACCCCAAGGCGCATGCCCGTTTTCAGCAGGCGTTCGAGGCCGGGCTGGTAGAAAAGCGCTATCTGGCGGTTCTGAACGGCGTGGTCGAGGGCGAGGGGATGATCGACCTGCCGCTCGCCAAGGTGTCCACGATGGAAGAGGGCTGGCGGATGGTCGCCGATCCGATGGGCAAGGCGGCGCGGACCGGCTGGCGCGCATTGCGCCATGAGGGCGGGCGGACGCTGGTCGAGTTCCGCCCGGAAACCGGCCGTACCCACCAGATTCGCGTCCATGCGGCGACGGGCCTGGGCGCGCCGGTGGTCGGCGACCCCGTTTATGGAGCGGGCGAAGCGGGTGGCATGTTGCTGCACGCCGCCAGCCTGACGGTGCCGCGCGGAGACGCCAAGGACCCGATCACCGCCGAGGCCCCGACGCCGGAACGCTTCGGCGCGTTCCGGGACTAGGGGCGCAGGCGATGGCGCTGATCCCCGTCACCCGCGCCATCGCGATCGACGAGCGCGAGATCACCGAGAGCTTCACCCGCGCCTCCGGGCCGGGCGGGCAGCATGTCAACACTACCGACAGTGCGGTGCTGTTGCGCTTCGACGTGGGCGGCTCGCCGAGTTTGCCAGAAGCGGTGAAGATGCGGCTGGCTGTGCTGGCGGGGCAGCGGCTGAGCAAGGACGGCGTGCTGACCCTGCGCGCCGATGCCAGCCGCTCGCAGGAGATGAACCGGCGCGAGGTGCGTGAACGGTTGATCGACCTGATCCGCGAGGCGACCATCGTTCCCAAGAAGCGGCGGCCGACCAAACCCACCCGCGCGTCCCAGACCCGGCGGGTCGATGCCAAGAAGGGGCGGGCGCAGGGGAAGGCGGGGCGGGGGGAGGGCCCGGTCGGTTGAAAACGGTTAGGAGGCGTAGCCTTCTTCGCTCAGGCTGTACGGACGTTGGAATATGGGGTCACAAACTCCTCACGCCGTTCAGCCTAAGCAAAGTCGAAGGCCACGCAGACCGCCTAAAGAAAAACGGGCCGGCGAACTGATCGCCGACCCGCTTCTGCAATCCCTGAGGATAACGCCCTTTAGCGGCGGACATCCTCGCCCGCGCGAACCAGCGCGTTGCCGGTCGCCTGGCGGGCATTGTCGGCGCCGCGCTCGATCTTGTCGCCCGCATGGTCGAGCCCGCGATCGATATTCTCGCCCGCGCGGTCGGCATGGGCTGCGGCACGGTCACCGGCGCGGTCCAGCTTGTCGCCCGCCTTGTCCATGGCATTCTCGGCCGAGTTCAGCGCGCGTGCGGTCGCCGCCTCGACATCGTCCGAGGCGTTCTGCGTCGTCGCTTTCACGTCCGAGCCGATGGCATCGGCGGCCTGCTCGGTCTGCTGCTGGGCATTCTCGCTGCACGCGGCCAGCGACAAGGCGGCGGCACCGGTCAGGGCGAGGATCAGGGCCTTCTTCATGGCAAACACTCCCGTTTCAAACATATGATCGGCGTGCCAACGCAGATTATCCGTTTCGGGTCCGTGTCGGCCGAAATCTGTTCGCTCCGTTGACCGCATATAAAGATATCTTTATATCGTGATCCATGGCCAATGCGCTCGAAATCTTTCGCGCCCTCAGCGATCCGACGCGGCTGCGCATCCTTGCGCTGCTGCGGTCGATGGAGCTGTCGGTGGGCGAACTGGCGCAGGTGCTGGGGCAGAGCCAGCCGCGCGTCAGCCGCCATGTGAAGATCCTGGTCGATGCCGAACTGGCCGAGCGGCGCAAGGAGGGCAGCTGGGTCTTCGTCGCGCTGGGTGACCGCGAGGCGGTGGAGCCGATGATGGCGGCGCTCGATCGCTGGACGGCGGATGCGCCCGATCCCTGGATGGTCGCCGATGTCGCGCGGCTGGCGGCGGTGCGGGCCGACCGGGCGGCGAGCGCGGCGGCCTGGTTCGAGGATCATGCGGGCGAGTGGGATGCGATCCGATCGCTCCATGTCGCGGACAGCGAGATCGAGGAGGCGATGGCGGGCCTGATCGGCGAGGGCGATCTCGGCACGCTGATCGACATCGGCACCGGCACCGGGCGGATGCTCGAACTCTTCGGCGACCGCGCGGATAGCGCGCTGGGCATCGACCGCTCGTCGGAGATGCTGCGGCTGGCCCGCGCCAAGCTGCACGGCCGCGCCAATACCGAGTTGCGGCAGGCGGACCTCTATGCGCTGCCCATGGGCGACGGCGCGGCGGATATCGCGATCCTGCACCATGTGCTGCACTTCGCGCAGCAGCCGGGCGCGGCGATCGCCGAGGCGGCGCGGGTGCTGGGGCCGGGCGGGCGGCTGCTGATCGCCGACTTCGCGCCGCATGATCGCGAGGAATTGCGGCAGAAGGCGGCGCATAGCCGCCTGGGTTTCGCCGACGAACAGATGGCAAGCTGGTTCGGCCCCGCTGGGCTGACGCTGGCGCGGACCGAGACGCTGGAGGGCGGCGAACTGACCGTCAAGCTCTGGCTGGGTGTGAAGAAGGGGCTTCGGCCCGTCGAGACGAATAGGGTGAAGGCGGCATGACGAACACGATCCTGACGCGGGCCGAGGCCGCGCTGGCGCATGAGGAACCGCTGTTCGCCGATGTGGGCGGCGATATCGCGGTCAGCTTCGAATTCTTTCCGCCCAAGACGGAGAAGATGGACGCGCAGTTGTGGGACGCGATCCGCACGCTGGAGCCGCTGGACCCGCGCTTCGTGTCGGTGACGTACGGCGCGGGCGGCTCGACCCGCGAGCGGACCCATGCCACCGTCGCGCGCATCCAGCGCGAGACGACGATGGACGCCGCCGCGCATCTGACCTGTGTCGAGGCGACCCGAGAAGAGATCGACCAGGTCGCGCAGGAATATTGGGCGGCGGGCGTGCGGCACATCGTGGCGCTGCGCGGCGATCCTCCCGCCGAGGGCGCGCGCTTCGTCAGCCATCCCGGCGGCTATGAGAATGCCGCCGATCTGGTCGCGGGCCTGAAGAAGCTGCACCCGTTCGAGATTTCGGTTGCGGCCTATCCGGAATGTCATCCGGACTCGGCTGACCAGAAGGCGGACATCGACAATCTGAAGCGCAAGATCGATGCAGGCGCCAACCGCGCGATCACGCAATTCTTCTTCTCGCCCGAAGCCTATTTCCGTTTCCGCGATGCCGCCGCCGCTGCGGGGATCACGGCGGAGATCGTGCCGGGCATCCTGCCCGTGTCCAACGTCGCGCAGACCCGCAAGTTCGCCGCCATGTGCGGGGCGTGCATCCCGGACTGGATGGACCGGTTGTTCGAGGGGCTGGACGATCATCCCGGCGCGCGCCAGCTGGTCGCCGCGACCATCGCCGCCGAGATGTGCCGTCGGCTCTATGCGGGCGGGGTGAAGGGCTTCCACTTCTACACGCTCAACCGCGCCGAACTGGCCTATGCGATCAGCCATTTGCTGGGCGTGCGCGGCAAGAAGGCCGAGACGGTAGCGGCGGCGTAACCTCTCTGCCCCTATAGGAATGCCAATACGCTCCCGCACTGGTCGGGGGCAGGAGTAGATCATGACGACCCGCGATACGTTCCTCGCCGAAGCCGCCAAGCGCATCCTGATCACCGACGGCGCGTTCGGCACCGAGATCCAGAACTGGAAGCTGGACGAGGCGGCCTATGCGGGGACGCTGGGCCTGTCCCACGACCAGAAGGGCAATAACGACATCCTGGCGCTGACCAAGCCCGAGGTGCCGGAGGCCATCCACCGCGCCTATTTCGAGGCGGGGGCGGACATTGCCGAGACCAACACCTTCTCCGCCAACCGGATCAGCCAGGCCGATTACGGAGCCGAGCATCTGGTGCGGGAGATCAATGTCGAGAGCGCGAAGCTCGCCCGCCGCGTCGCTGACGAGTTCGCCGCGAAGGACGGCCGCCCCCGCTTCGTCGCGGGCGCGATCGGGCCGACCAACAAGACGCTGTCGCTGTCGCCGGACGTGAACGATCCGGGTTACCGCGAGATCGACTTCGATTACCTCAAGGACGTGTACCGCGAACAGATCGATGCGCTGGTCGAGGGTGGGGCGGACTTCATCCTGATCGAGACGGTGTTCGACACGCTCAACGCCAAGGCCGGAATCATGGCGACGATCGAGGCGGGCGAGGCGCTGGGCCGCGACATCCCGATCATGCTGTCGATGACGCTGACCGACCTGTCGGGCCGCAACCTGTCGGGCCATACGGTCGAGGCCTTCTGGCACGCGGTGCGCCATGCCAGGCCGCTGACCATCGGGCTGAACTGCTCGTTCGGGGCGGAACAGCTGCGCCCGCACGTCAAGACGCTGTCGGAAATCTGCGACACGCTCATCATGATCTACCCCAATGCCGGGCTGCCCAACGAACTGGGTGCCTATGACGAAGCGCCCGTCACCACCGCCGGTCTGGTCGGCGAATGGGCGGTCGAGGGGCAGGTCAATGTGCTGGGCGGCTGCTGCGGCTCGACCCCTGCGCATATCAAGGCAATCGCCGACAAGGTGAAGGGCATGCAGCCCCGCACCATCCCGACCCCGCCGGTCGTCACCCGCCTCGCCGGGCTGGAGCCGTTCACCATGGCGGCCTGAACAATCCTCCCCGCGAGCGGGGAGGATTTGAGAAGACACCATGACCAACACCTCCACCAATTTCGTCAATGTCGGCGAGCGGACCAACGTCACCGGATCGGCGGCGTTCAAGAAGATGATTCTGGCGGGCGACTATACCCGCGCGGTGGAGGTAGCGCGTAGCCAGGTCGAGAATGGCGCGCAGGTGGTCGACGTCAACATGGACGAAGGGCTGCTCGACGCCGAATACGCCATGACCACCTTCCTCAAGCTGATCGCCGCTGAGCCCGATATCGCGCGCGTGCCGATCATGATCGACAGCTCGAAATGGAGCGTGATCGAGGCGGGTTTGAAGTGCGTGTCAGGCAAGCCGATCGTCAACTCGATCAGCATGAAGGAAGGCGAGGAGGCGTTCCTCCATTATGCCCGCCGCTGCATGGCCTATGGCGCGGCGGTGGTCGTCATGGCGTTCGACGAGGTCGGCCAGGCCGACACCAAGGACCGCAAAGTTGAGATTTGCGCGCGCGCCTATGACCTGCTGATGTCGATCGGCTTCCCGCCCGAAGACATCATCTTCGACCCCAATGTCTTCGCGGTTGCGACCGGCATCGAAGAGCATAACAATTACGGCGTCGACTTCATCGAGGCGTGCCGCGAGATCAAGGCGCGCTGCCCGCACGTCCATATCTCGGGCGGCCTGTCCAACCTGTCGTTCTCTTTCCGCGGCAACGAGCCGGTGCGCCGCGCGATGCACTCGGTGTTCCTCTACCACGCCATCCCGGCGGGCATGGACATGGCGATCGTCAATGCGGGCCAGCTCGACGTGTACGACACGATCGACCCCGAGCTTCGCCAGGCGTGCGAGGATGTCGTCCTCAACCGCGATCCCGAGGCAGGCGAGCGGCTGGTCGCATTGGCCGAGCGCTATCGCGGCACCGATGCGGTCGCTGAGAAGCAGGCGGCCGAGTGGCGCAGCCTGCCGGTGACCAAGCGGCTGGAATATGCGCTGGTCAAGGGTATCGACGCGCATGTCGTCGACGATACCGAGGAATGCCGCCAGCAATTCGCACGGCCGATCGAGGTGATCGAAGGCCCGCTGATGGACGGCATGAACGTCGTCGGCGACCTGTTCGGCTCGGGCAAGATGTTCCTGCCCCAGGTGGTGAAGTCCGCCCGCGTCATGAAGAAGGCAGTCGCGCACCTGCTGCCCTTCATCGAGGCGGCGAAGGAGCCGGGCGCCAAGGGCAAGGGCCGGATCGTGCTCGCGACCGTGAAGGGCGACGTCCACGATATCGGCAAGAACATCGTCGGCGTGGTGCTCCAGTGCAACGGGTTCGAGGTGGTCGATCTGGGCGTCATGGTCCCCTGGTCGAAGATCATCGCGGCGGCGAACGAGAATGACGCCGACATGATCGGCCTGTCGGGCCTCATCACCCCCTCGCTCGACGAGATGGTGACGGTGGGCGAGGAAATGCAGCGGGCGGGCATGTCCATGCCGCTGCTGATCGGCGGCGCGACCACGTCCAAGGTGCATACCGCGCTGCGCATCGCGCCTGCCTATTCGGGGCCGGTGGTCCATGTCCTCGACGCATCCCGCGCGGTCGGGGTGGCGACGACGCTCGTGTCGGATACCCAGCGCGATCCTTATGTCGCGCAGGTCGCCGCCGATTACGAAGCCGTCCGCAAGGCGCGCGAGGGGAAGGGAGCCAATGCCCTGTTGCCGCTGGAGGAAGCCCGCGCGCGCGGCTTCGTCGCGGACATGGCGCTCAAGGCGGGCGACCCAAAGCAGCCGGGCGTGCATGTCTATCAGGACTGGGACCTGTCGGACCTGCGCGACTATATCGACTGGACGCCCTTCTTTCGCGCCTGGGAACTGGCGGGCAATTTCCCCGCGATCCTGACCGACGAAGTGGTCGGCGAAAGCGCCAGCGGCCTCTATGCCGATGCGCAGGCCATGCTCGACACGATCATCGCCGAGAAGTGGCTGACCGCCCGCGGCGTGGCGGCGCTCTGGCCGTGCCGCCGCGACGGCGATGACGTGATCCTGACGGCGGACGGGGAAGAGACCTGCATCCCCTTCCTGCGTCAGCAGATCGCCAAGCGCGAAGGCCGCGCCAATATGTGCCTGGCCGACTTCATCGACCCGGCGGGCGACTGGATGGGCGGCTTCGCGGTCGGCATCCATGGCATCGACGCGTATATCGAACGCTTCCGGGCTGGCCATGACGATTATAACGACATCCTGCTCAAGGCGCTGGCCGACCGTCTGGCCGAGGCGTTCGCCGAGCGGCTCCATGCGCATGTCCGCACCGACCTGTGGGGCTATGCGGCGGGCGAGCAACTGACCAACGAGGCGCTGATCCGCGAGCAATATCGCGGCATCCGCCCCGCACCAGGCTACCCCGCCTGCCCCGAACACAGCATCAAGCGGACGCTGTTCGACCTGCTGGGGGCGGAAAGCGCGGTCGGGCTGGAGTTGACCGACAGCTTCGCGATGCTGCCGACGGCGGCGGTCAGCGGCTTCTACTTCGGGCACGCCCAGGCCGAATATTTTGGCGTTGCGCGGATCGGCGAGGACCAGGTGGCGGACTATGCGACGCGGCGCGGGGTCGATGTCGCCCAGGCGACCCGCTGGCTGCGCCCCAATCTCGACTGACGGGGTCGCAGTCCGCTTTGTGATCTCGATCAGCGGTCCGATTGATCGATGCTAATTATGTGAGATAAAACGGCTTTTCGGGAACGCTGCCCTAACCGTCGCGTTGGGGCATCCCATGTCGAAAACCGGAAGCAGTCTATTCCCCCCGCACGATCCCAGCGAGCCCGAGTCGGCCGCGATGCTTCGTGCCCATATCGCGGCGGCGGATTTTCCTTGTGTCGGCGCCAAGGCGGCGATGGCGCGGGGGACGCTGGACATATTGGGCGCGCGCGACATAGCGAGCGCCTGGGACGATCTGCGCATCCATGACCGGCTGCGGCGCTTCGCCGAACGCTATCGTGCCGAGCCGCAGCTATTCCGCAGCCTGGCGGTGGTGTTCGCCGGCCCCGAGCAACTGGACGAAGCCGCGTTCGAGCGCGCGATCTGGGCGCGGATCCAGTCGTTGTCGGACAAGGATGTCTGGCTGGGGCAGGACTGGGACGAACGGGTCAGCGCGGACCCGGAAGACCCGCATTTCTCGCTGTCCTTCGGCGGCGAGGCGTTCTTCGTCGTCGGGCTGCATCCCAACGCCAGCCGCCCCGCGCGGCGCTTCCCGCGCCCGGCCATGATCTTTAACCTGCACGACCAGTTCGAGATATTGCGCGCCCAAGGCAAATATGAGGGGATGCGCGAGAAGATCATGGTCCGCGATGAGGCGCTGGCGGGATCGCGCAACCCGATGCTGGCACGCCATGGCGAGATGAGCGAGGCCCGGCAATATAGCGGTCGCGCGGTGGAGGAGGGCTGGCGCTGCCCCTTCCACTATACGGGTGCCGAAGCGGCGGCCGATCGATGAGCGCCGAAACCGTCGAGATCCCGCCCCGCAGTGGCGACGCCTTTCGCATGGCCAAGGGCGACACCCTGACCGTCATCGACCCGCGCGGGCGACAGGTCGCCGATCTGCTCGCTTTCAACGCCGATGATCTGGATGAGGTGATCTCGTCAGGCCGCACGCTCGACTATGCCGAGACGATCCGGCTGACCACCGGGCACAAGCTCTATTCCAACCGCTCGCGGGTGATGCTGGAGATCGTGGCCGACACGGTCGGGATGCACGATTTCCTGCTGACGCCCTGTTCGGTCGATACGTTCGATCATTTCTATCCCGACCTGCCGCGCCATCGGGGCTGTTTCGGCAATCTAGCCGCCGCGCTGGAACCCTATGGCGTGACCCCCGACCGGATTCCGGTGGCGTTCAACTGTTTCATGAACGTGCCGGTCGATGGCGCGACCGGCAAGCTGGAGGTGCTGCCGCCGCTGAGTGGGCCGGGCGATCATATCCGCTTCGTGGCGCAGATGGATCTGGTGATCGGGCTCACCGCCTGTTCCGCACCCGCGTCGAACGGGGGGAGCTTCAAGCCGATTGAATATCGGGTCGAGCGCCCTTGACATTGCCCCCCTGTAAGGGGGGGGCAGCCCGGAGGGCTGACGGAGGGGTGTCGCAGCCAGTGGGGACACCACTCCACCACCGCTTCGCGGCGGTCCCCCTCCCCTTGCAGGGGAGGAATAAGCTTACTTCTTACACGTATCCGCAGCTCCCGGATCGAGGTCCAGGCAACGCCCGTCCACGCCGGGGATCGGCAGTCCGATCGTCGCCGCCAGTGTCGGGGCAATATCGACCGTCTCGACCGACAGCGGCTGTTCGAACCCGCTCATCCCCTTGCGCCAGAACAGGATCGGCACGCGGCGATCGTAGTCCCAGGGCGAACCATGAGTCTCGACATAGCCGGGGGTGGGCTCCTCGATCGTGGTGACGCGCGGCTTGAGCAGGATCAGCAGATCGCCCGAGCGCGTCGGATCGTAGGAGGAGCGCGCCTTTTCCTTCAGCGTCCAGGTCTCCGGCGGGGTGGTGGGCCAGGGCGTCGCGGCGATCTCGTCGCGGGTCAGCGCGGCGGCGACCTGCGGCAGCGCTTCGTAACGCCGCTTCGCTTCGGCCAGCACCTTCGCGCGCGTGGCGGGTGGCAGGTCGCGGTTGATATAGATGTCGCCCTCCGCGCTCATCATGATCGGCGGGGTGTTGGACAGGCCCAGACCTTGCGCGATGACGGCGGCCATCGCCTTGGTCTTGGCCTCGGGCGCGACATGGCTTTCCATCGGCATGGCGCGAATCTGCTGCCGCTCGGTCATGTCGTGCGCGCCGTGGTCGGCGGTCAGCATCACTTCATAATCCACGCCGCTCGCATCGAGCACGTCGAAGAATCCCGCCAGCGAGCGGTCGAGTTCCTCCATCTGGATGCACATCTCGGCCCCCTGGGTGCCCAGCGCATGGCCGATATAGTCGGTCGCCGACAGGCCGACCGACAGCATGTCGGTCTGCGGCCCCTGGCCCAGCTTCATGTCCTGGACGAAGCCCGCCGCCATCGCCAGCACCGCCGCGTCGGCCGCTGGAGACACGCGGAACGCCTTCATATCGCCCGCCGCGCGCTGGAACCGGCCGGTGCCCAGGGTCTGGCCGCCGACCGTGATCGGCCGGTCGAGCGACTTGCAGAAACCGGGCAGCGGCAGGGCCGCCTGCGGCCGGGCGATCAGGTCGGCGACGGCCTTGCGCGTGCGCTCCACGACGGGCGGCACGGCGCGACCGGCATAGGAGACATAGGTCTTGCCGTCCCACCACCAGATCTCGTCCATCTTGTGCCCGCCCATCATCACGGCCGCACGGTCCTTGCCCGCGACCGAGACGGTGCGGACGCGGGGATCGGCGGTCTTCATCCGCTCGCCCAGCGTCGGCACCTTCAGGTGCATGTCCGACACGGTATAGTTGTTGTGATCGTTGCCCGGAACGCGTTCGTCCTCCGAGCAATAGACGATCTTGTCCACACGCCCGACCGACTGGTCGACCCAGTTGTTGGCGATGATGCCGGTATGCGCAGGGCGATAGCCGGTCAGGATGGTCGAGTGGCCGGGGCAGGTCTCGGTCGCGGCATGGCTCTGATAGCCAGAGGGAAAGACCGCGCCGGTCAGCAGGCGCGCCATGCCGCCGGTAAATTGGTTGCGATATTGCTGGAACAGGTCGGCCGAGAATTGATCCACCGAGATCGCCACGATCAGCTTGGGCGGCGTGGTGGGGAAGGGCGGCCGCGGCGTCGCCTCGCCCCCCGCGACGCCGCAGGCGGCCCTCCCCACCACGCCCCCCCAGCCGGTCGCGGCCGTCTCCGTGGGTCCATTCCCGGCCCACCCGGTCCAGCCATATCGCCACCAATTTTACGGCGGCCCCGGAGGCGAGAAGCGCGGCAGTCAGGGACGTCATGGGCAACCTTGATGCAAAGCGGGGACGGGGGCGCTATGGAACGCGAAAGCGGGTTAGGGCAAGGTCGATGCGCGGTTGGTTTTACATCCTGATGACGGCTCTCTTCATGTCGGTGGCGATGACCCCCGGCATCGCGGAGAGCGGCCCGCCGGCCGCGCCGGGGGCGATCCATCTGCCGATGCGCCTCGTCGCCGAAAGCGCGACCCCGGCGGCGGGGGGGCAGACCACCCTGGCCATCGTCGCGACGCCCGAAAAGGGCTGGCACGGCTATTGGAAGAATGGCGGCGATGCGGGCCTGCCGACCGAGGCGCACTGGACCCTGCCCAAGGGCGCGACCGCGGGCGAATTGCGCTACCCGGTGCCGGGGCGGCTGAAGATCGCCGGGCTGATGAACTATGTCTATGAGCGGCCCTTCACGCTGCTGGCGGACCTGAAGGTTCCGGCGGGGTTGGCAAAGGGCACGCCGCTGCCTGTGACGGTCAAGCTCGACTATCTGGTCTGTACCGACACCATCTGCGTCCCCGAAAGCCAGACGCTGTCGACCCGGCTGACCATCGGCGAGGGCGCGGTCGATCCCGCGATGCGTGGCGAGTTCGACCGCTGGCGCGCTGCGCTGCCCAAGCCGCTGGGTGGCGACGGCGTGATCGAGATCAAGGGCAAGACGGTGCGGATCGCGGTGCCGCTGCCCGCCTCGGTCGCAGTGAACCAAGCCTATTTCTTCCCCGACCGCAGCGGTGTGATCGACCATGCCGCGGCGCAAGGGATGGAACGCAAGGGCGACCGGTTGATCCTCGTCATCCCCGCCGCCGCCGTGCCGACCCCCGGACCGGTATCGGGCGTGCTGTCGATCGGGGAGGGGCAGGGCCTCGCCTTTGCCGCCAAACCGGGTGCGATCGCTTCGAGCGGCGAGGGGGCGGGGGCTGATCACGGGTTCGGCGCGGTCGCTCTGGCGTTTCTGGGTGCCGTGCTGGGCGGATTGCTACTCAACATCATGCCCTGCGTCTTCCCGATCCTGAGCCTCAAGGCGCTGAGCCTGGCGCGTGGCGGCGGCGACGAGCGGCATGCGCGGGCCGAGGCGCTGGCCTATACGGCGGGCGTGGTGCTGGTCTGTGTCGGGCTGGGCGTGGTGCTGCTGGCTCTGCGGGCCGGGGGGCAAAGCGCGGGCTGGGCCTTCCAGCTACAGGACCCGCGCGTGATCGGCATATTGCTGCTGCTGGTCGCGGGGATCGCGTTCAATCTGGCGGGACTGTTCGAGTTGCCCACGCCCGCCTTTGCGGGGCGATCGGGGGCGATGGGATCGTTCGCCACCGGGGCACTGGCGGCGTTCGTCGCTACGCCCTGTTCGGGGCCGTTCATGGCAGGCGCCTTGGGCGCGGCGCTGGTCCTGCCCGCCGCGGCCGCGCTGGCGGTGTTCGCGGGGCTGGGGATCGGAATCGCGTTGCCCTTCATCGCGATTGGCTTTGTCCCTGCGCTGCGGCGGCGGCTTCCCAAGCCGGGCATGTGGATGGCGCGGCTGCGCCATATCCTGTCGGTGCCGATGTTCCTGACCGCGCTCGCGCTCGCCTGGATATTGGGGCAGGAGGCGGGGGTGACCGGCATGACGCTGGGCCTCGCCGCCGCGTTGCTGGCCTCGCTCGGCTTCTGGTGGACGGGGTTGCGCCAGCATGGCGGCAAGGACCGCGCGGGCTGGCCCGCGGCAGCGGCGCTGGTGCTGGCGGTGGCGATCGTGGTGACGGTCAAGCCCGCCGCCGCCATCGCCAAACCGACGGCCGACACCGGCTTTACCGAGGCCAAGCTGGACAGCCTGCGTCGCCAGAACCGCCCCGTCTTCGCCTATTTCACCGCCGATTGGTGCCTGAGCTGCAAGGTGAACGAGGCCGCCGCGATCGAGCGGGTATCGGTGCGCGAGGCGTTCGACCGCAACAAGGTGGCGGTGCTGGTCGGCGACTGGACCGACGGGGATCCGGTTCTGGGACGCTTTATCGAACGGCATAACCGGGCCGGGGTGCCGCTCTACCTCTATTATGCGCCGGGTGCGAAAGAGCCCCAGGTCCTGCCACAGGTGCTGACCCCGTCCATGTTGGAGAAACTGGGAGCGTAAGTGTTCCGCCGTGCCGGGGGGGGGGGGCGGGAAATCTCCCCTTGCGCACCCCCTCCTGCGGTGCAGCATGGAACCCGATCACTAGGGGGAGCGTAACGACCGGATGGGGACAATCGCCGCGTTCGACGAAATCATGGGGGCTTCCGGTGCTGTCGCGCCGCGCCCGGAACTCAATGCACTTCAGCGCTGGCTCGATCACACCCCCGATAGTGAACTTCGCCGCCGGCAACAGGCGGCCGAGGCGACTTTCCGGCAACTGGGCATCACCTTCGCCGTCTATGGCGAAAGCGACGCGGCCGAGCGGATCATCCCGTTCGACATCGTCCCGCGCGTGTTCCTGCCCGACGAATGGGCGCGCCTATCCGAGGGGCTGGTCCAGCGGGTCGAGGCGATCAACGCGTTCCTCGACGATATTTATGGCGAGCGGAAGATTCTGCGCGACGGGGTGCTTCCGCCCGATCTGATCTTCGGCAATCCGCAATTCCGCCCCGAAATCGCGGGCATGCGACCGCCGCACGGGGTTTGGGCGCATATTTGCGGCATCGATCTGGTGCGAACCGGACCGGACGATTTCTTCGTGCTGGAGGATAATGCGCGCACCCCCTCGGGCGTCAGCTATATGCTGGAGAACCGTGAGGCGATGCTGCGTCTTTGCCCCGAACTGTTCCGGCAGTTCCGGGTGGCGGCGGTGGACAGCTATCCCGACCGGCTGCTCGCCACGATGAAGTCGGTCGCCCCGCACGGTGTCGCCGAGCCGACCTGTGTCGTACTGACGCCCGGCCATTATAACTCGGCCTATTACGAACACAGCTTCCTGGCCGATTCGATGGGGATCGAACTGGTCGAGGCGGCCGATCTGATCGTCGATGACGACATCGTCTGGATGCGCACCATCGCGGGGCGGGTGAAGGTCGATGTCATCTATCGCCGGGTCGATGACGATTTCCTCGACCCGCTGGTCTTCCGTCCCGATTCGATGCTGGGCGTGCCGGGGCTGATCGCGGCTTATGCGGCGGGCAATGTCGCCATCCTCAATGCGCCCGGCAACGGCATCGCCGACGACAAGGCGATCTACAGCTATATGCCCGACATCGTCCGCTATTATTCAGGCGGCGAGCCCAAGCTGAAGAATGTCGAGACCTGGCGGTGTCGCGAGCCCGAGGCGCTGGCCTATGTCCTCGACCATCTGAGCGAGCTGGTGGTCAAGCTGGTCGATGGATCGGGCGGCTATGGGATGCTGGTCGGTCCGACCGCGACCAAGGTGCAGATCGAGCATTTCCGCGCCGCGCTGATCGCGGAGCCGCACCGCTATATCGCGCAGCCCACTCTGGCGCTCTCCACCGTACCGACCTTGGTCGAAAGCGGCGTCGCGCCGCGCCATGTCGATTTCCGCCCCTTCGTCCTGACCGGGCGCAACGGCGTGGAGGTGACACCGGGCGGACTGACCCGCGTCGCGCTTCGCGAGGGGTCGCTGGTCGTCAACTCCAGCCAGGGCGGCGGCACCAAGGACAGCTTCGTCCTGTTGGCGCCCGAACCCGACAAATGGATACAGGTGCAGGGCCAGCAGTCGCAGATTCGAAGCCAGGGGGTGCGCTGATGCTTTCGCGGACCGCATCCTCGCTCTACTGGCTGGGGCGTTATTTCGAACGGGCGGACTTTATCGCCCGGCTGGTCGAGGCGACCGTCCGCCTCGACGTGCTGTCGCCGCGTTCTGCGGGACTAGCGGCCTGGGGATCGGCGCTGGCGGTCACCGATACCGCGAGCGCCTTTGCCGAGGGCGGGCGCGAGATGCGGCGGCGGGAGGTCGCCCGGTTCCTGACGGTCGAAAGCTGCCATCCCGGCTCGATCGTCCGCTGCGTCGACATGGCGCGGACGAATGCGCGGGCGGTCCGCACCGCGCTGACCCGCGAGGCGTGGAGCGCGATCAATCGCGCCTGGCTGCATTTCGAGGCACGACCGGCGGCCGAGGACCCGACCGCCGTGCTCAGCCTGGTCGAGGCGGTGAAGAACGAGACGCGCGGTTTCGAAGGCGCGGTCCACCGGATGCTGCGCAACCAGACGACCTGGTTCATCCGGCTGGGTCAGGCGGTCGAGCGCGCGGACAACACCGCGCGGCTACTCGACGTGAAATACCATATCCTGCTGCCGGCAGGCGAGCGGATCGGCGGCGTCGTCGATCGCGACCAGTGGACGACGATCCTCCAGACCGTGTCCGCCGTCACCGCCTATCGCTGGCTCTATTCCGACGGGCTGAAGCCCGCCAATGTGATCGACCTGCTGATCGCGCGCAGCGAATTGCCGCGCAGTCTGGCGGCATCGGTCGAGGAAACGGTGGACGTGCTCGGGCAACTTGCCCGGCGAACGGGGCAGCATGGGGAAGCGGATCGTATGGCCAGGGTACGTGCAAACCGAATGACCAAGACGCGATCGGGGGACGTGATCGCCGGGGGGCTCCATCAATATCTGGAAGCCTTTATTCAGGAGAATGCGCAACTGCACGCCGCCATCGGCCGTCAGTTCAAGTTCGTCTGATGCGCATCGCCGTCGAGCATCAGCTCCTGTGCCGTCCCCGCTCGCCGCTGGGGACGATGGTGCAAATGTTGCGCCTCACCCCCGAAAATCACGACGACCAGACGGTCGCGCATTGGCGGATCGACGTCGATTGCGACGCACGGTTGCGGCGAAGCCATGACGGGTTCGGCAATGCCGTCACCATGCTGTATATCGAGGACGCGCCCGAGGTCGTGACGATCACCGCCGCGGGCGAGGTGCTGACCAGCGATGCGCATGGCCTGATCCACGGCGCGGCCGAGACATTGCCGCCGCCGCTTTTCCTCCGCGCGACCCAGGCGACGCCTGTCGATCCGGCGATTGCGGGTTTCGCGGCGGAAGCGACGCGAGGGGCGGAGGGGCCGCTTGCCGCGCTCCATTCCCTGAACCATGCGCTGCGGCACCGTTTCGCCGTGGATTTCGAAGCGAAACCGGCGGACCCCGACCTAGCGCACGCTTTTGCACAAGAGCGCGCGACGCCGTGCGATCTGGCGCATATCTTCTGCGTGGCGGCGCGTTCGCTGAACATCCCGGCACGCTATGTCTCGGGCTATGCCGCCCTGAATGGGGCGGAGCAGGGCAAACCCCATTGCTGGGCCGAGGCACATGTCCCCGATCTGGGCTGGATCGGCTTCGATCCGTGCACGGGACTTAGCCCGCAGGACCGCCATGTCCGCGTCGCCGTGGCGCTCGACGCCACCGGCGCGGCGGCGGTGGCGGGCGAACCCTGGGCTGCCGTAACCGCGACCGGCGAGACGCAATAGGCTGGTGCGATCGGGGCATCCCGTCCCGGGTGCCCCGCTTGGCGGCATCAATCCGTCTGTCGATTGCCTATCGCCTTAGCCGGGGCGACGGCCTTTGATTGACGATCGGCTCAGATCCGCGCTGATGCAGACGCGCCTCCGAGCGAGGAGAAATCCCGTCCAGTCCTAACCCAATGCCTCGACGGGCGGCGGTGCGGCGGGCGCAGGCTGTTCGCCGTTGAACGTCGCCCAACCGCGCGGGCCCAGCGCTTCGAGCGGTTGATACCGGGTCTTGTACGCCATGCGCGGCGAACCCTTCACCCAATAGCCTAGATAGACATAAGGCAGGCCGCCCGCGCGTGCGCGGAGGATATGGTCCATGATGATGAAGTTGCCCAAGCCAGGGCGGCTCTCATCCTGCGTCTCGAAGAAACTGTAGATCATCGACAGGCCATCGCCCTGCCGATCGGTCAGGCACGCACCGACCAGTCGGCCACGCTGCCCCTCCGGTCCCGTCGGCTCGCGATATTCGACCAGTACGGACTGGACCGGGGAAAGTTCGACCATGTCGGCATAGTCGCTTTCGTCCATCGCGGTCATCCCGCCACCCGGATGCCGCTCGCCCAGATAGCGGCGCAGCAGCTGGAACTGCTCGGCGGTCGCCCAGGGCTGACAGGCGGTGACCTCCAGATCGGCATGACGGCGCAGCAGCTTGCGCTGGCTCGCATTGGGACGGAAGCCATCGGCGACGACCCGCACCGAGATGCAGGCGGTGCAGCCCGCGCAGGAGGGGCGATAGGCGACCCCCTGGCTCCGGCGGAAGCCGATTCGGCTCAACGCCTCGTTCAACTCGCCCGCATGTTCGCCGTTCAGTTCGGTGAACACCTTCCGCTCGTCACGCCCCGGCAGATAGGGGCAGGGAGACGGGCTGGTGACGAAGAAGCGCGGAAAACGAAAGGGCGCGGTCACCGCCGGGCAGTTCCTTCAAGGGGAGGACGATCCCTCCTTATTAACGATCTTCCCGTCCGAAGCGATGGGGAAGCATCGTTCGGAAACGGGACGATTCAGCGAAAAACTAAATGGCTCAGGCCAGTTCGACCTGAGTCGTCTCATAGCCCCCGGCGCGCAGTGCCTCGATCAGCCGGTGCAGGTGCAGCGCGTCGCGCGTCTCGCACTCGATGTCGGTGATCAGCCCCTTGGCGGGCAGGGTGGTGAAGACGCGTTGGTGGTAGACCTCGATGATGTTCACCCGCTCGCGGTCGAAGATCCGCGCGACGTTGAACAGCGCGCCCGGCTGGTCCTGCAACCGGATGCGCAGCCGGGCGAGGCGACCCGAGCGGGCCAGATCGCGGAGCAACACATTGGCGAGCAGCCGCGTGTCGATATTGCCGCCGCACAAAACGATGCCGACCGTCTTGCCGCGGAACCGCTCCGGGTGGGACATAAGCGCGGCCAGACCCGCCGCGCCCGCACCCTCGACCACGGTCTTTTCGATCTGCAACAGCGCGCTGACGGCTTCTTCCAGATGGCGTTCGTCGACCAGCACGATCTCGCGAACCAGCTGCGCGACCAGTTGCGACGTCAGCCCCCCAGGCACCTTGACCGCGATGCCCTCGGCCAGCGTGTCGCCCGCGCAGGGCAGGTCGGTGCCGTTCAGCTTGTTGTACATCGAGGGGAAGAGCTCGGCCTGCACGCCGACCACCTCGACCGGGCGGGGCATGGCGGATGCGACGGTCGCCATGCCCGAGATCAGCCCGCCGCCGCCGATCGGCACGATCAGCGTGTCGATGTCGGGCGCATCCTCCAGCATTTCCAGCGCGACGGTGCCCTGACCCGCGATCACGCGCGCATCGTCGAACGGATGGATGAAGGTGAAGCCGCGCTGTGTCTCCAGTTCGCGCGCATGGGCATAGGCGGCATCGAACGTGTCGCCCTCCAGCACCACGGTCGCGCCATGCCCCTCGGTCTGAACGACCTTCACGATGGGCGTGGTGCGCGGCATCACGATGGTGGCGGGGATGCCCAGCCGGTTGGCATGATAGGCAAGGCCCTGCGCATGATTGCCTGCCGAGGCGGCGATCACGCCCTTGGCCCGCGCCTCGTCGGAGAGTTGCAGCAGCGTGTTGAGCGCGCCGCGTTCCTTATAGGCGGCGGTGAACTGAAGATTTTCGAACTTGAGATAGACGGTCGCGCCCGTCAGTTGCGACAGGGTCCGGCTGATCAGGGTCGGCGTCCGAATGATACGGTCCGAAATCCGCGCATGGGCGATGCGTACATCGTCGATGGTGACGATGGGGGGCGGGATTTCCGAAGCGGCCTGAACGGCGGGACGACTAACCATGGTCCTGCCCTAGCCGATCGGGGGCGGGAGGTGAACCGTTTCGGATGGGGAATGTGACGTGGCGCCGAACGATCCCATGGTCCGAGCCTTTGCTGCTCCATCGCAGCGTTCCTCCTATCCACTGTTGCATTGCCGCATCGCTGGTCATTCGAAATCATGCGTCGATGCAACAAGCGCCGGGGGTCCGCGTTGCTGCCCTTTCGGGGGCATGCTAGGGGCGCGCGATGATCGAAGGGTTGCCACCGATGTTGCCGATGATCCTCTCCATCGTCGGTACGATCGCACGATGAGCGTCGCCCCGACCGGCACCGCCACGACCGCGAACCCCATGGTCGCGCCGGACGAGCATCAAACCCATCATCCGCAGGGCATGGCGCGGCTCGCGCTGGGGGCCATCGGCGTCGTGTTCGGCGACATCGGCACCAGCCCGCTCTATGCCTTTCGCGAGACCTTCGCCAATCCGCACCACCCGCTGCCGCTCGATGCCGCGCATATCCTGGGCGTCATCAGCCTGATCTTCTGGTCGATGATGATCGTGGTGTCGGTCAAATATGTCGCGATCATCATGCGCGCCGACAATAAGGGCGAGGGGGGCAGCCTGGCGCTGCTCGCCTTGGTGTCGGGGCAGACCAAGACGCGGCGCTGGTCGCGCGGGATCGTGCTGCTGGGCGTCTTCGCCACGGCGCTTTTCTACGGCGACAGCATGATCACGCCCGCCGTCACCGTGCTGGGCGCGGTCGAGGGTCTGGCGGTCGCGGCTCCGGCCTTTGGCGGCTTCGTCCTGCCGATCGCGATCACCATCCTGATCGTCCTGTTCAAGATCCAGCGCTCGGGGACCGAGCGGGTGGGCCTGTTCTTCGGGCCGGTCATGCTGGTCTATTTCGCATCGATCGCGGTGCTGGGCGTGATGAGCTTCATCCAGACGCCGGGCGTGCTCTGGGCCCTGTCGCCGCACTACGCGATCCAGTTCTTCTTCATCGATCCGTTGCGCGGGTTCCTGGCGCTGGGGTCGGTGGTGCTTGCGGTGACCGGGGCCGAGGCGCTCTATGCCGATATGGGGCATTTCGGGCGGCGGCCGATCGGGCTGTCCTGGCTGGTCTTCGTCCTGCCCGCGTTGATGCTCAACTATATGGGGCAGGGCGCGCTGCTGTTCCGCGAAGGCGCCGCCGCGCTGGAAAGCCCCTTCTATATGCTGGCCCCCGAAGGGTTGCAGCTGCCCCTCGTCCTCCTCGCCACGGCCGCGGCGGTCATCGCCAGCCAAGCGGTCATCACCGGCGCCTTCTCCGTCACGCAACAGGCGATCCAGCTGGGGTTCATGCCCCGGCTTCGGATCGAGCATACCTCCGCCGCCACCGCCGGTCAGATCTACATCCCACTCATCAACTGGATGCTGATGGTGATGGTGATCCTGCTGGTGCTGTTCTTCCGCTCGTCGTCCAACCTGACCTCGGCTTACGGCATCGCGGTGACGGGGGCGATGCTGATTGACACCTGCCTGCTGGGTGTCGCGCTGACGCGCCTGTGGAAATGGCCGCTCTTCGCGGCCGTACCGCTACTCGGCCTGTTCTTCCTGGTCGATGGTGCCTATTTCCTGGCCAATCTGACCAAGGTGCCCTCCGGGGGATGGTTCCCGCTGCTGGTCGGCTTCATCATCTTCACCTTCCTCACCACCTGGTCGACCGGGCGAAAGCTGATGATCCAGCGGCTGCGTGAGGGGACGATGCCGATCCACATCTTCATCGACTCGGCGGCGGGCGCGGCGAGCCGGGTGCCGGGCACGGCGATCTTCATGACCTCCTCGCCGGAGGGTGTTCCCCACGCGCTGCTCCATAATCTCAAGCACAACAAGGTGCTGCACGAGCGGATCATCCTGCTGACCGTCAAGATCATCAGCCAGCCCTATTGGCCCGAGGACGACCGCGCCAAGCTGGACGATCTGGGGCATGGCTTCCACCGCCTCGTCCTGCGGTTCGGCTTCATGGAAGAGGCGGACGTGCCCGCCGCGCTGAAGCGGGTCGCGATGGCGGGGGGCAGTTTTAAGATGATGGACACCAGCTTCTTCCTGTCGCGCCAGACGCTGCTCGCCGCTGAGCGGCCGGGCATGTCGGTGTGGCGCGAAAAGCTTTTCTCCTGGATGCTGCGTAACGCCGAGAGTGCGATGGAGTTCTTCCGCCTGCCGACCAACCGCGTGGTCGAACTGGGCAGTCAGGTGGAGATTTGAGCGGCCAGCCCGCCCCGATCATCGTTACCGCCCTGTTCGGGCGTGCCGATCAGGGCTGGTTCGACGGGCTGCGCCGCCAGCATTTCCCGCCCGAACGCAACGTCCTCGACGCGCATTGCACCTTGTTCCACCATCTGCCCTCCTCGGTCGAGGCGGAGTTGAAGCATCGGTTGAACGGGCTGACACGCGGGTTGCGTGCGCCCGAGGCGCGGGCGGGGGGCCTGATGTCGCTGGGCCGGGGGGTGGCGATCCGTATCGAATCGCCGGGGCTGGTCGCGATACGTCGCGAGTTGGTCGAGGCTTTTGCAGGGCTGTTGACGCCGCAGGACGCAGGCGGCTGGCGCGCGCATGTCACCATCCAGAACAAGGTCACGCCCGTCACGGCCAAGCTGCTGCTCCAGCAGATGGAGCGCGATTTCCGTCCCCGCGCGGTCGAACTGATCGGGCTGGGTGCATGGTGGTATCGGGGCGGCCCATGGGAAATGATCTCGCGTCATTTGTTCGCTTGACGCCCCGAAAACCCCTGTCTATAGGCGCGCCTCCACCGGGTGGAACGCCTAGCATGGCGAAGTAGCTCAGCTGGTTAGAGCAGCGGAATCATAATCCGCGTGTCGGGGGTTCAAGTCCCTCCTTCGCTACCACCCGGTGTATTTCCCAATCGAAATCGATGCTTTCCAAGCGGCTGCGATCGCCGGCTGGATCATGTCGCGTGGACGGGGGGTCGTGCGTCGATAACCTAGTCGGGGCTCTTCCTGGTGCAGCCATGGGCTGCGGTTTAGATCGCGAATCGCAATGGCGTCACCGCTTTGGTAAGACACCGCCTGCGACAGATCGGGCGAATTGATCGACAAACCGACATACGGTCCCAACATGCCGCAGTGCATCCCGAATTTATGACAATATTCTCATGTCTTCACGACATGCCGCTTACGGCAGCGTGGAATCTTGATCCAGGTTGGTGTAGCATGGGCATCGCATCGGCTGCGACCTACCGTCAGGAAATCGGTGTAATTTAACCGCTCCTTCGTTTCTGAAGGATAGAAATTTCTTAGGATTTCAGAGGGGGCTTCGGTTTCAACGCCGTGAACGCTGCAGTTTACGCACTGATAGCCAATAGCTGTATGGCAGCGCTCTTCGTCATAACCTATGGCGTGGTGGCGGTGTCCTATTCGCGCCAGCGTGCGGCGGCCTGGTTCATGGCGAGCTATTTCCTGGGCTTCCTGACCCCGATCTGCGAACTGTTGATCCGATACACCGATCATATCCTGCTCTTTTCCCTGATCGGCTATGCGGTATTCCTGGGCGGTATCCTCCTGATGTCGGTGGGGGTGCAGGCCTTTGCCGGACGACGTCTGCGCTGGCGCTTCGCCCTGATCCTCTGGCTTGCGGGGATCGCGCTGAGACTGGCAATCCTGGGCGGTATGCGCGGCACCATGCCCTATGAATTCCTGTTTCAGCTGCCCTTTGCCACCGCTGCCATCGTGGTGTTGCTGGCCGTGCGGGAGATCGGACAGAAGGGGCCGATCCGTACCATGTTGATGGGCATATTCGCCGTCATCTGCGGGCATTTCCTGATCAAGCCGTTCATGGCCGTGTTGCTGGGGTCGGGGGCTTCGGCCAAGGCCTATGCCAGCACCTTCTATGCGGTGGCGTCGCAGGTTTCGACCGGGGTCCTTCTGGTCGCGGCGGGGCTGTTCCTGATGCTGTTGGTCATTCAGAAGGCGCTGGAGGACACGATCCTCGATGCGGAGACCGATCCGCTGACCGGGCTGACCAATCGCCGGGGACTTTACCGGATCGGCCCGCGCCTGCTGGTCGATGCGGCGCGGCAGGGGCGTGGCCTTTATGCGGTCGTGCTCGACCTGGATCACTTCAAGAGCATCAACGACCGATATGGTCATGCGACCGGCGATGCGGTGCTGGTGGCCTTTGCCCGTTTGCTGGAGGGGCTGGCGACGCGCGACGTGTTGACCATCCGCATGGGCGGCGAGGAATTCGCGCTGCTCGTCCCCGATGGCGAAAGCACGCCCGAGTCGATCAACAACCGCGCCACCCGGTTGTGCCGGGCGATTCGTGCCGCGCTGGAACCCTTTGCGGAGCGGGGTATGCCCGCGCTGACCGTCAGCGGTGGCGTGGTCCGCTATATCGAGGGTGAGACGCTGGAGGGCCTGATCGCGCGCGCCGACCAGCTGGCCTATCGCGCCAAACGGGCGGGGCGCGATCGCATTCTGCACGACCGGTGCGAGGTCGTGCCCGAGCATCCGCTGATCTGGCCCGAAACGGCTCGCCTCGTCGTCGGATAAGCCTCAGCCGAACAGATGATGGGGATCGTGCGCGATCAGCATCGCATCGGCACGGGCGAGCGCGATCAGGGTCAGGCCATGCGCACGGGCATGATCGATCGCCAGGCTGGTCGGGGCGGAAATGCCGACCAGCAGGCCGACCCCCGCCACCAGCGCCTTGTCCACCATCTCATAGCTGATGCGCGAGGTGACGAGGATGAAGTCGGCACCGGACTCTGGATCGACCGCCAGCCGCCCGATCAGCTTGTCGAGCGCATTGTGCCGCCCGACATCCTCCGCCGCCGCCAGCACCCGTCCTGCCGAGTCGCAAGCCATGGCCGCATGTACTGCACCCGTCAGGGCATTGAGCGGCTGATTCGTGCGAACGTCCGCCAGCGTGGCGAACAGCGCGGCAGGACGGACCTGGGGGGCAGGGGGGCGTCGGGTGACGGGGCGCGCAATCTGTTCCAGGCCCGACAGACCACATAGCCCGCAACTCGTATCGCTGGTCCGGTGGCGCACCCGGTCCTGCATCCGGCCGCGCAGATGACCGGCGAGCGAGACGCGGACGATCCATCCGGCTTCGGCGGCGAAGGGTTCGATGGCGAGGATGTCGCCCGGTGCGTCGATCAGCCTTTCGGTCAGCAGGAACCCCGTGGCGAAATCCTCCAGCCGCGCGGGCGTCATCATCATCACGGCATAGCCGAACCCGTCAATTTCGATCGCGACCGGGCATTCGACCGCGACCTCGCGCGCGACCGGCCCGACCGGACCCTCCGGCGGCAGGCGCAGCAACGTCAGCGGACGAGTCGGCTCGGCATCGACGCTCACAGCGCGGCGAGATCGGCAGGGGTGTTCACATTGGCGATCGGCTCGGGCGAGGCGATCGGGATGGCCCCGATCGCGCGGGTCCAGCCGCGTATCGATCGGTCCCGCCCCAGCGAGAGATGCGCCATCAGGTGCGCGCCCAGTGCGGCGGGCCATAGCCCCAACACCGGCGCATCCTGGCAATAGCTGGGCTCGCGCCGCAGGATCGCCTCGATCAACCCCTCCGGCAGGCGCGGCATGTCGCATCCTATGGTCAGCACACAGCGAAAGCCATTGGCGGCGGCATAGTCCAGCGCCCCGGCGATTCCGCCCAGCGGTCCCAGGCCCGGCTCGGGCATGTCGGGCACGCCATCTTCGCCACCCACCTGCACGACCCGCGCGCAATAGGGGACGAGGGTGGCGCGGGCATGCGCCACCAAGGGACGGTCGCCGAGCAACGCGACCGCCTTGTTCGATCCGAAGCGCGACGATCGCCCCCCGGCCAGTACAGCTCCCAATATGCTCATGCCGGAACGCGGACCTTCACGGGCACCGACTTGCCGGCGGGCACATGGCTTTCCAGCGCGTGATGCTCCAGCGGGATCAGATAGTTGAGCTCGGGATAATATCCGCCGATGCACCCTTCGGGGATGTTGTATTCGACCACCCGCAGCCCCTCGACCACGCGATGCTCGCCGTCATCGGCATCGCCTTCCAGCGCGATCGTCTGGCCGTCCGCCAGACCGAGTTTGGCGATGTCGGCCTTGTTCATCATCGCCACCATCCGCGTGCCGCTGATCCCCCGGAAGCGATCGTCATAGCCATAGATGGTCGTGTTGAATTGGTCGTTGGAGCGCAGAGTGATCAACCGCATCCGTCCCTCGGCGGGGGTGATGCCCGACGCGTCCATCGCGCGCGGCACGTTGAATTCGGCCTTGCCGCTTTCGGTTTCCCATTTGCGATGCGAGGCAGGATTGCCCTTCCAGAAGCCGCCGGGCTCGAACAACCGTTCGTTGAAGTTCGCGAACTTGTCGGGATAGACATTCTCGATCGCGGTCCGGACCAAGCCATAGTCACCGACCCATTCGTCCCATGGCACGTTCGGGTTGGGTTCAAGCACCGCCTTGGCGATCCCGGCGACGATGGCGGGCTCGGACAACAGGGTGTCGGCGGCGGGCGTCGCCTTGCCGACCGAGCCGTAGATATGGCTGAACGAATCCTCCATCGAGACCGCCTGTCGGCCGCCCTTCTGCATGTCGGTTTCCAGCCGCCCGATGCAGGGTAGGATGTAGCTTTCTTCGCCCGGCACCAGATGGCTCTTGTTAAGCTTGGTCGCGATATGCACGGTGATGGGCAGCTTGCTCCACGCCGCCTTCATCTTGGCGTGCTCGGGTGTCGCGCGCAGGAAGTTGCCGCCGAGCTGGACGAAGCCTTCCGCGGTTCCGGCGATGATCTGGCGGCACGCCTCGACCGTGTCCCAGCCGTTCTCGGTCGGCGGCTCGAACTCGAACAATTCCTTCAGCCGCTCGACGGGGGCGAGTTCGGTCTTTTCGGTGATGCCGACGGTGCGCTGGCCCTGCACATTGCTGTGCCCGCGCACCGGGCCCGGCCCAGCCCCCTCGCGCCCGATATTGCCGCGCAGCAGGAGCAGGTTGACGATCATGTGCAGCGCGTCGATGCCATAGCGGTGCTGGGTGATGCCCATGCCATAGACCGCGATGACGCGTTCGGACTTCATATAGACGCGCGCGGCCTGTTCGATCGCGTCACGGGTCAGGCCCGAATCGCGAATGATCTCGCTCCAGGCGGCGTTGCGGCAGTAATTCGCGAAATTCTCGAACCGCGTGGTGTGCTGCTCGATGAAGTGATGGTCGAGGATGCGCTTGGTGCCCTTGGCAATGGCCCGGTCATCCTCCTCGATCACCAGCTTGCAGATGCCGGTCAGTGCGGCGATGTCGCCGCCCGCCTTCACCTGATGATATTGGCTGGAAATGTCGGTCGAACTGCCGGTCAGCATCTGTACCGGGTTCTGCGGCGAGGCGAACCGCTCCCAGCCGCGTTCGCGCAGCGGATTGAAGGTGACGATTTCCACCCCCCGCTTGGCGCAGGCCTGAAGATTGTGGAGCATGCGCGGCGCGTTGGTCGCGACATTCTGCCCGAAGGAAAAGATCGCGTCGCATTTGTCGTAATCCTCCATCTGGATCGTCGCGACGGGCGAGCCGATGGCGGACTTCAGGCCGACCGAGGTCGTCTCGTGGCACATGTTCGAGCTGTCGGGCAGGTTCTGCTGCCCCCACATCCGCGCGAACAGCGAATACATGAACGAGGTTTCGAGGCTGGCGCGGCCCGAGGCATAGAGCACGACCTTGGTCGGATCGCAGGCCTTCAGCTTGCGCCCGATGGCGGCAAAGGCATCCTCCCAGCTGACCGCGACATATTTGTCGGTCGCGCGGTCATAGCGCATCGGGTGGGTCAGGCGGCCCGCCTGTTCGAGGTCATGGTCGGGCCATGCTTCCAATTCGGTGACGCTGTGCTTGGCGAAGAAGTCCGGCGTGACGCGCAGCGAACTCAATTCCCAGGCGGTCGCCTTGGCGCCGTTCTCGCAGAATTCGGCGATATGCGGCTTGGCCGGCTTGCCCCAGGCGCAACTGACGCACATCACGCCGCCGGGTTTGTTCTGACGGCGCAGCGTGTCGAGCGTCTCCGGTCCCAGCCCTTCCTTGGGCAGGACCTTCGCCATGCCTTTCATCGAGCCCCAGCCGCCGGCAGGGGCGGTGTATTCGGTGATCTTCACATCGTCGTCATCGCGCATCGGGCACATCTCCACTTATTACGCCGAACGAAGCAAGCGCCGATTGGCCGCATGAGAAGGAGTTCATTTTTGTCGCCCGTGTGACTATCTAGGGGCCAAATCGCGCTTCACAGGAATATGACATGACCACCCACAGCACCCGTATGCTCATCCTTGGTTCCGGCCCCGCCGGGCTGTCCGCCGCCATTTATGGCGCGCGCGCGGGGATGCAGCCGATCGTGGTGCAGGGCATCCAGCCCGGCGGGCAGCTGACGACCACGACGGACGTCGAGAATTATCCCGGTTTCGCCGACGTCATCCAGGGCCCCTGGCTGATGGAGCAGATGCAGAAACAGGCCGAGCATGTCGGCGCGCGGATGATGTGGGACACGATCACGCAAGTCGACCTGACCAGCCGCCCGTTCCGCCTGATCGGCGATGGCGGCGATGTCTATGAGGGCGAGGTGCTGGTCATCGCCACCGGCGCGCAGGCCAAGTGGCTGGGCCTCGACAGCGAGGACGCGATGAAGGGCAAGGGCGTGTCGGCCTGCGCGACCTGCGACGGCTTCTTCTATCGCGGCAAGAAGGTCGCGGTGATCGGCGGCGGCAACACCGCGGTCGAGGAGGCGCTGTACCTGACCAACCATAGCGACGACGTGACGCTGATCCACCGCCGCGATTCGCTGCGCGCCGAGCGCATCCTGCAGGAGCGGTTGTTCGCGCATCCCAACGTCAAGGTGCTGTGGAACAAGGAAGTCCGCGAGTTCGTCGACGGCGGCGGCAATGCGGGCCTCGTCGCGCTCGACCTGCTCGACACGGTCACGGGCGAGCATAGCCGCCTGGACGTCGAAGGCGGCTTCGTCGCGATCGGCCATCATCCGGCGACCGAGCTGTTCCGTGGGCACCTCGAACTTGACTCGGACGGCTATATCGCGGTCGAGACCGGTTCGACCCGGACGAGCGTGCCTGGCGTGTTCGCCTGCGGCGACGTGGCGGACAAGGTCTATCGCCAGGCGGTGACGGCGGCGGGCACCGGCTGCATGGCGGCGCTGGATGCCGAGCGCTTCCTGGCGGCGGCCGAGTTCGAGGATATGGCCAAGGCGGCGGAGTAACTGCGCGCATTCCTCCCCTGCAAGGGGAGGTGGCAGTCCGCAGGACTGACGGAGGGGGGTCACAATCAGCGGGGACACCCCTCCACCAGCTTCGCTGGTTCCCCTCCCCTTGCAGGGGAGGAATAATTCTCAACTCAACCGGTCGATCGCCTCGGGCGTCAGCGACCCCGGAATGATCATCACCGGCACCGGCAGCGCGCCCGCGTCGGTACCGGAAAAATGGCTGACGAGCTTGCCCGGCGCGCCGCTCGCCGCTGCGCCCAGCACCAGCGCCGCAATGTCGGAATTGGCCGCGATGATCTCGCGGATCACCTTGGGGCCATCGCCGTCGCGCACGGTGATCGAGGGTCGCAGACCCGATTCGTCCAAAATGGTGCCCGCCGCACTGGCGAGCAGCGCTTCGGCCTGTTGACGCGCCTCATCCTCGATCGTGGCCTGCACGCCGCCAAAGGCGATGAACTCCTGCGGGGGCAGAAGTGTGAGGATTTCCACGCCACCGCCGGTCTTTACGGCGCGCCTCGCGGCGAAGCGCAGGGCTATTCTGGACTCCGGACTATCGTCGATCACGACCAGATAGATACGCATGACGGCCCCCTATTTGTCTCCAACCGATGCCGTTACATAGAATTTCGTCGAAGGCCATGACTTGACCGAGCGCAATTCGGGCGCAAGAGACGGGCCGCTACGGAATTGGTTTGCCCCGAGAGGACCTCCATGTCGATCGAGATCAAGATGCCCGCGCTGTCGCCGACCATGGAGGAAGGCACGCTGGCCAAATGGCTGGTGAAGGAAGGGGATACGGTGAAGTCCGGCGATATCATGGCCGAGATTGAAACCGATAAGGCCACGATGGAGTTCGAGGCCGTGGACGAAGGCGTGATCGCCAAGATCCTCGTCACCGAGGGTTCCGACAATGTGAAGGTCGGCACCGTCATCGCGATCCTGGCCGAAGAGGGCGAGGATGCTTCGTCGGTTCAGGCCCCCACCAAGTCGGACACCCCGGCTCCGGCCAAGCCGATGCCGACCGACCCCACCGATCCCAACAAGACCGGCAGCGAAGCCAAGCCGGTGGAACGCACGGTCGAACAGGCCGAGGATCATGGCAAGCCTGCCGATTCGGGCAGCAAGGCCGGAAATGGCCGCGCGATCGCCAGCCCGCTGGCGCGCCGGATCGCTTCGCAAAAGGGCCTCGACCTGTCCGCGCTGACCGGCTCGGGCCCCAACGGCCGCATCGTGAAGGCGGACGTCGAGAATGCGCAGCCGGGTCAGGCCAAGGCGGCCGCTCCCGCTGCGTCGACCTCGACCCCAACGGAAACCGCCTCGACGCCTGCGCCTGCACCCAAGCCCGCGCAGGTGCCGGACATCCCGCACGAAGCGTCGAAGCTGTCCAACATGCGCAAGACGATCGCGCGTCGCCTGACCGAATCGAAGCAGCAGGTGCCGCACATCTATCTGACGGTCGACGTGCGCCTCGACGCGCTGCTCAAGCTGCGCGGCGAACTGAACGCCGGTCTCGAATCGCGCGGCGTGAAGCTGTCGGTCAATGACATGCTCATCAAGGCGCTGGGCGTCGCGCTGATGGCGGTGCCGAAGTGCAACGTCATGTTCACGCCGGACCAGCTCATCAGCTTCAAGCGCGCCGACATCTCCGTCGCCGTGTCGACCCCGGCCGGCCTGATCACCCCGATCGTGTCGGAGGCGGATACGCGTTCGCTGTCGTCCATCTCGACCACGATGAAGGACCTGGCCACCCGCGCCCGCGACAACAAGCTGCAGCCGCATGAATTCCAGGGTGGCACGGCCTCGATCTCGAACATGGGCATGTTCGGCATCAAGCAGTTCGAGGCGGTCATCAACCCGCCGCAGGGCATGATCCTGGCGATCGGCGCGGGCGAGAAGCGTCCTTACATCGTCGACGACCAACTCGGCGTGGCGACCGTCATGTCGGCGACCGGCAGCTTCGACCACCGCGCCATCGACGGGGCCGACGGTGCCGAGCTGATGAAGGTGTTCAAGGAGCTGGTCGAGCGTCCGCTGGCGATGCTGGCCTGATCGACCGGAGGCGGTGGCCATGCGGGTTCTGATCGAGCTGTTCCATATCGGCCTGGGGCTGGTGGCGGCGCTCGTCATGACCTGGGCCGCCGCCTGGGCCTATCCGCTGGCCCGCACCGAGATATGGTGGTGCGGGGTAGGCGCGGCGATCGCAACGGTGGCGATGGGCGTCGGCCCACTTCACCGCGCGCGAATCGCGGATCGCATGGCACGGAGACACGCCGAACAATGAGCACGCTGCCCGATCTGAACCCCACCATCCGCGTCACCGCCATGCCGTCCGACGCCAATCCCTATGGCGACATTTTCGGCGGCTGGCTGATGGGGCAGATGGACTTGGCGGCGGGTTCGGTGGCGTCGCGCCATTCGGGCGGCCGGGCGGTCACGATCGCGGCGGAGGGGATGAAGTTCCACGCCCCCGTGCTCGTCGGCGACGAGGTGTCGGTCTATGCCACGCTCGTCCGCGTCGGTAACACGTCGATGACGATCGAAGTCGAGGCTTGGCGCCGCGCCCGCCACGTCGAGGATGCGACCAAGGTAACGCAGGCCCGTTTCGTGTTCGTCGCGACCGATAAGGACCGCAAGCCGCGCAGCGTTCCGCCGCTGGCCTCCGCGCAAGACTAAATCCCAATTTCTCGGGGGGCGAACCCCCGCGCACCGTCAAGGCGCGCGTTCAGAAGGAAGAGCAAAGTGGCTGACACTTACGACCTTATCGTTCTCGGCTCCGGCCCCGGCGGCTATGTCGCGGCGATCCGCGCGAGCCAGCTTGGCCTGAAGGTCGCGATCGTCGAGCGCGAGCGGCTGGGCGGTATCTGCCTCAACTGGGGCTGCATCCCGACCAAGGCGCTGCTGCGCTCGGCCGAGGTCTATCACTATATGACCCATGCCGCGCAATATGGCCTGTCGGTCGAAAAGCCCTCGTTCAGCCTGGACAAGGTGGTCGATCGCAGCCGCAAGGTGGCGGGCCAGCTGAATGCCGGCGTCAAGGGCCTGATGAAGAAGAACAAGGTCGCCGTCCATGAGGGCGTCGGCACGATTACGGCCAAGGGCAAGCTGTCGGTCGTCCAGGGCGACAAGACCACCGAACTGACCGCCAAGCACATCATCGTCGCCACCGGCGCGCGCGCCCGCGACCTGCCCTTCGCCAAGGCGGATGGCGAGCGCATCTGGACCTATCGCCACGCGATGGTTCCGCCCGCCATGCCGACCAAGCTGCTGGTCATCGGATCGGGGGCGATCGGGGTCGAGTTCGCAAGCTTCTACAACGACATGGGCGCGGAAGTGACCATCGTCGAGATGCTCGACCGGATCATGCCGGTCGAGGACGCCGAAGTCAGCGAGTTCATGACCAAGCAGCTGACCAAGTTCGGCATGACCATCAAGACCAAGACCGGCCTTGAGAAGCTGGAGGCGACCGCGTTGGGCGTGAAGGCCGCGATCAAGGGCCCGGACGGCAAGGTCGAAACCGCCGAGTTCAGCCATGCGATCGTCGCCATCGGCATCGTGCCCAACACCGAGAATATCGGTCTGGAAAAGCTGGGCATCACCACCGATCGCGGTCACATCAAGACCGATGGCTATGGCCGCACCAATGTCGACGGCATCTGGGCGATCGGCGACGTGACGGGCGCTCCGTGGCTGGCGCACAAGGCGAGCCATGAGGGCGTGATCGCCGCCGAGGCCATCGCCCAGGCGCTGGGCAACAAGGACATCCACCCGCACGCGATGGACAAGGGCAATATTCCGGGCTGCACCTATTCGCGTCCGCAGGTCGCCAGCGTCGGCCTGACCGAAGCGAAGGCCAAGGAAGCCGGTTACGAAGTGAAGGTCGGCAAATTCCCCTTCATCGGCAACGGCAAGGCGATCGCGCTGGGCGAGGCCGAGGGTTTCGTGAAGACGGTGTTCGACGCCAAGACCGGCGAGCTGCTGGGCGCGCACATGGTCGGCGCGGAAGTGACCGAGATGATCCAGGGCTATGTCGTCGCCCGCCAGCTGGAGACGACCGAGGCCGAGTTGATGGAAACGGTGTTCGCGCATCCGACCATCTCGGAATCGATGCACGAGTCGGTGCTGGCCGCCTATGGGCGCGCGCTGCACATCTGATTTTGCCTATCCGGTTTTGGGGAAGGGGCTCGCTGCGGCGGGCCCCTTTTTCTTTGCGGTTTCCCTTTGGCCTTCACCCCAATCCCACCAAGACCGCTTCACTCCCCACGACCTCCGCGAAGTCTGCCGCCAGCAATCCCATGGTCACGTCGAAGATGGTCTGGGCGTCCAGACCGGCGGATGGCAGGTCGAAACCGATCACCGCATCGCGTAGCACCGTCACGGCGAACCCCAGGTCGGACGCCGCCCGGACGGTCGAGTTGACGCAGAACCCCGCCACGGCTCCGACGATGTGGATATGCGACACGCCATGGTCGCGCAGATGCCGCTCCAGCCTCGTCGTCGCGAAGGCCGACGAACTCGTCTTCACGAACACCGGCTCGCCGGGCATTTCGGCGGCGCAGGGCATAACCGGATAGCCGGGACTGTCCGGATGCAAGGGCGAGGCGGGATCGGTGTCACCATGCCGGATATGGATGACGGGGCGCCCGGACCTTCGGAAAGCGGCCGCAAGCGCGCCGATCCGGGCGGGCGCATCGGGATTCACATGCGGACGACCCGCGTCGATCCGTCGCTGCATCTCGCTTTGCATGTCGATAATCAGCAGTACGCTCGTCATGGTATTCCCCCTCTGTTGCACCCTGCGGCATCGTAGGAACGGATACGCGATAAGGCGAATCCCCGCCGCCCGGTCGCAATTCGCTTGCGAAACGATCGGCTTTGGCCGCATCGCGCGCATTCGCCATCATTCCGCGCGCGAGCCATGACCCGAGCCCATACCCATCGCCTGCGCATCATCGTCGCCGCCCTGATCCTGTTCGGGCTCAGCGTGATCGTCTTCGCGCCCGGCTATGTCGAATATGACAGCGTGGGCCAATATGCGCAGGCGCTGACCGGTGACTATGACGACTGGCATCCCCCGATCATGGCGCGGCTCTGGTCGCTGTTCCTGGGATGGGGCGCGACCCCGATGCTGGTGCTGCAACTTGCGGGATGGTGGCTGGGGCTGGCGGGTATCGCGACGGCGATCGCCGACCGGCGACCGCGCGCGGCGCTGGGTGTGCTGGCGATCGGTCTGGTGCCGCCTTGGCTGGGCTGGCAGGTCGCCATCCTGAAGGACGCGCAGATGACCGGCGCCCTGCTGGCGGCGACGGGCATGATCGGCTGGTGGCGCTTGCGCGGGCGTAAGGTGCCGCGCTGGGGATGGGCGGTCGCCAGTCTGTTCCTCGTCTATGCCACGCTGGTCCGGGCCAATGCGATCTTTGCCGCCGCCCCGCTCGTCGCATTGCTAACCGCGGAGCGTTGGGGCAGCCGGATCGCGATCGTCACCGGGTTGACGCTGGCTGCATTGGCGCTGTCTCCGTTCGTCAACCACCGGCTTCTCGGTGCCGCGCCCAGCGGCGTCGCGCGATCGCAGGCGCTTTACGACCTTGCGGGCATCGCGGTGCGGGTGCCCTATGACCCGCGGTTGGGCTTCTCGTCGCAGGAGGTTGCCGAGATGCGCGCGAAGCAGTGCGTCCGCGCCTTTTTCTGGGATTCGCTGGGCGAGCCCTCGCGCTGCGGCGATCGGTTGAATCGGTTCGACACCATGCCGCCCGGTCGGCTTTATGCGCGGCTGGCCCCGGCGATCCTGCACCACCCGCTCGCCTATGCCGCGCAGAGGGTGGCGCACGTCAATTCCACATGGCGGCTTTGGGTACCATCCCGCTGGCCCAATGCCGCTCCGCCCGAGGGCGCCGAGCCCAATGGCTATCATCTGGGTCAGCCGGGCAAGGTGGCGGTGGCGTGGCAGCATATGGCATCCAGTTTCGTCGATCTGCCGATCATGTGGCCGATCGTCTGGATGATCGTCGCGGCGGGCGGGTTGGCGGTGACGCGGGGCGATGGGCTGGCGGGGGGGCTGTTCGGGTCGGCGCCGGGGCTGGGGGGGGGCTTCCTGGTCATCAGCGTGGCGTCGGACTTCCGCTATCACCTCTGGGCGGTGGTGGCCTGTGCGCTGGGCATGATCCTTGCCAAGCCATGGCGCGGCGACCGGCCGATCGTGCGCGCCACGATGGCGGCGCTGGCGGTCGTGCTGGTCATGGGCGGAATCGCGCGTGCGACCCTGCCGGTGCCGCCACAAAGCTATGAAGGAATGTTGTGAGCCCGATACGCGGCCGGCGGCGTTGACCCCGCCGAAAGGAGCCGCGCATGGCCGAAGATCACGAGCAGATTTATGCGGATTTCAAGGAGGTCGTGAACATGGCCCCCACCGAACTGGAGAAGTTTCTGGACACCGACGAATCGAAAGAGGTCGGCCAGAAAAAAGGCGGATCGGACGAAAGCGTCGGTCATGAGTCGGGCCGCAAGATCATCGCGATCAAGCACAAGAAGAAGGCGGACCTGACGGACGACGATTATGCCCATATGAAGAAGGTCGTCGGCTATGTGCACCGGCATCTGAAGCAGGGTGGCCCGGACAAGGATGCCGAGCATTCGCCCTGGCGCTACTCGCTGATGAATTGGGGCCATGATCCGCTGAAGGATTGAGACGCGCCCCACACCTTACGCTTCCTTCACCCCGACTGGGCCCCGGTCTTCGTCGGGGTGGCGGATTGGAGAGTGCGGCCCTTGGCCCTCGACTTCGCTCAGGCTGAACGGACGGAGGAGCGCTGGACAAAGAAAAAGGGCCCGGTCTTTCGACCGAGCCCTCCGAAACCTCGTGATAGGAAAATCAGGCCGCGACGTCGTACGGCTTGATCTCGCCTGCCAGATACAGGTTGCGCGCCTTGGCGCGGCTCAACTTGCCCGAGCTGGTGCGGGGCAGGGTGCGCGGCGGGATCAGTTCGATCACGCAGTTCATGCCCGTCACCGCGCGCACGCGCTCGCGAATCTCGTCGCGCAGGCGCAGCCGTTCCTCGTCATCCGAGCTGCGGCACTGGACCAGCACGGCAGGGGTTTCCTCACCGCCCGGCGTGGTGATCGCGAAGGCGGCGATGTCGCCCGCCTTGAAGCCCGGCAGCTGCTCGACCGCCCATTCGATGTCCTGCGGCCAGTGGTTGCGGCCGTTGACGATGATCATGTCCTTGGCGCGACCGACGATGTAGATATAGCCCTTGGACATATAGCCCATGTCGCCGGTATCGAGCCAGCCATCGACCAGACAGGCATCGGTCGCCTCCTGATCGCGGAAATAGCCGACCATTACCGACGGCCCCTTGCACCACACCTTGCCGATCGCACCGTCGGGCAGGGGGGTGCCGTCCTCCTCGCGGATTTCGATCACCATGTCGCGCGCAGGCTTGCCGCAATTGACGATGGCGCGGAAGCGCTGCGGCCGGTCGGTGCCACGCGCGCCGCCCGAAAGCTGGGTTTCCTCGACCAGTTCGACGCGAATGCCCTCACCCGGCGGCATGATCGACACGGCCAGCGTCGCCTCGGCCAAGCCGTAGGAGGGCAGGAATGCCGTCGCCTGGAACCCCGCATCGGCAAAGGCATCGACGAAAGACTGCATGACGTCGGGGCGGATCATGTCCGCGCCGTTGCCCGCGATCCGCCAGCGCGACAGGTCGAAACGGTCCGACGCCTTGGTCTGCGACGAGATTCGGCGCGCGCAAATGTCATAGCCGAAGGTCGGCGAATAGCTGACCGACGTGCCCGGATTGCGGCTGATCATGTCGAGCCAGGCGAGCGGGCGGCGCGCGAAATCCTCGGTCTTAAGATAGTCGGTCGAGACCTGGTTGGCGATCGGCGACAGGAAGCAGCCGACCAGGCCCATGTCATGATACCAGGGCAGCCACGAGACGCAGCGGTCGCTCTCCTGGATTTTCATGCCATGGCTGTGCGCGGCCAGATTGTTCAGCAGCGCGCGGTGGGTGATCGCCACGCCATGCGGGAAACGGGTCGAGCCGCTGGAATATTGCAGATAGGCGATCGCCTCGGGATCGGCCTTCGGAAGCATGGCCTCCGGCGCTTCGCGCTGCGCGAAACTATCCCAGTCGATCCCCTCGACGCCCGCGGCTTCGGCGGCGGCGCCCCCCATCTGCGCCAGTTCGGGCGGGAAGATCAGCATCTTGGGGTCACAGCTCGCCAACTGGACGCGCAACTGCTCGATATAGCTGTCGCGCCCGCCGAACGAGGTGGGCAGCGGCAACGGCACCGGCCAGGCACCCGCATAGATCACGCCGAAGAAGAGAGCGGCGAACTCCGCCCCCGTCTCGGCGACCAGTGCGATCCGATCCTCGGGCTTCACGCCGCTGGCGATCAGGCGACGAGCGCAGGTCAGCGCGTCCTCGCGCAGTTCGGCAAAGGGATAGGGGCGGTTCAGGACCCCACGCGCGTCATGGAAATTCAGGCCGCGCGAGCCCGAGGCGGCATAGTCCAGCGCCTCGCCCAGCGTGTCGAAGTCGGCGAAGCGGCGGGGGCGCGCATCCTCGGTCGGCGTCGCGATGATGGCGCGCGCGTCGTCCTGATGGTGCTCGATCGTCATGGCCTTGCCTTCGTTCCTTATGCTTTTGCGCCCCCGCACCGCAGTCGGCGGGGACGAATGAATCTTTTCCGCCGCGGATAGCGGCTTCCCGCGTTCTAAATCCGGTGTCACTGTGGCACAAACAAGGCGTGTCCGCCGAACGTCGCCCGCCAAAGCCTCTGGATCCCCGATCCCTGGAGCATCTTGCCCTGCGCTATGTCGAGCGATTTGCGACGACCGAGGGCAAGCTGGTCGATTATCTGACGCGAAAGCTGCGGGAACGTGGCTGGTCGGACACGGAATCGCCTGCACCACGAGAGCTGGCGGCGCGGATGGTCGCGCTCGGCTATATCGACGATCGTGCCTATGCGGAGGCGAAGGCGGCCTCGCTCGCGCGGCGGGGGTTGGGGGCGCGGCGGGTGCGCCAGGCCCTTCAGGCGGCACGTGTCGGGACGGAGGATCATGAGGCGATCGCGCCGCAAATGGCGGAGGCCGCGCGCGATGCGGCGCTGGCCTTTGCCCGGCGCAAGCGAATCGGTCCTTACGGCGATGGCGAGGCGGACCGGGCGGTCCGGGAGAAGCAGTTCGCCGCGATGATGCGCGCCGGCCATGGATCGACCCTGTCCCGTCGGATCGTTTCCGCCGCCCCAGGCGAGACGATCGACGATGATTAGTCCTTACATCCCAATCGTATCGCGCGCATCGGCGGGACTATTGCGCCGCGATCGTCCCACTGCGGACCAGTGAATGTGACAGCATTGCATTGCAGGCGCGAACAATGATGCTAGCAATAGTATCAAGGGTGCGATGATGCTGGATGAAACGCCAATCAACGGGGGCGGCATCGACGGCGAGACGGCGGATACGGCCGTAGGGCTGGCGGGGGTCGTCAAATGGTTCGACGTGACGCGGGGTTTCGGCTTCGTCGTGGCGGACGATCCGCTTTACGGCGACGTGCTGGTGCACTTCACCGTCTTGCAGCCGCATGGCCGCCGGAGCCTGCCCGAAGGTGCACGGGTCGAACTTGTGGCGGTGCGTGGCGGCAGAGGCTATCAGGCGCGCCAGGTCGTCTCGATCGACCTCACCCATGCCGTTCCCGAGGTTGCCAAGCGTCCGCGTGCGACCGACCGGATCGACCCCGTCGCGCTGGTGGCCGGAGCGGGAGAGCCCGAATCTGTCGCGGTCAAATGGTTCAATCGCCTGAAAGGCTATGGCTTTTTGCTGAGGGGGCGCGACGGGGCGGATATATTCGTGCATATGGAAACGCTACGGCGCGGCGGCATCATCGATGTCCAGCCGGGCCAGCCGCTGCTCGCACGCATCGTCGAGGGGCCGAAGGGGCCGCTGGCGGTCGCCGTGACCGAAAGAAGCGTGGCGTGAAGCGGATGACGTGGACGGGGCATGCGGCGGCGCTCGCCCTGATGCTGGCGGGGACCGGGCTGGCCGGCTGCTCCAAGGACGATGCCTCCTCGACACAGGCCGGGCAGAAGGTGGTGACCATTCCCGTCACCGTGACCACCGGGCAGGGCAAGCACGTCTTTCTGGTCGAACCGGCGCGGACCACGGCCGAGCAGGCGCAGGGGCTGATGTACCGCACCGACCTGAAGCCCGATGGCGGTATGTTGTTCGCGCCCTATCCACCCGAGGGCGGGGGGCCGCGCGTGGCGGAATTCTGGATGAAGAATACGCCGACGTCGCTCGACATCCTGTTCATCCGCGCCGACGGGACGATCGCGCGGATCGCGGAGAATACCCCGCCGTTCAGCGAAGGCAAAATCCCTTCGGGGGAGCCGGTGGCGGCGGTGCTCGAACTGGTCGGTGGTCGCGCGGCGGAACTGGGGATTTCGGAAGGCGATTCGGTTTCCTGGCCGCGCTGACGCGGTGCGCTTCATTGTCTCTCCTGCAAAACCATTGCGAGATTCTCGATACTATCCCGGCCGACGCCGGGGTGGCGGTGGAGGCCAGGGGAGGGAGCAAACCCCGGCGGAGGGGCTTCGTGCTAATATGCTCTTGCGGCACGCTACTTCACCATGGCTGTGATGGCCCTGCCCCGGCGGGGAGGACTTGTGATGCGCTTCCCGGCCATTTCCAACCGCCCCGCCGCATGTCCATCCGATGCTCGGCGTGCGAACGCGGTTGAAGGGCGGCGATAGCCGGGCTACACGGCGCGTCATGGGCATCAACCTCAATCCCTTCACCTGGTGGAACGGCGCCACCATCGGCACCTGGTTCGGTCTGCGCGGCAAGGCGCAGGTGGGCGAGGATGCGCACGGCAATGTCTATTATGAGGGCGGCAGCGATACCGCCGGTCGTCCGCGCCGTTGGGTGATCTATAACGGCCCCAACGATGCCAGCCGAGTCCCCGCGGAATGGTTCAGCTGGCTGCATCATCAGGTCGAGGACGTGCCCGATCGTGCGCTTCCTCCGCGTCGCGCGTGGCAGAAGCCCGCCATGCCCAACATGACCGGCACCGCCATGGCCTATCGCCCATCCGGGGCGCTGGAAAAGGGCGGCCAGCGCGCCGCCGCGACCGGCGACTATGAAGCCTGGACGCCCGAGGGGTGAAGAAGGCTGACTGGCTGGCCGGCGCTGTGCTGGCCGCCGCACTGGGTGTCGGGGGCTGGTTCGGCTATCAGTCGCTGACCCATAAGGGCGCGCCCTCCGCCGACGAATCGGCGGTCAGCCAGATCCTGCCCGACCGCCCCGGCGGGTCGGGAATCGAATCGGTCGACGCCGGTCAGGCGGCGCTTCCGACCGGCGGCACGCCGATGGCGCAACGGGTCGCGGTGATCGGCCTGCTGAACAAGCGCAACGGCGTCTCCCGCGACCTGACGCTGAAACCCGGCCAGGCACTTCGGGTTGGTGACGTCGTCGTTCGCCTGCGGGCGTGCGAAAAGACCGCGCCCTGGGAAACCGAGCAGCTGACCGGCGCCTTCGTCCAGCTCGACATACGCGGCGCGAATCAGCGTTGGCAGCGTGTCTTTTCGGGATGGCTCTACAAGGAACGTCCGGCGCTCAACGTCGTCCAGCACCCGGTCTATGACGTCTGGGCCAAGAGCTGCACGATGTCCTGGCCGGAGACCGGGCCCGATACCGTTTCGTCGGCCGCCCCCGTCGCGGCCCCCAAGCGGTCGAGCGCGGCGAAGTCGCCCGGCGCCGACACGCCCGATGCGGACGCCCCCGGCGCGACGACCCCGGCCAATGCATCGGACAATAGCGCGACATAATCGTCGCGCCCGATCTCGACCGCGCCCATGGTCGACAGATGCGGCGTCTGGAACTGGCAATCGAGCAGGCTGTATCCCCCGGCGCGCAGCCGCGCGATCAGCCAGACCAGCGCGACCTTGGAGGCATCGGTTCGGCGGCTGACCATCGACTCCCCGAAAAAGGCGCGCCCCAGGCTCAGGCCGTAAAGCCCGCCGACCAGCTCGTCCCCGTCCCAGCATTCGATCGAATGCGCGAAGCCCATGTCGAACAGATCGATGAACACCCGCTCGATGGCGTAGTTGATCCAGGTCTCGGGCCGGTCGGGCACGCTTTCGGCACAGAGGCGGATGATCGATTCGAACGCCGTATCGGCCGTCACCCGGAAACGGTCGTTCGCCACCGTCTTGCGCAGCGAGCGGGACAGGTGAAAGCCGTCGAGCGGCAGGATGGCACGCTTGCGCGGCTCCACCCAATAGACATGCTCGGTATCGCGGGTGTCCGCCATCGGGAACACTCCGACGGCATAGGCACCCAGCACCAGATGGGGGGTCAGCCGCTCGGTCGCGCCGGATCCCTCATGACGGCTCATAGCGTCGCCAGACGCCGTTCGATCGCCTGCCACAACTGGGCATAGGCCTTGGCGGCGGTGCTGCGCGGGGCGAAGCTGCCCAGTGGCGCGCGGTGCTGGCCCATCGCCTCGACCGCGCTGGCCATCGGAATGACGGGCCAGTCGGGATGCGCCGCCAGCGCGTCAGCGTGCAGCCTGCGGCGACGATCCGCCATGACATGAACCGGCATCAACGGCACCCGCCCCCGGACATGCCCATCCACCACTTCCAGCGCGCGGGTGGCCAGGGCTGAGGGGACGACCGGCACCACGATCAGGTCGACCGCGCGCAGCATCTGTTCGGTGGTTTCGGTCAACCCCGGCGGGCAGTCGAGCAACACGCGGTCGAAGCCGTCCAGGCGCTCGATCAGCTTGCCGAGCCGCTTCCTCTTGTCGATCCTTTGAAACAGCAGGTCCAGCCCACGCAGCGAATCGTCCGCTCCGATCATCGATAGTCGGGGGATGGCGGTGGGGCGGATCAGGCGATCGACCGCGACATCCTGACTGAAGATCGCTTGGGCCCGGTCACCCGATGCGGCCCCGCCGAGCAGCCAGGTGGAGGCGGCCTGCGGGTCGAGATCCCATAACAGGGTCCGTCGTGCCGCGAGCATGGCCGCGCACCACGCCAGATTGACGGCCATGCTGGTCTTACCCACGCCGCCTTTCAGGCTGTAGATCGCGATCGCGGCCACTATTCCTCCGCCCTCCCTGACGCCACCCCACGAAAAAGGCCGACGGAGGTATCTCCGCCGGCCGGCTTTCGATCAAGTCCCTATCGTCGGCGGACCGACGGCAGGATCAGATGTGGCAGGTCTGCGCCGCCTTTTTCGGCGTGGTCAGGGTGATCGCCTTTTCGTCACCCGTCATCTTCCAGCCGCCCTCGGCGGTCAGCGGTTCGCCGGCTGCGGGTGCCTTCAGCACCACCGGCGTCTCGCCTTCCTTCAGGCGGACATTGGCCTGCTTGTCGCCCTGGAAGAAGGTGACGAAGACGAGGCTGTTGTCCTTGCAGCGGAAGCTCTTGTCCGCCTTGATCGCGGGGGGCAGTTCCACCGGCGCGCGGTTGGCGAGGATGTTGGCCATCGGGTCGGGATTGGTATCGACGACCTCGGGCTGGCTGGGCTTGGAGTCGCATGCCGCCAAAGCGAGCAGCGGTACGGCGATGAAGACGGGGAGGAGGCTTTTCATAGCGGGAAACTACTTCGCAAATGCAGCAACCCGGCGTCAAGCACGACATGCATCGCCATGCCGAATGTCCAACATTCGCCCTCGATATGCCTCGCGCTTGCGGGTCCCCAAGCAAGGCTTTGCTTGCCGTGTCGCGGGGCAGGGGCCATCTAGCGGATATGCACGTGAACCCCGACACACTGGCCCTGATCGGCAACACCCCCCTCGTTCGCCTCAAGGGGCCGAGCGAGGCCACCGGCTGCGACATTTACGGCAAGTGTGAATTTGCCAATCCGGGCGCCAGCGTGAAGGATCGCGCCGCCTTGTTCATCGTCGAGGATGCCGAGGCACGGGGGCAGTTGCTTCCGGGCGGCACCATTGTCGAGGGGACGGCGGGCAATACCGGCATCGGCCTGGCGCTGGTCGCCAATGCCAAGGGCTATCGCACCATCATCGTGATGCCTGAGACGCAGAGCCGCGAGAAGATGGATACGCTGCGCGCGCTGGGGGCCGAACTGGTGCTGGTACCCGCCGCGCCCTATTCGAGCCCCTGTCACTTCGTCCACACCTCGCGCCGCATCGCGGAAGAGACGGACAATGCGATCTGGGCCAACCAGTTCGACAATATCGCCAATCGCCGCGCGCATATCGTCGGGACCGCCGAGGAAATCTGGAACCAGATGGAAGGCCGGATCGACGGCTTCACCTGCGCGGCGGGGACGGGTGGCACCCTTGCCGGCGTGGGCCTGGGCCTGAAGGCGCATGACGAATCGGTGACGATCGCACTCAGCGACCCGCATGGCGCGGCGCTGTACGACTATTATGCCCATGGCGAGCTGAAGTCCGAGGGTTCGTCGGTCGCCGAGGGGATCGGTCAGGGGCGGATCACCGCCAATCTGGAAGGGGCGCCGGTCGATACCCAATTCCGCATTTCCGACGCCGATGGCTGGCACTGGGTGCAGCGGCTTTTGACCGAAGAGGGGCTGTGCCTGGGGCTGTCATCGGGTATCAACGTGGCCGGCGCAGTCGCGCTGGCGCGCACGCTGGGACCGGGTAAGCGTATCGCAACCATTTTATGCGATACGGGGTTCCGCTACCTCTCCACGCTGCACAATCCGGCGTGGCGAGCGGACAAGGGGCTGTAAATAAGGGCCCTTTTCCGAAGGTCGACAGCATGCCGGGGACAGGGTAATAACATCGCATACATGAAATCACCCGACCATCATCATATCATGCAACGCGTGAAAGTCGGTATGATCGGCCTGGCTTCGGTTATCCTGCTGATCGCGGTCGCCAGCACCATTCTGGGTTCGCTCAATCGCGACGAGCCGCCCGTGGCCGCCGCCGGTGCGGCCCAGTCCAACATGGTCGCCGATATGGCGATGACCAACGGCAATGCGCCGAGCAACGAGCCCCTGGCCGAACTCGGCGTCGCCCCGGCACCCGTGAACGCGCAGGCTTCCGCCGACGCCGGACGCTGATCGGCGCATCCGGCGTTGGCCAGCGGCCCCGAGTGGGCGCCGACCGGAATCGCGAATCCTATTCGTCAGAGTCGCTTGTTCGAAGCGCCCAATTTGCGCCGATCGACTCCGCTTTCGCGGTTAACTCCCGCTCCTCGGCGACTCTTTTTTATGGGCCCGGAAACGCGCGGGGAAAATCGGGGAAATCGTGCCTGAAGGGCTGATTCAGGCCACTCTGCCGTTACTTCCTTGATCGTCCCATCCCGTTCTTCGCCCAGCCGTTCGTCGCATATTCCATGTTTTGGGAGTAGTTTCCCCGGTTATCCCCAAAAATCCCGTTGCCTCCCGGTTCTGCTATAGGTAGACCCATTTCCAACAGAGGGGCAGGCTCACTGTTATCCAGAAATGGTCGGAATGCGGCTCGGGTCGGGTTCCGAAACGGTGGGGCATGCGCGCCATGTGCGAGGTTGGCGTGTCCGAAAGGGGTTTGTATCAGGGAAGTGGCATTGGCCTTGTCGACGACAAGGGCCGCGTCGCCATCCCTAATGCGCTCCGCTCCACGCTGGCTCAAAATGCGCCGCGCCCTGATGGAAAAGATGGCGGAACCATCATCATCGCGGTCCACGAAACCGAGCGTTGTCTGATCGCTTATGATCCGGGTTATGTTGCCGTGCTGAAGAAGGAACTGGACGCGCGGACCGAGATGTCGCGCGGGCCGGACGGGCGCATCGACTATAATATCAAGCGCGACCTGGCGAATGGCGAGGCGGTGCCCTTTGACGGGTCGGGCCGTTTCATCATGCCGGGCTTTCCCCGTTTCCATGCCGGGATTGCGGGCCATGCCTTTTTCTGGGGTACGTTCGACTATATCGAAATCTGGGATCCCAAGACGCTGGTCGACACGCCGGGCCTGCCGCCGAAGATGATCTCGGCCGCGCGCTTCCATTGCCATGAAAAGGGGATCGCGCTGTGAGCCCCGCCGTCAACGACGCTCCGCACATCCCCGTCCTGCTCGACGAAGTCCTCGACGCGCTCGCCATCCTGCCCGGCGAGACGCATGTCGACGGCACGTTCGGCGCGGGCGGCTATACGCGTGCGATGCTCGCCAAGGGGGCAAAGGTCATCGCCTTCGATCGCGATCCCGATGCGATCGCCAATGGCCAGGCGCTGGTCGCGGCCGTGCCCATGCTGACCCTGGTCCATCGCGAATTTTCGGGGCTGGATCAGGAATTGGCCGAGCCGGTGGACGGTGTCGTGCTCGACATCGGCGTATCCTCGATGCAGCTCGATCAGGCCGAGCGCGGCTTTTCGTTCCAGGGGGACGGGCCGCTCGACATGCGCATGGCGCAAGAAGGCGAATCGGCGGCGGATTTTCTGAACACCGCCGATGAGGCCGCTATCGCCGACGTGCTGTATCATTATGGCGAAGAGCCGCGCTCGCGTCGGGTGGCGCAGGCTATCGTTGCCGCGCGTCCGCTGACCCGAACCGGCGATCTGGCCGCCGTGGTGCGCCGCGCGCTGGGCTATCGTCCGCATGACAAGAAGGATCCGGCGACCCGGACCTTCCAGGCGATCCGCATCCATGTGAACCGCGAACTGGACGAACTGGCCGATGGGCTGGCGGCGGCGGAGCGCGCGTTGAAGCCCGGCGGACGGTTGGTGGTGGTGACGTTTCACAGTCTGGAAGATCGCATGGTCAAGCGCTTCTTCCGCGAGCGGGCCGGGCAGATGCCGGGCGGATCGCGCCACCTGCCGGAGCAGGCGGCCACGCGTGCGCCGAGCTTCACGAACGTCGGCAAGGCGATCCGCGCAGGCGAGGCCGAACTGGCCCGCAATCCGCGCGCGCGGTCCGCGACGTTGCGGTTTGCGACACGAACGGAATTCCCCGCCTGGTCGGCGGGGCAGGGGCGGGCGCCGGGGGGCGAGTTGGGTCAGGAGTGGGGCGTATGACGGCGGCGTATCGGTTGAAGGGGATCGGGTGGTTCGGGAGCTGCGTGGCGGTCGTCCTGGGCTTTTACCTGGTGTCCCTGCAGGTGGCGGCGGAGCGCAAGAAGCTCGACGACGTCAACGTCCGCATCCGCACCGCCGAGCGTGACATCCGTGCGCTGGAGACCGAGTTCGACACACGCGCCAATCTGGTCCAGCTCGAAAAGTGGAACGGCGATACGCTGGCGCTGACCGCGCCGGTCGCCGGGCAGTTCGTGGGTGACGAGGCGCAACTCGCCTCGCTCGACGTGACGCGCGGGCCGGAATCGGGTGCCGTCCAGACCGCCTTGCTCGTCCCCTCGCAGCCCGTTCCGGTCGCCCAGCCGGATGCGATGGCCGCCGTCCCCGCTGCGACCAAGCCCTCCGCACCCGCCCCCGTCGTGCAGTTGGCGAAGGTCGAGCTGCCCAAGCCGCAGGTCGTGAAGGCCGTGGCCGAACGCATCGTCGCGCGCGGCGATGCGGCCAAGGCCGGGAAGCCCGCCCCGATCGCGACCGTGCGCACCGCCGCCGCCGTGGCCAAGGTGCGTCCGCAGGCGGTCGCCATGCTCGACCGCCAGCTTCTGTCCGACACGACGCTTGGCGACATTCTGAAGGGGGCCAAGTCCGAATCGCGGCGGCGGCATTGAGCGTTCTCGTCGCGCGTCCCACCGGAACGCAGCGTACCGCCGGCCAGCGCCATGCGCTGGTCGCGACGACGCATATGCGATTGATGATGTTGATGATGCTGTTCGGCGCGGCGGTGGTCGTCGTGATCGGGCGGCTGATGCTGCTGGCGGTGTTCGCCGGCCCGGCGGATGCGGCGGCGCGGACCGCGACGCTGGCCGCGCGCGGCGACATCGTCGATCGCAACGGCGCGCCGCTCGCGCGTACGATCGATAGCTGGACCATCGCGGTCCATCCCAAGAAGCTGATCGGCGATCCGATGGATATCGCCGCGCGCCTCGCCGCGCTGATGCCTGATCGCGGGGACCAGGCTTGGTTCTACAACCAGCTGACCCGCAAGGCCAATTTCGTCTATCTGCAACGCCGCGCCAGCCCGACCCTGGTCGAGCAGGTCAATGCCATCGGCGAGCCGGGCCTGGTTTTCGACCGCGAGACGCAGCGGCTCTATCCGCAATCCACGCTCGCCGCGCATGCGCTGGGCTTCCTGTCGACCGATGGGCACGGCATGAGCGGCATGGAGCGCGTTCTCGACGAGCGGCTGCTCAACCCGACCCAGGCGGGCAAGCCCGTCGCCCTGTCGATCGACACCCGCGCGCAGGCCGCGCTGGAGAGCGAACTCGGTCGCGCCATGAACACCTTCGCGGCGCGCGGCGGCGGCGGCATCATCCTGGACGTGCATACCGGCGAGGTGATCGCGATGGTCTCGCTGCCCACCTTCAACCCCAACCGGGTCGGCATGGCGGGCACCGACGAACTGCGCAACATCACGACGCAGAGCGTGTTCGAACTGGGTTCGACCTTCAAGCCGATCACCATGGCGACCGCGATGGAGAATGGCGTCGTCACCTCGATGCAGCGGCGCTTCGACGCGACCCATCCGCTGAAGGTCGGCGGCTATACCATCCATGACGAGGCGGGCGATCCGAAGCGTTGGCTGAACATGGCCGAGACGCTGATCTATTCGTCCAACATCGCCACTGCGCGCGTCGCCGACGAGATCGGGCCGCAGCGGATGCAGGCGATGTTCCGCAAGCTGGGCTTCGATACCAAGCCCGACATTGAACTGCGCGAAAAGGGGCGTCCGCTGCTGCCGACCTATTGGGCGCGGACCACGACGATGACGACGGCCTATGGCCATGGCATCGCGGTGACGCCGCTCCATCTGGCCTCGGCCTATGCCGCGCTGGTCAACGGTGGCATCTGGCGGCCTGCGACGTTGTTGAAGGTCGAAGCCGGCCACGGCGCCGCGGGACGCCGGGTGTTGAGCGAGGCGACCAGCTACAAGATGCGCCAGATGTTGCGTCTGATCGTGATGCGCGGCACGGGTCGCAAGGGCGATGCGCCCGGCTATCGCGTCGGGGGCAAGACGGGTACCGCGGAGGCGGCGGTCGCGGGTGGCTATGATCGGTCGCGCAACGTGGCTACCTTTGCCGCGGCGTTCCCCATGGATGCGCCGCGCTATGTGGTGCTGGCGATGCTCGACTCGCCAAAGGGTACGAAGGAGACGTTCGGGTGGAAGACCGCAGCCTGGAACGCCGCCCCGGTGGTCGGGCGGACGATCGCTCGGGTGGGCTCGATGCTGGGCGTGGTGCCCGACGCCAACAAGGATGTGGACGTGTCCGACATTCTGCCCACGCTGTGGCAGGATCCCAAGGCGCCGCCGACGGATGGGCGATGAGGCTGGCCGCATGAAGCTGAATCAACTGGACCATGGCATCACGGGCGAGGGCGGCGACGCCCTCGTCTCCGGTTTTGCGATCGACCATCGCAAGGTCGCGCCGGGCACCATCTTCGGCGCCTTTCAGGGCGCGCGGGTGAATGGCGAGGACTTCATCGCCGATGCGGTGCGCAGCGGCGCGGTAGCGGTGGTCGCGCGGCCCGGCGCGACGGTGGAGGGGGCGGTTCATATCGCCTCGGACGAGCCGCGTGCGGCCTTTGCCCGGCTGGCGGCGGCGTTCTTCGCGCCCTTCCCGGCGACGGCGGTGGCGGTGACCGGGACCAACGGCAAGACCTCGACCGTCGAGATGACGCGCCAGCTCTGGCGGATGGCGGGGCATCACGCCGCCTCGATCGGGACGCTGGGCGTCACCACGGCGGATGAGCGGACCTATACCGGGCTGACCACGCCCGATGTCGTTACCTTCCTGTCGAACGTCGCCGGGCTGGCGCGCGAGGGGGTGACCCATCTGGCATTCGAGGCGTCGAGCCATGGCTTGACTCAATATCGCACCGAAGGGCTGACGGTATCGGCGGCAGCCTTCACCAATTTGTCGCGCGACCATCTCGACTATCATGGCGATATGGGCGCCTATCTGACCGCGAAGATGCGGCTGTTCTCCGAAGTGCTGTCGCCCGAGGGGACGGCGGTCGTCTGGGCCGATGACGTGCAGAGCGGTCGGGTCATCGACCTGGCGCGGGCGCGCGGCAACAGGCTGGTCACGGTCGGCGAGCGGGGCTCGACGCTGAAGCTGATCGAGCGGCATCCCACGCTGCTGGGTCAAGGCCTGGTGATCGAGGACGAGCAGGGGACGGTGCACAAGGTCCAGTTGCCGCTGATCGGCGCCTATCAAGCAGCCAATGCACTGGTTTCCGCCGGGCTGGTCATCGCGACCGGGGGCGACGTGGCGAAGACCATCGCCGATCTCGCCCGGTTGCAGCCGGTGCGCGGACGGCTGGAGCGGGCGGCCATCGCCAAGAGCGGCGCGCCCATCTATGTTGATTATGCGCACACCCCCGATGCGATCGAGGCGGCGATCGCCGCGCTCAAGCCCCATGCGGGCGGGCGGCTGATCGTGGTGCTGGGGGCGGGCGGAGACCGCGATCCGGGCAAGCGCGAGGTGATGGGGCAGGTCGCGTCGATGCACGCGGACCGGGTCATCGTCACCGATGACAATCCCCGCACAGAAGATCCCGCCGCCATCCGTGCCCAGGTCATGCGCGGCGCGACCGGTGCGATCGAGATCGGTGACCGCCGCGACGCCATCGCCGCCGCCATCGCCGAGGCGGGCGAGCAGGACATCGTCCTGATCGCGGGCAAGGGGCATGAGCAGGGGCAGATCATCGGCGACCTCGTCCTGCCCTTCGACGATGTGGCGGTCGCGCGGGAGTGCGCGGCATGACGGCCAAGCCGACGACGAAGACGCCCCCCGCCCAGACCAGCGATACCGCGCCGTCGGAGACGCCCGCGCGGGTCCGCCCCAAGCTGTCGCTCCATTATGGCGCCTCTTCGAAGGGGGAGGGAAAGTGAGCCTTTGGACCGCTCAGGAGATCGCGCAGGCGACCGGCGGCACCGCTTCGGGTGACTTCGCCGTGTCCGGCGTCGCCTTTGACAGCCGCGAAGTGGGGCCGGGCGACCTGTTCGTCGCGATGTCGGGGGAGGCGACCGACGGCCACCGCTTCCTCGATCAGGCTTTTGCGCAAGGGGCGACGGGCGCGCTGGTCAGCGCCGATACCGACCACCCGCATGTGCGTGTCGCTGACAGTTTCCATGCATTGGAGGATCTGGGACGTGCGTCGCGCGCGCGAACGCCGGCGACGATCATCGGCGTCACCGGATCGGTCGGCAAGACCAGCGCCAAGGAAGCGCTCTATGCCGCGCTGGAGCGTGGCTGGCGCGGGGCGGTGCACCGCTCGGTCAAGAGCTACAACAACCATACCGGCGTGCCCCTGAGCCTGGCGCGGATGCCGCGCGAGATGCGCGCGGGCGTGTTTGAGATGGGGATGAACCATGCGGGGGAACTGACCGCGCTGACCGCGATGGTGCGCCCGCACATTGCAATCGTCACCGCCATCGCCCCCGCGCATACCGAATTCTTCCCCGACGAGTCCGCCATCGCGGATGCCAAGGGGGAAATCTTTCGGGGGCTGGAGCCCGGCGGCACCGCGATCATCCCCTATGACAGCCCGCATCGCGAGCGGCTGATCGCGGCGGCCAAGCCCTATGCCGAGCGGATCGTGACCTTCGGCTTCACGCCGGAGGCTGATGTCCGCGCGGTCGAGGCGATGCGCGGGCCGACCGGTGGCAGCTTCGTCACCGCGCGGCTGGGCGCACGGGAGTTGAACTTCACCCTGTCGCAGCCGGGACGCCATTGGGTGTCCAACGCGCTGGCCGTATTGGCGGCGGTGGATGCGGCGGGCGGCGATCTGGGGCTTGCCGGGTTGGCGCTGGCCGAAATGGGTGGCTTGCCCGGACGTGGCGCGCGGTTCCGTGCGGGCAATGGCGCGCTCATCATCGACGAAAGCTACAATGCCAATCCCGCCTCCATGCGCGCGACGCTGGCGGTGCTGGCCGAGGAGCCAGGCCGCCATGTCGCGGTGCTGGGCGAAATGCGCGAGCTGGGTGAGGATTCCGCCGACTATCATGCGGGCCTGGCCGAGCCGATCCTGGCCGCGCGCGTCGAAAAGGCGCTGCTGGTCGGTAAATCGATGACGCCGCTGGCGGCTGCGCTTGAGGGGCGGGTCGATTTCGTCCATGTGGCCGATGCGAAGGCCGCGCGCGAGGCGCTGGCCACGATTGTCGCACCCGATGACGTGGTGCTGATCAAGGGATCGAACGGGGTGGGGTTGGCGCGTGTCGTAGCCGCCCTGCGCGACGAAATCCGAACGGGCGGGGCGTGAGTTAGATGCTGTACTGGATCGCGGAGCATCTCGGGTTTCCGGGGCTTCTCAACCTCATCCGTTACCAGTCGTTCCGGACCGGCGCGACGGTCGCGACCGCGCTGTTCATCGGCCTGATCATCGGGCCGCGCTTCATCGGCTGGCTGCGCGTCCGCCAGGGCAAGGGGCAGCCGATCCGCGCGGACGGGCCCCAGACGCACCTCGCCAAGCGTGGCACGCCCACCATGGGCGGGCTGATGATCCTGACCAGCATGACGCTGTCCATCCTGATCTGGATGAACGTCTTCAATCCCTTCGTCTGGGCGTGCCTGTTCGTGACGCTGGGGTTCGGGGCGATCGGGTTCCTCGACGATTACGACAAGGTGCGCAAAGCCTCGACGGCGGGCGTGTCCGGGCGGACGCGGCTGCTGCTGGAATTCGCCATCGCCGGGATCGCCGCTTGGATCATCATGGGGCAGAACGGGCCGCACCTCTATCTGCCCTTCACCTCGCGCATGTATATCGACCTCGGCTATGTCTATCCGCTGTTCGCCGCCTTCACGATCGTGGCGTTCGGCAATGCGGTGAACCTGACCGACGGGCTGGACGGGCTTGCGACCATGCCGGTCATCATCGCCAGCGTCGCCTTCATGGTCATCGTCTATCTGGCGGGTAACGTGAAGTTCGCCGATTATCTGGGCATCCCGCATGTGCCGGGCGCGGGCGAGCTGGCGATCTTTTGCGGTGCGGTGGTCGGCGCAGGCCTCGCCTTCCTGTGGTTCAATGCGCCCCCGGCGGCGGTGTTCATGGGCGACACGGGCAGCCTGGCGCTGGGCGGCGCGCTCGGCACCATCGCGGTGGTCGCGCATCACGAGATCGTGCTGGGCATCATCGGCGGCCTGTTCGTGGTCGAGGCGATGTCGGTCATCATCCAGGTCTTCTTCTATAAGCGGACCGGCAAGCGCGTGTTCCGCATGGCACCGATCCACCATCATTTCGAACAGCTCGGCTGGTCGGAGCCGACCGTGGTGATCCGTTTCTGGATCATCGCATTCGTGCTGGCGCTGGCGGGCCTGTCGACGTTGAAGCTGCGATGATCGTTTCGCGCGACTGGGCGGGCAAGACTTTCGCGGTGCTGGGGCTGGCGCGCTCCGGCGCCGCGACCGTTTCGGCATTGCTGGAGGGCGGGGCGAGCGTCGCGGCCTGGGACAGCGATCCCGCCAAGCGTGAGGCCTTCACCGCCCATGACCGGCTGAGCATTGCTCCGTTGGACGACCTGTCAGGCTTCGATGCGCTGGTCGTATCCCCGGGCGTGCCGCTCAACACCCATCCGCTGGCCGCTGCGGCGCGTGCGGCGGGGGTGCGGATAATCGGCGACATCGAACTCTTCGCCCAGGCTCGGCACGATCTGCCGCCACCCAAGGTCGTCGGCATCACCGGCACCAACGGTAAATCGACCACCACCGCGCTGGTCCATCATATCCTGAAGACGGCGGGCGTACCGACCCTGATGGGCGGCAATATCGGCCTGCCGATCCTGGGGCAGGAACCGTTGCCCGAGGGCGGGGTCTATGTGCTGGAGCTGTCCAGCTACCAGATCGACCTGACCCGGAGCCTGGATTGCGACGTGGCGGTGCTGCTCAACATCACGCCCGATCATCTCGACCGCTATGACGGTTTTGCGGGTTACGCAGCGTCCAAGGCGCGGCTGTTCACGATGCAGTCGGCGGGACATGTCGCGGTGGTAGGCACGGGCGACGAGGCTTCGGCCAGCATCGCGCAAGGGCTTGCCGGACGGACCGACGATCTCGTCACCATAGCGCCGGGCGTCATCGACCAGAGCCGCTGGCCCACGCTGCAAGGCCCGCACAATGCCCAGAATGCGCAGGCCGCTATCGCCGTTGCCCGTGCACTGGGCATCAATGAAGACGCCATCGAAGCGGGCCTCGCCAGCTATGCCAGCCTGCCGCACCGGATGCAGCATGTCGCGATCCGCAACGGCGTGGCGTTCGTCAACGACTCCAAGGCGACCAATCCCGAATCCACCGCGCCCGCGCTGGCGGCCTTTCCGCGCGTCCACTGGATCGTCGGCGGCAAGCGCAAGGGCGACGATCTCGACGCCTGCGCCGCGCATCTGGATCATGTCGTCGCGGCCTATACCATCGGCGAGGCGGCGCCGTTGTTCTTCGACCTGTTGAAGGACAAGGTGCCGGTGGTCGAGCAGTCCGGTACGCTGGAGGCGGCGGTCGCCCATGCGGCGGCGGCGGCGCTGCCGGGCGAGACGGTGCTGTTGTCGCCTGCCTGCGCCAGTTTCGACCAGTTCCGCGATTATGAAGCGCGCGGGGACGCGTTCCGCGCGGCGGTGGAGGCTTTGGCGTGAAGGACCGTGTTGCCAAGACCGCCCCGCGCCCCGGCCTGATCGGATCGATCAAGGGCCGCGGCGGCCGCGGCGACCGGTCGCCGCTGGGCACCTGGTTCTGGGACATCGACCGGGTGCTGCTGCTGCTCACCCTGTTCCTGATCGCGATCGGCCTAATCGCCGTCGCCGCCGCCAGTCCCGCGACCGCGATGCGCTATTCGGGCGAGCACCGCAAATTCGCGCCGCTTTACTATTTCTGGCGACAGGTGATGTGGGTCGGCGTTTCGCTGCCCGTGCTGTTCGGCGTCTCGATGCTGCCCGTCGTCACCGCGCGGCGAATGGCGGTGCTGGGGACGGGCATTCTGATCGCGATCCTGGCGGTCACGCCCTTTATCGGCGTCGAGATCAACGGCGCGCGGCGCTGGATCGGCTTCGGCATCGCGCAGTTCCAGCCTTCCGAATTCCTGAAGCCGATGTTCATCGTCACGACGGCATGGATCCTGTCGCTCAAGGCCAAGGAGCGCGATCTGCCCGCAACCCTTATCACCATGGGGATGACCGGGATGGTCGCCGGGTTGTTGATGCTGCAACCCGATTTCGGCCAGACGATCGTCTTCTGCCTGGTCTGGGTCGCGCTGTTGATGATCGCGGGCACGCCGCTCAAGGTGATGCTGGCGATCGGATCGCTGGCACCGATCGGGCTGGTCACCGCCTATATGTTCTATGGCGTCGCGCGCAGCCGCATCAACGCCTTCCTGTTTCCCGATGTCGATGGCGAGGGGGCGGCCGACCATTTTCAGGTCAATGCCGCGCACAACACGCTGACGGCGGGCGGCTGGACCGGCACGGGGCCGGGCGGGGGCTCGGCCAAGTTCGGCCTGCCGGAGGCGCATACCGACTATATCTTCTCGGTGATCGGCGAGGAGTTCGGCCTGATCGCCTGTTCGATCATCGCGCTCGTCTTCCTGGCGATCGTGGTGCGGGTGTTCGTGAAGCTGCTTGACGAACAGGACGAGTTCAAGCTCTACGCCGCCTCCGGGCTGGCGGTGCAGTTCGGTGCGCAGGCGCTGATTTCGATGGCGGTGAACACGGGGCTGGCCCCGTCCAAGGGGATGACCCTGCCGTTCATCAGCTATGGCGGCTCGTCGATGATCGCGCTGTCGATCGGGATGGGGTTGTTGCTGGCATTCACCCGGCGCAACCCGTTCCTGACGCGCAGCCCCTATGTTGTCAGGTGGAGCGGGCAATGAGCCGTCACTTCGTCCTCGCCGCCGGGGGTACCGGCGGCCATATGGTCCCTGCCGCCGCGCTGGCGGCCGAACTGACCCGGCGCGGCCACCGAGTGGCGCTGGTGTCGGACGCGCGCGGGGTACGCTTCCCGGGGCTGTTCGAGGATATTCAAACGCATGTCCTGCCCGCCGGGCGCTTCGCCGGCGGTCCCGTCGGCTGGGGCAAGGCGCTGCGCGAGATGTGGCGCGGCCGCGCGATGGCGCGTGAGCTTTACAAGACGTTCCGCCCGGCGGCGGTGATCGGCTTTGGCGGCTACCCCGCAATGCCGGCCCTTCTCGCGGCGTTCGCTGAGGGGATTCCGACCGCGATCCATGAGCAGAATGCGGTGCTGGGGCGGGTCAACCGGCTGGTCGCGGGCAAGGTCGATGCGATCGCGCTGTCCTATGAGGATACGCAGCGGCTGAGCGCCAAGCATTCGGACAAGACCCGGCTCGTCGGCAATCCGGTGCGCGATCAAGTGCTCGCACTGCGGTCGCGGCCCTATCCGCTGCTGGAGGAGGACGGCATCTTCCGAGTCCTCGTCACCGGCGGCAGCCAGGGGGCGAGCATCCTGTCCAAGGTGGTGCCCGATGGCCTCGCCATGCTCCCCGTCACTTTCCGGCGGCGGTTGCAGGTGACGCATCAGGCGCGGATCGAGGATATCGACGAAGTCCGCGCGAAATATGCCGAGCATGAGATTCCGGCCGAACTCGCCACCTATCTGCCCGACCTGCCCGAGCAACTGGCCTGGGCACATCTGGTCATCGCGCGGGCAGGGGCCTCGACGCTTGCCGAGCTGACCGTGGCGGGTCGGCCCGCGATCCTGGTGCCCTTGCCGAGCGCGACCGACGATCACCAGACGGTGAATGCACGTGAGATGACCAAGGCGGGCGGTGCGCGCACCATCGCGCAGAAGGATTTCACGCCGGTCGAACTGGCCAAGCAGATGCAGAAGCTGGGCCTCGACCCGGCGGCGCTGGAGAATGCGGCGGGTCGCGCGCGCGGCTGTGGGCGACCGCAAGCGGCGAGCGATCTCGCCGATCTGGTCGAAAGCCTCGACGCACCGCGCATGGTCTTGCCGGTGGGCAAATCGCAAAGGACAGGGAATTTGGCGGGGATGGGCGCATGAAGGGCGTCGCGACGGACATCGGCACGATCCATTTCGTCGGTATCGGCGGCATCGGCATGTCGGGCATTGCCGAAGTGATGAAGAATCTCGGCTACCGCGTGCAGGGCTCCGACGTGGCCGAAGGCTATGTCGTGCAGGGGCTGCGCGACAAGGGGATTCCGGTCGCGATCGGCCACGCAGCCGATAATCTGGGCGATGCGGCGGTGGTCGTCACCTCGACCGCGATCACCCGCTCCAACCCCGAAGTCGAAGCCGCGCTGGAACGCCGCATCCCCGTGGTGCGCCGCGCCGAGATGCTGGCCGAGTTGATGCGGCTGAAGTCCACTGTCGCGGTGGCGGGGACGCATGGCAAGACGACGACGACCTCGATGGTCGCCGCGCTACTGGATGCGGGCGGGGTGGACCCGACCGTCATCAATGGCGGCATCATCAACAGCTATGGCTCGAACGCGCGTCTGGGCGCCTCCGACTGGATGGTCGTCGAGGCCGACGAGAGCGACGGCAGCTTCCTGCGGCTGGACGGCACGATCGCGGTCGTGACCAATATCGACCCCGAGCATCTCGACCATTATGGCTCGTTCGACCGGGTGAAGGACGCGTTTGTCGAGTTCGTCGAGAATGTGCCCTTCTACGGCGCGGCCTTGCTCTGCCTCGATCACCCCGAGGTACAGAATATCCTGCCCCGCGTGCGCGACCGGCGTGTCGTGACCTATGGCTTTTCGGCGCAAGCGGACGTGCGCGGGGTCAACGTCACGCCGATTCCCGGCGGCAACCGCTTCGAGGCGATCATCCGCAACCGCGATGGCTCCAGCCGCTCGATCGAGGGGATCGAACTGCCCATGCCCGGCCGCCACAATGTCCAGAACGCGCTGGCGGCGATCGGCGTCGCGCTGGAACTGGGCATCGAGGACGCGACCATTCAGCAGGGTTTCGGTCAGTTCGGTGGCGTGAAGCGCCGCTTCACCAAAGTCGGCGAGATCGCGGTGGACGGCGGCACGGCGACCGTGATCGACGATTACGGTCATCACCCGGTCGAGATTCGTGCGGTGCTGGCCGCCGCGCGGGAAGGCGCGCGGGGTCGCGTGATCGCGGTGGTGCAGCCGCACCGCTTCACCCGGCTCGGCAATTTGATGGAGGAGTTCCAGACCGCCTTCAACGATGCTGACCGCGTGTTGGTAACCCCGGTCTATGCGGCGGGCGAGCAGCCGATCGAGGGCGTCGATGCGCAGGCGCTGGTCGAGGGGCTGAAGCGGCGCGGGCATCGCTCGACCGCGACCGTTGCTGATGCCGATGCACTGGCCGAGGAACTGGCGGGCTCGATCCGTGCGGACGACATGGTCGTCTGCCTGGGGGCAGGCGACATCACCAAATGGGCGGCGGGCCTCGCGGCAGCGGTCGAGGCGCGTCGATGACCCTGCCCGACACCGCCGGCCGATTGACCCCCAGCGCACCCTTGGCGCCGCTGGTGTGGTTCAAGGCGGGCGGACCGGCCGAATATCTGCTGGAGCCGAAGAGCGTCGAAGACGTGTCGGCCTTCCTGCGCGAGTTGGCATCGGATGTGCCGGTGATGGCGCTGGGCCTCGGCTCCAACCTGATCGTGCGTGACGGCGGCGTGCCGGGCGTGGTGGTGCGGCTGGGCAAGCCCTTCGCCTATGCGCGGGCGGGAGAGGGGCACCTCATCACCTGCGGCGGAGGCACGTCGGGCATCCTCGTCTCGTCCAACGCCCGCGATGCGGGCATTGGCGGGCTGGAATTCCTGCGCTCGATCCCCGGCACGGTCGGCGGCTTCGTGCGGATGAATGGCGGGGCCTATGGCCGCGAGGTGGCCGATGTGCTGGTCTCCGCCACCGTCGTCCGCCGGGACGGCACGGTCGAGACGCTGGGCGCCGCCGACCTGGGCTATACCTATCGCCACTCCAACCTGACCGACGGCACGGTGGTGGTCGAGGCGACGTTCCGGGGGCACGCGGCCGAACCGCAAGCCATTCAGGCCGAGATGGACCGCATCGCCGCCGCGCGCGAAGCGTCGCAGCCGCTGCGGTCGAAGACCGGCGGATCGACCTTCAAGAATCCGGAGGGGCACAAGGCCTGGGCTTTGGTCGATGCGGCGGGGTGTCGCGGGCTAACGCTGGGCCATGCGCAGGTGTCGGAGAAGCACTGCAACTTCCTGCTGAACCTCGGCAATGCCACGGCGGCGGAGATCGAAGCGCTGGGAGAGGACGTCCGAGCCAAGGTCAAGGCGCAGTCGGGCGTGACGCTCGAATGGGAAATTCAAAGAGTGGGAATCGCGAAGTGACCGATCATCTCCATATCGCGGTTCTGATGGGCGGCTGGTCGGCGGAGCGGCCGGTGTCGCTGATGTCGGGCGCGGGCGTCGCCGATGCGCTGGAGCGGAACGGCCACCGCGTCACCCGGATCGACATGGGCCGCGACGTCGCGGCGAAACTGGTCGAGGCCCAGCCTGACATCGTCTTCAACGCGCTCCACGGCTCGCCCGGCGAGGACGGCACGGTGCAGGGAATGCTCGACCTGATGGGCATTCCATACACCCATTCGGGTCTCGCCACCTCGGTCATCGCGATCGACAAGGTGCTGACCAAGCAGGCGCTGGTCCCGCACGGCATTCCCATGCCCGGCGGCCGGATCGTGAAGTCGGAGGATTTGTTCGCGGGTGATCCGCTGCCGCGCCCCTATGTGCTGAAGCCGGTCAATGAAGGCTCGTCGGTCGGCGTCGCGATCGTCACCGACACCAGCAACCATGGCAGCCCGATCGCGCGCGATGCGGCAGGTCCGTGGGGCGAGTTCGAGGAATTGCTGGCCGAGCCCTATATCCGCGGCCGTGAACTGACGACCGCTGTTCTGGGCGGCCGTGCGCTGGGGGTGACCGAACTCAAGCCCAAGAATGGCTGGTATGATTTCGATGCCAAATATACCGATGGCCTGACCGAGCATGTCTGCCCCGCGCAGATTCCGGACGAGATCGCCGAGGCGTGCAAGTCGCTGGCGCTGGAGGCGCACCGTATCCTGGGTTGCCGGGGTGCGTCGCGTTCCGATTTCCGCTGGGACGATGAACGCGGCGTCGACGGGCTGTTCCTGCTGGAGGTGAATACCCAGCCGGGCATGACGCCGCTCAGCCTGGTGCCCGAGCAGGGCCGCCATGTCGGCATGGATTACGACACGCTGGTCCAGGCGATCGTCGATGAGGCGGTGGCCTGGTACAAGGACCAGGCGGGATGAGCCGTACGATCAAGCGCGGGCCATCGCCCCGCCGTCCCGTCCCGCGTCGCCGTCAGCCGGTGCGTCGCGAGACGCTGGCGCAACGGCTGCTCGGTCGCCTGCCGGTCAGCGAGGAGACGATCAAGAAGGCGGTCACCTGGTCGATCCTGGGCGGTGCGGGCGCGGCGGCTCTGGCGGTGGCGACCTATATCGGCGTGCCGGGCATGATCGGCACCGCAATCGCCGAGCAGGCGGGCCATGCCGGGTTCCGCGTCCAGCAGATCGAGGTCACCGGACTGAAGCGCATGGACCGGATGACCGTCTATGCCGTCGCGCTCGATCAGCAGAGCCGGGCGATGCCGCTGGTCAATCTGGAAGATGTCCGCGCCAAGCTGCTTCGCTATGGCTGGATCAAGGACGCGCATGTCTCGCGCCGTTTGCCCGACACGCTGCTTGTCGACATCGAGGAGCGCAGCCCGGCGGCGGTGTGGCAGGATAACGGCCAGCTGACGCTGATCGACGCAGGCGGTGTGCTGCTGGAGCCGGTCCAGCCAGAGGCGATGCCAGACCTGCCGCTGGTCATCGGGCCGGGCGCCAATTTGCAGGAACCGGCCTATCAGGCATTGCTGTCCGCCGCACCTGCTCTGAAGCCGCGCGTGAAGGCCGCGACCTGGATCGGCAACCGCCGTTGGGACCTTACCTTCGACAGCGGCGAGACGCTGGCGCTTCCCGAGGACGGGGCGGGGGCGGCATTGATGCGTTTCGCGGCGATGGACGGATCGCGGCCGCTGCTCGGCCGGGGCTGGCTGCGGTTCGACATGCGCGACCCCACGAAGCTGGTTGCGCGAAAGCCCGGTTTGAATCAAAACCATGCACTGGCCGAACCGGTGCAGGCCGGGGGATCGGCCAAGGGAGGCACCGTGCCGGAGGGCGACGCCGAAGGTGCGTCCGGCACGGGGGAATCACAGGGGTAACGGGACCATGGCGAAAATTGCGCCCGAAGGGCTGATCACCGCCCTGGACATCGGATCGTCCAAGGTATCCGCGCTGATCGCCCGCAAGGGGGATGGCGGCGAACTGATCGTGCTGGGCACCGGTCAGCGCGAAAGCCGGGGCGTCAAGCGTGGCTATATCGCCGATATGGGCGCGACCGAAGCCGCGGTGCGCGAAGCGGTCGAACAGGCCGAACGGATCGCCGGGCTGAATATCGAGAATGTCTGGGTCGGCTTCTCGGCCGGAGGGCTGGTGTCCGACGTGGCCGAGGTCGAGTTCGAGCTGGGCGGCCATCAGGTCGAACAGGGCGATATCGACGCGCTGCTGGCGGCCGGGCGCAACTCGATCGATCCGCAGGGGCGGATGGTCCTGCACGCGCAGCCCGCGCTCTACACGCTCGACGGGCTGACCGGGGTGAAGAAGCCGCTGGGGCTGCATGCCGACCGGCTGGGCGTGCATATCCATGTCGTCGCCGCCGACGGTTCGCCGGTCCGCAACCTCGATTTGTGCGTCCGCTCGGCGCATCTGGAGGTGAAGTCGATCATCGCCGCGCCGGTCGCGACGGGTCTGGCCTGTCTGTCCGATGAAGAGCGCGAACTGGGCGTCGCGCTGGTCGAGATGGGGGCGGGGATCACCAACGTCTCGCTGTTCGCCGGGGGAATGCTGGTCGGGCTTTGCTCGCTGCCCATGGGGGCGGCGGATATTACCGACGATGTCGCCTCCGCCTTCGGCACGCGGCGCCAGATGGCCGAGCGGATGAAGTGCTTCCACGGCTCGGCCAACGCTTCCCCGCGCGACAATCACGACATGATCCAGGTGACGCCGATCTCCGCCGAGGACGGCGGCGATACGATGCAGATCACCAAGGCGCAGCTGATCGGCGTGATCCGCCAGCGGCTGGAGCATCAGATGGGCGAGATTCGCAAGGCGCTCCAGCATCTGAAGTTCGAAGGGCCGGTGGGCCGCCAGGTGGTGCTGACCGGGGGCGGTGCGGAGCTGAAGGGTATTGCCGATTATGCGCAACAAGCGCTGGGCCGTTCGGTTCGGATCGGGCGACCGCGCGGATTGTCCGGCCTGCCCGATGCGCATGGCGGACCGGCTTTCGCGACGCTCGCTGGGCTGGCATTCTACGCCGCGACCGACCCGATCGACCTGCGCAGCATCGCTCCCGCCAACCAGACCGTTCACCGGCCGAGTGGTATGGGGCTGTTTCGGCGGCTGATTCAGGCGGCTAAGGCAAATTATTAAGGAAAAGCCTTCCAAGTTGGACGGTTTTATGTTGGCACCGGGCAGTCCTCTGGTGCACTAACGATCATTCAGGGGCCTGGTCTTAGCGTATCGACCGGGAACGGCGGAGTAATATTGGGATGAGCATCGAATTCATCGCACCCGAGGTCGACGAACTGACGCCGCGCATCGCGGTGATCGGTGTCGGCGGTGCCGGCGGCAACGCGATCGCGAACATGATGCGCGCCGAGGTGCAGGGCGTGGATTTCCTCGTCGCCAACACCGACGCGCAGGCGTTGAAGCAGTCGATCGCGCCGCAGCGTATCCAGCTGGGTGCCAAGATCACCCAGGGCCTGGGCGCGGGCAGCCGCCCCGAAATCGGTCGTGCGGCCGCCGAGGAGACGATCGAGGATCTGTCGAAGCTGCTTGAGGGAAGCCATATGTGCTTCATCGCGGCGGGCATGGGCGGCGGCACCGGCACCGGTGCTGCCCCGGTCATCGCCAAGGCGGCGCGCGACATGGGCATCCTGACCGTGGGCGTGGTGACCAAGCCCTTCGCCTTCGAGGGCAATCGTCGCGCCAAGTCGGCGGACGGCGGCATCGAGGAGCTGCAGAAGTACGTCGATACGCTGATCGTCATCCCCAACCAGAATCTCTTCCTGATCGCCAATGCGAACACGACCTTCAAGGAAGCGTTCTCGATGGCGGACGAGGTGCTGCAGCAGGGCGTGCGCGGCATCACCGACCTGATGGTCATGCCGGGCCTCATCAACCTCGACTTCGCCGACGTCCGCTCGGTGATGCAGGAGATGGGCAAGGCGATGATGGGCACCGGTGAAGCCACCGGCGACAATCGCGCGATCGAGGCGGCGCAGAAGGCGATCGCCAACCCGCTGCTCGACGGCGTGTCGATGCAGGGGGCCAAGGGCGTCATCATCTCGATCACCGGCGGCGACGACATGCGCCTGCTGGAGGTCGACGAGGCGGCGAACCACATTCGCGAGCTGGTCGATCCGGATGCGAACATCATCTGGGGTTCGGCCTTCAATCCCGAACTGGAAGGCCGCATCCGCGTGTCGGTGGTCGCCACCGGCATCGACGCCGATGTGAAGCCGGGTGCGGCGGCGCCGACCGAGGCGCAGCGCAGCAGCTTCAGCATGGGCGGCATGGCGCGCAAGGCCGACGAAACCCCCAGCTATCGTCCGAGCGAGCCGGCGGCCACGACGTCTTCCGCCCCGACGCCGGCACCTGCTCCGGTCGCGCAGCCGGCGGCTGCCGCGCCGACGCCCGCCCCGGCTCCGGTCCAGCCCGTCGCCCCGGCGGCGTCGACGCTCGGCAGTTCGGCTCCCAAGCCTGCGCCCGTCGCTCCGTCCCAGGACGACGAACTGGTTCTGGGGACCGACACGATCGTCCCCAGCGCCGCTGCCCCGGCACAGCCCGTACCGACCCAGGCGGCGGTCGAGCCCGCCCCCGGCAGCGAAGAGGCGCGTCGTCGCTGGCTGGCTCCAGGCAGCGAAGCGGGCGAGGTTCCGGCGCAACCCGCGCCTCGCGTGAAGCTGGGCGGCACCTTGTTCGAGCGTATGTCGAACGCCGCCCGTGGCGCGCAACGCGATGACAATGGCCAGGGTGGATCGGACTCGTCGCTCGACATTCCGCGCTTCCTGCATCGCCAGAACAACCAGTAAGGCGTCGCCCGATCCGTTCGGAAGAGCGGAGCGGGCATAACAGCGAAGGGCCTGCGCCATAGGGTTGCGCGGGCCCTTCGTGCTTTTCGGGGGGATGGTGTTCGGTATCCCTGGACCGCGTCGACATTCCGGCGGAGCGGCCTCGCCTTCCCTCGCTCGCAGGGGAGCGTTGCGGGCATCGGTTCGTCCTGCATCACTCCGGCATAGGCCGAAGGCCCGTCACGCGCCGATTGACGTAAGCTGGCAGCGCTTCTCCAACCGGATGCTGGCCCATGCGGGGATTGCGTGGCGCGTTTTGCAACGATCCCCGCAAGGGGAGGTCACAGGGTGAAATCCTGGCGGAGGCATGTCCCCAACCGCACGGTCCCCACACCGCCGTCGGCTTGGCCCCAATGCCAGGTCCGCCAACCGCCAAGCTTCGCTCCGCCTGTTGGTCGACCGCCCGGTGCACTCGGGCGCGCAAGCTGTGCGATGGGCATTGCCGCGCGCGCCGAAACGCGCTTTATGGAACATGGTCTCATGACGTTCGCATTTCTTCCCCGCGCCTCGTTGGCGCTCGTCCTGGCGCTCGCGGTTTCGCCGGTGCCATTGTCCGCACAGGAAGTGGTACAGCCGCTTCCCGGCACCACCGATGCCGATCGCCTGGGGGACGTGATGCGCCGCGTGGCGCAAAATCCCCGGAACGTCGATGCGCTGGTCGAGGCAGCCGATCTGTCGATCAAGCTGGACGACCTGTCCGGTGCGGCGTCGCTTCTGGCCCGAGCGGAAAAGGTCGATGCGCGCGATCCACGGATCAAGGCGGGCATGGCGTCGATCCTGGTGCGGTCCGAACGCCCGGGCGAGGCGCTTCGCTATTTCACGCAGGCCGAGGCGGCAGGCCTGCCCGCCGCCCGTTTCGCCGCCGATCGTGGTCTGGCCTATGACCTGATCGGCGATCAGGCGCGGGCGCAGCGCGATTATCGGCTGGCACTGGCCAATGGCGCGAGCGACGAGGTGATCCGCCGCTACGCCTTGTCGCTGGGTATCTCGGGACAGCGTGAGCAGGCGCTGGAACAGCTCGATCCGCTGCTGCGCAAGACGGACCGTGCGGCATGGCGCGCGCGGGCGTTCATCCTCGCCATGGCCGGCGACCTGCCAGAAGCGACACGGATCGCGAGCACGATGATGCCCCCGCAACTGGCGCAGGGGCTGCAACCCTTTTTCCAGCGCCTGCCGACCTTGCCTGCGGTGGACCGCGCCTTTGCGGTCCATTTCGGCGAGACGCGCGCCACGCCCGAGCGTCTCGCCGATGCGCGACTGGCGCCCACTCTGCCCGCGCTCGCCCCCGAGGCCCCGGTGGCGCTGGCGTCGGCAAGGGTGACGACGCCGGTCGCGGCGGCCCCGGTGACGAGGCGCGAAGAACGGCGGCGCGGTGGACGATCATCGCGCGACAATCGTGGCGTTGCCCTTGCGGCGGCGGTTCCGCAGCCGATGACGCCCGTGCCGAATGCGGTGCCTGTCCCGGCGCAAGCGATCCCGGCGACCCCGCCCGAGCAGCGCGTCGTCGCGGCGGCCACGCCCATTCCAACGGTCCAGCCTTTGCCAGGCGTCAGCCCGACCGTACCCGGCAATTCCGGCGCGGTGAGCCCCGCCGAAAGCCGTGCGCCGGTTGCCATCGCCGCGAATACGCCGCCGCGTCAGCCCATCGAGCCGCTACCGGCCGTGCAGCCGACGCCGGTCCCCGCACCGAGCAGCGCCACCGCCATGGTGCAGCCGCTTCCTGCGACCCCGGTCTCGGCTCCTGCTCCGGTTCACACGGCGGACGTGGCCTCCGCGACGCCGGCACCGGTCGCCCTTGCGTCCGCCCCGCCGGAACGAACCGTCTCGCCGGCTCCGCGTTCGACGCGAACCGCCACGCGCCGCCCGTCGCTCGCCGCTGCGCGCGCCGTGCGTGAGGATTCGGTACTGGCGCGGATTGTTGCCAATCTCTCCATTCCGGCGTCCGAACTGGGCGTGGATGGACCCGAACGCCCGGCCGCGCTCGCCGCCAATACGCCCGCAAACAGTGGCACCCAGCGCGTTCTCGCCGAAGCGCGTGCCAAGGCCGAGCGTGACGAGGATGCGCGCAAAAAAGTCGCCGAGACCATCGACTCGGCCCCGCATACGCCGACCGCCGCCGAGCGGAAGGCTGCTGCGGCCAAGGCGGCCGCCGACAAGAAAGCACTTGCCGCCAAAAAGGCCGAAGCGGCCAAGAAGGCGCTCGCCGACAAGGCCGAGGCGGAGGAGAAGCGCCGCGCCCGGTCCAACCCCGAACGCATCTGGGTACAGGTTGCGGGCGGTGCGAACGAGGATGATCTGCCCAAGGCTTGGGCCGCGACCAGGGCGAAGGCACCCGCCGTTTTTGCGGGACGACAAGGTTACAAGACCCCGCTGCGCGCCACCCACCGCGTGCTGACCGGCCCGTTCAAGACCGATGAGGAAGCGCGCGCCTTCGTCAATCAATTGGCGAAGAAGGGCGTATCGGCCTTCCCGGTCACCAGCGGGGCGGGGCAGGCTGTGACGCGGCTCGATTCGAAATAAGCGTGTCGATGAGCCTTTTCGCCCCCTGGGCATCCTATCCCGACCAAAGCCGGGGGCGTCGCCATGGCGAGGCGCAAGGGCTGGAGCGGGGTCCGCGCGATGCGTTCCAGCGCGACCGCGATCGGATCATCCATTCGATCAGCTTTCGGCGCCTGCGGCACAAGACCCAGGTTTTCATGGCGCCCGATGGCGATCATTTCCGCGTCCGCCTGACCCACAGCCTGGAGGTGGCGCAGATCGGGCGAACGATCGCGCGGACATTGGGGCTGAACGAGGACCTGACCGAGGCATTATGCCTGGCGCACGACATCGGCCATCCGCCGTTCGGTCATGCGGGTGAGGATGCGCTGAAGGCGGCGCTGGCCGATCATGGCGGCTTCGATCATAACGGCCATACGCTGCGCACCCTGACCGAGATCGAACGCCCCTATCCGCGATGGGATGGGCTGAACCTGACCTGGGAAACGCTGGAGGGGCTGGCCAAGCATAACGGACCGGTCCGCCATCCCGGCTGGGCGCTGCGAGAGGCGGATGCGGGATTTCCGCTCGATCTGGAAAGCCATGCCTCGCTGGAGGCGCAGGTCGCCGCGCTGGCGGACGATATCGCCTATGACAATCATGATATCGATGACGGCCTGCGCGCCGGGCTGCTGACGCTCGACCAGTTGCTCGGCGTGCCGTTGGTGGCGCGCGGATGGGACGCGGCGCGGGCGCAATTCCCCGACGTCGCACCCAAAAGGCTGGCAAGCGAACTCATCCGGTCGCAGATCGGGGTGATGGTCAACGACCTGGTCGCCGAAACCCGCCGCCGAGTCGCGGATAGCGGGGTAGGGGATGTCGCCGATGTTCGTGCGGCGGGCCGTGCGCTGGTCGGCTTCTCCGACGTGATGCGGGTCGAGGAGCGCGACCTGAAGCGGTTCATGTACGCCAATCTCTACCACCACCCACGCCAGCTGGCGGCGGCGGATGCGGCGCACGGCATCGTGCAGGGCCTGTTCGCCGCCTATCGCGCCGACCCGGCGCAACTGCCTGAGGAATGGCGCGAACGCTTGCCAGAGGACGAACCGGCACGGAGTCGGCATATCGCCGCCTTCATCGCAGGAATGACCGATCGTTACGCGGTGCGCTGCTATCGCGAGGTGATCGGCGTGATCGACCTGCCGGACGGCTTCTGACCGGAAGGCGGTTTTTCGGGACTGGTGGCAATTCCGGCCCGATAAGCGCTATCGTGCCGTCATGCGACAGCACTCGACCGGTTGGTTGCGATCTCGAAGACCTTCCTATGGCCCAACTGCCAAAGCGAGCGGTGCGGAGCCGCCGCCCTTCCGGTCCGATCATGATCTCTATCGATGGCGAATGTGGATTCGCATGGCCGTCCCCTTGACCGTTCTCAGCTACGGGGGGCTGCGCGAATTGGGACTGCCCCTGTCCCAGTCCGCTATAATCTAAGTCACTGAATTTAAATGGAACGTGCGGCGGTTTGATCCTGTTCTTGATCGGTTGCACAGGAGATGGATCATGGCACAGAAGGGCGCAGGCGGTAATCCGGGAGCGGTTACAGCCAAAGGCGGAGACGGCGCGCGTGGCAGCCTGGGGACCGGGCGAGGCGGTGGCACGGGCACCGGAGCGAAGAAGACCGCCCCTCAGAAATCGAACAAGGAGGATGGGCATTCGGGACAGAAGATCAGCGGTGCATGAACACGCCTGTCGGTCGCCCCAGATAGAAAACGGCCCGCTCTCCCCATCGGAAGAACGAGCCGTTTTTTAAGCCGTAAGGCAGATCAGCGAGCGCTGGTCTCGACGCCCGCGCCCAGTGCGCCACGGGCTTCGTCGGTCGTGAAGGCGACCTGGGTGTTGCCGGTCGTGCCGGTCACGCGGTGGCCCTTCACGACGAAGCGGAACGGCTCGGCGCCGGGATAGCGGCGGCCTTCGATGACGGCATGGCCGTTCTCGGTCGAACGGGTGTAGACATAGGTGCTGCCCTCATGGACGAAGCGCTGTTCGCCTTCGGCGGCGATTGCGCCAACGGCGGGGACGGCGGCAACGGCAGCGGCCAGGATCAGGATGGTCTTGCGCATGATCGAAACTCTCTCGCTATAGGGCGTGGAGCCGGATCAGGTCCTCTCGCGCGTTTTCGCGCTTAACTTTCGTATACCGAATTATTGCATCGCAGCATGAGCCGCAACTGCAAAGGGTTTCAGGGCAATTGCATTCGGCGCAATCGCTGCACGCGGCGGCCAAGGCATGATTTGAAGCGAGCCTCCGATTTCGCTAGAGCGCAACGCTTTGCTACCCCGATCGGACGATGTGATGACCCTCTACACCCGCTTTGCCGCGCATATCGATGCGGCGCTGGACACGCTGGTCGCCGCCGGCACGCTGCCCGGCGGGCTGGATCGCCGCAATGTGACGGTCGAGCCGCCGCGCGATGCGTCGCATGGCGATCTTGCCACCAACGCGGCGATGGTGCTGGCCAAGCCCGCCGGCACGAATCCGCGCGCACTGGCCGAGGCGATCGCCGCCGAACTGGGCAAGCTGGACGAGGTGGACAGCGTGTCGGTCGCGGGGCCTGGCTTCCTCAACATGCGGCTGACCGATGCGGCATGGCGCGACGAGCTGGCCGCGATCCCAAAGGCTGCGGGCGATTATGGCCGCTCGACGCGCGGGAATGGCGTGACGGTCAATATCGAATATGTCTCGGCCAATCCGACGGGCCCGATGCATATGGGCCATTGCCGCGGTGCGGTGGTGGGCGATGCGCTTGCCACGCTGCTGGAGTTTGCCGGTCACAAGGTGATCCGCGAATATTATGTCAACGATGCGGGCGGCCAGGTCGACGTTCTCGCCCGCTCGGCGCATCTGCGCTACCGCGAGGCGCTGGGTGAGACGATCGAGATCCCCGAAGGCCTGTATCCGGGCGAGTATCTGAAGCCGGTGGGCGCGGCGCTGGCCGCCGAGTTCGGCGACCGTTACGTGTCGGCGCCTGAGCGCGAATGGCTGATCCTTTTCCGCACCCGTGCGGTGGCGGCGATGATGGCGATGATCCGCGAGGATCTGGCGCTGCTGGGCATCCATCACGACCTGTTTTCCTCCGAGGCCGAGTTGCAGGCGGCGGGCAAGCCCGAAGCCGCCGAGGCGGAGTTGCGCTCGCGCGGTCTGGTCTATGACGGCGTGCTGGAGGCCCCCAAGGGCGAGACGCCCGAGGATTGGGAGCCGGTCGAGCTGCCGCTGTTCCGCTCCAGCCAGTTCGGCGACGATCAGGATCGCCCGATCAAGAAGTCGAACGGCGCCTGGACCTATTTCGGTGCCGACCTGGCCTATCACTATCAGAAGGCGCAGACCGCCGATCAGCTGATCGACATCTGGGGCGCCGACCATGCGGGCACCGTCAAGCGGATCGTCGCGGCCGTCGAGGCGCTGACCGGCGGCAAGACCAAGTTCGACGTCAAGCTGGTCCAGATGGTCCGCCTGCTGCGTGGCGGCGAGCCGGTGAAGATGTCCAAGCGCGCGGGCAATTTCGTGACGCTGGCCGATGTCGTGCGCGAAGTCGGCAAGGATGTGGTGCGCTTCACCATGCTGACCCGCCGCGCCGACGCGCAGATGGACTTCGACTTCGCCAAGGTGGTCGAGGCGTCGAAGGACAATCCCGTCTTCTACGTGCAATACGCCCATGCCCGCATCGCCTCGCTCAAGCGCCGCGCGGCCGAGGCGGGGATCAGCCTTGAGAATGGCGGTGCCGCCGATCTGTCGCTGCTCGATGCGGAAGATCTGGGTCTGGTGAAGCTGGCGGCGCAATTCCCGCGCATCGTCGAGACGGCGGCGGCGGCGCGCGAACCGCACCGAATCGCCTTCTATCTCTATGATCTGGCGGCAGCCTTCCACGCGGCGTGGAATGTCGGCAACGATCGCTCCGATCGCCGCTTCCTGATCGCGGAGAATCCCGACGTCACGCGTGCGCGTCTTTTCCTCAGCGATGGGATCGGGCAAATCATTCGTAACGGTTTGGCGCTCATGGGTGTCGAAGCGGTTTCGGAGATGAAGTGATGGCGAACGAGATGGACCTGCGCGGCTATGACCAGGACGAGGATCGTCTTCCCTGGCTGGAAACGGTCGAGCCGGACGAGCCGGAGGGGGTTGCCATCGGCAAGGTCGTGGCGCTGGTCATATTGGGCCTGGCGTTTCTCGCCGCCATCGGCTTCGGCCTGTACAAGTGGCAGGCCAATCGCGCGGCGGCGGATGGCGGTGGCGCGCTGATCACGGCGCCCGAAGGCGATTACAAGGTCCGTCCGTCCGATCCGGGCGGTCTGAAGGTCAAGGGCGAGGGCAATACGGCCATCGCCACCAGTGCGGGCAAGCCCGGTGGCAATGGCGCGATCGATCTGCGCGCGGTGCCCGAAGCGCCGATGAACGGCACGCGCGTCGTCCAGAAGCCTGCCGAGCCCAATGGCGGCCGCAACGCGGTGGCGCAGGTACCCGAATCGGGCGGCAAGCTGGTCGCTCCCGCGCCCGTCACCGCCGCCCGTGCCCCCGCCGCCACTCCGACCGGCAGTGGCGCGATGGTGCAGCTTGGCGCCTATCCCAGCGAGTCCTCGGCCAATGCGGCCTGGGATCGCTTCTCCAAGCGCTTTTCCTATGTCGCGGCGCTGGGCAAGGTGGTTCAGCCGGTCGCGTCGAACGGCAAGACCCTGTACCGCCTGCGCGTGAACGCCGGGTCGGCCAACCAGGCCGCCGACATTTGCGGCCGCCTGCGCGTGGCGGGCGAAAGCTGCTTCGTCGCGAGCTGATCGATCACGCCCCCGGTCCGCATCGGCGGGCGGGGGGCCGGAGTGTGCGTCCATGATCCCCGTCATTTTCGGCCTGTCGGGCCCCGTGCTTACCCCCGACGAGCGCGCCTTTTTCGCGTCGGTCGAACCGGCGGGCTATATCCTGTTCAAGCGCAATATCGTCGATCGCGTGCAGCTGCGCGCGCTGACCGACGCATTGCGCGCGCTGGCGGGGCGCGACGATCTGGCGATCCTGATCGATCAGGAAGGCGGCCCCGTCGCCCGCATGAAGCCGCCCCACTGGCCCGCTTTTCCCGCCGGTCCGGTCTTCGCCAGACTGTACGAGGCCGCGCCCATGTCGGCGATCCAGGCGATGCGCGCCAATGGACAGGCGCTGGGCCTGATGCTGCGCGAGGTGGGGATCACCGTCGATTGCACGCCGCTGCTCGATGTCGCGCAGGTCGATACGACCGAGGCGATCGCCTGTCGGACCTATGGGGCCGAGCCGATGCAGGTCGCCGCGCTGGGTCGCGCGATGCTGGAGGGGCTGGCGGCCGCGGGCGTGGTCGGCGTGGTCAAGCACATGCCCGGCCATGGACGTGCGCTGGTCGATTCGCACCATCTCCTCCCCACCGTCACCGCGAGCGAGGCGGAATTGGAGATCGATCTCGAGCCCTTCCGTACGCTGGCCGGCGCACCGATGGGCATGACCAGCCATATCGTGTTCGAGGCCTGGGATGCCGATCGTCCCGCGACCCTGTCGCCGGTGGTGATCGATCGGATCATCCGGGGGCGGATCGGCTTTGACGGCCTGCTGATGAGCGACGACATCGACATGAAGGCGCTGAGCGGCACGGCGGGCGAAAAGGCCGCGGGAGCGCTGGCTGCCGGGTGCGATGTGGTTCTCGATTGCTGGGCTCGGATGGACGAAATGGTCGAGATTGCGGGCCGCGTCCCAGCGATCGGCGACGCGGCCCGCATGCGCCTGGACCGCGCCATGGCCAGCGTCGGCGCGGGCGAGGGGGATTTTGCCGAATTGATCGCCCGTCGCGACGCTCTGCTGGCGCTGGCGGGGTAAGCCGGCGATCCTTCCGCCGACGCGGTGGTCGGGGCCCCATTGTCCTCGCCTCGCGATGCCACCCTCCAACAGCGATAGAGGGGATTTTGTCGGTCGCCCCCATCTCGCGTTCCACCCATATCGCCGCTAGGGTCCCGCATCATGACGGGGGAACAGCTGACGCTCGATCTGGAGGGGTGGGAAGGGCCGCTGGACCTGCTGCTGTCGCTGGCCCGCTCGCAAAAGGTCGATCTGCGACAGATTTCGATCCTCGCTCTGGTCGAACAATATCTGCGCTTCGTCGATCGGGCGGGGCGGATGCAGTTGGAACTGGCCGCCGATTATCTCGTGATGGCGGCGTGGCTGGCCTATCTCAAATCCTCGCTGCTGCTTCCGCGCCAGCCGGAGGAAGAGCCTGATCCGGAGGACATGGCGCTGCGCCTGCAACTCCGCCTCGAACGGCTGGCGGCGATGCGCGAGGCGGGGGCGCGGCTGATGGCGCGGGACCGGCTGGGCCGCGACGTCTTCCCGCGTGGCGCGCCCGAGGGGCTGGCGGTACAGCGCAAGGCGATGTGGCAGGCCGAGCTTTACGATCTGATCTCCGCCTATGGCCGGATCAATGCGCGGACGCGCCCGGTGATGCATGTCGTGGCGGATCGGCAGGTCATGACGCTGGAGGCCGCGCTGGAACGCGTCTCGATGCTGGTCGGCAGCCGGGTGGAGTGGTCCGCGATCGAAACCTTCCTGCCCGATGGCAGCGAGAGGTTGAGGCGATCCGCGCTCGCCTCCAGCTTCCTCGCGGTGCTCGAGCTCGCGCGACAGGGCAAGGTCGAGTTGCGCCAGGCCGCACCCTTTGCCCCGCTGATGATCCGGCAACCGGCATGAGCGGGATCGACCCGACCGTTCGGGCGGTGGAGGCGGTGCTGTTCGCCTCGCCCGAGCCGATGGGGATCGATTCGATCCGCGCGCATGTCGGCGTCGGCCAGCGCGGCGGCGACATACGATCGGCACTCGAGACGCTGGAAGCGCAATATCGCGGGCGCGGCATCGTGCTGGTCCGGCGGGGTGATCGCTGGCATTTCCAGACCGCGCCCGATCTGGCGCATCTGCTTCGGCGCGACCGGGAGGAGACGCGTCGCCTGTCGCGCGCCGCGATCGAGACGCTGGCGATTATCGCCTATCACGAACCCGTCAGCCGCGCGGAGATCGAGGCCATTCGCGGCGTCGCCATTTCCAAGGGGACGCTGGACGTGCTGATGGAGGCGGGCTGGGTCCGTCCGGCGGGACGACGCGAGGTGCCGGGGCGGCCGCTCATCTATGCGACGACCCCCGCCTTCCTTCAGCATTTCGGGCTGACCAGCCGGCGTGACTTGCCTGGGATCGAGGATTTGCGCGCCGCCGGGCTGCTCGATCCCGTCGACCTGGCGCTGGAGCGAATGGGCGACGACGACCTGCCCGACAACCCGGCGGAGTCGCAAGGCGAAGCCCGGAAGGCCGATTGATCGCTTTCCTTTGCGTCATGGCCGCGTCACAATGCCTTGCCACGGCTTTGGCATGTCCGCTGACGGCCGTTCGCATCGCTCAACCATTGCCGCTGGCGATGCCAAGGCCTAGATAGACTATAGATTCCTAGGAGACGCGCCATGGGCAGCTTCAGCCCGATTCACCTTCTCGTCCTCGCGGTCGTCGCGATCCTTCTGCTCGGCGGTGGCCGGTTCTCCAACCTGATGGGCGATGTCGCCAAGGGTGTGAAGAATTTCAAGAAGGGCATGGCCGAGGAAGACGAGACGCACGCCAAGCCGTCCGCCCGCATCGAGGCGCAGAAGTCGGCCGAGCCCGCCTTCGACCGCGATGGCGAGCGCGTGCGCGACGATCGCTGATCCGGTTCGCCTTCTAACACCGGATCTCCATGTTCAACATCGACTCGAGCGAGTTCCTGCTGGTCGCCATCGTGGCGCTGGTCGTGATCGGTCCCAAGGATTTGCCCAAGGCGATGCGGGTCGTCGGCTATTGGGTGGGCAAGGCGCGTGGCGTCTCGCGCCAGTTCCGGCAGGGCTTCGACAATATGGTGCGCGAGGCTGAGCTGGAGGAAATGGAAAAGCGCTGGGCGGCGGAAAATGAGCGCATCATGCGTGAACATGCCGCCGACGCGCCGCCCACTTCCCCGCTCGTCGACACCCCTTCCGCTTCCGAGGCTACCGTCCAAGACGGGGCAAGGACGGAGCATGGGGGCCATGGGCACCATAGCGACCAACCGGTCATGGTCGAAAAGCCCGTGGTCGCCGCTGCGCCGGTCGAGACCGCACCTCATGCCCCGCGTCCCAATGAAGGGGCGGCGTCGTGAGCGACGATCATGACGAAATCGACGCCAGCCGCGCGCCCTTGCTCGACCATCTGATCGAGCTGCGTCGGCGCCTGCTCTATTGCATCGTCGCGGTCGCCCTCGGCTTCGGCGTATCGATGTATTTCTCGGAGTCCATCTTCGGCTTCCTTGCCAAGCCGCTGCTCGCGGCGGGGCAGGGCAAGCTGGTCTATACCGAGATTTTCGAGGCCTTTTTCGTTCAGGTGAAGGTGGCGTTCTTCGCCTCGGTGATGATCGCCTTCCCGGTCATCGCCAACCAGTTGTGGCAATTCGTCGCACCGGGTCTGTATCGCAAGGAAAAGCGGGCTCTGCTGCCCTTCCTGCTGGCGACGCCGGTGCTGTTCCTGATGGGCGCGGCGATGGCCTATTATATCGCCATTCCGATGGCGCTGCACTTCCTGCTGGGCTTTGACGGCGTGGTCGGGGGCGTGCGGCGCGAGGCGCTGCCCGCCATCGGCAACTATCTGTCGTTCATCATGCAGTTCCTCTTCGCCTTCGGTCTGGCGTTCCTGCTGCCGGTGCTGCTGATGCTGCTGGAGCGGGCGGGGATCGTCACGCGCAAGCAACTGATCGGCGCGCGGCGCTATGCGATCGTGGCGGCGACGGCGATCGCGGCCGTGTTGACGCCGCCGGACCTGATGTCGCAGGTGCTGCTCGCGGTGCCGCTGATTATCCTGTACGAGCTGGCGATCATCGGCATCTGGTTTACCGAACGCTCGCGGGCGAAGCAGGTGCCGGACGAGGAAGCCGACGCGACGGCTTGATCGCCTCGGTTTTTTTGAAAAGGGCCTCGACAAACGTCGGGGCCCTTTTTCTTTGTGATGAGAGCGGGGCTTGGCCTTCGACGTCGCTCGGGCTGAACGACTTTTGGGGGCATGAGCGCTCCGCGTCGCGCTGTTCCGCCTGAGCGACGTCGAAAGACATGGGAAGAGCCCTCGAACATCGCCCACCCCCGAAGGCTCCCGAAAAAGGAAAAGGGCCCCGACGCTGTCCGTCGAGACCCTTTGCCATTCAGCCGGGTGAGTGGCTTATTTGGCGTCGTCCGCCGTCTTGGCGACGGTGTTGCCCGCCGAGCTGACGTCGCGGCCCACGCCCTCTACGGTGTTGCAGGCGCTGACCAACAACGCACCGGCGACGATCGCCAGACCCATGAGCTTACGCATTCTCTGTCTCCTCTACGAAATCCGTCTCGGCCCAATGCCTCAACACGGCATTCGTTCCGGTGCTGTCACGGACGACGGAGGCTGACGCTTAAAAAAGATTAAGGCCTGGAAACGTCACCGGGGGGGGGAGGGTGGACGCTTCCAGGCCTATGGCTTGGACAGCGAGAGCGGGGGGGCATAAGTTCGCTATCCGAAGAGCAGAACCCATCGCCGGGCGGTCGGTTCCCGGCATTTTCCCGCAATCGCGAATCTTTTTCGAAAAAATTCAGTCGCGCCCGACGATCGGTACGGCAATCTCATAAGCGCCGGTCAACGGATCGTGATGCAGCGGTGCGCGAAGCTGCCGAGCCAGCCCTTCCATCACCCGGCCATAGCGCTTGCCGATCAGGTGACGAAGCTCGTCGGTTTCCACCAGCGCGCGCGAGACGACCCGGACGACCGCGCGCCCTTCCTGCTCGGCCGGCTTGATCGCGACGCGGATCTGGGCCGCAGGGTCGCAGTTCATCGCCAGTTCGATCGTCTCGGTCACCAGAAAGGCGACCGCGACCGCCACATCCTGATTGACCAGCAAGGGCGCGACGTCGAGCGAGATGCCGATCCCGGCGGCATTCTCCGGTGCGGTAGCGCGAATATTGGCCGCCAACTCGCCGATCATGGTCCGCAGGTTCAACCCGCGATTTTCTTCCAGCTCGGCAAAGTGATGGCGATGTACCACGGCCAGCGCGTCGACCCGTCGCTGGATCGAGGAATAGGCGGCCATCGCCTCCGGCCCGGTCGCGCCGCGCGCATGGAAGTTGATCAGGCTGGAGATGACCTGGAGGTTGTTCTTGACGCGGTGATGGACCTCGCGTGTCAGCTTGGTCTGGCGGACCAGTCCTTCGGCCAGCCCTGCCTCATGGGTGGCCACGGTCCGGGTGATGGCCTCGAAGGTATCGGCCAGATCGCGGATTTCCTGCGCCGGTGCGGCCTCGACCCGGCTGATGTCCAGAACCTCGCCGGGTTGATAGGCGGCGACGATCCCCCGCAACTGGCGCAACGGGCGGATCAGCAGACGGTCGACGACGAACCACCCGATCAATACCGCCGCCAGCCACATCAGCAACGGAAGGGCGAGGGCGACGATCAGCGCGGAGGTGATGGGCGCACTGGGGGCCGATGTGCGCAGGACGAGACCGGCAATGCCCAACTCGGTCCGTATCGACTTCACCCGTTCCAGCGGCCCGCGCTTCTCGCCCTGTTCCAGCAGCAGCGATTCACCGTCCAGCTCCAGGGCGGAGACGATCGGGTCGCTGTGATTATTCTGTTCGATCAGCGACTGAAGGAACGGCAATGGGAAGAAGGCACGCGCCTGGGCCCGGCCACCCTGATGCGCGACCGACAGGACCAATCCATTGCCGGGCAGAATGTCGGCGCCGATCGGGGAGCCGTCGACGGGCATCGGCACGGCGGCGGGCAGGGGAACGCCGCACAGCGTCCGTCCCGAACGATCGGTGATCAGGAATCGCGCGCCGGTCAGCGATTGTTGGGCGAAGACGCCCTGCGCCCGCGCGCAACTGGGCATGTCGAGCGGGTCCTGGCCCATGGCGCGCACCGCGACGCGCAGCGCGGTCATGTCGCCCATCAACTCGGCGGCGATGGCGCGCGCATCCTCATTGGCGGCGATCCGCAACCGGCCGCTGGCCTCGCTATCGGCAAGTCTTGTCGTCTGGAGCGTGGCGAAGACCGCGATGGCGGCCAGGATCAGCAATGTACCGCCGAGCACGAGCACCAGCTTGGCACCCGTCGTCAGGCGAGGCGGGGCGGGGCGGAGGCGTTCAATAACCTCGGTCTCTTGGGGAGGGGCACTGGCCATGCGGCCGGACGTCAATCCAGCTTGCTGAGAAGGTCAAGCATCTCGTCAGGAATCTTTTCGTTGACGGTCTTTTGATACGCCTGGCGAAGTGCCGAGCCCGCATCCTTCTCGCCACCCTTTTGGGGTGCGGATGACGGCGTCTGCTTCGTCTTGTTGCCCAAACTCAAAATATCCCCCTGAAACGACCCACCAAGCGGGGCAACCGACATGTCGACGCAGTATGGCGCCGCCGGTCGGCGTTACGCCAAGAGCCATAGTTGATGTGGCGATGAAACCAAATTCGATCTTGTTGGTTCCCGATGCGATACGAAAAAACCGACGGTCGGTTCGATCCGGCTCGGCCATAGGGGATTTCGGGAAACGGCATTGAAAACCGGCGCGGGGGCCAGCACATGAGTCACCGCGAATACCTCAGGGAGTGATTATTACCCATGTCGCTTGGACAGCAGCTCGCGCCCCATCTTCCCTTTCTGCGGCGCTATGGCCGGGCCCTGACGGGCAGCCAGATGCACGGCGACAGATATGTTCGCGCCACGCTGGAAGCGATCGTCGCGGCCCCCGACCAGTTTCCGCGCGAAGTCGATCCGCGCCTGGGCCTTTACCGTATGTTCCAGGGCATTTGGTCGTCGGCCAATTATGACGAATTGGACCGGGAAGGCATCGATGCCGAAGGCAATGAGGGCGTTGCCCGTGCGCGTTTGGCCCGGATGACGCCGCTGTCGCGTCAGGCGCTGCTCCTGACCGCGATGGAAGGCTTCACGCCCGAAGACGCCGCCTATCTGATCGATGTCGAGCCGAGCGAGGTCGAGGCGCTGGTGTCCGAGGCGCTGGCCGAGATCGAGAAGCAGACCCGCGCCCGCGTCCTGATCATCGAGGACGAGCCCATCATCGCGATGGATATCGAGACGATCGTGCGCGATCTGGGTCATGAAGTGACCGGCGTCGCCGTGACCCGCGACGAGGCCGTGGCGCTTGCCATGGAAGATCGTCCGGGTCTGGTCCTGGCGGACATCCAGCTCGCCGACGACAGCTCGGGCATCGATGCGGTCAAGGACATCCTGGCCGAGTTCGAGGTGCCGGTGATCTTCATCACCGCCTTCCCCGAGCGCCTGCTGACCGGCGAGCGGCCCGAGCCAACCTTCCTGATCACCAAGCCGTTCCAGCGTTCGACCGTGAAGGCGGCGATCAGCCAGGCTCTGTTCTTCGATCAGACCACCATTCCCGCCGAATAAGGTCTCTAACGGCAACGCGTTTCGGTTACGGACCCAAAACGGTTTACAGGCGTTGAGGTTGACATGGCTGATCCCAATGAACCCATTCATGTCGCCAAAGAAGATGCCCGGGCAGGATCGACGCCGCATGTCACGCGGTACATCCTGCCCATATCGCTGGTCCTCGTGATCGTGATCTTCGCCTTTTTGGTGTTGCGCTGACGCGAGGTCGCCCGATCAGGGCTCTGACACGACTGGCTATTTCTGAGCCGGTACCTTATATTTCGAAGCGGTCGTGTGTTCGGCCGCTTCCGACGATCGGATTTTCATGACGCAGCCACTGACTCGGGACGAAATCGAGGACGACGCACCCGTCGAACACGTCGCGTTGCCCGACTCCGAATTCAAGGCGGAACTGGCTCGCGTGATTCCGCATCTTCGCGCCTTTGGCCGCTCGCTGTCGGGCAGCCGCGATCTGGCCGACGATCTGGTGCAGGAAACGCTGCTCAAGGCATGGGCCGCGCGCAAGCGGTTCCAGGCGGGCACCAATATGCGTGCCTGGACCTTCATCATCCTGCGCAACCTCTATCTGTCGCAGATGCGCCGCGCGCGCTTCAAGGGCGAGTGGGACGATCTGGTCGCCGACCGCATCCTCGCCGCGCCTGCCAGCCAGGATCGCCATGTCGAACTGGGCGATATGCAGCGCGCGTTGATGCACTTGCCTCAGCCGCAGCGCGAGGCGCTGATCCTCGTCGGCGCGGGTGGCTTCGCCTATGAGGAGGCGGCGGAAATCTGCAATGTCGCTGTCGGCACGATCAAGAGCCGCGTCGCGCGGGGCCGCGTCGCGCTGGAGGCGATCCTGACCGAAGGCTCGTTGCCCTCGCGTCGCGAGCATGAAACCGACAGCAGCAAGACCGCGCTCGACAGCATCATGGGCGATGTCGATCAGTTGAGCGGCGGGCGGTAAATTCTGCCGGCCATGGTGTTCCGACCGCCTCGGCCACCGGGTTGGGGCGGTCTTTTTGTGTCCGGCCGTGGCGATGGATGATCCGTCCTTCGGTTGGGAAGGCGCGGCAGGGCGGTTCGCCGCGCTCCGCTCCGATATAGGCCGCAACGTCGTCCTCCACTGGGCGACGCATATCCCAACCGGCGGTGCGATTCTCGATGTCGGCTGTGGGACCGGCCTTCCGGTCGCGCGCGCGCTCAGCGATGCCGGGTTTTCCATTCATGGCGTCGATCCCTCGCCGACATTGCTCGCGGCCTTCCGTCGTAACGTGCCGGAAGCCGTGGCCGCCGAGGAACCGGCCGAGACCAGCCGGTTCTTCGATCGCAAGTTCGAGGGGGTCGTCGCGATCGGCCTTCTGTTCCTTTTACCCGCGGACCGACAAGGCGAAGTGCTGCTGCGGATCGCAAAGGCCATGGAAGCGGGAGGCCATCTGCTGTTCAGCGCCCCGGAAATATCCTGCCAATGGGATGATAGCCTGACGGGGCGCCGATCTTGTTCGCTGGGCGAAACGGAATATAGCCGCATACTGACGAATGCGGGCTATTCGGTTCTAGGCAGCTATCGCGATGAGGGCGGCAATCATTATTGCCATGCCACCCGATCCGAGGATCAACCGTTCTCCGGCGAATAGGCTTTCGCCACGCCACACACACGATCCAGCCGTGCGAGCAACCGAACCCAGGGATCGGGCAGCCGCGAAGGCTCCGAAAAGGCGGAGCGCAACGCGAAACCAATATCGTCCACGCGGCGCGGCGCGGGAACGAAGCGGATGTCGCTGGTCCAGGGCTCTGTACTCGTCATACGATCATAACGATCTATGGCTTGACAAGTTCAAATTATTATGAAGCGATCTTCGTAATGATTTGGAAAGGCTTGGTCCATTCTGTGCCGTTGGGATAGACGGTGGGAATGAATATGCCCCCGGTGACCGACCCATTCGCGGACCTGCCCGACGCTGTCGGTCGTGCCCGACGCCATTCGCCATTCCTCGCCATGCTTCTGGATCGGGAACCCGAAATTGCGCGGCTGGCGGAGCAAGGGCAGTTGCCGACAGCGATTGCCGTCGACCCGGATCTTCCGGTCGCCACGGCGCTGCGTCGGGAGCGGCGGGCGCTCGCGCTGACGGTGGCGCTGGGCGATCTGGCGGGGTTGTACGACCTGACACAGGTCACGCACCGGCTGACCGACTTTGCCGACCGCGCGCTGACCCGCGCGATCCGCGCGGCGATCGAGGAGCGGACGCCGGGCGCGGAGCCGGTCGGTTTCGCCGCCATCGCGCTTGGCAAGCAAGGCAGTCGGGAACTCAACTATTCCTCCGATATCGATCCGATCCTGATCTTCGACCCCCAGACATTGCCGCGTCGTGCGCGCGAGGAGCCCGAAGAGGCGGCGGTGCGGATCGGCAAGCGGGTCGTCGAACTGCTCCAGGCGCGCGATGGCGACGGCTATGTCCTTCGCGTCGACCTCCGCCTGCGACCTTCGCCGGAGGCGACCCCGATCGCGATCCCGGTCGAGGGCGCGATCGCCTATTACGAAAGCCAGGCGCTGACCTGGGAGCGAGCCGCGTTCATCCGGGCGCGAGCGGCGGCGGGGGACGTGGCGCTGGGCCAGCGCTTTCTCGACGCGATTCGTCCGTTCGTCTGGCGGCGCGCGCTCGACTTCGGGGCGGTGGGAGAGATTCGCGATCTTACCCGGCGCATCCGCGATCACCATGCCCAGGGGCAGGCCATGGGGCCCGGCTATGATCTGAAGCGGGGGCGCGGCGGCATCCGCGAGATCGAGTTTTTCGCGCAAATCCATCAACTGATCCATGGCGGACGCGATCCCGCGCTTCGTGCGCCTGCCACCCGCAATGCGCTGGCCCGCCTGGCCGAGGCGGGGCGGATCGATGCGGGGGAGGCGGCGGCATTGTCCGACGCCTATGTCCTGCTCCGCACGATCGAGCATCGCGTGCAGATGATCGACGATCGCCAGACGCATCAACTGCCGCTGGGTGATGGTCTGACCCGTGTGGCGCAGCTTCACGGCCTGGCGGATGGGGATGCGCTGGTCGCGATGCTGGCACCGGTGACGGCGCAGGTCGGGCGGTTCTACGACGCGCTCGACGCCGATGAGCGGCCGCGCTTGCCGCATGATCCGGTGTTGCTCCACGAACGGCTGATCGCGGCGGGGCTTCGCGATACCGAGGCAGCGGCGCGGCGGATCGCGGCGTGGCGGGGCGGCGACTATGCCGCGCTGCGCAGTCCGGCCGCTCGCGAAGCGCTGGACGCCGTGCTGCCGACTCTGGTCGAGGCGCTGGGCGAGGCCCCGGACCCCGACGCCGCGCTGCTGAAACTCGATTCGCTGTTCGAGCGGATGACGAGCGCGATCAACATCTTCCGCCTGCTGGAGGCGCGGCCCGGACTCGCCAGCCTGACGGTCGCGATTCTCAGCCATGCGGCCCCCCTGTCCGCCGAGCTGGCGCGTCGTCCCGCGCTGCTCGACGGATTGATCGACGCCTCCGCCTTCGATCCGGTGCCGGCGGTCCCGTTGCTCGAACGGGCGATGCGCGGGGGTGAGGCGCGGCAGGACTATCAGGATCGTCTGGACCATGTCCGGCGCGTGGTGGGCGAATTGCGCTTCGCCCTGGGCGCGCAGATCGTGGCGGGCCGTGCCGATCCGCTGGAGGTCGCGGGCGGCTATGCCCGCGTGGCCGAGGCGGCGGTGGGAGTGCTGACCCAGGCGACGGTGGACGAATTCGTCGCCGCGCATGGCCGGGTGCCCGACAGCGAACTCGTCATCCTGGCGTTGGGGCGGATGGGGGGAGCGGCGCTGACCCATGCGTCTGACCTCGACCTGGTCTATCTCTTCACGGGCGAGTTTTCCGCCGAATCCGACGGGCCCAAGCCATTGGGGGCTACGCTCTATTATAACCGGCTGGCGCAGCGGGTGACGGCGGCGTTGTCGGTGCCGACACAGGCGGGGCCGCTCTATCCGGTGGACACGCGGCTCCGGCCATCGGGAACGCAGGGGCCTTTGGTCGTCTCGGTCGCGAGCTTCGCCGGCTATCAGCGTCGGGATGCATGGACCTGGGAGCATATGGCGCTGACCCGCGCCCGGCCCATCTTCGGTTCGGTCGAGGCGCGCCAGGCGGTCGCGGCCGTCATTGCCGATGTGCTGAACGGCAACCGACCCGAGCGGGACGTAGTGGCGGAGGCGGGGGAGATGCGGGCCGAAATGGCGCGGCACAAACCGCCGCAGGGGCCGCTCGACGTCAAGCTGGTGCCGGGCGGACTGGTCGATCTGGAGTTCGCGGTGCACCGCACGCAACTGGCCCATCGGACCGGGTTCGACCCCGATCTGGGCCGGGCGATCGCGGCGCTGGTGGGGCAGGAGCTGATGCCGCCGGGCATGGCGCGGGCGCATGACGTGCTGACCCGTGCGCTGGTCGCCTTCCGGCTGCTGGTGCCCGATGGCCAGGAACCGCCCGAGCCGACCCGGCCGCTGATCGCGCGGGCTATGGGGCTGCCCGATTGGGATGCGGTGGTTGCCACGCTGGAGGCGACGCGGCAGGAGGTCTCGCAAGTCTGGCAAGGAGGATAGGGCGATGGAACAGGGCGATGCGATCCCGGCGGTGACGGTCACGACGGCGGCGGGTGAGCCATTGGCATTGAGGGAATTGGCCGGGCCGCTGGTCGTCTATTTCTATCCCAAGGACGACACTAGCGGCTGCACCCGCGAGGCGCAGGACTTCACCGCACTCGCCCCCGCTTTTGCGGATGCGGGCGTGCGGGTGATCGGCATGTCTAAGGACAGTCCCGCCAAGCACCGCAAATTCGCCGAGAAGCATGCGTTGACCGTCGAACTGGCAAGCGACGAGGACGGTGCGGCGTGCGAGGCGTTCGGCGTGTGGGGCGAGAAAATGCTCTACGGCAAGACCTATATGGGGATCGAGCGCGCGACCTTCCTGTTCGGCCGCGATGGGCGACTGGTGCAAAGCTGGCGCAAGGTGAAGGTACCCGGTCATGCCGAGGCGGTGCTGGAGGCGGCGCGCGCGCTTTCATGACGGGATCGATCGCCACGGCCTGCGCGGCGGTGCTGCGCGAGAGCGATCCGCTCGCCAAGGTCCGGCTGGCGCGTGCGACCGCGCGCGCCTGGCGGCGGGGGTCGCTGGACCATCGGTTCGACGCCGCCATGCCCGATGCGCCGGGACGTCCCGATCGGCCCGAGCTTCTGCCCCCCAACCGCATGCCGAAGCGGGGGCGAGGGGGATCGGAAAAGGGGCGGATCGCGCTGCTCCATGCGCTGGCGCATATCGAATTTTCGGCGATCGACCTGGCCTTTGACGCCGCGGGGCGGTTCGGCGAACAGTTTCCGCGCAGCTTCGTCGACGACTGGATTTCGGTGGGCGCGGATGAGGCGATGCACTTCGCGGTTCTCCACCGGCGCCTGCGGACCCTGGGGTCGGGCTATGGCGAACTGCCCGCCCATGCCGGCTTGTGGGAGGCTGCCGAGGAGACCGCGCACGATGCGATGGCGCGGCTGGCCATCGTGCCGATGGTGCTGGAGGCGCGCGGGCTGGACGTGACGCCGGAGACGGTAGCCCGCTTTCGCGGCGGTGGCGACGAGGCCTCGGCGCGTATCCTGCACCGTATCTATACCGACGAGATTCGCCATGTCGGTTTCGGCGCGAAATGGTTCGGCTATCTGGCCGCCGGGCATGACATCGAACCCGCCGCGCATTGGCAGATGCTGGTCCGCCGCCATTTCCGCGGGGCGGTTAAGCCACCGTTCAACGTTTCGGCGCGCGAGTCAGCCGGTTTGACGCGCGATTTCTACGAACCCCTTGCGGACATGGAACCCGGACAGGCACAAGCTGAGCGTCTGTAACGCGGTGGGGCTGCGAAACAGGATTGGATGGGACAAAGCCGGCAAACCCGACTGCGGGGGCGCTCGGCGCAAGCATGTCGGGGTTCGATGAAGCAGCTTCAGTTCTCGGGGAAATCGATTACCTCGCGCGCCCGATCCGTCCTTGCCACCGCCGCCGTCATCGCGCTGACCGGCAACGCCGCGCTCGCGGCTTCCTCGGCCCCCATAGGCCCCAAGGCACCGCACCATGCTCCGACCGCTGTCGGCGGTGAGTTCATTCCGGCCAATAGCAGCGAGGCCTCGGCCGACCTTCGTACCGACCAGCAGTTCCGCACCCTGTTCCAGACCTGGAAGAAGATGGACACGCTGCAAAAGGGCGTGATTGCGATCCCATCGGTCCATCCGGTCGAGAAGCTTCAGTTCACCAGCAATTTCGGCATCCGTTCGGACCCGTTCCGGGGCACCGCCGCGATGCATGCCGGGGTCGATATTCCCGGCCCGGTCGGCACCCCCATCTATGCCACCGCCGACGGCATCGTCGATCATGCGGGCTGGCAGGGCGGCTATGGCAATCTGGTCGAGGTCAATCATGGCAAGGGCATTGCGACCCGCTATGGCCATCTCTCCAAGATCCTGGTCGCCGACGGCACGCGGGTGAAGCGCGGCCAGTTGATCGCGCTGATGGGCTCGACCGGGCGCTCGACCGGCCCGCACCTCCATTATGAAGTCCGTATGGACGGCCATGCGGTCAACCCGGTCCCCTTCCTGACCACCGGCGACTATCTCACCGCGTCGCAGGATCATGCGATCCACCAAATTCCCGTTTCCACCGATGGCCCCGCCGCGCAGGACTGACGGATAATTCTCTCCCGAACGGGGGCAGCGAAGCTTGAATAAGGGGTGTCGATGCTCGCGAGGGGAAACTCGCCGGCGTTGACACCCCTTATCCGTTCAGCGAGGTGCGACTTCCGTCTGGCAAGGGGAGGAATAGTGCGACCGGGATTGCCCCTCTCGCCACCCGCGCCTATCTGAACCCTATGGCCACCAGCATTTCCGAAATCGCGCTGACCCCGGCCGCCGCGGCACGCGTCGCGACGATCGCCGAGCGGCAGAACAAGCCTGCCATTCTTCGCCTGTCGGTCGAGGGCGGCGGTTGCTCCGGCTTCCAGTATAAATTCGGCCTGGCCGATGCCCCCGCCGAGGACGATGCGATCGCCCGGACCGATGGCGTCACGCTGGTCGTCGACAGCATCAGTCTGGACCTCGTGCGGGGCGCGCAGGTCGATTATGTCGAATCGCTCGGCGGCGCGGCGTTTCAGGTAAAGAACCCCAACGCGGCCTCGGGTTGCGGCTGCGGCACCAGCTTCTCGGTCTGACGTGAAGATCACCACCTATAACGTCAACGGGATCAAGGCCCGTCTGCCTCGCTTGCTGGAATATCTGGCGGAGGCGGACGCCGATATCGTCTGTCTTCAGGAGTTGAAGGCCAGCGACGAAACGTTTCCCGCCGCTGAGATCGAGGCGGCAGGCTATGGCGCTGTCTGGCACGGGCAGAAGAGCTGGAACGGCGTCGCCGTTCTGGCGCGCGGCACCCAGCCGGTAGAGCGGCAGCGGGGTCTGGCGGGCGAGGATGAGGACAAGCATAGCCGTTACCTCGAATGCGAGGTGAACGGGCTGGTCGTCGCCTCGCTCTATCTGCCCAACGGCAACCCGCAGCCGGGGCCGAAATTCGATTACAAGCTGCGCTGGATGGAGCGGCTGGCCACGCGCGCGCGCGAATTGCTGGCGGAGGAAGTGCCTGCCGTGCTCGCGGGCGACTATAATGTCATTCCCAATGACGACGATACTTTCTCGGTCCCCGCCATGGCCAGCGATGCGCTGATGCAGCCGGAAAGCCGGGCCGCCTATCGCCGCTTGCTGGCGCAAGGATGGACGGACTCGTTGCGAACGCGCGCGCCCAAGGGGGGTGTGTGGACCTTCTGGGACTATCAGGCCGGATCGTGGCAGCGCGATGCCGGGTTCCGGATCGACCATCTGCTGCTCAGTCCGCAGGCGGCTGACCGACTGGTCGATGCCGGTGTCGACAAAAGCTATCGCGGCCGGGAAAAGGCCAGCGACCATGCCCCGACCTGGGTGAGATTGCGGGACCAGTAGTTCCTCCCCTGCAAGGGGAGGTGGCAGGCCGTAGGCCTGACGGAGGGGTGTCGCGGCCGGTGGCGTGATTAATCGCAGGCGGCTAAACCCCTCCACCACCGCTTCGCGGTAGTTCCCCTCCCCTTGCAGGGAAGGAATTTCCCAAATCCGAGAACGCCGATGCGCCGTGCTGCCGCCCTGATCCTTGTCACCCTGACCGTCACCGGCTGCGGACAACGCAGCCCCGACGCGCGTCTCGCCGATGCCGACGCGCAGGACCGGGCGCGCCAGGAAAAACAGGCGAGGGAAATGGTCGAGCAGACCGAGGATCAGGTGCGGGTCAAGATGCTGGAACAGCGCGTCGCGACATTGGAGGCGCAGGTCGCGGCGATGCAGGGGGATCGCAAGCTGCTGGATGCGCAACTGGTCGAGCAGCGGCTCAACCAGATCGAGGCGGGGCGGGTGAGCGCTGTGGATGCGCCGGCTCCGGCACCCTCGGCGACGGCGACGGCGACGGCGACGCCGTCTGCGACGCGCGGCCGGGCGAAAATGCCGGCTCCGGCCGCTACGCCCGCCGCGCGCAAGCCGCTGGTCCTGGACCTGCGATAACGGCGCGGCGGGCAAAGGCGCCCCGGTGCGAACGACCGAGGCGTCTGCTAAGGCTTACTTCTTCAGATGCGCCGAGATGAACTTGTTCATCTCGAACATGGTGCACTTATCCTTGCCGAACACCTTCTTCAGCTTGTCGTCGGCCAGGATCTCGCGCTTGTTCTCCGGGTTCTGCAGGTTGTTGGACTTGATGTAATCCCACACCTTGCTGATGACCTGGCTGCGCGGCAGCTTGTCGTTGCCGACGATCGCGCCGAGTTCCTCGGACGGCTGAACCGGCGCGTGGATGCCGGTGCCCGTGGTTGCGGTGGCCATGTGTTTCCTTCCCTTAATCCTTCTGCGGCCCAGCCGTCGGGCGGGCCGCGCGTGAATCACGCCTTTTTGAGCGCGTCCGCCTTGTGCGCCGCCTTTCCGCCATTGTCACTCTCTACTATGTATTGCGGCTCATCCTTGGAAGCGCGGACGGTGTGCCCCTTGATCTGCGTGTCGCTGGTCTGCTTTTTCAGGACCTTGCCCTCGGCGGTGCCGCCATGGCTGTTCCAAGTGACGCGATCGTCCTTTTTAAATTCGGTCATCTCTGCTCTCCCATCGGTCTGATGCGTATCAATCCACCGGGGCTTTCGTTGGTTGCACGCGAGCCCATGACACGGCATCAGGACGCCATCCAAGGAGACAGGAATTCATGAAGACCCGCGCCGCCGTCGCCTTCGAAGCGAAGAAGCCGCTCGAAATCGTCGAACTCGATCTGGAAGGCCCCAAGGCGGGCGAGGTCCTGGTCGAGATCATGGCGACCGGCATCTGCCATACCGACGCCTATACGCTGGACGGCCTGGACAGCGAAGGCATCTTCCCCAGCGTGCTCGGCCATGAAGGCTGCGGCATCGTGCGCGAGGTGGGTGCGGGCGTGACCAGCGTCGTGCCCGGCGACCATGTCATCCCGCTCTACACGCCCGAATGCCGCCAGTGTAAGTCGTGCCTGTCGGGCAAGACCAACCTGTGCACCGCGATCCGCGCGACGCAAGGCAAGGGGCTGATGCCCGACGGCACGACCCGCTTCAGCTATAAGGGCCAGCCGATCTTCCATTATATGGGCTGCTCGACCTTCTCGAACTTCACCGTCCTGCCCGAAATCGCGGTCGCCAAGATCCGCGAGGACGCGCCGTTCGACACCAGCTGCTATATCGGGTGTGGCGTGACGACGGGCGTGGGCGCGGTGGTCAACACCGCCAAGGTCCAGCCGGGCGAGAATATCGTCGTCTTCGGCCTGGGCGGCATCGGCCTGAACGTCATCCAGGGCGCCAAGCTGGCGGGCGCGGGCCGGATCATCGGCGTCGACCTCAACCCCGACCGTGAGGAATGGGGCCGCCGCTTCGGCATGACCCACTTCCTCAATTCCAAGGGCCTGTCGCGCGAAGAGACGATCGCGAAGATCCTGGAGCTCACCGATGGCGGCGCGGATTACAGCTTCGACGCGACCGGCAATACTGAGGTGATGCGCACCGCGCTGGAGGCGTGCCATCGCGGCTGGGGCACCTCGATCATCATCGGCGTGGCCGAGGCGGGCAAGGAGATCAGCACGCGGCCGTTCCAGCTGGTGACGGGCCGGAACTGGCGCGGCACCGCGTTCGGCGGCGCGCGCGGGCGAACCGATACGCCCAAGATCGTCGACTGGTATATGAACGGCAAGATCGAGATCGACCCGATGATCACCCACCGGCTGACGCTGGAGGAGATCAACAAGGGCTTCGACCTGATGCACAAGGGCGAAAGCATCCGCAGCGTGGTGATCTTCTGATGTTCAGCCATGTCGTGCTGGGCGCGAACGATATCGCGGAGGCCAAGCGCTTCTACGACGCGATCCTGGGCGTGCTCGGCGCGCCCGAGGGGGTGATCGATCCCTGGGGGCGGCTGGTCTATAGCCATGAAGGCTCGCGCTTCCTGCTCACCCGGCCGCTGAACGGCGAGCCTGCGACCCATGCCAATGGCGGGACGCTGGGCTTCGCGGCGACGTCGATCGAGCAGGCGGACGCTTGGCATGCCGCCGGGCTGGCGCATGGCGGCACCGCGATCGAGGACCCGCCCGGCTATCGCTATCCGCCGGTCGGCAAGATCTATCTGGCGTATTTGCGCGATCCGACCGGCAACAAGCTGTGCGCGCGCTATCTGGTGCCCGCCGCCTGACGGTTCCAAGGGGGGAATGGACATGTACACCCATATCATGGTCGGATCGAACGACATCGCGCGGTCCAAGACCTTCTATGACGGGCTGTTCGCCGCGCTGGGCGGCCAACCGGGTCGGCAGGCGTCAGGTGCCGAGCGTGTCCTCTATCTGCACAATGGTGCGGTGTTCATCGTGACCCGGCCGATCGACGGCCAGCCCGCCACCCATGCCAATGGCGGCACGATCGGGCTGGGCGCGGTCGATCCGGCGCAGGTCGACGCAGCGCATGCCGCCGGGATCGCCCATGGCGGCACCGCGATCGAGGGGCCGCTCGGCGAGCGGGACACCGGGCTGGGCAAGGCCTATCTCGGCTATCTGCGCGATCCGGACGGCAACAAGCTCTGTCTCGGCTGCCGCCTGCCCGCCGCATGAGCGACGCCGACTATATCCTGACGCTGGCGTGCCAGGACCGGGTCGGCATCGTCGCCGCCGTGTCGGGCACGCTGGCGGGGATTGACGGGTTCATCCTCGACAGCCAGCAATATGCCGATCTGGAGACGGGGCGGTTCTTCCTGCGCATCGTCTTCACCGGCCAGGGGGCGCGTTTTCCCGCCTCGGTCGAGGGGGTGAAGGACGCGCTGAACGAACCGGCGGCGCGGTTCGGCTTCGACTGGCATGTCGCGCCCGCCAGCGAACGCCCCCGCATGCTGATCGCGGTGTCGAAGGGCTCGCATTGCCTGAACGACCTGCTCCATCGCTGGCGGACCAACACACTGCCGGTCGAAATCGCCGGGGTCGTCTCCAACCATGACAGCCTTCGCCCGCTGGTCGAGTGGCATGGCCTGCCCTGGCACCACCTCCCCGTCAGCGACGCCAATCGCGCGGAGCAGGAGGCGGCGATGCTCGCCCTGATGGACGAAAGCCGGGCCGATTACCTCGTCCTCGCCCGCTATATGCAGGTGCTGGGCGAGCGGCTGGTCGCGGCGCTGCCGGGGCGGTGCATCAATATCCATCACAGCTTCCTGCCCGGCTTCAAGGGCGCGCAGCCCTATCACCGCGCCCATGCGCGCGGCGTGAAGCTGATCGGCGCGACCGCGCATTTCGTGACGGCGGACCTCGACGAAGGGCCGATCATCGAACAGGCGGTCGAACGCGTCGATCACCGTGCCAGCGTCGACGACCTGATCCGCATCGGCCGCGATATCGAGGCGCAGGTGCTGGCCCGCGCGGTGGCCTGGGTGGGCGAGCGGCGCGTTTTCCTCAATGACAACCGGACGGTGGTGTTCCGATGACGATCGAGACGATTTCGACCTCCAAGACTCATGGCGGCATTCAGGGCGTCTATGCCCATGACAGCGCGGTAACGGGGACGCGGATGACCTTCTCGGTCTTCGTACCCGCGCATGAGGAAGGGGAGAAACTCTCCATCCTTTGGTATCTGTCGGGTCTGACCTGCACCCATGCCAATGTCACCGACAAGGGCGAGTTCCGGGGGCCGTGCGCGGAGCACCGGGTGATCTTCATCGCGCCCGACACCTCGCCGCGCGGCGAAGGCGTGGCGAATGACGACGCCTATGACATGGGGCAGGGCGCGGGCTTCTATGTCGACGCGACGCAGGAGCCCTGGGCAAAGCACTTCAAGATGCGGAGCTATATCGAACAGGAACTGCCCGCGCTGATCGCCGCGCATTTCCCCGTCGCCGATATGGGCGCGCAAGCCATTACCGGCCATTCGATGGGCGGCCACGGCGCGCTGACCATCGGACTTCGCAATCCGGATCGGTTCCGCAGCGTGTCGGCCTTCGCGCCGATCGCTGCGCCGGGCCAGGTGCCATGGGGCGAGAAGGCGCTCGGCGGTTATCTGGGCCCCGATCGTGCGGCATGGCGACAGGCTGACGCGGTCGCGTTGATCGAGGACGGTGCGCGGGTCCCGGACTTGCTGGTCGATCAGGGCGATGCCGACCAGTTCCTGACCGAGCAATTGCGGCCGGAACTGCTGGCAGAAGCCTGCGAGAAGGCTGGGATTGCGCTGACCCTGCGGATGCAGCCGGGGTACGACCATAGCTACAACTTCATTTCCACCTTCATGGGCGACCATGTCGCCTGGGCGGCGGAGCGGTTGCGCGGGTAAATCCCGACCGCCGTTCAGCCTGAGCATCGTCGAAGGCCACGCTGTATCGCCTGAACCTGGGCAGATTCCCTTGGCCTTCGACGTCGCTCAGGCTGAACGGAATGCGGGGCCATGGGTTACGGGGGGACGGAGTTTTGCACCCCGACAATCGATCCGCTATCGCACCGGCTTTGACGTGAAGGACATGATATGAGCTGCGCGCATGGCGACCCGGAGGATGGCGACCTGATCGGAGAGGACGGCAAGGTCGTCGTGCCCGATCATGTGGCGCAGGCCATCCGCACGCTGATCGCCTGGGCGGGCGACGACCCTGCGCGGGAGGGGCTGGTCGATACGCCGAAGCGGGTGGCGCGGGCATGGCGCGAATATTGTGCGGGCTATGGCGATGACCCGGCTGTCCACCTGTCGCGCGTGTTCGAGGAGGTCGGCGGCTATGACGAGATCGTGCTGCTGAAGGACATCCCCTTCCAGTCGCACTGCGAGCATCACATGGCGCCGATCATCGGCCGCGCGCATATCGCCTATCTGCCGCGCAACCATGTCGTCGGCATTTCCAAGCTCGCCCGCGTGCTGCACGGCTTCGCGCGCCGGTTGCAGGTGCAGGAGCGGCTGACCGCCGAGGTCGCCGACTGCATCTGGCAGAACCTGAAGCCGCTGGGCGTCGCGGTGGTGATCGAGGCGACCCATGCCTGCATGACCGCGCGCGGGGTGCGCACGCCGGGCGTGTCGATGGTGACCAGCCGGATGATGGGCGTGTTCCGCGACGACGACCGCAGCCGCAAGGAAGTGCTGTCGCTGATGGGCCTGGGCGGATGACGACCCGCACCGTCCTGGTGACCGGCGCGGCCAAGCGGCTGGGCGCGGCGATCGCGCGCCGGCTGGCGGCGGACGGGCACAGGGCGGTGCTCCATTACAACGGTTCGCAGGACGAGGCGGAAGCGCTCGCCGAGGAACTGGATGCGCCGACGGTGCAGGGGGATCTAGCCGATCTTGATGGCATTGACGCGCTCTTCGCCCGTGCGCGCGACGCGGCGGGCGGGCCGATCGATGGGCTGGTCAACAGTGCATCGGCCTTTGTCTTCGACCGTCCGCCACAGGTGGATGCGGCACTGATGGCAAGGCTCCACGCGATCAATGCCGCCGCGCCTGCGCTGCTGACCTCGGCATTGGCTCGGCAGGACGAGGTGACGGACGGGGCGGTGGTCGATCTCCTCGACCAGAAGCTCGCCAATCCCAACCCCGATTTCTTCGCCTATAGCTGCGCCAAGTTCGCGCTCGCGGGGGCGAACATGATGCTGGCCCAGGCGCTGGGGCCGCGTATCGCGGTCAATGCGATCGCGCCCGGCCTGACCCTGCAAAGCGGCGACCAGTCGGATGCGGAATTCGCCACGGCCTCGGTCAAGAACCTGCTTGGCCGCCCGATCGGTGCGGCGGCGGTGGCGGAGGCCGTGTCCTTCCTGTTGACCGCGCGGGGAATCAGAGGACAGGTCCTCCATGTCGATTGCGGACAGCGCTTCTGCCGCCGCGACGGCGATGTGATGTTTGAGGGGCGGGGATGAGCGCGACCTACACCATCCTGCTCGACGAACTCCGCGTCGCGATGCGCCTGGGCATCCACCCGTACGAGACCGAGCCGCAGCCGGTCACCCTGTCGGTCGCGATGACCGTTGCCTATCCCGCCCCGCCCAGCGCCGACCGGATCGAGGAGGTGCTCGACTATGATTTCCTGCGCGAGGGCATCGTGGCAATGGCGCAGGGCCCCGGTTTCGCCTTGCAGGAAAGCCTGTGCGAGGCGGTCGCGGCGCTCTGCCTGGCCGATCCTCGCGTGGTCGCGGTCCGGGTGCGATCGATGAAGACGGGCATCTATCCCGATGCGCAGGTGGGGTGCGAGATCGAACGGACGCGGTGACGGCGCGTCGTTGTCACGAAAATATCACCGGACTGTCATCAATTTGTTGCGAACGGGGCTGGAGCAGGCCTAAGCCGCCGCCGGAAACAGGGCGGAACGAGCATGGCGATCAAGGCAAAACCTCTCCCGGCGCGCTACCGGGTTGTCGCTGCCATGCTGCTGGCAACCTGCCCGGTCCCTGCGGCCGCGCAGACGGTGCAGGAACTACAGCGCCAGATTGATGAGTTGAAGGCGCAGATCAAGGCGCTGACCGACGCGCAGAAAGGGGCGACGGCAGCGGCGCCGCCGCCGACCGCCGCCGCGCCCGCACCCACACCCGCGCCGCAACTGGCGGCATCCACCCCCGCGACTCCCAGCCCGAGCCCACGCGTCGTCGCGGTCGCCAAGCCACCATCGGCCCGCCCCCCCTGGTATGAGCGGATGCGGCTGCGCGGCTATACGCAGCTTCGCTATAATGCGGTGCTGGACGACGACGAGCCACTGTCCGCCACGGGCTCGCGGCTTCGCTCGGTCCACGACACGTCGATCAACGACGATGGCGGCTTCCTGCTTCGTCGCGTGCGGTTGGTGCTTCAGGGCGACATTACCGACCGGCTGCAACTCTATTTCCAGCATGACTTCGGTGCGGCGGTGAACAACCAGTCGAGCACCGAGCGGCGCGAGAATTTCGGGCAGCTGCGCGACGTCTATGTCGACTGGTTCCTGGATCCCGAACGCCGTCTGCGGTTGCGCTTCGGCCAGTCCAAGGTGCCGTTCGGGTGGGAGAATCTTCAATCCTCATCCAACCGGGTGCCGCTCGACCGATCGGACGCGATCAACAGCGGAGTACCGGGCGAGCGCGACGTCGGCGTCAATGCCTATTATACCCCCGATGCCGTCCAAGCGATCTGGGACCGGTTGACCAAGAGCAAGCAGAAGCTGTTCGGCAATTACGGTGCGTTCGGCGTGGCGCTGTACAACGGGCAGGGGACCAACCGGACCGAGCGCAACGGCAGTTTGATGAAGGTCGCGATGGCGACCTGGCCCTTCGCGCTCGATGGGCTGGGTCCGCTATTCCAGGGACAGGTGCTGGAACTGGGGGGCTCGGCGATGTTCAACCGCTTCCGCCCGGAGATTCGCAGCGGCGGCGTCAGCCCGATCGACTATCGCGACGACCGGGTGGCGTTCCACGCCATCCTCTATCCGCAGCCCTTCGGCATCCAGACCGAATGGACGACCGGCTGGGCCCCCCAATATGACGGGGATCTGCGGACGATCCGGTCCAGCCGGGCGGGCGGCGGCTATGTCCAGCTGATGGCGGATATGGGGCGGACCCCGCTTGGCCGGATGATCCCCTATGCGCGCTGGCAACGCTATCGCGGCGGGTGGAAGGCCAATGTCGATGCGCCCCGCATGGAAACCGATGAATGGGAACTCGGCACCGAAATCCAGTTGATCGATGCGCTGGAGCTGACGCTGGCCTATGCCCGGATGGAACGGCGAGAGGCGGATGCCCGGCGGACCGGCCGTGCGACGGGCGACCTGATCCGCACGCAGTTGCAGTTCACCTACTGAGGCGCACGGCACGATCACCATCCGTCGCCGGATAGCTACTTTTGCTGGGGTAGAGCGTGAACGGCCTCAGTCACCGCCCTTGGTGGTGAAGTCGATGCGGATGCGCACCCATTCGCCGACCATCTCCTTGCCGTTGATGCGGGGCGCGCGGACGCGGAATTGCCAGGCGGCCTCGCGCATCGCTCGCGCCAGGCCCGATCCGACGGGGGATTCGTCCAGCATTCGGCAATTCTCGACCCGATGGTCCGGGACGGTCTGGCACGCGATCAGCGCCCAGCCGCCCGGTGGTGGCGGGCTGCGCAGATAGCCGTAGAGTTCGGCATTGGTCGGACGGCGGGGGAACCATTCGGCATTGTAGAGCCGCTTGCCGCCCGGCCCCTCACCGGGGCCATAGGCCGAGGCGCTGTCCTCGCCGCGATCGTCGCCCTTGCTCGACCCGACACCCTTGCCCTCACCCTTGGGCAAAGCGCCGATGTCACCCGCCGCGAACAGCGACTTGTCCCCCCATTGCCACGGCGTCGGCGCGGAGGTGTCGGCCTGTTTCTCTGCGGGCGGCGTGGGGGTGTCGGGCTGTTTGGGCGGGGCGGGGGCCTTGGATCCCCCCGCCGCCGCTGGCTTGCGGGTAACCGTGCGCGTCTTCGGCACCGGCGCACCGGCATCCTGATCGGAAGGCGACACCGAAAAGGTGCTGAGCGACGAGGATGTTTCCGGGTCGATCAGCTTGGGCGCGATATGGAAGAGCAGCCATGCGAGCAGCAGATGCGCCAGCACGGTCAGCGTGATCGATGCCCCCCGTTCCCGCAGCGTCTCGCGATAGCGTTCGGGAATAAACGCCCATTTGTCTTTGGCGGCGGGGGAGGGCGGCGATCCGACGGATGGTGGAGGGGAATCGCCGCTCATGATCGACTCATCACCAGCCGGGATACCCCTCCGTCAATCCTTCGGCCTGCCACCTCCCCATGCAGGGGAGGAAGAGGCGACAGGCCGATCGCGTTCACCGGTCGCCGTCTTAGCCGAGTTGGGCGTGGAACACCGGATCAGGCCCGGTTGGCGGCGGACAGGACCGCCCGGACGCTGGCGGTGGCGATGTCGGTGTCGAGGCCGACACCAAACACGATCCGGCCATCGGCGGTCCGCGCCTCGACATAGGCGGCGGCCTGCGCATCGGCGCCATGGCCGATCGCATGTTCGTTATAGTCGATCACCTCCAGGTTCGGCCCGGTCGTGTCGGCCAGTGCCGCGATCACGCTGGAGATCAGGCCGTTGCCGCGCCCCGAAATCGACTTTTCCTCGCCATCCACCTGGACGCGACCGATAAAGATCCGCTGGCCCGTGGAGCCGCTTTCCTCATAATCGCGCAGGACGAAGCGGTCGCCTTCGCGAGGCAGATAGGCCGCCTCGAACCCACCCCAAATGTCGGCGGCGTTAAGTTCGCGGCTGGTCGCATCGGCCATCGCCTGGACATGGCGGCTGAAATCGGCCTGGAGCCGCTTGGGCAGCTTCAGGCCCTTGTCCTGCTCGATCACCCAGGCGACACCGCCCTTGCCCGATTGAGAATTGACGCGGATGACCGCTTCGTAAGAGCGGCCGAGATCGGCGGGGTCGATGGGGAGGTAGGGGACTTCCCACAGATCGTCGTTGCGCGCCGATTGCGCCGCGAAGCCCTTCTTGATCGCGTCCTGATGGCTGCCCGAAAAGGCGGTGAAGACCAGGTCGCCCGCATAGGGTGTGCGCGGATGGACGGGCAGGTTGGTGCAGTACTGGACCGTGTTCACCACCTCGTCGATGTCGGACAGGTTCAGGCCCGGATCGACCCCTTGGGTGTACATGTTGAGCGCGACGGTCACGAGGTCGCAATTGCCGGTCCGCTCGCCATTGCCCAGCAGACAGCCCTCGACTCGGTCGGCCCCCGCCATCACGCCCAGCTCGGCGGCGGCGACGCCGGTACCGCGGTCGTTATGCGTATGGAGCGAGATGACCACTGAATCGCGATTGGGGATGTTGCGCCCGAACCATTCGATCTGGTCGGCATAGACGTTCGGCGTCGCGCATTCGACGGTGGCGGGCAGGTTCAGGATCAGCGGATGCTCGGGCGTGGGCTTCAGCACGTCCATGACGGCGGCGCAGACCTCGACCGAGAAATCCAGTTCGGCGGTCGAGAAGGTTTCGGGGCTGTATTCGAAGAACCAGTCGGTGTTCGGCCGCTTGGCCGCCTCGTCGCGCAGGATCTTGGCGCCCTCGACGGCGATCTGGCGAACCTCGTCGCGGGTCATGCCGAACACGATCTTGCGCCAGGCCGGGCTGACCGCGTTGTAGAGATGGACGATCGCGGTGCGCGCGCCCTCCAGGCTCTCGAAGCTGCGCTCGATCAGGTCGCGGCGCGACTGGGTCAGCACCTGGATCGTCACATCCTCGGGGATGCGGTCGTTCTTGATCAGGCCCGAGATGAAGTCGAACTCGGTCGCGCCCGCAGAGGGGAAGCCGACCTCGATCTCCTTCAGCCCGACCTTGACCAGCAGGTCGAACATCCGCGTCTTCTTCTCGGCGTCCATCGGGTCGATCAGCGCTTGGTTGCCGTCGCGCAGATCGGTCGACAGCCAGCGCGGTGCATTCGTGATCGTGCGGTTCGGCCATTGCCGGTCGGGCAGGGCGATGGTCGGGAAGGGGCGGTATTTGGTCGAAGGATCGCGCAACATGATCGGGTCTTCCAACATTCTCGGCCGCGTCTGGCCAGAGGCACGGCGGGGACAGGCTTATCGGTTCATTCAGCCCTTAGGGAAGTCGCGCATGGCCACGCCGATCCTCCCCTAAGGGCGGATAAGTCGAAGCGAACGAAGCGGCAGCACGGCGATCATGATGGCGGGGTCATGCCGTGTCGCCGCGCACTTGTCCATATCGAGAATGATGACGGCCGCCTGACGCCGATCATCATCGGACATGAAAAAGGCGAGGCCGCCGGGGAATGCGACCTCGCCTTTCGGGTGTGAACGGGTGAATTACTGCGCGGTGAAGGCGGCGTTGATCGTCAGGTCGACCGTGTCGCCGACGACCGGCACATAGGCGCCAACGCCGAAGTCCGAACGCTTGATCTTGCCGGTCGCGCGGAAGCCGATGTTCAGCTTCTTCGACATCGGGTTCGTCCCAGCACCGAAGAAGGTCGCGTTCAGCGTGACCGGCTTGGTCTGGTCCTTGATGGTCAGGTTGCCGGTGATGACTGCCTTGTTGCCCATCACCTTAACGCCCGTCGAGACGAAGCGCGCGGTCGGATAGGTTGCGGCGTCGAAGAAATCCTTCGACTTCAGGTGATTGGCGAACGGGGCGGCGGTGACCGACAGATCATCGATCTTGAAGGTGACATCGACCTTGGCGGCCTGCGGACGGGCCGGGTCGAGGGTCAGCGTGCCTTCGGACGCGCCGAACTGCCCCTCCAGCATCGAGAAGCCCATATGGTTCAGCGACCAGGTGACCTGGGTATGGGCAGGATCGACCGCATAGGTGCCCGCGACGACGCGCGAGGCAACCGGCGCGCCCGGCGTACCCGTCGGCGCGGTCTGGGCAATGGCGGGGGCAGCGAAGGCGAGCGCCAGGGCGGCGGGAAGGACGAAACGCATGGGTAAACTCCCTGTTGGACCGTGACTGTGTGGCCGGTGCGCATAACGCACGTCAAAGGCCAAGGTCGCAACGATGCGTTTCCGTTGGGGTCAGATCCGAGAGGCTCTGACGCCTTCATTTCCTCCCCTGCAAGGGGAGGTGTCAGGCCGAAGGCCTGACGGAGGGGTGTCGCCCTCTCGAGAGCGGGACACCCCTCCACCATGCGGGACGACTTAGTTCTTTTCCTTGTCCACCAGCTTGTTCGCGCCGATCCACGGCATCATCGCGCGCAGTTCGCTGCCGACCTGTTCGATCTGGTGGCGCTTGGCGGCGATGCGGCTGGCCTTCAGTTCGGGCTGGCCGGCGCGGTTGTCGAGGACGAAGTCCTTCACGAAGCGGCCCGACTGGATGTCGGCCAGGACGCGCTTCATTTCCTTCTTGGTCTCTTCGGTGATGATGCGCGGGCCGGTCTTGATGTCGCCGTACTCGGCGGTGTTCGAGATCGAGTAGCGCATGTTGGCGATGCCGCCCTCATACATCAGGTCGACGATCAGCTTCAGCTCGTGCAGGCACTCGAAATAGGCCATTTCGGGGGCATAGCCCGCCTCGACCAGCGTCTCGAAGCCCGCCTGGACCAGCGCGGTCGCGCCGCCGCACAGCACGGCCTGCTCGCCGAACAGATCGGTTTCGCACTCTTCGCGGAAGTTGGTTTCGATGATGCCCGAGCGACCGCCACCGACGCCCGAGGCGTAAGCGAGCGCGACGTCATGCGCGTTGCCGCTGGCGTCCTGATGGATCGCGATCAGGCAGGGCACGCCGCCGCCGCGCACATATTCGCTGCGCACCGTGTGGCCGGGGCCCTTGGGCGCGATCATGATGACGTCGATGTCCGCGGGCGGCTCGATCAGGCCGAAATGCACGTTCAGGCCGTGCGCGAAGGCGAGCGCGGCGCCGGGCTTCATCTTGCCCTTGATATCGGCGTCATAGATCGCGGCCTGATGCTCGTCGGGGGCCAGGATCATCAGGATGTCGGCCCAGGCCGCCGCTTCCTGGTTCGACAGGACCTTGAAGCCCGCAGCTTCCGCCTTGGCGGCCGAGGCCGAACCAGGGCGCAGCGCGATCGCGACATTCTTGACGCCCGAATCGCGCAGGTTCTGCGCATGGGCATGGCCCTGCGAGCCGTAGCCCAGAATGGCGATGTTCTTTTCGGAGATCAGGTTCAGATCGGCGTCGCGATCGTAATACACACGCATTGGTTTCTTCCCTTTCGATGAGGTCCGTCATGCCAGCGCAGGCTGGCATCTCTTGCGGTCAGGGCCAGCGCCCGGCCAGGAGACCCCAGCCTTCGCTGGGGTGACGATAGTGGTTGTGATGATATTTTAGGCCGCGTCCTTGCCCCGCGAAATGGCGGCGATGCCGGTGCGGGCGACCTCGACCAGGCCGACTTCGCCCATCAGCTCGACGAACTTGTCGATCTTGCTGATCGTGCCGGTCACCTCGAATACGAAGCTGGAGATGGTCGCATCGACCACGCGGGCGCGGTAAACTTCGGCGAGGCGCAGCGCTTCGATCCGGCGTTCGCCGGTGCCCGCCACCTTCACCAGCGCCAATTCGCGCTCGACATGGTCGCCCTGCACGGTCAGGTCGGTGACCTTGTGGACGGGGACCAGCCGGTCGAGCTGTGCCAGGATCTGCTCCATCACCGGCGGCGAGGCGCTGGTGACGATGGTGATGCGGCTGACCGCCTTGTCGGCGGTGATCTCCGACACGGTCAGGCTTTCGATATTATAGCCGCGCGCGGTGAACAGACCCGCGATCCGCGCCAGGATGCCCGGTTCGTTGTCGACGATCACCGCCAGCGTGTGGCGTTCCACCTTCTCGGTCTTGATGTGCATTTCCACCCTGTCACCCCGGCCAAGGCCGGGGTCTTCCCTATCATGCTGTTCAGGCTATCGGCGAATGCCGGATCAGACGAGCGCCTTGGCCTCGTCGTCCATGGTGCCCGATACCTCATTGGCCTGCAGGATCATGTCGGTATGGGCCGCGCCGCTCGGGATCATCGGGAAGCAGTTGGCGAGCTTGGCGACGCGGCAGTCGACGACCACCGGCCCGTCATGGTCCAGCATCGCGGCGATGCCGTCCTCTAGCTGGTCGCGATGCTCGATGAGGATGCCCTTCCAGCCATAGGCCTCGCCCAGCTTCACGAAGTCGGGCAGCGAGTCCGAATAGCTTTCGGCATAGCGGCTCTCATAGGTCAGCTCCTGCCACTGGCGGACCATGCCCATATATTCGTTGTTCAGGATGAAGATCTTGACCGGCAGGCGATATTGCGTCGCCGTCGCCAGTTCCTGAATGTTCATCTGGATCGAGGCTTCGCCGGCGATGTCGATGACGAGCGCACCCGGATTACCGAGCTGCGCCCCGATCGCGGCGGGCAGGCCGTAACCCATGGTGCCCAGACCGCCCGAGGTGAGCCACTTATTAGGCTTTTCGAAGCCGAAATGCTGCGCGGCCCACATCTGGTGCTGGCCGACCTCGGTGGTGATGATCGGCTGGCGGGCCTGGGTCGCTTCGTACAGCGCACGGATCGCCCGCTGCGGCATGATCGCGTCGCCATTCTCCGGGAAGGAGAGGCAGCCGACCGCGCGCCAGCCCGCAATGCGGCGCTGCCACTCAGTGGTGTCGGGCTTGGGATGCTGGCGCGACTTCCAGATGCGCACCGCATCCTCCAGCGCATGGCCGACATCGGCGATGATCGCCAGGTCGACGCGGACATTCTTGTTCACGCTCGACCGGTCGATATCGACATGGACCTTGCGGCTGTTCGGGCTGAACGCGTCCAGACGGCCCGTCACGCGGTCGTCGAACCGGCTGCCCAGCGCGACCACCAGATCGGCCTGGTTCATCGCCATATTGGCTTCATAGGTGCCGTGCATGCCCAGCATGCCCAGCCATTGCGGGTCGCTCGCCGGGAAGGCCCCCAGGCCCATCAGGGTCGAAGTGACGGGCGCGCCGGTGATGCGGGCCAGTTCGCGCAGCAGCTGCGACGCGGCCGGACCCGAATTGATGATGCCGCCGCCGGTATAGAGGATCGGACGCTCGGCCGCCGCCAGCATGTCGACCAGCTGCTCGACCTGGGCTTGGTCGGCCTTCACCTGCGGGCGATAGGTCTTGTGACGGATCGGACCCGGCTTCTGATAGCGGGCGGTGGCGACCTGCACGTCCTTGGGGATGTCGATCACGACCGGACCGGGGCGGCCCGAGGTCGCGATGTGGAACGCCTCGTGCACCACCTCGCCCAGACGCGCGGGGTCCTTCACCAGATAATTGTGCTTGGAGCAATGGCGCGTGATGCCGACGGTGTCGGCTTCCTGGAACGCGTCGGTGCCGATCAGCGCGGTCGGCACCTGGCCGGTGATGACCACCATCGGGATCGAATCGAGCAGCGCGTCGGTGATGCCGGTGACCGCATTGGTCGCGCCGGGGCCGGAGGTGACGAGCACCACGCCGGGCTTGCCGGTCGAGCGGGCATAGCCCTCCGCCGCGTGCGTCGCCGCCTGTTCGTGGCGGACCAGAATGTGGCGGATGCGCTTCGATCGGAACATGGCGTCATAGATCGGCAGCACCGCGCCACCCGGATAGCCGAAGACGACCTCCACGCCGAGATCGCACAGCGCCTCGACCAGGATATCGGCTCCGCTCTTCTCGGTCATCGTCTTTGTCCTTCTGCGTCCGTGCCCACTGACGGGGCTTGTCGGGAAAGGCGCGGCTACAAGTTTAAAAAGTGCGCGTCAACCGTCAACGGCGCAATAAAGTTTCTATTATGTTGCGACGCACATCGGTGTCAGGGTCCGGAATCACGGTCCAGTCGGGCCCCGGCTGGTGGCGGAACCAGGTAAATTGCCTTTTTGCATAACGCCTTGTCGCCAGCGCGCCCGTCGCCTCCGCCTCGGCGCGGGTCATGCGGCCTTCGAGGAGCGCGGCGGCCTCCGGCACGCCGATCGCACGCCGGATCGGGGCGTCGGCGGGCAGGTCTGGGCGGGCGAGAAGCGCGGCGGCCTCGTCCAGCCCCTCGTCCAGCATTTCCCCGAAGCGTCGGTCGATGCGGGCGTTCAGCCAGTCCCGGTCAGGCAGCAGGATGACGGCGGACAGCGCGATGCGCTCGCCGATCCCGCCTTCCTTATGCGCCTGCCATGCGTGCAGCGGACGCCCCGTCGAGCGCACCACCTCCAGCGCGCGGGCGACGCGGGTGGTGTCTGCCGCATTGAGCCGGGCGGCGGCGGTCGGGTCCTCGCGGGACAGGGCGGCATGGGCGTCGGCGACGGGCAGCGCCCGGACCTCGGCGCGGATGGCGGGATCGATCTCGGCCACCGGCGCGATGCCGTCGAGCAGCGTGCGCATATAAAGGCCGGTGCCGCCGACCAGGATCGGCAGCGAACCCGCCGCCACGCAATCTTCGATCGCCCCACGCGCCTCCGCCGCCCAGCGTGCTGCCGAATAGCCGGTGTCCGCGCCGTCGACATGGCCGAACAGCCGGTGCGGCGCCTGCGCCATCTCTTCGGGGGAGGGGCGGGCGGTCAGGATAGAGAGGTCGCGGTACACCTGCGCCGAATCGGCATTGATGATCGTGCCGCCGGTCACCTTCGCCAGATCGAGCGCCAATGCGGACTTGCCGCTGGCGGTCGGCCCTGCGATGAGCGCGACCCTGGGTCGGTCAGAGGAGTTCGCCATGTTCATCGCCACGCTGATAGCAGCCAAGGGCCAACTGGCCGATCCGGATTTGTCGACCGCGCGGGAGAAACTGGAAGCGGCGGGTTGCATCGTCTCCGCCACCCGCTGGATCGATGCGGGCGTGGCCGCGGATCTCGACTTCACCGGCGATCCGCTGGCGGCGCGCGAGGCGCTGGAGGGGCGGTTCGATGCGACCGATGTGGTCGTACAGGCAGCCGAGGGTCGTGAGAAGCGCCTGCTGGTCGCCGACATGGACTCGACCATGATCACCGTCGAGTGCATCGACGAACTGGCCGATTATGCCGGGATTAAGGAGCAGGTCGCCGAGGTCACCGAACGCGCGATGCGCGGCGAGCTGGACTTCGCCGCCGCGCTCGACGCGCGGGTTGCGCTGCTGGAGGGCCTGGACGAGGCGGTCATCGAACGCTGCCTGGCCGAGCGGGTGACGCTGATGGCTGGGGCCCGGACGCTGATCCGCACGATGAAGGCTCGCGGCGGCCATGCCATCCTGGTGTCGGGCGGCTTTACCCGTTTCGCCGAGCCGGTCGCCGCCGAGATCGGCTTCGACCGCGCCATCGCCAATTATCTCGAGATCGCGCACGGCAAGCTGACCGGCACGGTGCGCAAGCCGATCGTCGGGTCGGATACCAAGGAAAAGACGCTGGTCGAGGCGCTGGCCGAACTGGGGCTGGATACATTGGCCAGCATGGCGGTGGGCGATGGCGCCAACGACCTGGCGATGATCCGTCGGGCCGGACTGGGCATCGCCTATCGCGCCAAGCCGATCGTCGCGGGCGCGGCGGCGGCGCGGGTCGATTATGGCGACCTGACCGCGCTTCTCTATGCGCAGGGTATCCCCAGCGCCGAGTGGGTTGCCGCCTGATCCGCGTCCGGCGGACGATCAGGGTGGGCCCGGATTCCTTCCCTGCGATGGGGAGGATCGGATGCCGGTCGGCCCTGGTTTACGGAACGACCACGACGCAGGGCTGGCCCGAACGGCTGCACGCCGCCTGTGCCTCGCCACGATTGGCATAGCCGCCCGCCTGCAACCGCGTGACCCCGCCCGCCGTGACGTAGAAGGGCTGCGCTCCGCCTAAGCGGGTGCGGACACGTTGCCACAGGATATTGGCATTCTCCCGGTCCCGGAACGCGCCGAGTTGGATACGCCATGCGCCCCCGGTCGTGCGGACAGGCGCGGCCTTAGCCGGCGCCTTGGCGACGACACGCGGGGGCGCGGCGCGCGCGGCGCGTGGGGTGGGGGTCGGTTCGATCGCCTCCAGCCTGTCCGGGCCGCGATCTTCGGTCGTGGTCTTCACGGACGTACCGGGCGCGGGATAGCTGGCCCCCGGCGTGGGGCGCGGGAGGGGGCAACGGGGACCGGCTGGATCGCCGGACGGGTGGTGGCCGATGCCGTGGCGGCCATGGCGGTGCCGGTTGAACGCGGGGGCTCGCCACCGACCATGACCCGTGTCGCACTGCCAGCGGGCGGGGCGGGGGTGGCGGCCAGCCTGGCGCCATATTGCTGGACGAGCGCGGTCCCCTGCTGCCGGTCGGCGGGGGTGATATACTGGTCCATCTGGGCAAGCGTCTCCGACGCGGCCTGCAACCCCGCCTGCGATGCCATCGTCATCAGCGCATAGGCGCGCGGATAGTCGCGCGGGACGCCGTCGCCGTTGAACAACATCGTGCCCAATACCAGTTCGGCACGCGGTTCGCCCCGCGCCACCGACTTTTCCAGCCAGGGCAAGGCCTCTGCCCGTTTGCCCGCCTGAAACAGCGCGAGCCCATAATTGTCGGCCGCCGGGATATGGCCCTGCGTCGCTGCCTTGCGGAACCAGCTTTCGGCCAGTGCCGGGTCGAGCGGGACGCCGCGACCCAGCTTATACGCCTGCGCCAGATTGAACTGCGCATCGGCTTCGCCCGCCACGGCGGGGCCGCGCCATTCGTCCACGGCCTTGCGATAATCGCCCCGCGCCCAGGCATCGACCCCGGCCTTTACATCGGCAAGGGCGGGGCTGGCGGTGAGGCAGGCGGCGATGGCGACCAAGCCTGCGCCGATGATCGGCAATCTGCGCATCATCCTTCGTCCTTCCCCGAATATGCTGTCTGTCATCCATGCCCCGGCCCCGGTCGCGGGTAAAGCGGTCGCGACCATTTAACATTTCCTTAGACGGTTAATGGATAGCATCTGCCCAATTTGGGGAGATGGGGGTCATGCGCGCTCGGCTTCCTCCTGCCTGCCATTATCGGATGACCATCATGACGACGTTCCGCACCCTCATCACCTGCAGCGTCGGCGCGCTGATCGTCGGCGGCGGCCTGGCGGGATGTACGGCAAGCGGACCCCGCACCGCGCGTCTGACCGAGGGAACGGGCGGTCCGCGCGCGACCGCTGCGCTGGCGGACCGGACCCGGCGCGTGCTGGCGCAGCATGACGGTATCGGTGCGGTGGCGCTGGCCGAGCGACTGGTGGCCGCCGATCCGCATCAGGCCGCCTATCGCGCGCTGCTGGGGCAAAGCTATCTTCGGGCGGGGCGCTTCGCCTCGGCGCGGCAGGCCTTTACCAATGCACTGCAACTCGACCCCGCTGATGGCAGGTCGGCGCTGAACCTGGCGCTGGCGATGATCGCGGGTGGCAATGGCGCGGGCGCGCGGGCCTTGCTGGCGGATCATGCCGCGCACATCCCGGCGGCCGATCTGGGGCTGGCCATGGCGCTGGCCGGGGCACCGGCGGATGGCGTGCGCATCCTGACCGCCGCCGCGCGCGAGCAGGGGGCGACGGTCAAGACCCGCCAGAATCTGGCGCTGTCACTGGCGCTGTCGGGCCAGTGGGACATGGCCCGCATGGCGGCGTCCGCCGATATGGCAACGGCCGAAGTCGAGACGCGGATGCAGGAGTGGGCGGGTTTCGCCGCCGCCACCAGTCCGGCGGATCAGGTCGCATCGCTGTTGGGGATCCAGCGGGCCTCCGATGGCGGCCAGCCGCTGGTGTTGGCGCTGAACGCCGCGCCATCCGCCGCCATGGTGCAGGACATGGTTCAAGCCCTGCCGCAGCCGGTTGCAGCCGCCGTCCCGACGGAAGTCACCCGGCAGCCCGATCGGCCCGCCGCCTCCGATCCGGCGGCGCACATCCTGTTCGCGGCCCGGCAGGAAGTCGTCCAGCCCTTGCCGATGGTTCTCGCACGGCCGGCTCGTGCGTCGGCGTCCGGCACGGTGCCGTCCCGTCGCGACGCAGGGGCCAAGGAGTACGCTGCCCAAGCGGTGCGGGTCGCGCAAATGGCCCCCGGCCTCGTCACCACGCCCGCGCTGCTGCGGCGCGCGGAGCAGCGTCGCGAGATGGCTCGTCCCAAGGGCGATTGGAATGTCCAGATCGGCGCATTCGGCAAAGAGGATGCCGCGCAAAAGGCCTGGGCGGAGATCACTCGCCGCTTCACCGGCCTGTCGAACTATGTCCCCCAGTCCGGGACGGTGCAGGGCGGCGGGGGGCATCTCTATCGCCTGTCGGTCGGCGGCCTAGTACGGGCGGAGGCCGATGCCTTGTGCCACCGCTATCGCGACGCGGGCGGCTCATGCTTCGTGCGGCGGCAGGCGGATGATCGCATGGCGCATTGGGCGCGGCCGGGCATGGGGCTGGCCGCGCTCTGACCGGTCAGACCGCCTCGCCGGCGGCGCGTCCGCTGGCCCAGGCCCATTGGAAGTTATAGCCGCCCAGCCAGCCGGTCACGTCCACAGCCTCGCCGACGAAGTGAAGGCCGGGCACCGCCTTGACCTCCATGGTGCGCGATGACAGCCCGGCCGTGGAGACGCCGCCGACCGTGACCTCGGCCTTGGCATAGCCTTCGCTGCCATTGGGATGGAAAGGCCAGTCCGCCAGCCGGGCCTGCGCCGCCATCAGCGCCTTGTCGGTCGCAGCGCCCAGTTCGGGCGGCAGCGCCAGCCGCTCGGCCAGCGTTTCCGCCAGCCGGTCGGGCAGATGTTGCCCCAAGGCGCGACGCAGCGATGCGCGCGGCGTCGCGCGCTTCGTCGAGATCAACCAGTCCGCCGCGCAATCGGGCAGGAAGTCGATCCCGATCGCTTCGCCGTGACGCCAATAGGAGGAAATCTGCAGGATCGCGGGACCTGACAGCCCGCGATGGGTGAACAGCGCCGCCTCGCGAAACCGGGTCTTGCCGGTCCGTGCGACGACCTCCGATGCGACGCCCGACAGCGAGCGGAACAGCGTCTCTTCGCCGCCCAGGGTCAGGGGGACGAGGGCGGGGCGCGGCTCGATGACCTTCAGCCCGAATTGCCGGGCGAGGTCATAGGCATAGCCGGTCGCGCCCATTTTCGGGATGCTGGGGCCGCCCGTCGCCACGATCAGCCTTGGGACCTCGTCCGTCTTTCCGCCATGGGCGACGCGAAAGACGGAGCCGTCATGCGCGACCGCCTCAACGCTCTTTCCGAGCGCGATGTCGACCAGACCGCCGTTGCGAACCGCCTTGTCGCATTCGTCGAGCAGCATCGCGACGATCTGCCGCGCCGATCCGTCGCAGAAGAGTTGGCCCAGGGTCTTTTCATGCCAGGCGATACCATGCGCCTCGACTAGCGCGAGGAAGTCGGCCGGGGTGTAGCGACCAAGCGCCGACTTGGCGAAATGCGGATTGGCCGACAGGAAGCGATCGGGCGCGGTGCCGATATTGGTGAAGTTACACCGACCGCCGCCCGAGATCAGGATCTTCTTGCCCGGCGCGTCGGCATGATCGAGCACCAACACCCGTCGCCCCCGTTGCCCGGCGGTCGCCGCCGCCATCAGGCCCGCCGCGCCCGCGCCCAGGATGATCACGTCATAATGTTGCATGATCGGGCTTTAGGGCGATTTGGCGAAGGGGGATAGGGCCGATGGTCCGGGCTGCCCTCCTGCGGGCAGGCCGGGATAGCAGGGGTTCAGGAGGTCGCCACGTCCAGGATTTCCACCGCGTCCGCCTTGCCCCCGAATGCCACTGTCTCCCCCGCCATCGCCCCCATCAGCGCACGGGCCAGCGGTGCGGCATAGGCGATGCGGTCATGCGCCGGATCGGCCTCGTCATGCCCGACGATGGTCAGCGATTTCGTCTGGCCGTTGAGACGGATCGTCACTGTGCTCCCGATCCCCACCTCATCTTCGGCAGGCGCGGGGGCGAGTTCGGCGGTGGCGGCGCGAGTGTTCCAGTACCGCAATTCGCGTTGGAGACGGGTGCGATCCTCCTCCGTCGCCGCTGCCGCGACGGCGGCCTCGACTTCGGCGACTTTCGCGCGGGTCAGTTCCAATCCGCGCGGCGTGACCAGATTGGGGCCGGGCGGGATCGGCAACTCGAACTTGGGTTCGAGATGCTCTTCATCGGATTCGCGGCGAAAGGCGACACTCATCGGGGATCAACGCAGCAGGGCATGGCGCGGCTCCATGGCGGCCCCATCGCTTTACCGCAAGCGCGCGATGGCCGGTTGAGTTTTCCGTCAATGGGTGTATAGGGTCCCGCTTTCACGGAACGCAAACATTCACCCGTGCCGCATGGGTGTATCCGCCAACCGAGTGGGATGGGTCCCTTGGTTCGGCGGTACGCGCTCCTTTTTCTGTTGGAGTCCCCATGCCTTTCTCTGCTTTGCCGCCGGTATTGTCGGCTGCTCTCTCCGCGCGTGGCTATACCGCGCCGACGCCCGTCCAGGCCGCCGTCATCGAGGCTGACGCCGCCGGTCGCGACCTGATCGTCTCCGCCCAGACCGGGTCGGGCAAGACCGTCGCTTTCGGCCTGGCGATGGCGAACGACCTGCTGGTCGATGGCGAGAACCTGCCCCATGCCGGTGCGCCGATGGCGCTGGTCATCGCGCCGACCCGCGAGCTGGCGCTGCAGGTCAGTCGCGAGCTGGAATGGCTCTATGCCGGTGCACGCGCGCGCATCGCCACCTGCGTCGGCGGCATGGATGCCTCGCGCGAGCGGCGGGCGCTGAACCACGGCGCGCATATCGTTGTCGGCACCCCCGGCCGTCTGCGCGACCATCTGGAGCGTGGGGCGCTCGACCTGTCCTCGCTCAAGGCGGTGGTGCTCGACGAGGCGGACGAGATGCTCGACATGGGCTTCCGCGAGGATCTGGAGCAGATCCTCGACGGCACGCCGTCCGAGCGTCGCACGCTGCTGTTCTCGGCCACTATGCCGCGCCCGATCGTCCAACTCGCCAAGCGTTATCAGAACAACGCCAAGCGGATCGAGACGATCAGCGAGGAAAAGGGCCATAGCGACATCGAATATCAGGCGGTGACGGTCGCGCCCGCCGATATCGAGGCGGCGGTGGTCAACCTGCTGCGCCTGCATGAGGCCGAGGTCGCGATCCTGTTCTGCGCCACGCGCGACAATGTCCGCCACCTGCATTCCAGCCTGGTCGAGCGCGGTTTCTCGGCGGTCGCGCTGTCGGGCGAGCATTCGCAGAACGAGCGCAACCATGCGCTCCAGGCGCTGCGCGACGGTCGCGCCCGTGTCTGCGTCGCGACCGACGTCGCGGCGCGCGGCATCGACCTTCCGGGCCTGACGCTGGTGATCCATGTCGAGATTCCCCGCGATGCCGAGGCGCTTCAGCACCGTTCGGGCCGCACCGGCCGCGCGGGCCGCAAGGGCACCGCGATCCTGATCGTCCCCTATCCGCGTCGCCGCCGGGTCGAGGGCATGCTGCGCGGCGCGCGGATCGATGCCCAGTGGCGGCGTGCGCCGACGCTGGAGGAAATCCGGGCGCAGGACCGCGAGCGCCTGCTGACCGCGCTGCTCGCGCCGGTCGAGGTGGACGAAGCCGATCGCGAACTGGCGACGCGCCTGCTCGCCGAGAAGTCGGCCGAGGACATCGCCGCCGCGCTGGTCCGCGCGCACCGCGCCGCGCTGCCCCAGGCCGAGGAACTGATCGAGGGCGATGCGCCCGCCCCGCGCGAGCGTCGCGAAGGCTTTGACGACACCGTCTGGTTCCGGATGAGCGTCGGGCGCAGCCAGAATGCCGATCCGCGCTGGCTCCTGCCGCTGATCTGCCGTCGCGGGCACATCACCCGCAACGAGATCGGCGCGATCCGCATCCAGCCCAACGAGACGCTGTTCGAGATCCCAGCCGCGCTGGCGTCGCGCTTCGTCGCCGCGCTGAAGCGGACCGAGGCGGATCATGCCGAGGACGATATCGCGATCGAGCAGGCCGACGGCCCGCCCGCCGGCGGTTCGGGTCATGGCGGTCCGCGTCGCGGCCCGGGCGGCAACCGTCCGATGGGCGGCCGTCCCGCGGGCGGCCCCGGCGGCCCGCGCCGCTACTCGCCGCGCCCCACCCAGGGCGGCCCGCGCGGTCCCCGTCGCGGCTAAGCCAGGCACGGTTCAGCAAAAAGCCCTCCCCGAGACGTCTCGGGGAGGGCTTTTTTTGTTCAACGTCGCCCCAGCGCAGGTTGGGGCCCTTCTCGGCTTTCGGGAAAGATTCGCCAGAGGCCCCAGCCTGCGCTCGGGCGACGGGCCTCGCGAAGTTTAGAGGATTTCCCGTCCCGCCTTCCACAGCCGCTGCGCGCGGCCCTGGACGGGGAAGCCGTCGAACGGCGTATTGCCCGCCGAGGCGAAGGCGTCGCCCGACACCATCCACGGCGTTTCCGCATCGAACAGCATCAGGTCGGCGGGCTTGCCTGGCTCCAGCGTGCCGGTGTCGAGGCCCAGCACCTTGGCCGGATTGGCGGCCAGCAGCGCGAACAGCCGGGGCAGGGTGATCCGCTCGTCGCGCACCAGCATCAGCGCCAGCGGCAACAGCGTCTCCGCCCCCGCCATGCCTGCCTCGGCATCGACGAAGGGCAGGCGCTTTGCCTCGGGGCCATGCGGGTCGTGGCCCGATCCGATGACGTCGACCGTCCCGTCCGCGACCGCCGCCAGCGCCGCCTGCCGGTCGCTTTCGTCGCGCAAAGGTGGCGAGAGGCGGGCGAAGGTGCGGAAATCGGTGATCGCGATGTCGGACAGGTGAAGGTGCGCGGGGGTGATCCCGCACGTCACCTTCACGCCCCGCCGCTTCGCCGCGCGGATCAGGTCGAAGCCCGCCGCCGTCGTCACCTGCCGGATGTGCAGCTTCGCGCCCGTCTCCTCGGCCAGCATCAGGTCGCGCGCAATGGCGAGCGACTCGGCGATGGCGGGGGCGGAGGGCAGGCCCAGGCGGCTCGCCGTCTCGCCCTCGGTCGCGACTGCGTCGGCGGCCAGGCCACCATCCTCGGCATGGGCGATGACGGTCAGGCCCAGATCGCCCGCATAGGCGAGCACCCGGTGCATCACGCCCGAATCGGCGATCCAGCCGCGCCCGGTGCCGACGGCCATCGCCCCTGCCGAGACGCACACGGCCATCTCGGCAAGGTCGGTGCCCGCCAGCGAACGGGTCGCCGCCGCGATGGGGTGGATCCACAGGTCCGGCCGCCCGATCAGCGCGGCACGCTGCACCACGCCCGGATCGTCGAGCACCGGCGACTGGTCGGGCATCAGGCCGATGCGCACGATCCCGCCCGCGCGGAAGGCGGCATTGTCGACCTTGAACACGCCCAGATCGACGATGCCGGGGGCGAGCATCTTGCCGCCGCAGTCGATGACGGTCGCGCCCTCGGGCACGTTTCCGGTGCCGGTGATGACGCCGTCCTCGACCAGCAAAGCCTGGCCCCGGGTTTCGCCGCCGACCGGGCAGACCAGCACAGCGTTGGTGAAGGCGGTGACGCTCATGCCCAGCCCTCCAGCTTGCGCGCCCGGCGGGTCAGCACGTCCAGGCACGCCATGCGCACCGCGACGCCCATTGCCACCTGTTCGGTGATCGCCGATTGCGGGCCATCCGCGACCTCCGAGTCGATCTCAACCCCCCGGTTCATCGGGCCGGGGTGCATGACCAGTGCGCCGGGCTTGGCGCGCTTGAGGCGTTCAGGCGTAAGGCCGTAGCGCAGGCGATATTCGCGGGTGGAGGGGATATAGCCGCCTGCCATCCGCTCGTTCTGGACGCGCAGCATCATGACCACGTCCGCATCCTCGATGGCTTCGTCGAAATCGGTGAAGGGAGTGACGAACATGCGTTCGATCCCCTTGGGCATCAGCGTGGAGGGCGCACACACCCGCACCTCGGCCGCCAGCGCGGTCAGGGCGAGGATGTCCGAGCGCGCGACCCGGCTGTGCAATATGTCGCCGCAGATCACGACCTTCTGTCCGGCGACGCCGCCCCGGCGGCGACGGATGGTCAGCATGTCGAGCAGCGCTTGCGTCGGATGCTCGTGCCGCCCGTCGCCTGCGTTCAGCACCGGGCAGTCGACCTTGTCGGCGATCAGGCGGACGGCTCCGCTCGCCATGTGGCGGATGACGATGACATCGGCGCGCATCGCGTTCAGCGTCATCGCCGTGTCGATCAGCGTCTCGCCCTTCTTCACGCTCGACTGGGCGGCGTGCATGTTGACCACGTCCGCGCCCAGGCGCTTCCCCGCGATCTCGAAGGACAGCAACGTCCGGGTCGAGTTCTCGAAAAAGGCGTTGATCTGGGTGAGGCCCGCCAGCCTTGTGTCGGGCGTGTCGGTCGCGCCGCGATCGAGCCAATGTTCCGCCTCGTCGAGCAGGAACATGATCTCATGCGGTTGAAGGCCGTCGATTCCGGTCAGATGCCGGTGCGGGAAAACGGCGCCACCCTGAATGAGCGTGCCGGGGCGATGATCCGAGGTGTGCATTAAAGCCGCCGGGTAGCGAGCGGCGGCGCGATGGGCAAGCGGGCAGTTGGTCCCGACCCCGATAATCCGGGGCCGGGACGCGACCATCGGCGTCAGAATGCGCCCGACAGGGTGATGAAGCCCATGCGCGGCGGCTGGGCATAGCTGTTCCAGGTCGTGGACGCGGCCCCCACGACCAGTTCGTAAATGCCCTTGCGGTTGGTCACGTTGGTGACGTTGACCGACAGCTTCAGGTCCTTGACCCCGAACCCGTCGATCTGCGGCAGGCTGTAGCTCGCCTGGAGGTTGACCAGATAGCGTCCGCCAATGCCCTGATCGTTGGTATAGGTGGCGAAGCGCGGGCCGACATAGTCGCCGATCGCCTAGATCTCGAACGGGCCGTCATTGATCGACACCACCGTCTTGTTCAGCCACTTGGCGGTGTTGGGGACATATTTGCCCGCGGTCAGGACGGTGCTTGTGCCGCTGACATAATTGTCGCGATATTTCGAGCTGTTGTACGATAGCGCGTTGTAGATCGACAGGTGCGGGCCGAAGCGCAAGGTCGCCGCCGCATCCACGCCATTGGTCTGCACCCGGCCGACATTCTGCAGGATCGACACGCCGCCGATGACCGAGGCGATGACCGGCGTCGCGCTGATCTGGAGCAGGCGATTGTCGAAATCGACATGATAGGCGCTGATCTGCCCCTCGATCGCGGTCAGCGGGCCGACGTCGAGCGCGTGGCGCGAGCGCAGGCCCGCCTCATAGGTCCAGGAGGTTTCGGGCGAGGTGTTCGCCTTGATCTGCTCGAACGCCTGCTGGCTGCCCACCGCGAAGGGCGACAGGCCCGCCGCGACCGAGGCCTGGAATTGGCGGACATTCTTCTGGATATGGCCGAACAGCTGGTCGTTGGCCGAAACGTCCCAGATCGCGCCGATCGCGGGCAGGAACCATTTCTTGGTGTTCAGTTGCCCCTCGGGATAGCCGGTCGAGGTGCCGGGCAGCGCGCCGGGCAGCGGCTGGGTCGGTACGCGGCCATCGGCGAATTGCAGGCTGGACTTGAAGCCCGCCTCGACCGTCACCGTCGGGGTGACGTGCCAGCGATCCTGCACATGCGTCTGGATCAGGTCGTATTTCGTGATCGCGGCATATTGGGTCAGGCGGCGCTTGGCGGGATCGGCCCATTCATAGGGCGAGGGCGGATTGTCGATGGGGGCCGCATACCAGCGGCGGAAGATGGTGTTGCGGTTATGCTCATACCATCCGCCCAGCTCGATCTCATGGTCGCCCGCACGGATCGCCAGCGTCGAGATGGCACCTTTCCGATCAATACCATATTCGGTGGTGCGCAGCGCATAGCCCGATCCGCCGAAGACCTGCTTCAGATCCTGCCCCGGATAATAGATGCGGAACAGGCCCGGCAGGCCCGCCGCCGCGATCGGGCCGGTGATCTGTCCCTGACCCTCGTCATGATGGTAATAGACCTGGTTGGTCCATGTCACCGCATCGCCGAAGCGGCGCTCATATTTGATATAGCCCAGATAGTCAGTGCGCTGCGCATCGCCGAAATAGTTCATGTAATTGTTGGGGTTGTTCGACGGCGGCGCGCCATTGGCATCGACATAGGCGAGCGCGGCCTGCCAGTTCGGATAGAGCAGCGAGCGGTAATAGGGCTCCAGCCCGCCCGCATTGTGCGCGACCGAATCCTGATTGGGCTCCGCCTTGTCCGAAATGTCGAAATAGCCGGTCAGCGTGCCGTTCTCGCCCTTGTGGACGAACTTGGCATTGCCTTGCCACCCGCCCTGGCGCGCGTTGAATTCCCAGGCGCGCGCCTTTTGCCGGACGACCGAGAGATAGCCGCTGTTGGTGCCGCCCAACCCCTCGACCTCGCCGCTGTCGATGCGCAGGAAGGTGCGGCTGGCGTCATAGCTGCCCAGCGTCTGCGCGAAGCGGACGCCCATCGTCGCGGCCGGGTCGCTCGAATAGGTTTCGATGCCGCCGCCCAGATTGCTGGCCGAGGCAGTGCCCAGATCGGCGGCGCCGGCGGTCAGGCGGACGCGCGCGACATTCTCGCTGATGACCGCGCGCTGCGGCGTCAGGCCGTTGTAATTGCCATAGGACTGGTCGCCCAGCGGCACGCCGTCCATGGTGAAGCCGAGCTGGTTCTGGTTGAAGCCATGAACGAACAGCGCAATATTCTGCTCGTTATTGCCCCAGGGATCGGCGGTCTCGAACTGCACGCCGGGCAGCGTCTGGATCGCCTTGACCGGGTTGGCACCGGGCAGCACCTTCTGGATCTCCGCCGCGCCCAACTCGACCGAGGAGCGCGTGGTGCGGGTCGCGGTCACGACGATCTGGTCGCCATTGGTCGCGGCCTCGGGCACCGCCGTATCGGACTGCTGCTGCGCCCAGGCGGGCATGGCGATGACGGCGGCGCCGATCATCAGCATCGAACGGGAAAGAACGGAAAAACGCTTCACGGCTAGGCCCCCCAAAGGCTTCGAAAGAAGCGGCGCAGCTAGGGGGCTTCGGTGACAGGTTAACGACTGGCTAAAGACCAATATATGACATTTTTGCCGAAACTGGTCGTTTTGCGGTCAACGGTCTGTCCCTTGTTCAAGGGTAATCTTTCCTCCCCTTCCAGGGGGAGGAAGGCATGGATTACGCCATCACCAGCGCGTCGATCGCTGCTTGCAGGATATGCGCGGCGGCGAGGTTGTCGATCCGCTCGGCGCGCTTGGCGCGGCTCATATCCTGTTCGATCATCGTCCGCTCGACCGCGACCGTCGACCAGCGTTCGTCCCACAGCAGGATGGGGCCAAGGTCGGCGCAGTTGCGGGCGAAGGCGCGGGTCGATTGCGAGCGTGGGCTCTCCGACCCATCGAGGTTCAGTGGCAGCCCGATGACAAGGCCCATCACTCCCTGCTGCGCGATCATCGCGATCAGCTGTTCCTTGTCCTTGGTGAACTTGGTCCGGCGGACCAGGGTGGCGGGGCTGGCGAAGCTCCATCCGGCATCGCACAGCGCGGTGCCGATCGTCTTGGTGCCGACGTCCAGCCCGATCAGCCGCCCGCCCGAGGGGAGGGCGGCACGGAATTCGCTACGGTCGGTGGTGATCAGGCTCATCGAAAGGCTTTCAAACGGCGCTCCGCATCGGCGCGGACATTCGCCCAGAACAGGCTATAGTCATAGACGTGGTAATTGTTGCCCGGCAGCACATAGGGGCCGACATTGGGCCCTTCGCCGATGGTCAGGATGCCGCGCCCCTCGCATTTGGCGGGTACACGGCCCGCGATGATGTCGGCGGTCTTGAGGTCGGAGGAGGGGAAGAGAGTCCCCAGATTGGCGGTCGCGGGAGCCTCCGCGCCCGACGTGCCGGTCAGCGGATTGGTACACAGCATCGCGCTGTCCTTGCGCGGTGCGCCGGTATAGCCGTTCGTCCTGTCGAACACGTCGAGGATCAGCGACGGGTCGGCGGGCTGTCCGAAACTCTGCCAGCTCAGGATGCAACCGGTCTGGTCCGCGCGCTCGCAGGCGGGAAGGCCCATGGCGGGCAGGTCGGCGGTCATCGAGATCGGCCAGCCCACGACATAGGCCGCGACGATCCGCCGCTTGAGCGCAGAATTCTGGGCCACCCGGTCGGTCAGCAGGCGTGACAGGTGCAGCGCACCTTGGCTATGCCCTGCCAGGATCAGGGGGCGCTTGGGATCGACCTGCGCCAGAAAGGCGGTGAAGGCGGCGTCCACGTCCCGGTAAGCGAGGCCGAGCGCGCGTTCGGCATCCTGGACGCTGGTCAGAAACGCCCCGAAGGTCGCCTGTCGATAGCGCGGGGCCCAGATGTCGCCCGCCGCATTGAACGCGCTGGCCTGTCCGCGCAGGAACAGTTCGGCGCGGGCGTTGGTCTCCGGATCGTCGATCGGCGCGTTCCAGTGCGACTTGTTGATGTACGATGTGGGGTGGATGAAGAAGATCGCGGCGCCGGTGCCGGGGCGGCCTGGCTCATAGCCGGCTGGAACCCAGGATGCGGGGTTGTTGGCGATGTCGGGCCGCGCCAGCCACAGGACCTTGCGCTCGTACAGATCGGCCGGGGGCGCCGCCTGAGCCCTGAACGATTCGGACGGGACCGTCGACCAGCGGAGCAGCTGATTGCCGAACAGCCGATAGGCGAAGGCGGCCGCGATCGTCAGCACGATGAGCGCCGCCACGACATAAAGGAATTTCCGCGCCAAATCGTCACTCCGTTGTGCGGTGCAGCAAAACTGGACGGCCTGCAATTGCTATCCATGATGCCCCACTTGTCCCCGTTGCAATCGCCGAGACGGCAAAAGCGTTGCGCGAAGCCGCGCGGCGATGCTAGCCGCAAATCCATGTCCGTAGATACCGCAACCGTGAAGAAGATCGCGAGCCTAGCCCGCATCGCGATCACCGAGGAGGACGCGACGCGCCTCGCCCCCGAGCTTGGGAACATCCTGGGCTGGATCGAGCAACTGGGTGAGGTCGACACCCAAGGGGTCGAGCCGATGACCGCGGTGATTCCGAACCAGCTTCGCCTGCGCGACGACGTCGTCAATGACGGCGGCATCCGCGACCTCCTCATGCAGAATGCGCCGCAGGCCGAACATGGCTTCTTCACGGTGCCCAAGGTGATCGAATAATGACTGATCTCACCACACTCGGCATCGCCGCCATCCGCGACGGCGTGCGCGACGGCCAGTTCAAGGCGCGCGAAGTCGCCGAGGCTTTCAACGCCAAGGTCGCGGGCGCGCGGGCGCTCAACGCCTTTCTGGTCGAAACCCCCGATCACGCGCTCGCCGCCGCCGATGCGGCCGACGCGGCGCGCGCGGCGGGCGAGACGCTCAAGCCGCTGGCGGGCGTGCCGATCGGCATGAAGGACCTGTTCGCGACCAAGGGCGTCGCGACCACCGCCGCAAGCAAGATCCTGGAAGGCTTCGTGCCGCCCTACGAATCGACGGTTTCGCAGAATCTGTGGAATGCGGGCGCAGGCATGCTCGGCAAGCTGAACCTCGACCAGTTCGCCATGGGCTCGTCCAACGAGACCAGCGCCTTCGGCAACGTCATCTCGCCTTGGCGGCGTCCGAACGACACCGCCGCGCTCGCCCCCGGCGGGTCGTCGGGCGGGTCGTCGACGGCGGTGTCCGCTGGCCTCGCGCCCGGCGCGACGGGCACCGACACGGGCGGCTCGATCCGCCAGCCCGCCGCCTTCACCGGCATTTCGGGCATCAAGCCGACCTATGGCCGCTGCTCGCGCTGGGGCACGATCGCCTTTGCCTCCTCGCTCGACCAGGCGGGCCCGATGGCGCGCGACGTGCGCGACTGCGCGATCATGCTGGAGGCGATGGCGGGCTTCGACGCCAAGGACGCGACCTCGCTGAAGCTCGACGTGCCGAACTGGGAAGCCGCACTGTCGGCGGACCTGAAGGGCAAGCGCGTCGGCGTGCCGAAGGAATATCGCGTCGACGGCATGCCCGCCGAGATCGAGGCGCTGTGGCAGCAGGGCATCGACTGGCTGCGCGATGCAGGCGCCGAGATCGTCGAGGTCTCGCTGCCCCACACCAAGTACGCGCTGCCTGCTTACTACATCATCGCGCCGGCCGAGGCGTCGTCCAACCTCGCCCGCTATGACGGCGTGCGCTACGGCCTGCGCGACCTGCCCGAAGGGGCGGGGTTGCAGGACATGTACGCCGCGACCCGCGCCGCCGGTTTCGGCGACGAGGTGAAGCGCCGCATCCTGATCGGCACCTATGTCCTGTCGGCGGGCTTCTACGATGCGTACTATACGCAGGCGCAGAAGGTCCGCACGCTGATCGCGCGCGATTTCGAGCGGGCGTTCGGTGAGTGCGACGTGCTCCTCACCCCGACCGCGCCGTCGGCGGCGTTCGCGCTGGGCGAGAAGCAGGCCGATCCATTGGCCATGTACCTTAACGACGTGTTCACGGTGCCCGCCTCGCTGGCGGGGCTCCCCGCCATGTCCGTGCCGGGCGGGCTGGACAAGGACGGGCTGCCGCTCGGCCTTCAGATCATCGGCAAGCCGCTGGACGAGCAAGGCGTGCTGAACGCCGGGCTGGCCATCGAACAGCGCGCGGGCTTCACCGCCCGTCCGCAGGCCTGGTGGTAAGCGACCGCGCCTTCACGGCCCGCAACATCGCGGTGTTGCGGGAAGCACAGGGCGCCCTGAACGTCGCGTTCGGGGCGATCCTCAGCGCCTATGTCGGCGTGTCGCTGACCAACATCGACAACCACCCCTTCGACCACCACATGCTGGCGCGGTTCTTCCTCGGGGTGGCGGGCTTCATCCTGTGCCTGTGCGTGGGCAACAGCGTGATCCTGCGCGGTGAGTTTCGGCTGGGCATCGCGTTTTTGATGCTGGGCGCGGGGGCGGCCTATATGGGGTTGATGGAGGCGCGGCATCTCGGCTTCGAGACCGCGATCCTGCGCATCCTGTCGACCTGCTGGATCGTCGCCCTGCTGGGCAGCAACGCCGTCCTGACGGCGATCAACTATCTTCATCATCGAGATCGAACATGAGCGAATATCGCATCCAGGGCGCGAGCGGAGAATGGGAGGTCGTGATCGGCCTGGAAGTCCATGCCCAGGTCACCTCCAACGCCAAGCTGTTCTCCGGCGCGGCGACCGCGTTCGGCGCGGAGCCCAATACCCAGGTCTCGCTGGTCGATGCCGCGATGCCCGGCATGCTGCCCGTGCCCAATATGGAGTGCATCCGCCAGGCGGTGCGCACCGGCATGGCGATCGATGCGCAGATCAACAAATGGTCGCGCTTCGACCGGAAGAATTACTTCTACGCTGATCTGCCGCAGGGCTATCAGATTAGCCAGCTCTACCACCCGCTGGTGGGCGAGGGCGCGATCGAGATCAGCCTGGACGAGAAGAACCCCGACGGCCCGACCAAGTCGATCGGCGTCGAGCGTATCCATGTCGAGCAGGATGCGGGCAAGCTGATGCATGACCAGCATCCGACCCGCTCCTATGTCGACCTCAACCGCTCGGGCGTGGCGCTGATGGAGATCGTCAGCCGCCCCGACATGCGCTCGCCCGCCGAAGCAGGGGCTTATCTCCGCAAGCTGCGCGCGATCCTGCGGTACGTGGGTAGCTGCGACGGCAATATGGAAGAGGGCTCGATGCGCGCCGACGTGAACGTGTCGGTCCGCAAAGTGGGCGACGAGTTCGGCACGCGTACCGAGACGAAGAACGTCAACTCGGTCCGCTTCGTCATGGCCGCGATCGAATATGAGGCGAAGCGCCAGGTCGCGGTGCTGGAGGATGGCGGCAAGATCGTCCAGGAAACCCGTCTGTTTAACGTTGAGAGCGGCACGACGCGCTCGATGCGGTCGAAGGAAGATGCGCATGATTACCGCTACTTCCCCGACCCCGACCTGCTGCCGCTGGAGCTGACCGACGTCTTCGTCGAGGAATGCCGCGCCAGCCTGCCCGAACTGCCCGACGCCAAGCGTCGCCGTTACGAGGCGCTGGGCCTGACCCCGTATAATGCGGGCGTGCTGACCGCCGAGGTCGAGACGGCGCGCTGGTTCGACGGGCTGCTGGAGGCGCTGGAAGGCACGAGCGCCAAGCCCGCACAGGCGGCCAACTGGGTCGCGGCCGAACTATTCGGTGCGCTGAACCGGCTGGGCAAGGACATCGCCGAAAGCCCAGTCTCGCCTGCGCAGGCTGCCGAACTGCTGGCGCTGGTCGCCGACGGTACGCTGTCGGGCAGCCTGTCCAAGCAGGTGTTCGAGATCATGCTGGAGACGGGTGACGGTCCCTCGAAGATCGTTGAGGAGCGTGGCCTCAAGCAGACCAGCGACACCGGCGCGATCGAGGCTGTGATCGCCGAGGTTCTGGAAAAGAACCCCAACCAGCTGGGCCAGTATCGCGCAGGCAAGGAGGCGCTGTTCGGCTTCTTCGTCGGTCAGACGATGAAGGCGATGGGCGGCAAGGCCAACCCGGCGGTGGTCAACGACCTGCTGAAGAAAGCGCTGGCGGGGTAAGCCCTATCATTGCGAGGAGCGGAGCGACGCGGGACAACCCCGGTTATCCGGATATGTGGTCCTGGATTGCTTCGCTTCAGCCGCAATGACGGTCTGTAATTTCCTCCCCGGTACGGGGAGGGGGACCGCCGAGTAGCGGTGGTGGAGGGGGCTCGCAACGAGGTGTATCCTGCGTGGCGAGCCCCCCTCCGTCAGGCCTGACGGCCTGCCACCTCCCCGTGCCGGGGAGGATTAAGTTTACTGCGCGTCCAAATCCTGGTTGCGCACCACACCGCCGGTCCCGCCGACGCCGTCATGTTCGCCCGAACTGGTAAACGTCACCGGTTCCTCGCCACCTTCGCCACGTTTGACCGCGTCGGAGCGCGCCTCGACCGCCTGCTCGATATCGCTGCGCTCGTCCTCGCGCGGCGGGCTGTCGGGGTTGTTCTCCGGCGCCTCGGCGGGTGGGCTGTCGGGATGGTTTTCGGGGTTGGTCGCCATCGTCTTCCTCAAATCTGCGGGGGCTGCTGCGTGCCGGGGTCGCCGGGGCCGGTGCCGGGGGCGGGCTGGTCGATATCGGGGCCGGGCGGCACGATTTCGGGCGGGGGCGCGTCGGGCTGCGCGGGCTGGGTCGGCTGCGGGCTTTCGGGCGGGGGCTGGGTGGCCATTCTCGCTCTCCAATTCGGACTGGGGAGGGGATAAACGCATCGCGACCGCACATGTTGCCTGTTGTCCCTTGCCGAAGCCGCCCATGGTGATATAGACGCGCGCCCATCGGCGGTGTCCTCGTGCGGGCGTGGCGGAACTGGTAGACGCGCTGGATTTAGGTTCCAGTATCGTAAGATGTGGGGGTTCGAGTCCCTTCGCCCGCACCAGTCCCCGGTCAAAACGGGGCGACAGCCACACGGAATTTCTCCAGATTGAAGGCCTTTAGATGCAGACTGTCGAGACGCTGAACGAGGGGCTGAAGCGCGCCTACACGCTCACCATCACCGCCCAGGATATCGAGGGCAAGGTCGATGCCGAACTGAAGCGCATCGCTCCGCAGATGAAGATGCCCGGCTTCCGCCCCGGCAAGGTGCCCGCGAATCTCGTTCGCAAGATGCACGGCCCGGCGCTGCTGCAGGACGCGCTGAACACCGCGCTGCAGGAAGGCGTGCAGTCGCTGATCGCCGAGCAGGGCCTGCGCCCCGCCATGCAGCCGCAGGTCGAACTGGCCGAGGGCTATGAGCAGGGCCAGGACGCCAAGCTGACCGTCACGCTCGAAGTGCTGCCGCAGGTCCCGACCCCCGCGATCGACGCGCTGAAGCTGGAGCGTCTGACCGTTCCGGTTGCCGACGAGGCGGTGGACGAGCAGCTCCAGAAGTTCGCCGATCAGCAGAAGCGCTGGGACGATGCGGGCGAGAAGGCCGCGGAGCAGGGCGACCAGGTCACCGTCGACTTCGTCGGCAAGACCGCGGACGGCGTCGCTTTCGAGGGCGGCTCGGGCGAGGACATGGCCGTCGAGATCGGTGGCGGTCGCCTGATCCCCGGTTTCGAGGACCAGCTGGTCGGCGTGAAGGCCGGTGAAGAGAAGCAGATCTCGGTCACCTTCCCCGAAGACTATCCCGCCAAGGACCTGGCCGGTCAGCCCGCGACCTTCGACCTGACGATCAAGTCGGTGAAGACCGCCGGCGAAGCCAAGATCGACGACGAGATGGCCAAGAATCTGGGCCTCGAAAGCTTGGAGCAGCTGCGCGGCCTGCTGAAGGGGCAGATCGAGCAGGAGCATAACGGCCTGACCCGCACCTATATGAAGCGCAAGCTGCTCGACCAGCTGGCCGATGGTCACGACTTCGAAGTGCCGCCGTCGATGGTCGAGGCCGAGTTCTCGCAGATCTGGGCGCAGCTCGAGCATGAAGCGACCCATGAGGAAGACCCCGAGGCCGCCAAGGCCGAGATGGAGAAGGAGCGCGACGATTATCAGAAGATCGCCGAGCGCCGCGTCCGTCTGGGCCTGCTCCTCTCGGAGATCGGCCAGGCCAATGGCGTCGAAGTGACCGCGCAGGAAATGAACCGCCTGATCGCGCAGGCCGCGCAGCAGTACGGCCCCGAGGATCGCCAGCGCTTCATCCAGTATATCCAGCAGGAGCCGATGGCCGCCGCCCAGCTGCGCGCCCCGCTCTATGAGGACAAGGTCGTCGACTTCCTGTTCGGCAAGGCCGAGATCACCGACCGCGAGACCACCCGTGAGGAACTGGAAGCCGCGATCGAGAGCGAGGACGGTTTCGCTTCGGGCACGCATGTCCACAATCATGATCACGACCATGGTCATGACCACGGCGCGAAGAAGCCCGCCAAGGCGAAGGCCAAGAAGGCCGACGTGACCGAGGACGCGGCCGGCGAGACGACCGGCGAGGAAGCACCGAAGAAGGCGACCCGCGCGAAGAAGGCTCCGGCCGAGGCCGAGGCCGAAGCCGAGGCGGAAGCGCCTGCCGAAGCGACCGAGGAAGCCGCGCCCGCCAAGAAGCCGCGTGCGAAGAAGGCAGCCGCTCCGGCGGACGGTGAGGCCGAGGCGGCCGAAGCCCCCGCCAAGAAGCCGCGCGCGAAGAAGGCCGCGCCGACCGAATAATCGGAAGGCGCTGCGGACTCCGGTTCGTAACGAAACAGGGAAGGGCGGTCGCGCGAGCGGTCGCCCTTCCTGTATCAGGGCGCACCGATCTTCCTCCCCTGCAAGGGGAGGTGGCAGGCCGCAGGCCTGACGGAGGGGTGTCACGCGTGGTGAGGTCGAACCACTTTCGCGACCGGGGACACCCCTCCACCAGCTTCGCTGGTTCCCCTCCCCTTGCAGGGGAGGAATGTTATACGAGCATCTCGCCATGTCAGGTGGCGCAGAGGGACGGAGGGCGGGATCGCCCGCCTTTTGACGAGGACTAGGTGTGAACGAGACCCGGATCGCGGTGCTGCTGCCCTGCTATAACGAAGAGGCGGCGATTGAGCAGACCATCGCAGGGTTTCGGGAGGCGCTGCCGAACGCCGCCATCTATGTCTACGACAATAACAGCAAGGACCGCACGATCGAGGTCGCACGGGCGGCTGGCGCGATCGTCCGGTCGGAACGTATCCAGGGCAAGGGCGCGGTGGTGCGCCGCATGTTCGCCGATATCGACGCGGACATCTATGTCATGGCCGATGGCGACGCGACCTATGACGCGGCGTCCGCCCCCGATCTGGTGCGGCGCGTGGTCGAGGAACAGCTCGACATGGTGGTCGGACAGCGGATCAGCGAGGCCGAGCTGGCCTATCGTCGCGGACATCGGTTCGGCAATGCGATGCTGACGGGAATGCTCGCCAAGCTGTTTGGGCGGAGTTTCACCGACATCCTCTCGGGCTACCGCGTCTTTTCGCGTCGCTTCGTCAAAAGCTTCCCCGTCCTGTCGGTCGGCTTCGAGATCGAGACCGAAATCAGCGTTCATGCGCTCGAACTCAAAATGCCCTGCGCCGAAATCGCGACGCCCTATTATGCGCGGCCCGAGGGGTCGGCGTCGAAGCTGAGCACCTATTCGGATGGCTGGCGCATCCTGCGCACCATCCTGAAGCTCTATCGGATCGAGCGGCCCATGTGGTTCTTCGGCGCGATCGCCGCGCTGTTCGCGGGCGTGGCGGTGCTGCTCGCGGTGCCGTTGATCCTGACCTATGTGGAAACGCATCAGGTGCCGCGCTTCCCGACGGCGATCCTGTCGACCGGGCTGATGCTGCTGGCCGGACTTAACCTGTTCACCGGGCTGATCCTCGATACGGTGGTGCGCGGGCGGCAGGAGGTGCGGCGGCTGGCCTATCTGGCGCTGCCCGCGCCGGGGAATGCCCGCTAATCCGATTTTCATTCCTGAAAGAGATAATCGCTGCACGGCAACATTGTTGGGGTGTCGCCGGGGCTTGAATATGCGCGGGCATCACGCGACATAGGGGCTCTTCTGGGCATAAGAGAGATTTCCATGCACAATCCGTTCGAGACCGGCGATTTCGCGAGCCCGCTGGCGCATGCCGGTGTGGGGCTTCGGCAGACGCAGGCCGGTCTGGTTCCGATCGTCATCGAACAGTCGAACCGCGGCGAACGGTCGTTCGATATTTTCAGCCGCCTGCTCCGCGAGCGCATCATCTTCGTCACCGGCGGTGTCGAGGACGGCATGGCCTCGCTGATCTGCGCGCAGCTGCTGTTCCTTGAATCGGAAAATCCGAAGAAGGACATCTATATGTACATCAACTCGCCGGGCGGTGTCGTCACGGCGGGCATGGCGATCCATGACACGATGCAGTATATCCGTCCGCGCGTCGGCACCCTCTGCATCGGCCAGGCCGCATCGATGGGCAGCTTTCTGCTGGCCGCCGGCGAACCGGGCATGCGCTTTGCGACGACGAACAGCCGCATCATGATCCACCAGCCTTCGGGCGGGGCGCAGGGCATGGCGGCCGATATCGAAATCCAGGCGCGCGAAATCCTGCGCATGCGGCATTTCCTGAACACACTGTACGCCAAATATACCGGCAAGCCGCTGGAGGAGATCGAGCGTGCGATGGATCGCGACAAGTTCATGAGCTCCGAGGAAGCCAAGGAGTTCGGTTTGATCGATCAGGTGTTCGACAAGCGTCCGGTCCCGGCCGACGACGCGTCGGCCGCCGCATAAGGCGGGCCGTTCACTATGAACGGTTTATTTCGATTGTGACTTTATCGGGGTGCGGTACGATGCGCACCCCGGCAACGGTAGCGCACCGTTTGATGGGTGCGAGAGGTGATTGATGGACAAGGTGAGCGGTGGCAACTCGAAAAGCACCCTCTATTGCTCGTTCTGCGGCAAGTCGCAGCACGAGGTGCGCAAGCTGATCGCGGGGCCGACCGTCTTCATTTGCGACGAGTGCGTGGAGCTGTGCAACGACATCATCCGTGAGGAGACCAAGTCCGCTTTGGTGTCCAAGAAGGATGGTGGCGTGCCGACGCCGCAGGAAATCTGCAACGTGCTCGACGATTATGTCATCGGGCAGAAGCAGGCCAAGCGCGTCCTGTCGGTTGCGGTGCACAACCATTATAAGCGCCTGAACCACGGCGCGAAGGGCGCCGATGTCGAACTCGCCAAGTCGAACATCCTGCTTGTCGGCCCGACCGGCTGCGGCAAGACGCTGCTCGCGCAGACGCTGGCGCGCATCCTCGACGTGCCGTTCACCATGGCGGACGCGACGACGCTGACCGAAGCCGGTTATGTCGGCGAGGATGTCGAGAACATCATCCTCAAGCTGCTTCAGGCGTCGGACTATAATGTCGAGCGTGCGCAGCGCGGCATCGTGTACATCGACGAGATCGACAAGATCAGCCGCAAGGCCGAGAATCCCTCGATCACTCGCGACGTGTCGGGCGAGGGCGTCCAGCAGGCGCTGCTCAAGCTGATGGAAGGCACGACCGCCAGCGTTCCGCCCCAGGGCGGCCGCAAGCATCCGCAGCAGGAATTCCTGCAGGTCGACACGACGAACATCCTGTTCATCTGCGGCGGCGCGTTCGCGGGTCTGGAAAAGATCATCGGCGACCGTCTGCAGGGCAAGTCGATCGGCTTCGGTGCCTATGTCGCGGCTCCCGAGGAGAAGCGGACCGGCGAATATCTGCGCCAGACCGAGCCCGAGGATCTGCTGAAGTTCGGCCTGATCCCCGAATTCGTCGGGCGTCTGCCGGTCATCGCGACGCTTGAGGACTTGGACATTGCGGCGCTGGTCAAGATTCTGTCCGAGCCGAAGAACGCACTGGTCAAGCAGTATCAGAAGCTGTTCGAGATGGAGAGCGTCGAACTCGACTTCACCGACGATGCGCTGACCACGGTCGCCAAGAAGGCGATCGAGCGCAAGACCGGCGCACGCGGGCTTCGCTCGATCCTGGAGGGCATCTTGCTCGACACCATGTTCGACCTGCCCGGCATGGACGGCGTCGATGAAGTGATGGTCGACAAGGACGTGGTCGAGGGCCGCAAGGAGCCGATCCGCGTCTATGCCGAAAAGGCGAAGAAGAAGGACGATGCGGCGGCCTGATCGCCAGCCGCACGGCCGATGGTAGAAAGCGGGCGCTTCCGAAAGGGGCGCCCGTTTTTCATGAGGGCGATGCGATGACCGTGATGCGCGATGCGGTGAGTGCGGACCGGGTGGCGGTGGCGCGGATGCTGGGCCGCGCTTTCGCGGACGATCCGGCCATGTCCTATATCTTTCCGGATCCGACCGACCGGGCAAGGCGCCTGCCGCGCCTGTTTGCACTGCTGTTCGACAGCGATGCGGTCGGGATGCGGCTGGTGAGCGAAGAGGCGGATGCGGGAACCTTTTGGCGACCGCCCGGGCAGGCGCATGTGCCGACCATGGCCTTTGTCCGCCGGCTGATCCCCGTGCTGCACGCCCTGGGGCCATCGCTGCCCCGCGCGATGCGGCTGGGCGATGCTGTCGAAGCGCATTTTCCGGCCGGGCCCTTCTGGTATCTGCACATTGCGGGCGTCGATCCGGCGCAGCAGGGACGGGGGCTGGGCGGCGCGTCGATCCGCGCAGGGCTCGCCAGATGCGACGCGGACGGCGTGCCCGCCTATCTAGAGACCGCGACCGAGAGCAATGTCGGGCTCTACGCGCGGTTGGGGTTCGAGCTGACGGGGCAATGGTCGGTCCCGAAAGGCGGCCCACGCTTCTGGTCGATGATGCGGCCGGTCGGGGGAAAGTAAATTCGTCTCCGGTAAGCCTGCCTCATCGGGATAAGCTGTGTCATCCCGTTGAGGGCTTTGTCCCCATGACGACCCCGAGCGGCGCGACCTGCATTTGGTTGCGACGTCGCAATGATTTTCTTCCTGATCGGGAGCCAACAGGGCGGTTGGCGCATTGGCATGACAGGAATGTCATCATGCCATGACGAGGAGACCCGACCAGCCATGAGCGAACCCGACGCCATCGTCTCCCCCGGACAAAAGCGCGCATTGCTCCAGCGTCTGTTGATGCCCTGGTGGACCCTGGTGTTCCCGTTGCTGGGCCTGCTGGCCATCGCCGTGTCGCTCTACAAGATGGGGACGGTGGGGGTGGTCGTCGCGGCGATCATTCTGTTCGGCTGCGTGCTGTCGGCGGTGCATCAGGCCGAGGTCGTCGCCCACCGGGTCGGCGAGCCGTTCGGCACGCTCGTCCTGGCGGTCGCGGTGACGGTGATCGAGGTATCTCTGATCGTCAGTCTGATGCTGTCCGATGCCGGCGATGCCTCCAGCCTGGCGCGCGATACCGTGTTCGCGGCGATCATGATCATCCTCAACGGTATTGTCGGCCTCTGCCTGCTGGCGGGGGGCGTGCAGCATGGCGAGCAGCGCTTCTCGCTGCGGGGCGCCAGTTCGTCGCTGAACGTGCTGACCGCGATGGTCGTGCTATCGCTGGTCCTGCCCAATTACGTCTCGTCCGCGCCGGGGCCGACCTATGCCACCTCGCAGTTGGTCTTCGTCGCGATCGTCAGCGTCATCCTCTACGGCACCTTCGTCATGGTGCAGACGGTGCGGCACCGCGACTATTTCCTGCCCGGGCGTGAGGATCTGCCCGCCGACGCCCATGCCGAGCCGCCGACCAATGCGGCTGCCTGGGCGGCATTGGGGATGCTGCTGGTCGCGTTGGTCGGCGTGGTGCTGCTCGCCAAGGGGTTGTCGGGGATCGTCGAGGCGGCGATCCTGAACGCCGGACTGCCGCTCGCCATCGTCGGCGTGGTCATCGCGGCGCTGGTCCTCGCGCCCGAAAGCCTGGCGGCGTACCGGGCGGCGAAGCGGAACCGGTTGCAGACCAGCCTCAACCTCGCGTTGGGCTCGGCGTTGGCGACGATCGGGCTGACCATTCCGGCGGTGGCGATCGTGTCGCTGATCCTGGGCCTCCCGCTCGCGCTGGGGATCGGGGCCAAGCAGATGATCCTGCTGGTGCTGTCGTTGTTCACCATCACCCTGACGCTGGGCAATGGCCGGACCACCGTGCTGGGCGGCGCGGTGCATCTGGTGATCTTCGCGGCCTATCTGTTCGTGACGGTGGTGCCGTGATTTTGAGCGCCATCCTCCGTTCAGCCTGAGCGAAGTCGAAGGCCAAGGGAATTCGGTGGGACCGGGCACGCTTGGAACCGCGTTCGGTCCGTGGCCTTCGACTTCGCTCAGGCTGAACGGAGGGCGGGCTTACTTCTTGGTCTTCGCCGCCCGTTCCGCCTTCCACGCTCGGAACTGTTCGATCGCGACCGAGCGTTTCAGAACCTTCGCCCAGGGATCGACCACGACGTGCGCGCCTTCGGGAAGGGGCAAGGTGCCCGTGCCGTCCGTCATCGGCAACGTCTCGACCCTATCGCCCACCTGCACATCGACCGGGATCGGGAAGGGCCCGCCGCCGGGCACCTTCCATGTCAGGGTCAGCTGATCGCCGCTACGCGTCTCGACGATCTCGGGCAACGCCGCCTGGCGCAGATAGACGTTGAAGAACCAGCCATAATCCTTGCCCGTCACCTGCCGGACAAAGCCCTCATATTCCCTGGTCGAGCCATAGCGCGGCGTGAAATTCCCCGGCTTCGGATCGGTGCGACCATAGACGGCAAGTCGCGTCACGTCCCAAAAGGCCTTGTCGCCGATCAGGTTGCGCAGGGTGTGGAGCATCCACGACCCCTTCATATAGATGTCGAGACCGGGGCCGCCCTTGGCGTCCTCATAGACGTCCTGCTCGGACATGCTGCGATCATGGACGATAGGCGACTTGTTCGCGATCTGGCCGCGCTGCGCATCCATCATCACCGCATAGCGCGCTTTGCCCTCGCGCCAGCGGCCATAGCTGGGCTGCATGTAACTGCCATAGCCCTCGTGCAGCCAGAAATCGTCCCAGTCGACATTGGTCAGCTGGTTGCCGAACCATTCATGGCTGAACTCATGCTGGAACAGCCAGTCGAAGCCCTCGGGCGCCTTGGCATATTCATTGCCGTACGCGTTGATCGTCTGGTGCTCCATGCCCTTGTGCGGGGTTTCGACCACGCCCAGCTTCTCGTCGCCGAAGGGGAAGGGGCCGACCGTCGATTCGAAGAAATCCAGCGTCGGCGCGAACTCGGCGAACAGGCCTTCGGCCTTCTGCTTCTCGCCGGGCAGATACCAGTAGAACATCGGGATCGTATTGCCGAAGCGGCTCTTGTACGAACCCTCGACCACCTCATAGGGCCCGACGTTCAGCGCGATGGCATAGGTGTTGGGATGCTTGGTCCGCCAGTTCCAGCGGGTGCGTCCGTCGGGCAGCGTATCGACGCCCAGCAGCACGCCGTTGGAGGGGGCCTTCAACCCCTTGGGCACGGTGATGTGGAGCGTGACGACCCCCGGCTCGCCCATCGGATAGTCGAGGCAGGGCCAGAACAGGTCGCAGCCATAACCCTGTGCGGTCGTCGCGAACCAGGGGCGGCCGTCCGGTGTCTTGGCCCAGACCACGCCCGTGTCCCAGGGCGCGCGCACCGCGACATGCGGAGTGCCGCCATAGGTGATCTTCGCGCTCACCTTCTGACCGGCACGCAGCGCGCGGGGCAGGGTGATGACGAGTTGTCCTTCCGGATTGGACCATTGGCCGGGCTTCAACGATTTGCCGTCGATCGCGATCGCCTGGACCGGCAGATTCTTGTCCAGATCGATCACCAGCCGGGCAAGCGGCGCCTTGGCGGTAAAGCCCAGCACCGCAATGCCGTTCAATTCTTCCGTATCGGGCAGAACCTCGAACGAAAGGTCCGCGCTGTCGAAGCGCATGGCCAGCTGTTCGGGGGGACGCACGCCGCCCGACACCATGGTCTGTGCGGTCAGCGGGGGCTCCCCCTTGGCCGGAAGGGCCTTCGCGGTTTGCGCTGCGAGCGGGGCGGCGGAGAGAAGCGAGGAGGCGAGCAGCGCAGCAGCGCAGTTCCGTATACGATCCATGGCACATGGTGTCGCCCAAGCGGACCGGCTTGGCAAGCGGCGCGCACATCGCCTTATCGCACGGACGATTGATGGATCGGCAACCCTCCCCATATATAGTGACGAACGGGCCCCGTTGGGGGCCGACCGGAGTTTGCATGAACCAGTCCTATCCCGTCCTTCCGCTGCGTGACATCGTCGTCTTCCCGCACATGATCGTGCCCCTGTTCGTCGGCCGCGACAAATCGGTCGCGGCGCTGGAAGCGGCCATGGCGGCGGACAAGGAGATTTTCCTGGTCGCCCAGCTCGACCCCGCCGAAGACGACCCCTCGCGCGAGGATCTTTACGAGATCGGCGTCACCGCCACCGTTCTTCAACTGCTCAAGCTGCCCGACGGCACGGTTCGCGTGCTGGTCGAGGGCAAGACGCGCGGGCGTCTCGACCAGCTCGATGAATCGGGTGCCTTCCTGACCGCGACGATCGACGCGGCCCAGGTCGAGGGCGATGACGACGCGCTCGAAGAGCAGGATCACGACGTCAAGGCGCAGATCGCCGCGCTGATGCGCTCGGTGGTCGATCAGTTCGAGAATTACGCCAAGCTCAACCGCAAGCTGCCCGCCGAGACGGCGGTGCAGCTGGCGGAGATCGAGGATGCCTCGCAACTGGCCGATGCGGTCGCCGCGAACATCTCGGTCAAGGTCGCGGACAAGCAGGCGCTTTTGGTGGAAACCGATCCGGCCAAGCGGCTGGAGATGGCGTACGCCCTGATGGAGGGCGAACTCGGCGTTCTGCAGGTCGAGAAGAAGATCAAGAGCCGCGTCAAGCGCCAGATGGAGAAGACGCAGCGCGAATATTATCTCAACGAACAGCTCAAGGCGATCCAGCGCGAGCTGGGCAATGAGAGCGAGGACGGCGACGGCGACGAGATCGCCGAGCTGACCCAGAAGATCGCGACGCTCAAGCTGTCCAAGGAAGCGCGGACCAAGGCGACCGCCGAGCTGAAGAAGCTGAAGACCATGGCGCCGATGAGCGCCGAGGCGACCGTCGTGCGCAACTATCTCGACGTTCTGCTGGGCTTGCCCTGGGGCAAGAAGTCCAAGGTCAAGAAGGACATCGCGGCGGCGCAGGCGATCCTCGACCAGGATCATTATGCGCTGGAGAAGGTGAAGGACCGGATCGTCGAATATCTCGGCGTGCAGGCGCGCACCAATAAGCTGAAGGGGCCGATCCTGTGCCTCGTCGGCCCGCCGGGCGTCGGCAAGACCTCGCTGGGCCAGTCGATCGCCAAGGCGTGCGGGCGCGAGTTCATCCGCCAGTCGCTGGGCGGCGTGCGCGACGAGGCCGAGATTCGCGGCCACCGCCGGACGTACATTGGCTCACTGCCGGGCAAGATCGTGACGAACTTGAAAAAGGCCGGCACGTCCAACCCGCTTTTCCTGCTCGACGAGATCGACAAGCTGGGCCAGGACTTCCGCGGCGACCCCGCCTCGGCGCTGCTCGAGGTGCTCGACCCCGAACAGAACGCCAAGTTCAACGATCACTATCTGGAGATCGACATCGATCTGTCGGACGTGATGTTCGTGTGCACCGCAAACACGCTGAACCTGCCGCAGCCTTTGCTCGACCGCATGGAGATCATCCGTCTGGAGGGTTATACCGAGGACGAGAAGGTCGAGATCGCCGAGCGCCATCTGGTTGCCAAGCAGGTCGAGAGCCATGGCCTGAAGGACGGCGAGTTCACGCTGACCCAGGAAGGGCTGCGGGCGCTCATCCAACGCTACACCCGCGAGGCGGGCGTGCGCACGCTGGAGCGTGAGATTGCGCGTCTCGCCCGCAAGGCGCTGCGCCAGATCCTGGAGGGCAAGGCGACGTCGGTGTCGATCACGCCTGAGAACCTCCACGAGTTCGCGGGCGTGCAGAAGTATCGCCACGGCCTGTCCGAACAGGAGGACCAGATCGGTGCGGTCACGGGCCTCGCCTGGACCGAGGTGGGCGGCGAGCTGCTGACCATCGAATCGGTGACCGTGCCGGGCAAGGGGCAGGTGAAGACTACCGGCAAGCTGGGCGACGTGATGAAGGAATCGGTCCAGGCCGCCTTCAGCTTCGTCCAGGCGCGCAGCCCCAGCTTCGGGATCAAGCCGTCGTTGTTCCACCGCAAGGACATCCATATCCACCTGCCCGAGGGCGCGGTGCCCAAGGATGGTCCGTCGGCAGGTATCGGCCTAGTGACCTCGATCGTCTCGACGCTGACCGGGATTGCGGTGCGCAAGGATGTCGCGATGACCGGGGAGGTCACGCTGCGCGGTCGCGTGCTGCCGATCGGCGGCCTGAAGGAAAAGCTGCTCGCGGCGTTGCGGGGCGGGATCACCACTGTCCTCATCCCGCAGGAGAATGAGAAGGATCTGGCGGATATTCCCGCCAATATCCGCGAGGGGTTGAAGATCGTGCCGGTTTCCCATGTCGACGAGGTGCTTCGCCTCGCCCTGGTGGGGCCGCTGGAGGCGATCGACTGGACGGATGCGGACGAACTTGCCGCACTGCCGCCCGCCGCCATCCCGGCGGTCGCAGGGGGCGAACGCCACCATTGATCATCGCAAGGGCAGGGCCATTCGCCGAAAGGCGGGTGGCTCTGTTCGCTTTTGTCACGCCATTGTCGCGGATCGACGCTTAGGCGAACGTCCGCGCCGCCTGCGACAACAGTTTGACAGCCGGCACAACAACGGCATTATTGATCCTTTAAGGTTTGAGCGGCAACCGAGTCCGCCTGACTAATCATTGAGATCATAGGGGGTTATGGAATGAACAAGCAGGAGCTGATCGCTACCGTCGCCGATTCCTCGGGCCTCGCGCGCGGTGATGCGATCAAGGCGGTCGATGCCGTATTCGAATCGATCACCGCCGCGCTCAAAAAGGGTGACGAAGTCCGCCTGGTAGGATTCGGCACCTTTTCGGTTTCCAAGCGCAAGGCCTCGACCGGGCGTAACCCGCGCACCGGCGAGCCGATGACCATCAAGGCGTCGTCGCAGCCCAAGTTCAAGCCGGGCAAGCTCTTGAAGGACTCGGTCAACTAATCCGGATTTTTTGGGCTGGACAGGCGGCGGATCGCCGCCTAAAGGCCCGTCTCCCGGTTACGGGCGCGTAGCTCAGCGGTAGAGCACACCCTTCACACGGGTGGGGTCACAGGTTCAATCCCTGTCGCGCCCACCATTCTTTCCCCAAACCTCGCGGTCGGGAAAGAATGGCGGTCAGCCTGAACGGTCAGGCTTCTTCTTCATTCTGGCGGCTATTCGGTAAGATGCGGCAGTGCACTGCCGAATTTCCGACCATTTGCCTTGCCTTTGGCGGCCTCTCCCTATGCTGACCGTCAAACGGGACTGTCGTCATGCGGCAGGGGCATCGCACCTTCTGTCCCGATCATCCGGCCTTTGCTATTGCCATGGCGTTCCAGCCGATCATGGATGGCGAGACCGAACGGCCCATCGCCCATCAGGCGCTGGTGCGGGGCGGCAAGGGCGACGGCGCACGCGACTCCTTGCGCGGATCAGCCCAAAGGACCGCTATAATTTCGACCTGCGATGCCGCGTCGCCGCGATCGAGGGCGCCGTGGCCGCGGGGCGGTTCGCATTCGATGCGCGGTTGTCGATCAATTTCTTTCGCGACACCGTCACTCGCAGCCTGCCCGGAGCCGGTTCTGGACGCCGTGTGGCGGCTGAATCAGCGGTCCGCCCCCATATCCCCCGCCAGATAGCGGGCGATGGGATCGATCATATCCTTCGGAATGCGCCGTGCGATGACGGGCATGGTCGCGTGGCTCTTGCGCGCGTCGACGACATTCTTGTCACCCTGCCAATGGCGTAAGCGCTCGGCGATATAGCTGGCCCGCTGCCCCGCCAGGATGGGATAGGGCTTGCCGGGCGTGTGGCAGCTGACACAGGCGGGAAGCTGCTTGTCGGGCAGTCCGCGCTCGACGATCCGTGCCGCCGCCGAACTACCTGCCGGTTTCGCACCCAGCCCGGGCATCGCGGCAAAGCGGCGTGCCGCGGCCTCCATGGCGGCGGGCTCCATCCGCATCGCAACCTGCTGCATGACCGCGCTCGACCGTGTGCCGTTGGCATAGCCCTTCAGCGCGGCGAGCAGATATTCAGGGCTCTGGCCGCCCAGGATCGGAATGTCGGGCGCGCCGCGACCCCGGCCATCGGTGCCGTGACACCCGGTGCAATTGTCCGGATCCACGGCGGGAGAGGCTTCGGCGACCAGCGTGCGATACTGGGCAGGCGTCATGCCTGGCAGGCGACGGACGAACGCGACCATGCGGCGCACCTCGTCGGGACGATCCTGTACGGCCCAGGCGGGCATGCCGGTATATTTGACGCCGTGCTGGAGGATCCAGAAAAGTTGCTTGTCGCTCCATTCGCGCGCGTTGATCGCCAGGTCGGGCGCGGGCGGCGTGGCGGCTTGCATCACGGGGGCAGGTTTCTGCCCCGGCGCGCCGTGACAGACCGCGCAGCTATTGGCGAAATGGCCCGCCGCGCTGACCAGTCCGCTGGCGTCGGCGGGGTCCTTGGGCGCGGTGAGGGCGGCATGGGTGCGTACCGAGTTGCGCATCGCCCAGTGGAGGAACCAGTCGGTGATCGCCCAATGTCCGCTCGATGCGGCGAGGCTGATGACGCCCGACCAGGCGAGCGCCATGCCCAGCGCGGCCAGGCCTAGGATCGTCGCGATCACGCGTTTCCAGGTGATGCGGATCGTCATGCGCGCGCCTCCGGTCGGGATTGGAGCAGGCGGCCCAGCATCCCAAGCCCACCGCACAGATAGGCGATGCCGCCGACCAGCAGCATGACGACGCCCGCAATCGGCTGGTCCTGCATCGCGCCCGCGCCGTGATGGCTGTACAGCGGGCGGGGGGCGAGGCCGATCAGCGCACCCAGCAGGGTCATGTGCATCGATGTGACCAGCAGGGCGGCGATTCCGGCGGCGCGATGCTGCGGCGCGAGCACCGCCGACCACAGCAGCAGTCCGGCCGCCAGGAAGCTGGCCTGTTCGGCGATCAGCCATAAGGGGGCGTGATCCGCGAGCCGCCGCAGTGCCGGGACATGCCAACCCCAGACGATCACCGCCTCGACCAGGGCGGCGACCAGCGGCGTGGCAAGGCGCGGCCATCGGCGCGCTGGATCGAAGCGGCTGCCCTGTATCCCCAGCGCAAGAAGCGGAGCGGCTATCGCCACCGCGATCATATGCGCGACCATATGCCCGGTCATGCCCTGCCCGCTCAGCGTCCAGCCGAATGCGAGCAGGGCAAGGCCCGCGACCGGATAGACCCGTGTCATCGGCAATCGCTCAGCATCAGGACAGGCATGGCGGTGAACAGCACCGCGACGAAGCTCAGCCCCGCGAGGAGAAGGGTCGAATAGGCGATGAAGCGCAGCCGATCGACATCGGTGCCTTCGTTGTGCGGCGGCGGGTCGCCGGGAGTGCGCGACTGCTGCCACGCGATCACGCCCGAGGCGACGATCACGAGCAGGGCGATGACGGTGGCGATCGCGAACACCGTCGGGAACCGGGCCCATTCGCCGATCTTGGCGCAGGATATGGCGGCCCAAAGGTAGGACAGCAGGAAATGCGCCGCCCAGACGGTCGGGGGCACGATCAGCGTCCATAGGGTGACGCGCAGCCGATGCGCGCGTTTCAGCAGGCGCCTCACAGCCCCGTCTCCGGAAACAGGCCGATCGTCAGATAGGTGACGATGGCGGTCAATGCGAAGAAATGCGCATAGACGGTGATATTGCGAATGTCCGCGTCATGGGTCGGCGTCATCCGCCCCGCAAGGCTGCGGGCCAGCGTGTAAAGCTGCATGATCGCGGCGATCGCGGCATGGACGATGGTCCAGACGACCAGCACCCAGACGATGGCGGGGTAGACGTTCGCCTCCGGGTCCAGCCCTTCCAGGCAGGCGAGCCCGGCGAACAGGCTGGCGATCGCCATGGTCGCCCCGACGATCAGCAGCGCGCGGGCGATCAGGATCCCGCCACGATGATGGACCTCGCGCGCCGCCAGCGTCGCGGCCCAACTCGCCAGCGACAGGGCGAGCGCGAAGAGCGGGCCGCTACTGCCCGGCCCGTCGAACCCGGCACCGAAATCGGGATGGATCGTCCAATAGAAGTAATAGCCGAAGACGAGGCCGGAAAAGGCGGTGGCATCCGCCATCATGGTGATGAACATCGCCCACCATCCCGGTGCGGCGGGCCCGGAGATGTAAAGGGGCATGCGCATCCCGTGGCCGATCGGCTTTTCGGGCTTTTCGGGGATTTCGGCGGTGTCCCACAGCCACCAGAGGATGCAGGCCAGCGTCACCACGCCAAACAACGCCGAGACCAGATACAGATGATAGGTGGTCAGGATGAAGACGCCGCCTAAGGCCACGGCGGTCATCATCGGCTTGACGCTGGGCGTGCCCAGTCGGATGACCGACACGGGCTTGGCATCGAGGACCGAGGTGATGATCGTCTCGCGCCGGCCTTCTTCGGCATCGGGCAGGAAGAAGCGCCCCTCATCGACCTTGGCGACGAAATTCTTCTGGTCCCAGATCGGATAGCGGCTTTCGACCAGCGGGACCGATCGAATGCCCCAATCCTCGTCATCGGGGTGGGCCAGCCATTCGAGCGTCCCGGCATTCCAGGGATTGCGCGGCGCCTTGGCGCGGGTGGGGGACAAGGCCAGGTCGACGACCAGAACCGCCACCCCCGCCGCGAACAGATAGGAACCAGCGGTCGAGGCGAGATTGAGCCAGCCGATGCCGAGTTCCTCGGGATAGGTGAAGACGCGGCGCGGCATGCCTTCCAGACCCGACAAATGCATAGGGAAGAAGGTGAGGTTGACCCCAACGAACATGATCCAGAAGGCGGTGCGTCCCATCCGGTCGGACAATTTCTTGCCGGTGATTAGCGGCCAATAATAATAAAGCCCGCCGAACAGGGGCAGCAGCGTGCCGCCGATCAGCACGTAATGCAGGTGCGCGACGATGAAATAGGTGTCGTGCGCCTGCCAGTCGAACGGTGCGACCGCGACCATCACCCCGGTCAGACCACCGATGACGAAGATGGCGAGGCTTCCCGACGCATAGAGCAAGGGCGTCGACCACTTCACCTTGCCCGCCCAGAGGGTGGCGATGAAGGCGAATATCTGTACGCCGGTCGGGATGGCGACGGCTTCGGAGGCGGCGGAGAAGAAGGCCAGGCTGATCTTCGGCAGGCCGGTCGCGAACATGTGGTGGACCCACAGGCCGAACGACAGAAAGGCGGTGCCGACCGCCGCCAGCACGATCCACGGATAGCCCAGCAGATGCCGCTGCGCGAAGGTCGGGATCAGCATCGCGAACAGCGCGATGGAGGGCAGGAAGACGATATAGACTTCGGGATGGCCGAAGATCCAGAACAGGTGCTGCCAGAGCAGCGGATCGCCTCCGCGTGCGGCGTCGAAGAAGGGCCAGTTGAGCAGCCGCTCCATCTCGAACAACAGATCGCCCGCGATCAACGGCGGGAAGGCGAACAGGATCATCACCGCCACGACCAGGATATACCAGGCATAAAGCGGCATCAGGTTGAGTCGCATCCCCGGCGGGCGACACTTGAGCACACCGACGATCAACTCGACGGCGGCGGCGACCGACGACACTTCGATGAAGGACAGGCCCAGCATCCAGATGTCTGCACCCAGTCCCGACAGATCGGTGCGGGTGGTCAGCGGAGGATACATGAACCAGCCGCCATCGGGCGCGGCGTTGAAGAAGATCGATCCGCCGACGAAGACGCCGCCGAGCAGGAAGCTCCAATAGCCGAACGCCGACAGACGCGGGAAGGGCAGGTCGCGCGCGCCCAGAAGCTGGGGCAGGAGGATGATCGACACCGCCTCGAACATCGGCACGGCGAACAGGAACATCATCATCGAGCCGTGCAGCGTGAACAGCTGGTTGAAGGTGTTCGCCGAGACCAGATCATTGTCCGGCACCGCCAGCTGCGTGCGCATGATCAACGCCAATATCCCTGCGAACAGCATGAAGCCGAACGCGGTCAGCGTGTACCACACACCGACCCGGTTGTTGTTGACGTCGGTCCAGCGGAGGAACAGCCCGCTGGGCGGCTTCCATACGGCGCGAAGGCGTTCTTCCTGCGCGGCGCGAAGCTGGGGATCGTCCTGGGCGTGGAGGCTCATTTCAGGCCCTGCAGATAGCGGGCGAGGGCCACGGCCTCGTCATCCGACAATTGGGGAAAGGAGGGCATGCGGACGCCCGGCTTGGCCTTTTCGGGATGGCGAATGAAGGCGACGACATTGGCCTCCGTCATCGGCAGGATGCCCGCCGCCAGCGTCCGGCGCGATCCGAAATGGGTCAGGTCGGGGCCGATCCGGCTGGGCGGGGTCATCCCGGCAATGGCATGGCACCCGGCGCAGCCATTTTCCGCGAACAGCCGCGCCCCGGCCGAAGCGTCGGTGCGGGCGGGCAGGGCCTGTTGCGCCAGCCAGGCGTCGAAGGCGGCGGGCGGCATGGCGATGACGTCGAACGCCATCAGCGCATGGGAAAGACCGCAAAACTCCGCGCACTGCCCGCGATAGCGACCGGGCTTTTCAGCGCGGACGACCAAGCTGTTGGTGCGGCCGGGGATCATGTCCATCTTGCCCGCCAGCCCCGGAATCCAGAAACTGTGCACCACATCGCCTGCGCTCAGCGCGAAGGCGACGGTCCGGCCGGTGGGGATGCGAATTTCGTTGGCGCCTAGAACGGGTGGGCGTCCCGGCGGGCGATAGGTGACGCGCCACCAGAATTGCTCGCCATCGACCGCGATCTTCAGGTCGGCGGGCGCGACCGGGCGGGGGCGCATATAGGGCAGCGAATAGGCAAGCAGCGCCAGCAACAGGATTGCCGGAATGACCCCGCCCAGCCACAGGACGACGCGCATGCCCTTTTCATGTCCGATCACACCTTCGGGCGAGCGCACCGCATGGCGCATCAGCAACGCAACCGTTCCCGCGATCACCACCGCGCCGACCAGCATGACGACGAAAAGATGACGAATATCGGCTGCGTCCGCCCCGAATGGGGCCAAGGTCGACTGATGCGTGTTGCACCCCGCCAACAAAGCGGCCGTCCCGACTATGATGGCGATGCTGATCCCCCGCATGGCCACCAAACGTTTTCCTAGCGAAATGGTTCATGTTGGCGTCATCTTAAATTCATGTTGAGCGGGGGCGCCCTATTCCGCGTCGTTGCGCCGCCACACCTCCCCGGCGAGGATCGTCGCGAACCCCAGCCAGGCGGCCAGTGGCAGGACGCTGACGGCGGCGGGGCGATCGACTTTCCATGCGGTCGCTGCCAAGGCGGCGGTGCCGACCGTCATGGCCCCCGCTGCCGCCGTGCTGGCGCCGGTCCGCCGTTCGCGAAAGAACAGCTCGGTCCACCCCCCGATCATCGCGCTATTGCCCAGCCACAAGGCGATCGCCGCATCGCGTCGCGGCGACGATGGCTGGCGAAGCAGGCGATAACCGCCGACTGCGGCTAGACTTTCCAGCACCGGCCAGACCGCCCCGAACAGCCTGTCCGGCGGCGTGAAGCCCGGCTTGTCCAGCCGCTTGTACCAATGCCGGATGCGCGGGTGCGACGGATCGGGCGCGTTGCGCCGTCCGACCAGGGCGCTGACACCCAATAAGGCCACGGCGACGCCGCCCGCCATCCATGGTGAAAGTCCCGTTTTCGTCCTGTCGTTCATCGCGGTTCCTCTCGATTGCGACGGGATAACGGTTCGGCTTCACCCCTGTTCAGTGGTCGCGCGATTTGACGGGGGCGGTTGCCTCCAGAAATCGGCCACCAGACGATCGATCGCCGCGATGACCAGCAGCGACGCGCCGAACAATGGCAGGACCACGCCCGCCACGACCAGCGACGCGAGCAGTCCGCCCACCCGCGCGCCCGACAGTGGCGGTGGAGCGCCCACGCGACCGGCCGGGCGCCGTTTCCACCACATGGCGACGCCACTGATCACCAATATCCAGATGGCGAGGCACGGGATCAGCATCAGCCATTGGTTCGCCCGCCCGAAATAATTGCCCATGTGAAGCTGCACCCCCGATTCCACCGCGCGACCGACCAGGCCATATTGGGCGTAGCGGACTTGGGGCCCGATCGGCTTCAGGCTGTAGCGATCGACATAGAGGGTGCGCTGTCCGGCGGGGCGGTCGGGATAGGTGAAGACGGTATAGACCCCGGTCGGGCCGCTAGGTAGGAACAGGCGATAGCTGCCCGACCAACCCTGCGCCGTCAGCAATTTCGCCACCCGGTCGGTGCCCGCGATCACCGCCGGATCGCGGGTCGCGCCCGGCGCGGCGGGACGGTGTTCGGCGTGCTCGCCCGGCATGTTGGGCATTGCGGGTAGGGCGGGCATGGCGGAATGCGGCATCGGCGCATCCTCCAAAGTCCATGGCGCATCGCCCAACATGGCCTTCATCGGCTGGCTGTGCGGCGCGTTATACTGGCGGAAGGACGGGGGATAGCCGATCCCCATCGCCGCGCTTGCCCGGTGAAGTAGCGGGCCCGACACGCCTGCCCAGGGCAGGCCGGTGACGATCAGGAATCCGATCAGCGCGACGGTCCACACGCCCACCGGCCCATGGAGATCGCGCCAGAAGCGTCGCCCCCGTCCCGACCAGTGCGGCCACAGCGTCCCCGCGGCCCGAAAGCCGCGGCGCGGCCACCATAGGATCGCCCCCGTCACCAGCAGGACCAGCGCCCAACTGACCGCCAGTTCGACCAGTCGCTCGCCCGCAACGCCCATCAGCATCGACCGGTGCATGGCATCCGCCCAGCCGACCAGCGTTCGGTCATAGACCACGCTGCCCAGCACGCGCGCCGTTCCGGGATCGACCGCGACGCGGCGCGGTTCGCCGCTATCGGGTGTCACGAACACCACCGCCGATCGATCGGCCGTCGCCGGCATGTCGACCCGCGACGCGGTCCCCGGATAGGCGTGGAGGGCCGCGCGGATCATTCGCGACAACGGCACATTCTCGCGATGCGGCGCGACGAAGCGGAGTTGCGGGTAAAGCGCATCGTTCAACTCGTCGTTGAACAGATAAATCGCGCCCGTCGCGCTGAGCATCAGCAGGATCGGCGCGACCAGCAGCCCGGCCCAGAAATGCCAGCGCCAGATGGTCCGGTGAAAGGCCGCGCGGTGCAAGCCTCGCGTCATGGCGTTCCCCTTCATAGCCGGGCCGCCAGCGCGATTTCGAAGGATCGCGACGCGCCGATATAGATGTTGGTCGTCGGATAACCCGAATATTCGCCATAAAAACGGTTGGTCAGGTTCCGTCCGCGCAATCTCAGCGTCATTGCCTTGGCGATCGGCAGCGACAGGCTGGCGTCGAGCAGCATGCGCCCCGCGACATGGATGCTGTTGGCGGTGTCGGTGTAGAAACCCCCGGTCTGGCGTAGCGTGCCGCCCAGCGTCACGCCCGGAGTGATCGTGTAGGACGCAGCGGCATAGAGCGTCGTGTCCGGGATGTTGATCGGGCGGTTGCCGCTGCGATCCAGCCTTATGCCGCCAATCGTCTCGGCCAGCGCGTCGTAGCGCGCGTCGGTATAGGATGCCCCGACCGACAGGCTCAACGGCGGCAAGAGGGTGATCTGTCCCGACACTTCCGCGCCGCGCGACGATTGCCGCCCGCCCTGGACGCTGAGCGAGGGGTTTATGGGGTCGCGGGTCACTATGTCGGATTGCCGGATGTGATAGATTGCGCCCGTGACGCTGGCCCGGCCGGCCCAGCCCTCAGCCTTGAACCCCGCCTCGATTGCGCGACCATGGGTCAGGCGAAAGCGGCTATTGGCGATCGAGGCGAGCAGGATCGACGATACCGGCGAAACGGCGGTGGTATATTGCGCATAGACGGTCAGGCCGGGTGTCACCGCCCAACTGCTGCCAATGCGCCAGGATAGGGGATCGAAGCGCGGGGCGTTGCGATCGGTCGCGCCGCCAAGATTCTGGATCGCCGTCCGGTTGAGTGCGATATGGTCCCAGCGCAGGCCACCGACCAGCAGCCATTTGCCGGTGAGGTTGACCGCGTCCTCGGCAAAGACCGCGCTCTGCTTCAGGCGCGACAGGAAGGTGACGTTGCCGCTGGTGAACACCGCCGCAGAGGTGGGAATGGCGATGACGCCGGGATGGCGGACATCGACATCGGGCAGGGTGCCCGCCGGCGCCTGCTGGCGCAGGCTGGTAAAGTCGGTGTCGTTATATTCGACGCCCAGGGTGAAGCGGTGGCGCAGACGCGCGATGCGCCCGTCGCGTCCGACAGCCCCCCGCACATTCCAGAAGCGGTGATCGTGGCGGAAATCCTGATAGCTTTGACGGATGCTGCCGTTCGGGAAACGCGCATCAGGTGCGACGAAGCTCTGCGTATCGGCCAGCAGAAAGGCGCGGTCGGCGGTATAACCGGTCAGGTCGAGCGCGAAGGTCCAGCCATCGCCCATCGCCCAGTCCAGCCGCGATCGGATCGTCGTCTCGTCCGCACCCGACCAGGCCCCGCGCGGATTATAGTTGTTCCGCCGCAGGGCGCGATCGGCGACCAGCCCGTTCGCGGTCCGCACCGCATCGCTGGGGTCCAGTGCATAGCGCGCGGGGATCAGCGGCAGGCCCTGATAGGTCGAGTCGTAGCGATCCTCGAAATGATCGACCGCGATCAGCAACGACAGGCGGTCGCTGGGCCGGTACAGGGCACTGGCGGTCAGCCCGGCGGAGAAACTGGCATTGCGCTCGACATCGTAGAGGCTGTCGGATCGCTGATAGCTGGCGTCGGCGCGGACCGAGACGGTGGACGCAACGGGCAGATTGACACCGGCCGCCGCGAAGACGGTGCCGAAGCTGCCCCCCGATAGCAGCATGTCCAGATGCCGCTCGCCCGGCACGGGCTTGCGGGTCACCTTGTTGATGACGCCGGCCAGCGCGCCCTCGCCATAGAGGACGGAGGCGGGGCCCTTGAGTATCTCGATCCGGTCGTAATGCCAGATATTGGCATCGCGCTGCGCCACCGTGGAGGCGGCGAGGCGCACTCCGTCCTGCAGGATCGAGACGGTGTTGCCCGCAAAGCCGCGCATCGACACGACGGCGGGGTTGCCCGGCACATTGCCCGACATCGCGCCGACCACCTGGTCGAACGCTTCGCGCGCGGTGCGGACGCCGCGCTGTTGCAGATCCTGCTGCGTCAGCAGTTCGACGGTGGCGGGGGTCTCCCGGATCGTCAGCGGCAGGCGGCTGGCAGCGGCGACCGGGGCGTCCGATTGCCGCTTGGCGGTGACCACGACCGTGGGGGGCGCGGGCACGGATTGCTGGCCGGACGCGACGGCGTCCGGCATCATAAGGGGTAGGAACATCGACAGGCTTTCGACCGGTCCGCCACGCATATGGCGGACGAGGATCATGGAGGCGCCGCAAACGGCACCGGATGAAACGGGTCAGGAAAGCGCTGGCGGTCCCCGAAGCGGGGGACGAAGATAGGGTGCGTCCACCGGGCGTGGCACGATGCGCACGACCAGACCCAGGGCCATGACGAAGGCGATGAGCAGCGCCAACTGGATCGGATCGATCGCCGCCAGCATCGGCGTGGCGAGCCCGGCAAAGGCGCAGGGCATGTCGCGGCCATGTCCGCCATCCGAATGACCCGCCGGATGGTCGGAGCGGTCGTGCATCGTCATGGCATGGCCCGCCATCGCCATTCCCGATCCCTGCCCCTCGTGCGGAGCAGGGGGCGGTGCGGGCAGCGGCCCGGCACCGGGGCACAGGATCACCGTGATCCGTCCCTCGACCGATCCGACCATATATCCCATCGGCATCATGAGCTTGAGCAGCAGCGTCGCCGTGCAGAGCAGCACGGCCAGATGGCGTTGCGCGAGGAGGCTGCGAATCGCCGTCACGTTTCCGCGCTAGACAAGGGGGCCAGGCTTGTCACTTGGACAGATCGGCACAGCGGATGAACCATGCTATCCTCGATCAGGATGATCGGTAATTTTCGTGCTAGCCGGGCTGTGTTTTTCCTATCGCAACGATTGGCGCTTAGTAGCGCTTTACATCATGTATCGGACGATGACGGACTCCCCCGCATTTGCTTTTCTGAATGGCGTTTCCGGGCAGGTGGTCGACGAGATCATCGGCTTCGACTGGTCGGCGACTTCGCTGGGCGGGCCCGAGCAATGGCCGATCGCTCTGCGGTGCCAGTTGGCGACGATGCTGGCCTGTCCGGCGCCCATGTATATGGTCTGGGGACCCGAGCTGGTGTCCTTCTACAACGACGCCTATCGCCCGATACTGGGCTATCGGGCGGCGACCGCGATGGGCATGCCGTTCCGCATTCTTTAGGGCAGCATCTGGAATGAGATCGGGCCGCTGGTCGATCAGGCGCTGTCCGGCGGCGTCGCACGGGTCACCGATATGCGGCTGGACCTGGCGCGGCATGGCGAACCCGAGGAAAGCTACTGGACCTTCTCCTACTCGCCGGTCTTCGACGATTACGGCGCGGTGGCGGGCATGATCTGCGTCACCGGGGAGACGACCGCGCGCGTCCTCGCCGAACGACGCCAGCATGAGGCGGACGAGCGACTGGCCCTTGCGCTCAGTTCGGGTGCGCATGTCGGCATGTGGGACTGGGACGTGGTCAACGACTCGGTACGGTCCGATCGTCGGTTCGCGGCGATGTATGGCGTCAATCCGGCGGCGGCCGAGGTCGGGATGCCGATTGCCGAGTTCTTCCGGAATATCCATCCCGACGATCGCGCCCGCGTCCAGGCGGAGATCGACGCCGTCATGGCCGGAAAGGGCGAGGGCGAGGAGGCATGGCGTTTCGCCTCCGAATATCGGCTGGTCCAGTCCGACGGGTCGATCCACTGGGTATCCGCCCGCGGGCGCTGCATCCTCGATGAAACGGGGCGTTGCGTGCGCTTTCCGGGGGTCAGCTTCGACATCACCGACCGGGTGCGCATCGAGCATCAATTGCGCGAAAGCGAGGCCCGCGCGCGGCAGAATGCCGAACGGGTGCAACTAGCGCTGGGGGCGGGGGCGATCATCGGCACCTGGCTCTGGGATCTGCCCACCGACCGTTTTACCGTGGACGAGCCCTTTGCGCGCAGTTTCGGGTTGGACCCGGCCCTGGGCCATGACGGCCTCAGCCTCGCCCAGGTGGTGGAGACGGTTCACCCCGACGACCAGGCGGGCCTGGCCGAGGCGATCAAGGAGGCCATCGCGCGGGGCGGCCCCTATGCGCATCAATATCGCGTTCGTCGGCACGACGGCAGCTATCACTGGCTGGAGGCCAATGGTCGGGTCGATCACGCGCCCGACGGCACGCCGTTGCACTTTCCAGGTGTGCTGATCGACGTCAGCCGTCGCCTGGCGCTGGAGGCCGAGCGCGACCACGCCATCGCCGAACTGCGCGCCCTGACCAGCCAGCTGGAACAGCGTGTGGCGGAGCGCACCGCCGAACTGATGCGCGCCGAAGAGGCGTTGCGCCAGTTGCAGAAGATGGAGGCAGTGGGCCAACTGACCGGCGGGCTGGCGCATGACTTCAACAATCTGCTCGCGGGCATTTCGGGCTCGCTGGAACTCATGGCGCTGCGGCTGTCACAAGGGCGGATGGCGGATATCGACCGCTATATGGACTCGGCGCAGGGCGCGACGCGGCGCGCGGCGGCGCTGACCCACCGGCTGCTCGCCTTTTCGCGGCGGCAGACGCTGGCGCCGCGACCGACCGATATCGGCGCGCTGGTCGCCGGAATGACCGACCTGATCCGTCGGACCGTGGGCCCGGCGATTACGGTCGAGACGGAGGGGGCGGACGATCTGTGGACCGTCCTGATCGATGCGCCGCAGCTGGAGAATGCGCTGCTCAACCTGTGCATCAATGCGCGCGATGCCATGCCGGAGGGCGGGCGCATCGCGATCGAGATGGTGAACCGGCGGCTGGACGGCGACAATGCGCGGTTCGGTGACATACCCGATGGCGAGTATCTGGCGCTGTGCGTCACCGATACCGGGATCGGCATGACCCCGGAGGTGATCGAAAAGGCGTTCGACCCCTTCTTCACCACCAAGCCATTGGGGCAGGGGACGGGACTCGGCCTCAGCATGATCTATGGCTTTGCCAAGCAATCGGGCGGCCAGGTCCGTATCCAGTCGACACCGGGGGAGGGCACCACCGTGTTCCTCTATCTGCCGCGCCATGATGGCCCGGCGGAGCCGGTCGAAGAGGGTTCGACCGGTATTCCCGATGGCCCCGCCGGTTCGGGTGAGACGGTGCTGGTGGTCGATGACGAGTCGACGGTGCGCCTGCTGATCGTCGATGTGCTGCGCGACATGGGCTATCGGGTGATCGAGGCGGCGGACAGCGCCCAGGGCATGGCCATTTTGCGGTCGTCGGTGCGCATCGATCTGCTGGTCACCGATGTCGGTCTGCCCGGCGGAATGAACGGGCGGCAACTGGCCGAGGCGGCGCGCGAGTTGCGACATGAATTGAATGTCATGTTCATAACGGGCTATGCCGAAAGCGCGGTGTTGAACAGCGGCCATTTGTCGCCGGGGATGCAGTTGCTGACCAAGCCGTTCACCGTGGACGCGCTGGTCACGGGGATACAGGCCGCCATGGGCGCGACCGCGCGCCGGTACGAACCGCACGTTCCCTGATCCCCTAGCGTCCCCGGCTTCGGGTCATGTGCGGCACCGCATGACGATGACGACCGGGAGTTCGACGCTATGATGACCAGCCGCTTGGCCCTTTTGCTGTTGGGCGGGGGCCTGTTCGCCGCCATGAGCCCCGCTGCGGCCCAGAGCGGGCCCGAAATCCCGGAACCGATGGTGTTCGACATGATCCGCCCGCTAACCGCGAAGGCGGGCGAGGTCGAGGTGAACGCCCTGGCGCAGCGCGATCTGACGGGGCCGCGCGGGGAACTGGAATGGGCGCCCGAGGTCGAATGGGCGGTGGCCGATGGCCTTGCCGTCGAATTGGAACTGCCGCTGATCGACGCGCGCATCGTCCAGTATAAGATGGGTTTGCAGGGAAAGCTGGGCACGATCCGGGGCGGGCGCGGGGTGCACGGCGTCCAGTATCTGGGATTGCACGACCGCGAAAGCGGGGGATGGACCTCCACCCTGCTCTGGCTGCTCGGCAACCGTTTTGGCGAGCGGTGGAGCACGATGACGATGGTGGGTGTCGGTGACGTGACATTGCGCGAAGGCAATGAGACCGGGATGATCGTCAACCATTCGACCTTTTACGACGTGAATCCCGACACCGTGCTGGGACTGGAACTCAACCGGCAGAATGGCGAGGGGGCCTATTGGCTGCTGATGCCTCAGCTCCACCGCGCGGTCGGCAAGCTGGGTGTTCAAGGTGGGGCCGGCGTGGAAAAGGCGCGGGGCGAGCGGTTCCGCCCACGCCTGGGATTGCGAATCATCCGCGAACTGTGATGGGACGGCCGCGAACCGGGAGACAGGATATGGCCGTGGAACTGATCTGCCTCGATGCGGACGATACGCTATGGCACAATATGCGTCACTTCGCGGAGACGGAGGAGGCGCTGGTCGGCCTGCTCGCCCCCTTTGCCGAGGCACGGGTGGCGCGGGCGACGTTGGAATCGTGCGAGGCGCGCAACCTGCGGCTTTATGGCTATGGCGCCAAGGGCTTTACCCTGTCGATGATCGAGACGGCGGTGGAGCTGGCCGGGCCGACCCTGCCCACCGAACTGATATCGCGTCTTCTGGAGGCGGGGCGGCAGTTGCTGGCACACCCGGTCGAACTGCTCGACGGGATCGCGGAGACCATGGCCGCGCTGGCCCAGCGCGGGCGGCTGGTGCTGGTGACCAAGGGCGACCTGCTGCATCAGGAGGCCAAGCTGGCCGCATCGGGGCTGGGCGCGCATTTCGTCGATGTGGCGATCGTCAGCGACAAGACCCCAGACACCTTCCGCCGGATCTTCGACCGCCACGGCGTCGCGCCGGAGCGGGCGGTGATGGCGGGGGATTCGATGCGCTCCGACATATTGCCCGCATTGGAGGCCGGGGCCTGGGCCGCCTATATCCCGCAACCATTGGCATGGAGCCATGAGGCAGGCCGGGTGCCCACCGATCACCCACGCTTCCGCCAGTTGGAGCGGCTGGGCGATTTGCCGGACTGGATCGACGCGATCGGCCGAACGGCTTAGCCCGGATCGCTTTCCGCGCCCACGACGACGCCGTGCTCCACGCCCGGCCCGTCATGGGCAAAACCGTTGCGGTGGACGCGGACGCCCGCCGTCGTGACCGGGACGCTCGCCGCCACCGCCGCGACGGGGGGCGTGGGCGTGGTCGAAACCGCGGGATCGCCACCATTCTGTTCGCCGCGATGGATGACGACGCCGGCCATCGTCTCCACGCCGGCGACCGGCGCGTCGGCCAGCATGGCGGGGGCGGGGGCCGGGATGCTCGGCTCCACCCCGGCATATTGCTGGCGGAAGGACAGGTCGCGTTCCAGCGCGCCCTTCCAGCGATAGAAGATATGGCTGCCGATCGCGCCGATCCGGTTCAGGCTGGGCGCCCACCAGGGCAGCACGTAATTGGCGTGATAGAAGGTCGCGGCCCCGACGGGCGCATAGACCATGCCCGCCAGCGCGGCCTGCGCGATGGCGGCGGCGCGCGCCCAGGCGGTGGGCTCGCGCGGGTGGAGCATCGATCCGTCGCAGGTGAAGCTGAACTGGCATCCCGTCGAGCGTTCCGACCCCTGATAGACGACGCCGCAGATGCTCTTGGGAAAGGCGCGGTCGCGTACCCGGTTCAGTACGACCTGCGCGACGGCGCGTTGGCCGTCGATCGGTTCGGAGCGGGCTTCGTAATAGATGGCGGCGGTCAGGCACTCGGCGGCGCGTGCGGCATCCTGCGCGGAGCGGGCGACCCCGGAAAAGGCAGGCGCGGCGGCCATTTCGATCGGGGTGTTGCCACTGATCGTCTCGGGCAGGTCGCTGTCGGGCACGTCGAGCGCAAGCTGCCGCAGCAGGGTCTTGGCAGTCGGCGGCGGAACGTCCAGCGTCAGGTGAGCGGGCGGGTGCCGCGTGGGGGTGCACGACGTCGCGATCGCCAGCGTCGCGACCAACATCAACCAGCGCAGCACGTTCGCCCTATCCCAACCCGTTGCCCCATGACGGCGCTGTACCGGGTGGGGGTTAGGAAGCGGTTAAGTCACCGGAAACGGACGCATCCGGATGGACGCGCCCGTTCGCCCGGCATCAGAATCGCGCACCCAGTTCGATGCCGTAGAAGCGCGGCTCCCCGGCGATATAGGTCGGTGCGCTGAACGTGCCGCCGGTATTGCCCGCGTCGATCAGATAGCGCTTGTTGGTCAGGTTGCGGGCAAAGCCGCCGATATGGAAACGGCTGTCCGCGCCGAATTCCAGCCCGGCGCGCAGATTGACCAGCGTATAGCCGCCCTGCGAGATCGCCTCGCGATTGGGCAGTTCGAAATAGACTTTCGAGCGATAGGTCGCGCTGGGCGTCGCATAGAAAGTTGCTGAGGAGCCGACCGGCACCCGTAGGGTCGCGCCGCCCGACGCCGTCGTGTCGGGTTGCAGGCGGAATCGATTGCCCGCGAACACGCCATTGGCCGGATCGTTCGCGATGCCGCCATCGATATAGGCGAAGCTGCCGAACAGGCTCAGCCAGCGATGCACCGCCCAGTTCGCCTCTACTTCCACGCCGATATTGTTCGCCGACCCCGCGCTGCGCGTCACCGTCCGACCATTTTCGAACGCGGTGACCTGAAAGCCCTTATAGCTTTGATAGAAGACCGACGCCGCGCCGCTGAACGCGCCGATCCGGCCCTTGATGCCGCCCTCGTAATTCCAGACATCTTCCTGCGGCACGATCTGAAGCCGTGGGATCGCTCCCGAATTGGCGACAGTCAGCGGTACGATCCGCTGCGCGTCCAATTGTACGACCGGTGAGCGGCGGCCCTTGCTGATCGTCGCATAGACATTCACGTCACCGCCCAGCCGGTAAAGCGCATTGAAACGCGGCAGGATCGCGGCATAGCTACGCTGCGCCGTGAACAACTGCCCCTTGGTATTGGCGGCGCCCAGCAGGCTGGTGAACACGCCGGCGCCTGCCAGCAGGCGGCTGTCGGGCATCACGCTGCCATAGCTGGAACGCCGATCCTCGATCAGCACGCGCGCCCCTGCCGTCAGTTCCAGCGCGGGAACAGGAATCCAGGTCGTGTCGGCAAAGACCGAATAGGTGTTGTTGCGCCCGTAATTGGCGAAGCTGGCGCTGTAGGGCACGATTGTCGCGGTGCCGCGCGACAGGATCGCCGTCGCGCGCGTCGCCGGGATTGTGCCGTTGGCGGCGACGCAGGCGGTGCCGGTCGGCAGGCCGGCCGCGCCCAGCATCTGCCGAACCTGCGCAAAATCACTTGCGGTCGAACAGGCCAGATACGTCCCTTCCTCGGTGGAGAAGGGAACGCGCTGCTGCCCATTCTCGAAGAACGCGTTCCACCCGATCGAGGCGCGATAATGGTCGCCGTCGAATGCGAAGCGGCTTTCATGGCTCCACTGGTCGCCGCGCGCATCCTCGCCGAATTCGAGATACCAGGCGGGGCCGCCATCCGCGTCGAAGATTTCCAACGCATCGAACCGGCGATAGCCGTTGACGGTGGTGAAGCTGACGCCCGGCGCGACGTCGACCGCCAGGGTCAGGTTCGCGTCATAGACATTACGGGTCAGGCCCAGCTTGCGCCGCCCTAATATCTCGGCGGAATAGGGCGATCCCGACAGTTCGGCATAGCCATAGTCGCCGGTCTGTCCACCCGTCGGGGCGAAGACGCGGCTTTTGAAGGCGGTGCCGGGATTGCGCTGACCGTCATAGGTCAGGACGAGATCGGCGGTGACCGAGCCATTGGGGATCCAGCGCAGCGATCCACGCACCCCGCGTTGATCCTGCCCGTTCAGATCGTCCTGATCGACCCGCCCCTGATTCTGATTGGGCACATCGGGATCGCCCGCAATATTGCGGACATAGCCGTCGCGATATTTATAGGCGAAGGCGAGGCGAGCGGCGAGCGTCTCGTTGCCCGCGTTCAGATAGCCGGACAGCTGGGTCCGGTTGAAATTGCCATAGGAGGCGACTAGGCCGCCTTCGGTCCCTGCATGGGGGCGGGCGGAGATGATGCTGATCGCGCCGATCGCGGCGGCGGTGCCGAACAGGGTCGCCTGCGGGCCCTTCACCACCTCGATCCGCTCGATATCGTACAGGTCCTGATAGGCGCCGCGCGTCCGGCTGATGTCGATGCCGTTATAATAGAGCGTCACGCGCGCGCCCTGTTGCGCCGAGCCGGAGTCGGACGTGATGCCGCGAATGACGAAGCCGGGATTGTTCGCGCTCTGCTCCTGAATTTGCAGGCCCGGAATATATTGCGCCACTTCCGACAGCGAGTTGACGCCCAGATTGGCCATGCGCTCGCCGGAGACAGCGCTGACGGTGACCGGCACGTCCTCGATCCGCTGTTCCCGCTTCTGCGCGGTGACGATCACCTCGTTTGCGCCGTCGGCCTCGTCCTGCGGCTGGATCATCGCCTGCGCTTGCGCGGCGTGCGCGAAGGCGATCGGCGAAAGGCTCGTCAATAGCGCGGCCAGCGTCATGCGGCGCACGGTCGAAGTCATATCGGTCCCCGGTAATTACCCCTGTTGTGGGCCGCATAGACGAAACGGATTACCAGTTGGTGTCCCGCGGCTTGCGGATTTGTGACAATCGCGTTTCGATGTCGTCGAATCGTCATCCATCCGCCATCGCATTGTCGCCTGGGGTCATTAGCCGTGCGCGGCGAAAGGACCTTCGACGATGACGATGATGAACCGACGCCGCGCGATCACCCTGATGGGCAGTGGCGCAGCGCTCAGCCTGCCGGCCACGATCGCCGAGGCGGCCGAGCCGTTGGCGCGTTTCGACCATGGTGTCGCCAGCGGCGATCCTTCGGCGGACGGCGCCATTCTGTGGACCCGCGCGACCCCGGCGGAGGGGCAGGGGGGTGACGTGGCGCTGACCTGGCATGTCGCGCCCATGGATGCGAGCGAGGCGATCGGCCTGCGCACCGGGCGGGTGACGGCCCGCGCCGCGCGCGATTTTACCGCCAAGGTCGAGGTGACCGGGCTGCGCCCCGGCCGCGACTATCGCTATTGGTTCGAGACGGCCAAGGGGGAGCGCTCGCCCGAAGGCCGGTTCCGCACCCTGCCGCGCGGGCGCATCGAGGATGTGGTGCTTGCGGTGGTGTCGTGCCAACTTTATCCCGGCGGGCTGTACAATGCCTATGACGCGATCGCGCGGTCCGAGCGGCTGGACGCGGTGCTGCATCTGGGCGACTATATCTATGAATATGGCGCCGACGGCTATGGGGCGGAGACCGGGCGCAAGCTGAACCGCCTGCCGGAACCCGCCCACGAAATCCTGTCGCTCGCCGATTATCGCCAGCGTCATGCACAGGTGAAGCGCGATCCCGACATGCAGGCCGCGCATGCCCGCGCCGCCTTCATCTGCGTCTGGGACGATCACGAGGTCGCCAATGACGACTGGATCGGCGGCGCGGAAAACCATGATCCCGCGACCGAGGGAAACTGGGGGAAGCGCAAGGCGGCAGCGATGCAGGCCTATTTCGAATGGATGCCGATCCGCGACCCGCGCCCTGGCCAGCCCTGGGCGGCGATCAACCGCAGCTTCGACTTCGGCGATCTGGCGACGCTGGTGATGGTGGAGACGCGGCTGCTTGCCCGGTCGAAGCAGGTTCGGGCCAAGGGCGATGCGCCCGATCCGTCCGAATATGCCGCGATGATGGCCGAGCGGGCGCGGCCCGAACGCGAATTGCTGGGCGCCGGGCAGCTCGACTGGATCGAACGGACGCTGACCCGTTCGGTCAAGGCGGGCACGCCGTGGCAGGTGATCGGCAATCAGGTGGTGATGGCGCGGATCGACGGTCCCGACCTGGAAAAGCAGATGGGGGCGGAGGGCTATGCCAGGCTGACCGCGCGGCTGTCGGAGACGATGAAGACCCAGCTTGGCAAAGCCCAGGCCTCCTATCGTGCGGGCCTGCCGCTCAATTTCGATAGCTGGGACGGTTATCCGGCGGCGCGCGAGCGGCTATATGCCGCGTTCCAGCGGGCGGGCAGCCATCCGGTCGTCCTGTCGGGTGACAGCCATGCCGCCTGGGCCAACGACCTGTATGACGGAAGCGGAAAGCTGGTCGCGGCGGAGTTTGCGGGAACCTCGGTCACCAGCCCTTCCTGGGGCGACATCATGCCCGGCATCGGCCGGGAAATCGCCGCCGCCAATCCCAAGGTCGTCCGCTTCTGCGACCAGGAGGACAAGGGCTGGCTGCACCTGACCCTGACCCGCGACATGGCGACCGCGCGCTACATGACCGTCTCGACCGTGATGGCCAAGCCCTATGCGCCAGGGTGCGCCGCGATCTGGCGGACGCGATCTGGCGGGAATGCCCCGATCGAAAGCGTGACCGCCTGAGGGTCGCGCCAGCCCCTTTTCCGTCAGCGCATCGCCGCGGCGGAAAGGGGCTGGCCCGCAATGGCCGCCAGCACATGGGCGACCAGCGCGGGGTCGTCATGGTTCATATAATGGCCGCCGGGCATCGCGACGACATGGGCGTTGGGCAGTTTGAGCAGCGGGCACAGGCTGTCCGGCTCCTCGACACCATAGATGCAGGTGACCGGCAACCAGTCCAGCGTCCGTGCGGTGGTGATGCCCAGGCTGTCGGGCCGGCCCATATAGGCGAGACCCGAGGGATCGGACCGGAAATAGGCCGTCCGGCCCGGCACCACCAGGATCAGCGCCGACACCCGGGCGCGCAGATCGGCCGGCAGCCGTGCCAGCCCGGTCTGCAACATGTCCGCGCCATAGGACTGGCCAAGCAGCACCAGCCGACGCCCGTCCGCTTCCTGCGCGGCCTGGCGGATCAGGTCCGCGATCAGCGCATCGACCTGTTCGCGGGTCCGGCGCTGTCGAAACAGAACCGGCGAATTGACGCCCAGCACCGCGATCCCGTTCGCGCTCAATTGCCGCGCGACGGCCCCGCTCATGCCATAGCGAAGCCCCATATCGCCGGACAACGACAGGACCAGCACGGGCTGCACCCGGCCCGTCGCCGGATAGCGGGTAAATGGGTTCCGGTCGAAATAACTACCTGAATAGAGAAGGATAGATATGCCGCCCACGATCATGAGCAGGATCGCGGCAAGATAACGACCAGGGTATCGGCGAAGATGGGCCAGACGATCGGACATGCTCCGTCCTAATCCCGCCATCCGCCCGCTGTCATCAGCCGATCATGGTGTTGGCGAATGCGGTCATGAAAAATCTGTAATGTTACGATCACGCGCTCTATGCGCATGATCTGTCATCGGCGAACCGGTGAAGACATGGGTTGGCCGGCGGCGGCCGCCCTGTCGATGACCAGCCGCAAGGAACGACGTCCGTGACCAACCCGATCTTTTTCGACCCCACCGGGCGCCGGGGCGCATGGGCGCGGCGCGGTGTCGGGGTTCTGATCTTGGCCGTGGTGATCGCGGCGATCGCCTTTGCCACGACGCTGGTCGCGGTGCCCAATTCGGGCGTCCTGCCCTTGCCCTTCGCGCGGCGCCAGGCGATGACGCTGGAGCCGACCGCGCAGTTGAAGGGGCGGCGTGGCGAATGGCTGCCCCGCAAATCGGTGGCGCAGGGGCATACGCCGCTGACCATCGCCTTCTACACGCCGGGCAATGATTCCGCGCTGGCCTCGATCAATGCGCATATGGGCCAGATCGACTGGCTGGTCCCCGGCCTGATGAACGTCGCCGGGCCTAAGGCGCAGTTGCAGATCAGCAACGATGCCAAGCTGGCCAGCCTGTTGGCCCGCGCCGCCAAGCCGCCGCGCCTGTTGCCGATGGTCCAGAATCTGGGTGCGGACGAATGGGACGGTCAGGCGATCGCGCGGATCATCGCCAGCCCCGCCGCCTCCGAGAAGCTGGCGACGCAACTCGGTCAGTCGGTGACGGCCAATCGCCAGTCGGGCTTGGTCATCGATTTCGAGAATCTGCCCGCCAGCGCGATGGCGCGCTATCCGCGCCTGTTGCAGCGGATCAAGGCGCATCTGCCCAAGGGGGCCGTGCTCGCCGTCACCGTGCCGGCGGAGGATGAGGCGTGGCAATTGCGGCCGATCGCGCGCGTCGTCGATCGGGTGATCCTGATGGCCTATGATGAGCATTGGCAATCGGGCACGCCCGGCCCGATCGCGTCGCAGCCCTTCTTCCTGCAATCGTCCGAAAAGGCGTTGCGTGAGGTGGGGCGCGACAAGCTGATCGTCGCACTGGGCAGCTATGCCTATGACTGGCCCAGCAAGGGCAACGGCCCGGCCGAACCCGCCGAGGCCAAGTCGATCGAAGAGGCCTGGCTGATGGCGCACGACAGCCAGGCAAAGGTGACGTTCGATCCGGCCAGCGGCAATGCCGGTTTCGCCTATGACGAGAATGGCGAGCATCATATCGTCTGGATGCTGGACGCCGCGACGAGCTGGAACCAGCTCCAGGCGCTGAAGCGTCTCGGCATCGACGATGTCGCTTTCTGGCAGCTGGGTAGCGAAGACCCTGGCCTGTGGGCCGATTTCGCCGCCTTTCGCAGCACCGCACGGGGCGTCATCCCCCGGCTGGGCACGATCAACTCGCCGCTGAACACCGATGTCGAGGGGCCGGGTGAAATCCTGCGCATCACCGCACAGCCCACCGAGGGGCGGCGGGTCATGCAATATGACAAGGACGGCATCATCCGGAACGAGGTCTATCAGGCCTTTCCGACGCCCTATGTCGTACAGCGGGCCGGTGCGTTGCCCAAGACCATCGCGCTGACCTTCGACGACGGGCCCGATGCCGAATGGACGCCCAAGATCCTCGACGTGCTGGAGCGCGAGCATGTGCCCGCCACCTTCTTCGTCATCGGCGAAAACGCGCTTCAGCATCCCCAGCTTTTGCGCCGGATCGTCGCCGACGGCAGCGAGATCGGCAATCACAGCTATACCCACCCCAATATGGCGACGACGGGCGAGCGGACGATCAAGCTGGAACTGAACGCGACCAAGCGGTTGATCCAGGCCTATACCGGCCGTTCCACGACGCTGTTCCGCGCGCCCTATTTCGGCGACGCCGAGCCCACCACGGGCGACGAGATCGGCCCGGCGCTGGTCGCGCAGAATCTTGGCTATACGGTGGTCGGACTGCATGTCGATCCCAATGACTGGCAGACGCCCGGCACCGACAAGATCGTCCATGAAGTGATCGAGCAGGTGCACGGCGCGACACCCGACAATTCGGCCAATGTCGTCCTGCTGCACGATGGCGGCGGCAATCGCGAGCAGACGGTGGAGGCGCTTCCCCGCATCATCGATACGCTGCGTGCCGAGGGCTATCGCTTCGTCGCCGCCTCGCAGCTGGTCGGGGTCAGCCGCGACCAGGCGATGCCGCTGGTCGAGGGCAAGGACCTGCTGGCGGTGCGGACCGACGTGGCGATCTTCGTCATCCTCGCGACCTTGTCGGCGGGGCTTGCCTGGCTCTTCTACCTGGCCATCGCGCTCGGTATCGCGCGGGCGGTGGTGATGGCGGGGCTCGCCTGGTTCCAGGGCCGCCGATCCAAGCCGGTGCCGCCCGAATTCACCCCCAGCGTCTCGGTCATCATTCCCGCCTATAACGAGGAGCGGGTGATCGCCCAGTCGGTCGCGCGCGTACTCGCCAGCGACTATCCGGGGCTTCAGGTCATCGTGGTGGACGACGGGTCGAAGGATGCGACCAGCGCGGTGGTGCGCGAAGCCTTTGCCGGGGAGCCGCGCGTCCAGCTGCTGACCTTGCCCAATGGTGGCAAGGCGGCGGCGCTCAACCGCGCGTTGCGCGAAGCGACGGGAGAGGTTCTGATCGCGCTCGACGCCGATACCCAATTCGAGCCGGAGACGATCACCAAGCTCGCCCGCTGGTTCGCCGATCCCAGGCTGGGTGCGGTGGCGGGCGATGCGCGGGTGGGCAACCGGGTCAATCTGGTCACCCGCTGGCAGGCGGTCGAATATATCACCGCGCAGAATCTCGAACGGCGCGCACTGGCGGGGTTCGATGCGATGACGGTGGTGCCGGGCGCGGTCGGCGCATGGCGTCGTGCCGCGCTGGACGCGGTCGGCGGCTATCCCGAGGATACGCTGGCGGAGGATCAGGACCTGACCATCGCGATCCAGCGGGCGGGCTGGCGCGTCACCTATGACCCGCGCGCCGTCGCCTGGACCGAAGCGCCCGAGACGTTCCGCGCACTCGCCAAGCAGCGCTATCGCTGGGCGTTCGGCACGCTGCAATGCTTGTGGAAGCACCGCGCGGTGCTGCGCACCGGACGGCCCAAGGGGCTGGCGCGGGTCGGCCTGCCGCAGGCGTGGCTGTTTCAGATCCTGTTCGCCGCCATCTCGCCGCTGATCGACCTGTCGCTGATCCTGTCGATCATCGGCACCTCGGTCCGGGTCGCGCAGCATGGCTGGGCACAGACGCACACCGATGTGTTCCAGATGGGGGCCTATTGGCTGGTCTTTACCTCGGTCGACGTGCTGTGCGGGTGGATGGCCTACCGCCTGGACGGCAACCGGGTGCGCTATCCGGCGCATCTGCTGGTCGCGCAGCGGCTGGTCTACCGCCAGATCATGTACTGGGTCGTGCTCCGCGCGATCAGTTCGGCGATCGGCGGCTGGATCGTCGGTTGGGGCAAGCTGGAGCGGACCGGGAATGTCGGGGCGTAGGGGATAGTCCCGGCCCCCTTCTTCAAGGGCGAGGGGGGCTTTACCTCAACCTCCGTTCGCGCTGACCGAAGTCGAAACGCATGCCCGGAGATTGCGCCGGGCATTGCCTGCGGCTGCGCTCAGGCGGAACGGACATCCGGCGCAAGCGTCAGGCGAACCCGCAACCCCGGCGCGTTATCCTCCAGCGTCACCATGCCGCCGTGCAGATGCGCGACCGCCATGGCGAGCGACAGCCCCAGGCCCGCACCGCTCTCGGTCCGCGCGGCATCCAATCGTCCAAAGCGCTTCAACGCCTCGTCCCGGCGATCTGCGGGAATGCCGGGGCCGTCGTCCGCGACGACCAGCACTGGACCCGGTTCGACCCGGACGACGACCTCGCCCGCGCCATATTTCAGCGCATTGTCGATCAGGTTCGCCACCGCCTGGCCCAGCAACTCGCGGTGCACCGTCGCGACCAGCGCCTTTGGCCCATCGGCGCGGATCGTCATGCCGCGATCCTCGGCCAGCGGCTCGAACATGTCGGCGACGTCGCGGATCATTTCCGCCAGATCGGTCTCGACAAAGGCGTCGCGACCCAGCCCCGCCTCGGCGCGGCTGATACGCAGCGCAGTGTCGAGCATCGCCAGCAGCCGGTCGCCCTCGTCGAGCGCCCGCGCCACCGCGACCCGCGCATTCTCGTCCCGGCATTCCGCCAGCGCCCGGTCCAGCGTCGCGCGCAACCGGGTCAGCGGCGAACGCAGGTCGTGCGCCAGCCCGTCGGTGGCGACCTTCAACTCGGTCATCAGCAATGCGATGCGGTCGAGCATCGCGTTTACCGCCTGCGCCAGCGCGTCGAACGCATCGTCGCCGCCGCTGGGCACGACACGGCGCGACAGGTCCCCGCCTGCAACGGCATGGGCGGTGGCGACGGTGCCCTGCAGCCGCCGTTCGATCATCCGGGCCGCGGCCCAGGCGGCCAGCGCGGCCAATACGATCGCCGCCGCCATGCCGACCGCCATCGCCTCTTCCATCGCCCGCGCGACGCGCAACTCGCTCTCGACGACATGACCGGCCAGGATCCGCGATCCATCGGGCAGGCGCATCGCCATCACGCGCATCCGCTCGGGCTGCGAATGGCCGATGCGGAATATCTCGATCGTGGCGGCGCCCGGGCTGGGTACATTGGGCGGCCATTCGGCGATATTGCCCGCCACGAAGCGCCCGTTGGGATCGGTCAGCAAGATGACCGAGAGCGGCAGGCGATCGGTGGTCAGCCGCCGGTCGACCGCGGCGCGAACCGCCTCCTGCCCCCCCGAAAGCCACATGCTCGCCAGTTCGTCGCGCAGGTCGCCGGCCGCATCCTCCGCCTGCGCGGCGATCTCGCCGCGCGTCAGGTGGCGCACCATCGCCACCATCGCACCCGCGCCGACCAGCTGCAGCGCAAAGACCAGAAGCGCGAAGCGCAGCGTGGTCGAACGGAGGAAGGCGGGCGTTATTTCTCGACCCCCAGCTTATAGCCCGAACCCCGCACCGTATGGAGCAGCGGGCGGGCAAAGCCTTCGTCGATCTTCTTGCGCAGCCGGCTGATATGCACGTCGGTGACGTTGGTGTTGGGGTCGAAATGGAAATCCCATACCCCCTCCAGCAACATGGTGCGCGTGACCACCTGATCGACATGCTGGAGCAGATATTCGAGCAGCCGATACTCGCGCGGTTGCAGGTCGATCGACTTGCCCGCGCGGCGTACCCGGTGGGCGAGCAGGTCCATCTCCAGATCGTCGCATATCAGCTTGGTCTGAACCGCATTGCCCGTCGTGCCGCCGCGCCGGATCAGCAGGCGGACCCGCGCCAGCAACTCGGCGAAGACGAAGGGCTTGGTCAGATAATCGTCGGAGCCCGAGGTCAGCCCGGCGACCCGGTCCTCCGGCGAGGACAAAGCGGACAGGATCAGAACCGGCGATTCGATTCCCGCCGCACGGATCGCGGCCAGCACCGACATGCCGTCCATGCCGGGCAGCATCCGGTCGAGGATGATGCAATCATAGGTGCCGTCCGTCGCATGGAACAGGCCATCGCGTCCGTTGGCGGCATGATCGATCAGGTACCCCTCTTCCCGCAACCCGTTGGCGATATAGTCCGCCGTCGAGCGATCATCTTCGATCAGCAAAATCCTGTTGGCCACGCAGTCCTCCCGACCCGCTCCTTAGCAGCGTGATCGTGATCAAGCCATGGTCGCGCGCAACGCGCAGGCGCACCGGCGCGTCGCCTGCGCGCGAGGCTTCCTCGCGTAGCAGGGAAAAGGAGGTGGCGGGCCGGTCGTCGACCGCAAGGATGGTATCCCCGACATGCAGGGGAGGCCTGACCGCCGCCGCTCGATCCTTGTCCACAGCGCTGCGCAGGCCGGCATCGTCCACCTCGCTGCGCAGGCTGGTGACGACGAGGCCCGGCCTGTCGTTGCCGACCGGGGCGAAGGTGGCACCGTAGAGCATCGAAGCGGCAGGCGACCCGGCATGGAGCGGCATATGCCCCATGAGCAGCGCAACCGCCGCCCCGCCGATCAGCGCGGTCAGCCCCGCGCCCCAGCCCACGATCCGCAGCCCCTTCACCGGAACGGCGAACCGGACACGCGACACGCACGGGGCGGCACGGCATCTGGGACAGCGGGCATGGTCGATCCTTTCACCCTCTCCGTGTAACTTGAACCACATAAGCGAAGGGTGGGCGAAGCATGACGCTTCTGTCATCAAGGCGCCGTCAGGCGGGATGACGAACTTGTCATGCGACCGTAAGGCGGTGAGGGCGACGCCGGTTCTATGTCCCGCGACGCCACCGCGGAACGATTGGACCTTAAACGAATATGTGCGTGAGCGGGGAGATGATGACGCGTGATCCGGCCATGACGGTCGTGACAGGGTTCAGGTCGTGAAGGATATATCCCGCCCGGCCCATTTGCTCGATCGGATCGTCGCCTATGCCAGGGCGCGGCGCGGCTATCTGGCGGTCGCCGCGGTCGTCCTGCTGGTCGCGCTGGGCCTGTCGGCGTTGCATCACCTGACGCGGCAGATCAGGTTGGCCGACGTCCGGGCGGCCTTCTACGCGATCGATCCGCATCAGATCATGCTGTCGATTGCCTTCACCATCGCCAGCTATATCGCGCTGACCTTTTACGACGTGATCGCGCTTCGCGTCATCGGGCGGCCGCTGCGCTGGCGGACCGCGGCCATGGCTTCGTTCACCAGCTATACGCTCAGCCACAATCTGGGACTGGCCCTGCTGACCGGCGGGTCGGCACGCTACCGCGTCTATGCCGCCGCCGGGCTGGACGGGCCGGACATCGCGCGGGTGGTGGCGATCGCCAGTGCGACCTTCTGGTTCGGAGTGTTCACCGTCACCGGATTGGGTTTGTTGTTCCACGACGGACCGATCACGCTCGATGCGCTGGTGCTGGGGCAGGGGGTGGTCCGCTGGCTGGGCGGGGCGGTGGTGGCGGGGGCGTTGCTGCTGATCCTGCTCTGCGCCTTGCGGCCCGGACAGCGTGTGGGCTGGCGCGCCTGGAGCGTGCCGCTCCCCACCCCGGCCCAGGCGGTCGCGCAGATCGGCATCGCGACGTTGGATCTGGGCTGCGCCAGCACGGCGCTGTTCGTCCTGCTGCCGGGCGCGGCACCAGAGCTGCTGCCCGCCTTCATCCTGGCCTATGCGCTGGCGATCATCGTCGCGCTGGTCAGCCATGTGCCGGGCGGGATCGGCGTGTTCGAAGCTGTGGTGCTGGCGACGGTGCCCGCCAATCGTACCGAATTGTTCGCCGCGCTGATCGCTTACCGCGTCCTTTATTATCTGGTGCCGCTCGCACTCGGCATCGCGCTATTGGCGTGGGACGAAGCGCGGCGGCGGCCGATCAAGGCGCTGACCGATCTTCGCCGGGTGCTGCTGAACGTCGCGCCGACCCTGCTCAGCGCCGCCTGTTTCGGGGGTGGGGCGATCCTGTTGCTGTCGGGATCGCTGCCCGCCATCCCGCAGCGCGTCCACCAGCTCGTCCACATCGTGCCGCTGCCCTTTATCGAGGCGTCGCATTTTGCCGCCAGCCTGGTCGGCACGGGGCTGCTGCTGCTTGCGCCGGGCCTGTACCGGCGGCTCGACGGGGCCAGCCTGGCGGCACGCGCGCTGCTGGTCGCGGGGGCGGTTTTCTCGCTGGCCAAGGGCATTGATTACGAGGAGGCGGCGGTCTGCCTGACCATCGCGCTGCTTCTTCAGATGAGCCGCCGCGCCTTCTACCGGCGCACCTCGCTGGTCGCGCGACCCTTGTCGCCCGCCTGGCTGTTCAGCGTCGCGGTGGTGATCGTCGGGACCGGCTGGATCGGCTTTTTCGCCTATAAGCATGTCGATTATCAGGAAGCGCTGTGGTGGCGTTTCGCGCTATCCGACGACGCCTCGCGCTTCCTGCGTGCGGGCCTGGGCGTGGCGGTGATGCTGGCGGCGGCGGGGCTCTGGCGGCTGTTCCTCGCCGCGCCGCCGGGAGAGGCCGATCACCCCGCCATGGCGCAGGTGCTGCCGGTGGTCGAACAGGCCGAGCGGACCGACGCCGCGCTCGCGCTGCTTGGCGACAAGCGGTTCCTCTTCTCGCCCGAAGGGGATGCCTTCGTCATGTATCAGGTGCGCGGCACGAGCTGGATCGCGATGGGCGATCCGGTCGGCCCGCGCCCGGCCTGGGCCGATCTGCTCTGGCAGCTTCGCACGCTGGCCGATGCCGCGCAGGGGCGGCTGATGCTGTATCAGATCACCCCGGACACGCTCGAGATCGCGATCGAGATGGGCTTGCAGATCATCAAATATGGCGAGGAGGCCCTGATCGACCTGCCCGGCTTCGCGCTGGAGGGTGGGCGGATGCGCGGGCTTCGCCAGACGCTGAACCGCTTCCGTACGCGCGAGAATGCCAGCTTCGCGATCCTGCCCGCCGCGGAGGTACCCGCGATTCTGCCCGATCTAAAGGGGGTGTCCGACGACTGGCTGCTGGCCAAGGGGCATGGCGAAAAGGGGTTCAGCTTGGGGCGGTTCGACCCCGCTTATCTGGCGCTGACCGATTGCGCGGTGGTGCGGGTCGAGGGGCGGATCGTCGCCTTCGCCAATATCTGGAAAGCCGGAGAGAAGCGCGAACTGTCGGTCGACCTGATGCGCCATGTCGAGGATGCCCCCGGCGGGGTGATGGACTATCTGTTCGTTGAGTTGATGCTGTGGGGGCAGGCAGAAGGTTATGCCCGGTTCGCGCTCGGGCTGGCGCCGTTGTCCGGCGTCGGCGGGCGGCGCATGGCCCCGACCTGGGCCAAGGTCGCCGCGCTGGTGTTCCGCCATGGCGAGCGCTTCTACGGTTTCCGGGGGTTGCGGGCGTATAAGGAGAAGTTCCAGCCGGATTGGGCGCCGCGCTATATCGCCGGGCCGCGCGGGCTGGGTCTGGTCAAGGCGCTGCGCGACCTGAACGCGCTGATTGCCGATGGGGGGGAGGGGTAAATCCTTCCCGGCACGAGGAGGCGGCAGGGCGAAGGCCTGACGGAGGGGGGCTTCCACAAGGACCTCCTGTGTGGCGATCCCCCTCCACCACCGCCTTGCGGCGGTCCCCCTCCCCGTGCCGGTGAAGATGGTTAAGCCTTGAAAAGCGAAGGCGCCTTTTCGACGCGCGTCCGTCCGGCAGCGTCCGTCACGGCATAGGTAAAGCCCGGCAACAGGCAGAAGGCACCGATCCGCCCCGCCGTGTCCATGGCGAGGAAGCCGACCTGCACGCCCTTGATGGCATCGCCGCGCAGGCTGGCGATATGGCGGGCCGCCTCTTCGCAAGCCGCCTGTGGGCTCATGCCGTGGCGCATCGAGGCGACGACCCGCGCGGTGCCGACGGTGCGGGTGACTTCCTCGCCCAGCCCGGTCGAGGTCGCGCCGCCCACGCCGCGCTCGACATAAAGGCCCGATCCGACCTGCGGCGAATCCCCGACGCGCCCGCGCATCTTGAACGCCATGCCCGATGTGGTGCACGCCCCCGCCATTCGGCCCTGTGCATCGCGCGCCAGCATCCCGATCGTGTCATGGTCGAGCGCACCGCCGGGCGTACCCGGGCGGCCCGCGCCATAGGTGCCCGTCTCGCTATTGGCGACGGGGCGATAATTCTGGGTCTTCAGCCAGTCGCGCCACGCCTTTTCCGCCTCCGGGGTCAGCAGGTTGACGCGCGGAAAGCCCCGGTCCCGCGCGAAACGGGTCGCACCCTCGCCGACCAGGAAGGTGTGTGGCGTATGCTCCATCACCGCCCGTGCGACCGAGATGGCGTGGACCGTATCCTCGAGCGCGGCGACCGCGCCGACGCCGCCCGCATCGTCCATGATGACTGCGTCCAGCGTCACGCGCCCGTCGCGGTCGGGATAGCCGCTATAACCCACCGAATGATTGTTCGGATCGGCCTCGGGCACCTTCACGCCTGCCTCGACCATGTCGATCAGCGATCCGCCCGCCCGGCCCGCGGCAAAGGCGGCGTCGTTGGCTGGCGCGCCGAAATCCCAGGTGGAGACGATCGTCGCGCGCGGGCCCGCCGCCTGGGCGAAGGCGCGCGCCGGAGCCACGGCCCATCCCGCACCGATCCCCACGATCGACGCCATGCCGCCCAGAAATCCCCGCCGCCCGTTCTGCATTCGACTGTACCCCATCTGTCGTATCGCGCTGCTGATACCGGTGGCGATTGTGCGGGCGGAAAGCCGAACTCGCAAGCCCGCCCGAACCTATCTAGAACCAATAATGCGACTCATTGGATCAATGGCGCGGTGGGAACTGGTCGTTCGGAAGGGCGACGACACGCGACGGTGCGCGCAGATGAACGCAAAAACATGAAAACGTTTGAATTTGTGTCTTTACGGTTACAGTATCGACCTAATGTCGTGATGGGTAGCGCATAGGTATGCATTAGGTATTGACCAAATACCGAAAAACAATTGTCATTTCCGCGCACCCGGTCACCCATCAACCGGGACGAAGGGGAGATGTATGAGAATCCAGCAGTCCGCATCATGGTTGGCCCTGTCGGCCGCGTCGATGATGCTCGCGGCGCCCGCCATTGCGCAGCAGACCGGAACCACCGGTGCCCAGGCGGACGCGCCGCAAAGCGGTACTGACCAGAATCCGGGTAACCTGAGCGCCGATGCCGCCGCCACCCGTTCCGCCGCGATCACCGGTACTCCGCAGGCCAGCCCGAACGGCGGCGATGTCGTCGTGACCGGCACGCGCATCACCCGTCCCAACCTCGCCTCCGCCGCGCCGATCACCTCGGTCACGCGCCAGGACATCCAGGCGCAGGCCGCGGTCAATGTCGAGGACGTGCTCAACCGCCTGCCGCAGGTCGCGCCCGACAGCCAGCAGACCTATAATGATTCCGACGGCCGCCAGCGCATCAAGCTGCGCAGCCTGGGTTTCGAACGGACGCTCGTCCTGATCGACGGCAAGCGCCTCGGCACGCAGAACGGCCAAGACGTGGGCATCATCCCGACCTCGCTGCTGCAGCGCGTCGACGTGCTGACCGGCGGCGCCTCGTCCGTCTATGGCTCGGACGCGGTCGCCGGCGTGGTCAACTTCGTCCTGCGCAAGGATTTCGAGGGCGTTCAGCTCGACGCCAATTACAATTTCTTCAACCATTACAACAAGGACACCATCGTGTCGCCGCTGGCCCGCGCGGCGGGCTTCGGCAGCGCGCGGGGCCTGACCAATGACGGCGGCCGTGCCGACCTGACGCTGACCGCCGGCACCAAGCTGTTCGACGACAAGCTGCACGTCAGTGGCTTCGTCAACTATCGCCACACGGACGAGATCGCGCTGACCTCGCGCTCGAATGCGGGTTGCTATCTCACCCAGTTGCAGCTCAACGGTCCGCTGTCCTGCGGCCTGACGCCCAGCAGCTCGACCAGCGGCCTCATCACGCCGCAGTCCGGCCCGAACGCAGGCGCGCAATATGTCAACAATCCGGACGGAACGCGCAGCTTCGTGCCGTTCGGCGCGGGGCAGGGCAATGCGTCCAACTATTTCAGCGGCTATGCCTATCAGCGTCCTTCGGAGCGGGTGAATGCGGGCGGCTTCGCCACGCTCGACCTCGCGCCAGAAGCCGAGCTCTATGCCTCGGGCATCTGGTTCCGCGACAAGTCGTACACCAACTATCCGACGATCGCGAGCGGCACCGTCAACGTCAATTGCAGCAACCCCTATCTGTCGGGAACGCAGGCGACCGCGATCGGGTGCGGCACCGGGGTGACCAGCGTGCCGGTCACGCTCGCCTATCGCCTGGGCGAGAATAACGATCGTCCCGACACCTTCATCAACACCGGCGTTCGCCTGACCGGCGGCGTCCGTGGCAAGGTGGGCGACGCCTGGACCTATGATGTCGGCGGCGTCTATGCCCGCAACCATCAGGACTATACGCCCGGCTTCCGCGTTCCCGGCACGCTGCAGAATGCGGTGAATGTCGGCGGCACGGCGGCCAACCCGGTCTGCGCCAGCGGCGCGGCGGGCTGCGTGCCCTTCGACATCTTCAGCGCCGGTGCCAACAACCCGGCATTGATCAACTATCTGTTCGGCTATGGCACCTCGGAGACCACCGGTACGCTGTATGACGTACAGGCCAATGTCACCGGCGACCTCGGCAAGTACGGCATCACGTCTCCCTTTGCCGAACAGGGTCTGGCGATCGCGCTGGGCACCGAATACCGCAAGGACACGCTAAAGTCGCGTGCGGACAGCGCCTATCGCAACGCGCTGGGCGGTACCGACACCTATCTCAGCCAGGACGTGTGGGAAGCCAATGTCGAGGTGCAGGCCCCGCTGATCGAGCACAAGCCCTTTGCCGAGCTGGTGCAGGTTAATGGCGGCTATCGCGTGTCGAAGTACAGCAGCAATCCCAAGGCGTTCAACACCTGGAAGATCGAGGGCGTCTATGCCCCGGTCAGCGACCTGACCTTCCGCGCCTCGTTCAACAAGGCGCAGCGGGCGCCGACCGTGGTCGAGATCCGCCAGGCGAGCAATATCGAGCTTGCCGGGGGCGGATCGGGCACCTTCACCGACTTCTGCGCCCCGACCGTGACCAATGGTGCCAACGGCGTCTCCTATGGCGCGCCGATCGCATCGCGCGAAGTCTGCCGCGCGACGGGCCTGTCCGACGCACTCTATGGCAGCCGCGACCTGCTGTGCAGCAACGGGACCACGCCGAACGGCAGCAGCGCCTGCGCGGTCCGCTCGGGCGGCTTCACCGCCGATCCGGAAACCGCCTACACCCAGACCTACGGCCTGGTGGTGAAGCCGCGCTTCATCAAGGGGCTGGTCTTCTCGGTCGATCGCTATCGCATCAAGATCGACAACTCGCTCGGCTATAACGACTATAGCTATTACACCGATGGCTGTCTGCGTTCGGGCGGCGACCAGTTCTTCTGCCAGGGCCTCGTCCGCAACTCCACCACCGGCCAGCTGTTCAACGGCGGCTATATCCGCCAGGGCACGACCAACTACTACACCTCGATCGCGCAGGGCTGGGACTTCCAGGCGCAATATGCGCTGACGCTGGAATCGATCGGCCGTCTGGACTTCGGCTTCAACGGCTCGCTAACCACCGCCGCCGGTGGCCAGGACTCGCCGCTCCAGCCGGAGCGCAACTGCGCGGGCTATTACGGCAATGGCTGCGGCCAGCTGATCCCGAAGTGGAGCCATGGCCTGCGCACGACCTACACCACGGTCGACAAGAAGTTCAGCGCATCGTTCAACTGGCGCTATGTCGGTTCGCTGACCAACGCCAATAATTCGGGCGACTCGGCGATCGGCGGCACGCCGGAGCGGGCGCTGACCAACTACTACCGCGTGGCGCCGCAGAACTATTTCGACCTGGCGCTCAACTTCGCGATCGCCAAGCAGTTCTCGCTGCGCCTGATCGCGAACAACCTGTTCGACCGGGCCGCGCCGATCGTGCCGGATTCCTACAATATCAGCCTGGCACGCACCAACACCATCCCGCAGCGTTACGACTCGCTGGGCCGCAACATCGCGATCGGGACGACGATCAACTTCTGACCCCATCCCTCCGGCGGGGTGCACTGGCACTCCGCCAATCCTCAAATGAAAAAGGCCGGTCGTCCCAGTGGACGACCGGCCTTTCCTTTATCCCGTCCCCTCGGCTCAGGCTGAACCGAGATTTGTTTATTCCACGAAGGCTTCCACCTCGCGCCGCTTGCCGCGCATGAAGGCGTCGGCGACGTGGCGCAGCGGGGCGATGTCAACGTCCGAGCGGCCGCCCTTCACCAGTTTGGCGAAGCGGGCGTAGAGCCCGGGATATTCGCCGTGCAGCCCCTCTTCGCGATGCGGGGTCGAACCGTCGGGCAGGGTCAGCACCGCACCGCCCTCGGCCAGCTTGAGCGTGCCGTCGGTCGTCTCGACGATGATGTCCCAGCTCTGATGCCCCTCCTGCCGCCAGTCGAGGTCGAGCGTGACCGGCGTGCCGTCGGTCGTCCGGAACGCCACGTCGGCGGCGATCGGCGCGTCGCGATTGGCGGGGAAGTCCAGTGTCGCGCGTTCGATGAAGAAGGGCTGGGGCATGATGTGCGTCGCGATCGACAGCGCGTTGATGCCCGGATCGAACACGCCGAAGCCGCCCGCTTCCCAGATCCAGGCCTGGCCCGGATGCCATTGCCGCACATCCTCGCGCCAGGTGATCGCCGCCGATGTCACTTTGCGGGTGGACAGCCATTCGCGCGCGGGTTCGACGCCCAGCGCATAGCGGGAGTGCCAGCTGGCGAAGAGCGTGACATTCGCCTTGGCGGCCAGCTCCTCCAGCACCGCCACCTCGGCCAGCGTCGCGCCCGGCGGCTTTTCGAGGAAGACGTGCCAGTTGTTTTCCAGCGCAGCGGCGGCAATGGCGTGGCGGACCTGCGGCGGCGTGCACAGCGCCACCGCATCGACCGTCACGTCGCTCTGGGCGAGCTCATCAATGTCGTGGAAATGGGGCACGCCCTCGACCCCGTTGGGCGAGCGGCTGACGGTGGCGACCAGTTCGAAGGCCGGATTGCCCGCAATGGCGGGGACATGCTGGTCATGGGCGATCTTGCCCATGCCGACCAGCGCGAGGCGGATCGTGTCGGTCATCGGTATCAGCGTGCCTTTTCGACATAAGCGCGCGCCGACACGGCGACATCCGCCGCCGGCTTGCCCGCGCGATAAAGGTTGGAGCCCAGGCCGAAGCCGTCCGCGCCATGGGCGCGCCATTCGGCCATGTTGTCGGGCGTGATCCCGCCGACCGCCAGCACCGCGACCTCGCGCGGCAGGACGGCGCGCTGCGCCTTCAGGAAGGTCGGCGAGGCGCCCTCGGCGGGGAAGAGTTTCAGGCCGTGCGCGCCCGCCTTCAGGGCGGCAAAGGCCTCGGAGGGCGTGAAATAGCCGGGCAGCGAAATCAGCCCCTCCGCCACGCTATGTGCGATCACATCGGTATCGGTGTTGGGCGATACGATCAGCGTGCCGCCGGCCGCCTTCACCCGATCGACCTGCTCGGTGGTCAGCACGGTGCCCGCACCGACGATCGCCTTGTCCCCGACGTGCGCCGCGATGGCAGCGATGCTGTCATAGGGCTGGGGCGAGTTCAGCGGCACTTCGATCAGGGTGAAGCCCGCCTCCACCAATGCGTCGGCGACCGGGATCGCCTCGTCGGGCGTCAGGCCGCGCAGGATCGCGACGAGCGGGCAGGCGGCGAAGGCGGCGGCGAAGCGCGCCTTTGCGGAACTTTGGGCGGGGTCGGTCATGACAAATGCTCCCGAATGGCGTGAAGTCCGGCAAGGAAACCGGCATGGCTGTCGAGCGCGACGACGTGACCGCCGCGTGCCTCGATCCCGATGGTGTAAAGGTCGGCGAGAAGCCCGCTCGACAGGAGATGGACGACTTTGCCCTCCATGTCCGGCACCGCGCCGATGTCGGACCCGATTAGCAATCCGCTGGCATAGGCGGCGGCGTCCTCCGCCGCGATCCGGCCGAGCAGGACCGAGGCGCGCACCCCGAACAAGGCGGCGGTCAGATCGCACGCCCCACTGCCCCGCGACAGGCCGTCGCGAAAGGCCGGGCCGTCCGCCACAGGGCCATCGAGCATCCCCGCCAATATGCCGTGTCCCTTGACCAGCGCGAACAGCTCGCCGGTCATGGTGGTGGCGAAGTCGGTGATCCGGCCGTCCTGCGTATAGACCCATTTATTGTGGGTCCCCGGTTGCGCGAACAGCGCGTCAGCGGGGGCGAGCCCGGCCGCGATCGCGCCAACCACCTGCACCTCCTCGCCGCGCATTACATCGGCGCGGGTGTCGGTGAGCAGGGATATGCCGGGTACGATCACCACGTCATGATCCGCGATCCGGGTCGCGGCGCGGGCCAGCGCGGGCAGGTCGGCGGGGGCGGGGACATACGCGGCCTCTCGCCAGCCGCGCGTCGATCCGACCATGCCCGCGGTGATGATCGGCAAATTCCCGAACCGTACCCGGATTGCGGCGATCTCGTTGGGATAATCCTCCTGCCGCATCGCCAGCACGCCGCGTTCATCGCGCGCCGTGTCCAGCATCCGGCCGTCATCGGCGAGGACGTAGATTCGGCGATTGGTGGTGCCCCAGTCGATCGCGATATAGGCGGGCGTCATCTCTGATGGCACGGTGGGAACGGCCTCTCCTGAATTTTCTTGCCCGATTTGTAGGACAATAAAATGCCCGGCGCAAGCGCGACGGCGGGGGATGACGGGCGCGCGTCGGCGGCCTACACTCGGGCTATGTACGAGTTTGACATCGCCGCCGGATCGAAGGCGGAGCTTTATCATGATCTTCATGCCGCGCTCAATGCGCTGACCAGCGGGGAGGCGGATGCGGTCGCCAACATGGCCAATGCCGCCGCGCTGATCGGGCAATATCTGCCCGATCTCAACTGGTCGGGCTTCTACCGGATGGTCGAGGGGGAGCTTGTCCTCGGCCCGTTCCAAGGCAAGGCGGCTTGTATCCGCATTCCCGTCGGCAAGGGGGTGTGCGGCGCTGCTGCGGCGACCGCTCAGACGCAGCGCGTGGCGGATGTCCATGCCTTTCCCGGGCATATTGCCTGTGATGCGGCCAGCCGTTCGGAATTGGTGGTGCCGATCCTGCATGACGGCCAGGTCATCGGCGTGCTCGATCTCGACAGCCCGATCCCCGACCGGTTCGATGCAGAGGATCAGGCCGGGTGCGAGGCGTTGATGACGCTTCTCGCCCCCCGCCTCGCCGCCGGACCACGCTGATCCCGCCTGACCCGTTTCGGGACGTGATGAGGCGCTATCGGCAAGGCTATGGCGCTGGTAATAAACCTTGTTTGGGCAAAGGCGTTTCGGGTGACGTCTTTGTCTCGATACAGGGGAATAACGTCGCGCCATGCGGAGAACGTCGCATCTGATCGCCCTGTCGACTGCCATGGCGATGGCTATGGTGGCGAGCGCGCCGGCCGATGCGCAGGCGGGGGCGCGTTATCCGCGTCCCGCCATCGACGCCGCCCCCGGCCCGTCGGCGCGGCCCGTCGTCGCGACCAGCACGGTGGGTGTCCCGCCCGCGCGCGCGGCCCGCTGGGGCAGCCGGGTCGGCGGTCGCTGGTGGGGCGGGGCCAATGCGCCGGGCGGATGGCAGGCCTATCGCCGTCCCGTGCGCGGCATGGTCGTCCCCACTTACTGGAACGACCGGCGCTTCGCTGTCGAGGATTGGGCGAACTATCCCTTGCCGCAGCCGCCGGTCGGCTATCGCTGGTCGCGCTATTATGACGATGCGGTCCTGATCGATCCGCGCGGCGGCGTGTATGACAGCGTGGCGGGGGTGGATTGGGATGGCAGCGGGGCACGGGCCTATGCCGGGGCGGGATACCCGCCGCCGCCGCATGCGCGTCGGTACGACGGGCGCGGTGACGACGGATTGGGCGGTGCGGCGATCGGTGCGGTCGCGGGCGGCGTCGCGGGCCATGTCGTCGCCGGCCGCGGGAACCGGCTGGGCGGTACGCTGATCGGTGCGGGCGTCGGCGCGGCGGCGGGCTATGCCATCGACCGGGCGGAGGATCGGCGCCGATCCATGCCGCCGGGTCGGGACGATTACGGCGAGGGCTATGACGGTCGCCCGGATTATTCCGATCCCTATGCCTATGCGCCGCCACCGCCGCCGCCCGCCATGGGCCGCCGGATCGTAACGCGCGACGGCACCACCGTCACCACCACCACGACCGTCGGCACGCTCGCATCGGGCCAGCCGGGTTATTATGATGGCGGCTACTACTATCCCGCTCCCACCACGACCACGATTGTGGTACAAGGCGCGCCGGTTACCACGACAACGACGACAACCACGACCGAGGAGGTTCGCTCGACGCCACGCCGTGCGCGTGTGCGGAGCCGAACGACTCGCCGCTGACGCCTTCCCCCAGGGGGGATTTCAACCCGAGAGACGCCGGGTTGTAATCGGGATGCCGCTCCGCCCACTCCCTCGGGGCGGCATCCCACTTGATCCGATCAGCGCCCGCCGAAGGTGACGAGGCTTTCGGCCCCGTCCGCCGCCACGGCGGATACGCCGACGAAGTGATCGTCGACCGGAATCTGGGTGAGGACCGTCTTGGTCTCGGTCACGTCGCGCGACTGGGTCCAATCGGACGAGTCGTTGCGCCGCCAGTGTACGCGGTAGCGGACCGCGCCCGGCACCGCCGCCCATTCCACCGTCGTATCGCGGGACAGGGCACCGCTGATCGTCACCTTCTCGGGCGCGGGCGGCGCGGCGGCCAGGCGGGACAGGGTGGCGATGTTGATCGCGGTCACCCTGGCCAGATAGGGAAAGTCCATCTTGTCGATCGTATCGCCATAGGCCGTCGTGCCCTCCTTGCGCAGATTCTGATGCTGCGCGTCCCAATCCTCGTTCGCGACCGAGAAGCGGACGGCGGGATAGCCGAGCTTCAGGAACGGCTCATGATCGCCGCCGCGCCCGAACCGGTCCGGGCGCCGATCGAGAAATACGTCCAGCCCGCCAAGCTTGTCCGCGACGCCGTCAATCGCCTTGGCCAGCGCGCGGCTGGGGCCGTCATCCTCGCCGCCATTGCCGCGCCGTTGCAACTGCTGGGGCAGGTCCTCTGACGAGCGAATGCCCTCGGAGAAGACGCGCACCCACCGGGCCTCGCGCACGCCGCCCTGGCCGATGGTGTTGCCCACGATGTCGTTGTTGAGCATCGCCGAGACCCGCCAGTTGCGGGCCTTGGCCGTGTCGGCGAGCAGGGTCGCGCCCCATAGCCCCTGTTCCTCGCCCGAGAAGACCGCGTAGACGATGGTCGCGTCGAACTGTCGTTTCGACAGCTGGCGCGCGGCCTCCAGCACCAGCGCGACGCCCGAGGCATCGTCATTGGCCCCCGGCGCGTCGGAGGTCGCGTCCATCACATCGGTCACCCGGCTGTCGATATGCGCGCCGACGATGACCACGCGCGAGGGATCGCGCCCGCGCTGAATGCCCAGCACATCCTCCACCATCACGCCATTCGGCGCGCGCGGGCCGGTGAAGCGGCGGTTGATCCGCTCAACGGAGATACAGCCGTTGCAGCCTTGCGCGATCGTCTCGAACTGGCGGGCTGCCCAGTCGCGCGCCGCGCCGATGCCACGCTTGGGATCGTTCGTGGTCGACAATGTGTGGCGCGTGCCGAAGCCGACCAGCGCCTCCACATCGGCTTTCAGACGGGCGGGGGAGGGGGCGGCGGTCGGCGTCGCGGCGGCGGCGAGAAGCAAAGGAAGGATCATGCCGTCAGACTGGCCGAGCCGGGAATGCGAGGCAAGTGTCGGATTTCCGGTCTGATCCGATCAACTCGACACATGGCTCGCCCCGGCCCGCTATTCTTCGGGCGACCGAATAGTGGATCAGGCGGCCAACTCGATCGCCTCTCCCGCCGCGGCGCCCAGCAGGCGCTTCTCCAGCGTCTTCAACCGCCCGCCATTGGTGATCTGGTCGCCGGTCAGGTCGGTTAGGTAGAAGACGTCGACCGCCCGTTCGCCATAGGTCGCGACATGGGCCGAATGGATCGTCACCTTCGACTGGAACAGCGCATGGGCGAGCTGGTTGAGTAGCGCCGGGCGGTCCCGCGCATGGACCTCGACCACGGTGAAGCGGTTCGACGCGCGATTGTCGATCAGGACATTGGGTGCGATCGGGAAGGCGTCGGCGCGGGGCCGGACTGAGGGCTTGGCGACCAGCCGGTCCGACAGCTTGTTGCGATTGGCCAGCGCATCCTCGATCGCGCGGCGCAGGCGCGAAAGCTGGCCCGGATCGTCGAAGGGGCGGCCCAGCGGATCCTGCACTAGGAAATTGTCGATCGCCATGCCGTCCCGCGTCGTATGGATGCGCGCATCGATGATGTTGCCGCCCGCGACATGGATCGCACCCGCGATGCGGTAGAACAGGCCCGGATGGTCCGCGGCATAGATGGACACCAAAGTCGCGCCGCGTTCGCCATAGACCTGCGCATCGATCGACAGTTGCGCATCGCCTGCGGCCGCCATCTGGCGGGCGTTATGGGCCAGGACATCCTCGGGCTCGGCGATCCAATAGGCTTCGGGCAGCCGCCGGACCAGCGCAGCGAACTGTTCCTCCGGCCAGGCCAGCGTTTCACGCAGGCGCGCCTGTTTGATGGTGATCCGCTCGGTCCGGCCGCGCTGTTTGTGGCCAAGCCGCAGGACTTCCTCCGCCGCTTCGTACAGATCGGCAAGCAACTGGCGCTTCCAGCCATTCCAAGTGCCTGGCCCCACCGCGCGAATGTCGACGATGGTCAGGACCAGCAACAGCCTCAGGCGCTCTGGGCTTTGCACCGTTTCGCAGAAATCCAGGATCGTCTTGAAGTCCGACAGGTCGCGCTTGAACGCGGTCGCCGACATCAGCAGGTGCCAGCGGACCAGCCACGCGACCGTCTCCGTCTCGGCATCGGTCAGGCCCAGCCGCGGACAGAGGCGCTCCGCCACCTCCGCCCCCAGGATCGAGTGATCGCCACCGCGTCCCTTGGCGATGTCGTGGAGCAGCACCGCAACATAAAGCACGCGCCGCGACACGATCTGCCCGATGATTGCAGAAGCGACGGGATGTTCGTCGAGCAGTTCCTGCCGCTCGATCCGGGCGAGCAGGCCGAGCGCGCGGATGGTGTGCTCGTCCACCGTATAATGATGATACATGTCGAACTGCATCTGCGCGACGACCCGGCCGAAATCGGGCACGAAACGGCCGAAGACGCCCGCTTCGTTCATCCAGCGCAGAACGAGTTCGGGGTCGCGGGGGCTGGTCAGCACGTCCAGGAACAGCGCGTTGGCGCGCGGATCCCGGCGGACGTCATCGACGAGCTTGGCGTCGCGCGACGCCGCCCGCACCGCCAGCGGATGGACCTCCAGCTCGTAACGGTCGGCAAGCTGAAAGATCTCGATCAACCGCACCGGATCTTCCTGGAAGAAGTCGTCGCGGGGAAGCGCCAGGCGTCCGCGATCCAGCACGAAGCCGTTCAATCGGCGCGGGCGGCGGCGGATTGTGGGCAGGCCGAAGCGATGCCCGCGCGCCGCGAACCGCTCGTCCAGATGCGCCAGGAACGCGCCCGTCAGCGCGCCCACCGTCTTCACTTGGAGGAAATAGAGCTGCATGAACCGCTCGACCTTGGCCTTGCCCGGCCGGTCGGAGAAGCGCATCCGCTCGGCGATCTGGCGCTGCACGTCGAAGGTCAGCCGGTCCTCGGCGCGGCCCGTGATGGTGTGGAGGTGGCAGCGTACCGCCCACAGGAAATTGTCGGCGCGGTGGAATTGCCGATATTCCTCGCGGGTGAACAGCCCGCGATCGATCAGATCGGCGGCGCGGTCCACGTCATAGACATATTTGCCGATCCAGAAGAGCGCGTGCAGATCGCGCAGGCCGCCCTTGCCCTCCTTGACGTTCGGTTCGACGACATAGCGGGTGTCGCCCATCTTGCGATGGCGCAGGTCGCGCTCGGCCAGCTTGTCGGCGATGAATTGGCGGTGCGTATCGGTCTGGATTTCCGCCTTGAAGCGGCGCGAAGCCTCTTCGTACAGTGCCTGATCGCCGCACAGGAACCTCCCTTCGAGCAGCGCGGTGCGCACCGTCACGTCGGCGCGCGCCTGGCGGATCATCTCGTCGATCGAACGGCTGGAATGGCCGACCTTCAACCCCAGATCCCAGAGCGAATAGAGCATCGACTCGATGACCTGTTCGGCATGGGGCGTCTGCTTGAAGGGGGTGAGGAAGCCGATATCGACATCCGAATAGGGGGCCATCTCGCCCCGGCCATAGCCGCCCACTGCAATCAGGGTAAGCCGCTCGCCCGCCGTCGGGTTGCTCAGCGGATAGAGCGTCTCGGTGGTGAATTCGAACAGCAGCTTCAATATCTGGTCGGTCAGATACGCCTGCGCTGCCGCTGCCTCCAACCCGCGCGACGGATGAAGTGACAGCCGTCGCGCCACTTCCTGCCGCCCGGCTTCCAGTGCGGCCTTTAAGGTTGGGGTGACGTGGGTCCGTCCCTCCGGCCCGGTGATGCCGAGCGCGGCGACCTGTTCGGCCAGGGCCCGGCGATCGACGATGGCGCGGCGGTTGGGCAGGGATTCGAAACGGCTGTGCATGCCGCTGTCATAGGGACTCGGAATGAACAAATGGAGAGGGGACGACCGTCAAATCGTCGCCGCCCATCCTGAGGGGCAGCGCCAAGTCGAATGACATCCACCCGCTATCCCCATCCAAGCGATCGTCACGAAACCCGGCCGCCCGATCCCCTCACGCGGGGTAAAGGAAGCGGCCCCGCGTGAGAGTCGACCTGGAAATCAGACCTTCGGCTTCTCGCCGATCTGTTCGGCCTGGGCGCTGCTGTCCGGGCGGGCGGGGCCCAGGACCGGTTCCTCGCCCATCGGTTCGTTGCGGAATACGGTGAATTCGCCCCGGCCATCGGTGCTCGGCCCCTTGGTCCAGCGTCCTTCGGGATAGGTGCCGTCTATCGAGGTGACGAAGAAGTCGTAATTGTGGGCCTGATCCTCCTTCGACTGCGGGAAGGAGTTGGGGATGGGAAGGGAGGACTCGGCACCCAGTTCCTCGATCACGGCCAGCCATTGCTCCTGATGCATGGTGTCGCGCGCGATCATGAAGTGCAGCATGTCCTTCATGCCCTGGTCGTGCGCGGCGTTGTAGAGGCGGGTCGCCAGCACGCGGCCGGTGCTCTCGGCGGCGACATTGCAATACATGTCGGCGGCGATGTTCCCGCTGGCATAGATATGGCTCATGTCGAACGGTACGCCGTCCGAGTCCGAGGGGTGCGCGGCAAGCCCGGTCGACAGGATATGCTTGTGCAGCGTTCCTTCGATCGCATGACGGGCATTGCCGCCGCCCATCACCGCGCCGACGATCCCGTCCGCCGCACCCTCTTCCTGCAAGGAGGCGGGGGCCTTGTCGAGGTTGAGCGCGACCGCGGTCGCCAGCATCTCGATATGGCCAATTTCCTCGGTGGCGGTGTGGAGCAGCATGTCGCGATATTTCGGCGTCGGCGCGCGGTTGCCCCATGCCTGGAAGAAATACTGCATGCAGACGCGGATCTCGCCCTCCACGCCGCCGATCGCCTGTTGCAGCATGCGTGCGAACAGGGGGTCGGGTGCCTCGCACCGGACGGGATATTGCAGGCGTTTGTCGTGATAATACATGGTCGGCCTCGCTTCTGGGGGGACAGGGGGCCGCTCCGGCCGGCGAGCCGGCCGGGCGGAGTCGACGGGATTTAGTGGCTGGCGGTTTCGCCGGCGGCCCGGCGTTCGAGATAGCGGCGGGTCAGCGCGGCATTGTTCTCGTCCACCCAGGCCGCCATCGAGAGTTCCTCGTTCAGCGACTGGGTGAGCAGCGGCGCGGCGCTGGCGAAGCCGCCGACGTCCGCAATGGTGATCAGCGACTTGTAACTGGCCGCCTCGAAATTCTCGAAGGCGAAGTTGGCGAAGCTGTTCTTCAGGATTTCGTCGGGCGCGAAGGTGTGGCCCAGCGCCGCCATGTTGCCCGAGAAGGACAGCGCGGCGTCCTTCAGCACCGACCGGCTCTCGTTGAACCCATCGAGTATGTCCTCCAGCCGGACGATCTGCTGCTCGGTCTCGCCCCGGTGCGACCGAAGCCGGTCGGCGACGTCGGGATAGTTGGCTAGGTGGTCGAGTTGCCGGTCGATCAGCGCCAAGGCCTGATGCTCGACGGCATGGGCGTTCTTCAATCCGGCGACGAAGACCGCCGCGACCACGTCATGGGGTAGGGATGCCATGGATCATCGCTCCTTTCGCTTGAGGATCAGAGGAAGGGGGTGCCGCCGGTGACGGGGATGGTTGCGCCGCTGATGTAGCTGGCCTCGCCGCTCGCCAGCAGGACGTAAGGGGGCGCGAGTTCGGCGGGTTGCGCGGCGCGGCCCATCGGCGTCTGCTGGCCGAAGCTCTTCACCGACTCGGGCGGCATGGTGGAGGGGATCAGCGGGGTCCAGACCGGCCCCGGCGCCACCGCATTGACCCGGATGTTCCGCTCGGCCAGCATTTGCGCCAGTCCTGCGGTGAAATTGTGGATCGCGCCCTTGGTCGTCGCATAGGCGAGCAGTTGCTGGTTGGGCTTGTCGGCGTTGATCGAGGTCGTGTTGATGATCGACGACCCCTCGCCCATGTGCGGCAGCGCGGCCTTCACCAGATAGAACATCGCATGGATGTTGGTGGCGAAGGTGACTTCCCATTCCTCGTCGCTGATGTCCTCCACCGTCTGGAAGGTGGCCTGATGCGCGGCATTGTTGACAAGGATGTCGACCCGACCGAAGGTCTGGACCGCGCGCTCGACGATGGTGCGGCAATGGGCCGGATCGCTGACGTCGCCGGGGATCAGCAGCGCCTTGCGACCCGCCTGTTCGACCAACCGCTGGGTCTCGGCGGCGTCCTCGTCTTCCGAGAGGTAGGAAATCACAACGTCCGCGCCTTCACGGGCGAAGGCGATGGCGACCGCGCGACCGATGCCGCTGTCCGCACCGGTGATGATCGCTTTCTTGTCGGTCAGCTTGCCATGGCCGACATAGCTGTGCTCGCCATGATCGGGGCGGGGGGTCATCGCCTCCGTCTCGCCGGGCATGTCCTGCTGCTGTTCGGGTTGTGGTGGGGTGGGGCGTTCGTTCATGGACCGTCTCTCCTTGCCCGGACCAATAAACGGGGCGGAGAGGCGTTCCGGTAAAAACTGTTATCTTAAAACGCGTTAGTCGATATTTTTCGGTTCCGATAGGTCGTCCCGTCCGTCGCTCGCTTCGTCCGAGTCGAACGCCGCGAGCCGACTCAGGATCGCCCGTTCCAACTGGTCGAGCGCATCGGCATAGCTGTGCGAGTCCGTCGCCAGCGTCTCGATGCGAAAGCCGTGCCCGCGGGCGGCGGCGCGGAAGGCGACCCCGGTGGCATCGCCACGCGCCACGATGATCGCCGCATCCTCACCCCAGGCATGGATGGCATGGAGTAGCGGCGCCGCGGCCTCGTTCAGCGGCGCGGGCGAGGCGGCGATCTTGGTCAGCCCCTGCCGCAGCTTGGTCAGGTCGACCGCACCGCGCACCAGCCGCATCCATTCGGCGGGATTGGCCAGCTTGCGGGCATAATGGCGGCGGATCGCAGCGGCGGGGGGCAGGGTGTCGGGCTCGTCGGACAGCCAGGGATTGGACAGCAGCATCCCGCTCAGTCGCGCCTCCGCGCCGAACATCGCCAGCGCGGTGGCGGCATCGCAATTGCCGAAGCCGATGACGCGCGCCACCCCTGTCGCGTGCACGAACGCCTCGACGGCGGCGGCGATGTCGGGGCCGCTCGACTCCCAGCCGCCATTCGCACCCTCGCTGTCGCCCACGCCGCGTCGGTCGAAGCGGAACACCGGAAAGCCTCGTGCGGCGATCCGTGCCGCGAGTATCGCCTGCCCGCGATGCGCGCCCATGCGCGGCTCGTTTCCGCCGGATACGATCAGCAGGCCGGTGTCGCGCCTGCCTTCGTCCAGCGTCCCGACCAGCGTCGTATCGTCGCAGGGAAAGGAGATCAGCCTGCGCACGAAGCGATCCACTGCGCGATGTCCTGCGCCAGTGTGGCGGCGAGGTCGGGGTCTTCCTGCGGCTCGGCACGGCGCCAGGGGGGGACGGCGTCGATCGTCCGGTCGGCGGGTGCGCGGTCATGGCCCAGGCGCACCACCCGGCGCGGCACGCCCGGCTGGTCGTAAGGTTCGGCCCCCGCCAGCCCTGCCAGGAAATGCGGCGAGACGCGATTGCCCGCAATCCGCACCGGAGACTCCGCGCCGAACAGCCCATAGCGGTCGCTATGCAATCCTGCCGCCGCGCGCAGGCGGATGACGTCGCGCAGCACCGCTTCGCCGGTCATCGGTGCCAGATGCCAGCGCCCCAGCAACAACGCGAAGCCATCGACCAGCGTGCCGCCCCGGATCGACACGCCGTAGCAGGGACGGTCGCCCAGCGCCTCCGCCGCCGCCTCATGCGCATTGCGCCACTGGATCAGGCTGGCTTGTTCGGTGTCGATCAGGCTTTCGCCCGTACCCGGCCAGTCGGGCAGCGCGCCGCCAATGCCATGATCGGCCAGCCGCCGCAGCATCGCCACCGCCAGGCTGCGCGTCCGGTTCGCCTCCTCCCAGAAGGGGAGCGCGACCAACACGACCGGTCCTTGCGCGGGGCCGAAGCGCACCATCGCCTCGCGCCCGCCGGGCCAGTCATAATAGTCGATCAAGCGCGCGCCTTGGTGTCGGCGAAGGCGACGAGTTGCCCGAACGTCTCCAGCATTTCGCCATCGACCTCGTCATCCTCGATCAGGATGCCCAGCCGGTCCTCCAACTCTGTCAGCACGCCCGCGACCGCCATCGAATCCAGTTCGGGCAGCGCGCCGAACAGCGGCGTGTCGGCCTGGAAGCTCTCTACGCGCTCCTGCGACAGCCCCAGCACATCGGCCAGCACGCCGCGCACCGTCGCCTCGACATTCCCACCCGTCTGGAGTTCCAAACCCTGTCACCTTGCTATCTGTATCGTGCGGACCTGCGTTAAAGCGGCGGGGGGCTTTCGGCAACCGGCCGTGGCGTGGGCAGGGCGGCCCTGATCGTGCGAAAGCTTACCCCGCATCCGCCGCTCGACTTTGTCCCCCACCGCCCTGTAGATGGCCCGATGATCCTCGATCCGACCGCCTATCCGATCGACCATGTCCTGCGTGGAGCGCCCGATGCCCCGGCGCTGATCGAGCGGGACGGCGGCCTGAGCTTTGTCGAAGCCGAGCAGGCGGTCGCCCGGCTGGCGGGGTGGTTGGCTATGCAGGGTTTCGAGCCCGGCGCGCGGGTGGCGACCTGGCTACCCAAGACGCGGGTCGCCGCGCTGATGCCGCTTGCCGCGCCGCGCGCCGGGCTGGTCCATGTGCCGGTCAATCCGCTGCTCAAGCGCGCGCAGGTCGCGCATATCCTGGCGGACAGCGGCGCGGCGATGCTGCTGACCCATGGTCCCCGCGCCGCCACGCTGGAGCCTGGCGATGTGGGTGAGGGCGTGCGGCTGTTCACCGAGGCGGGGGAGGGCGATGCGCTGCCCCGGTCCGCCGCCGATCCCGATGCGCTGGCGGCGATCCTTTATACCTCCGGTTCGACGGGGCGGCCCAAGGGTGTGATGCTGAGCCATGCCAATTTGTGGTTCGGGGCGATCGCGGTGGCCGACTATCTGCGGCTGACGCCGGACGACCGGGTGCTGGCCGTCCTGACGTTCAGCTTCGACTATGGGCAGAACCAGCTTTTCTCGACCTGGGTGGCGGGCGGTGCGGTCGCGCCGCTCGACTATCTGACCCCGCGCGACGTGGTGAAGGCGGTGGCGCGGGTCGGTGCGACGACGCTGGCGGGGGTGCCGCCGCTCTGGACGCAGTTGCTGGCGAGCCCCTGGCCCGAGGAAGCGGTGGCGCCGATCCGGCGTCTGACCAATTCCGGCGGCGCGCTGACCCCGCGGCTGGTTCGGGGGCTGCGAGATCGTTTTCCGGCGGCCGATCTCTATGCGATGTACGGGCTGACCGAGGCGTTCCGCTCGACCTATCTCGACCCCGCGCTGATCGACGCGCATCCCGATTCCATCGGCCGGGCGATCCCCTTTGCAGAGATCATGGTGTTGCGCCCGGACGGCAGCCGCGCCGAGCCGGGCGAGCCGGGGGAGCTGGTTCATGCCGGGCCGCTGGTCGCGCAAGGCTATTGGCGTGATGCGGAACGGACGGCGCAGCGTTTCCGCCCGGCACCGGGCTGGCCCTGCGCGGTTTGGTCGGGGGATACGGTGGTCGAGGGGGCGGACGGCCTCCTTCGCTTCGTCGGGCGCGATGACGAGATGATCAAGGTGTTGGGCAACCGGATCAGCCCGCAAGAGGTCGAGGAGGCGGTGCTCGCGGGCGGCGAAGCGCGGGAGGCGGTGGCGATCGGCCTTCCCGACGAAGCGCAGGGGCAGGCGATCGTCGTGGTGCTGGCGGGCGATCCCGCGATGGAACCTGCCCTGCGCGCGCGGCTGAAGCGGGATCTGCCCGGTTTCATGCAGCCCGCAGCCTATGACTGGCGGGAAGACCTGCCGCGCAACGCCAATGGCAAGCTGGACCGCGCCGCGCTCCGCCGCGCATTGGTCGAGGCTGGGTGCGACAAGGATATGACGCGATGAAGCCGATGGGCCCGATCCCTCCTGAATTCGCCGGACAGCGAGGGGTGCTGACCATCGCCGGACGAAGCGCCGAGGATTGGATGCAGGGGCGCGACGGTCCGCTGTTCGTCTATGACCCCGCCATCGTCGCCGGCCGGGTCGCTCGGTTCCGCGCGGCCTTTCCGTCGATCGACCTTCATTATGCGATCAAGGCCAATCCTCATCCGCCCCTGCTCGCGGCCATGGCGGACCTGGTGGACGGGTTCGACGTCGCCTCTGCTGGGGAACTTGCCAAGGTGGCGGGGCTGGGCAAGCCGATCAGCTTTGCCGGGCCGGGCAAGCGCGACGCCGAACTGGCCGCCGCGATCGAAGGCGGCATCACGCTCAATCTGGAATCGGAGGGCGAGGCAAGCCGCGCGCTTGCCATTGCCGAACGGTTGGGCACCCGTCCGCGCCTCGCCGTCCGGGTGAATCCCGATGTCGAGTTGCGCGGATCGGGGATGAAGATGGGCGGACGGCCATCGCCCTTCGGCATCGATGCGCAGCGGGTGCCCGCGCTGGTCCGGCAAATCGTCGCGGCGGGGGCGGACTGGCGCGGCTTTCATATCTATGCGGGCAGCCAGGCGCTCGACCCCCAGGCGATCATCGATACGCAGGCGGCGACGATCGCGCTGGCCGCACGGCTGGCGGAGGCGGCGGGTCAGGCGCCGCCGCTGGTCAATCTGGGCGGCGGATTCGGGGTGCCTTACTTTGCGGGCGACACCGCGCTCGACATCGCACGCGTGGGCGAGGCGCTGGAGCAGGCCTTGGCGGCGCGACCCGCCATCCTGGCCGATAGCCGTTTCGCCATCGAACTCGGCCGTTGGCTGGTGGCGGAGGCGGGGGTGTATCTGGCGCGCGTGATCGACCGGAAGGAGAGCGGGGGCGAGACGTTCCTGATCCTCGACGGCGGGCTCAACCATCAACTCGCCGCCAGCGGCAATTTCGGCACGGTGGTGCGGCGCAACTATCCGCTGGCGCTGGCCCATGCGTTGGGCGACGACCCGGTGGAGACGGTATCGGTGGTCGGCCCGCTCTGCACCCCGCTCGACCGGCTGGGCGATCGGGTGGCATTGCCTTCGGGACGGGTGGGTGACATCGTCGCGATCTTCCTGGCGGGGGCCTATGGAGCCTCGGCCAGCCCTGCCGCGTTTCTGGGACATCCCCCCGCCGCGGAGGAGATGGGCCTGCGCACAATGGCATAACCCTATGTTCACCTATTGGTGGGCATAGCCGATCCTGCGCAATTTGCCTTTCGTCTCCGATCGGGGCGGGAGGTTCAGGAGATTTGTTCGCATGGCATCGTTCGCCCGCCCCCTTCTGCTCGCAGGCATGGCCGCCTCGACGCTGACCGCCTGTTCCACGGGCGGGACCAGGTCCGAGCTGCCCTCGGCCGGCTATGTCGCGCGCAAGGAGCAGCCGGGCGAGGAATATGTGATCGGCCCGCTCGACACGCTCAACATCTTCGTCTGGCGCAATCCCGACCTGTCGACCAAGGTGCAGGTGCGCCCCGACGGCCGTATCACCACGCCACTGGTCAACGACATGCCCGCCGTCGGCAAGACGCCCGCGATGTTGCAGGACGATCTGAAAAAGGCGTTGTCCGAATATGTCTCCAATCCGATCGTATCGGTGATCGTCGAGAATTTCTCCGGCACCTATAGCCAGCAGGTGCGGATCGTCGGCGCGACCGAGCGCCCTGCCTCCATCCCCTATCGCGCGAATATGACGCTGCTCGATGCGATGATCGCGGTGGGCGGGCTGAACCAGTTCGCGGCGGGCAACAAGGCCAAGCTGGTGCGCACCAATCTCGAGACCGGCAAGCAACAGGAATATGCGCTGCAGATCAACGACCTGCTGAGAAAGGGCGACTCCAGCGCCAATGTCCGGCTGGAACCGGGCGACGTCATCATCATCCCCGAATCGATGTTCTGAGGCCGATCGCCGGTGTCGACCATTCAGGACGAAATCCGCATCGCGCTCCATGCCATATGGATTCGCCGCTGGCTGGCGCTGGCCGTGGCCTGGGTCGTGTGCATCCTGGGGTGGCTGTTCGTCGCGCAGATTCCCAGCAAATATGAATCGCGCGCGCGCATCGCGGTCCAGAACTCGCAGATCCTGCCCGACGGCATGACCAATGGTCAGCCGAACGACATGGGTTCGGTCGATCGGGTGCGCCAGACGCTGATCTCCGCGATCAACCTGCAAAAGGTGGTGCGTGGCACCGACCTCGCCAGCACCGTGTCGAGCGATGCCGATGTCGCCGCCCGCGTCTCGTCGCTGGCGCAGGCGATCAAGATCGAGAACCAGCAGGACACCATCTTCCAGCTGACCGTCACGCAAGGCAGCCCCAAGCTGGCGCAGCAGGTGGCGCAGAAGCTGATCGACATCTTCGTCGAATCCAACCTGGTCGGCGACCGCAACAACACGAACCAGAGCCTCGCTTTCCTCGACAAGCAACTGGCCGATCGCCAGAAACAGCTTCAGATCGCCGAGGCGCGGCGTGCCCAGTACCAGAACCAGTTTCTGGGCGGCCTGCCCGGTACGGGGTCGGTCGCGGACCGGATCGGGCTGGCCCGGTCGCAAATGGCGCAGGTGGACAGCGATCTCGCCGCCGCCCAGTCCAGCTTCGCGGCGGTACAGGGACAACTGGCCGGGACGCCGCGCAGCGTCAGCGACGGGGGCGGCGTCGCGGTCAGTCCCGCCCGTGCGCGGCTGGCGACTATCCAGGGGCAGCTCGCCGACGCACGGGCGCGGGGCTATACCGAAAACCATCCCGATGTCGTCGCGCTGAAGAACCAGCTGGCGGCGGCGCAGGCGGCGGTCCGCGCCGAACCGGCGGGCGCGGCGGCAGGCGGGCAGCCCAATCCGCTTTACATGTCGCTCCAGTCGATGGCGGCTGAGAAACAGGCACAGCTCGCCAGCCTGAAGATCCGCAAGTCGCAACTGCAGAACGATCTCGACCGGCTGAACGCCAGCCTGTCGAGCGATCCCGAAGCGGCGGCACAGCAAGGGGCGAACGACCGCGACTATCAGGTGCTGAAGGACAGTTACGACCAGCTGCTTCGTCAGCGCGAACAGGTTGCCCTGCGGGGACAGGCACAGAACCAGACCGACGCGATGCGCTTCTCGCTGATCGACCCGCCAACCTATCCGCGCGCGCCGACCTCCCCCAATCGCATCCTGCTGCTCAGCATGGTCTTCGCCGCCGGGCTCGGCCTGGGCATCGGTTCGGCCTTCGCGCTGTCGAAGCTGCGCCAGACCTTCACCACGCCACAATCGCTACAGCGGACCATGGGGATGCCGGTGATCGGTGCGATCGGAGAGGTGGTGACGCGGTCGCAGGCGACGGCACGGGCGCAGCGGCTGAAACTGTTCCTAGGCGGGACGGCGGCGCTGGGTGGCGCCTATGTCATGGTGTTGGCGATCGAGCTATTACAACGGGGAATGGCCGCGTGAACGGAAGCGTGAAAAACCCCAAGCCCCGCCGCGAACCCTCGCTGCTCGAACGAGCGGCGAATGTGTACGACTTCCGGACCTATTTCCGCGACCCCGGTTCCGAGGCGCCGGAGCCCAAGGCCGTCGAGGATGCGCCCGAGGCAGAGGCCGTGCCGGTGCCCCCGCCGCCGCCCGAACCTGCCCCACCCGTTTGGACGCCGCCTTCGGTCATCGCGCCCGACGAACCCGAGCCGGCGCCGCCCGCCATGGCCTCGGGCGAAGCCCCCGCCTCGCTCAGCGGCATTCCCGCCGAGTTCCTGGCCCAGCCGGGGGATGAGGAATTTCTGGCGAGCGAATATAATCCCGGCTTTTCCGACATTGCGATGGTCGACCGCGCGATGCTGGCGGAAAATGGGATGATCGTGCCCGGCGCGCCGATCGGTCCGCTGGCCGAGGAGTTCCGGCTGGTTAAACGCCAGCTCATCATCACCAGCCAGCGGCTGGTCGAAGGCGGCGACGACGACAAGGCGCGCGTCATCCTGATCTGTTCGGCCCGGCCGCAGGACGGCAAGACCTTCTGTTCGGTCAATCTCGCGCTGTCGCTGGCGGCCGAGCGCGATACCGAGGTGCTGCTGGTCGATGCCGATGTCGCGAAGCCCGATGTGCTCGCCCGGCTGGGGCTGGTGGAGGGGCCGGGGCTGCTCGATGCGCTGGACGACAGCAGCATCGATGTCGAATCGCTGGTGATCCGTACCGATGTTCCGCATCTTTCGGTCCTGCCGTGCGGGACGCGCAAGGCCAGCGATACCGAATTGCTCGCTTCGGCGCGGACGCGCGCCGTGGTGCAGCGGTTGCTGTCCGCCAACCCGCGCCGCCTGGTGATTTTCGACTCGCCGCCCGCGCTGGTGGCATCGCCCGCCTCGGTGCTGGCGATGCTGGCGGGGCAGGTGATGATGGTCGTGCGCGCCGACCGAACCCCGGAAAGCGAAGTCTCAGCGGCGGTCGCGCTGCTCGACGCTTGTGAGAATATCCAGCTCGTTCTGAACAGCGTGGCCTTTGTGCCGGGCAGCCGCCGGTTCGGCTTCTACGGGACATATGGGAAGGACGGCGCCCTGTGAGGCGCGGCCGCTTCATCCCGACATGCGCCTTGTGCGGGGTGGCGGCATGGCCGACCGCGCTTGCGGCGCAGGCACAGAATGGAGCGGCGGCCTCCGTCGGATCGGCCCGTACCGACCCGGCTCCGGGCAACGGGGTACGGGGCAACGGGGCACCGGGCAACGGGACACAGGGCACCGCATCCAACGATGCGACCCGTCCGGCGCGCTCGCGGGCCCGGCTGACCCCCTATGTCGAGGTGGGACAGCTTTTCAGCGCCGACCTCAATGGCGGCGACGCCGTGACCTATACGACGCTGGCGGCGGGGGTGAACGCCGCCGTCCAGACCATGCGGGCCGAGGGGCAGGTCAGCTATCGCTACGAACGGCGGATCGGGTGGAGCGACCGCGCCGGGGATGGGGACATCCATAGCGGGCTGGCGCGCGGCAGTTATCGCCTGACGCACGAGCTCAGCATCGACGGCGGCGCGCTGGCGACCCGGACGCGCGCCGATATTCGTGGGGCGGCCCCGGGCGTGCTGGTCGGTGACATCGGCAATATCTCGCAAGTCTATTCCGCCTATATCGGCCCCTCGCTGGCGACGCAGGCGGGACCGGTGCAGATCGGCGCCAATTACCGGCTGGGTTTTACGCGGGCCGATACGCCGGGCCTCGGTGGGTTGGCACCGGGGCAGCCGCGCCTCGACTATTTCAGCGACAGCCTGAACCAGCTTGCGACCTTCAGCGCGACGGCACGGCCGGGGACTGTCGCGCCGGTAGGCCTGTCGTTCAACGCCGCCTATGACCGCGACGATGCGGGGCAACTGGCGCAGCGTTACGAGGGGTGGTTCGTCCGTGGCGACGTGCTCAAGCCGATCTCCCCCTATGTCGCCTTGACTGCCGGAGCCGGTTACGAGCGAATCCAGACCAGCCAGCGCGATGCCGAGCGGGACGCCGCCGGTCAGCCGCTGCTCGATGCCCGGGGCCGGTTCGTCACCGATCCGGACAGCCCGCGCCGCATCGCCTATCGCACCCAGGGTGTCTATTATGATGCGGGCGTGATCTGGCGTCCCAATCGTCGCACCTCGGTGGAGGGGCATGTCGGCGAGCGTTACGGGTCGCTCAGCGTCACCGGGCTTGCGCGCTATCAGGCGTCGCGAGACGTCATGGTCCAGGCATCGGTCTACGATGGTATCCAGACCTTTGGCCGCCAGTTGCGCAACGGCCTGTCCAACCTGCCAACCAACTTCATCGAAACGCGCGACGCCTTTGGGCAGCAATTCAACGGCTGCGTCTTCTCCGCCACCGGGACGACGCCGGGGGGGTGCCTGAACGACGTGCTGCAATCGGTGCAGACCTCAGTCTATCGTGCGCGCGGCGTGGATGCGACCGTGTCGCTGTCGCGGGGGCGGTCCACCCTCGGTTTCGGCCTCGGCTATGCCAGCCGGCGGTTGTTCGCACCCGATGCTTCGCCCGGCATCATCGTCTATGGCGCGGAGGACGAAAGCTACTACGCGCAGATTTTCTTCGGCCATGCGCTGAGTCCGAATTCGGGGCTTAACGTGAATGGCTTCGTTAACTATTATGCCAGTAGGTTGGCGGGGGCCGAGGACGTGGTATCGCTGGGTACGACCGCCAGCTATTTCCGCAACTTCGGTCGGCTCGGAACAACCGCGTCGGTTGGATTGTACCATTTCACGGTCGGGGACCTGACCAACGCCCTGTCGGCGCAGGCCCTGATCGCCGCACGGTATCAATTCTGACCGGCCGAAAGGCACGATGATGTACGAGACCCATTTCGGGCTGGGCGAACGCCCGTTTCAACTGACGCCGGACCCGCGTTTCTGGTACGAAACCGCCACCCATGGCAAGGCGATGGCCTATCTCGGCTATGGTCTGGCGCAGGGTGAGGGCTTCATTGTCATCACCGGCGATGTCGGTGCGGGCAAGACGACGCTGGTCGGGCATCTGATCGAAACGCTCGATCCCCGCCGCCTGAAGGTGCTGCATGTCGTATCAACGGCGGTCGAGCCGCACGACCTGCTGCGCGTCCTGGCCGAGCAGTTGAACGTCGACGCGCAGGGCCTGTCCAAGGCGGCGCTGCTGTCGGGTATCGAACGCGCGTTGAACGGCGTGGCGCGTGACGGTCGCCGCATCCTGCTGATCGTCGACGAAGCACAGGCATTGCCGCTCGCCTCGCTCGAAGAATTGCGCATGCTGTCCAATTTCCAGGCGGGGGGCCATGCGCTGCTCCAGATCCTGCTGGTCGGACAGCCCGAATTTCGCGAACGCCTGTTGGGCTCGGCTGCGGTCGAGCAGCTTCGCCAGCGGGTCATCGCCATCCATCATCTCGACCCGATGGAGGCGGAGGAAGTCCCCGACTATATCGCGCATCGCCTGGCTGTGGCGGGATGGACCGGCCGCCCCGATTTCGCCGCCGACGCCTTCGACGCGCTCTATGCGGTGTCGAACGGGGTGCCGCGTCGCCTGAACGTGCTGGCGGGACGCGTGCTGTTGCAGGCGGCGATCGAGGGGATCGAACTGATCGGCCAGGATACGGTCGAGAGCGTTGCCGCCGACATGGCCGCCGATCTGGGCGGAAGGCCTATGGCGGCTGCGGTGGAAGAGCCGCCCGTCCCGCCGACGCCTCCGGTTGTCGATCGCCCGGTCTTTGCCGGTCCGACCATGCAGTCCTTCAAGCTGAACGGCGCGAACGTCCATGTCGGCAACGGCGCGGGTGTGCATACCGCCGCGCCGGTTCGTCCCGCCGATCCGATCGTCCGCACCCCGGCCATGCCGCAAGGCGAACTGCCCCGCCACCGCGTCGTCGCGCCGCCACCTGCGCCCGAACCCGTTTCGCTCCGCCCCGGGCCGAAGCCCGCACTGGCTGCCGAGCCGCCCGCCGAGAACCCGATGCTGTCCGCGATGGAAGACCGGGTGGCGCAACTGGAAGCCCGGCTGGAGCAGCAGGAGGCGGCGCTTCGCCGTGTCCTGACCCTGTTGGTCGACTGGTCGGAAATCGACAATCGCGCCGGCGAAGCGCGACGCGAAGACGTCTCCACCATCCGGCCGGGGGCGTGGGGCCATGCCGCCTGAGGGCGTTTCGCCGACGACACGGCCGATCAACGGCATGTCGGTCGATGTCGAGGAATGGTTTCAGGTGGGCGCGTTCGAGAAGACCATCGACAAGAGCGACTGGGATCGTCTCGACAGCCGGGTGGAGGCCAATACCGATGCCGTGCTGTCGCTGTTTGCCGACACGGGGACGCGCGCGACCTTCTTCACGCTGGGTTGGGTCGCGCATCGTCACCCCTCGCTGATCCGCCGCATCGTCGCGGCGGGGCATGAGATGGCCAGCCATGGCTGGGACCATCAACGCGTCTTCACCATGACCGCCGACCAGTTCCGCGCCGACCTCGCCCGCGCCAAGGCCGCGATCGAGGATGCGGGCGGGCAGGCCGTCACCGGATACCGCGCACCGAGTTTTTCGATCGACCAGCGGACCCCTTGGGCGCATCCGGTGCTGGCGGAGGCGGGTTACCGCTATTCCTCCAGCGTCGCGCCGCTTCGTCACGACCATTATGGCTGGGTCGAATCGCCGCGCTATGCATGGCGGCCATTGGACGATTCCGATCTGGTCGAATTGCCGGTGACGGTCGCGCAGTTCGGCAGGCGGCGGCTGGCGACCGGGGGCGGATTCTTCCGAATGCTGCCCGCCAGGCTGACCGATGTCGCGGTGGGACAGGTTCAGCGCGATGCGCATGGCGCGATCTTCTACTTCCACCCCTGGGAGGTCGATCCGGGCCAGCCGCGCGTAACCCATGCGCCGCTGCGCTCGCGCATTCGCCATTACAGCCGGTTGGGGGCAATGGCGGGCAAGCTGCGCGGGCTGTTGACGCGGCATGACTGGGGCCGGGTCGATCAGGTCGCGGCCGAGGAAGCGGCGCGGCTGGCATGACCGCGCCGATGCCGACGATCCGCGTCGCCGATCTGGCGCGCGAGGCGGACTGTGCGCGGATCGATGCTTTCGTGGCGGCACAGCCGGACGGTACGCCCTTCCACCGCACCGGCTGGTCGAAGGCGGGGGCCGAGGGTTGCCGGCAGAAGGCCCATTATCTGGTGGCCGAGGACGAGACCGGCGCGATCATCGGCGTCCTGCCGCTCAGCGAGATACGATCGCCCTTGTTCGGGGCGGCGATGGTCTCGACCGGCTTCGGGGTCGATGGCGGTGTGCTGGGGCAGGGCGGTGATGCCTTGGCGGAGGTGGCCTGGAGGCTTGCGGACGAGCGCCGCATCGGCTCGGTCGAGTTGCGCGGCGGGCCGGTGCCCCAGGGGTGGACGGCGGACGCCGAAAGCTATCTGGGTTTCGTCCGTCCCCTTGCGTCGGATGACGAGGCCGAGTTGAAGGCCATTCCCCGCAAGCAACGCGCCGAGGTCCGCAAGGCGCTGTCGCAGGACTGGGAGATCGTCATGGGTCGCGACCCGGCGATGCTGGCCGAACATTACCGTATCTATGCCGAGTCGGTCCGCAATCTGGGGACGCCCGTGTTTCCCGCACGCCTGTTCCGCGAGGCGGTGGCGCGGCTGGATGCCGATATTCTGACCGTAAGGCATGGCGGCGACGCGGTAGCGAGCGTGCTGAGCCTTTATCATGGCGGCACGGTCTATCCCTATTGGGGCGGGGGGACGCAGGCGGCGCGGGGGCTTCGCGCCAATGACATGATGTATTTCGCGCTGATGCGGCATGCCCGCGCGCGTGGTTGCCGTCATTTCGACTTCGGCCGATCGAAAGTCGGCACCGGCGCGGCGGCGTTCAAGAAGAATTGGGGCTTTGAGGGGCGGCCCTTGGTCTATGCCAGCCGCAGCGTCGATGGCCCGCGCGCGATCAATCCGCTCAATCCCAAATATGCGCTGATGATCGCGGTGTGGAAACGCCTGCCCGTCTGGGCGGCGCGGCTGGCGGGCCCGCTGATCGCGCGGGGATTGGGGTGAAGGACCTGCTGTTCCTGGCGCACCGCGCGCCTTTCCCGCCCGACCGGGGCGATAAGATCCGCAGCTATCATGTGCTGCGCCACCTGATGCGGGACTGGCGTGTCCATCTCTGCGCGTTCGGCGAGGGCGAGGGGGATTTCGAACCGCCACCCGCTCTGCGCGATGGGCTCGCCAGTTGCCATATCATTCCGCGGACCAAGCCGATGCCGGTCGCGGCCCTTCAGGCGCTGGGCCGGGGGCAGCCGGTCTCGCTGCCCGCCTTCGCGCATCCCCGGATGGGGCGCGCGGTGGCAGGGGTGCGCGCCGATCACGCGATCGCGGCATGCTATATCTTCTCCGGCCAGATGGCGCAGTATCGCGGGCCCGAGCCGACCATCATGGACATGGTCGATGTCGACTCCGCCAAATTCGCCGCGCTGGCGCGCCAAACGCGATGGCCGATGCGCGCGATGCTGGCGCGAGAGGCGCGGCGGCTGGGGGATTTCGAGCGCCGCATCGCCAGTGAGGTCGCAGCGACGGTGTTCGTCAGCGAAGCCGAGGCCTCGCTGTTTCGCGACAGCGGCGGCCGGGGGCGGATCGTCGCGATCGAAAACGGCATCGATGCCGATCATTACGATCCCGAAGTCGCCGTGGGAAACGAATCGGAAGAACCGCTGATCGTCTTCACCGGGCAGATGGATTATCGCCCCAATGTCGACGCGGTCACGCGCTTCGCCACGCGCATCCTGCCGATGGTTCGGACCTGCTGTCCGTCCGCACGCTTCGCGATCGTCGGACGCGCGCCGACCCCGGCGGTGCGGCGTTTGGCGGGAGACGGGGTGATCGTCACCGGCGAGGTCCCCGATACCCGCATCTGGCTGGCGCGGGCGCGGGTCTGTGTCGCGCCGCTCGATCTGGCGCGCGGCATCCAGAACAAGCTGTTGGAGGCGATGGCGATGGCGCGTCCCGTGGTCGCCTCGATTGCGGCGGCAGAGGGGATCGACCATGGCGGCACGATCGCCGTGGCGGAGGGGGACCGCGACTTCGCCGACCGGGTGATTGCCGCGCTGACCGGCCCGGCCGACAATCCGGCCGCCCGCGCGCGGGTGCTGGCGCGCTATGACTGGGCGGCCCGGCTCGCCCCGCTGGACCTGTTGTTGAAGGGCATGCTGTCGTGACGCTGGCGGAGCGCATGAGGCCGGGGCGCTGGACCTATCATCTGACGCTGCTCGGCGTGACCGCGCTGATCGTGCTTTTCCTGTTCTGGCGCGACGCGGCGCATCTGGTCGACATCTGGTGGACCAGCACGACCTATGGCCATTGCCTGTTCATCGGGCCGGTCGTCGGCTGGCTGATCTGGCAGCGTCGCGGCGAACTGGCGCAACTGACCCCGGTCGCATGGTGGCCCGGCCTGATCGCGGTGGCGGGCGGCGGGTTGCTCTGGCTGCTGGGCGAATCCGCGACGGTCGCGCTGGTCCGGCAATTGGGGCTGGTCGCGGTGATCGAGGGGCTGGTCCTCACCCTGCTCGGCCCCATGGTCGCGCGCGGCCTCCTGTTCCCGCTCGCCTATGCGTGGTTCCTGGTGCCCTTCGGCGCGGAACTCGAAAGGCCGCTTCAGCGGATCACCGTGTCGATCGTCATGCCGCTGCTCGACTGGAGCGGCATTCCCGCCTCGGCCGACGGGGTGCTGATCCATGCCGGACGCTATTGGTTCGAGGTGGCGGAGGCCTGTTCGGGTTCGAAATTCGTCCTCGCCATGATCGCCTTCGCGACGCTGGTCGCCAATCTGTGTTTCAAGTCGCCGTGGCGGCGCGGCGTCTTCCTGATCGTGTCGCTGATCGTGCCGGTGCTCGCCAATGGCGTGCGCGCCTGGGGAACGATTTTCGCCGCCGACAAGACCTCGATCGAGGTGGCGGGGGGCGTCGATCATATCATCTTCGGCTGGGTGTTCTTCGCGGCCGTCATGGCGGCGGTGCTGGCGATCGGGTGGCAGTTCTTCGATCGCTCGCCCGACGATCCCGCCTTTGACCCACGTTGCCTGTCCGCCATGCCGGGGCATCGCATCGATCCGCTGCTGGCCGCGATCCTGGCGGTGACGATCACCGCCCTCTATCCAAGCTGGAGCGGCTTTGCCGGATCGCGTACCGCGATCCTGCCCGGCCGAATGACACTGCCCGATGTGCCGGGCTGGACCACCGCGCCGCAGGTCAGCGCGTGGCGGCCCTATTATCCCGGCGCGGACGCGGTTCTGCTGCGCAGCTACAGCGATAGGGACGGGCATCAGGTCGATCTGGCCGTCGCCGTCTTTTCCCGCCAGCGCGAAGGGGGCAAGCTGGGTGCGTTCGGGACCGGCGTGCTGCACGAGGATGATCGCTGGATCCGGGTCGCCGATCTGGGTCGGATCGCCGGGGGCGACACGATGCGGATCATCTCCACCGGCGCGAACGGCCGGTCGGTGCAGCGCGACGTTGCGACATGGTATCGGATCGGCGATAGGCTGACCCCGGATATGCGACGCGTGAAGATCGAGACGATGAAGGCCCGGCTGCTCGGCCAACGCCAGACCGCCATGGCCATCCATGTGGCGAGCGAGGGCGATGATCCCGCCGCAATCCAGGCCTTTGTCCACGCGCTGGGCCCGGTCGAGGACTTTGCCGACCGTCTGACCGGGCGGCACTGACCGCGCATGTGCGGGATCGCCGGCCTTTTTCATCCCGCCACGGCCAAGCCGGTCGACCCCGCCCGCCTGCGCGCGATGATCGGGGTGCAGGCGCATCGCGGGCCGGACGGTCAGGGGATATGGACCGCGCCGGGCGTCGGCTTTGCCCATGCGCGGCTGTCGATCATCGACGTGGCCGGTTCGCCCCAGCCGATGGTGGAGGACGAGGTCGCCGTCTGCTTCAACGGTGAAATCTATAATTACCGGGCGTTGCGTGAGGAATTGCGCGCGCGCGGTGCGGTGTTCCGGACCGATGGCGATACCGAAGTGCTGCTGCATGGCTGGCGGCATTGGGGCCCGTCCATGCTTCACCGGCTGGTCGGTATGTTCGCCTTCGCCATCCACGATGCCAGGGCGGGGTCATTGTTCCTGGCGCGCGACCGGCTGGGGGTGAAGCCGCTGCACTGGGCGGAGCTGACCGACGGCGCGGTCGCCTTCGCGTCGGAGATGAAGGGGGTGCTGGCGCATCCGCTGTTCCGCCGCCGCCCCGACATTCGCGCGGTCGAAGATTATCTGGCGCTGGGATATGTGCCGGACGACGCCAGCATGGTTGCCGGAATCCACAAGCTGGCCGCCGGACATTTCCTGCTGATCGAGCGGGGGCGGGGCGTCCCCACGCCTCGGCAATGGTGGGACGTCGATTTTTCCAAGCGCGAGAACGGATCGGTCGCGCAACTGGGCGAAGGGCTGCTCCAGCGAATGCGCGAGGGCGTCACCAGCCGGATGGTCGCCGATGTGCCGCTGGGCGCGTTCCTGTCGGGGGGCGTGGACAGCTCGGGCGTCGTCGCGTTGATGGCGGAGGCTTCGCCACGCGCCGTGCGCACCTGCACCATCGGTTTCGAGGAAGCCGGGCATGACGAGCGCGGCTATGCCCAGACCATCGCCCGGCGTTTTGCCACCGATCATGTCGAGCGCGTCGTCCGGGCGGACGATTTCGCGCTGATCGATACGCTGGTCGCGCATTTCGACGAGCCCTTTGCCGATGCCTCGGCACTGGCAACCTATCGCTTGTGCCAGCTGGCGCGCGAACATGTCACGGTCGCGCTGTCGGGCGACGGCGCGGACGAGGCGCTGGCGGGCTATCGCCGGCATGTCTTCCATGCGGGGGAGGAACGGGTGCGGGGCCTGTTCCCGGCGGAGTTGCGCGCCGGGCTGTTCGGCACATTGGGGCGGCTCTGTCCCAAGGCCGATTGGGCGCCGCGTCCGCTTCGTGCGAAGACGACCTTGCTGGCGCTCGGCATGGACGGGGCGGAGGCCTATGCCCGTGCCGTCGGCGTCACCAGTCCCGAATGGCGCGCCCGTCTGTTCTCGGCGGAGGCAAAGGGGGCGCTGGGCGGACACCGGGCCGAGGATCGCTATGTCGCGGCGATGCGGCAGGCGCCAGCGCGCGACGCGATGGACCGGGCGCAATATGCCGATCTGAAGATATGGCTGCCCGGCGATATCCTGACCAAGACCGATCGCACCTCGATGGCGGTGGGACTGGAGGCGCGGGAGCCGCTGCTCGACCACCGGTTGGTCGAATATGCCGCGCGCCTGCCCGCTGCCATGCGGGTGAGGGGCGGACAAGGCAAATGGCTGATGAAGAAGGCGCTGGAGCCCTATCTGCCGCGCGACATTCTTTATCGCCCCAAAATGGGGTTCGTGACGCCGATCAGCGCCTGGTTCCGGGGCGCTTTGGCCGACGATGCCGCCCGTCTGGAGCATAGCGGGCTGCTGCGGGAGACGGGGTGGTTCGAGTTGGCGGAGCTGGGTCGAATGACCGCCGACCACCGATCGGGCCGGGCCGATCATGGCCGGACGCTGTGGCAGATGATGATGCTGGAGCGCAGCCTGACGCGGTTGTTCGCCTGACCCGCCCCCAGGCTCGGTCTAGGGACGGTTTTCCTACATTGGAAAGCAGGCAATGGATCACCCCCGCAACGTCTGGCTGATCCAGCGATCGAACAGATCGGGCCAGAGCCGTTCGGGCGACCCTTCGGGCGCACTCAAGGCACCGAAGCCGTGACCGCCTCGTTCGAAGAAATGCGCCTCGACCGGCACTTTCGCGGCGCGAGCCTGGGTCAGCACGTCGATTGACTGGTCGATCGACACCAGCCCGTCATCGACGGCATGGACCAGGAACAGCGGCGGTGTGTTTGCGCCGATCCGACGCGGCGTATCATAACGCGCCTTGGTCGCAGGATCGGGTTCGGGGCCAAGCAGATTGTCGCGCGACCCGGCATGGGTGGTCGGCGTCGACAGGCTCGCGACCGGATAGACCAGGCCGGAGAAACGCGGGCGTGCCGATTGACGATCGGCCGCATCGAGCGCCGTATAGACCTTGTCGTCATACCCCACCGTCAGCGATGCGGCGAGATGTCCGCCCGCCGAAAAGCCGACGATACCCAGATTGGCCGCATCAATGCCATAGCGCCCGGCCTGGGCGCGGATCAGCCGCATCGCGCGCTGCGCATCCTGGAGCGGCACGTCCGCCTGACGATCCCACCCCTCGGACGGCAGGCGATAGGAGAGGGCGAAGACGGTGATGCCATGCGGGTTCAGCGTTCGGGCGACATCGATCCCCTCATTCTGGATCGACACGAAGCCATAACCGCCCCCCGGAATGGTCAGCACGGCGCGGCCATCGGGGCGTTCGGGGCGAAAGACCGCGACGATCGGATCGGCGGTGCCCCGCAACCACAAATTCTGCTGCCCGGCAGGACCGTTCATCGATGGGTTCGGGGTGGGCAGTTTGGCCAGCGCGCCCGGCGGGCGTCCGGGCCAAAGGGAAAAATGCTCGGCGGGTGGCCAGGGCGTCATCGTGCCTGCCGTCGTGGAGGAACCGGCTTGCGCGGCGCCATTCGTGGCCAGCGGCGCGGCGGCCATCGCCCCGATCAGGGTGCGTCGATCGATCACTCTCTTCCCCTCCGTGTCGCGCATGGGAGCGCTATTGTGCGGAGGGTGCCGGGCTGTCCTGCATCAGGCAAGTGAAAAGGGGCGGAACCTTTGCGGTTCCGCCCCTCATTTCAATGCCCGTACTTCTTGATCCCGCGGCGGCGGAGCTTTTCGCGCTTGCGTCGCCGGGAATAGGGGACAGCGAAGGCCAGCCCGGCGATCAGAACGACGCCGATGATGATGTAAGCCAGCTGTTCGCGTTCAACAAATTCCAGCATTAGTCGAAAATCGCTCCCCAACGACGCTTTACGCGCTCCCGCCAGTGGCCGCGATGATAGGCGTCCGAAGCCAGCAGCGGCATGACCGAGCCCGCTTCCGCAAACACCATCTGCTCAAGCGCGGTATCGACCTTGCCCCAGCTCGCCGCTTCCTTCAGCGTCGAGGACGAGCAGGCGCCGTCCCGAACATCAGCCACCGTGATCTGCACCGCGTATTTGTGCATCTCGACGTCGTCATGGCCCAGGATTTCAGCACAGACAACCGTGTCTTGGATGAAATTCTTCGGCACGCCACCGCCGATCATCAAAAGACCGGTCGTGCCCGCCTTGATCTTGATGTCGGTCAGTTCGCGGAAGTCGGCAATGGCGTCGAGCACCATGTACGGCTTGCCTTCCTTGGCGCGCTCGACCTGGTGCTTGACCAGTCCGAAGCCGGCCGACGAGTCGACGAATGCCGGACAGAAGATCGGCACGTCATGCTCATAGGCGAGCTTGACCAGGCTGTTTTCCTTCTTGCCATGCTCGGCCAGATACTTGCCCATCTCGCGGATGAAGGCGCGGCTCGAATAGGGCTTGGGCTCCAGCGAGTCGGCGATCTTGCCGATCGTGTGGTCGCAGTCCTGCAGCTGCTCTTCGTCGATATAGGTGTCGTAGATGCGGTCGATGTAGAGCGAACGCAGCGTGTTGTCGTCCGGCACTTCCAGCGCCTGGTAATGCTTGTGGCCCAGGCCCTCGAAGAAATCCATGTCGACGATCGACGCGCCGGTCGCGACGACGCCGTCGATCATGTTCGAGCGCAGCAGCTCGGCATAGAGATCCATGCAGCCGCCGGCCGAGGTCGAACCCGCGATGACGAGGAAGATCGAGCAGTCCTTGTCGGCCAGCATCTGGTTGTAGATGCCGGTCGCGCGCGCCAGGTCGCGGCTGGTGAAGCTCATCTTGCCCATCGAATCGATGATCGGGCGGGCGTCGAACTTGGTGATGTCGATATGCTCGACCACGCTGGAGAGCAGCTCGGCCTTGCGGTTGTCGTTGATCGTGTCGGTCATGATGGTTCCATCATCATCGAGAAGCCGCCGTCGTTATTGGGGACGCGGTAACCCGGCTGGCCCGGCTCTACGCAAACGGCAGGACCGGTATGGGAAGGGGCCTTATCGTGGGCGAACCCGCAATGCCACCCCATTCCCCTCCCGCCGGAGCGGGAGGGTTATAGAGTTTGCTAGTCGGGCTGGGTTACAGCTTGACGACGTTGGCAGGCAGCGCCTGCTCGGCCTCGTCGCGATAGACCGAGAACATCGGCTCATCGTCGGTCACGACGAATTCGTGGCAGGTGAAGCCGTTGAATTGCGTCCGCATCGCCTGGCCATAGGCACCGAGCATGCCGATCTCGAAATAATCGCCGGTGTTCGTATCCACGGGCAGCGGGAACGGACCCTGCATATAGTCGAGATCGTCGCAGGTCGGGCCCCAGAAGCTGAAGTCCATGTCCCGCGCGTCGGAATCCGGTTCGCGCAGCAACTGGACAGGGTACTTCCACCCGATATGCGCCGCATCGAACAGCGCGCCATAGGCGCCGTCGTTGATGTACAGCTCATTGCCGCGACGACGCTCGACGCGCACCACGACGGACGAATATTCGGCGCACAGCGCGCGGCCCGGCTCGGCCCAGAGTTCGGCCGAATAGGACACCGGCAGGCTCTCGAACGCGCGGTGGATCGTCTCGAAGAAACGCTCCAGCGGCGGCGGGGTCATGCCCGGATAGGCCGAGGGGAAGCCACCGCCGACATCGATCACGTCGACCGTAACCGCCGCCGCGACGATCGCCGCACGCACGCGCTCCATCGCCGCCGAATAGGCGTCGGGGGTCATGGTCTGGCTGCCGACATGGAAGCAGATGCCCAGCGCATCGGCGACCTGGCGGGTCGCGATCAGCAGGTCCTTCGACTCTTCCAGGCTGACGCCGAACTTCGATCCCAGGCTCAGCTTGGCATATTCGGACGACACGCGCATGCGGACGCACAGGGTCAGGTCGGTCGCGCCGTTCGTGGCGCGGACGATCTTGTCCAGCTCTTCCAGGCTGTCGAGCGAATAGGTGCGGACGCCGTGCGTGAAATAGGCTTCGGCAATCGCCTCTTCCGACTTCACCGGATGCATGAAGCAGCAGACGGCCTGGGGAACGACCGACTTCACCATCCGCACTTCCGCGATGGACGCGGTGTCGAAATGGGTGATGCCATTGTCCCACAGGATCTGGATCAGATCCGGCGACGGATTCGCCTTTACCGCATACATCGAGCGGCCCGGAAACTTCTCGACGAAGAATCGGGCGGCGCGCGCAGCGGCGTGCGGGCGAAGGAGCGTGACCGGATCAGCCGGGCGACGCTTGGCGATGTCGATGCCGCGCTCCAGGTTGGAGGGAACGGCGGTCGAACGGGCAGCTAGCCCCAGCGCGCGATGATTCTGGTGCAACTCAAGGGACCTCCAATTGCCTGACGGCATACGGTGACAAAAAGCTGCCTTGCGGTTGGAAGTCCCATGGGGCAGCGGAGGCGCGAAATAGGGTTCGCTTTTTCGAATGTAAAGCGGTTGAAAGGCCGTCGGAGATAAAAAGTGACAATCTTAAGACAGCCGACAAAAGCCGGGGTCCGCGACGCCGCCGAAAAGATCGCGCGAGTGCTGCCGGCAAGTCCCATTTTTCCATTTTTAATCAATGGGAAAACGATAGTTTTCAAGGCCGAATGCCTGCAGCCGATCGGCGCCTTCAAATTGCGCGGCGCATGGCACCGATTAACCGCGTTGGACGAGGCCGCTCGTGCGCGTGGCGTGGTCGCCTTTTCGTCGGGCAATCATGCACAGGGAATCGCCTGGGCCGCCCGGCGACTGGGAATCGCGGCGACCATCGTGATGCCGGCGGATGCGCCGCCATCGAAGCGAGAGGGCACGCTCGCGCTGGGGGCCGAGATCGTCGACTATGACCGTGCGACCGAGAGCCGCGAGCTGATTGCGCGCCGACTCGCCGAAGCACGGGGCGCGACGCTAGTGCCGAGCTTCGACGACCCCTGGGTGATCGAGGGACAGGGTTCAGCCGGGATCGAAGCGGCGGCTCAGATGGCCGCACTGGGAATGGCCGCACTGGGAATGGCCGCGCCGACGCATGTCGTATCGCCCTGTGGTGGCGGCGGTCTCGCGGCGGGTGTGGCCCTGGCGCTACCCGATGCGAGGGTGACGGTGGTCGAGCCCGAGGGCTGGGACGATATGCGCCGGTCGCTGGAGGCGGGGTGGATCGAGCCGGTGGGCGACAGCCCTCCGCCGACCGCGTGCGACTCGCTCCAGACCACACGAGTCTCGCCGCTGACCTTCGAGGTGCTGGCCCGGCGTGGGGCCGAGGGCGTTGCGGTCAGCGAGGCCGAGGTCGCCGCGGCCCAGCGCTTCGCGGCGGAACGGTTGCGGCTGGTGGTCGAGCCGGGTGGGGCGGTGGCGCTCGCCGCGCTTCTCTCGGGCAAGGTGGCGGCGGAGGATGGGATGCTCGTCCTGCTGTCGGGCGGCAATGTCGACCGCGCCGCCTATGCCCGGGTGCTGGCGGGCTGATGGAGGGTATCGCCCAGGCTGCGCCCGGTATCGCGATGCTGGCCGCCTTTGCCTGTGTCGCGGGCGGGGTGGTGACGATCCGGCGCGGGGATCGTCGCAAGGGCGTGTTGATGCTGGTGATGGCGGTCGTGCTGGTCGGCAATGTGGTGATCTGGACGATGTAGCGTCGTCCGTTTCTCACCCGTTCCCCGGCGAAGGCCGGTGCCCCGTCGCTATCGAGTTCGGGGCGGTGGCTGAATGGGCGTGGGAGGTATTTCTGAGCGGGGCGCTTCGGCTTCCCACGCACCGTTTTGCGCACCTTCCACCGTGAAGTAACTGCGCCCCGGCCTTCGCCGGGGAACAGGGCGCGGTGGTAAGTGACCTGCGCCGCAAACCCCGCTAAAGCCCGGTCCCATGTTCCGCATTGCTCGCTGGGCCCTGAAAGCCGTGCTCGCCTTTGTGATCCTCAGTGTCGTCTGGGTCGGCATCTATCGCTTCGTGCCGCCGCCCTACACCTTCACCATGCTGGGCGACGCGGTCGGCGGACATGAGGTGACCAAGGACTGGATGCCGCTGTCCGAGATGGACCCCGACATGGCGCGCGCGGCGATCGCGGGCGAGGATGCGCGCTTCTGTTCGCATAACGGCTTCGACTTCAAGGCGATGGCAAGTGCTGCCTATCGCAATGCCAAGGGCGGGCGGATACGCGGCGGCTCGACGATCAGCCAGCAGACGGCGAAGAACGCCTTTCTGTTCCAGGGCGGCGGCTATGTCCGCAAGGCGTTCGAGGCCTGGTTCACCTTCCTGATCGAAACGCTGTGGGGCAAGCGGCGGATCATGGAGGTCTATCTCAACATCGCCGAGACCGGGATCGGGACGTACGGGGCCAATGCCGGGGCGATGCGCTATTTCGGGCATGACGCTTCGCATTTGTCGCCCACCGAGGCGGCGCGGATCGCGGCCGTTCTCCCGCTACCGAAGAAGCGCGCAGCGGTGGCGCCGACGGGCTTCGTGCGGCGGCACGGCAATGTCATCGCGCGTTATGTGGGGGTGGTGCGACGGCAGGATCTGGATACCTGTATCCGGTAAGATGGGAGGGCTTCGCCGCATGCGACGAAGCCCCGTTTAGGGTCCCAGATTACTTGCCGTCGCCCGAAATCGCGTCGCCCGCTTTCTTGGCGGTATCGCCCACGCTCTTGGCGGCGGAGGTCACGGCGGCGTCGCGACGGTTTTCCGCGCCACCCCGGCTGAACAGGTAGAAGCCGCCGACCAGCACCGCGATCAAGAGGACGATGGCGATCGCCATGCCGCCACCGCCGCTGCGGCGCTCGATCACCGTGGTGTGGGGCTGCTGATTGCCATAGGTTTCGGTAACACGTTCGTCGGCCATGACATTCCCTCCTTTATGGGTGGGGAAGCAACGCCATGACCGCCATACCGTTCCCGAAACGACTGGAACCTGATCAGAAGGGCAGCTTGAAGCCCGGCGGCAACGGCAGGCCGTTCGTCATCTTCGACATTTCCGCGCCCGACGCGCTGTCCGCCTTGGTCCGCGCATCGTTGATCGCGGCGGCCAGCAGGTCCTCCAGCATCCCCTTCTCCGAGGGCTGCATCAGCGAGTCGTCGATGGTGATGCCGATGATCCGGCCCTTGGCCGACGCCTTCACCTTGACCAGACCGCCGCCAGAGACGCCTTCGACCTCGATCGTGTCGAGATTGGCCTGCGCCTTTTCCAGCTCGTTCTGGACGTTCTGGGCCATCGCCAGGATTTCGTCGAGATTCTTCACATCATGCTCCGTTCACACTGCGTTTGCCGGGCCATTCCATCAATTCGGCCTCGGGGAAAGCCTCGCGCGCGGCGCGGACCATGTCCGATTCCCACGCGGCGGTCTTGATCGCTTCCTCGGCGGCGACCTGCTGCTCGTGCAGCGTCGGCTCACCGGGCACATCCTCCAGCGTGACGCGCCAGACCTGGCCCGTCGCCGTCTTCAGCGCCGCGATCAGCTCGCTCAGCGTATCGGCCGCGATCGGGCGCGATCCGCTGAACACCATTTCCGGGGGAGCATAACGCACGAGACGCGCGCCATGCCGCAAGCGGGCGGCCAGCGCGAGTTGCCCCATATCGTCCAGCCGGTCGATCATCGCGACGAAGCTGTCGGGCAGCTTGGGCGGCTCGGGCTCGGCCGGGGGAGGGGCGGGGCGAGGGCGACGGGCGCAGCGGCTTGCGCAGGTTGATGCGTCACCGCCGGAGCACTGACCGCCGGCACGCCGCCGTCACGGATCTGTCGCGCCAATTCGCCCGGATCGGGCAAGGTCGAGGCATGGATCGCCCGAAGCAACGCCATCTCCGCCGCCTCGATGGGCAGGGCGGCGCGGGCGACCTCGTCATGCCCCTTCAGGAACAACTGCCACAGCCGATGCAGCGCCGGGAAGCTGAGCGATCTCGCCCATTCCTCGCGCGCGGCGCGTTCTTCCAGCGGCTGTGCGGCGTCGGGCGGCGTGCCGACCTTGGTCAGGGTGATGCCGTGCACCGTCTCCAGCAGCGAGCGCAGCACCGACTGCGGATCGACGCCATAATCATATTGCCGCCGCAGCGAGGCGAGCGCCCCCGCCCCGTCGCCGTTCAGCACCAGCCCGAGCAGGTCGCGCACCGCGCCGCGATCCGACAGGCCCAGCATCTCGCGCACGGCGGCCGCGGTGACGCCGCCTCCTTCCAGATCGGCATGGGCGATCGCCTGGTCGAGGATCGACAGGCCGTCGCGCGCCGAGCCTTCCGCCGCGCGCGCGACCAGCATCAGCGCCTCGTCCTCGGCGGTGACGCCTTCCTTGACACAGATGTCGGCGAAGTGCGCCGCCAGCTTGTCCGCCGTGATCCGCCGCAGGTCGAAACGCTGACAGCGCGAAAGGACGGTGATCGGGACCTTGTTCACCTCGGTGGTGGCGAACAGGAATTTCACATGCGCGGGCGGCTCTTCCAGCGTCTTCAACAGCGCGTTGAAGGCGTTCTTGGAGAGCATATGGACTTCGTCGACGATGTAGATCTTGAAGCGCGCGGAGACGGCGGCATAGCGCGACGCCTCGATGATCTCGCGCACGTCGTCCACGCCGGTATGGCTGGCGGCGTCCATCTCGATCACGTCGATATGGCGGCCCTCGGCGATGGCGCGGCACGGCTCGCATACGCCGCAAGGGGAAATGGTCGGGCCGCCCTTACCGTCCGGGCCGACGCAGTTCAGCGCCTTGGCGATCAGGCGCGCGGTCGAGGTCTTGCCGACCCCGCGCACGCCGGTCATCAGGAACGCATGCGCCAGCCGGTCGCGCTTGATCGCGTTGCCCAGCGTCTGGACCATCGCGTCCTGCCCGATCAGCGCGTCGAAGGTCTGCGGCCGGTATTTGCGCGCGAGGACGCGATACGCCTCCGCCTTGGCGGGCTGGGGCGGTTCGCCCAGGTCGAACGAATCAGCCATGCCGGGTCTGGGTGGTCGGGGTGTTGGAAAGCATCGCCGGCCAACATAGGCGCTCGGGCGCGCCGCGTCAGGTCAAATCGTGTGTTAAGACACACACACAACCGTCGCCCCGGCATAGGCTGGGGCCCTTGGCGAGTGCATCCACCAACACGAAAAGGCCCCAGCCTGCGCTGGGGCGACGCTGCGTCGCGCGTTTCCGAAATGCTGGAAAGGTGGGAGCCGGGACGACCCGCAGCGGAATCGTTGCGGCTGCTTCCGTCAGGACCTGACCGGGTTGGCGATGACTACGTCCGCCCGACTCCCGCCGCGCATATGGCGAAACGGGGCCGGGGGATCAAGTCCTTATCCCATCGGCCCCATCGTTCGTATCAGCGCGTCAGCGGCGGAAGCACTGGCGCACCGGACCGTCCCAGGTCCGCACCCAGCGACAGGTCACGCGGGGGCGGCCATAGCCACGCCAGCCCGGACCCCGATCATAGCCGCCGCGATGCCAGCCGGGTCCGCGGTCCCAGCCACGGCCGCGATCCCAACCCGGTCCGCGATGATCCCAGCCCGGCCCGCGATCCCAGCCGGGGCCACGGCCCCAGCGATCATGCGGTGCGGCTTCGGCAGGTGCGGCGGCGGCGATACCACTGACAGCGATCAGGCCGGCGCCCAAGACAGCAAGAATCTTCATAACGCTTTACTCCCGGTAGGCCCGCCTTCCAGCGAGCATGAGGGGAGATTGCCGAATCGGCGATGATTGCGTGCTGAACCAACTCGTTATCGCAGGTTCAGGGAAGCCGGACGGTCAATCCGTCAAGGCTTTGGTCCAGCATGATCTGGCAGGCGAGGCGGCTGGCGCGCGTGGCATCGGGAACGAGATCGAGCATATCCTCCTCCTCCACGGACGGCGGGGCGAGGCGATCGAGATAGGCGGCATCGATCAGCACATGGCAGGTCGCACAGGCCATCTGCCCGCCGCAGGTGCCCTCCATCGCTTGGCCCGCACGCTGTCCGGCGCGGAGCAGCGTTTCGCCCGGCATCGCCTCGGTCGTGACGTCGTGGCCGTCATGGGGAATGAAGGTCAGCGCGATCATCGCCGCTGCGCCCCGGCCGCCGCCGTCAGCCGGTCGATGGCCTCCGTCAATTCCGCCTCCGTCGTGTAACGTCCGAAGCCGAGCCGGATCGAGGACTTGGCCTGACGATCGGTCAGGCCGAGTGCGGTCAGCACATGGCTGGGCCGCCCCGATCCGCTGGCGCACGCGCTGCCCGCCGAAAAGGCGACGTCGCGGCAATCGGACATGAGTCGCGCGACATCCAGCTCGTCGCGGCGGATGTTGAGGTTCCCCCGGTAGCGATGGGTGGTCGAACCATTGACGATCCAGTCCGGCCCCAGCCGCTCGACCGCCAATGCCCAGAGCCGCTGGACATGGGCGAGGTCCTGCTCCGCTCGCGCGGCCATCAACTTCGCCGCCGCGCCGAACCCGGCGCAGAGCGCGGGACTGAGCGTGCCCGAGCGTCCCAGTTCCTGATCCCCGCCATGGAGCAGCGGGGGCAGGGTGATGCCGTCGCGTATCCACAAGGCGCCGATGCCCTTGGGACCATGGATCTTGTGCGCCGACAAGGCGACCATATCGACGCCGTTCGGAATGGGGATACGGCCATAGCCCTGCACAGCGTCGCACAGCATCCATGCCCCGGCCCGATGCGCGTCGTCGGCCATTGCGGCGATGGGGAGGATGGTGCCGATCTCATTGTTGACCAGCATCGCAGCGACCAGCCCGACGCCTTTCGGGATCGGTGCGGGCGTCGCCACGCCCTGACCATCGACCGGCAGGATGGTCAGCGGACGTCCGGTCGCGGCGGCGGTATCGAGAACAGCGGCATGTTCGATCGCGGTCGTGACGATGCCGCCGCTCGCACCCTTGATCGCCCAGTTGAGCGCCTCGGTCGCACCGCTGGTAAACACCACTCGCCCTCCGGGGGGCAGCAGCGAAGCGACCTGGTTCCGCGCGACCTCGACGGCGGCCTTGGCCTGTCGTCCGGCGCGATGCGGCGAGTGAGGGTTGGCGTGCCCCTGCTCCAGCAAGGGGAGCATCGCCTTCAACGCTTCGGGGGCGAGCGGGGTCGTCGCCTGATAGTCGAGATAGATCATGCCGCCCGCTTGCCCCGCGATATGGCGCGCCAGGCGGCGACGAAGCGGTCGACATCGTCGCGCGTCGTCGTCCGGCCTAAGCTGACCCGCACCACCTCGCGCCCCGCCTCCACGCTCCACCCCAGCGCGGCGAGGACGTGGCTGGGCTTCAGGCTGCCGCTGGCACAGGCGCTGCCCGCCGAAACGGAAATCTGCGCCAGGTCGAATTGGATCAACTGCGCGGCGGAGGGCTTGCCCGGCATGTGATAGCTGGCGATGGCGGGATGGCGGCGGCTGGCGTCCGCCACGACGATGCCGCCGGAACGCCGGATCGCATCGTCGCAATATGCGCGCAGTTCGGCGTGATCGGGCTCCGGCTCGGCCAGCGCGGCGGCATAGCCCAGCACGCCCGGCATATTCTCGGTGCCGGGGCGGTAGCCGCGCTCCTGCCCGCCGGTCGGCGCCAGCAACGCCAGGTCGCGCACCAGCAGCGCGCCGATCCCCGGCGGGCCACCGCGCTTGTGCGCCGACAGTGCGACCAGATCGGCATGTTCGATCACTTGCGGGTCGGCGCCGGCGGGCATTTGCGCGGCATCGACCAGCATGATGTGTCCGGCGGCATGAATCGCCTCGGCCAGTTCGGCGACGGGCTGGCGCACCCCAGTCTCGCTATTGGCCCATTGCACCGTCACCACGGCGCGGGGGCCGGTCAGGTCGGGCAGGCGCAATATCCCATCCGGTCCCACCGGCATGACGATCGCGTCCGGGGCGGCGCGCAGCACCGCGTCATGGTCGATCGCCCCGATGAAGCGCCGCGCCGCCATCGCACGGGTCAGTGCGATCGACAGCGACTCGCTGGCCCCGCTGGTGAACAGGATCTGGTGCTTCCAGCCCAGCGATCGGGCGATGGCGGCACGCGCATCTTCCAGCGCACGCTTGGCGGCGCGCCCCTCGGCATGGGGGGAGGAGGGGTTGGCCCAGATTGCGCAACCCTCCGCCAGTGCGGCGCGCGAAGCCCCGGTCATCGGCGTGGTCGCGGCATGGTCGAGATAAAGGCGCTGCATCAGGGGGGGCATAGGATGGGACAGGGTTTGTTCCGTCGCTGGAATGATCGAACAATTGCGAAAATGGCGTGTCGGCCTATATAGCGCAACGTTCCGGGTGCTCCACCAGCGCCCTTCCAGATCGGCGAGTTTTGATGCCCGAAGTCATTTTTCCTGGCCCCGAAGGCCGTCTCGAAGGCCGTTTCGCCCCCGCTCCGCGCCCCCGCGCGCCCGTGGCGATGATCCTGCATCCGCACCCCAATGCGGGCGGCACGATGAACAACCGGATCGTGCAGGAACTCTACAAGACCTTCCAGCGGCGCGGCTTCGCCACGCTCCGCTTCAACTTCCGCGGCGTGGGCAAGAGCCAGGGCACGTTCGACAACGGCATTGGCGAGCTGTCCGATGCGGCCTCGGCGCTCGACTGGGTGCAGAGCTTCCACCCGGAGGCCTCGACCACCTGGATCGCGGGCGTCAGCTTCGGCGCATGGATCGGGATGCAGTTGCTGATGCGCCGCCCCGAAATCCGCGGTTTCATCTCGGTGGCGGCGCCCGCCAACATGTACGACTTCACCTTCCTGGCGCCGTGCCCCTCCTCGGGCATCATCATCCAGGGCGAGGCGGACGAGGTCGCGACCCCGGCGGCGACCCAGAAGCTGGTCGACAAGCTGCGCACCCAGAAGCACATCACCATCCACCACGACACCATCCCCAAGGCGAACCATTTCTTCGAGCATGAGATGCCTGAGCTGATGGGGTCGGTGGACCGCTATCTCGATATGCGGCTGGACCCCAACTCGCCGATCCGCTGAGCCGGTTCGGACAAGACGATCAAAGGCCCCCGGCGAAAGTCGGGGGCTTTTTATTGTGGGTGGCACCTGTGACGGAGCGGGTCAGGACGGGGTGATCCACACCGCCATGCCTTGCGAGGCGGGGGCGACGGGTTCGAACCCGAATTGCCCATAGAGGCGGTGCGCCTCGCCATCGGCGATCAGATTGACATAGGTCTCGGCGGGGACGTTTGCCGCGATATGGGCCATGAGCGCGGCCATGATCGCTTTGCCCAGTCCACGCCCCTGATGCTCAGGATCGACCGCAATGTCGGCGATGTGCAGGCATAGCGCACCGTCGCCGATGATCCGGCCCATGCCGATCGCACGCCCGTCCCGCTCGATCGTCACGCCGAAGATCGTTCGCGGCAATCCGGCCTCGGCGGCGGCGACGCTGCGCGGGGTCAGTCCGGCGATCCGGCGAAGGCGGAGATAATCCGCGACGTCCGGGATAATGGGGCGCAACCGATAGCCAGGGGGAAGGTCGGGCGCCGCCATCAGGGTCCTTTCGCATGTCTTGCCACCCGGAAGGGCGGATCAGGAGGATGCCAATATCGCCCGCGCCGCCGCAAGGCCGGTTTCATAAGCGCCGTGCGCGGTGGAGAAATCCTCGCGTGAGCACGCCTCGCCCGCGAAGAACAGCCGCCCGTCTACCGGCTCGGCCAATCCTTGCCGCGCGTTCGCGTGACCGACCCTGGCATGACTATAGCTGCCTCCGATCAGTGGGGCGTGTCGCCAGCGCGTCGCGCCCAGCGGCGTGAAGCGTCGCCGCCAGTCGCTGCCCAACAGCGCCACCAGTTCGTCGATCGCGAAGGCCGCCGCCGCGCCGTCTTCCTCCAGCGCCTCGGCGCAGGGGCCGCCGAAGAAGCTCTCGACGATGGGCCAGCCGAAAGGAGACAGGCGGTGGCTGGCGGTGCAGGCGCTATGCGGATCACCGGTCAGATGCGCATGGGCGGGCCAGGGCAGGGGACCCTCGACCGACAGGAAGACCTTGTCAGCGATCCCGAGCGGCAACGCGGCGGCGGCCTCCTGCTTGGCGGGCAAAGGCGGGTCGAAGGTTAGATTACCTTCCGCCAGCACCGTGGTGGGCACGGCGACAATGACGTGATCCGCCTCGATTGTACCGGCCGAGGTTTCGATACGGATGGTCTTGCCGCGATGGTCGATCCGCGTGGCCATCACGCCGGTGCGGACGGTCAGCCCGGCGGCGTGGTTCGCGACGACCGTGCCATAGCCCTCGACCACCGCCCAATTGTCGTCGGTTGCCGCATTCTCATAGGCCGCCCAGTCGTGCAGCGATACCTTGGCCAGCGAGGCGCCATTGGCATAGCCCGAGATCGCGTCGATCATCGGCCGCCAGGGATCGTCCTTGGCCACGAAATCGGAAAGCGGCCGATCGGGGCCGTCGAGCGCCGCCATTGCGGCATCCTCGAACCGGGCATAGGCCTTGCCCGAGGCGCGCTTCTCGTCAGGGGGAAAGCGCAAGTCGTTCCACTGGACCTGCCAGTTGGGGGAGCGGCGGTCGATGGTGAAACCCGACTGCTCGGCAATGGCGGTCCAGCGATTGCGTCGGGCGGAGTGCAACCAGCCGCAGCCGTGATCGACGACATGGCCAGACGGCAATCGCTTGCTAAGCGCCCGGCCGCCCAGATGGTCCGCCGCCTCGATCAGCAGGACCTCGTTTCCTGCATCATGCAGCGTCCGCGCCGCCGCGATCCCGGCCGCGCCGCCGCCGATGACGACGGTGCGGCCGGTCATGGTCAGGCCGCCGCCAGCAACCGCTTTTCACCGGCGATGCGCATCATCGCCTTTTGCAGCTTCTCGAACGCGCGCACCTCGATCTGGCGGACGCGTTCGCGGCTGACGCCGTAAACCTGGCTCAGTTCCTCCAACGTCTTGGGATCGTCGGTCAGGCGACGCTCGGTCAGGATGTGCTTCTCGCGGTCGTTCAGGTCGTCCATCGCGCTGACCAGCATGTCGTGGCGGACATCCGCCTCCTGCTGCTCGGCGACGACCGAGTCCTGGAGCGGCGCGTCATCGGCCAGCCAGTCCTGCCACTGGCCCTCGCCATCCTCGCGCATCGAGACGTTGAGCGACGTGTCGCCCCCCATCGCCATGCGGCGGTTCATGCTGATGACCTCGTCCTCGTTGACGCCCAGATCGGTGGCGATCTTGGTCACGTCCTCGGGCCGCAGGTCGCCGTCCTCAAACGCATCGAGCTTCGACTTCATCCGGCGCAGGTTGAAGAACAGCTTCTTCTGCGCCGCCGTGGTGCCCATCTTAACGAGGCTCCACGAGCGCAGGATATATTCCTGGATCGAAGCCCTAATCCACCACATCGCATAGGTGGCGAGGCGGAAGCCGCGATCGGGCTCGAACTTCTTCACGCCCTGCATCAGGCCGATATTACCCTCCGAGATCAGCTCGGAGGTCGGCAGGCCATAGCCACGATAACCCATTGCGATCTTGGCCACGAGACGCAGGTGCGAGGTGACGAGCTGCGCCGCCGCCTCCGGGTCGCCATGCTCCTGAAAGCGCTTGGCGAGCATATATTCCTGCTCCGGGGCAAGGATCGGGAATTTCTTGATCTCGGCCAGATAGCGGTTGAGCGATTGCTCCCCGCCGAGCGCAGGAATCGTCGCCGGGACGTTGCTGCCTTTTGCCATGATCCTTATCTCCCTTTCTGGAGCGTCATTCCGTCCGGCCCACCACACGGGTCGAGGCGGTCTTCTGCTATACGTGAAGCCGGCTGAACAGTTCCTGCATGTCGGGCGGCATCGCGCTCTCAAACGCCAAAGCGTTACCACTTATGGGATGAATAAATCCCAGATGCGCCGCGTGCAGGGCTTGGCGCCGGAAATCGAGTTCATCGAGCAGGGCTTTTTGAGCACCCTTTGTTCTACCATAAACCGGGTCGCCCAGCAAGGCGTGACCCAGCGATTGCATATGCACGCGGACCTGATGCGTTCGCCCCGTCTCCAGGCGGCATTCGACCAGCGCGGCGTTGTTGAGCTTTTCGATGGTGCGGTAATGCGTCACGGCGCGCTTGCCGCCCGGCACGATCGCCACCTTCTTGCGGTTCTGCGGACTGCGCGCCAGCGGTGCGTCCACGCTGCCGTCGGCGGGGCGCGGAATGCCCCCGGTGATCGCGCGGTAGCGGCGGTCGATCGAGTGCGCCGCGAACTGCTTGGCCAGCCCCTCATGGGTGCGGTCGGTCTTGGCCGCGACCATCAGGCCGGAGGTGTCCTTGTCGATCCGGTGGACGATCCCCGGTCGCGCGACGCCGCCGATCCCCGACAGCGATCCGCCGCAATGATGCAGCAGCGCGTTGACCAGTGTCCCGTCCAGATTGCCCGCCGCCGGATGCACGACCAGCCCGGCGGGCTTGTCGATGACGATCAGATGCTCGTCTTCGTATGCGATGACGAGCGGAATATCCTGCGCCTCGTTATGCGCGGGCGTGGGGGCGGGGACGGCGACCTGGAACTGGTCGCCTGCCGCCGCACGCTTGGCGGGGTCGCGCGCCATCACGCCGTCGCGCGTCACCGCGCCGCTGGCGATCAGCACCTTCAGCCGCTCGCGCGACAAAGTCGGCACCGCATCGGCCAGCGCACGGTCCAACCGCCAGCCATCCGCTGTGGGCGCGATCCGCGCATCGATGATGGAAACCCCCCGGTCCATGGCTTAGTAAATTGGGCATGACCGTAACGATTTCAAGCGATGCGCTGGACTTCCTGTTGATAAGTGCCGAGTCTTCGCCCGATCGCGAGATATGCGGGCTGGTGCTGGGCGAGGGCGATCATATCGCGCGGCTTGTGCCCTGCTCCAATGTCGCTGCCGAGCCCTGGCACCGGTTCGAGATCGATCCGGCCGCGCTGATTGCGGCACACCGGGCGGCGCGATCGGGCGGCCCGGCCGTTATCGGCCATTATCACTCGCACCCGACCGGACTGGCCGAGCCATCGCCCCGCGATGCCGCCGATGCGGTGCCGGACGGCTCGATCTGGCTGATCGCGGGCGGAAATCAGGTCACCGCCTGGCGCGCGGTCGCGGCGGGTCGGCGTCATGGGCGGTTCGATCCGCTCGACCTTGCTTGCGTCGATGGGATGGCCGCGCCACAAGGGGAGGATTCGTCGAGGGATTTTGCATGAACGTCAGCGCGGTGGATTTCGCGAGCCTGTTGTGTTCGCGACTGTGCCACGATCTTTTGTCGCCGGTCGGGGCGCTCAACAACGGGTTGGAACTGCTCGCCGACGAGACCGATCCGGCGATGCGCGAACGCTGCATGGAATTGCTGGCCGATAGCGCGCGGGCGTCGGCCAACAAGCTGAAATTCTTTCGGCTGGCGTTCGGCGCGGGCGGCGGTTTCACCGATCGGATCGACACGGGCGAGGCGAAGGCCGCGATCGAGGGGCTGTTGGCCGACAATCGCCGCACGACGCTGGGCTGGCTGGTCGAATCGCCCTCTCTGCCCAAGCCCGCCGTTCGCATCCTGATGAACCTGGCGCTGATCGCGACCGAGGCGTTGGCGCGGGGCGGCACGATCGACATCGGGGCCGAGGCAGGGCGCGAGGCGATCGAGATCGCGATCCGGATCGAGGGGCCGCGCATCCTGCTCGACCCCGAAATCCGCCGTACCCTGATGGAGGGGCAGGGGATCGAGCCGCTGGGGTCGCGCACCGCCCCCGCTTTCCTGATACATACGCTGACCACCGAGCATGGCGGCATGACGCTGGTGACCGAGCCTGCGCCCAATACCATGATCCTGGGCGCGGCGATCCGCGCGGGGTAAACACCCTTTTAATCTTGTAGCGGCATGAGGGGGTGGGAATTTCCGCTCCCTCGGGGATTTATGGACGAGCTGCTGCAGGAATTCATTGCCGAGACCCGCGAGACGCTGGAGGCGCTTTCCGGCGAGATCGTCGCGTGGGAGGCCGCCCCCGCCGACCGGGCGCGGCTGGATGCGATTTTCCGGTTCGTGCATACCGTGAAGGGAAGCTGCGGCTTCCTCGACCTGCCGCGTCTCGCCCGGTTGAGCCATGCCGCCGAGGATGTGCTGGCCGCCGTGCGCGATGGCCAGCGCGTGCCCGACACTGCCCTGGTCGATGCCGTGCTGGCGATCGTCGACCGTATCGGGGCGATCGTCGAGGCGATCGCGGCGGGCGTGCCGCATGACGATTCGGACGATGCCGCGCTGATTGCCGCGCTTTCGGAAAAGAGCGCCGCCCCGGTGGCCCCCGCGCTCCGCGCCGTCGCCGCACCGCGCATCGCGCCGCGCAGCGTCCGCTTGAGTGTCGATCTGCTCGACCGGATGATGAGCGGCATGTCCGACATGGTGCTGGCGCGCAACGAACTGGCGCGGCGGCTGCGCGACGATGTGCTCGATCCCCGGGTCGAGGCGGCGCTCGACCGGTTGTCGCTGACCGTCGCCGACATGCGCGACACGGTGACACGCTCGCGGATGCAGACGGTCGACGGGCTATTTTCCGCGCTGCCCCGCATGGTGCGCGACGTGGCGGCCGAGCTGGGCAAGGCGGTGTCGCTGCGCATCGAGGGCGCCGATGTCGAACTGGACCGCGAGATGATCGAGATGATGCGCGACCCGATGGTCCACATCATCCGCAACGCGATCGATCACGGCATCGAGACGCCTGCCGAACGCCGTCGGCTCGGCAAGTCGCCCACCGGCCAGATCCGGGTCAGCGCACGCCAGTCGGGCAACCAGATCCTGATCGAGGTCGAGGATGACGGCGCTGGCATCGACGTCGCACGCATCGCGGCCAAGGCGGTGGCGGGTGAGCGGCGTAGCGCTGCTGAGGTCGCGGCCATGTCGCCGGCGGAAAAGTTGCGCCTGATCTTCGAGCCCGGTCTTTCCAGCCGCGACACCGTGTCCGCCACGTCGGGGCGCGGCGTCGGCATGGATGTGGTCCATGCCAATATCGAACATGTCGGCGGTCGCGTCGCGCTGGACAACCGGCCGGGGCAGGGGCTGACCATCACCGTCCAGGTGCCGCTGACCCTGTCGATCATGTCGACCATCGTCGTTTCGGTGGGGGATCAGCGCTTCGCGATCGCACGGCAGACGATCGAGGAGATCGTCAAGATTCGCGGCGACCAGGTGCGGATCGATCCGGTCGGCGACATTCGCGTCGCGACGGTGCGCGGGCGGCGCCTGCCCATGCTGCCGCTGGGGGCTTTTCTGGAACTGCGCGGGGGCGATCCGGCGACGCTGGTGATCGTAGCGACCCGCGACGGCGATTATGCCCTGGGCGTGGACGATGTGCTCGACACCGAGGAGGTGGTGGTCAAGCCCGCCGCCCCGGCGGTGATGGCGACCGGGCTCTACGCCGGACAGACGCTTCCCGACAGCGGCCTGCCGATGCTGTTGCTCGATGGCGGGGGGCTGGCGCAGGCGGCGGGGCTGCGTTTCCAGCGGGCGGCGATCGCCGCCGTCACGGAGGTCGAGGTGGAGGCCACATCTCCCGCTTTGCTGTTCGAGGATCTGGACGGCCTGCGCCGCGCCATCCCGCTGGGCGCGATCGACCGTGTCGAAAAGGCTGCGGCGGATGCCGTGCACCTGTCCGGCGGGCGTGTCCGGCTGGTCGTCGGCGAGATGACGATCCCGCTTCACCACAACGACGCGGTGGCCCCGACCGATCTGCTGTCGGGGGGTGAGATAGAGGTGATGCGCTTGACCGATGGCGAGAGCGAATGCGCCTATGCCATGCGATGCGCGGCAGAGATCATCCAATTGCCGACCGACATCGCACCCGCCCCCGGTGCGGGGCCGATATTGGGGATCGCAGTGTGGGAGGGGCGGCCGATCGAGATCCTCGATCCGCTCGCCTTGTTCCTCGATACCGCGCCCATCGGGGACGCGGCGGCATCGCCCCTCTGCCTGCTGGACGGGACGGGCGCGGCCTGGATGGACCGCTTCCTGCGTCCGGTGCTGGAGGCCAATGGCTATCGCTGCGTGCTGCAACCGCCCAAGGACGAGTCGCCTGCCGTTCGCCTGATGATGGAAGACGATGTGCCTGCCGACGAGAGGGGCGGCGCGCCGGTGGTGCGGTTGCGACGCGAGCGCGATACGCCTGCCGATCCCGACAGCATCTATCGCTATGACCGGTCGGCGCTGATCGCGGCGTTGGCGGGTCACGCCCGTCGCGGAGGGGGCCGATGACCCTGTTCCTGATCGCCAGTCTCGCCGGGCAGGGGGTGGTCTTCGACGCCGATCAGGTTGATTCGGTGGTGGACATCGGCGAGGTCGTGGCCGTGCCCCGTGCAGTCCCCTCGGTCCGGGGGCTGACGGCTTTGCGAAGCCGGGTGGTCACGGTCGTCGATACGCGACGCGCGCTGGGGCTGGAGCCCATGCCGCCGCACATTCGTCGTGCGGTCATCACCAAGCAGGACGGCCATTATTACGCCATGCTGGTCGATGCGCTCGACGATATCGAGACGTTCGAGACGAGCCCCATGCCGCACGTGCCGGCCAGCCGTGGTGCCTGGTCGCGCGCGGCGAATGGCATGGTGGTGCGCGACGGCGAGCCATTGCTGATCCTCGACCTGTCGCGGCTGGTGCCGCACGCCACCCCAATCCTCGCCTAGGCAATTAACCCAGCTGTTACTTTTCAAGCGCTATCATCGACTTTGAGGTCCTGCTTGGACCGCAGAAGTAACAAGGCGTGCCGAATGAAAACCTGTCTCGTCGTCGATGACTCCAAGGTGATCCGAAAGGTCGCTCGGCACATATTGGAAACGCTGGATCTTCAGGTGCGCGAGGCCGGGGACGGGCGCGAGGCGCTGGAGGCGTGTCTGGAATCGGTGCCCGACGTCATCCTGCTCGACTGGAACATGCCGGTCATGAGCGGCATGGATTTCCTGCGGGCCCTGCGCGAGGCCAATCTGCCGCAGCGCCCGCGTATCGTCTTCTGCACCACCGAAAACGGCATGGCACATATCCGTGCGGCGATCGATGCGGGTGCGGACGAGTATATCATGAAGCCGTTCGACCGCGACACGCTGGAGAGCAAGCTCCAGCTCGTCGGTATAATCTGATCCCGTCGGGTCGGTGTCTGTCCGCGATCAAGGTGGCGTAACGTCGCAGCCCATAGCGGGGGACGTTGCGTTCGCCTTCGGCGGCGGCCCCACGCGAATCCTGATCGTCGACGATTCGGCCGTCGCCCGTGCCCTGATCGCGCGTCAGATCGAGCCGCATGTCCGCTTCGCCGTGGTCGGTGCGGTCAGCCATGTCGACGCCGCGCTGGCCTTTCTGGCGACCGACCGTGCCGACATCATCCTGCTCGACGTCGCGATGCCGGGCATGGACGGGATCACCGCGTTGCCCAGCCTTTTGGCTGCGGGGCAGGGGGCACGGATCATCATCGTATCCTCCTCCACCCCGACCGGCGGAGCGGCGGCGGTGCAGGCCCTGGCGCACGGCGCCGCCGACACGCTGGTGAAGCCCAGGCCCCAGGGCCTGTCCGAATTCTCCGACGCGCTGCTTCACAAGCTCGATGCGCTGGCGCTGCGCGGCGAGCGTGTCATGGCAGCGCCGAGCGCTCCGCCGCCCATGATCGGGAAAGCCAAGCCCGAGATCATCGCGATCGGCGCCTCGACGGGCGGCATCCATGCTCTGGCGAAATTGCTGGCGCCGCTCCCCTCCGCAATGACCGTGCCGATCGTCGTGACGCAGCACCTGCCCGCGTCCTTCATGCCCTTCTTTGCGGCGCAACTGACCGCCATGGCACGCCGCCCTTGTGACGTGGCGGAGGACCGGATGCGCTTGCGGCCGGGGCGGATCGTCATCGCACCGGGCGATGCCCACATCACCTTCGCCGAGCTTGGCGATGGCGGGGCCGCCATCCGGTTGCGATACGACCGGGCGAGCAGCGGCTGTTTGCCGTCGGTCGATCCGATGTTCGCTTCGATCGCTCAGATATGGGGTGATCGTGCCTGGGGGATCGTCCTGACCGGCATGGGCCGTGACGGCATGGAGGGGGCGCGCGCGATGAAGGCGGCGGGAGCGATGATGATCGCGCAGGATCGGGAGAGTTCGGTCGTCTGGGGCATGCCGGGTGCGGTCGTCTCCCATGATCTGGCAGACCTTGTCCTGCCGCCCGATACGATCGGCGCGATGATCGCATCCGGAGCCGTGGCATGACGATGCCGGGCCTGGCCTGGTCGCCGTCCTTTCCCGACCGTGCCGTCGCGCCCGCCTCCGTTTCCGCACCCGCCGCCTCGGGGCAGGCGCTGACCGTGCTCGCCGCGCTGTTGGAAGCGCGAACCGGGCAGCAGATTGCCAGCCATCGCTCGGCCCGGGTCGATACGGTTCTGGTGCCCCTGATGCGCGAGCGGCGATTCGACACGCTGGACCAGCTGGTGTCGGCGGTGCTCGACGGGCGCGATCCCTCGCTGGCGGGGCGGGTGGTCGATGCGCTGGTCAATGGCGAGACCTCCTTCTTCCGCGATCCGCATGTCTTCGACCAGATCCTTACCGTCGTGGCGGAGGTCGAGCGCGCCGGGCGACGCCCGCGAATCTGGTGCGCCGGATGCTCGTCGGGGCAGGAGCCGTTGTCGATCGCGATGCTCTTTGCCGAGCGGCAGCAAGGCTCGGGCCTGCCGATGCCGGAGATCGTCGCGACCGATGTATCCGATGCGGCGCTGGCGCGGGCGCGGTCGGGCTGCTTCACCCAGTTCGAGGTACAGCGCGGCCTGCCCATCCGTTATCTGGTTCGCTGGTTCGAGGGGCGGCCGGGAAGCGAATGGGTCGTTCGCCCCGAATTGCTCCGCCATATCAGCTTTCGCCAGATGAACCTCGTCACCGACCCCGTAACGGGTGGCCCGTTCGATCTGGTCCTGTGTCGCAACGTCATGCTTTATTTGTCCCCCGAGGCCAAAAGGCGCGCGTTTCAGACCATCGCCAACGCCATGCGCCCGTCGGCCGGATTGATCCTGGGCGCGGGTGAGACGGTGATCGGCCAGACCGAGTTGTTCCAGCTCGCCCCGATCGGGCGCGGCGTTTACGAGAAATGCATACCGGACGATCCCGTTCGCCGCGCATGAGGGCATATCCTTGCGCCCGCGATGCCGCTAACAGGGGCATCGAACCGGGGTCGTTCAGGAGGTTGCATGACGATCGTCGAAACGCCGTCACCCAATTTCGACGCGCGCAGTCTGCCCATCACGATGATCGTATTGCACTATACGGGAATGCAGGACGCGGAATCGGCGATCGCACGCCTGTGCGATCCCGAGGCCAAGGTGTCCTGCCATTATCTGGTCGCCGAGGACGGCACCGTCCTGCGCATGGTCGATGAGGAGAACCGGGCCTGGCATGCCGGCCGCTCGCACTGGCGCGCGATCGAGGACGTGAATTCGGCCAGCATCGGGATCGAGATCGTCAATCCCGGCCATGAATGGGGCTATCGTCCCTTTCCCGACGAACAGATCGCGGCGGTGATGGAATTGGTCGCCGATATTCAGAAGCGGCACGGCATCACCCGTGGCAATATCGTCGGCCATTCCGACATCGCGCCCGCCCGCAAGCGCGATCCTGGCGAACTCTTCCCCTGGGGCGCACTGGCCCGGCGGCGGCTGGCGCTGCCGCGTCCAACCAAGAATCTGATGGACCCGATGTGGACCGAGGCGGGCTTCTGCTTGGCGCTGGAGCGGTTCGGTTATGACGTGACCGACCGGATGGCGGCGATCATGGCGTTCCAGCGGCGCTTCCGCCCCGAATTGATCGATGGTGAGATCGACGCGGAATGCCGGATGATCCTGCTCGCGCTGCTGCTGCCCCGACCACAGGGGGATGATTGAGGGGGCTTCCCTTGGGCTTCGACTTCGCTCAGCCTGAACGGCTCCTGGGCTAGAGACAACCTCCGTTCAGCCTGAGCGAAGTCGAAGGCCACGCCCCCAACGCCCCCCATCAACCACAAACCCCTTGCCCTCCCGCCCAATCCGTCTACAGCCGCCCGCAGTCAGAGGGCCGGGCGGCCGCGGCCTCGGGAAACCGGGGGCGAGGAAAGTCCGGGCTCCACGGAACGACGGTGCCGGGTAACGCCCGGCGGGGGTGACCCTAGGGACAGTGCCACAGAGAGCAGACGGCCACGGCTTCGGCCAGGTCAGGGTGAAAGGGTGCGGTAAAAGCGCACCGCGGTCCCGGTAACGGGAACGGCATGGCAAACCCCACCGGGAGCAAGACCGAATAGGGATGGCATGGCGCGAAAGCGTCGGGGCGTGTTCCCGCCCGCTATCCGGGTTGGTTGCTTGAGGCGATGTGCGAGCATCGTCCTAGAAGAATGGTCGCCCATCCGGCCTTTGCGCCGGTGGACAGAACCCGGCTTACAGGCCCTCTGGCTGATTCCCTCGAAGGGCGCGGTGTCCCGTCAGGACCCCATCGCGCGGGGGTTGATGGATATCGTGCTTCCCTGTGCCTTGGCGGAAGGAGCGCCTTTGGCGATCAAGTCGAATAGCTGTTCGGGACGGGGCAGGGCGTTGAATGAGGGAAAGCTGTCCGCACTGTCGTCGACATGATGGAGCACGACCGAATAGGACATGGATTTGCGCTTCTCGATCTGGCTCATGATGCCGGGGAAGACGTCGATGGTCCGTCCGGCATCGTAAAGCGCCATCATATAGCCGCTGCTGTCCGATCCTTCCCTGCGATAGACGCCATAGGCGGTGTGGGCCGTGCCGTCGCGGCATAGCGGTGCGGCGGGCTTCTCGGGTTCGGACGAGGGGGCGGGCTTGCGATTGGCCAGAACAGCGCTGCTCAACAGATTGGCGAGCACATCGACACCATTGGGCTTTTCCACCTTGGCCTTGGGCAGATGCGCGAAGTCAGTCTGGATTGCGCAAGGGCTGATCGGCACCGCCGGACCCGGATAGGCGGCGGTCGTTGCGATGGCGGGCTTCAGCGCGGCGATGAGGTCGTTCATCGTCCGGTCGAGCGCATCCGCATTCAGCTTTTCGGCGGTCAGCCGGACGACCAGCATCCACTCGCCCATCGGCATGACGGCCAGCGAGGTGCTGCGATAGGGACTGCTGAGCAACGAATAGGTCTGGCGCAGCGCGACCGCCGGGCCGGTGCCCGAGGGGGCGAAGGCGACGGGGTCCGCGCTGGCGGGCGCGCCCTTGTCGAAACCCTTGCGCTCCTCGATCGCGGTGCGCGACCGGTCGAACCACAGGGGCACGCTGGGCACCGCCGGATGGAAGAGGAACAGGGTGGCGAAGACGGACTTGTCCGCGCTCTCGAGCTTGACCGCCACGTCCCGCTCGGTCGTCGTCGCATCGGTGATCGCGGTGCGGGACAGCCCGGCGACGTTGGGCCTGACGATGAGCCGCGTCTGGGCATGCATCCAACCCTTGTCAGCAGGCACCGCCAGATCGCGCGCCGACGCCGCGCCAGCCATCATGACCGCCGCCAGCGCGGCGCCATACCAAAACCGCATATCGTTCTCCCCCCATGGACGGGGCCGAGGCTAGGCGGTCAAAGGGGCGCGATCAAGCACGGTCAGACCAGCACCTTATCCGGTCGTTCCAGCCCGTCGAGATCGGTGTCAGCATCGATCTCCAACAGGGTTTTGATATGCCCGTCGCGAATGTCATAGACCCAGCCGTGCAGCCACAGCTCGCGCTTTTCGGCAAAGGCCTTCTGGATGGTGTCCAGCCGGGCGAGATGGCGCAGCTGCTCCATCACATTTACCTCGACCAGACGGTTGACCTTGGCGCCTTGGTCGGGCTGAGCGTCGATCTCGTCCCGGTGACGGTGAAGAACGTCGCGGGCATTGCCCAGCCACTGGTCGACCGGCCCTTCGGTGCCGCCGTTCAGCGTCGCCAGCACCCCGCCGCAACCATGATGGCCGCACAGGATGACGTGGCGGACGCGCAGCACGTCGACCGCATATTGCACGACCGATAACAGGTTCAGGTCGTCGTCATGCACCAGATTGGCGATATTCCGGTGCAGGAACATGCCGCCCGGCGGGGTCATGGTCATCTGCTCTGGCGTCACCCGGCTGTCGGAGCAACCGATCCACAGAAAGTCCGGCTTCTGCCCCACGGTCTGGCGCTGGAAGAAGTCGGTCTTCTCCTCCAGCAGTTCGGCGGCCCATGCCTTATTGGCGAGCAGGAGTTGCTTATATTCCCTCATGCGTAGCGCACTCCGGTCGAGGGGGCATTGATCATCGGTGCGGTCCGCTCGGCGATGTCGCCGCGCACGATCACGCTGATGCCCCGGAAATCTGCGCCCTTGATGAAGGCGTTGATGATGTCGACATTGTCGAGATCGACATAAGAGGTGGATGACAAGTCGATCAGCAGGTTGGCGCCGTCCGGCACCTTGGCCAGCGACTTCTGCAATTCATATTTGTGGATGAAGTACAGGTTGCGCCGCGCGCGGATCAGGCAATCCTCGCCGTCGCAGGCAAAGGTCAGCGCGGGGCGGAAGTTGCGCGCGACGACGAAGACGAAACCGACGGTCAGGCCGACCAATATGCCGATCAGCAGGTCGGTGCGCAGGATCGCCAGGATGGTGACGATGAAGGGAATGAACTGCGTCCAGCCCTGCTTGTACCGCTCGGTGAAGAGCTTGGGCTTGCACAGCTTATAGCCGGTCGCGATCAGCACGGCGGCCAGTGCGGCGAGCGGAATCTGGTTCAGCACCACCGGGATCAACGCGACCGACAACAGCAGCCAGGTCGCGTGGAGCATCGTCGACAGCTTGCTTTCCGCACCCGCATCGACATTGGCCGAGGAACGCACGATCACCGAAGTGACCGGCAGGCCGCCCAGCAGGCCGGACACGATGTTGCCGCCGCCCTGCGCCATCAACTCCCAATTCTTATCGGTGGTCCGGCGACGCGGGTCGAGTTCGTCCACCGCCTTGACGCTCAGCAGCGATTCCAGGCTGGCGACGATGGCGAGGGTGATGGCGGTCGTCCACACCGCGCCCGTGCCGATCGCGGCGAAATCGGGGAGCTGGAACTGGCCGACGAATTCCGACGCGCTGCCTGCCACCGGTACCTGGACCAGATGGCTGCCGACCAGTTTCCAGTCGGGGCGGAGCGCGCCCAGGATCATGTTGCCGACCACGCCGATCACGACGACCACCAGCGGGCCCGGCAACAGCCGCAACGGACCCTGTTTGGGCTTGGCGTAATCCCACCAGAACAGGAAGGCGAGCGAGATCGCACCGATCAGGACCGCACCGGGTGCGATGTCGTTGCTGACGCTGGTCCACAAATCGGTGAAGGTATTGCCGCCCGCCCGGCTGGCATATTCGAAGCTGCCCTCGAAATCGCCGTCATAGCCGATGGCATGGGGTATCTGCTTGAGGATCAGGATCAGGCCGATCGCCGCCAGCATGCCGGTGATGACCGACGAGGGGACGAACTCCGCCAGCACCCCGGCCCGCGTGAAGGAGAAGGCGAGTTGCAGGATGCCCGCCAGCACCACCGCAAGCAGAAAGACCTGGAAACTCGGCAACCGCTCGATCGCCTCGAACACGATGACGGTCAGGCCCGCGGCAGGCCCCGCGACCGAGAGCGGCGATTTGGACAGAAAGCCGACGACCAGCCCACCGGCGATACCCGCGATCATCCCCGCGAAAGGCGGTGCCCCGGATGCGACCGCGACGCCCAGACACAGCGGCAGGGCGACCAGCGCCACCACGATCGAAGCTGGCACGTCCGCCCTCGCGGTGGCCAGAAAAGAACGGTTTTGGGCCACGACGGCTCCCGACAAGCTAGCGTCCGCATATGTCCGGTAAGGACATGAATATATGATGACGCCGTTGTCATGAACGACGTTCTGGCGGACGGTCAAGCGTTTCCAGCGGCCATTTCGGGCCTTGCTGATACAAAGCAATCGCGTCAATGCTTGCACCGCGAGCCAAGTCGCTTAAATCGAGCCGCGTGGCGCGTTCTACTACCCGATCCAATGACTGGGGCTTTCCTCGCTGGCGCAGCTATGGCGCGGCGCGGGAGGCCAAGCCCGTGCGAATCTGCGACCGGCATGGTTGCGACCAGCCCGGCAATTGTCCGGCCCCCAAATCGCCCAACAGCCCCGACCGCTGGTATTTCTGCGAGGCACACGCCGCCGAGTATAATCGCGGCTGGGACTATTTTCAGGGCCTGAGCGCCGAAGAGGCCGCCGCACGGGAAGCCTCCGAACGGCGGACCAGCGCGGGCTATGCCCAATCGAAGCATCAGGCCTGGGCCGGTCCCGGCGATGGCACCCGCTCGCGCGACGAGATGCGCGCGCTCGACGCGCTGGGGCTGGAGCCCGATGCCGAGTTCGACCTGATCCGCGCGACGTGGCGCGGGCTGGCCAAGGCGAATCATCCCGATATCCGTCCGAACGATCCCGAAGCGGCGACCAAGTTCCAGCAGGTGCAGGCGGCATATGAAGTCCTGCGCGCGGCGGAGGAACGGCGGAGCTGGAAGCCCGAATGATCCGTCGCGCCAAGGCGGATTGGGAAACGACGGTCCTGGTCTGCGGCAAATGTTCGAAGAAGGTCGGCGGCGGGTTCGGGCCGAAGGGCAAGACGCCGCTTGCCAAGGCGCTCCGGCGGATATTCGGCAAGGGGCGCAAGGCGTCGGTCGGGGTGATCGAGACCAAGTGCCTGGGGCTGTGCCCGAAAAATGCGGTGACGTTGGTCGATGGGCGCAAGCCGGGCGAGTGGCTGGTCGTGACGCCGGACGAGGATGTGGAGGCGATTGCGGCGCGGTTGGGACGGGGAGCCTGATCGGCGGCCGTTCGGGCGTGGCCTTCGACTTCGCTCAGGCTGAACGGAGGTTATAGCGGTTGGCCCCCACATCACTCCGTTCGGCCTGAACGGATTCGAAGGCCAGGCGGCTGCCCCTCAATACCGCCCTGCCGTCTCGCGAATCAGCGCGATCATATTGGGAATCCCCTGGGTCCGGTTCGAGCTCAACTGGTTCCGTAAGTCGAACGGCGCCAGCTCGCCCTCGATGTCGGTCGCCAGTATCTCTGCGGGCGTCCTGTCCTGGACGGTCTTCAGGACCAGCGCGATGATCCCCTTGGTGATCGCCGCGTTCGAGTCCGCCAGGAAATGCAGGCCATCATTATCCCCCTTGGTCGGGTAGACCCAGACCGAGGCCGAACAGCCGCGCACCAGCGTCGCGTCCGTCTTCAGCGCGTCTGGCATCGGTTCCAGCGCACGGCCGAGGTCGATCAGCAGGCGATAGCGATCGTCGGCGTCGAGGAATTCATATTCGTCGCGGATTTCGGCAAGATCGGACATGGCGCCCGCGCTACCGTGGTTCGCGCGCGCCGACAACCGTCAGTCCTTGAGCAGTGCGTCCACCGATCCGCCATTACGCGCCAGTTCGGCCGCGACCCGGCGGCGTCCTTCATAATAGGTCAGTATGCGGGCATTCGGATCCAGCTTGCGGATACGCGCTTCGTCCTCCGGGTGAATGCTGGTCTCGCGCGCGACATAGTCGGGATAGCCCTCGCGCTTCCAGGCGGGCAGGCGCAGCGCCGCCCATTCGCCGATATGGTCCGCGACCAGCCGGTGGGTCATCTCGTGCGCGATGGTGCCCGACAGCGTCCGCACCCCGCCCAGAGCCGAGCCATTGGTCACGCGGTCCGCCGCGATCACGCTGCGGTTGAAGATCAGCGCATGGCCGAAGGGCCGCCGAAAGGCGATCGAGCCCCGTGCTCCGATCGACAGCACATCCCAGCGCCAGCCGCCATCGGTCAGCACGAGCTCTCGCGTCAGTCCTGGCCGATCGAGCGGGCTCGCCGCCAGCAGCGTGTCGGCGCGGGCGAGCACGCGCCCCATCGCGGCACGGTCGATCGGCTGTTCGGCGAGAACAGTCGTCGATCCGAAATCGGCCCGATAGGGAAAGGCGAGCGCGGCGGGGACATGGACGACCCCGGCGACGATCACCGCGCCGCCACAGGCGATCCGGGTGCCCCAGCGGCGAAGGGCGGCGGAACGCGCCATGGTCAGAGATCCACGCCCGCCGCAATGGCTTCGAGCTTGCGGATGCGCTCCTTCAGGTCCGCCATCTCGATGCGCGACGCCGCCGAGCTGGCGGGCGGGTAGGGCATGTCATGGGTGCGGTCGAACTCGCGGCTCTTCAGCTGCAACCAGCCGCGCCAGCCGGCGAGGCCCGCGGTGACGATCATCGCCAGGCCGGCCAATCCGGCGGTCGCAATCACGATGTAAAGATTGGTGTCGGTCATGATCCGGGCTCCCTGTCCGTATCAATGGTGGTTCAGCGGTCGCGCAGGCGCTCGATCTCGCGGTCGAGGTCGATGCTCTTGTGCTGGTCGGTGATGACGCGCTCCAGCACCTGGATGCGTTCCTTGAGCTGCTGAACCTCGGCGCGCAGCGCCTGGGTGTCGCGGGCCCCTTCGCCGCGCAGATGCTCGACGATGTCGAGGCCGGGCGAGCGCTTGTGCTTGGCCTTGAAGATGCTGGCGATCATCACGATTGCGACGATCATGACGACCATGAACTGTCCGCCGGACATAGCGGTAACTCCCCTTTAGATTTTATGTCAGTGTTCGATGCGGGCGGGCATTTCGCCGGGCGCGCGGAGGCCGTCGATCTCATCGCTCAAGCCCAGGCCGCGATCGGTGACGATCCGCTCCAGCACCCGGACCCGCTGTTCGAGCCGTTCGGTCTGGGCCGCATATTGCGCCGCCTTTTCCGCGACCATCGAGGCTTCGGTGGCCAGCCGCTTTTCGCGGTAGGCGAACCAGGGCTTGATGACGACGCCGCCGATGATCGCAACCATGCCGCAGCTGATGCCGAAGAGCGGGATCAGGATAGCGAAATCATGCATCGCTTCTCTCCCTCAACGATCGCGCAGGCTGTCGATCTCGCGGGCGGTCCGCTCGGCGGGGTCGGTGGCGATCCGCTCCAGGACGGCGATCCGCTCTTCCAACCGGCTGACTTGGCCGACCAGCTTCTGGTTCTCGGCGGTCAGCAATTCGACCTTGCGGGTCTCGGCCATGTCGCCCTTGTGCGTCATGCCGCCCCAGTCATTTTCCAGGCTATAGCCGTGCTTGGCCCGTATCCAGGTGGTCATCACCCAGCCGATCGTCGACATTGCGATGATGGCCAGAACGAAACCGGGTCCTCCCCAAGACATGATCCTTACTCCCCTCGGATATTGATGGTCGGCCGGGCGTCAGCGCAGGCTGTCGATCTCGTCGGCCAGCTGGCGGTTGCGGCTGGTGTAATGCAGCTCGATATCGGCGAGGCGACGATCAAGATCGCGGAAGGTCGAGCGGACCTCGGCGGTCGAACGGCGCGGGTTGCTGCGCACGCCCTGCCAGAATTTGGCGTCCTCGTCGGATTGATACAGGCCGATCGGCTTGGCCGTCGCCATCCAAGCGATCAGCATATAAGCGACCGGGATCCAGGGCATACCGACCCCGGTGACGGTCAGCAGGACCGCGGCGACGCGGACCCACATCACATCCACCCCGGTATAGTCGGCGATGCCGGAGCACACGCCCTTGAACTTGGCATTCTGCTTGTCGAGGTAGAAATTGGTGCGGCTGGCGGACATGTCAGTTCCTCCGATCGAGGCTGTAGTCGGTTTGGCTCAGGCGGCCTTCCGGACGCCATTCGGGCTGCGACAGGCGGGGTTTGAAGTCGGGATTGTCGGCGGCGACGATGCGTTCGATCGTGTTCAGCCGATCCTCCAGGCGGCGGGCGAGCAGGTGAAGCTCGTCGAGCAGCTGTTCGTCCTCATGCGTGATCTTCGGCGCCTGCTTCCACTTGGTCATATAGTGGAGGAACAGCCAGGGCAGCGCGACGCAGATCGCGACGATGGGGAGGGCGATGTTGAAGAAATCCTCCATCTCACTCCCCCTTGTTCAGGCGCGCCTTGAGCGCGGCGAGTTCGGCATCGACCCGGTCCGAGGCGCGCAGTTCGGCGATCTCGTCCTCAAGCGTCTTGGGGTTGGCGCCCAGGCCCAGCGCTTCCGCGCGGCCCTCGGCCTCGTCCACCTTGCGCTCCAGCATGTCGAAGCGGCTGAACGCGTCGTGTGTCTTGGGGCCGTTCCACATTTCGCGAAGGCGATAGCGGTTGTTGGCGCTTTCCAGACGGGTCTGGACCGCATTCTGCTTGGTCCGGGCCTCGCGCAGCTTGTTCTGCAGCTTGGCGATGTCCTCTTCCGACGCGCGCAGCGCATCGTCGAGCACCTGGACTTCGGCCTTCAACTGGTCGGCCATGTCGGCCGCCTTCTGACGCTCGATCAGCGCGGCCTTGGCGAGGTCTTCGCGGTCCTTCGACAGCGCCAGCTCGGCCTTTTCGGTCCAGCTATCCTGAAGCTGGTCCAGCTTCATGATGTGGCGACGAATTTCCTTCTGGTCGGCGATCGTGCGGGCGGCAGAGGCGCGCACCTCGACAAGCGTCTCCTCCATTTCGAGGATGATCATGCGGATCATCTTCGCGGGGTCTTCCGCCTTGTCCAGCAGGTCGGCGAAATTGGCAGCGACGATGTCGCGGGTGCGGGAGAAAATGCCCATCGGATACTCCTTGATGGCGGAATGCGTGATTATGCGATCGGCGCCTCGATCGCTGCAACCGGGGCCGTGGTGGTGGCGACATGCGCGGGGGCGAGGGCGCCCAGCAGGCAGGTAGCGCTCATCACGACGGTGCAGGCGATGGCGGCGATCTGGCGGGTGAAGGCGGTGGCGAACATGGTGAAAACTCCCTGATATCTTTGTTTCGGTCCGCTCGTTGGCGGGATGCCAGAAGCTTTGCAGGAGGCGTGCCAATTTCAAAAACCAGGCAAATACAAGGACTTGCTAAATAGTTGCGATGCGCGAACGATTGTGCCCTTGCCAAGGCTTGGGAAAATCCGCCACCTGTTGGGAATGGAGCGTACGAGTCAGGTTATCGGCCAGTCGGGGGCCTTTCTCGACACGCTGGAACGCGCCAGCCGTGCGGCCGCGCTTGATCGTCCGGTGCTGGTGATCGGCGAGCGCGGGACCGGCAAGGAACTGGTCGCCGAGCGTCTCCACCGGCTGAGCGGGCGATGGGACCAGCCCCTGGTCATCATGAACTGCGCCGCGCTGCCCGAGACGTTGATCGAGGCCGAATTGTTCGGGCATGAGGCGGGGGCCTTCACCGGCGCGACCAAGGCGCGGGCCGGGCGGTTCGAGGAGGCCAATGGCGGCACGCTCTTCCTCGACGAACTGGGCACGCTGTCGATGGCGGCGCAGGACCGGCTACTCCGCGCGGTCGAATATGGCGAGGTGACGCGGATCGGCTCGTCGCGGCCCGTACGGGTCGATGTCCGCATCGTCGCGGCGACCAACGAGCATCTGCCCGACAAGGTCGCGGCGCATCAATTCCGCGCCGACCTGCTCGACCGGCTGTGCTTCGAGGTGGTGACGCTGCCCCCGCTTCGCGCGCGCAAGAGCGACATCATGCTGCTCGCCAATCATTTCGGGCGGCGCATGGCGGCGGAGATCGGGTGGGAGGATTGGCCGGGCTTCGGCGCCACTGCGACCGATGCGCTGATGGAACATCGCTGGCCGGGCAATGTCCGCGAATTGCGCAACGTGGTGGAGCGCGCCGTCTATCGCTGGGACCGCGAGGGGCCGGTCGATGCGATCGAGATCGACCCCTTTCGCTCGCCCTATCGGCCGCAGGGCCAGTCGCCGGCCGCCGCGAGAAGCGAGCAGGCCGGCGCGCCCCTGTCCACCTCCGCGCCGATGAACGACGGCGACGAGGTGGCCGCGTGCGAGGTCGGGCCCTCCGACTTCAAGTCGCGCGTCGCCCGGTTCGAGCGTGAGTTGCTGACCAAGGCGCTGGCGGAAAATCGCTTCAACCAGCGGACCACGGCGGAGTCGCTGGGGTTGAGCTATGACCAGCTTCGCCACGCGCTTCGTCGCCATGATCTGATCGGAACGGTTGCGTAACTCCGTTCGGGGAGCCATTTGAGGTCCCCGGCGTTGCCACCGGCAAACCCCAAAGGAGCATTTACGATGGCTTTCGAACTGCCGCCCCTTCCGTACGACTATGACGCGCTGGAGCCGGTCATCTCCAAGGAGACGATGACGTTCCACCACGACAAGCATCACGCCGCCTATACCAATAAGCTGAACGAGGCGGTCGAGGCGGACTCGTCGCTTCAGGGCAAGTCGATCGAGGACATCCTCGCCACCATCTCGTCCGCCCCGGCGGTCGTCCGCAACAATGGCGGCGGTTTCTGGAACCATGACTTCTTCTGGAAGATCATGACCAAGCCCGGCACGACCCAGCCCTCTGGCAAGCTCGCCGAGGCGATCGAGGCGTTCGGCGGTCTCGACAAGCTGAAGGAAGAGTTCAACACCAAGGGCGCGGGCCAGTTCGGTTCGGGCTGGGCCTGGGTGATCGCGGATGCCGAGGGCAAGCTGAAGGTCACTTCGACCCCCAACCAGGACAACCCCCTGATGGACGTCGTCACCGACAAGGGCACGCCGATCCTGGGTAACGACGTGTGGGAGCACGCCTATTACCTGACCTACATGAACGACCGTCCGGGCTATCTGAAGGCCTGGTGGGACGTGGTGAACTGGGACGAGGCCGGTCGCCGGTACGAGGCGGCGGTCGCGTAATTTCGCGGCTATCCGGTTCGGATAAGGGAAAGGGCGGCTCCGCGAGGGGCCGCCCTTTCTGATTCCTGTACGCTGAAAATGTGCCCCACCCCGGCAAAGGCCGGGGCCCAGTCTCCACCAAGTCGAGGCTATGCTGGAGCGGCGAGGGGGAGGCAAATGCCACCGGCCGCCATTGCTTCCCACGCGAAGTCTGACCGCGCCTCCCACCTCACCGCAACTGGGCCCCGGCCTTCGCCGGTGTCGTGCCGGGAGTGGGGAGGATCGTCATTCCACCGGCGGTTCTTCGACCTTCGCTTCTTCGGTATTCAACCCATGCTTCAATAGCATCGGGATATTCGCGACCGCAAAGCCCAGCGTCAGCGGCATCGCGCCCCACAGCTTGAACCCGACCCAGAAATCCCAGGTCGAATTGCGCCAGACCGCTTCGTTCAGCACTGCCATGAAGGCGAAGAAGATCGCCCAATTGCGCGTAAGCTTTTGCCATCCCTCGGGGGTCAGACCCGAATAGACGCTGCCCAGCACCATCTGGATCAACGGCCGCCCGGTCACCAGCCCGAAGAACAGGATCGCGGAGAACATCGCATAGACGATGGTCGGCTTCATCTTGATGAAGCGCTCGTCGTGGAAATACAGGGTCAGCCCGCCGAACACGACGACCAGCGCTCCCGACATCCACAGCATCGGCGAGATGCGGCCCAGCTTCATCTTGCTGACGATCATCGACACCACGGTCGCCGCCATGAACACGCCCGTCGCGACCAGTACGCGGGTCAATGGCCCCAGCGGCGCCAGGAAGTTGACCGCGAAGAACAGGATCAGCGGACCATATTCGATCCCGGCCTTCAAACCGGCACTCGCTTCCTTCTCGGGCGCGCTCACTTCCGGCCTCCCTCGATCCCGGCGATGATCCGGCTGACTTCGTTGGCGTCGAACGGACGCAGGTCGGTCATGCCTTCGCCGACGCCGATGGCATGGATGGGCAGGCCGTATTTCTCCGCCGCCGCGACCAGCACGCCGCCGCGCGCGGTGCCGTCAAGCTTGGTCATGACCAGCCCGGTGACGCCCGCCACGTCCTTGAACACCTCGATCTGGTTGAGCGCATTCTGGCCGGTGGTCGCGTCGAGCACCAGCAGGATGTCATGCGGCGCCTCGGGGTTCAGGCGGCCCAGCACGCGGCGGATCTTGGACAGCTCGTCCATCAGTTCGCGCTTGTTCTGGAGGCGCCCGGCGGTGTCGACGATCAGCACGTCGATGCCAGTCGCGGTCGCCTGCTTCACCGCCTCATAGACGATGCCCGCCGCGTCGCCGCCTTCCTTGCCCGACACGATCGGCACGCCGACCCGCTCGGCCCAGGTGGCGAGCTGGCCGATGGCGGCGGCGCGGAAGGTGTCGCCCGCGGCCAGCATCACGCCGTAATCCTGCTCTATGAACAGATGCGCGAGCTTGGCGATCGTCGTGGTCTTGCCCGACCCGTTGACGCCGATGACCAGGATCACCTGCGGCCGGGGAAAGGCGTCGATCTCTAAGGGCGTGGCGACCTTGGCAAGCGCCTTCTCCACCTCCTCGGCGACGACCAGACGAATGCCCAGGTCTTCCATGTTCCGCTCGAAGCTGCCTTCGGACAGGCGGGTACGGATATGCCCGGCCGTTTCGGGGCCCAGGTCAGAGGCGATCAGCGCTTCCTCGATCTCGTCCAGCGTCTCCTCGTCGAGCCGTGCGGTGCCGAGCCCGGCGAGATTGCCGACCAGCCGGTCCGATGTGCGACGGAAACCGCCGAGCAGCTTTTCGTGCCAGGAGGGGGAAGAACTCATGCCAATTGTCCGATCAGATGGGTTTCGGTCGCCGCCATGACCCGAACGCGGGCGATGCTGCCCGGTTCGGTGGCGGGGGAAAAATGAATGTCGGCGAAGTCGGGGGCGTGGCCGCGCGTGCCCGGCCGCTCGACCAGAACGTCACGGGTTTGACCGACCTGCGCCGCCAGCCAGTGGCGACGGCGACGGGCGGCTGCCTCGCGCAATCGTGCCGCGCGTTCGCGACGCAGCGGGTGTGGCACCTGCGGCATTCGTGCGGCAGGGGTGCCGTCGCGCGCCGAATAGGGGAAGATATGGGCGTGCACGATCTGCGCATCGTCGATCAGCGCCAGCGTATCCGCCGCCATCGCTTCGTCTTCGGTTGGGAAGCCCGCGATCAGGTCGGCACCGATCGCGATGTCCGGCCGCGCGGTCAGCAGTCGCTCGACGATCGCGACCGATTGCGCGCGGCTGTGGCGGCGCTTCATCCGCTTGAGGATCAGGTCATTGCCCGCCTGGAGCGAGAGATGGAGATGCGGCATCACCCGCGGCTCGCCCGTCACCAGCTCGAACAGCCTATCGTCGATCTCGATCGAATCGAGCGAGGACAGGCGAAGGCGGGGCAGGGTAGGGACGTGCGTCAGAATTCGCTCGACCAACTGGCCGAGGCTGGGTGCCCCAGGCAGGTCATGGCCATAGCTGGTCAGGTCTACCCCGGTCAGCACGACCTCCTGGTGACCCAGCTCGACTGCGCGCGCAATACGCTCGATCACCAACCCGGCGGGGACCGAGCGGCTGGGGCCGCGCCCGGTCGGGATGATGCAGAAGGTGCAACTATGGTCGCAGCCATTCTGGACTTCCACGAACGCGCGGGCATGCCCGGCAAAGGCGGCGGCCAGATGCGGCGCCGTCTCCACCACCCGGGACAGGTCGGTGACCAGCATCGGTTGGGCCGAGGCCCAGCTTTCGGGGCGCAGCTTGTCGGCATTGCCCAGCACGCGCGCGACCTCTGGCATGGCGGCGAAGCTGGCGGGGTCGATCTGGGCCGCGCATCCGGTCACGACGATCTCGGCGTCGGGCCGGGCCTTGGCCGCGCGTCGGATCGCGGCGCGGCTCTGCTTCACCGCCTCATTGGTGACGGCGCAGCTATTGACGACGACCATGTCCTCGCGCCCCGCGGCCAGCGCGCGGATCGTTTCGCTTTCGGCGATGTTGAGGCGACAGCCCAGACTGATGATCTCGGGCCCTGAGGGGGACGACATGATTGCTGATCTAGGGATGGATGAACGACGTGTCCACGCGGAGGCGCGGGACATAGTCGACTTCTGGTTCGCGCTGCCACCCGAAAAGCATTTTGCCAAGGACGATGCGCTCGACCGGGTGATCGCGGAGCGGTTCGGTCGTCTGCGCGATCAGGTGCTGGCGACGGATGCGGCCGGATGGCGCGACGATCCCCACACGCTGCTGGCGGCGATCCTGTTGCTCGACCAGTTTTCGCGCAATCTGCATCGGGGATCGGCGCAGGCCTATGCCGCCGATCCGCTGGCGCTCGATCTTTGCCTGTCGGCGATCGATGCGGGATGGGAGGATCGTTATCCGCCCGAGCGACGGATCTTCGTCTATATGCCGCTGATGCACGCCGAATCCCGCGCCATGCAGGATTTGAGCGTCGCGAAGTTCGCCGAAATGGGCCTGGACGACAATCTTGCCTTCGCGCGCGATCATTGCGAAGTGATCCGGCAATATGGCCGCTTTCCCAGCCGCAACGAAGCGCTGGGCCGTACCTCTACCGAGGAGGAGCGGATATATCTCAGCCGGCCAGACGCGGGCTGGTGATCGGCGCGGCGGCCACGCCCGCCAGCAACCGCTTTTCCGCCAGCAGTTGACGCACCTGCGCCAGATCGAGCAGCGGGCCGTAGAGCGGCCCCTGGCCATGCGAGCATCCCATCTCGCGCAGCCGTGCCTCGGTCTCGGCATCGCGAAGACCCTTGGCGGCGATGGGCAAATGCAGATTGTCGCCCAACTGGATGATGGCGGAAACGATCGCGCCGCAATCGGGATCGGCGGTCATGTTGCGGATGAAATCCGGGTCGATCCGTACCCGGTCGAAGGGCAGCACGCGCAGATGCGCCAGGCTGGAATGGCCGCTGCCGAAATGGTCCAGGGCCAGCGCGATCCCCTGATTCTTCAGGCTGATCACGATCGATTGCGCCAACGCCAGATTGGCGAACAGCGTGTTCTCGGTGATCTCGATTTCCAACCGATGCGCCGGGAAACCGCACTCGGTCAGCGTCTTGATGATCTTCTGCGCCAGCCAGGCGTCCTGGAACTGCGACGCGACCATCGGCACGGACAGGGTGATCGACGGGTCCCAGTCGCGCGCACCGGCCATCGCCTGTCGCATCAGGCTGAGCGAGACTTCACCCGACAGGCCGCATGCCTCCGCCACCGGCAGGAAGCGATCGGCGGTGATTGCGCCCAGCATGGGATGCTCCCAATGCCCCGATACTTCGAAGCCGGTCAGGCGACCGGTGCCCAGATCGACCTGCGGCTGGAAACGCGGGCGGATATGCCCATCGGCCAGCGCAGTGCGAAGGTCGGTGACGATCAGGTTGCGCTCCGCCATGGCGTCTTCCATCGCGGGGGCGAACCATAAAGGCTTGCCGTCGCCGCGCGTCTTGGCGGTGATCAGTGCCAGATCGGCTTGGCGGATCAATTGGTCGATCGTCGCTGTGCCACCCTCGACCGCGGCCATCGCGATGGCGGTGCGGGGAGCGAAATCCTGATCGGCGAGGCGGATGGGCTGACCCAGCCGGATGGCAAGACGATCGGCCAGACGGTCGATCCGGTCGCGCGCGCGCGGATCATAGGAGACGAGGCAGCCGAAACAGTCGCTTTCGAACCGCGCGACGATTGCTTCGGACGGGGCCTCCGCGCGGATCGTCTTGGCGACATGCTGCAGCAGGCTGTCCCCGGCCTCATGCCCATGCGACCCGGCAAAGGCACGAAACCGGTCGATGTCGAGCAGCAGCAGGGCGACCCCGCGTTTGCGGCGCCGCATCGCCTCCACCATCACCTGGCCGCTGTCATGGAAGAAGCGCCGGTTCGCCAGTCCGGTCAGAGGATCGCGCTGGTCGGGGGCGGCCCTTTTTTGCGCGTGAAGCGCGGGCAGGCGCCAGTAAACGACGGTGGACGCCGTCGCGGTCGCAAAGAGCAGCAATTTGGCAGGCTGATCGTATCCCAGCTCGATCAGAAGGATAGCGACGGCGAGCAGAAGAGTGCCGACCCCCACCGCCACGCTGACGAGGCGCGCGGGGACATTGGTGTGGGCATCGTTCCTGTGCGACCCGGACATGTGAAAATGGGTCGCATGTAAGTTATGTACAACCCATTAACGCCGCGCCTGACCGCCCCGTCGATGCGCTGACCCGCCGGTGCCGGCCGTCCCGAATTGGGCCGACTTGCGCCGGACGGCATTTTCCCATAAGAGCCACACCAAGTTCCGTTTCGGAATGTGAAAGTGAAGCGCCCAAGGGTGCACGCTGGCCGGCGAGGTTTCGCCCGCCGGCGCTTTTGTGTTTGGACGGATCGGGTTGGCTTTCGGGCCGGTTTTGTTGAGGTGAGGCGATGTTCGACAGCTTGAGCGATCGGCTTGGCGGCGTTTTCGACCGCCTCCGCGGCCGTGGTGCGCTGACCGAGGCGGATGTCCGTACCGCGATGCGCGAAGTCCGCGTCGCGCTGCTGGAGGCGGACGTCGCGCTGCCCGTCGCGCGCGACTTCGTCGACAAGGTCACCGAACAGGCGGTCGGCCAGAACGTCCTGCGTTCGATCACGCCGGGCCAGCAGGTCGTCAAGATCGTCCATGACGCGCTGGTCGCGATGCTGGGCGCGGATGCCAGCGAGCTTCTGCTCGACGTGACACCGCCCGCCGTCGTGATGATGGTCGGCCTTCAGGGTTCGGGTAAGACCACCACCACCGCGAAGATCGCCAAGCGGCTGTCGAGCGGGGCGATGGGTCGCGAGCGCAAGAAGGTGCTGATGGCGTCGCTCGACGTCAATCGCCCGGCCGCGCAGGAGCAGTTGGCGACGCTGGGTACGCAGGTCGAGGTGTCGACCCTGCCGATCATTAGCGGGCAGCAGCCCGTCGAGATCGCCCGCCGCGCGCTGCAGGCAGCCAAGCTCCAGGGCTATGATGTCCTGATGCTCGACACCGCCGGTCGTCTGCACGTCGACCAGGCGCTGATGGACGAGATGAAGGCGGTGGCGGAGATCGCCCAGCCTCAGGAAATCCTGCTCGTCGTCGACTCGCTGACCGGTCAGGACGCGGTAAACGTCGCGACCAGCTTCTCGGAGCAGGTGCCGCTGACCGGCGTGGTGCTGACCCGTATGGACGGCGATGCGCGCGGTGGTGCGGCGCTGTCGATGCGGGCGGTCACGGGCAAGCCCATCAAGTTCGCCGGCGTCGGCGAAAAGATGGATGCGCTGGAAGCCTTCCACCCTGAACGGGTCGCGGGTCGCATCCTCGGCATGGGCGACGTCGTGTCGCTGGTCGAGCGCGCCGCCGAGTCGATCCAGCAGGAAGACGCCGAGCGCATGGCCAAGAAGATGGCCAAGGGTCAGTTCGACATGGACGACCTGCGTGGCCAGCTTCAGCAGATGCGCCGCATGGGCGGACTTGGCGCGCTGGCGGGCATGATGCCGGGCATGAAGAAGGCGCAGAACGCGCTGGCCGATGCGGGTGGCGACAAGATCTTGCTCCGCATGGATGCGATCATCACCTCGATGACGCCCAAGGAGCGCGGCAAGCCCGAGCTGATCAACGCCAAGCGCAAGATCCGCATCGCCAAGGGTTCCGGCACCACGGTGCAGGACGTGAACAAGCTCCTGAAAATGCATCAGGAAATGTCCACGGCGATGAAGAAGATCAAGAAGATGGGCGGCATCAAGGGCATGATGTCGATGCTCGGCAAGGGCGGCCTTGGCGGTCTGGGCAATGCGCTGGGCGGTCCGCAGATGGGCGAAATGCTCAATAAGGCGGGCAGCAACGGCCTGCCCGGCGGCGGCCTGGGTGGTCTGGGCGGCGGCAAGCTGCCCGATGGGATGCCCAAGCTGCCCCCCGGCTTCGAGAACCTTCTCAAGAAGAAATAACCCCCGCGCCGGACGGAACGCCGGTAATTTTGAACTTTTACTCCAAGGACTGAAATATGGCTCTCAGCATTCGTCTGTCGCGTGGTGGCTCCAAGAAGCGCCCTTACTACCGCATCGTGGTGGCCGACGCCCGTGCGCCGCGCGACGGCAAGTTCATCGAGAAGATCGGCAACTACAACCCGCTGCTCGCCAAGGACAACGACCAGCGCGTGCAGCTCGACACCGAGCGCGCCAAGCACTGGCTGGCCAATGGCGCGCAGCCGACCGACCGCGTCGCCCGCTTCCTGGACGCCGCCGGTGTCCGTGAGCGCGCTGCTCGCAACAACCCGAAGAAGGCCGAGCCGGGCGACAAGGCCAAGGAGCGCGCCGAGGAGCGTGCCGAGAAGCTGAAGGCCGCCGAGGAAGCCGCCAACGCTCCGGCCGAAACCGCCGAGGCCTGATCGCCTCTGATCCTGGACGGGCACCGGTCGGTCACGACCGGATCCGTCCCAGGCATCGGAATGCGGGGCCATGCGTTATCCGAAGCCCTTGGCTTCAGGAGAATAGCGCATGACCCCGCCGACCGAACCCGATCCCCGGACCGCACCCGACGATAATGACGACGCGACCAACCAAGGCGTCTCCGCCCCAGAACCCGTCGAAGGCGGCGATGACACCCCCGATGGCGACTCCGACTCGCCAGCCGGGTGAACCCCGCGTCACGCTGGCGGTGATCGTCGGCGCGCATGGCATTGGGGGCGAGGTTCGGCTCAAGGTCTTCGCCGAAGACCTGTCGGGCTATTCCGCCTTCAATGACGGGGCGTTGACCCTGAAATCGGTGCGGGAAGGCTCGAACGGCGTCATCGCGCGTCTGGTCGAAGTGACCGACCGCAATGCCGCCGAAGCGCTGCGCGGTACGGAATTGACCGTGCCACGCTCGGCGCTCCCCCCGCTCGAAGAGGGGGAATATTATCATGCCGACATCATCGGGCTTCCCGCGATCGCCAGCGATGGCGAGCCACTGGGCCAGGTCGTGCTGATCGAGAATTTCGGCGCGGGTGACGTGCTGGAAATCGAACGTCCCGATGGCCGCCGCTTCATGGTGCCGATGAAGGCGGAGGCGGTGCCCGAATGGAATCAGGACCGCCTGATCGTGGATCGCGCTTTCATCGCCTGATCGGCGTCTGCTCATTGAGCAGGTTACGGATCGTCGTCGCGGCGACCCCGGCCTCGCCCATCGCGTGGCTGATCTGATCCAGCCCCTTCACCACATCCCCCGCCGCAAACAGGCCGGGGATCGACGTGCGCTGATGGTCGTCCACCTCCAGGCAACCGCTCGGGTCGGCCTTGGCCCCCGCCGATACCGCCAGTTCCGATCGGATGCGCGATCCCATCGCCGGATAGACGCTGTCGAAGCGCATCCGCCCGTTCGCAGTGTCCAGCGCGAGACAATCCCCCTCGATCGCCCAGCCGCCACAGGGTCCGTCCACGCGCGCGATACCGGCTTCGTCCAGCGCCGCGGCGCAGCGGGGATCGAGGTCATGTGCCGCATCCGGCGCGATCAACGTCACGTCGCGGGTGAAGCCGCGCAGGAACAGCGCCTCGCGCATGCCATGGTCGCTGGTGCCGATGACACCGACACGCTTGTCGGTCACTTCATAGCCGTCGCACACCGGGCAGTAGCGCAGCAGACCCCGCTGGAGCGCCGGATCATGGACTTCGGGCAGCAGATGCTTGGGCCGGTGGTTGACGACACCCGTCGCCAGCAGCACCGTCCGGGTGAGATGGTCGCCCTGCGCGGTGGTGATGCGGAAATGCCCATCCTCGGGATGGAGGCCGGTTACGCGTTGCGGAATGCAATGCGCGCCATAGCGCCTGGCCTGCTCGTGCATTCGGGCCAGCAGCGCCTTTCCGCTGATCCCCTCGGGATAGCCGGCATGATTATGCGTGCAGGGAATCATCGCCGCGCGGCTCGATCCGCTGTCGAACATCCGGATTTTGAGATGGTAACGGGCGAGATAGATCGCCGCCGTCAGTCCGGCCGGGCCTGCGCCGATGATGATGCAATCGTCCATGGCGAAGGCAAAGCGCGAGCCTGCGCAACGTTCCTTGCCCGACAGGGCGGTTCGATGTATATACATGGTGTATATACGGAGATTTTATGGGTAAGGACTTTCAGGCCAAGGTCTTCCGCTCGGGCAACTCGCTCGCGCTGCGCCTCCCCGCCGCGCTGGGTCTTACCGAGGGCACCGAGATGATCCTCCGCGAAGAGCAGGGGCGCTATGTGTTCGAGCCCGTTCAGGCGCCGCGAAAGACGATCGACCTGACGGGTATCGCCGGGTCGATGCCGTGGCTGGAGCCGTTGACGCGCGAGGATTTCGAAATGGAACCGCGCGAGCTGGATTGGGACGGAAAGCTGCTCGGTCGTGATTGAGCCGCGCTATCTGCTCGACTCCAATATCTGCATCTATGTTCTGCGCGATGCAGAGGGGAGGGCCGCCCAGCATCTGGCGACCTGCGAGCCGGGCAGTGCCGTCGCATCGGCGATCACTTATGCCGAGATCATGCGCGGGCTGGAGCGTCATGGTGCGGAGGCAATTGCGGCATTTGATCGCTTTTTCGAGCGCGTGCCGATATTGCCGTTCGACCGGCGTGCCGCATCTGCCTATGCGACGATTCCATTCCGCCGGGGGCGGTTCGATCGATTGATCGGCGCACACGCCCTGGCAACCGGGCTGACGCTGGTGACCAACAACGAGGCCGCCTTCGCCGACATCCCCGGCCTGACCATCGAGAACTGGACGCTGTGACCTTTCGCGCAACGATATTGACACTCTATCCGGAGATGTTTCCGGGACCGCTCGGGGCTTCGCTGGCGGGGCGGGCGCTGCGCGAGGATCGCTGGGCGCTGGAGACGGTGCAGATCCGCGACTTCGCCACCGACAAGCATCGCTCGGTCGACGATACGCCCGCTGGCGGCGGCGCGGGCATGGTGCTGCGCGCCGATGTGCTGGCGGCGGCGGTGGACTCGGTGGCGGACGACCGGCCCGTGCTGGCGATGACGCCGCGCGGGCGCCCGCTGACCCAGCCGCGCGTGCGCGAGCTGGCGGAGGGGCCGGGCGTCACCGTGCTGTGCGGCCGGTTCGAGGGGTTCGACGAACGCTTGTTCGAGGCGCGCGGCATCGAACAAGTGTCGATCGGCGACTATATCCTGTCGGGCGGTGAGATGGGGGCGCTGGTGCTGCTCGACGCTTGCGTTCGGCTGCTTCCCGGCGTAATGGGCGCGGCTTCCAGTGGAGTCGAGGAAAGCTTCGAAAGCGGCCTCCTCGAATATCCGCAATATACCCGTCCTGCTGAGTGGGAAGGGCGCACGATCCCTGAAGTGCTGCGATCGGGGGATCATGCGAAAATCGCAAAATGGCGTCATGCCAGGGCTTGCGAGGATACACGGTCAAGGCGGCCGGACCTTTGGGAACGTCATGAGGGCGTTCGGGTCGGTCGCCCTCTGGCGCGCGGCGACGATTGAGGAATAGTGTCATGAACGTGATCCAGCAAATCGAAGCTGAGCAGATCGCCAAGTTCAACGAGACGAAGAAGATCCCCGAATTCCGCCCCGGCGACACGCTGAAGGTCGGTGTGAAGGTCGTCGAAGGCGAGCGCACCCGCGTCCAGTTCTATGAGGGCGTCTGCATCGCCCGCGCGAACAAGGGCATGGGCTCGTCGTTCACCGTCCGCAAGATCTCCTTCGGTGAGGGTGTGGAGCGCGTCTTCCCGCTCTACTCGCCGAACGTCGACTCGATCGAGGTCGTTCGCAAGGGCGCCGTGCGTCGCGCGAAGCTCTATTATCTGCGTGGCCGCACCGGCAAGTCGGCGCGTATCGCCGAGCGTCGCGACACGCGTCCGGCCAAGGGCACCGCGGCCGCCGAGTAATCGGCGCGGCGGATCGCTCCAGCGGTTCGACAGGGAAGGGGCGGTGGCACCGATCGGTGTCGCCGCCCTTTTTCTTTGCTCCGAACCACCGCTCAGCGAGACAAAATATTGTCTCCCGTTCGGCCTGAGCGAAGTCGAAGGCCACGCTTCAACGCTCGCCACATCATGGGGCGAGGGTATCCCTTCGCCTTCGCCCAGGCCGAACGGAGGGGAGGGGGCGTTATCCCCCGAAATTGTACAGCCACATCTTCGGTTCGCCCGTGGGCCGAGGCTTGCCGTCCAGACGCTTGGCGGTGATCAGCCGGACCGGTTGCAGGATCATCTGCCCCTTCATCGCGTCCATGCCGCCGCCCGAGGGCTTGGCGAGGATCTTCTTCACCGTATCCATGCCCGCAACGACCCGCCCGAACGCGGCATAGCCCTGATAGCCCGGCCGGGCATCCATGCCCGGCGTCGGGCCGACGGTGATGAAGAAATTGCCGCCGGCCGATTTGGGCGACTGGCCCCGCGCCATCGAAATGGTGGCGTCGAGATGCTTGATCCCCGTCTGCGCCGTCGTCTCCAGGGGGAAGGGCGGCAGGATGCGCCGCGCGTCGGTGCGGATGCCGCCCTGGACGAAGCCTTGCCGCGGATTCCGCTTGTCGCGGGCCGCCCGGTAGAAGCTGGTGCCGTCGAACCGGCCATCATCGACATAGGCCAGGAAATTGGCACTGGTCGCGGGCGCATGGCGCGTATCGAGCGCGATCACGATCGGCCCTTCCGAGGTATTCAACTGGACCCGGACATAGCCGGGGCGGGGGACATTATTGTTGGCAGGGGCTGCGGCGACCAGCAGCGCAAGGAGGGGCAACGCATACTTCATGGTGGGCGGCTTACCGTTTTCCGCCCGGCTTGTGGAGGGGGAGGCCCGACCGTGAATGCGGCGACCGGGGCAGCGCTACGGATGCCGATACGAAAAGGGCCGCCGATCCTTCGACCGGCGACCCTTTGCCTCATCATCGTGCCTGGCTTTACTGATCCAGGAAGCTGCGCATCTTGCGGCTGCGGCTGGGATGCTTCAGCTTGCGAAGCGCCTTGGCCTCAATCTGGCGGATACGCTCGCGCGTCACCGAGAATTGCTGGCCGACCTCTTCCAGCGTGTGGTCGGTGTTCATGCCGATGCCGAAGCGCATGCGCAGCACGCGCTCCTCGCGCGGGGTCAGGCTGGCCAGGACGCGGGTGACCGTTTCCTTCAGGTTCGCCTGGATCGCCGCATCCACCGGGATGACCGCATTCTTGTCCTCGATGAAGTCGCCCAGATGCGAATCCTCCTCGTCGCCGATCGGCGTTTCGAGCGAGATCGGCTCCTTGGCGATCTTCATCACCTTGCGCACCTTCTCCAGCGGCATGGAGAGGCGCTCGGCCATCTCCTCCGGGGTCGGCTCGCGGCCCTGCTCGTGCAGGAACTGGCGGCTGGTGCGGACCAGCTTGTTGATCGTCTCGATCATGTGGACCGGGATGCGGATGGTCCGCGCCTGGTCGGCGATCGAGCGGGTGATCGCCTGCCGGATCCACCACGTCGCATAGGTGCTGAACTTATAGCCGCGGCGATATTCGAACTTATCGACCGCCTTCATCAGGCCGATATTGCCCTCCTGGATCAGGTCCAGGAATTGCAGGCCGCGATTGGTGTATTTCTTGGCGATCGAGATGACGAGGCGCAGATTGGCCTCGACCATTTCCTTCTTGGCGATGCGGGCCTCGCGCTCACCCTTCTGCACCATGTTCACGATGCGGCGGAATTCGGTCAGCGCCATGCCGGTCTGCTGCGAAATCTCGGCGATCTCGCTGCGGATGCGGTCGACGGTGGCGGCCTCGTTGGACGCGAAATTGCCCCACTTCTTGTCGAGCCCGCGCACCGTGTCGAGCCAGTTCTCGTCCAGCTCGTGACCCAGATAGCGGTCGAGGAAGTCCTTGCGGTTGACCTTGTGCCGCTCGGCCAGGCGCAGCATCTGGCCGCCCAGCGCGGTCAGGCGGCGGTTGAAGGCGTAGAGCTGGTCGACCAGGAATTCGATCTTGGCGTTGTGGAACTGGACGCTCTCGACCTCGGCCGTCAGCTCCTCGCGCAGCTTGTGATATTTGCGCTCGTCCGCCGCCGACAATTCGCCGCCCAGCGCCATGGATTCCAGACGCTGCTGCTGAACCTTCGAGAACTTCTTGTAGATGTTCGTGATGTTGGCAAACTTCTCCAGCGCCTGCGGCTTGAGCGTCTCCTCCATCTGGGCGAGGCTGAGGGTGTTATCCTCTTCCTCGTCCTCGGCGCGGGGCCCACGGCGTTCGCCGCCCTCACCATCCTCGTCGTCGACCGAGGGTTCCTCGGGCTCTTCTTCTTCCTTGAACTGCGGACCGGCGTTCTTGGCGCTGATCTCGCCATTGTCGTCCTCGTCCTCCTCGCCCAGATTTTCCGGGCCGGCGTCCTTGGACAGCATGGCGTCGAGATCCAGGATCTCGCGAAGCTGCATCGTGCCTTCGTTCAGCGCGGTCGACCAGTCGATGATCGCGTTGAAGGTGATCGGGCTTTCGCACAGCCCCAGGATCATCGTGTCGCGACCCGCCTCGATCCGCTTGGCGATGGCAATCTCGCCCTCGCGCGACAGCAGTTCCACCGCGCCCATCTCGCGCAGGTACATGCGGACCGGATCGTCGGTACGATCGACGGTTTCCTTCTTCTTCGCCTCGGGCTGAGGACCGGAATCGGCGTCGCCATCCGTGGTATCGGCGTCGTCGGCCTCTTCCTCGGTCTCGCCGTCCTCGCCCTGTTCCTCATTCTCGACGATATTGACGCCCATCTCGTTGAGGGCGGCCATGATATCTTCAAGCTGATCCGAGGACATCTGGTCCTGCGGCAGCGCTTCGTTGAGCTGGTCGTACGTGATGTAGCCGCGCTTCTTGGCGCGCGCGATCAGCTTCTTGATCGACGCCTCGTTCAGGTCGATCAGCGGCGCATCGCCCGTTTCCGTGGTATCGGTCGTATCCGCCGCCATATTCGCCTTCGCCATCAAATGCCCTCGGGTCTCAATGCCCGGCCTCTTTCACGCACGCCGCCGGTTTGGCAAGCGGGTGAGGGGGCCATGCGTAATTTTCCAGTGTGGGCGCAATCCGCCCAATATGCCCCGGATATGGGGCGCGGGGTTGCCTGTATCAAGCGGCCTCCCCGGCTTGCCTGTCCGCCAGGTCGCGCACATTCTCCAGCCAGCTATAGAGCTGGTCGAGCGACTGCGCATGCGCGGCGTGGCACCGCGTCTGTTCGGCGAAGCGATCCTCGGTCATGTCCGACTGGAACGCCTCGACCGCGCGCTCGCGATTGGCGCGCGTCTCGCTTTCCTCCAGCATCACCTCGATGACCTTTTCCAGATCGCGCACGGCGATGGCGGGGTCGGACATCTTGCTGAAGAAGCTGAAGGCGAGGTCGCGGGTATAGTCGCGCGCGTCGATCGGGTTGACGTCTGATTGAGCCAAAATTTGCTCAATCCAACTTTCGACTAAGGCCGATTCTTGAGTTGACCAAGTTGGATTTTCAATCGCGATATCAAGAAGGTGGTTCTGCCAATTCTTTAAATAGCGATCTTTTAAATCAAGTCGGCTGATTTCGTCCATGTAACGATAGAGAACCTGCGGATAACGCATGAGCCCTAGGAGCATTGCGCGAATTAAGGCGTATTCAACGCCGCGTCCGGCATGCCGATTGGCTTGCGAAACCGCGTCATGAAGTGCCGCAGCATTGACGCGTCGGATGCCGAAGATGTCGAAATAGCGCGACATCATGGCGCGCTTATATTCGTAGGCCAGATCCTTGTGCGGGATCTGCTGCGCCAGTTCCTCCAGCCGCTGCTTCAGTGCCGCGCGTCCTTCGGGCGTGTCGGTCTGCGCCTGCGCGATCTCCGACTGCCAGAGCAGATCGCTGAGCGGCATGGCGCGGGTGAGCACCGCCTCGAAGCCCGCCGCGCCCTTTTCCTGGACGAGGTCGTCGGGATCCTGGCCTTGCGGCAGGGTGACGAAGGACAGGCTCTTGCCCGGCTGGAGCAGCGGTAGCGCGCGGTGGGCGGCGCGGATCGCGGCCTTCTGTCCGGCCGCATCGCCGTCGAAGCAGAGCGTGGGCACATCGACCATCCGCCACAGCCGTTCGATCTGATGCTCGGTCAGCGCGGTGCCCAGCGGCGCGACCGCTTCCTCGATCCCGGCCTGGGCGAGGGCGATCACGTCCATATAGCCCTCGACCACCAGCACCCGGCCGGATTTGCGCACCGCAGGCGCGGCGCGGTCGAGATTGTAGAGCGTGCGCCCCTTATCGAAGAGCGGGGTATCGGGGGAGTTCAGATATTTCGGCTCGCCCTCGCCGATGATCCGGCCGCCGAACGCGATCACCCGTCCGCGCGCGTCGCGGATCGGGATCATCAACCGGCCGCGGAAGCGGTCGTACGGGTCCTTGCCGTCAACCTTGATCAGCAAACCGCACTCGATCAGCGCGGGGTCGCCATAATCCTTGAGCGCGGCCTTGAGTTTGCCCCGGCTGTCTGGCGCGAATCCCAGCCCGAAGGCGCGGGCAGTGTCCGGCGTGACCCGGCGGCGGGTCAGCAGTTCCCGAGCGTCACCGCCCGACAGGCCGCCCAGCTGTTCGGAGAACCAGGCGGCGGCGTCTGCCATCGCATCGTGCAGCCCTTTGGCCCGCTCCGCCTTTTGCGCGGCGCGGCGGTCCTGTGCGGGGACTTCGAGCCCGGCCGCCTGCGCCAGTTCCTTGACCGCATCGATAAAGGGCAGGCCGCGCTGGTCGGTCATCCAGCGAATGGCATCGCCATGCGCCGAGCAGCCGAAACAATGGTAAAAGCCCTTGTCGTCGTTGACGTAGAAGCTGGGCGTCTTTTCGTTATGGAAAGGGCAGCAGCCCTTATATTCGCGGCCTGCCTTTTGCAGCTTCACCGTCTTGCCGATCAGTGCCGACAGACTGGTCCGAGCACGAAGCTCGTCAAGGAATTGCGGGGTCAGGCTCATGGCGTCCTCGCGATTATAAACCCTATCGCGAAGGGGCCGTTTTGGCAAGGAAAATGGGGCGGGGAGCGGCGTGGCTCGCCTGCTCCCCGACCATAGTTAAGCCAGCGCCGCCTTCACCAGCCCGCTCGCCTTGCTCATGTCGAGCACCGCGGCGTGCCGCGCCTTCAGCTCGGCCATCACCCGGCCCATGTCCTTCATGCCCGACGCGCCGATCTCCGCCTTGATCGCCTCGATCGCGGCCTTGGTTTCGTCCTCGGTCAGCGTCTGCGGCAGGAAGCGCTCGATCACCGCGACCTCGGCCTTTTCCTGATCGGCCAGTTCCTGGCGACCGCCCTGTTCGTACATGGCGATCGATTCGCGCCGCTGCTTGACCATCTTCTGCAGCACTTCGATCACGACCATGTCGTCATCGGCGGGCGCTTTGCCGGTGCGGAGTTCGATGTCGCGGTTCTTGATGGCGGCCTGAATCAGGCTGATCGCCGCGCGGCTTTCCTTGTCGCCCGCTTTCATGGCGGCCACCTGCGCGGCCTTGATGTCGTCGCGAATCATGTTTTTTCCGTCTTGTCTGAAAGGCGGGGACGATAGCCGATGGAACCAATTCCGTGAACCGGTTGACGGATGGTCCATCGGGGTCTAGCGGACGCCACTTAGCGACATTGCAGACATTTTAGCAGGAGTGCCCGCCGATCATGGCCGACGCCAAGCCATTCGCCATGCCCGAAAAGCCTGAAGGCGCCACGGGCGTTCTCGTTCTGGCGAACGGAGACGTGTTATGGGGGCGCGGTTTCGGCGTCGAGGGTGATGCCGTCGGCGAGGTGTGCTTCCACACCGCGATGACCGGCTATCAGGAGATCATGACCGATCCGTCCTTCGCCGGGCAGATCATCACCTTCACCTTCCCGCATATCGGCAACGTCGGCGCGAACCCCGACGATATCGAGGCGGACGCGCCGCACGCGCTGGGCATGATCGTCCGCGAGGACCCGACCGCCCCGTCCAACTTCCGCGCGATGGAGAACCTCGCCGGATGGATGGCGCGGCACAACCGCATCGGCCTGGCGGGCATCGACACCCGCGCGCTGACCCGCCGCATCCGTGCTGGCGGCGCGCCCAACGGCGTGATTGCGCATTCGGCTTCGGGCGAGTTCGACATCGCCGCGCTGCTCGAAAAGGCGAAGGCCTGGCCGGGGCTGGAGGGCATGGACCTCGCCAAGGACGTGTCGACCGAGTTGCATTATGGCTGGGGCGAGACCCGCGAGGGCGGGTTGTGGCGGCTGGGCTTCGGCTATGCAGGCGCGGAGGGCGAAGATCGCCCGCACGTCGTCGCGATCGATTATGGCAGCAAGCACAACATCTTCCGCAATCTGGTTCAGGCCGGAGCGAAGGTGTCGGTGGTCCCCGCCACGGCCTCTTATGAAGACGTGATGGCGCTGAACCCGGACGGCATCTTCCTGTCCAACGGCCCCGGCGATCCGGCGGCAACGGGCGAATATACCGTGCCGGTGATCCGCCAGCTGCTCGACACGGGCAAGCCGCTGTTCGGCATTTGCCTGGGCCACCAGCTTCTGGGCCTGGCGGTCGGCGCCAAGACCACCAAGATGCACCAGGGCCATCGCGGCGCGAACCACCCGGTCAAGCGCCTGTCCGACGGTCTGGTCGAGATCACCAGCATGAACCACGGCTTCGCGGTCGAGCGCGAGACGCTCCCTGCGAATGCGCGCGAAACGCATGTGTCGCTGTTCGACGGGTCGAATGCGGGCCTGGAACTGACCGACCGCCCGGCCTTCTCGGTCCAGTACCACCCCGAAGCCTCGCCGGGGCCGCAGGACAGCTTCTATCTGTTCGAGCGGTTCGTGGGGGCGCTTCGGAAATGAGCCTGTTGCTCGCACTTGCCTTGCAGGTCGCGGCGCAACCGACCCGGCCCCAGCGTCAGGTGAGTCAGGCTGACCTGAACGCCATGGCCGACGCGTGCCACGCGCCGCGTAGCTGGCTGGTGCTGAAAGGCCGTGAAGTCGTGTTTCGGGGAAGCCCCAATGCCGATTTCGCCAAGATTGAGTGCGTGCTCAAAAAAGTCAGCGCAGTCGTGCCGATGAACAAGATCGGCTTCATCGGCAACGCACAAGCTTCGGAAGAAAAGTAATGCCAAAACGCACCGACATCTCCTCCATCCTCGTCATCGGCGCTGGCCCGATCGTCATCGGTCAGGCGTGCGAGTTCGACTATTCGGGCACGCAGGCGATCAAGGCCTTGAAGGAAGAGGGCTATCGCATCGTCCTGGTCAATTCGAACCCGGCGACGATCATGACCGATCCCGAGCTGGCCGACGCGACCTATGTCGAGCCGATCACGCCCGCGGTCGTCGCCAAGATCATCGAGAAGGAGCGCCCCGACGCGGTCCTGCCGACCATGGGCGGCCAGACTGCGCTGAACACCGCGCTGGCGCTGTTCCATGACGGCACGCTGGAAAAGTTCGGCGTCCAGATGATCGGCGCCGATGCCGAGGCGATCGACAAGGCCGAGGACCGGCAGAAATTCCGTCAGGCGATGGACAAGATCGGGCTGGAATCGGCCCGCTCGGCAATCGCCCATACCGAGGCGGAGGCGCTGGCGGGGCTGGAGAAGGTCGGCCTGCCCGCGATCATCCGCCCCAGCTTCACGCTGGGCGGCACCGGCGGCGGCGTCGCGTATAACCGCGAGGAGTTCATCGCGATCGTCCGCGCCGGGCTCGACGCCTCGCCGACGACCGAGGTGCTGATCGAGGAATCGCTCCTCGGTTGGAAGGAATATGAGATGGAGGTCGTGCGCGATCGCAACGACAATTCCATCATCATCTGCTCGATCGAGAATATCGATCCGATGGGCGTCCATACCGGCGACTCGATCACCGTCGCGCCCGCGCTGACCCTGACCGACAAGGAATATCAGATCATGCGCAACGCCAGCCTGGCGGTGCTGCGTGAGATCGGCGTGGAGACGGGCGGCTCGAACGTGCAGTTCGCGGTCAATCCGAAGGACGGCCGCCTGATCGTCATCGAGATGAACCCGCGCGTGTCGCGCTCCTCGGCGCTGGCGTCGAAGGCGACCGGCTTCCCGATCGCCAAGGTCGCGGCCAAGCTCGCGGTCGGCTATACGCTGGACGAGATCGAGAACGACATCACCGGCGCGACCCCGGCTTCGTTCGAACCGACGATCGACTATGTCGTCACCAAGATCCCGCGCTTCGCCTTCGAGAAGTTCAAGGGCTCGGAGCCCGTCCTCTCCACCGCGATGAAGTCGGTCGGCGAGGTGATGGCGATCGGCCGCAACATCCATGAATCGATGCAGAAGGCGCTGCGTGGGCTCGAGACCGGCCTGAGCGGCTTCAATGACGTCGAACACCTCGTCGGCGCGCCGCGTGCCGAGATCGAGGCGGCGCTCGCCAAGGCGACCCCGGACCGGCTGCTGGTCGCGGCCCAGGCGCTGCGCGAAGGCTTCACCGTCGCCGAGGTCCATGCGATCGCCAAGTACGATCCCTGGTTCCTGGAGCGGATCGCCGAGATCGTCGCGGCCGAAGCCGAGGTGATGCAGAACGGCCTTCCACAGGATGCGGCAGGAATGCGCCGCCTGAAGGCGATGGGCTTCTCCGACAAGCGGCTGGCTTATCTGGCACTGCAGTCGGCTAATTTGCGCGGCATGGATCGCGGCATCGCGCGCGGCTCGGGCCTCATCCATGAGGTCGTCAAGATGATGACCGGCGGCGTGACCGAGCAGGAGGTGCGAGAGCATCGCCAGAAGCTGGGCGTCCGGCCCGTCTTCAAGCGGATCGACACCTGCGCGGCCGAGTTCGACGCCAAGACGCCGTATATGTACTCGACCTATGAAGCCCCGACCTTCGGCGAGCCCGAGGACGAGGCGGTGCCGAGCGACCGCAAGAAGATCGTGATCCTGGGCGGCGGTCCGAACCGGATCGGGCAGGGCATCGAGTTCGACTATTGCTGCTGCCACGCCTGCTTCGCGCTGGCGGATGCGGGCTATGAGACGATCATGGTCAACTGCAACCCGGAAACGGTCAGCACCGACTATGACACCTCGGACCGGCTCTATTTCGAGCCGCTGACCGCCGAGGACGTCCTCGCCATTCTCGACGTCGAGAAGTCGAAGGGCGAACTGGTCGGCGTGATCGTGCAGTTCGGCGGTCAGACCCCGCTGAACCTCGCCCGCGCGCTGGAATCGGCCGGTATCCCGATCCTGGGCACCAGCCCCGACGCGATCGACCTGGCCGAGGACCGCGAGCAGTTCGCGGCGCTGGTCGACAAGCTGAAGCTGCTCCAGCCCAAGAACGGCATCGCGCGCAGCCGTGAGGAAGCGCTGATCGTCGCCGAGCGGGTCGGCTACCCGGTGCTGATGCGCCCCAGCTTCGTGCTGGGCGGCCGCGCCATGGAGATTGTCGACGGGCCGCAGCAGCTGGAGGATTATATCCAGACGGCGGTGCAGGTGTCGGGTGATGCACCGGTCCTGATCGACCAGTATCTGCGCGATGCGATCGAGGTGGACGTGGATGCGATCTGCGACGGCGACCAGGTCGTCGTGGCGGGCGTGCTCCAGCATATCGAGGAAGCGGGCGTCCATTCGGGCGACTCGGCCTGCTCGCTGCCGCCCTACAGCCTGTCGGCCGAGATCATCGCCGAGATCGAGCGTCAGGCCGAGGCGCTCGCGCGCGGCCTGAACGTACGCGGCCTGATGAACATCCAGTTCGCGGTCAAGGACGGCCAGGTCTATCTGATCGAGGTCAACCCGCGCGCCAGCCGCACCGTGCCCTTCGTCGCCAAGGCGATCGGCACCCCCATCGCCAAGATCGCCGCACGCGTCATGGCGGGCGAGAAGCTGGCCGACCTGCCGCAGATCGATCGCCACATCGATTATTATGCGGTCAAGGAAGCGGTCTTCCCCTTCGCGCGCTTCCCCGGCGTCGATCCGGTGCTGTCGCCCGAAATGAAGTCGACCGGCGAGGTCATGGGCATCGACCCCGACTTCACCACGGCCTTCGCCAAGTCGCAGCTGGGGGCGGGCACCGTCCTGCCGACCAGCGGCGCGGTCTTCATCAGCCTGAAGGACGGCGACAAGGAACAGATCGTTCCCGCCGCCCGGATGCTGGCGGAGGCGGGCTTCGCGATCGTCGCGACCGGCGGCACCGCCGATTATCTCGACCGCGCAGGGGTCACGGTCGAGAAGATCAACAAGGTGGCGCAGGGACGGCCGCATATCGTGGACCGGATCAAGGACGGCGGCATCACCCTGATCTTCAACACGACCGAAGGGTGGCAGAGCCTGAAGGACTCCAAGCCGATCCGTCAGGCGGCGCTGGGACAGAAGATTCCCTACTTCACCACGGCGCCCGCCAGCGTCGAGGCGGCGAAGGCGATTGCCGCTGCTGGCAGCCGTGGTCTTGAAGTACGCCCCCTGCAATCCTACTATTCGCGTTCGCACAACTGATCCCGACATGAGAACATGATGTGCTGGCGGACCGCTCTCCCGGTTGGGAGGGCGGTCCGTACCGGGAATGCGTATGGAATTGGGGACAAGGATTATGGCGACCGTCGAAAAGATGCCGATGCTCCAGGAGGGCTATGACAAGCTCACCCAGGACCTGCGGCGTCTGAAAGAGGAACGGCCGCAGATCGTCGACGCGATCGAGGAAGCGCGCGCGCATGGCGACCTCTCCGAAAACGCCGAGTATCACGCGGCCAAGGAGCGTCAGGGCCAGATCGAGGCATCGATCGCCGATATCGAGGACAAGCTGAGCCGTGCGCAGATCATCGACCCGAAGGACTTGTCGGGTGACAAGATCGTGTTCGGCGCGACCGTCACGCTGCTCGACGAGGACGACAAGCCGGTCAAGTATCAGATCGTCGGCCAGACCGAGGCGGACGCCAAGACCGGCCGGATCAGCTATAATTCTCCGCTGGGCCGCGCGCTCATCGGGCGCAAGCTGGACGAAGAGGTCGAGGTGACGGTGCCGTCGGGCGACCGTTATTACGTCGTCAACAAGATCGAATTCATCTGATCCCATGGATTGGGCAGCGGCACGGGCGACGACGGCCATTGCGGCCGTCACGGCGATCGTGTCGCTGATCCTGATCGCGGGCGCTATGGTGCCTGAAGCGGCGGTTGCGGCGGGTTTCATTCCGTTGCGCTTCGAGGGGGCAGCTTTGCCCCCCGATTTCGGTTTTGCGGTACCGACCGTGCTGACCCCGTTGACCGCGACCCTGGTCCATGGCGGCCTGGCGCATATCGCATTCAACCTGATCATGCTGGTCTATTGCGGCGCGCAGACCGAACGCGCGATCGGGGCGCGCGGGATCGCGGTGCTCTATGTCGTCGGGGCCTATGCGGCAGCGATCGCGCAATATTTTCCCGATCCCGGCTCGCCTATGCCGATGATCGGCGCGAGCGGTGCGATTTCGGCGATCGTGGGAGCCTATGCTCTTCTCTATGGACGGCGTCGCGCGGCGAAGGGCGTGGCGGGACTGTCCGCCGAGGCGACCCATGTGCTGTGGCTGGCGGCGGGATGGATCGGCATCCAGTTGCTGATCGGCTATGCCGGCATGGGGATGGGCGCGATCGCGGTGGCGGCGCATATCGGCGGATTCATCGCCGGACTGGTCTTCGCCAAGCCACTGCTCTTGTGGCACTATCGTAACGCCTGAGGCGGGTCGGCTACCCCTGCACTTCGACTTTGCTGATGGCGAACGGAATGTAGGACAGGGGCGAGCAAAGGGTGGAACGCTATCCCAACCCGGTTCAGCCTGAGCGAAGTCGAAGGCCATGCCCCCGACCTCGCCCCAGTTGCGACATCAACCCAGCGAAGGCTCCAGCAGGCGGTGCAGATGCACCACCACGAACTTCATCTCCGCATCGTCGACCGTCCGCTGGGCGGCGGCGCGCCAGGCCTTTTCGGCGCTGGCATAGTCGGGAAAGACGCCGACCACTTCCAGCGCGGCGGGATCGACGAAATCGAGGGTCTGCGGGTCGCTGACGCGGCCGCCGAACACGAGGTGCAGCTTGCTCATGGTGTCTCCTGAGGGTTTGCCCTTTCCCTAGCGGCAACGCGGGCCCGATTGAAGACGCTGTTTCGCGCTTGCAACGCTTTGTCATGGTGATTGGCAGAAGGCGGCTTTCCATCCTAGGTTGTGCAGATGATCGACAGCCTCACCTCATCCTACGACATCGTCATCATCGGCACCGGCCATGCGGGTGCACAGGCCGCCATCGCCCTGCGCCAGGAGGGCTTTGACGGTACGATCGCCATGATCGGGGAGGAACGTCATCCGCCCTATGAGCGCCCGCCATTGTCCAAGGAATATCTGGCCGGGGACAAGCCGTTCGAGCGCATCCTGATCCGTCCGGAGCGCTTCTGGGAGGAACGCGACGTCGTGCTACGGCTCGGCGAACGCATCGTCGCGGTTGATGCCGAAGCGCGGCTGCTGACTACCGAGGCGGGGGCCGCGATCGAATATGGCACATTGATCTGGGCGGCTGGCGGTCATGCTCGGCGGCTTTCCTGCGATGGCCATGACCTGAAGGGCGTGCATGGCGTGCGGACCCGTGCCGATGTCGATCGCCTGATCGCCGAATTGCCCGATGTGCGCGACGTGGTGGTGATCGGCGGCGGCTATATCGGGTTGGAGGCTGCGGCCGTGCTGACCAAGTTCGGCAAGGCGGTGACGATCGTCGAGGCGCAGTCGCGTGTGCTGGCGCGTGTCGCGGGCGAGGCGCTGTCGCGCTTCTACGAGGCGGAGCATCGTGCGCATGGGGTGACTGTCCGGCTGAACGAGAGCGTAGCCTGCATCGAGGGGGAGGGCGCGGTCACCGGGGTTCGGTTGGCGGACGGATCTGTCCTGCCCGCGCAGATGGCGATCGTCGGGATAGGCATCATCCCCTCGGTCGAGCCGCTGGTTGCGGCGGGAGCGACCGGGCAGAATGGGGTGACCGTCGATGCGCAGGGTCGGACCAGCCTGCCGCATGTCTTTGCGATCGGCGATTGCGCGGCCCATGCCAATGACTTCGCCGATGGCGCGGTGATCCGGCTGGAGTCGGTGCAGAACGCCCATGACCAGGCGACGATCGCCGCGCGGACGCTGATGGGCAAGGACGTCGCCTATCATGCGGTGCCCTGGTTCTGGTCGAACCAATATGACCTGAAATTGCAGACGGTGGGCCTCTCCGCGGGCCATGACCAGGCGATATTGCGCGGCGATCCGGCGACCTGCAGCTTCTCGGTCGTCTATCTGCGACAAGGCCGGGTGATCGCGCTGGATTGCGTCAATGCCATGCGCGACTTCGTCCAGGGCAAGGCACTGGTCGCGGACGGAGCGATCGTGCCGGTCGAGGCGCTGGCCGACCCCGGCCGCCCGCTCAAGACACTCTGGCCGGTAACCAGCGCCTGACGTTTCCAAACAAGCACTTGCGTGGCGGGGCATCGCTATGTCAGACTTAATGCAAAGGTTTGCAGGAGAGGTCTGATGCGCTGGCGCAATGCGATTCTGGCGGGCGTGGGTTTGGTGGCGCTCGCAGCCCCGGTTTCCGCGAAGGTGACGGCTCCTGCTGGCGCCAGGGTCTTTCGCCTCGATGGCGGCGGGGTGACCTATGCCATGGGGGTGGACGAGAAGGGCTATCTCCAGCCGCTATATTGGGGTGCATCGCTGGCGGATGGGGATCCACTGGTGTCGGGGGATCCGGTCAAGACAGGCGATCCCATCGTGCTGAAGGCGCCGGGCGAATTGTCGGGCTTCGACCCCGCCGGTTCGGTGACGCTTCAGGAATATCCGGGGCAGGGGGAGGGGCTGGTCAGCGAGCCGGGCGTCAAGGCGCTGTTCGCCGATGGCAATCGCGACCTCGTTTTAAAGTATCGCAGCCACAAGACCAGCGGCGAGACGCTGACCGTCGAACTGGCGGATATTCGTCGGCCCCTGTTCGTCACCCTGACCTATAGCATCGATCCCGAGACCGGCATCGTCGCGCGCTCGGCCAAGGTGCGCAACGGCGATGCCAGGCCGGTGGAGGTCGATCAATTGGCGGCGGCCGTCCTGTCGCTGCCGGTTGGGGATGACTACCGGCTCCATTATCTGACCGGGCGCCACGCCGCGGAGTGGACGCAGAAGACCGTGCCCGTCGAGGCGGCGGCGACCGTGCTGGAAAGCCGTCGCGGCTCGACCGGCCATGGCAACAATCCCTGGTTCGCGATCGGGCGCGAAGGGCTGACCAGCGAGGTCGATGGCCCGGTCTGGTATGGCGCACTCGCCTGGTCGGGGTCGTTCCGGATCAGCGTGGCGTCGGACAATCTAGGCCGGGTGCGGATCGCGGGCGGGTACAACCCCTATGACTTTTCCTGGACGTTGAAGCCGGGCGAGACGCTTGACACGCCGGTCTTCTATGCGGGCTATTCGGACAAGGGGCTGGGCGGCGCGTCGCGGACCTTCCACCGATTCGAGGTTGCGCATATCCTGCCGCATGGGGACAAGGCGCGCCTGCGCCCGGTCCTCTACAATAGCTGGGAAGCGACCGCCTTCGACGTGACCGAGGCGGGGCAGATGGCCCTGGCGGAGAAGGCCGCGAAGATCGGCGTCGAGCGGTTCGTGGTCGATGACGGCTGGTTCGGCGCGCGCAACAGCGACAAGGCGGGGCTGGGCGACTGGACGGTGAACCCGACCAAATTCCCCAACGGCCTCAAGCCGCTGATCGATCGGGTGAAGGGCCTGGGCATGGACTTCGGCCTGTGGGTCGAGCCCGAGATGGTCAATGTCGACAGCGATCTCTACCGCGCGCATCCCGACTGGGTGCTGAACTTCCCCGATCGCCCCCGGACGGAGGGGCGCAACCAACTCGTCCTCAACCTCGCGCGTGCGGATGTCAGAGACCACCTCCTGGCCGTGCTCGACAAGCTGGTCGGCGAGAACGACATCGCGTTCCTGAAGTGGGATTATAACCGCAACTGGACCGAGGCGGGCTGGCCCGAACAGCCGGTCGCCGACCAGCAGCGCGTCTATGTCGAATATGTCCGCAACCTTTATTACATCCTGTCCGAATTGCGGCGGCGGCACCCGAAGCTGGAGATCGAGGCATGTTCGGGCGGCGGCGGCCGTGTCGATCTGGGCATCATCGGGCTGACCGACGAGGTCTGGCCATCGGATAACACCGACCCCGCCGACCGGCTGACCATCCAGGATGGCTTCACCCGCGCCTATCCCGTGGCGGTGATGATGGCATGGGTGACGGACAGCCCCAATTGGGCGAATACCCGCGTGACGAGCCTGGACTATCGCTTCCTGTCGTCGATGCAGGGAGGGCTGGGGATCGGCGCGAACCTCGATAAGTGGAACCCTACCGACTTCGCGACCGCCGCCAAATGGGTGTCCGCCTACAAGACGATCCGCGAGACGGTGCAGCGTGGGGCGCTCTATCGGCTGGAGTCTCCGACCGGCGACAATGCCACCGCGGCCACCATGTATGTCGGTCGCGACCGGCGGCAGGCGGTGCTGTTCCAGATGCTGCATTCGTCGATGTGGCGCGACAATCCGGCGGCGACTCATGCGCAGGGGCTGGACCCGGCGCGGGTCTATACGGTCAAGATGCTTGACGGCTCGGCCCGGCCTGCGGGGGTGCCGGAGCGGGCTTCGGGCGCCTATTGGATGAACCGTGGGCTTCGCGCGCCGCTAAAGGGCGATTATGTCGGCGCGGCGTTCGTGTTCGAGGCGGTGAACTGATCGGGGGGCTTATGAAAGTGACGGGCCGGATGGTGGTGACGGCGTGCCTGCTCCTGGCGGGATGCGCCACGACGACCAGGGAAAAACCCCTGCTGACCAATCGCGCCTTGAGCCGCGCGGCAGCGAAATGCCATGTGAAGTCGCTGGGCGTCCATTATTCGCGCACGGGCAAACTTCCTTATGGGGATTATCTGATCCCTGCGTCGGAGATAGATACGGGGCCGAATGAGCGTCCCAGCGCGGATTGCATGCATAATGCCCTGAAAGGGTATCGCCGCGACTATCTGGGGCAAGTGGAGCATGAGCCTGGTACGCGGCCTCCGCCACGGGATTGAAGAGTCCGGCGTCGCTGGCTACTGTGACGGCGCTTGCCGTGAGGTCCCATGATCGACGTTCAACAGGCCGAGATCGCAACCGTGCCCGGCGCAGCACCGGTCGCCGGCCCGGTGGTGACGATCCCGCGCCAATGTCCTCCCCAAGCTGCGGACGGCGAGATCATCGTGTGTGGGCGCAAGGACAATGAGCAGTTTCGGCTTCGCCCTATTCCGGCGCCGCCGCCCGATGGACTCTTATCCCGTCCCCTCCGCGTCCAACTGGCGCCGGGGGTATCATTCGGGTTTCAGCGGGGCGGTGGCTTTGGCCTGCGAACCGAATTCGGACCTGGCAAAAAGTCGGGGCAAGAAGAAGAGTGACGGACGGCTGCGTCGTGGCGGAATTGCCGGTCCGCCAATCCCCGCGCCTGCCGATTACCGCGCCAGCGCGCGCTCCGTATCCTCTCGCGCCTGATCGACCAGCACGATCGTCGCCGCGCGCGCGGCGGCGGCGTCCGAGTCCGCGATGGCGGCGAAGAGCTGGCGATGCTCGGGCATGGAGTCGCGGGGCAGGCGGGTACCGCGATGCTTGTAGAGCGTGGTCCAGCGGACGGCGGCGCCGATGCTTCCCGACAGGCTGATCAGCAATTCGTTGCCGGTCGCCTCCAATATGATGTTGTGGAAAAGCTGGTCGGCGGCGCGGCCCTGTTCGGTGTGCAGGCCATGGTCGCCCATCGCCTCCAGTGCGGCGCCCATGCGTGACAATTGGCGGGTGTCGCGCTTCACGGCGGCCAGTTCGGCGGCGGCGGGCTCGACGATCAGGCGCAGCTGGAAGAGGCTCTGAACGAAGCCCGCAGGGGGTTCCCCTTCGAACATCCAGGCGAGCAGTTCGGGGTCGAGCAGATTCCATTCCAGCCGCTCGCGAACCCGCGTCCCCGCCTTGGGCTTGCTGACCACCAGTCCCTTGGCAGACAACATGCGCAGCGCTTCCCGCACCACCGAGCGGGACATGCCGCGCTGTTCGGCAATCTCGACCTCGCCGGGCAGGGTCGATCCGGTGGGAATTCGTCCGGTCACGATGGCGACACCGATATCCCGCGCCAGGGCGCTATGGGCGGGTCCGCGTCGCTTCAATGTGGTCACTCGGCTGTTTCCTCTCCGAAGGGAAGGGCTTGGGCGCGCCTTTGTCAGACCTTTCTATGGGCCATGATCGCGAAAGGAAAGCATGGCGTCATGTGGGCGACCGGGGCTCCGGCACTTGTGGCGTCAATGATATAATGTAACAAGATTAAATTCGGCCAGTTGCCCTGACGCATCGATCGCGGCACGATGGGCCATCAACCGATCCATGAGGGGATCCGTTTTCATGACGTTGCGTAACCTTCTGCTTGCCGCCAGCGCGCTTGCGATCCTGACTCCCGCCGCCGCGCAGCAGCGCACCGAGGCGTCGACGCCGGTCAAGGTCGTGACCGACTCCACGGTCAGCGACATTCCCGCCCATTTCACGCCCCCGACCGACATAGCCGAGCGCGATTACGACAAGCGCGAAGTGATGATCCCGATGCGTGACGGGACCAAGCTCTACACCGTCATCGTCGTGCCCAAGGGCGCGGTGAATGCGCCGTTCGTGCTGACCCGCACGCCGTATAACGCCGCCGGTCGCGCCAAGCGTTCGGACAGCACGCGGATGATCGAAGCGCTGCCGCTGGCCGACGAGGAATTCACCAAGGCGGGCTATATCCGCGTCTATCAGGACATTCGCGGCAAATATGGATCGGAGGGTGATTATGTCGTGACCCGCCCCGTGATGGGTCCGCTGAACGCCACCAAGGTCGATCACACCACCGACGCCTATGACACGATCGACTGGCTGGTGAACAAGGCCAATCTGCCCGAATCCAATGGCCGGGTCGGGATGATCGGGTCCTCCTATGAAGGCTTCACGGTCGTCATGGCGCTGCTCCATCCGCATCCGGCGCTGAAGGTCGCCGCGCCCGAAAGCCCGATGATCGATGGCTGGATGGGCGACGACTGGTTCCATTACGGCGCGTTCCGCTACGCCAATATCGGCTGGATCGGTTCGCAGACGGGCTACAAGGGCGAAGGCAAGGCACCGCCGAGCGGCGGCTTCGACGATTACGAGAATTTCCGCACCGGCTCGGCGAACGACTGGGCGAAGAAGTCGGGATATGATCAGCTCCCCTTCTGGCAGCGTATCGTCCAGCACCCGTCCTATGATTTCTACTGGCAGGGCCAGGCGCTCGACAAGCTGCTGGCGGCCAATCCCTCCAACGTCCCGACCATCTGGGAACAGGGCCTGTGGGATCAGGAGGATATGTACGGCGCCATCACCTCCTGGGAGGCGCTGAAGGCCAAGGGCAAGCTGGGCAATAATTTCCTGGTGATGGGGCCGTGGCGGCACAGCCAGATCAACCGGACCGGCACCAGCCTGGGTCCGTTCCAGTGGAATGGCGACACCGCCAAGCAATTCCGCGAGGATATGGTCCTGCCGCTGTTCAACCAGTATCTGAAGGACGGCCCGGCGGCCAATTTGCCCAGCGCGGCGATCTACAACACCGGCGAGAATCACTGGGACAGGCTGTCGCAATGGCCGCTGGCCTGCCAGTCGGGATGCGCCGCGCCGCTGACCCCGATCTATCTCGCGGATGACAAGGGGCTGAGCTTCGAAAAGCCGGGGGTGGGGGCGGACGCCTATGTCTCCGATCCCGCCAACCCGGTGCCGCATCTGTCGCGCCCGGTAAATTTCAACGACGGGCGCTGGGGCGATTGGCTGGTCAGCGATCAGCGTCATGCCGATGGCCGCACCGATGTCGTCACCTACACCACGCCGGTGCTGACCAAGGCGGTGCGGGTGTCGGGGGCTCCCATCGCCGACCTCTTCGCGCGGACGACCGGCACCGACGGCGATTTTGTCGTGAAGATCATTGATGTCCTGCCCTCGGAAAATGCGATCGATCCGAAAATGGGCGGCTATGAACTGCCGATCAGTCTCGACATCTTCCGGGGCCGCTATCGCAACAGCTTCGCCAATCCGAGCGCGATCCCGGCGGGCAAGGTGCAGGAGTATAAGTTCCGCCTGCCGACCGTGAACCATGTGTTCCAGCCGGGGCACCGGATCATGATCCAGGTTCAGTCCAGTCTGTTCCCGCTCTACGACCGCAATCCGCAGACCTTCGTGCCGAATATCTTCACGGCGAAGGCCGGCGATTACAAGAAGGCGACGATCACGATCGAGCGCGGTGGCGCCAATGCCAGCCGTGTGTGGCTGCCGGTGGTCCCAGTCGATCAATCGGCGGTCATGGCGCGCTGATCCAGACGGGCGGCGACCGGGGGCATTGGCTCCCGGTCGCCACCCAGGCTTTCGACTTGCCCCATATCAGCGAGAAGCCCCTTGGAGGCTTCTGCCGAGAGCGCTATCTTGGGTAAGTGGTTCTTGCCCCGCCATTGACCCCGCAACTGCCCCTGACCGGTGATGCGATCGCGACGGCGGGCACCGATTCCGCCGATCTGCGGCGCTATCTGGCGCTGGTGACGGCGGCGACCGAGCGGCTGATGACCGCCGACGATCCGGCGGCGATGATCGATTCGCTGTTCGCGCTGATCCGGGACGAGCTTCGCCTCGACATATTCTTCCATTTCCGCCGCGATGGCGACGCGACCCGGCTGGAAACATCGGGCGGGCTGACTCGCGCCGAACGGCATCAGGCTGCGCTGCTCGACGTCGAGGACTCGGTGTGCGGACAGGTGATGCGCGAACGGCGGACGCTGCACCTGACCGACGTTCAGCACAAAGACGATCCCTGTACCGGCTTCGTCCGGTCGCTGGGGATCGAGGTGTATATCAGCATGCCGTTGCTGCACGGCGACGAGGTGCTGGGCTCGCTGGGTTTCGGTCGGCGTACGCTGCGGCCTTTCGACGAGGAGGAGCGGCGGCTGCTCCTGCTGCTGTGCCATTATGCCGCGCTGGCGCAGCATCGGTTGCGGATCGAGGAGGCGCTGCGCCATGGCATCGATACGCAGGCCCGGCTGCTGGCGGAGCTGAACCACCGCGTTCGCAACGCTTTGCAGGTCGCGATCGCGCTGGTGTCGCACGAGGTGCGCTCGGCCGCCGACCCCGCTGCCCGGACGGCTTTGTCGCGTGCGGCGGAGCGATTGCAGGTGTTGGCGAGTGCGCATCGTCCGCTTTATGCCACCGCCGATCCGGGGCTGATCGATCTGCCCGCCTTGTTCGGCGATGTGATCACCCAGTTGCGGGGCGACGTTCCGGCGGGGACCATCCACGCCCCCCTGCCTCTGGCCGTTCCTATCGAACGGGCGGTGGCGGCGGCGCTGTTGCTCGACGCGCTTCTGGAGGATGGGGCAGCGCTGCCCCGGATCGTGCTGAAAACCGAAGGCGCCGATGGGAACGAAATGCTGCGTATCTCGTTTCAGGCGTCCGGTTGGGGGAATGCCACGGACCTGGTCGAACGAAATCGGCTGGTGTCCCGGCTGTGCCATCAACTGCGAGCGACGTTGACGAACGAGGATGACGGGTGCCTGATCTTGGTCATGCCGCATGACGGCGGCGAATATGGGCACCGCCGCGCACATCAGTGACGATCCATCGTCCGACGAGCCGCTGAACCTCCTGGTGATCGAGGATGAGGCTTTGGTCGCGATGCTGGTCGAGGATGCGTTGACGCTTCACGGCCACCGGGTGATCGGGATCGCCGATACGGTGGCGGCCGCCATGGCGCTGGCCGAGCAGGATCGCCCCGACCTGGTGTTGTGCGATGTAAAGCTGGCCGATGGCGATAGCGGACTGACCGCCGCGCAACTGCTCGCCGATCGCGGCATTCCCTGCATCTTCCTGAGCGGCAATTGCCCCGATCGCGGCGGCCATCCGCTAGTCATCGGTTGTATCGCCAAACCCTTTCGAGCGGGCAGCCTGGGAGCGGCGGTTCGGGCGGCGTATCAGGTGGCGATGGGGCAAACACCCGCCGCGGCCCCGGCGGCCCTGAGATTCTACGGCGAAGTTCGCTGACCCCATCGGGTGCGCGGGCGCTATGTCACCACCGTCGCGGCGTCCGATGGGCCTTCGATCCGCGTCTCGATCGCCTGTTCAAGCTTGTCGAGAATTCGCCCGAACTGATCGGTATCTTCCGGCGACAACAGGCAGAAGGCCTGCTCCACCAGCTCGCGGCGCAACGGCTCGGTCTGGAGGATGACCTGTCGCCCCAGATCGGTGATGTCCAGCCGCTTGGCCCGCCGATCGATCGGATCGGCCACACGTACCACCAGCCCGTCGCGCTCCATCGTGTCGATCGCCTGGGTCACCGTGCGCGGGGCCAGCGCGAACCATTCCGCGACATCCGCCGCGCGCACCGGCGCATTGTTGGCGATGAAATGCAGCATCTTGGTCCGCGCCAGCGACGCGCCCTGCGCGGCCATGCGTCGGTCGAGCAGGCGATGGAGCCGCAGATAGATACGGCTGTAGCGAAGGACCAAGGCGTCGAGATCAGGCATATTATGAGGTAACTCAATAAATGGTCTTGCCTTATTGTGCAAGTGCGAGCAAATGCACCATCAAGTTCTATTGATTCCATCGACAGGGAGGCCTGGATGGCCGACGCTAACCAAGTGCAGGGGCAGGACGCGGGCGAGCAGGATGCCGCCGAAGCGGAAGACAAGACCCCCGTTTCGCCCGGCAAGAAGCGGCGGATTCGCATCATCCTGCTGGTCGTCGCGGCGGTCGCGGTGATCGGCGGCGTGTTTTGGTACGCAAACTACAAGAGCGTCGGCCAATATATGCAGGCGACGAACGACGCCTTCATCCAGGCCGATGCGGTGACGATCGCGCCCAAGGTGTCGGGCTATGTCGACAAGGTGTTCGTGGCCGAGAACCAGAATGTTCAGGTCGGCCAGCCCCTGCTCCAGATCGATACCCGCGACTATCGCGCCCAGACCGCGCAGATCGAGGCGCAGATCGGCGTCGCCCAGGCCAATGCGCAGGGCGTCCAGGCGCAGATCCGCGAGCAACAGGCCGCGATCGACCGCGCCCAGGCTGAACTCCGCGCCGCGCAGAGCGATGCAGCCTTCGCCCAAGCCGAGGTGACCCGCTACACCCCGCTTGCCGCGTCGGGGGCGGAAAGCCGCGAGCGTCTGTCGCAGCTTCAGAACCAGGCGCGCCAGGCCAATGCCCGTGTCGCGAGCGCCTCCGCCGCGCTTGCCGCCGCGCAGCGCCGCGTGGGGACGCTCAATGCACAGGTGCGTCAGGCCCGCTCGCAGGGTCAGGCCGCGCAGGCGCAACTGGATGCCGCCGAGGTCAATCTGGGCTCGACCCTGATCCGTTCGTCGATTGCGGGCCGCGTCGGCAACAAGACGGTACGCGTCGGCCAGTTCGTCCAGGCGGGGACCCGGACCATGTCGGTCGTGCCGGTCAACCAGCTCTATATCAACGCCAACTTTAAGGAAACGCAGCTGGGCCTGATGCGCCCTGGCCAGCCGGTGAAGATCGAGGTCGATGCGTTGCCCGGTGTCAAAATCCATGGCCATGTCGAGAGCGTCGCACCCGGCACGGGCGCGCAATTCTCGTTGCTGCCGCCGCAGAACGCGACCGGCAACTTCACCAAGATCGTCCAGCGCGTGCCCGTTCGTATCGCGGTCGATGCCGATACGCAGACCCGCGCGCTGATGGTGCCGGGCATGTCGGTCGAGGTGACGGTCGACACCCGTTCCGCCAAGGGCACACTGAAGCGGATCGCCGAGCAACAGGACCAGCATAACGACGCCCAGGCGGGGGCGCGGGGCCGGTGAGCGCCGCTGCCGCCGCCTCGCCCAAGGGCGGGAAGGCCGGATCGGCCGCCCAGGCGGGCGGTCCGCCGGCCAAGGCCGACCTGACCGCCTGGCTGGCCGTCGCGGCGGGCAGCATCGGCGCGCTGATGGCGACGCTCGACATCTCGATCGTCAATTCGGCACTGCCGACCATCCAGGGCGAGATTGGCGCCAGCGGCACCGAGGGGACGTGGATCGCGACCTCGTATCTGGTCGCGGAGATCATCATCATCCCGCTATCGGCGTGGCTGGAGCGGCTGCTCGGTCTGCGGACCTTCCTGCTGATCGCCTCGATCCTGTTCACCGCGTTTTCGGTGGTGTGCGGCCTGTCGACCAGCCTGACGATGATGATCGTCGGACGCGCAGGGCAGGGGATCACCGGCGGCGCGCTCATCCCGACCGCGCTGACCATCATCGCCACCCGCCTGCCGCGCGAGCAGCAGCCGATCGGCACCGCCTTTTTCGGCGTCACCGCGATTTTGGGTCCCGTCATGGGGCCGTTGATCGGCGGCTGGCTGACCGAGAATGTCAGCTGGCACTATGCCTTCTTCCTCAACCTGCCGGTGGGCGCGATCCTGGTCACGCTTTTGCTGGTCGGTCTGCCGCACCAGAAGCCGCATTTGTCCGAACTGGCCAAGGCGGACTGGCTGGGCATCGCCGGACTGGCCCTGGGACTGGGCGGCCTAACCGTCGTCCTTGAGGAAGGGCAACGCGAGCAATGGTTCGAATCGCGCGAGATCATCGAGCTGACGATATTGTCGATCTTCGGCTTCGCCCTGTTGTTCGCCGGGCAATTCGTCGCCTCGCGTCCGGTCATCCGCCTGAAGTTGCTCCTCGACCGTCAGTTCGGCAGTGTCGTCATCATGGGCATCGTGCTGGGCATGGTGCTCTACGGCACCTCTTATGTGATCCCGCAGTTCTTGGCCTCGATCGCTGGCTACAACGCCTATCAGGCGGGCAAGGTCGTGCTGCTGAGCGGCATTCCGAGCCTGATCATGATGCCGTTCACCCCGATCCTGATCAAAAAGGTCGACATCCGTATCGCAGTGGGGTTGGGGCTGGGCATCATGGCGCTGAGCGCCGGGATCGACACGGTGCTGACGGCGGACTCGACCGGCAGCTCCTTCACCGACTCGCAGCTGTTGCGTGGCGTCGGCACGATCCTGGGCATGTTGTTCCTGAATCAGGCTGCGATCTCCTCCGTGCCGCCGTCGCAGGCAGGCGATGCCGCCGGTCTGTTCAGCGCGGCGCGCAATCTGGGCGGCTCCTTCGCGCTTGCCGGGATCGCGACGGTGCAGGATCAGCGCAGCTTCCTGCACGAACGTCGCCTGGAGGAATCGCTGGCGGCCAATTCGGGATCGACCCAAGGCTGGGTCGACGCGTTGACCCAGCAGTTCGGCAGCGCCGATGCCGCGCTGCGCATGATCGGGAATACGATCCGGCAACAGGCGTTGGTCATGACCTACAACGACCTGTTCTTCATCCTGTGCGTCGGCATCCTGATGGTGATGCCGCTCGTTCTGTTCCTCCGCCCGCTGCCCAAGGGCGGCCCCGTGGCGATGCACTGAGGCTCATGATGGCCAAGAAGCTTTCCCTCATCCCGCTCCTTTTGCTGGGGGCCTGCACCGTGGGCCCGAATTATGCCGGGCCCCCCAAGGCCATCGGATCGGCCGCGACGCCGCCCGCCGGCTTCGCCCGCGCCGATGCGACGGTGGCGACCGCCGCGCCGGCCGTGGCGGATTGGTGGACGACGCTGAACGATCCCATGCTGACCTGGCTGGAAGACCGCGCGCTGGAGGCCAATCCCAATGTCGCGGTGGCGCAGGCGCGGTTGAAGCAGGCGCGTGCCTCGCTCCGGTTGGAGCGCGCCAACCAGGCCCCCAATGCCAATGCCAGCGCGACCTATCTTCACGCCGATCTGCCCGGCCTGAACCTGGGAGGCAGCCAGTCCGGCGAAGGGCAGGGCGGGGCCGAGGGCGGCTCCGGTGGCGGAAGCTCGGGCGGGCAGAGCGTCGACTTCTTCAACCTGGGCTTCGACGCCAGTTGGGAAATCGACCTGTTCGGCGGACGGCGTCGTACCGTCGAGGCGGCGCGCGCGAGTGCGGCGGCGGCGGAGGCCAATGTCGCCGACGCGCAGGTGTCGCTCAGCGCTGATGTCGCACAGGCTTATGTCGGGCTTCGCGACGCGCAGCAGCGGTTGATCCTGGCGCGCGAGGCGTCGCGGATGCAGCGCGATACGCTGAAGCTGACCGAGCAGCGCTTTACCAATGGCACCGCGTCGCAACTGGAGGTCGAGCGGTTGCGCAACCAGGTGGAGAGCACCGATGCGCAGATTCTGCCGCTCTCGGCTTCGGTCGAGACCTATCTCAACGCGCTCGCGATCCTGATCGGCGAGGCGCCGGGCACGCTCGACCAGCGGCTGGGCCAGGCCGCGCCGGTTCCGTTGCCGCCCGCGCAAGTGGCGGTGGGCGACCCGACCGCGCTGCTGCAACGCCGCCCGGACATCCGTGCCGCCGAGCGCAATCTGGCGGCGCAGACCGCGAAGATCGGCGTGGCGGAAGCGGCGAAATTCCCTCGCCTTAACCTGATGGGGATTATCGGCATCGGCGGCACCTCGCTCGACGCGCTGACCGATCTCGACAATCTGGTGACGCTGGGCGCGCCGATGCTGCAATGGAACGTGCTGAACTTCGGGCGTGCCAATGCGCGGGTCGGCCAGGCCGAGGGCGCTCGCGACGAGGCGGAGGCGCGCTATCGCGGCGCGGTGCTGGCGGCGCTGCGCGATGCGGAAGACTCGCTGTCGCGCTTCCGCGCGCGGCGCAACACGGTCGCCACGCTGGCGCGGGCCAAGGCGTCGGCGGATCGCTCGGCGGTGCTGATGCAGCAGCGCTATCGGGCGGGGGCGGCGACCCTGATCGATACGCTGGATGCCGAGCGGCAGCGGGTGGCGGCCGAACAATCGCTGTCGCAGGCGGTGGCCGGGCTGACCAACGACTATGTGGCGTTGCAAAAGGCGCTCGGCTTGGGCTGGCGCGCGCCGCAGTCATAAGACGGGCATTTCCCTCCCTTGCAAGGGGAAGGGGGACCAGCGAAACTGGTGGAGGGGGCTCGCCGCCAATGGTGACACCCCTCCGTCAGTCCTGCGGACTGCCACCTTCCCTTGCAGGGGAGGAACAGGACGCGGTCAGGCCCCCGCCTTGGCGATCCGTTCCCGTGCCTCGCGCTCGATCGTCTCCAACTCATCGACCGTCTGGACCAGCGCGGTCATCTGCTGGCGAAGTTCGTCGACCCGCTCGCGACAGCGTTCGGCCAGTACGCGCATCTGTTCGACATGCTGCGGATCGGCGTCGTAGAGCCGCAGGAATTCCTCGATCTCGCGCAGCGAGAAGCCCAATCTTTTGCCGCGCAGGATAAGCTGCATCCGCCCCGTCTCGCGCTTGGAATAAACGCGCGCGGTGCCGACGCGGCGCGGTTCGATCAGCCCGCGATCTTCATAGAAACGCAGCGTCCGTGTCGTGACGCCCAAGCTGTTCGCGACTTCCTGAATGCCGCGCAGCTCCTCATTGTCCCCCACCGTCTATTCCCCCACAGGCCGCGCCGCCGTAGCCGCCGCCTTCGCCATTTCTTCCTCAACCAGTTCCTTTTTCGACAATTTGCCGATCAGGGTCTTGGGCAGGCTTTCGCGGATTTCGACCTCGCGGGGAAGTTCGATCTTGCTGACCTTGTCCTGTAAAAAGGCACGCAGTTCCGCAGGAGTGGCGTGATGATCGGGGGCCAGCTTGACGAAGGCCTTGGGTGACTGGCCGCGATAGGCATCGGGAATGCCGATCACCACCGCCTCGGCGACCGCCGGATGCTCGTACAGCGCCTCCTCGATCATGCGCGGATAGACATTATAGCCGCCGCACAGAATGACGTCCTTGATCCGGTCGACGATGAACAAATAGCCGTCCTCGTCCAGATAGCCGACATCGCCGGTCCGCAGCGCGCCATCGACGAAGACCTGCGCGCTCTCGGTCGGCTTGTTCCAATAGCCGGACATGACCTGCGGCCCGCGCGCGCAGATCTCGCCCACCTCGCCCGGCGGCATCAGCCGGTCGGGATTGTCGCGGTCGCGGATTTCGATGATCGTTCCGGGGAACGGAAGGCCCGCCGAGCCGCCCTTGTTTTCACCGATGATCGGGTTGCAGGTGATGATCGGCGATGCCTCGGACAGGCCATAGCCCTCGACCAGCTTGCCGCCCGTCGTGTTCTCGAACGCGATGCGGACTTCTGCGGGTAGGGGCGCGCCACCCGAGATGCAGGCCTTGATCGCGGACAGGTCTACCTTGCGCGCCTCCGCCACGCTGGCGATCGCGTTGTAGATGGTGGGCACGGCGGGAAAATAGGTCGGCTGGCTGCGCGCGATGGTCTTGAGCACCTGATCCAGTTCGAACCGGGGAAGCAGGATCATCTCGGCGCCGACCCGGATCGCGAAGCTGAGCACCGTGGTCAGCGCGAAGACGTGGAAGAGGGGCAGGACGCCGAGGATGCGTTCCTCTCCGATCATCTCCTCGCCGCCGGTATGGATGACCATGGCGTCGGCATTGGCGATCAGGTTGGCATGCGACAGCATCGCCGCCTTGGGGCTGCCGGTCGTGCCGCCGGTATATTGCAGCACCGCCACATCGTCGGGCTTGGCCGATACCGGGGTCAGCGTGCTGCCGCGCTTCATCATCTGCGCAAAGCTCAGGTGGCGGGGCGAGGGGCCGGGCGCGGCGATCATCGACCGCTTCAGCAGCCGATAGGCCAGCCCCTTCACCTTCGGCAGGGCATCGGCCACGGGGCAGGATATGACATGGCGCAGCCCCAGCTTTTCAGCAACATGGCTCACCCGCGTGTAGATGTCGGGAATGTCGCAGGTCGCGATGATCTCCGCGCCCGAATCCTCCAGCAGATGGCAAAGCTCGCGCTCGACATAGAGCGGATTGACGTTGACGACGATGCCACCGACCTTGAGCGTCGCGAAGAACAGCACCGGGTAATAGACGATATTGGGCAGGCAAAGCGCGACCCGCGTTCCCGGCTTCACCCCGAGCGCCTGCAAACCGGCGGCGGCACGGTCCACCATATCCGATAATTCACTGTAACGCGTGATCCGGCCCATGAAATCGATCGCCGGACGATGTCCGTGTCGCCGTACCGTAGTCTCGAACATATCAGACAACAGCCGAGGCTCGGACAGAAGCGGGCGTCCGGTCGCCTGCCCCGGTACGGCCATGCCAGATGTCGCATTCGCTCCGCCCCCGATGGCTCCGGTCATCATCGCGTCGCTCTCCTATATCATTTTTCGACCATACCCGGTTGTCGATTGTGGTCGAGTTGCTTATTGTGTTGACGTATAGGGTAGGTAACGCACCTTAACGTTAGGCCGCAAGCCCATAAAGAGAGGATTGGATGACCAACATCGTGATCGCAGGCTATGCCCGCTCTCCCTTCACCCAGGCTGGCAAGGGCGCGCTCGCACGGGTTCGGCCCGACGATCTGACCGCGCAGGTGATTCGCGGCCTGATCGAGCGGACGGGCGTCGATGCCGCTGAGATTGAGGACGTGATCCTTGGCTGCGCTTTCCCCGAAGGCGAGCAGGGCATGAACGTCGCGCGGCTGATCGGCTTGTTGGCGGACCTGCCGCTGTCGGTCGGTGGCATGACGGTCAATCGCTTCTGCGGATCGTCCATGTCGGCCATTCATATCGCCATGGGCCAGATCCAGATCGGCGCGGGCGAGGCGTTCATCTGTGCGGGCATCGAGTCGATGAGCCGGGTGCCGATGGGCGGCTATAACCCGCTGCCCAACCCCGAACTCGCCGCCGCGCGGCCGGGTGCGTATATGGGCATGGGCCAGACCGCCGAGAATGTCGCGACCAAGTACCAGATCACCCGCGCCGAGCAGGAAAAGTTCGCGGTCGCCAGCCAGAAGAAGGCCGCCGAGGCGCGCGCCGCCGGTCGCCTGGCCGATGAGATCGTGCCGATCCATACCAAGGCGGGTGACGTGACCGAGGACGGCCTGATCCGTCCCGACACGACCGAAGAGGTGCTGTCCGGCCTGAAGCCCGCCTTCGACAAGGAGGGCACCGTCACGGCGGGCACCGCTTCGCCGCTGACCGATGGCGCGGCGGCCGTGCTGGTCACGTCGGAGGAGTTCGCCAATCGCCACGGCCTGAAGATCCTCGCCCGCATCAAGTCGGTCGGCATTTCAGGCTGCGAACCCGAGACGATGGGCCTGGGCCCGATCGGCTCGTCGAAGAAGGCGCTGGAGCGCGCGGGCATCTCGGCGGGCGACCTCGACGTGGTCGAGATCAACGAGGCCTTTGCCAGCCAGGCCATCGCCTGCATCCGTGACCTCGGCCTGAAGGACGAGACAATCAACAAGGACGGCGGCGCGATCGCGATCGGCCATCCGCTGGGCGCGACCGGAGCGCGTATTGTCGGCAAGGCGGCGGCGTTGCTGGCGCGCGACGGTGGTCAGTATGCGCTCGCCACCCAATGCATCGGCGGCGGGCAGGGCATCGCGACTGTGCTGGAGCGTGCATGATGGCTGACACGATCAACAAGGTTTGCGTGATCGGCGCAGGCGTGATGGGGGCTGGCATCGCGGCGCAGGTCGCCAATGCCGGTGTGCCCGTCCTGCTGCTCGACATCGTGCCCAAGGACGGCGGCGACCGCGACGCCGTGGCCAAGGGCGCGGTCGCGAAAATGCTCAAGACCGAGCCCGCGCCCTTCATGTCGCCTGCCGCCGCCAAGCTGGTGGAAACGGGCAATATCGAGGATCACCTCGACAAGGTCGCCGAGTGCGACTGGATCGTCGAGGCGGTGGTCGAGCGGCTGGACATCAAGCAGTCGCTCTATGCCAAGCTGGAGACGCTGAAACGCCCCGGCACGGCGGTGTCGTCCAACACCTCGACCATCCCGCTCGGCCATCTGGTCGAGGGGCGGTCGGAGCAATTCAAGCGCGACTTCCTCATCACCCACTTCTTCAACCCGCCGCGCTATATGCGGCTGATCGAGATCGTGACCTCCAAGCACACCGATGCCGGTGTTGCGGCGAAGGTCGATCAGTTCGTCGATCACCGCATGGGCAAGCGGATCGTCCGCGCCAAGGACACGCCGGGCTTCATCGCCAACCGCATCGGCACCTATTGGCTGGCGGTCGCGATCAATGCGGCGATGGACCAGGGGCTGACCGTCGAAGAGGCCGACCAGATCGGTGGCCGTCCGATGGGCGTGCCCAAGACCGGCATTTTCGGGCTGATCGATCTGGTCGGTATCGACCTGATGCCGCTGCTCGCCAAGTCGTTGTCCTCGACCCTACCAGAGGGCGATGCCTATTTCGACACGATCCGTCCGCTGCCGCTGGTCGACAAGATGATCGCGGAGGGCTTTACGGGCCGCAAGGGCAAGGGCGGCTTCTACCGCCTCGACCGCAAGCCCGACGGCACCAAGGCCAAGCAGGCGATCGACCTGAAGACCGGCGAATATCGCGCCGAGAAGAAGCCCGAGCGTCTGCCCGGTCGCGCCGAAAAGGACTTGGCCGCGCTCGTCGCGACGCCGGGCAAGGTCGGCGACTATGCGTGGGCGATCCTGGGTCCGGTCCTGTCCTATGCCGCCGGGCTGGTCGGCGAGGCGGCGGACGATGTGGTCGCGATCGATGACGCGATGAAGCTGGGCTATAATTGGAAGTTCGGCCCGTTTGAACTGATCGACCGGATGGGCCCGGGCAAGCTGGCCGAGCGGCTGCGTGCCGAGGGCAAGCCGGTCCCGGCTCTGCTGGAGACGGCGGGTGATCGCCCCTTCTACCGCGTGGTCGATGGCAAGCGACAATATCTGACGCTCGGCGGCGACTATGCCGATGTCGTGCGCGCCGACGGCGTGCTGCTGCTCGAGGATATCAAGCTGCGCTCCGAGCCGCTGCTCAAGAATGGTTCGGCGGCGGCCTGGGATGTCGGCGACGGTGTCGTGGCGTTCGAGTTCACCGGCAAGATGAATGCGCTCGACGAGCAGGTGCTGTCGCTCCTGCAAAAGACCATCGCACTGGTGAAGAGCCAGTATAAGGCGCTGGTTATCTATAATGAGGGCAGCAACTTCTCGGCTGGTGCGAACCTGGGTCTCGCCATGTTCGCGGTGAACATTGCGGCCTGGGGCGAAGTCGATAAGCTGGTCGTCGCAGGGCAGCAGGCATATAAGGCGCTGAAATACGCGTCCTTCCCGGTGGTCGCCGCGCCTGCGGGCATGGCACTGGGCGGTGGGTGCGAGATTCTGCTCCATGCTGATGCGATCCAGGCCCATGCGGAAAGCTATATCGGCCTGGTCGAGACCGGCGTCGGTCTGGTCCCCGGCTGGGGCGGCAATGGCGAACTGATCGACCGCCTCGCCAAGTCGCCCAAGATGCCGAAAGGTCCCATGCCCGCCGTCATGAAGGCGTTCGAGACCATCTCGACCGCGCAGGTGTCGCGCTCGGCGGCTTTGGCCAAGGACCTCGGCTATCTGCGCAAGGACGATGGCATCACCATGAACCGCGACCGCCTGCTGGCCGATGCCAAGCAGAAGGCGCTGTCGCTGGTCGAGGGCTATCAGCCGCCCGAAAAGCCGGTCTTCCGCCTGCCGGGTGCGGCGGGGCGGGTCGCGTTCAACGGTGCGGTCGCCGACTTCGCCAAGAAGGGCGTCGCCACGCCGTATGACGTGGTGGTGGCGGGCCGCCTGGCGACCATCGTCACCGGTGGCGAAGCCGATATCATCGACGAGGTGAGCGAGGATCAGCTGCTCAAGCTGGAACGCGCCGCCTTCATGGAAAGCGTCAAGGATGCGCGGACCCAGGCGCGGGTCGAGCATATGCTCGAAACCGGCAAGCCGCTGCGCAATTGATCGGGAGAGGATAATCCCATGCAAGTCTATAACGCACCGCTGCGCGACATGCGTTTCGTCCTCCACGAGCTGTTTCAGGAGGACGAGTTCGGCCCCGTCGCGGGGCAGGACGAATTCGGCCCCGAGCTGTACGACGCGATCCTTGAGGAAGCCGCGCGCGTCACCCAGGAGGTCCTGCTGCCGCTCAACGCCACCGGCGACATCGAGGGCTGCAAGCTGGAGAATGGCGTCGTCCGTACCCCCGCCGGTTTCAAGGACGCCTATAGCCAGTTCTGCGAGGGCGGCTGGGCCGCGCTCGCCTCGCCGGTCGAATATGGCGGGCAAGGGCTGCCCGAGGCGGTGAACAAGCTGGTCGAGGAGATGATCTGCGCGACCAATTTGTCGTTCAGCCTCTATCCCGGCCTGACGCACGGCGCCACCACCGCGCTGATGGGCCATGGCTCGGAGGACCTGAAGAGCTTTTATCTGCCCAAGATGATCTCGGGCGAATGGTCGGGGACGATGTGCCTGACCGAGGCGCATTGCGGCACCGATCTGGGCCTGCTGCGCACCCGCGCCGAGCCGCAGGAGGATGGCTCCTATGCGATCACCGGCGGCAAGATCTTCATCTCGGCTGGCGACCATGACCTGACCGACAATGTCATCCACCTCGTCCTCGCGCGCACGCCCGATGCGCCCAAGGGGGTGAAGGGGATCAGCCTGTTCCTGGTGCCGAAATATCTGCCCAAGGATGACGGCTCGGTCGGTCCGGCCAATGGCGTCAGCGTTGCAGCGATCGAGCACAAGATGGGCCTGAAGGCGTCGGCCACCTGCCAGCTGGAGTTCAACGACTCCAAGGGCTGGGTCGTGGGCGAGCTGAACAAGGGCCTGGCCGCCATGTTCACCATGATGAACACCGAGCGCGTCTCGGTCGGCATCCAGGGCCTGGGCATCAATGAGATCGCCTATCAGTCGGCTGTCGCCTATGCCAAGGACCGGCTGCAGGGCCGCGCGCTGGGCGGGGCCAAGCGCCCCGACCTGCCCGCCGACCCGATCATTGTCCACCCGGACGTGCGCCGGATGCTGATGACCATGCGCGCCTATGCGGAAGGGTGCCGTGCGCTGGGGCAATGGGCAGCGCGGGGTCTGGACGCGGAGGCGAATGCGGTCGATCCGGCTGACAAGTCGCGTGCTTCGGATTTCGTCGCGCTGATGACCCCGGTCGTGAAGGCGCTTTTCACCGACCTCGCCTTCGATGCGGCGAACATGGCGGTGCAGGTCCATGGCGGCCACGGCTATGTTCGCGATCATGGCATCGAGCAGTTCGTCCGCGACGCCCGCATCGCCCAAATCTATGAAGGCACCAACGGCGTCCAGGCGCTCGACCTCGTCGGCCGCAAGATGCCCGCGCATATGGGCCGTTACATGCGTCCCTTCTTCCACGCGGTGTCCGAACAGGTCGAGGCGCTGGTGAAGCATGACGACAAGGCCATCACCGGCTGGGCGGCGGGAATGCAGCAGGCGTTTGGCGCTTTGCAGCTCAGCACCGGCATGATCGCGCAAAAGGGGATGAAGGACCCTGAGGAAGCGGGTGCTGCCGCGACCGACTATCTCCGCCTGCTGGGTCTGGTCGGCATGGGGCATTGCTTCCTGAAGTCGGCCCGGATCGCGACCGAGAAGCTGGCTGGGGGCACCGACGAGGCGGGCTTCTACAAGGCCAAGCTCGCCACCGCCGGCTTCTTCTTCGACCGCATCCTGCCCCAGGCGACGGCGGCATTCCTGGCGATCAAGTCGGGCAAGCGCTCGACGATGGCGCTGGAATTGGAGGCGTTTTGAGATGGCGCGATGCCGGTTGCGCTTGATTGCGATCAACCGGCATCGTAGGCATGATAGGTAATTATCCTATGCGTCAGTATGTGAACGTATAGGGAAATTGGAGGGCGACCGGAAAAGCCGGCGTTCTTACCCGAACAAGCGGGTATGGAGAGGAGAAGAGGCATGTTGTTGACCCTGACAGCCATGGCATTGGCCGGCGCCGGCGCCAATGCGGACGCGGTGATCGGCCGCTGGCAGACTCAGACCCGCGGTGGCGTGGTCGAAATCCAGAAATGCGGCAATTCGGTGTGCGGGCGCATCCTGACTTCGGAAAAGCTGCGGACCAACCCTGCACTGACCGACCAGAACAACCGCGATCCCAAGCTGCGCAACCGTCCGCTGAAGAACCTGCTGATCCTGCAGGGCTTTTCGCAGGATGGTGCGGCCTGGGGCGGTGGCACCATCTACAATGCCGAGGATGGCAAGACCTATAGCGCCAAGCTGACACCCGAAGGGGCCGACACGCTGAAGGTGCGCGGCTGCGTCTTCGTGCCGCTGTGCAAGACGCAGACCTGGACGCGGATCCGCTGATCTGACGCGTTGCCATCCAACATATGATTCGGGGAGTAAGATCATGACCAAGGGCCTCAAGGCTTCGCTTCTGTCCACCGCCATCCTGTCGTCTTCCTTCGCCTTTGCGGGCGCGGCGCACGGCCAGGCCTTCTACCTTCAGGAACAGTCGACGCGTGGCCAGGGTCGCGCCTTTTCGGGTGAGGGTGCCGACACCGGCGCGTCCTCGCTCTGGTGGAACCCGGCCGCGATCGCAGGGATGGAGCGTGGCGAGGCGGTGATCGGCGCCTCCGCGATCATTCCGAAGGGTGATGTGGTCGACACCGGCACGGTGATCCTGCGTCCGGGCCAGCCGGCGCGTCCCGTCGGCGGCAATGGGGTTTCCAGCGATCCGATCAATCGCGGTATCGTGCCGTCGGGTGCGGTCGCCTATCCGCTCAACGACCGGGTCGCCGTCGGCCTGGCGGTGACCTCGCCGTACAGCTTCACCACCGAATATGACGCGAACAGCTGGGCACGGTACAGCGCGCTCAAGACCGAGTTGCGGACCATCGACATCCAGCCCTCGGTCGGTATCGCGGTGCTCGACTGGCTGCGCGTCGGTGGCGCGCTGAACGTCGAATATACCAAGGCCGAACTGGGCAACGCGCTCCCCAATTTGTCGCCGCTGCTGGCCGATGGGTATCAGCGGTTGAAGGGCGATGGCTGGGACCTCGGCTGGACCGCTGGTGTGCAGCTTCACAATGACTGGGCGACGGTCGGCATCAGCTACAAGTCGCGGATCAAGCATCAGTTGAAGGGTAGTCTGGAAGTGGGGGGCCTGCTTGGCCCGCTCGCGGCGCAGAACCGGACGGTCGACGGCGCGACGGCGGAATTCTACACGCCTGCCCAGATCATCGTCGCGGGCCGCTTCCGCGCCACCGATAAGCTGACGTTGAACGCACAGGCGGTGCGCTTCACCTGGGCTGATTTCGATGCGATCCGCCTGGGCGCGCCGATCAACACCGCGATCCCGGAGAATTACAAGAACAGCTTCTCGTTGGCCGGTGGCTTCGATTACGCCGCCAATGACCGACTGACCGTACGCGCCGGTGTACAGCGTGGCATCACTCCGACGCAGAATGGGAATCGCGACGCACGTGTGCCCGATGCGAACCGCTGGAATTACTCGATCGGCGGTTCGTACAAGCTGACCCCGCGCTTCACGCTAGACGCGGCGGGCAGCTATATCGACTTCGCCAATGCCAGCATCGATCGCCGCACCGCCGCCTATGCGGGCACGGCGGTGCAGACGCCGATCCTGACCTCGGGCCAGGTGCAGAACGCCCGCGCGTTCGTGGCGTCGATCGGCGGCCGCTTCAGCTTCTGATTGAGAGAATGGTTATGAAGATCGTCGTGCCCGTGAAGCGGGTGTTGGATTACAATGTGAAGCCGCGTGTGAAGGCGGACGGGACGGGCGTCGATCTGGCGAACGTGAAGATGTCGATGAACCCGTTCGACGAGATTGCGGTGGAAGAGGCGATCCGGCTGAAGGAGAAGGGGGCGGCGACCGAAGTGGTCGTCGTCTCGATCGGCGAGCCCAAGGCGGCGGACACGCTGCGCACCGCGCTGGCGATGGGCGCGGACCGGGCGATCCTCATCACCGCCGATCAGGCGCCCGAGCCGCTGGGCGTCGCCAAGCTGCTCGCCAAGGTCGTGGAAGAGGAGCAGCCCGGCCTGGTGATCCTGGGCAAGCAGGCGATCGACGGCGACAACAACCAGACCGGCCAGATGCTGGCCGGGCTGCTCGGCTGGGCGCAGGGCACGTTCGCGTCCAAGGTCGAGATCGACGGACAGAGCGCCGACGTCACCCGCGAGGTCGATGGTGGTCTGGAGACGGTGGCGCTGACGCTGCCCGCGATCGTGACGACCGACCTGCGCCTCAACGAGCCGCGCTATGCCTCGCTGCCCAACATCATGAAGGCCAAGTCCAAGCCGATGGCGACCAAGACCGCCGCCGATTACGGCGTCGACATCGCGCCCCGGCTGACGATCACCCATGTCGCCGAGCCGGGCAAGCGCCAGGCGGGCGTCAAGGTCGGCTCGGTCGACGAGCTGGTCGAGAAACTGAAAGCACTGGGAGTGGCCAAGTGAAGACGCTGGTTTGGGTCGAGCATGACGGCGGGGCCGTCAAGGATGCCACGCTGGCGACCGTCACGGCGGCGGCCAAGCTGGGCGAGGTGCACCTGATCGTCGCCGGTCAGGGTGTGGACGGCGTGGCGCAGGCCGCCGCGAAGATCGCAGGCGTCGGCAAGGTCCATGTCGCCGACGACGCGGCCTACGCCAACGCGCTCGCCGAGAATGTCGCGCCACTGGTGGCCGAGCTAATGGGGCATCACGACGCCTTCCTCGCCCCCTCGACCACGACGGGCAAGAATATCGCGCCGCGCGTCGCCGCCCTTATCGACGTGATGCAGATTTCGGACATCCTGTCGGTCGAGGGGCCGGCCAGCTTCACCCGGCCCATCTATGCGGGCAATGCGATTGCGACCGTGAAGACCAGCGACGCCAAGCTGGTCCTGACGGTGCGCACCACCGCCTTCGAAAAGGCGGCGGCAGAGGGCGGCTCGGGCACCATCGAGGCGGTCGGCTCGACCGGCGATGCGGCCAAGTCCCGCTTCGTCGGCGCGGAAAAGGCCGAGAATGCCCGGCCGGAACTCACCAGCGCCAAGGTCATCGTCTCGGGCGGCCGCGCGCTGGGCTCGGAAGAGCAATTCCACGCGCTGATCGATCCGCTCGCCGACAAGCTGGGCGCGGCCGTTGGCGCATCCCGCGCGGCGGTCGATGCGGGCTATGCCCCCAACGACTATCAGGTCGGCCAGACCGGCAAGATCGTGGCACCCGAAGTCTATGTCGCGGTCGGCATCTCGGGCGCGATCCAGCATTTGGCGGGCATGAAGGACTCCAAGGTCATCGTCGCGGTCAACAAGGACGAGGACGCCCCCATCTTCCAGGTCGCCGATATCGGCCTGGTCGGCGACCTCTTCACCGTCGTGCCCGAACTGACCGAGAAGGTCTGAGCCGCCTATATCCGTCATCCTGGCATGGGCCGGGATGGCGGAATGTCTGTCGGCGGCAACATGGCCCGAAGGGCCGCCCGTTACACGATCGTCCTGATCCATGTAAGTTCTGGCACGGAAAATTCCGAGCCCGCTTGTCGGATATGGGCCCCTACGGTTAGCGTTATCCCATGACCGAAAATTTCACGGGGGAAGGCGATCGTCGCGTTCGCACGATCGCGGATCTGGCGCAGATGGCAGGGGTGTCGCCGGGCACCGTTTCGCGCGCACTGGCGGGCAAGTCGCTGGTCAATGCCGAGACGCGCGCGCGCATCCAGGCGCTGGCCGATCAACATGGTTTCCGCCCCAACCAGATGGCCAGCCGGTTGCGCACCCGTCGCACCGGCGTCATCGGCATCGTCGTGCCGCTGGGCCATGAACGGCGCCAGCACTTGTCCGACCCCTTCTTCATGACCATGCTGGGCTATCTGGCCGATGGACTGACCGAGAATGGCTATGACGTCATGCTGTCGCGGGTCATTCCAGACGCCACCGACTGGCTGGACCGGGTGGTGGACAGCGGCATGGTCGATGGCGTCCTGCTGATCGGCCAGTCGGACCAGTATGACGCGATCGAACGGGTCGCGCGCCGCTATCGCCCGCTGGTCGCCTGGGGCGTCACCTTGCCCGATCAGGTCCATACTGCGGTGGGTACCGATAATGCGCTGGGCGGGCGTTTGGCGGGACAACGGCTGATCGAGCGGGGGTGCCGCCGTATCGCGTTTCTGGGCGATGTCAGCGCCCCCGAAATTCGCCTGCGCCATGACGGCGTAGCCCGCGCCATGGCGGAGGCAGGGCTGGAGGGTGCGCTGATCCAGCTTTCCACGCACCTCGCCTCCGACGTGATGGAGCAGGAGATCGCGGCGCATATCGACGCTCTGCTGGAGCAGGGCGGTGGCACCATGCCAATCGATGCGATCGTCGCCGCGTCCGACATGATCGCCATGACCGCCGTTCGCGTACTGGCCGATCGGGCGATCGCGGTGCCCGACATGCTGCCCGTCATCGGCTATGACGATCTGCCCGTCGCCGCGCAGGCGGTGCCGCGCATCACCACCATTCGTCAGGACATTGCGGCGGGGGCGCGGGCGATGGTCGACGCGCTGTTCGCCCGGATCGGCGGAGAAGAGGCGGGCTCGGTGATCCTGACCCCCGAACTGATCGCCCGCGACTCCGCTTGAACCGGGCCTGATAGCGGATCAGGCGATCGTCACCCGGTCGCCATCGAAGTTCAGCCGGAACCAGGGCGCGGCGGTCCCGCCGAAGCGTTCGCGACGAAGCGCCGGATCGGCGCTGGCGTCGCTCCCGGCCAGGCCCCAATAATCGACGAAGCTGGTCACGTCGCCCTCATAGGTGACCCACCAGCAATAGGCCTGGGTCGGTTCCTCGACCGGATTGCCCGCGACCAGCCCGGTGCCGTTGACCGGCCGCCAGGGTCCTTCGAAACGGTCCGCGACCATCGCATAGAGCCCGGTCGGTGCGTCCAGGCTGGGGGCGAAGCGCTTTGCCTGCGTCGACCAGAAGCAATAATAGCGGCCGTCGCGTAGGATGACGTGCGGCCGCTCCAACTCGCTGTTGACGCCCAGCGCCTCGATCAGCGGCGGCTGGATGGCCCAACCGTCGCCCGTGCGTCGGGCGACCCCGACGACGCCGTCGACATCCTGGTTCACCCAGCCCGCCGATCCGACGAACAGCAGATATTCCGCCCCATCCGCCGGATCGCGGAAATAGCCCGGATCGCGAAAGCCCTTGATGCCGCCATTTTCGGGTTCCGCCTGGTTGGCGACGATATAGTGATGGCCGTCCGCCACAACGCTCTCGACCGGCTCGCTCCAGCCCTCGCAGCGCCCCTCATCGGCGAGGAAGCGGCCCTGCGTCTCGAACAGTCGCTGTTCGAAGGTGCGGGGCCCGCCGCGCCGTCCCGAGGCGGTGAAATACATGGTCAGCGTGGTGTCGTCCTCGCCCAGCACCGCCGAGCCCGACCATTCGCGGCTGCCCGGCGTGAAGCCGTCGGGAAAGGTCACGCCATGATCGCGCCAGCCGTCCGCACCATAGCTGGTCAGGCGGATGCGCGCTTCGTCATGACGCATTTCGGGGTCGTCGAAGCGCGGCGTCGCCAGGAAGAACCACCAGCTCCGCTCCCCGAAAAAGGCGGTGCGGCCGTCGGCATAGGCGATCTGCCACATGTCCCACAGATCATGGTCGGGCAGGATCGGGACGACATCGGCGGCCGTGAATACGGGCAGGCGCGCATCCGTCTGGGCGGCGATCCCGGCCAGCGCGTCGGCCGACCAATGGGTGGGGGTGGTCGTCATAATACCTCGGGATCAGATTTGGGGGATCAGAAAAGGGGAGCAGGAATTGGGAGATCAGGCCTGCGATGCAGCGCCGAGCGGCACCCCCTGCGGCCCGCGCGCGCGGACCCAGTAGACCGACGCCGCCGCGAACAGCATCAGCACGCCGCACAGGGTCAGGACGTTGCGCGGATCGCCGCCAAGCCAGCTTTGATAGAAAAGGGGCAGGGTCACGCCGAAGATCAGCATCGGAATGACGATCATCATGTTGAAGATGCCCATATAGACGCCGGTCCGTTCGGGCGGGATCGAGCCCGCCAGAATGACATACGGGTTGCCCATCATGCTCGCCCAGCCGAGCCCGATGCCTATGGCGGGGAGGAACAGCATCGCCTTGCTGGTCATATGGGGCATCGTCATCATGCCGATGCCGGTGATGACCAGGCACAGTGCATGGAGCGGTGCGGCACCGATCCGCTTGGCGAGCGGCACCATGGCGAAGGCGGCGACGAAGGCCACCCCGTTATAGAAGGCCGCGACCTCGCCATTGGTCAGGACGGCGGCGTGAAAGCCCGACGAAGTGGCATCGGCGGTGCCATAGACTGAGCGGCCGATCGCATAGATGACGTAATTCCAATAGGCCATCATCGCATACCATTGGAACAGGCTCATCAGGGCCAGCTTGCGCATCGGCATCGGCATGGCGCGGATCGCGTCGCCGATCTCCTTCAGCGTCGCGCCGATCCCCTTGGGCGCGGCGGCGATACGGGCGCGATCCTCGGTCGTGAGGGGGAGTTCGGGCACCCGTCGGATCGACCAGATGATCGTGGCGAAGGACAGGACCGCGCCGATCATGAACACGACGCGTGCCGTATAGGGAATATGATGCCCGTCGACCCAGTCCGGGTTCATTCCCGCCCAAACCAGGATCGAGGGGGTCAGGAAAGCAAGCATCTGGGCAAGCCCAGTAAAGGCGCTCTGCGTCAGGAAGCCGATATTATGCTGCGCCCCGTCGAGCCGGTCGGAGACATAGGCGCGGTAGGGCTCCATGGTGATGTTGTTGCCCGCGTCCAGAATCCACAGCAGCGACACCGCCATCAGCAGCGACGAACTGAGCGGCATGAAGAACAGGCCCAGGGCGCAAAGCACCGCACCGATCACGAAATAGGGCGTGCGGCGGCCCCAGCGACTGTCCGTCCGGTCGCTCATCGCACCGATCAGCGGCTGGATCAGCAGCCCCGTCATCGGCCCGGCAAGCTGAAGAAGCGGAATCTGCGCTTCCGACGCGCCGAGATAGCTGTAGATCGGCGCCATATTGCCCTGTTGCAATCCAAAGCTGAATTGGAGTCCGAGGAAGCCGAGATTCATTTCCAGAATGCGGCTCAGGGACAGGCGGGGCTTGATCGGGGCCATGGTTCCGGCGGCGGGGGTGGACGGGGTCATGCGAATCCTCTCGCACGCGGGGGAAGGGCCATGGTCTATCGCTGGCTTGCCGCGTCGGGCTCGATCATGCCGTGGCTTTCAGAGGAATGCAACAAACGATTGCAAGGAATGCGACCGGTGGCGACTTGCCTGTGGTGCGGAGCCCGACGATAGTCGGACAGGAGGGAGAAACGCATTGATCCATCTTGGAATATTGGCACTGCTCACCCCTTTGCCTGCCATGACGGCGGCGGAGAGGAAAGTGTCGTGCGAACTGGGCAAGACGGTCCTTGCCGACATGCCGATCACGTCGGAGGCGGGCCGCTATATCGACACGGATTCCGGGCAGGCCGGTCTGCTGGCGCTATGCCCGGAATTGGCGGGAAAGCTGCCCGCCGGCTATCGGGCGGCAGACGCGGATGCGCGTTTGCGGGCCAGCATTCATGCGCCCCCCTTGGCGGGACCCCGGCCGCCGGTCGCCATTCTATACACGATCGGTCTTCCGGAGATCGATAAGGACGGGCGCCATGCCAAGCTGACCCTCACCACCGAATGTACCGGAATGTGTGGCAGCGGAATGCTCTATCGCTATGTCCGCACGAGCCGGGGATGGCGACGCGATGGCCCTCCATCCCCGCTATGGGTTTCGTGATCCCGGCTTATCGCCCGCCGGGGGGCAGGTTGGTCTCCAGATAGCGGGTCATCAGCGAATAGAGGTGGATGCTGGTATTCTCGCCCTCATAGATGCCGTGGCTGCGATCGGGATAGGCCATCATCGTGAAGGGCTTGTTGAAGTGGATCAGGCGATCCACCAACTGATCCTGGTTCTGGTAATGGACATTGTCGTCCAGCGTGCCGTGGATCAGCAGCAGATTGCCCTTCAGCCGGTCGGCGAAGGTTATGGGCGAGCCGTTCTTATACCCTTCGGCATTGTCGTCGGGCAGGCCCATATACCGCTCCTGATAAATGGTATCGTAGAGCTTCATGTCGGTCGGTCCGGCGATCGCAATGCCGGTCTTGTAGAGGTCTGGATAGCGGAACAAGGCGTTCTGCGTCATCGCGCCGCCGCCGCTCCAGCCCCAGATGCCGATCCGAGCGGGGTCGATATAGGGCCGCGTCGCCAGCATCTTGCGTACTCCTGCCGCATAATCGGCCGAGGCGAGGATACCGACCTGGCGATAGATGCTCTTGCGCCAATCGCGCCCGCGCGGGGTGGCGGTGCCACGCGGATCGAGGCTGGCGACCAGATAGCCCTTTTGCGCGAGCATCCGGTGCCACAGCCCCTGTGCCCCCGCCCAGCGGTCCGCGACCGTCTGGCCCCAGGGTTCGCCATAGACGAAGTAGAGGATCGGATAGCGCTTGGCCGGATCGAAGCCGGGCGGCTTGATCAGCCATCCGTCGAGTTGCGTCCCGCCGCCGATATCGACGCGGAAGAATTCGGTCGCGGGCAGGCCGCTGTCGGTGACTTCCTTCGCCAGCGGCGCATTCGCGGCCAAGGTACGCAGCGGCTGCTGACGGGTCATGTCGAGCATGTCGGTGACCGGCGGCGCGTCGAAGCGCGAGACGGTGTGCAGTGCCCAATGTTCGCCGGGCGCAATGTCGTAGCTATGGGTGCCCGGCTGGTCCTCCGGGGTCAGCCGCTCGACCCTGGGGCGGCCGGACAGCGTGGTGCGGTAGAGATAGCGCTGGGTCGGATTGTCGGGCGAAGCGATGAACCAAGCATAGCCCGCCTTCTCGTCGACATGGAGCAGATCGACGACGTCGAACTTGCCCGGCGTACGGAGCGTCGCGCGGCCCGTCGCCCGGTCGACGGTGTAGAGGTGACGCCAGCCGTCCCGCTCGGACAGCCAGGTAAAGGCGCCGCCGCCCTTCAGCCATTCGGGCGCGGCATTCGCCTCGACCCAGGCGGCGTCCTTTTCGACTAGGATCGGCTTCACCGCACCGGTCGCGGGATCGCCGAGCAGGACATTGTAACTGTTCTGGAGCCGGTTGGACTGCTGGATGAAGAGCGCCTCCGGTCCGCCCGCCCAGCTGATCTGCGGCACGTAATTCTGACGCGGGTCGCCAGACAGCTTGAACCAGCGGGTCGCACCGCCGTCCAGGTCGATCGCGCCGACCGTCACCGCCGAGTTGGTCGTGCCCGCCTTGGGATATTGCAGCGGAATGACCTTGGAATATTGGCCGCCGGTGTTCTTGATCATGTCGAAGGTGCCGACGCCCTTCGTATCGAAGCGCAGAAAGGCGATACGCTTGGAATCCGGGCTCCATTCGAACGCGCGGTGGACCGAGAATTCCTCCTCATAGACCCAGTCGGCCAGGCCGTTGACGACATAGTCGTCACCGTCCCTGGTCAGCGCGGTGGGCGCACCGCCGGAGATCGGTTCGACATAGATGTTGTTCGCGCGGACATAGGCGATGCGGCTGCTGTCGGGGGAAACCGTGGCGTAGAGCAGGGTGGAGGGCGCGGCGTCCTTGCCGACCTTGTGCAGCCGCTTGTTGGCGACGTCGTACAGCCAGTAATCGGACAGTGCGTTGGTCCGGCGGAAGCGCTGGCCGTTGGTCTGGATCAACAGCCAGCGATTGTCGGGCGACCATTCATAGCTGTCGATGGACAAGGGGGCGCCTGCACCCGGCGGCACCAGATCGGACGCGGCGACCACGACCTGTCGCTTTCCGTCGGCGATCGCGTAGCGGACGATGTCCTGTCCGCCCTGGGCCGCGCTTTCGAGCGCGAGATAGCTTTCGCCGTCCTTGCCCCAGCGGCTTTCGCGGACGGATTCGGTGCGGACGGCCTTCGGGCCGAAAATGCCCTCAACCGACAGGCTTTCCGTCGAGGCGGGCGTTGTGGTGGCAGCGGGGGTCTGAGCGGCGAGGGGGACGGCCATCGCGATGGACGACAGGGAAACCAAAAGATCGGAAATCCGCCAACACGACCGCATCGAAACGTCCACTTGCCCAGAGATGATGCCGATAGCGTAACGCTCGGATGTAAAATCGTATACTGAAATCTGCGTGAAGAGGTGGCGCGATCCGATTAGAGGGTGAGGCGACGCCAGCGGAAAAGGACGAGCGGACCAATGACGACGGGGATCGATCATGTCGCGATCATCGGTGGCGGCTTTGCGGGGACGCTGCTGGCCATCAATCTGGTTCGCCATGGCGGGCCGCGGGCGACGCTGATCGAACGGCGGGCCAATCAATTGGCGCGGGGCGTCGCCTATAGCGCCGCGCATGCCGAGCATCTGCTGAACGTCCGGGCAGGCAATATGAGCGCCCTGCGGGACGATCCCGATCATTTCGTCCGCTGGCTGGTCGCGCGCGGGGCGGGGGATGCCAAGACCTTCGTGCCGCGCCGGGTATATGGCGATTATCTCCGCGATCTGCTGATGGAGACCATCGCCGCCGATCCGGCTCGGTTGACGCTTGCCTCGGGCGAGGTGGTGGCGCTCGACCGGGAGGGGGCGGGCTATCGGCTGACGATGGAGGGCCGCGCGCTGTCCGCCGACGCGGTCGTGCTGGCGCTCGGCAACCTGCCGCCGCACAGTCCGCCGGGAATCGATCCGGCCGCGCTGGTGGAGGGCTGCTACCGGGAGGACCCTTGGGCGGGCGATATTGCCGAAGGGCTGGGGCCGGACGACCGGGTCTTGCTGGTCGGCAGCGGGTTGACCGCGATCGACGCGGCGCTGCTGCTGGATGCGAGCGGGTTCGGTGGGCGGCTTACCGCCATGTCGCGGCGGGGCCTGGCGCCGCGTCGCCATGCCGAAACGCCGCCCGCCATGCCGCTGCGAGAGCGGCCCGCCGCCAGCCTGTCGGCGCTGGTGCGGCATGTGCGCTGTGCCGCAGACGAGCAGGGCTGGCGCGCGGCGGTCGATGCCTTGCGGCCCGTGACCCAGATGATGTGGGGTGCCGCCGATGGCGCAACCCGCGCCCGCTTTCTGCGGCATTTGCGCCCCTATTGGGACGTGCATCGGCACCGGTTGGCCCCTTCGGTTGCCGATCGGGTCGATGCGCTGGTCGAGGCGGGGCGGTTGTCCATCGCGGGCGGCAAGCTGGTGCGGGTCGAGTGCGATGGCGACGGGGCCCTCGTCCATTGGCGACGGCGCGGGGCCGACAAAGTGGAGGCGATGCGTGTGGCGCGGATCGTCAATTGCACGGGGCCGCAGGGAGATTTGCTGCGATCGCGCGAGCCGCTGATCCGGCAATTGCTGAGCCAGGGCATGATCCGGCCGGATGCGCTACGGATCGGGCTGGAGGTCGATGCGCAGAGCCATGTCGTGGCGGGCGATGGCGGAGTGGATGACCGCCTCTATTGCATCGGCCCGATGACGCGCGGCGGTTTGTGGGAAGTGGTGGCGGTGCCGGACCTGCGGCAACAGAATTGGGAATTGGCACGGCGGCTGGCGCACGCCCAATGGGTGGGCGGTGAGGGGCTGTAAATCCCCCCGCGCCGGAGAGAATCAGGCCAGGGCCCCGATCCGTTTCAGCCAATCCGCATGGGCCGGCATCGATTCCGCCATCTGCCCGATCGCGCCCGCCAGCTTGCCGACAAAGGTCCGGCTCTGTGCAGGCTCGCCATAGGCCAGCAGCGGGTCAAGTCCCTGGGGCATGTTGAACTGCCCGATATGCACCGCCGCCCAACTCGCCGGGCCGAACAGGTCCATGTCGCGCGCGACCAGACGACCAGCCGTGCGGAAATGCGCGATCTTCATCGCCAGCGTCTCCGGGATCGGCATCGCCGCGCATTCGCGCCACAGGGCCGAATCCTGTCGCTCGGTCAGCTTGTAGTGCAGGATCAGAAAGTCGCGGATCCGCTCATATTCGGTGATCGCGACGCGGTTATATTCGGTGATGGCCTCGGGCTCGAAGGCTCGGGTGGGGAAATAGGCGAGCAGCTTGGCGATGCCCGCCTGGATTAGATGAATGCTGGTCGACTCCAGCGGCTCCATGAAGCCGCTCGACAGGCCGATGGCCACGACATTGCGGTTCCACATCAGCTTGCGCCGACCGGTGGTGAAGCGCAGGAAGCGCGGATCGCCCAATGCCTCTCCGTCCAGATTGGCCACCAGCGTCGCGGCCGCTGCGTCATCCGAGATGTGGCGGCTGCAATAGACATAGCCATTGCCCGTGCGGTGCTGGAGCGGAATGCGCCATTGCCATCCCGCCGCCCGCGCGGTCGAACGGGTATAGGGCGTCAGACCGTCGCCGCCGGTGACGCATGGCGCCGCCACCGCCCGGTCGCAGGGCAGCCAGTGGGTCCAATCCTCATACCCCGTGCCCAGCGCCTCTTCGATCAGCAGCCCGCGAAAGCCCGAGCAATCGACGAACATATCCGCCGCCAGCGTCCGGCCATCCTCCAGCGTGACCGAGGCGACATGGCCGCGCGAACCCTCCAGGCGATGGTCGGCGATCTTGCCCTCGACCCGGATCACCCCGCGTGCCTCGGCATAGCGGCGCAGGAAACGGGCATAGAGGCCTGCGTCGAAATGATAGGCATAGTCGAAGGTCGAGGCGACGCTGCGCGGGTCGGTCATCGGCGCGGCGAACCGGCCGCGCTTGGCGGCACCCCATGCCATGGACAGGTCGTCGAAGGCGATGCCGCTGTCCGGCCCTCCCGCCGCCAGCCAATGCTGATGCACCGCGACCAGATCGAAGGATTTGCCGTGCGTGCCGAAGGGGTGGAAATAGCGATGCCCCTCGCGCCCCCAGCCGACGAATTCGATGCCGAGCTTGTAACTGCCCTTGGTCTCGCGCAGGAATTCGGCCTCGTCGATGCCCAGCGTCTGGTTGAACAGGCGGATCGGCGGGATGGTCGCCTCGCCCACGCCGACCGTGCCGATGGCGTCCGACTCGACCAGCGTGATGGTCAGCCCGCGTGGGCTGGCATGGGCGAGGACGGCGGCGGTCATCCAACCCGCCGTGCCGCCACCGACGATCAGGACGGACCGGATCGCATCGGGGGGAGTATCGCTCATTCTGCCATCCTCTTCTTCACGCCTTGATCCTGACGGTCCGGGTCGCGCGCCTGTCCCTTGGCATATCATGCAAAGGTTTGCGATCCCACCGCCATGACGGCGTCGGTCATGCTGTGTTTTCTCGATCACAGTCATGCAGATTTTATGCAATGGTTTGCAAAAGTCGTGTTGCAAACGATTGCGAGTATGCTAACCCTTAATCACGACATCCCGGACACCGGGGCGAATCAGGAGAGGGTGAATGAAGACGAGCGTTCTGCGGTCCTGTGGATCGATGGCAGCTTTGGCGATGGCGCTGGTGAGCTTCCCGGCCTTCGCGCAGACCAATGATCCCCAGGCGACGACCGCGCAGCCGGCTCCGACCGGTTCGGGCAACGTAGCCCAGGCCGGTAGCATCCCCGACGCCGGTGTGCAGAGCGAAGACATCGTCGTCACCGCGACCAGCGGCGAGCGCTCGCGCTTCCGCAGCTCGATCTCGGTGTCGCAGGTCAGCCAGGAAGCCATCCAGAATTTCACCCCGCGCTCGACCGCGGAAATCCTGCGCAACATCCCGGGTCTTCAGCCCAGCGATACCGCGGGTCCGGGCGGCAACGCCAATATCGGCGTGCGCGGCATCCCCGTTTCGACCGGCGGCTCGGAATATGTCTCGCTGCAGGAAGACGGCTTGCCCGACGTCCTGTTCGGCGACATCAACTTCGGCAACAACGACTATTGGCTGCGCTTCGACCAGAACATCAAGACGGTCGAGGCGGTGCGCGGCGGTTCGGCCTCGACCTTCGCCAGCCAGGCGCCGGGTGCGGTGATCAACTTCATCAGCAAGACCGGCGACATCAAGGGCGGCCAGGTCGCCTATTCCAACGGCTTGGGCTTCCGTGAACATCGCGTCGACTTCGACTATGGTGGCCCGATCGACGACAGCACGCGCTTCCACATCGGCGGCTATGCGCGCAACGGCGGCGGCTACACCAACGAGAATTTCAACATCCTGCGCGGCTACCAGATCAAGGCGAACATCACCAAGGATCTGCCCGACAATCGCGGCTTCATCCGTCTGTATTTCAAGCGGCTGGACGAGCAGGCGCCGACCAACACCACCACGCCGACGCTGGCGACGCTGGACGGCAATCGCGTGACCGGCTTCACCCCGCTGCCCAATTTCGACGGGCGTTCGGGTTCGGCCTATACGATCTACAACCGCAACTTCCAGTATCTGGACTATGACAATGGCGGCGTGAAGTCGGCAGAAGTGCAGGGCATCCACCCGCGCGTCACCGGCATCAGCGGCCAGATCCACTACGACTTCAACGACAATATCTCGCTCGACGACACGATGCGCTATCAGTGGATCAGCGGGAATTTCACGACGCAGTTCATCAATGTCCAGACGCTGACCGGCAGCGGCGGCCTGATCGGCTCGACCGTCAACGGCCAGACGGTGGGTTCGGTCCGCTATGCGGCTGGGCCGAAGCTGGGCCAGTTGTTCACGGGAAGCTATGTGAACAACAATCCGAACATCAACGTGTTCATGAAGAACATGGACAATTTCGCCAACAACCTGACCCTGAACGGCAAGTTCCAGGTCGGGCCGGGCAAGGCGCGCCTGACCGCCGGTCTGTTCGTGATGCGGCAGAACATCGTCCAGGACTGGCATGTCAATCGCCAGTATAGCGAGCTGAACGGTAACAACGCCGCGCCGCTCGACCTGTTCTCGACCACCGGCACGCAGCTGACCGCCGCTGGCCAGGCCGGGTTCAACGACAATTGGGGCAGCTGCTGCGCCCGCCGCGTCGACCTGACCTATACCGACGTCGCGCCCTTCCTTCAGGCGGGTTACGAAGTCGGCGGCCTGAACCTCGACGCCTCGGTCCGCTATGACAGCGTGCATGGGGAAGGCACCGCGCAAGGCGGTATCGCGGGTCCGAATACCCGCGTGTCGGATGCGCTGGGCTCGGCGCTGATCCCCTCGCTGGTGCTCAACCCGACGGCCGAGAAGATCAACTATACCGATGGCTATGTCAGCTGGTCGGTCGGTGCCCTCTATGCGTTCAACAGCAAGACCAGCGTCTTTGCCCGCGCCAGCCGGGGTGGCCGCTTCAACGCCGACCGCCGTGTCCTGTCGGGCAATTTCAATGCCGATGGCTCGCTCAACAGCCAGGGGCAGGCGACCTCGGTCAATTATCTCAACCAGCAGGAAATCGGCCTGAAGCAGCGCGGCGGCATCTTCGGCGCGTCCTATTCGGTCGAAATCACCGGCTTCCGCTCGACGCTGACCGAGAATAATTACGACTTCACCCGGATCAACAACCCCGCGCCGAACAACAACCCGAACATCTCCAACGGCTATCGCTCGCTGGGTATCGAGTTCAGCAGCCGGGTGAGCTATGGCAATTTCCATCTGTCCGCCGATGCGACCTATGCGAATTCCAAGATCACCAGCAGCGCGACGGCGGGGCTGGTCGGCAAGAAGCCCGGCGGCCTGCCCGACTTCCTGTTCGTCGTGTCGCCCTCTTACGATGCGGGTCCGATCGCCTTCGGCGTCAGCGTGAACGGTCAGACCAGCACCAAGTCGGACGATTTCAACCTCTACACGATCAAGGGCTCGACCTTCGTCAACGGCTTCGTGACGGTGCGTCCGATGGAGAAGCTGGAACTGGGCCTGAACGTCAACAACCTGTTCGACAAGCTGGGTTTCCGTGGCGGCGGCGGGCTGTTCCCCATCCTGTCCTCGACCCAGGGGGTCTTCAACAATACCGCGCTGTATGGACGAACGCTAACGGCATCGGTCCGTTACCGCTTCTGACCGACAGACAACTTTGGGGCGGGTGCCAATGGCATCCGCCCCTTTTTTCGTTCAGGAGGCAGGCCATGACCGACACGGCCCAACCCGCCCGCACCCTGAAGGACATTGCCCGGCTGGCAGGCGTGTCGCCCGGCACGGTCAGCCGGGCCCTGGCGGGCAAGAGCGTCGTCAATGCCGAGACGCGGCAGCGGATCGAGGCCCTGGCGGCGGAACATAATTTCCAGATCAACCAGATGGCCCGTCGCCTGCGCGCCCAGCGTACGGGGGTGATCGGCCTCGCCATTCCACTGGGGCATGAGCGACGGCAGCGCCTGTCCGATCCCTTCTTCATGACGCTGCTCGGCCATCTCGCGGACGAATTGGCGGCCCGCGACCATGACGTGATGCTGTCGCGGATCATTCCGGATGATGACGACTGGCTGTCGCGCATCACCCGTTCGGGCATGGCCGATGGCGTATTGCTGATCGGCCAATCGGATCAGCTGGCCGTGATCGAGGCGGTCGCGCAAACCTATCTACCGCTCGTCGTCTGGGGCAGCAATCTGGCGGGGCAGCGTCACTGCGCGGTCGGCGTCGACAATCGGCTGGGCGGACGGCTGGCGGGGGAGCATCTGATCGCGACGGGCCGCCGTCATATCGCCTTCATGGGCGAAATCCGCACCCTGGAACTGGCGCAGCGCCATGCCGGGCTGTGCGATGCGCTGGCGCAGGCGGGATTGCCGCCGCCCTATCAGCTGGACGTCGCGCTCGCGCCCGACCTGATGCCCGATCAGATCGCCGCCAATCTGTCGCGGTTGCAGCGGGAGGGGCGGGGGATCGACGGTATCGTCGCGGCCTCCGACATGATCGCGGTGGCGACCATGTCGGCGCTGGCCGCGTCCGGCGTTTCGGTACCGGGCGATGTCGCGGTCACGGGGTTCGACGATCTGCCGCTGGCCGAACGCGCGGTGCCGCGGCTGACCACGATCCGACAGGATCTGGAGGCGGGGGCGAAGGCCATGGTCGAGGCGCTGTTCGCGCGGCTGGACGGACAGGCGGCGCCGGGGCTGGAAATGCCGCCTCGCCTGATCGTGCGGGATTCGGCCTGAGGAAAAAAGAACGGCGCGGTCTTAGGGAAGAATCGACCGCGCCGGTAGGGTCAGGGAGTACGGATGGATGTCAGGCCAGCGTCAGGCCGACATCCACATTGCCGCGCGTGGCATTGGAATACGGGCAGATCTGGTGCGCGGCTTCGACCAGTTTCTCTGCTTCGGCACGGTCGATGCCGGGCAGCGCGACGGTCAGGTCTGCCGTGATCCCGAAACCGCCCGCCGCGCGCGGGCCGATACCGACTTTGGCGGAAACCGACACGTCGTCGGGCACCTTCACCTTCAACTGCTGGCCAGCGACCTTCAGCGCGCCGATGAAGCACGCAGAATAGCCCGCCGCGAACAGCTGTTCGGGATTGGTGCCGTCGCCGCCCGCGCCGCCCAATTCCTTGGGCGTCGACAGCTTGACGTCGAGCGTGCCGTCCTCGGTCCGGGCATGGCCTTCACGGCCACCGGTTGCGCTGGCCTGGGTCTGGTACTTCACGTCGATCGTCACATCTGGTCTCCAATAATCTTTATCGCGATACATAAATGGCGCAAGTGATCGGGCTTGTCCAGCCCTTCTTTTATCGCGATATGTATTTTTTGATTTTGGGAGAATGTGGATGTCGGTGCCGTGGCCACTGGACGATCAGTTATGCTTCGCACTGTACGCGGCCAATATGGCGGTCCAGCGCACCTATAAGCCGATGCTCGACCAGCTTGGCCTGACCTATCCGCAATATCTGGCGCTGCACGTCCTGTGGGAAGAGGATGGCCGGACCATCGGTGCCATCGCCCAGCGGTTGGGGCTTGAGTCCAGCACGGTGACGCCGCTGGTCAAACGGCTGGAGGCCAGCGGGCAACTGGTGCGCGAGCGCGATCCGCAGGACGAGCGTCAGGTGCGTGTGCGTCTGACCCAGGCGGGCCATGCCCTGCGCGACCAGTGCGGCTGCCTGGGCGAGGAGATCATCGCCCGGTCCGGGATGGCGATGGACGACCTGACCGCACTTCGCGGCGAAGTGCGCGCATTGCGTCTGGCGCTCGAACAGCGAGAGGGGGGCGGCGAAGGGAAGGCGGCGTGAAAAGGGGATCGCCGACAGCCCTTTGAGCTGGTGAACCGGGCTATGGCATAGTCCCTTGGTTTTCGGTCCGTCCGGCGATGCCGCCTGCCAATCTCCGTCACGCCTGAGCGGCGGCCAAGATAAACCCCTTACGGCTTTTGCGACAAGGCGAACACCACCCCCGGCGCATCGCGCAGCGTCAGGCTCAGCCCGCCATTCTGCGGCTGCGGCACTGTCAACCGCGCCGCCGTGAAGCCCGGCGGAACGCCGATCGCCCCGGTCATGTCGGCGCTGGCCGCGACCCGCTCGATCAGGAAAAGGTCGCCGCCGGACATCTGGCAACCGTCCGTCGTACAGGCGACAGCATCGATCCGCGGCAGTCGCACCAGCGTGGCGAGCGGTGCCCAGTCACCCCCGATGGCCCCACGCACGATCCGATAGCGGAGCGCGCCCGCCGCCGCCGGCCCCAGTCGCGCCGGATCGAGCGTCGCGACCGCGATGTCGGGCGAGGACAGGCGAACGTCGCGTCCGCCCTCCAGCATGACGCTGGTGTTGCCATCGGCGGTGGCGACCTCGATCGCGTCGGTCGGGGCCAGCCGCGTGCCCTCGGCGGCGCGGATCGAGAAGGTCAGGCGGCTATGGTCGGGCAGGACGGCCTCGTCCCGCGTCGCGAGCGTGACGGCGCCCGCAGCATCCTTGGGCGTCAGGCTGCGCGCGATCAGCGTCGCGGCGGGGCGGGGCGGCACGGGCGTGATCGGCACCGACAGGGTCCGGCCGTCGTCCAGTCGTATCCTGGCGCTGCTCCCATCGGGCAGGCGACCGTCGGCGGCGGTCGCGATCAGCCGATCGCTATCCCCCGCGCGCGTCACCTGATCGGGTGACAAGCGCACGTCGCCCACCTCGACCCCGGCAATCTCGTCCAGCCGCTGGCCGGTCAGCGTCACGAACCGGTCCCCCTTGGCCAGCGTCACCGTGTCGATCCGGCTGGCGGGCGAATAGGCGCGCAAGGTGACGGTGCGCGGAGCGGCATCGCCGATCTGCTGCACCTCCAGCGTGACGTCGCCGCCGCGCGCGTTCTTCAACGGCAGGGTGACCGCGATGCCGTCATTGCCGCGAAGCGTGAAGGACACGGGCTGCGCCGCGCCGCCGGGCGATCGCATGGTGACCCCGGTGACGCAGGCGGCGGCTGGGCCGGTCAGCGTCACCGCATTGTCGCGGCCGACGACCAGGCTCTGCCCCGCATCGCCCGCGCGCCATGCCCCGCCATCGGGGAATTGCAAGGTAAAGCTGGGCCCCTCGAACCCGTCGAAACCCCATTGGCCGTGCAGCTTGGCGGTGACCTTGCCCGACAGGCCACCGGCGGGCAGCGGTTCGGTCAGCACATAGCCGCCCCGGTCCGCCCGTGCCCGGACGGGCAGGTCGATCGTCTTGCCGTCCGCGCTGGTCAGCGACACCGTCATGTTACGGGCAAAGGCAGTCGAATAGATGAGCGGCGCGCCCTCGACCGGCAGGACCAGGCCGGGGCGGGCACCGCAGAGGGGCTGTTCCCCGGTCACGCGCAGACGCGGCGGGCTGACCGCGTCGATGGCCGGCATCGCGGCGACCAGCACCGATTTAGGCTTGGCGAAGGACGGTGCGGCGTTAAGCAGCAGCGACAGCCGATCCCCCTCGCGCGTCGCGAGCGTGGGCAGATAGCCGAATTGCGGATTGCCGAACGCGCCGAACACGCGGGCAATGTCGCGGATCACACCGATATAAGGGCTGTAATAACCCAGCCCGGCCTCGCGTGTATAGCTGAGTTGCAATGCCAAGTCGGTCGGTGCGCCGATCAGCGTGTCGGTCATCGAGCTGCTGTGAATATCTGCAAGCACCAGCGAGTCGCGATTTTCAAGAAGACAGGCCGCCTGCAACTCGATGACGCGGGCCAGGCAATCGGGGTTCAGTTTGATCGCCAGGCTGTTGGACAGCGCCGGGGCGAGGGTGCGCAGAAATTCGGGATGGCTGTTTTCCTGCGCCCGGATCGCCGCGACGAAGGCGTTGAGGCGAGAGCGGTCGAGCGAGGCCTGGTTCAGATCCTGTACCGCGCGGACGAACTCGCCGGGACGGTCGCGCACCGCATCGACGATCGTGCCCGATGCGCCGCCGGTCTCCGGCACCAGGAACAGCGCCATCTGGCGCGCGCCCTTGGGCACGGTCAGGGTCAGGCGGCGATCCTTGTCCTTGGCCTTCCAGGTCTCGGCGGACTGGACCCAATTCTTGGGCGGCGGATTGGTCGCACCGCTGAGAAAGGCGGAGAAGAGGATGTAATGCGCCCGCTGGTCGCTCGGCAGATCCGCCTCGATGGTCAGGCGATCGCCCGCGGCGAGATTGGGCACCTCGGCTATGGGCAGCGTCTTGTCGCCGCGCGTCACCGCGATCCGCAAGGCCGGGCCGGGCAGGTCGAAGGGGGCCGGGTCGGCCGCGCAGAGCGGGCTTTCGACCAGAGCGGCGGCGGCCAGCGCCAGCGTCAAAAGGGGGCGCGGGAGGAAGGAGCGGGGGAGCATGGCAAGGACTTAAGGCGCAGACGGCCGCAGGGATCAACCCATTCGCGGCAGATGACATCGGACCGTCATTTTCAATCCTCCCCATCAGCGATGGGGAGGATTGGCAGGTCAGCCGATCTTGTCGGCGGTCCGCGTCTCGAAATCGCTGGCATCGTGCCGCTCGGGCAGTTGCTCGGCGGGGTCGCCCATGGTGCGGTTGACCATCCGCCCGCGCTTGACCGCCGGGCGTGCGGCCAGTTCCTGGGCCCAGCGCACGACATGGCCATAGTCCTGCACCTGCAGGAATTCGGCCGCGCCGTAGAGATCGCCCAGCACGAGCTGCCCGTACCAGGGCCAGATCGCCATGTCGGCGATGCTATAGTCATCGCCCGCAACATAGCGGTGCTGTTCCAGTTGCCGGTTCAGCACGTCGAGCTGACGCTTGGCCTCCATGGCATAGCGGTTGATCGCATATTCGATCTTCACCGGCGCATAGGCATAAAAATGGCCGAAGCCGCCGCCCAGGAATGGCGCGCTGCCCATCTGCCAGAACAGCCAGGACAGGACCCGCGCCCGCGCGGCGGGCTCGGTCGGCAGGAAGGCGCCGAAGCTCTCGGCCAGATGGGTCAGGATCGCGCCGGATTCGAAGATGGCGAGCGGCTCGTCGCCGCGATGGTCGACCAGCGCCGGTATCTTCGAATTCGGATTGATCTCGACGAACCCGCTGCCGAACTGGTCGCCTTCGCCGATGCGGATCAACCAAGCGTCATATTCCGCATCCGTATGACCGGCGGCGAGCAACTCCTCCAGCATGATCGTGACCTTCACCCCGTTGGGCGTGCCCATCGAGTAGAGCTGGAACGGATGCCGACCGACGGGCAGGGGCTTGTCGTGCGTCGGACCCGCAATCGGCCGGTTGATCGAGGCGAAGCGGCCGCCGCTCTCCTTGTCCCAGGTCCAGATGGCGGGCGGGGTATAGGCGTCGTCACTCATGCGCTTGCGGCTCCATAAGGGGTTCGACGCGGCAAATGGGGCGGGGTGTCAGCGAAAACAACCGCGACCGTGCTTTTATTTCAGAGGCGGAACGAGCCGGTCGCGGCGGACATACAGGACTTCGTGCCGTCTTTCGCGCGGGACCGCCATGACCGGGCGATAGTCGCGGGCGAGAGCCTGGATCATCAGCCTTTGCGTCGCGACGTTCCAGGGCGAGAAAGGATCGTCCAGCGTCACGATGGCGGGCGGGCGGCGGGCAAGGATACGCGCGACCTCCGCCGTCTCGTCCACCCCGATCGCCCCGCGCTCCGCCTCATAGGCGAGCGAGGAGGGAAAGGCATAGGCGGTCGGCGCGCAGCCACCCGACAGATGATAAAGGCTGGAATCCCCGGCAAAGACATAGGGGCATTCGGCGCCATCGACCGCCGCCATGATCCTGGCCATGCGACGGATGCCATCGCCCTCGCTCGGGTCGTTGGTGGCGGCGTGGAAGATGAACAACCCGGTGCCGATCAGGAAGACCGGGACGATCGCCTTTCGCCCCATGCTGAAGGCGGGCGCGGCGGCGAGCGAAAGCGGGGCGACCAGCGGCAAGGCATAATGATCGAAGAACGCGCCGATCATCGCAAAGGCGACCAGCGCGAAAATCAGCCAGATGCGGGTCAGGGTCATGGCGGGGCTTTTCGGCCCCTTGCGCCACGCGACTACGGCACAGGCGATCAGCGGCAGCAACTGGCCCCCGATTCCCGCCAGTCGTCCGACGATCTTCGCCATGGGATAGCCGCGTCTTAGCGTGATCGAGGTGAAGTTGGCGAACCAGAAGGCGTCGAACGCCGCCGGGCCCTTCATCCAATATTGCAGGACGATCAACGCCGTCGGCAACAACCCCAGCGCCATCCAGAGCAGCGCCGCCAATCCCAGCGAGAGGACGCTTGCTCGCGCCCGCCAGAGATAAAAGAGATGGGCAAGCCCGAAGAACGCGCCTTCGACCAACGGAGTATATTTGATCTGGATGGCGATACCGGCCAGCAGGCAGGCCGCCGCACCGCTCGCCACGATCGCGCCCACCGCGCGCCGCTCGGCCAGGCGGGGGAGTTCCAGCGTGAGAACCGCCGCCGCCGTCATCGCCAGATTGTAGAAGACCGGCGACTGGCCGCTCCCGCCGCTGAGCAATGGCAGCCAAAGGATATAGGCTGCGCCCGCCGCCAGCCCGGCGGGCGGGGCCAGCGTCATGCGCCGCGCCGCCAGCCAGATCAGCCAGCCCGTCGCAGCGGCGCATAGCGTGGCGACCAGCTGATAGGCCAGGAAACCATCCCCCGGCAGCAGGCGGAAACCGGCGAACAGCAGGAACAGCCCCGGCGGCTTGCGATCCCAGAGATCGATATAGAGACGTGCGCCGTGCAACAGCCGATCGCCGACCAGCAGATAATATTGCTCGTCTACATGCGTGACCGGATTGCCGTAATCGCGCGCGCGGACCAGCACGGCGAAGATCAGCAGCGCGAACGCCACGACCGTCGGCCTGTCGAGGAGGCGGAGCGTGGCAAAGCGGCTGGCGTTCAAGCGGGACGACGTCAGATCCGTCATTTCGATCCGTTCCGGGTGTGCTGCCGGCGGCCCCGGCTTCGCAGCGCCCATGTCATTGCCGGTCGCCCGATCGCAAAGGAAATCGGCATGGCATCCGCCCGGTGAAAAATTTTTCTTAACCTATGTCCGGTCGGCCGGGGGTGGCGACGTCAGGCTTATGAAACACCTCGACTTGAGCGGAAACGCTGTCGGGCGGGGGCTTTGGCGACGAGGTTGTTTTGGGTTTCATGGGCGGGGTGGGTTGATGCTGCTCGATGCGGAAGGCGCGGCTTGGCGCAATGTTAGGGCCTGCGCCAATGCCGGCAAGACGGAACAGGCACCGGCATATGTTGCGCCATGTTGGACGGTGATCGTGCCCTTCTTCAACGAAGAGGCCGAACTGGCGGCGACGCTGGAAAGTCTGGCGCGGCAGAGGCTGCGCTTTCGGCTGGTGCTGGTGGACAATGGCTCGCTCGACGCCAGCGCGAGGGTAGCGGCGGAGGCGTGCGAGCGGCTGGGCCTGGACCATATCCTGCTGCATCAAGGATTGCCGGGCAAGATCAATGCGCTGCGCCTCGGCCTCGACCATGTCCATACGCGCTTCGTCGCGACGTGCGACGCCGATACGCGGTACCCGGAGACCTATCTGGCCGAGGCGCAGGCGCTGCTGGAACGACCCGGATGCGTCGTCGCGGGGGCCTATTTCATCGCACCGGGTGATGGCGAAGCGGAGCGTCGGCGCGAGTCCGCGACCATCCGTCTGGCCGCGCGACTGCTGCCTCGGCAATGCCATGCGGGCGGTGCGGGGCAAGCCTTTTGCACCAGGACGCTGAAGGCGGCGGGCGGCTTCGATCCGCGCCGCTGGAATTACGTGCTGGAGGATCATGAGGTGATCCACCGGGTGCTGCGCCACGGCACGATGCGTTATGCCGACGGCTTCTGGTGCACGCCCTCCGACCGGGAGCGGGACCGGGAATCGATCCGCTGGACCTTCAGCGAGCGCCTGCTCTACAGCATCGCCGCGCCGTTCGCGGGGGACTGGTTCTTCTACACGTTTCTGGCCCGCCGACTGACGGCCCGGCGGCTGACCACCGAGCGGATGCGCGAAAAGGCCTATCAGAATCTGGCGGGAGTGGTGGGTGAACCGGCTTATTCTATGCGCTGACGATTTCGCCTTTTCCACTGCGGACAGTCTGGTCATCGCCGAACTGCTGAAAGCCGGCAAGCTGAACGCCACGAGTTGCATGACGCTGCGCCCCAATTGGGCGGAGGACAGCGCGATGTTGCGCGACCTGCCCGACACGGCGCAGATCGGGCTTCACCTGACGCTGACCGAAGAGGCGCCGATCCACCCCAATGGCTTTACCCGTGATGGGGTGATGCCGGGGATCGACCCGCTGACCCGGCTGGCGGCGCGCGGGCGACTGGATCCGGGGGAGATCGCCCGCGAGGTCGAGGCGCAGTTCGACCGTTTCGAGTCGGCGATGGGGCGTCCGCCCGCCTTTGTCGACGGGCATCAGCATTCGCACGCGCTTCCCGGCATCCGCCCGATCGTGCTGGCCATCACGCGTCGCCGTGCGCCGGACGCATGGCTTCGCACCTGCGAGGACAAAATCGCCGCGCTGCTCGGCCGGCCCTGGCGCGGCAAGGCGATCGGCAGCGCCTTTCACTCGCGTGGATTGCGCCGCGATGCGGAGGCGGCGGGGCTGCGCTGCAATGACGGCTTTGCCGGGCATTATGGCTTTGACGGCCGCTTTGCGCAGGCCCTTCCGTCTTTTCTCGATCGGGCGGGGCGCTTTCACCTGGTCATGTGTCACCCCGGCGCGGGTACGCGGCCGGGTGACGCCATCGCGGCGGCGCGGCGGGACGAGGCCGATGTCTTGCGCGGGGTTTCGGTTTCGGACATGGCGGCGCAACGCGGGCTGGCCTTCGCCGCCTGACCAGAGGGCGGTGGATTGGGCGATACGGGTCTGGAAGGCCAGTTCATGGAGGCGCGGCCGCTGCTGCGTCGCCTGTTGGCGGCCCGGCTCGGTTCGGTGGAGGATGCCGAGGACGCGCTTCAGGATCTCTGGCTGCGCATTGCTGCGCTGGAGGGGGGGGCATGTCGAACAGCCCATGCCCTTTTTCTGCCGTATGGCGACCAACCTCGCCACCGATCGCCGGATCGCCGCCGCCCGACGCGGTGCCCGCGAGGGGGCATGGGAAGAAGTCCAGCCCCAATCGGAGGAATATGCCGACCCAGAACGCATCGTCGCGGCGCGGGGCGAACTGGCACAGGCCCAGGCGCGGATCGCGCAAATGCCCGAGCGGATGCGTCAGGCCTTCACGCTTTTCCGCTTCGAGGATCAGCCGCAACGGTTGATCGCCGACCGGATGGGCATCACCGTCAGCGCGGTCGAGAAACTGTTGCGCCGGGCCTATCATTTTTTGCAGGAAAATCGGGAGATGGAGGGTGCGGATCGTACGTCACCGCATCGTCATATCCTCGAAAGGAGCGCGGACGAGTGACGCGTGAGGAACAGGCGATCGACTGGCACATCCGGCAGCGTGACATGAGCGCCGCCGAATGGGACGCCTTTGCCGCGTGGCTGGAAGAAAGCCCGGCCAACGCACGCGCCTATGACGCGGTCGCGATGGCCGATGCGTTGCTGGTCCCGCCGACGGCGGACGTGGAACCCGATCCTCCGATCGAGACGGCCAATGACAATGCCGGCTGGGGACGCTGGTGGCTGCTCGGCGGGGTGGCGGCGGCTGTCGCTCTCGTCGCCGGCCCGACGATGTTGAACCGCGGTCCCGACATGCGGGTCGAGCAGACGCGGGCAGGGGAAACGCGCCAGATCGCGCTCAACGACGGCACCCGGATCGAGCTCGCCGGGGGATCGCGCCTTCGCTACGATCGCAACGATACCCGCCTCGCCACGCTGGAGGCGGGGCAAGCGCTATTCCATGTCCGGCACGACCCGTCCGCGCCGTTCGAACTCCATTCGGGCGCGGTCGTGATTCGTGACATGGGCACGGTGTTCGACGTGCGCCGTGCGGGAACCCGGCTGGACGTCGCGGTCGCCGAGGGATCGGTGTCACTGGCTCCACTGGGACAGCAGGTCGCACTGACCGCGGGGCAGGGAATCCGGCTGGACGAAGCGCGCCATAGGCTGCGCCGCGTTGCGATCGATCCGTCCGCCATCGGGGGGTGGCGCGGCGGCTTGCTCGATTTCGACCGGGAGACGGTGGGGGCGATTGCTGCACGATTGCAATCGGCCTATGGCGTTCGCATCGCGGTGGAGGGGCCACTGGTCGATCGCAACGTCACGGGTGTCGTCCGGATGACGGGCGATGCCGGCAAGGATGTTCCCCGTCTCGCGAGGCTGATTGGAGCGGAGTGGCGCCAGAGCGGTGGGGACTGGATTTTGCGGGCGTCGGACGGGGATCGTTGAGCGCGGCCTTTGGGCCGCGTTCTGTCTCGTCCTGCCCGTTACGGTCCAGGCGCGTGAGCGGCCCGTAGCGGTTGCGCGCCGCATCGTCCTGCCATTCGCGACGCTCGATATCGCCTTGCGCGAACTGGCGCGACAGGGCGGGATAACCATCGTCACGACCGACGATCGCTTGCGCCGCGTGCGCACTCCGGCGCTTGCGACCCAATCCCCACCCGCGCGCGCCTTGTCGCAATTGCTGCGGGGGACCGGATATAGGGCGGTGGCGATCGATGGGGAAAGTTTCCGCATCGTGGGTTCGCCACGCATGCCCCGACAGGCCTCACCCGAGCGCGGACCAGCGCCACCGCCACCGCCGTCCGGCAATGCGCAGGACATCATCGTCACGGCCAGCAAACAGGGCACCGAACTCGCTCGCTATCCGGGCAGCGTCTCCGTGATCGGGCGCGGGGTCACCATTCCCACGGGCTCGGTCGATCTCAGCGATGTGGCGGCGCAGACCCCCATTCTCCAGACCACCGCATTGGGGCCGGGGCGCAACAAGCTGTTCATTCGCGGCATCGCGGACAGCAGCTTCAACGGCGCGACCGAGTCGACCGCCAGCCTCTATCTGGACGAGGTGCAGATCGCCTTTGCCGGGCCCGATCCGGGTCTGCGGTTCTATGACATTGGCGAGGTCGAGATTGCGGAGGGGCCGCAGGGCGCACTGCACGGCTCGGGCGCGATCGGGGGGATCGTGCGGCTGACCTCCAACCCGGTGATGTTGGATCGCGATAGCGGGCGGCTGGAATGGGGTGGTGAGCTGACCACCCATGGAACCCCGAGCGGCGATGTCGCGGCGGTGGCGAATGTGATGCTCGTGCCCTCGACATTGGGCGTCCGGCTGGTCGGCTATCATGCCGTCGAGGGCGGCTATATCGACAATGGCCGGACGGGTGCGACCGATATCAACCGGGTGCTGACCAGCGGCGCGCGCGGCACCTTGCGATGGGATCCGGGCGATGGCTGGCGGATCGAATTGGGGGGCGGCACCCAGTCGATCGTCGCGCGCGATGCGCAATATGTGATGAACGAGGATGTGCTGGTCAGCCAAGCCGCAATCGCCCAGCCGTCCTGGAGCGACATGACGTTCGGCCGCCTGCTCCTGTCTAAGAGCGGGGCGGATGGCCTGCAATTCGTGTCGGCGACCGGACTGGTGCAGGGTGCCTCGTTCGAGCAGTTCGACGCCAGCGTGCTGGGCGCGCACCAATCCTATCAGCTTGATGGGTCGAAGACGCTGTTCACCCATGAAAGCCGCCTGTCGCGGCGATTGCCGGGGGGCGGGTCATGGGTGGTGGGCATCAATCTGGTCTCCGACCAGTCGGTGATGGCGCGCTCGTTGACCGTCAAGCAAGGCGTCCGGCCGGTGATCGGAGTGACCAACGTCACCCGGAGCGGCGCGATATTCGTCGAGGCGACGCATCCGCTCAGCGATCACCTGTCGCTGACGCTGGGCGGGCGCGTGACGGCGGCGCGGGTCGATGGCGAACCCTCGATCAAGCCGCGAAGCCCCCATTATGTCCGGGGACGCTCGACCACGCGGGTCGATCCGACCTTCGGCTTATCCTGGCTGCTGGCCCCGCATTGGAGCCTGTTCGGACGCTATCAATCGGGGTTTCGCACCGGCGGTCTTGCCGTCGCGGCGGGGGTGGGGCGGGTCGCCAATTTCGAGTCGGACTCGATCCAGATGGTGGAACTCGGCATCCGCCATTTGCGGCGCGGCGCGACCGGCCTGTCGGCGTCGATCAGCCTGTCCCATGCACGCTGGACCGCGATCCAGGCGGACCTGATCAACCGGTCGGGACAGCCGGTGACCAGCAATATCGGCGATGCGCGGGTCGATGCGCTGGAGGGGTGGGCGGAATGGGTGCCGCATGCCGACTGGCATCTGACGGGCGCCTTTTTCGCGACGGATAACGAAGTGACCGGCTCCACCGCCGCGCTCAGTAAGGCGCGCAACCGCCGCTTGCCGGAGACCCCCAGCATATCGGCGCGACTGGGCGTCGTGCGCGATTTCCGCGTCACGCCGGACCTGACGCTGTCCGCCAAGGCCGAGGCGGCATTCGTCGGTCCCTCGGTATTGGGGGTGGGCGACATGTTCGATGTGCGCCAAGGCGGATATGGCATCGGCAATCTGGCGCTGACCGCGCGCACCGGCCGCTATACCATGGTCGCGACGCTCGACAATGTGCTGGACGAACGGGGCAATCGCTTCGCCTTCGGCAATCCCTTCCTGCTGGGGCGGCGCACCGTATCGACGCCGGTCAGGCCGAGGACGGTCGGGGTGCGGATGGGCGTCGACCTGTGATCGCGGCGCGGCCATAGGCGGCAAAGCCCGCCAGCACATGACGCAGGCGAAAGGCATGGAAGTGGCGAATGGCGGGGACCGGCCCCACAAAGCGCATCCGCAAGTTTCGGACATCTTCGCGGATCAACCGTCCGATCCGCCGGTCGGTCAGCAGATGCTTGGCATAGAGCGCGCCGTCGCCGAACCCGTATCCCGCCAGCAGTGAGACCGCCTCTTCTTGGCAGCGCCGGCCATGGTGATGATCGACCACGAAGCCGGGGTCGTAGCGGATGGGAATCCCCGCCGCCTGGGCGCGGAACAGGAAATCGGTATCTTCGGCCGCCCGAAACGGCGCACCCGCTCCGAAACGTTCGTCGAACCGCCCGACCCGGCGCCGCACATCGGCGGTGAAGGCCAGATTAGCCCCCATGACGAAACCACCAGGAAAGCCCTGCGGATCGGCCATCATCGGGTGATCCTCCAGCTTGACCGTGACGGGCAAGTCCGCCGGATCGCCCAACAGGATACGCCCGCCAATGACCACCGGGGCCGGGATCGCCGCAAAGGCCTGAGCCAGTCGGGCAAAGTAATCGCGGTGCAGGACGCAGTCGTCATCGGTCATCGCGATGATCCGGCCGCGCGCCGCCGCCAGCGCCATGTTCCGCGCGCGCGACAGGCCAGGGCGCGGCTCCGACAAGAGGCGCACGGTGAAGCTGCGCTCGGTCGCCCATTGCCGGACCATCGCGGGCGTCCCGTCGGATGATCCGTTGTCGACGACGATCAATTCCAGCCGTTCCGCTCCGCCATGGTTCGCCGCTGTGACGATCGAGGCAAGCGTCGCGGACAGGCTGTCGCGGCGATCGCGCGTGCAGATCAACAGGCTGAGGTCGATCATCGCCCCACCATCTCCGCCGCCTCCTGCGGGCCCTGGGCCTGGCGGACGAGCGGACTGTCGCTCGTCCAGGTCGCAATATAGGCACCGACCTTTCCATAGTCATTGTCCATCACGACATGCGTAATGCCGAGCAGCAGCGACAGGATATGACCATGCAGCCGATCGGTCACCACCCTCTCGCCCCGTGACAACAGGCGCAGGCCGCGCTCGACCCGGATGCGCGCCCGCTCCAGCGGATCGGCTAAGAGAACGGGCGGCTCGTCCAGCCAATCGAGCAGGACACTTCCATCCAGCGCGGCCAGCGGCCCATCGTCCCGCTCGACCCGTTCCGCATCGGACCGCAACAGCATCAGGTGGCGACAATCCGGATCGACGGGCCGCACCAACGCGCCCAACCCGAAGGCAGAGTCGGGAGCGAGCTGCACCGGGCAATCGAAATGACGCTCCGCCAAGGCGACGCTTGCCGTGTCGCGGACATAAAGGTGGAAGTCGAGATGCCCGCCTGCCACGCGCGCGAAACGGTCGCGCTGGCCAGGATCGCGGAAATGGATCGATTGGGGAAGCTGGATGACCCGGCGGTCGCGGAAACGGGTCAGGATCGTTTCGCGAAAATGCTGGTGATGCGGCCAGATGTCGCCCAGATTGCCGCCGCCATGGATCAGGATCGGCCCGGTGGGGCAGGCGCGGCGTAACGCGTCCTCATCAAAATCGTCCCACCGGCAGACATAGGCTGGATCGCCGGCACCGATGTCATGCAGGCAGGTCACCTCGCCCAGCCAGATCGCGCTGTCGCCGACATTGGGGTGATCGGGGAAATCGACCAGGGCATAGGGTTCGCCGGGGCGGACATGCCGGCGATACAGGTCAAGTAATCGGGTCCGTTGGCGTTCGACGACGTCGGTGGTCATGCGGCGATAGCGCTCGGCGCAGCGTTGCGGACGCTGGCGTAAAGCGCCTCGCACCGATCGAGCCACAGGTCGCGGGCGAAATGCATCTCAACCCGGCGGCGGGCGTTGCGGCGCGGAACGGCGGTCGCGGTGAGGATCGCCTGTGCCAGCGCCGCCGCATCGCCCGCCGGCGCGATGCATCCGGCGTCGCCGACCACTTCGCGCGCCGCGCCCTGATCGAACGCCGCAACGGGCAGGCCGCATGCCATCGCCTCGATCGCGACCAGGCCGAACGGCTCGTCCCAGCAGGGCGTGAAGACGAAGACGGAGGCTTGGCCCAGTTCCGCCGCCAGCCGCGCACCGTCCAGATGCCCGCCATAGCGGATCGCGCCGCCCAGCCGGGGCTCGACCTCCGCCGCCCAATAATCCGGGTCCTCGACCGCGCCGAACAGGGTCAGCGGCAGGCCCGCGATCCGTGCGGCGTCGATCGCCAGATGCGGGCCCTTATTCGGGGTGATCCGGCCGCACCACACCGCCTCTCCATTCCCGACGGGGACGAAGGGCCAGGCGGCGGGGTCGATCGCATTGTGCAGGACCGATGCCTCCGGCGGTGCGTCCTCGGGCCACCAGGCGCGCAACTGGCTGGCCGAGGTGACGGTCAGCCGGTGGGTCGGAGCCGGGCTGACCCGGACGAAATGGTGAAGCGCATCATAGGGCGGGACGTGGAGCGAGGTGACGGTCGGCGTCACCGCCGTCCGGCGCGGCTCCAGGGGGAAGCGATGCAGGCTGTTGTTATGCACCACGTCGAACCCGCCGCGCGCGATCCGGTCGCAGGCATCGGCATAGCCGCGATCGACATGCGCGATCAGCTCGGGCTTGCCGCGATGCTCGGCCCAGGGGAAGACCGCTTCATAATGCTCCGGCAGGACCGGATCGATGGCGAAGCGCGGGTCGCTGTCGCCACTGGCGAACAGCACCACTTCATGCCCGCGCGCCGCCAGCCCCTCGGCCAGATACCAGCCATGTGCCTCCATCCCGCCCAGAAAGGGCTGGCGGATCGGCTGGCGGACATGCGCGAGCAGCGCGATCCTCATGCCGCGACCTGAGCGCTGGCGGCGCGTTCCTCCAGCAGGCGGATGACGCTGGCGGTGTTGGCATAGGGCTGATGGCTCTGTTGCCCGGTCAGGGTCAGGTCGTCGGCATCCGGCTGGCGCAGGATGCGGATCGGGCGGCCCGGCGTGTCGTCGATCAGCCCCATCAGGCGAAAGGCGTGCAGCCAATGGCCCATGGTCCGGTATCCCCATTTCTCTTCGAACAACTCGGCATTGCGGACCACGCTGTCGATATGGTGGACGGGCGGCATATGGTGGGGATGGTATTGGTGATAGGCGAGGCCGCCCTTGATCCAGGCGATCGGCACGCCAGCCTTGTCCACGACCTTGCCGAAGTCCGTGTCTTCGCCACCATAGCCCGAATAGCGCTCGTCGAACCCGCCGGTCGCCAGGAAGGTGTCGCGCCGCATCGCGAAATTGAGCGACCAGAAGCAGCGATAATCCTCGCACCGCTCAATCCCTTCGGGCGGGGGGCCGCGCCGGTCGGAATGGCGGACCGCGCGCGCGGCAAAGTCCTCGTACTGCCAATCGCCTTGGGTCGCGCCGCCTGGCAGATACATGACCTCACCCATCATCAGCCCGTCCATCTCGTCCAGATAGCGGTCATATTCCGCGATCAGGCCGGGCGTCGGGATGCAATCCATATCGAGGAAGACCAGCTTGTCCCCGACCGCGGCGCGTGCCGCCGCGTTGCGCGCCTGCGCCAGCGGGAGTCGGGGGCCCGACACCCGCATCTGGCGAATGGGGAAGGGGGCGGCGGGAAGGTCATAGGCGTCGTCCTGCATGACCGCGACGATCAGTTCGGTCGGCAGTTGCGTCTGACGACCGAGCCCCAGCACGACGTTGCGCAGGTGTTCGGGGCGTCCCCCGGCAAGAGTGACGACCGAGATCATGAACGGGCTCCGGCGGGATTGGTGGCGGGGGAAAGATCGAGTTCGGTGGGCCATAGCCGCACGGCCAGCGCCTCCAGCCAATCGGCGGCGTCTTGCGCGGGCGTGTCGGCGATCATCGCGCGCTGAGCGGCGGGGCGATGACCGGCGCGGGTCTCGGCCAAAGCGGCGGACCAGCTCTGCGCAGAAGAGGGTAGGTGCGGCCGGACGCATGCGACGCCCGCTGCTGCCAGCGCTTCGGCCTTGCGATGCTGTTCGTCGAAATAGCGCCATTCGGGGATGGCGAGCCAGGGGCGGGCGGCGGCCAGGATCTGCTGGCAGGTGGTGTTGCCGGTCGAGGCGATGACGAGATCGGCGGCGGCGACATGATCCGCCGGATTGTCGACCCAGCCGCGATGTTCGATATTGGCGGGCTCGGTCGCATGCCAGTCGCGCACTACCGGGCCGATGGTGATCCAGCGCGCACCGGGGCGGCTGCGCGCGCCGACGCCCAGGGGAGCCTGCGCAAAGCCGCCGCCGCCGCCGCCGGACAGCACCAATATCACCTCTTCGTCCGCACCGACGCCGATCCGCTGACGCGCCAGCTCGCGCTCAGGCACGCGGGTATCGACGCCAAGGCCTCCGGCGAAACAGGTCTTGGCGCGCATCGCGGCGTCCCATTCGGGCTGGGCCAGCGCTTCGTCAAAGGCCGCGAGCAGCCCGGCGGCTCCGTCATAGGCGGCGCGGTGGCCCGGATCGCTCCGGTCGCCATGTTGCAGCACCTTCACATGCGGCACCGAACAGATGCGCGCGAGTTGCGCGATCTCCGCCGACACGTCGCAGATCATGAGTGCGGGGTCGGCACGGTCGAACCATCCCGCGATCACCGCCATCGCATGCCGGATCCCCGGCCACCCCAGCGGTGCGCAGTGCAACGTATCCGGGGTCGGCACCCCGTCCATGCCCCGCGCCTCCAGCCCCGTCGGTTCGAACAGCGAGGGGATGACGATCAGCTCGGCCTGGGGTGGCAGTGTTGGGAAAATGTCGTCGCGTGCGCAAAAGACCGTCACGGGCCGCTCGGGCGGCAGCGCGTTCAGGATCGCGGCACAGCGTTCGGCATGACCGCGCCCTTGATGATGGACGAAATAGCCAAAGGGTCGGGTCATGCCGCGCTGGCCCGTATCGGGGTGCGGCTGGTGCCGATGGCGGCCCTGGCATCGGCCAGACCCAGCCGCTCCAACCCTTCCAGCACGCCCTGCGCGTGATGGGCGGCGACCCGCATCAGCCCTTCGCGCGGGGGCAGTCCGTCCAGCTCGTCGCTGGCATTGCCGACGACGATAGCGTGGCCACAGGCCTCCAGCATGTCGACGTCATTGCCACTGTCCCCCGCCGCGATGCACGCACCGAGCGGCAGGTTCAACCGCCGCGCATAGGCAGCGACCGCCGCGGCCTTGCCCCCCAATGGGGCCAGCACGTCGATCAGCCGGCCATGCGAAAAGACGGTCTTGGCGGCGATACCATGTTCGGCCAGCGCGGCGCGGACCCGTGCGGCATCCTCCGCCGTCCCGAAAAAGCTGAGCTTGTGCGGACCGGCGGTATCGCGTGGCTGTGGCCGCAAGCGCAACGGCTTGAGCGCGGCGACCACCGCCTTGCGATCCCATCCCTGATCGAGCCGGGCGGAAAAGAGCGGGCACTCGCTCCAGCCGCGCGGACCCTTCAGCATGATCCGCGTACCGACATCGGTGATGAAGGCATCGGGTTCGGGCAGGCCCCATTGCGACAGGATCGCGCGGGCCATGGCGAAGGACCGTCCCGTCGCCACCACGAAGGGCAGGCCGCTCGCGCGTCGCCATTCGGCAAAGCCATGCGCACCCGCCGGGCAACCGGTCAGCGTATGGTCGATGTCGCTCGCCAACAGGCCCGGCGCGCGCGGCAACCGGGTATAGAGCGCGATGGACTCGGTGGCATAGCGACCCCAGTCGTAACGTGCCGCACCGGAACGCCCGGCCTGGCTCATCCGGGCATGGCATTCGCGATCCGACAGGATGGTCAGGCACGCCTGCGCAATGGCGTGTTCATCGGTGGGCTCGATCAGCAGTCCGTGGTCCAGGGACCCCACGATCTCGCTCGGGCCGCCATGCCGGGTCGCGACGACCGGCACGCCGGCCGCTGCGGCTTCGATCAGGGTCAGGCCAAATGGTTCGTGAAGCGCCGCGTTGACGAAGACGCCGCCGCGTGCCGCGCGGTCGTATAGCGCCGCGACGTCATGACCGTCATGTTCGGGGGGCAGGGCAAAGCGTCCTTGAAGCTCGGCGCTTTGCGCCAGCGCCTGAAGCTCGGCCAGAACGGTGCGTTCCTCGGGCGATCCGGGGCCGTCATGCTGTCCGGCCAGAATGACGAGATTGGCGGCCTCGCGCAACGCGGGCGAGGCGGCATAGGCGCGCGCGAGGCCCCCGAGATTCTTCTTGGCGACCGGCCGCGCGATCGCCAGAATTATGGGCTTGGCCGGATCGTGCAGCATCGTGTCGAGCCGCTCGGCCAGCGAGGGGCGGCTGATCGGGCTGGCATCGCGGCTGGGCACCCCCGGCGGGATGCAGTGGATTCGGCCCGTGACCGGGGCGGCATAGGCATGGACCTGCCGCTCGGCTTCGTCGCGGGTCGAGACGATGATCGCGTCGGCTCCGGCGATGGCGCTGCGTTCGGCGGCGATCCGCCCGTCTAGCGCGGGGCAATGACCCTGATGCTTGCGCTTGTCGATCCCCAGAGCGTGGGGCGTGTAGACGAAGGGGATGGCGAAACGCCGCGGTGCTTCGGCCGCCACCGCAGCCGCGTCCGAGAAATGCGCGTGGATCACATCGGGCAGCCGGGGCAGCCGTTCCAGATGCGCGCAGAACGCCTCGGCAAAGGCGGACAGGTCGTCCGCCAACGCTTCCTTTTCCAGGTAGCGATGATCGCCGGTGGCGATCCGATCGATGGTCAGCTTGGGCGACAGGCGCTCACTGGGCAGGCCATGTTCGCGGTCGAGTCCATCGCCAGCAAACATTCGGGTGACGATCGAAACTTGATCAACATCAATATTGTCCGCCTGAGCGAGCGCTGCATCCAGGATATAGGCGATATGTCCGCCCGTGTCGGCCGTGATGCCATAATGGACAGGCGGGGATTTCAGGCAGCCGCCAAGCGCCAAATGCAGGATGAACAATCTCGCCCCTTTCGTTTTGGAGCGACAACGTTGTTAATATTGATTAGCTCCCGGGACTTGGCGTGAAATATCAAAGGACATCTGGAAGGCGGGTCCGGCCATCCCAATCTTGATCTTTATCAATTGTACGTGCTTTCCCGACGTATCCCTGTTCGCCGGCGGGCCGGTCATACGCGAATGCCTTCAGATCCCCCCGGCACCGAAGGGGGATGCGCTCCACGAACCGGGCGACCGGCTCGCGCTGTAGCGTCATGACATCGGCGAATAATATGGGGCAGTCGCGGACGAACCGCTGCGACGCGGCTCCCACCGGATGGTGCTGCTCGCCACCCCGCCCTCGCGGATGGGATGATGAGCGGCGTGGGTTTACCGCTTGGTGAAACCGCCGATCCCGGCGATCGCCAGCTTCTCGGCCGGCTTGGACATTTCGGCGAAGGTCAGCCGCAGATAGCGGACCGGCCGGACGCTGGTGAAGGGCAGGCGCTGGGTCGAGAGCGCATAGGCGATGTTGGAAAATTCGCCCGAACCCGCTGGGGTCCAGTTCTTTCCGTCGACGCTCGTCTCCGCGACATAGCCGCGTGGCGGGGCGGCATCGACCATGACCTGGCGCGAGGGGGTCAGGCTGAAGCCCGCGACATCGCGGACCTGACCCATATCGACCGTGACGCTGGCGGCCTTGCCCGGCGTCGGCGCGGGCTGGATCCAGATGGTCTTGGCGTCATTGTCGAGCAGCTTTTCCGCACCCGGCGCACTGGCCGAGACGATGGTCCAGCCCTTGGTATCGAGCACGGTCGGGTCGCTCGAGACGATCGCGGGGACGGGCACCGGCGCGACGCTTTGGAACAGCGAGACCTCGCTGATCGCCGGACAGACGGGCGCCTCGACGATGCGCAGGCGGACGCGGCGCGCGGTGACGGGGGCGGGCAGGCGGATGATCCGCTGCGCGCTGATGCACTCATGCTCGGCAAGCTGCTGCCACCGGCCGTTCACCTCGGCATCGACCGCGAAGCGCGTGACCCGCACGCCGAGCGGCAGATATTCGCGGATGCGGATCAGGTCGAAGCTGCGACCGGGCGGCAGGTCGAGCGTCAGGCTGGGGGTGGTCACGCTATCGGGGGCCGACCAATAGGTGTCGCGGTTGCCGTCGAGGACCTTGGTCGCTTCATAGCCCTTGCCGCGCACATGGCTGGCGCTCGCCACCGCGCCTTGCGCCAGGTCGGCCGCGAAGCTGGCGCGGATCGCATCGCCGAAGCTCTTCAGGATCTTCACGTCCTGATCGGGGATGCGGCCGCGCCGGTCGGGCGGCAGGTTCAGGTTCATATTGGTGCCGCGCGCGACCGAGGTGTCGAAATAGCCGATGAGATTCTCAGGCGACCGGACCTTGGAATCCTCGTCGGCGTGATAGAACCAGCCGGGCCGGATCGAGGTGTTGGTCTCGGCGGGCCACCACAGCGCGCCGCCGCGCACGCCCGAATTGCCTTCCGACTGGACATAAGGGTGGTTCGGCATGGTCGGCCAGCAGGGATCGCCCGCGATGCCGTCCTCACTGCCGACCCAGCGAATATCGGCACCCAGCGGATCGAAGGTGCACGCCATGGGCTGATATTGATGGACCAGCGCGATGATCGAGGGCCAGTTGTAATATTTGGGCGCGTCGATCTGCCGCGTCTCGCGCGCACCACCATAATAGCCATCGCCGCCATTGGCGCCGTCGAACCAGAATTCGAACAGCTCGCCATAACCGGTGCAGAGTTCGACCACCTGTTTGCGGAAATATTCCACATAAGACGGGCGGCCATAATCGGCCCGATTGCGGTCCCAGGGCGACAGATAGATGCCGAAGGCGAGCCCGGCGCGCTTGCAGGCGTCCGACATCTCGCGGACGATATCGCCCTTTCCGTCCTTGTACGGCGAGTTGCGGATGCAATGCTCCGTCAGCCGGGTCGGCCACAGGCAGAAGCCGTCATGGTGCTTCGCCGTCAGGATGATGCCCTTCAAATTGCCTGCCTTGGCCGCTCCGACGATCTGGTCGGCGCTGAAATCACTGGGATTGAACGTCTTGGGGTCTTCGTCGCCATAACCCCATTCCTTGTCGGTGAAGGTGTTCATGGCGAAGTGGATGAACGCATATTGCTCGCGCTGATGCCAACGCCACTGCCGCGCCGAGGGGATGGCGCCATAGGGGGCGGGCGCTTCCGGTCCGGCTTTCGCCATGGCGGGCGTGGCGGACGCGACCAGCCCGGAGGCGAGGACGGCGCGGCGGGAGAAATCGATCATCTTCAATGCGGCTCCGGGAAAGGTCAGGCGGGCTTGTGGTCGAAGGAAGGCGGGCGATCCTTCGGATCGCGGCCAAAGGCGCGGTTCGGCTGCGCGCCCATGGTGAAGGACAGGGTGCCGCCTTTGGACAGGGTGGCATGGTCGATCCAGCTCTTGGTCCAGGGGCGGCCATTCCATGTCACCGACTGCACATAAGGCGCGTCCGGGCCATTGCCCTTCGCCTCGACCGTCAGCGTCCTGCCCCCGCCCATCGCCACCTGCGCCCGGTCGAACAGCGGTCCGCCGAAGACATAGGCGCCGCTGACCGGATCGACCGGGTAGAAGCCGAGCGAGGAGAAGAGGAACCATGCGCTCATCTGGCCGCAATCGTCATTGCCGATGATGCCGTCGGGCGCGTTCTTGTACATCTCGGTCAGCAGGCGGCGGACCATCCTCTGCGTCTTCCACGGCGCACCGACATAGGCATAGAGATAGGCGGCGTGCTGGTCGGGCTCGTTGCCATGGGCATATTGGCCGACCAGTCCGGAAATGTCTGGCGGCGCGTTTTTGGGCAGGGTCGAGGGCGCGTTGAACAGGCCGTCGAGCTTGGCCTCGAACTCCGCATCGCCGCCCATGTGGCGGATCAGGCCATAGACGTCATGCTGGTTGAGGAACGTCGCCTGCCAGCCATTGGCCTCGGTATAGTCGCGCCACCAGGGCTTGGGCATATGGCCGAGCTGGATGGGGTCGTAATCCTTCCACCAACTGCCGTCGTTGAAGCGCGGGCGGGCGAAGCCGATCGTCGGGTCGATGACGTTGCGCCAATTGCCCGAGCGCTTGAGCAGCCGATCGGCTTGCGCGGTGGCGCCCGCCTTGCGTGCGATGTGCGACGCGGCCCAGTCGTCATAGGCATATTCCTGCGTCCGGCTGACGCTCTCGAACCAGATGTCGGCGGGGACATAGCCCTTGGCGTCATACAGGTCGCGGCCCTTGCTATTGTCCAGATCGGGCGCGGAAAAGTCGAAGCTGCGCTTGGCGATGCCGGGCCAGGCGGCGGCATAATCGGCCGGAATGCCCTTCACCATCGCCTCGGCCATGATCGGCGTGCCGTGCCAGCCGATCATGATCCCCGTCTCCTTGCCCTGGAGCGTCCAGACCGGCGGGCCATAGGCGCTGCGCTGGGTCTGGCGGATCACATCCTCGATCAGCTTCCTGGCCTGCTCGGGCTGGGTCAGGATCAGCCAGGGATGCAGCGCGCGATAGGTATCCCAGGTGGAGAAGGTGCTATAGGCGAACTGCCCGGCGGGCAGCCTGTGCACCTGTCCGTCCAGCCCGACATAGCGCCCGTCCACATCCGAAAAGAGCGTCGGCGCGATCAGCGTATGGTAATTGGCGGAGGCCAGGATCGTTCGTTGATCCTCGGTCCCGCCCTCGACCCGGACCCCGCCCAGCGCGGTCGCCCAATGGCGTTGCGCCGTTTCCAGGACGCGACCGAAATCCCAATGCGAGGCCTCTGCCGCCAGATTGGCCTTGGCTCCTGCCACATCGACCGCCGAAATGCCGCATCGGATCAGCAGCGGCGCATCGCCCAATTCGTCGAAATGCAGCGCGGCCTTCAGGCGGTTGCCCTTGACGGCGGTGCCCGTGGCGGGCGTATCGCCGTCGCCGTAAAGCTGGACCCTGCTCGGCTTCTTGGACAATTGCATCGCAAAGAAGATGCGCCGCCCCTTGGCCCAGCGGAACACGCGGCGCGTGCCGGTGATCGTGCCATCGGGTTCGATGGTGATCTCGGCATCGGTGATCAGCGGCTTCTCGTCGGTCTTGTCCAGGACGAGATGCGACAGGTCGATCAGGACATGCCCGGGGCCCTTGGGATAGGTGTAGCGATGCCAGCCGGTCCGCGCCGTCGCGGTCAGTTCGGCCAGCACTCCGGACTCCAGCTTGACGCGGTAATAGCCGGGCTCGGCCATCTCGTCGGAGTAACGCTGGCGATAGCCCGCATCCGGGTCGGACAGCGGACCCGGCACCAGTTTCAGCTCCCCGCGCGTCGGCACGACCAGCACGTCCAGCATGTCGCCGATGCCCGTGCCCGACAAATGGGTATGGCTGAACCCCATGATCGAGCTGTCGCCATGGTGATAGCCCGAGCAGGTGTCCCAGCGCTCGACATCGGTATCGGGACTCAACTGCACCATGCCGAAGGGCAGGACCGCGCCGGGATAGGTATGGCCATCGCCGCCCGTCCCGACGAACAGGTTGGGCCGGGTCGGCAGCGCGGGCAGGCTTGCCATGACACCGCGAAGGGGAAGCGCGGCGAGCGCGGTCCCGGCAAGGAGCGAGCGGCGGCTGAACATCATGCGAACGTCTCTCGAAGTACCTGCGGCCGGGTCGCCGCGATGTGGACGATCAGTTCGCCGAACAGACCATTGGCCCAGGCGAACCAGTCGCGCGTGAATTTGGTCGGATCGTAGATATCGACCCCCTCGTGAATGAAGCCGGTGCCGCCGTGCGACCGGCGGATCATCGCCAGGCTGTCGCGCAGCAATGCCGGATCGGTCGAGGTCAGCGCGCGGGTGATGACCGACATCGGCCAGACCTGTCCCGGCCCGGTATGCGGACCCCCGATCCCGCTGATCGCGGCCCCCTCGAAATACCAGGGATTGTCCTTGCTCCAACACGCGGAGACGGTACGTTGCCAAAGCGGATCGGCCGGGTCGACGCAGCCGAGATAGGCCAGCCCCGAAAGCGAGGGGACATTGGCATCGTCCATGAAGACGGCATTGCCGTAACCATCGACCTCATAGGCCCAGACCGTCTGTCCGTTCGGCAGCGTCATGGTGCCGTGCTGCCTAAGCGCGGCTTCCACTTCGCCGGCGAGCGCAGTCGCATCCTGGGCCAGCGTCGGCTCCCCGACCGCATTCGACAGGGCCGCCAGTTCGCGCAGCGTCGTCATTGCGAACAGGTTGGCGGGCACGAACTGTTCGTACAGACACGCATCGTCCGAGGGGCGGAAGCCCGAATGGATCATGCCGTTGGGTCGGGTCGGCAGGCCATAGCCGCGATAGAGCGTCTCGGTCGGCTCAGGTGCGGAGCGGCGGAAGCGATAGGGGCCCAGGCCGTCCTTGCGCTGCTGCTCGCGGAAGGTCTTCACGATCGACCGCGCAGAGGCCTTCCACTCCGCGTCGAACGGCGTGGTGTCGCCCGTCTCGCGCCAATAGCCGTACGCCAGCCGGATCGCGTAGCAGAGCGAGTCGATTTCCCACTTCCGCTCGGCGACGCCAGGCTTCATCTCGGTATCGTCCTTCAACGCCCAGCTTAGGTTCGTCTTGGCGTTCGGGTCCTGCATGAAGGCATTGGCATAGGGGTCGATCAGGATCGACCGCGCCTGCCGCCCGATCAGCCCCCGGAACAGCCGCCCGAGCGCGGGATCGCGCTTCACCAGATGCAGATAGGGCCGTAGCTGCGCCGCCGAATCCCGCAACCAGAGGCAAGGAATGTCGCCGGTGATGACGAAGGCGTCCGGCTTGCCGTTCACCTCGCCCAGCGACAGCACGGTGGTGTCGAGCGTGTTGGGATAGCAGTTCCCGAACATCCAGCGGAGTTCGGGATCGGCGATCATCTTCGAGATGCGGGTGATCTCCGCCTCGACCGCCTTAGATACGAAGCGGCGCTCGGCGACCGGGGGACGCTTGCTGACGAAGCCGGGCGCGGCGGCGAAGGCCGGCGTCGCGGCGAAGGCCGCGGCGCCAGCCATGAGTTCGCGGCGGTTGGGCGTCATTTCGGCAGATCCTGAGCGTTGCCTGTCACGGTGAACTGCGTCCACTGGCCCGCGCCGTCACCCGGCTGGCCGCCGCCGATATAGAGGTTGTACGTGCCCGGCAGGATACGGCGGCTGCCGTCGCGCCAAACTTGGCTCATCAGGCGCGGATCGATGGTGAAGCGCGCCGTTCCCGCCTGACCGGGCTTGAGCGCGACGCGCGTGAAGCCGACCAACTGGCGTTGCAGCACGGGGTCGGTCATCACCAGCGTCTCGCCCGTGGCGGGCGGGACGAGATAGGCCTGCGTCACTTCCTCACCCGCTCGCGCGCCGGTGTTGCGAAGCTGCACCGCAACCTCGACCGGCTGGCCCGCCGCGACGCTCGCCGTCACGGTCGGCTGGCCATAATCGAACCGGGTATAGCTGAGCCCATGGCCGAAGCCCCAGGCGGGCTTGCCGGTGAAGTAGCGATAGGTCCGCTCCTTCATGCCGTAATCGGCAAAGGCGGGCAGGTCGGCGGTCGATTGATAGATGGTCACCGGCAAACGGCCCGACGGGTTCACGTCGCCCGCCAGGATCTCGGCCAGCGCGGTACCGCCCTCGGCGCCGGGATAGAAGGCGGCCAGCGTCGCGGCGGGCTTGATGTCACCGAGCGACACCGCCGAGCCCGAGACGACCACCGCGACCACCGGCTTGCCCGTCGCCTGAAGCGCGGCGAGCAGCTTGCGCTGCATCTCGGGCAGCACGATGTCGGTCCGGTCGCCGCCTGCGAAGCCGGGGACCGAGACGCCCAGTGCCTCGCCCTCCAGATCGGGCGACAGGCCGACTATCGCGACCAGCACATCGGCGTCGCCCGCCACCTTCAGCGCCTCGGCCTGAAGCGCTTCGGCGGGCGGGAGCCATTGCAGGCGGAAACCTTCGTCGCCGCCCTTGTGATCGATCTCGACCCGGATGCGGCGCGGCGCAGTGCCGTCGATCGTGGTTTCCAGCTTCTTGCCGCCGATCACGTCGTCGATGACCAGCTGATCGTCGACATACAGCTTGACCGCATCATGCGCGGGGCAGGCGTGCCAGCAGGCCGGACCATCGAGCCGCAAGCGATACTGGCCGGGACCCGGCGGGGTCAGCGTGCCGGTCCAGCGGCGCTGGAAGGGCGCGGTCTTGGTATAGTTGAAGTCGATGCGGCGGTCCTGTCCGGTGGCCGCCCATTGGCCGTTCGCGCCCATCGTCTCGACCGTCAGGCCGGTCTTGCCGTTGCTCGACAGCGCCGTCTCGGGCACGCCCACAAAGGCGCCCTCGGCCAGCACCGATCCTTGGGCGTAGCGGATGTCGCGACCGAACTTCGCGCGAATGCCCTCGAGCGGCGTCACCGGGTTGATCGCGGTGCCGTGATAATTGCCCTCCAGCACGCCCAGATCATCGGCATTGGCCCCGAAGACCGCGATCCGCTTGCCCTTGAGCGGCAACAGGTCGTTCGGATTGTCGAGCAGGATGATGCCCTTGCGTGCCGTCTCCAACGCCAGTGCACGGTTGGCGGCGGTGCCGAGCTGGTTGGGCTTGATCCGGCTCCAGGGGCTGTCGACCGTCAGCATTCGCCGCACTGCCAACGCGCGAGCCAGTGCGGTGTCGATCTCGCCTTCGGAAATCAGGCCGCGCGTGACCGCTTGCGGTAGCGAGAGATAGGCCTTGCCGCAGTTCAGGTCTGTTCCGGCGCGCAGGGCCGCCGCCGCCGCCGCAGGCGCATCGGGCTGGGCATGGTGGAACATCCAGATATTGCCGACCGCGTCGCAGTCCGACACCACCAGCCCGTTGAAACCCCAGTCGCCGCGCAAGCGCTCGGTCAGCAGCATCGGATTGGCGCAGACCGGCGTGCCGTGGATCGCATTATAGGCGCACATCAGCGACAGCGCCTGCCCCTCGGTGATCGTCGCGCGGAAGGCGGGGAGGTAGGTCGCCTCCAGATCGCGTGGGGACACCATCACGTCAAAGCTGTCGCGACCGCCCTCTGGTCCCGAATGGACCGCCAGATGCTTGACGGTCGCGACGACCTTGGGATGTTTCAGGTCCGGTCCCTGCAGGCCACGCACGAAGGCGATGCCGATCCGGCTGGTGAGGAACGGGTCCTCGCCATAGGTTTCCTGGCCCCGGCCCCAGCGCGGATCGCGGAAGATGTTGATATTGGGCGACCAGATGGTCAGCCCCTGATAGAGGCCGCGATCGGCGTTCAGCGGCTGGCTGTTGAACTTGGCGCGGGCCTCGGTCGCGACGACGTCGCCGACCTTCTGGATCAGCGCGGGATCCCAGGTCGCGGCCATGCCCATCGCCTGCGGAAAGACGGTCGACGGCCCGTTGCGTGCGATGCCGTGCAGACCCTCGCTCCACCAGTCATAGGCGGGCAGGTCGAGCGCGGGTTCGGCGGGGGCCTCGTTGACCAGTTGCGCCGCCTTTTGCTCGACGGTCAGCTTGCGCGCGGCTTCGGGAAGGGCGGGAGCGGGGGCAGCGGCCTGACCGGCGGCGGCAAGGAGAAGGAAGGGGATCACTGGGCGTCCTTCGGACCGAGGGTGTAGATGGCAAGCGTACGCGCCAGGGTGGCGGCGTCCGCGTCGCTCTGGATGGTGAGCGTGATGCTCTCGCCCGGCAACAGGTCGAAGCCGTCGTCGGAAGGCTCGGCGGCGACGGTGCCGAAATTGACCTGCACCTGGCGCGCGAGGTTGCGCGCGGTCAGCGTCAGTTGCTTGCCCGCCCAGCGCGCGGTTATGCCCGGCGCGGGGTAGAGCATGTCGCGCGGCACCTTCCGCTCGACGATCTGGCGCGCGATCACCGTGTCCCCGTCGAACAGTTCGGCGACGGCGTAGCTGCTCTCCGGCGCTGCCCCGGCGAACAGCGTCGCGTCGGGGATCATCGCGACATCGCTGGCCGAGGCGGGGGCCATGGTTACGCTGCCCGATTGCGAGCCCAGCTTGCGGCCATCCATGCCATATCCGGTGATGCGCCAGCCGAGCGGCTTGGGCGTCGTCGCGTCGGAGACCAGGGCGATCCGCGTCACCCCGGGCTTGCTCTCCGCAACGATGGTCTGGGGCGCGAAGAAGCGGCGGACCTCATGCTGGAGCATCTTGTCATGCCCGGTCCAGTCGATGCTCGACCAACTGATCGCGGGCCAGCTATCGTTGAGCTGCCAATAGAGCGAACCCAGCGTCACCGGACGACAGGCGCGGTGATGGCGCGCGGCCAGACCGATGGCGCGGGCCTGCATCGCCTGGGATAGATAGACCAGATCGGCGAAGTTGCGCGGATCGCGCAGATTCTGCTTCAGGTAGAAGGTGATGCGGTCATTGCCTTCGCCCGCCAGGAACTTCTGGTGCGCCTTCATGACCGGGCTGTCGATGCGGAAATCGGTGGGGTCGGCGAAGGTCGCGATGGTCGACAGGTCGGGAAAGGCCTGAAAGCCATATTCGGACATGAAGCGCGGGCAGCTATCCGTGTAGCGCTCGATCGGCTTGGAACCCGACCAGACGTCCCAGAAATGCCGGTCGCCATCCTTGTCGGTGTCGGTCGGCGCTTCATAATCGGTCGAGGGGGAGCCCGGCCAATAGGGGATGCCGGGCGAGTTCTTCGTCACCGCCTCGCGCAGCACGCGGTCGAACAGCACGGCCATGCCGGTGCCGATCCGCTCCTGCTCGTCGGGGCCGACCGCCTTCTTGAACGCCTTGCGATCCGACCAGTTCTCCCAGCCCGACAGCACCTCGTTATTGCCCGCCCAGATGACCAGCGAGGGATGCGATTGCAGGCGCGCGACCTGCTCTTCCGCCTCGATGCGAACATTCTCGCGGAACTGGGCGTCGGGGGGCGTCACGCTGCCGCCGAACATGAAGTCCTGCCAGACCATCAGGCCCAGCTCGTCGGCGGCGTCGTAGAAGCTATGTTCGGGATAATAGCCGCCGCCCCAGACGCGGACCATGTTCATATTGGCCTTGGCGGCCTTCTCCAGCATAGCCCGCTCCGTCGCGGCAGGGACGCGCGCGGGGAAGGCGTCGAAGGGGATGACGTTGGTCCCCTTGGCGAAGATGACGTTGCCGTTGACCTTCAGCCCGAAGCTGCCGTCCTTGCGGACCAGCTCGACGGTGCGCAGTCCGGTGCGCTTCTCGACCGAATCCGCGCCCGCCAGCGTGGCGGCCACCGTGTAGAGCGGAGGTGCGCCGAAGCCGATCGGCTGCCAACGCTGTGGGCGGGTGATCGAGACGGGGACGACCACATCGTTCTCACCCGGCTGTAGCGCCACATCGCGCTTTACCCGGATACGGCGGCCGTCAGGGCCGGTGACGGTCACGTCCATCCGGCCGGTCTGCGCACGGTCGGCGACCACCGAGGCGCGGGCGAGGATGCGCGCCTCGGCATCGGTCAGCGCCTCCTGCTCGATGCGCAGATTGTCGATCCGCGCGGCGTCCCACGCCTCCAGCCGGGCGGGCCGCCAGATGCCCACATCGACGATGCGCGGCGCCCAGTCCCAGCCATATTGATATTTGGGTTTACGGATATAGGGCGAGGTCTGCTTGCCCTTAGGCTCGTCGCCATAAGGGGAGTCATATTCGCCGGGCAGCGGGTTCTTCTCGGCTAGCACCATCGGCTGGAGCGTCTTGATCGGCGAGGCGAAGGTCACGACCACCTCGTTCGCGCCGGCCTTGAGCAGCGGCTTGGCATCGGCGCGCCAGCGGCGATGGGCATTGTCGGCGGAGAGCAGCTTCTGGCCGTTGACGGTCACGGTCGCGAAGGTGTCCAGCCCGTCGAACACCAGGTCGAGATGATCGCGGCGCAGCATCTCCGGCGTGACGTCCAGCGTGGTGCGATATTGCCAGCCGGTCAGGCCCGCCCATTGGATCGGGGCTTCGTTCGCGCCCTGATAGGGATCGGGGACGATATGCGCGGCGATCAGGTTCTGCTGCACGCTGCCCGGGACCGTCGCGGTCAGCCAGTTCGCCGCCTGTGGATGCGCGCGGGCGGCATCGGCATCGCTGGGGTCGATCCGCACCTGCCAATGGTCGAGCGTCGCCACCGTCTTGGGCGCGGCCAGCGCGGGGAAGGGGAGGGCGAGCGCGGCCAGGATCAGGCCGAGGCGATGTTTCAAGACGATTTCCCCGAAAGCTGGCGGCTTCGCGGGCGCCGGTCCGACGCGGCGAAGACCTTGGAAGATGGGCGCCGATCGCGCCTGGTGAAGGGAGTGGGGCGCGCCAAGCCGATGGGCAAAATCCCCCCTATCGTCAGGCTCTTCCTCGCCACCCCGCGTCCCCTTCAATCCACCGGCTTATCTTGCGCCGGTATTCTCATGGTATGTTTTGGTATCATGACAAGGCGGATCGGGGGCGTCCACCCTTTTATCGTGTCAAACAATTCGTCTCGGCGCTGCAACCGATTGGCGGTGTCAGTGTGCGATGCCGAGCGCCAGCAAGCCGATCACCCAGATCAGCAAAACGGTCGCCGCCATCACGCACAGCGCCACCGTCATGAACAGGCTGGTCACCCATCCCAGACCATAGGCGCCACGCGTCTGGGCGAAGAGATGCACCGGAAAGGCGAGCATCAGCATCGCCTCCCCCGGCAGGTGCGCCAGCTTCACCCACAGAATCATCACCACCGTCAGCAGGCTGACGAAGCTGAGCGAATAGGTGACGAAGACGGCATGATCGAACATCGCGACGCCGCGTTTCCAGATGAAGAACAGCCCCATGAACGGCATCGACAGCAGGATTAGCGCCCAGGAGAATTTATAGCCATTTGCCTCCATCTTGAAGAGGAGGAACTCCGGATCGCGCGCGGCATGGGCCAGCTTCTCGTCGAGCGATTTCCAGCCGGTCATGACGGGGGCATGATGTTCTGCGTTGCCGGTGGGCGCACCGGTGACCGATCCGCTCCCGAGCGCGGCGCTGGTCAGGTCGAGCTGGCGATAGCGTTCGGCCAGGCGCGCACGTTCCTTGTCGATGGCGGCGACATCGCCCTTGTTGGCGACAATGGCAGGACGCTGTCGATCGAGCGCGGCGATCTGCGCCTGGGTGGCGACCGCCTTGGCATGGATTTCGGTCGCGGCCTCCTGCGTATCGGGGGCTTTCAACGTCGCGAAGCCGCCCAGGATCGAATAGGCGATATAGAGCAGGAAGACGCTGAACAGATACAGCGCCAATGGTGACAGGAAACGCCGCCGCTCGCCCGCGATATAGCGGCGGGTCAGCTCGCCCGGGCGGGTGACGAGGAAGGCGATGGTGCGCCAGACCTGCCCCTCGATATGCAGCACGCCGTGGCTGAAATCATGCCACCACGCGCCCAATGTGCGATGGATATGCGAGGATTGGCCGCATGCGTGGCAATAATGGCCGACCAGCGTCGCGCCACAATTCAGGCAGCTTTCCCCGACGTTACCGTGCATCCCACCCCCCTGATGCAAAATCCATTGGCGAGACACGATAAATTTCGCCTTAGCGCAAGCGCAAAGATGATGGTCGGGCTCAGCTTTGGGCGGACAGGCGGGTATCGATCAGGTCGAGTTCGCGCCCCAGTCGCTGTGCGGTGGCGGAACCGATCATGCGGGCGTTGAGCAGTTCGAACACCACCCGCCGTTCAGCCCGGATCGCGGCCAACCGCATCTTGCGCTCCACCTCCTCGAAGCGGCGGGCATCGGGGTCCACATCGCCCTCCAGCGTGTCGATCCGGCTGCGATAGCCGTCCATCAGGCGCGAGGCGATCTCGACATATTGGTCGGCATCGTCGCGGCCCTCGGCCATTTCATGCTGGAGGCGCTCCAATTCCGCAATCGCGGCCTTGGCGGCAGCGAGCCGGGTCCGGTCGAGCTCGCTGGCGGCATCCTCATTGGGCAGGGCGAGGCCGCGCAACAGCAGCGGCAAAGTCAGGCTGGCGATGACCAGCGACGAGAGGATGACCCCGCATGCCAGGAAAATGACCAGATCACGCGCGGGAAAAGGCGTGCCGTCGGTCAGCGTCAGCGGCAGGGTCAGCGCGCCCGCCAGCGTGATCGCGCCGCGCGCGCCCGCCACCGACATGGCGGTGATGACACGGCGCGGCGGACTGGTATGCTGCGGATTGTTGCGATGTCGGAACAGGGTCAGGCGCAGTGCGACCCAGGTCCAGGCGAAGCGCAACGCCGCCAGGCCCGCGACGATGGCCAGCACATACAGCCCCAGCCACCAGATGCTGTGATGCCCGGTCAGCATCACCGTGTCACGCGCGCCGGCGAAGACCTGCGGCAATTGCTCGCCCAGCAGCACGAAGATGATGCCGTTCAGCGTGAATTGCAGCATGTCCCACACCGCCTGCCGCCGGATGCGGGTGGCGGCCTTGGCCCCCGACGACACGTTGGTGAACGACATGGCAATACCCGCCGCCGCCGCCGCCAGCACGCCCGAACTCTCGATATGTTCGGCGACCAGATAGGCGGCAAAGGGGATCAGCAGGCTGACCAGAATGTTCGATCCGCTGTCGTCGCCGAACCGGCGCGCAAACAGCCCCTTGGCGGTGATCGTGCCCCAGGCGATCCCCACGCCCAGGCCGACCCCGGAGATCGCCATCCACAGGAAGGTCAGCCCTGCTCCGGTCAGCGAGAACGCTCCCGTCAGCGCGGCTGCCACCGCGAAGCGCAGGCAGACCAGACCCGACGCATCGTTGAGCAGCGATTCCCCTTCGAGGATGTGCATCATGCGCTTGGGAATGGGGGCCTTTTGCGCGATGGCCGACACCGCGATCGGATCGGTCGGCGACACCACGGCGGCCAGCGCGAAGGCGACGGCATAGGGCATGGCCGGGATCATCCAGTGGATGAACAGACCCATGCCCAGCACGGTCAGGAACACCAGTCCCAGGGCCAGTCCCAACACCGCCCCCGCGTCGCGAAACAGTTCGTCCTTCGGAATGCGCCAGCCATCGAGAAACAGCAGAGGCGGCACGAACAGCAGGAAGAAGATTTCGGGATCGAGCTCCACCCGGATCTGCGCGATGCCACCGATCACCGCGCCGAGTGCGATCTGGACCAGCGGGCGGGGCAGCGCCGAGGGCAGCAGGCGGGAGATGATCCCACTCAACACCACGGCGAGGAGGAGGAAAAGGCTAAGCGTGACGACGTCCAATCGGGGACCTTTCGGGTGCAGCGGTTGGAGCGGCCATGGCGACAAGCGGCACGGCCAACGGATCAGCGACAGGCGGGCAAGTCCCGCACCGAATCGCGCGAGGCCCATGAATGACATGGGCGGCAAGCCTGGTTCAACCCGTTAAACGGGTTTTCCAAGTTGATGCATGTGTCGGCCCGACCTTCCCAGAGCAAGAAGCCCAGCAAAGCTGGCGAAGCACGCCCACGAGGGGGAAGTGGCTGACGCCTCCCCAACGGATTTCGGCCTTAACGGGACGGTGCGGCGAATTTCGCCATGACCCATGCCGAGAAGGATCTACGCCGCCGCGCGCAGGGGGTGGTTGATGGGGGCGAGTGCCGCAAGGAACTGCTCCGCGCTCGCCTGCCAGGTGAAGCCCTGCCCATAAGCGGCGCAGGTGTCGCGATCACGGCTCAGCGCCCCGGCAATGGCCACGTCCAGCGCTTCGTCCATCACGCCGACTTCGGGGGTGAGCACGTCGAGCGGCCCCTGGACCGGCAGCGCGGCGACCGGCGTGCCGCAGGCCAGCGCCTCGATCATCACCAGCCCGAATGTGTCGGTACGGCTGGGAAAGACGAACACATCGGCAGCACGGTAGATCGCCGCCAGTTCCTCGCCGAATTTCGCACCCAGGAAATGCACGTGCGGATATTCCGCAGCCAGCGTAGCGCGCGCCGGACCATCCCCGACCACGACCTTGGAGCCCGGCGCATCGGTCGCCAGGAAGGCGGCGATGTTCTTCTCCACCGCGACCCGCCCCGCATAAAGCTGTACCGGATCGGGCAATGCGCGGACGAACGCGTCGCGCGGACCATCGGGGCGGAAAAGGGCAGTATCGACCCCGCGCCCCCAATGGCGACTTTGCGGCAGGTCATGCGCGGCCAGCGCCGCCGCCACGCTGGGCGTCGAGGCCAGGATCGCGGACGAGGGCGCATGGAACCAGCGGACATAGCGCCATACCAGTTCGGGGCTGATCGCCCTGATCCGCGCGGCGACATATTCGGGGAACTGGGTGTGATAGGCGGTGGTGAAGGGCAGACCGCGAGACAGGCACCATCGCCGTGCGCGCAGCCCCAATGGTCCCTCGGTCGCGATATGGATCGCATCGGGGCGAAACGCGCCCAGCGTCCGCCCGACCACGCCCGGGCCCGGCATCGCCAGCCGTATCTCGGAATAGGTGGGGCAGGGCACCGAGGCGTAGAGATCGGGCGAGATGATCGACAGATCATGGCCCATTGCCCGCAGCTCCGCCGTCACCGACTGCAGCGTGCGGACCACGCCATTCACCTGTGGGGACCAGGCATCGGTGACGATCGCAATGCGCATGCCGTTTCCCTTCGCTCAGGCGGCGATGGCGGCCGCCATGGGCTGCTGGCGGCGAGCCTCCATCTCGTCGCCCCAATGGAGGATTTCCATCGTGCCGTCGAAATGCTCGACCAGTGCGGTGCAGCCTTCCACCCAGTCGCCGTCATTATAATAGGTAACGCCGCCGATCTCGCGAATTTCCGCGGTGTGGATATGCCCGCACACCACGCCGTCGACGCCGCGCGCACCCGCCGCATGGGCGACGACCTCCTCGAAATGCGAGATGAAGGCGACGGCGTTCTTCACCTTGGCCTTGGCGTGCTTCGACAACGACCAATAGGGGCGCTTCATCCACCGGCGGACGATGTTGACCCAGCGGTTCACCTCCATCAGCGCAGTATAGGCGAAGTCTCCGACATGGGCGAGCCAGCGATGCGCCAGCGTGATCGCGTCGAACTCGTCGCCGTGCAGGATCAGCAGGCGGCGGCCATCCGCCGTCTCGTGGATCGCCTTGCGGCAGATGGCGATGCCGCCGAAATCCATGCCGGTGAACTGGCGGAAGATCTCGTCGTGATTGCCGGGAATATAGACGACGCGGGTGCCCCGCTTGGCGCGCTTGAGCAGCCGCCACACCACGTCATTATGCGCGGCGGGCCAGTAGAATTTCTTCTTCAGCCGCCAGCCGTCGATCATGTCGCCGACCAGATACATGGTCTCGCTATCGACATGGTCGAGAAAGTCGATCAGCATCTCCGCATTGCAGCCCCGCGTGCCGAGATGGACGTCCGAGATCCAGATGGTGCGATACCGGCGGCGCTCATGGCCTTCGGGTTCGGGCGTCACCGGCGCGCGAGGGATGAAGTCGAGAATGGCGGCGTCTTCGTGCAGCGAACCATCCATCGTTATGCTGGTCATCGGCATCGGCGTTCCCCACGCTTGGCGTCCCGCCTGTCATGCCCGTCATCTGTTACGCCCGCGTCGCAGATCGGTGACAGACGCGCAGCATTTCGATGACTCCTTCAAGTCACGCAGATGAAAAGCCCGTCAGTCCCATGGTCGACGGGGCTGTCTCGCATCGTCGTGGGAAAGCGTTCCCCTGGAAACGTACGCTCACCGACGCTGTATAGGTCCGATCATTCTTATAGAAGACGGCCAGACGGTGTCTGCTTGCCTCGATCTGGCAGTAGGTCTTGTCGTGCGGCTTCTCTGCGTAGTCGGTCAGCTTGGTCCGGCGGACAGCAGGGGCGCAATCCTGGGTGCCGCACGGGCTGCCCTCTTGACAGGATCGGCTCGACGCATCGTCGTTCAGGATGATGGTGCGAGCGCCCGACATGCCGAAATCCCCTCTTATGTGCGTTACGCCGCGCAGCGAGGCGATGTGCGTTACAAGATGAGAGGGTGGAGTATCCCACTTGGTCGAGAGTCTGCCTTATATTTCAATCATACCAGTCTGTAACCAAAATGACATTGGTCCGAAAACGGGAAAAGTTTGTCGTCGACCTTATGAGACCATTATACTGGCGCATTGCGTCTTGGGCTGCTTAAATGACAGAATCCTGGCGTCTGCCGTGGCGAGGGGCGGAGCGGCGGCTGAAGAATTTTCTGGGGGATGCAGACGATGGCGACACCATTGTCGCGATGTGGATCGACGCTGTTGGAAATTTGCGTCGACGATGCTGACGGCATTGCCGCCGTGGCGGCGGCCGGGGGCGACCGGATCGAGCTATGCGGTGCGCTTGCACTGGGTGGGTTGACCCCGTCGGCGGCGCTGGTCGCCTGTGCGGTGGACTCCGGCGTTCCGGTTCATGCGATGGTGCGCCCCCGCGACGGCGACTTTCGCTATGACGCGGGTGATGTCGCCGTGGCGACCGAGGAAATCCGGCGCATGGTGGCGCAGGGTGTTGCTGGCGTCGTGGTCGGAGCGATGGCGGACGACCACCGGCTCGACCTCGACATATTGGCCCGCTGGCGCGACGTGGCGAAGGACGTGGCGATCGTGCTCCATCGCGCGGTCGATCTGGTCGCCGATCCGGTCGCTGCGGTCGAGGCGGCGGCTGGTCTGGGCTATGATCATATTCTCACCTCAGGCGGCGCAGCGACGGCGGAGCAGGGTGCTGCCGTGATCGCAGACATGGTCGCGGCGGCGAATGGCCGCGTTGCGATCATCGCCGGGTCGGGGGTTTCGGCGGACAATGCGGCGCAACTGATCGCCAGGACCGGCGTCGATGCGGTCCATGCCTCCGCCAGTATTCGCGAACCATGGGGGGATTCGCGGATCGAAGCGATGGGTTTCGCATCGGGTCAACGGCGTCGAACCGACCCCGCCCGCATCACCGCCATCCGTCAGGCTATCGAGAGAGGGTAAAATCCAATGTATGCCATATATAATACCTATTGCCCGGTCGATGGGGCTGCGATAGACCAGTCGTCGAAGCGGTGCGCGGCATGAGTGACGCGAGGGCAAAGGGGGATGGCGCGGCCATGACATTCTCGGCGCAGGTCGGCTCTTTCCGAAAGGGGAACCCCGCGCCGTTATACCTTCAGCTTCAGCAGTTGTTGCGCGATGCGATCAACGGCAATGTGCTGGCCGAGGATGATGCCATTCCCGCCGAACGCGATCTGGCGATCGAATATGACGTGTCGCGGATCACGGTGCGCAAGGCGATCGGCGGTCTCGTCGAGGAGGGGCTTCTGACGCGGCGGCGCGGTGCGGGCACCTTCGTCGCCGGTCGCGTCGAAAAGAGCTTTTCCAAGCTGTCTTCCTTCTCGGAGGACATGATCGCGCGGGGCCGTACCCCGAGCAGCCAATGGGTCAGCCGCGCACCCGGCACCGTCACGCCCGAAGAGGCGATGTCGCTGGGGCTGTCGCCGGGCGCGCCGGTCTATCGGTTCCAGCGTGTGCGCTTCGCCGACGAGGTGCCGATGGCGATCGAATTGTCGGCCATTGCGGGCTTTGCCTTGCCATCGATCGAGGCGGTGGACCGGTCACTCTACGCCGCGCTGGAGCGGGCGGGGCACCGGCCGGTGCGCGCACTGCAAAGGCTGCGTGCGGTGCCGTTCGGGGCGGACCATGCCAAGATGCTGAACGTCGATCCGGGCCATGCGGGCCTATTGATCGAGCGGCGCGGATTCCTGCGCGATGGACGGGCGGTGGAATATACCCAGTCCTTCTATCGCGGTGATGCCTATGATTTCGTCGCGGAGTTAACCGATGTCTGATGTGATGACCGCCGGAAGTGCGGATGCCGGCACCCTGATGGGAGCGGAAGCGGGCGAGGCGCCGGAGGCGATCGCCCGGCTGCTCGCGCGCAATGCGCCGACCGTCAGGGCGCTGGCCGAGCGGCTGCGTGCCGCCCCGCCGCCGGTGATCATCACCATCGCCCGTGGGTCGTCGGATCACGCCGCGACCTATGGCAAATATATATTGGAGACCAAGACGGGTGTACCGGTCTCCTCCGCCGCTCCCTCTGTCGCGTCGATCTTCGAGACGACCATGAAGGTGCAGGGCGCGCTGGTCATCGCCATCTCGCAATCGGGTCGCAGCCCGGACCTGCTGGCGACGGTCGAGGCGTATCGCGCGGGCGGCGCGCACATCGTTGCGCTGGTCAATGACGAGGAATCGCCGCTGGCGACCGGCGCCGATACCTTCCTGCCGCTGTCGGCCGGTCCCGAAAAGGCCGTCGCCGCCACCAAGTCCTGCCTGACCGCGCTGGCGGGTCTGGCGCAGCTGGCCGCCGCCTGGGCCGGTGACGAGACGCTGGAAGCCGCGCTCGCCGATCTGCCGGGGCAGGTCGAACAGGCGCTCGGCCTCGACTGGTCGGCTGCCGTGGACGGCCTGCGCGAGGTCAGCCAGATGTTCGTGCTGGGGCGCGGCTATGGTTACGGCGTGGCGCAGGAAGCCGCGCTGAAGCTGAAGGAAACCTGTTCGATTCAGGCCGAGCCGTTCAGCGCCGCCGAAGTCCGCCACGGCCCGATGCGGATCGTGGAGCCAGGCTATTCGGTGCTGGGCTTCGCCACCTCCGACATCGCGGGCGAAGATGTGCGCGCGGTTGCCGACCAGTTCGAGCAGCGCGGCGCCAAGCCGTTCGTCGCGGGGCAGGGAGGCGCGTTGCCGATGGTCGCGGGCCACCCCGCACTGGAGCCGATCGCGATGCTCGCCAGCTTCTACCGCATGGTCGAGGCTCTGGCCCTTGCCCGTGGCATGGACCCCGACTCCCCGCCGCATCTGCAGAAAGTGACCCGCACGCTATGACCCGCTTCCGCTTCATCAACGGCCATGTCGCGACTTCGGGCGGTGTCCTGCCGGGTGTGGAGATCGTGGTGGAGGGCGACCGGATCGCCGCCATCGGCGCGGTCGAGGGTTCGGGCGACGCGATCGACCTGAATGGCGGCTGGGTCGTCCCGGGTTATATCGACACCCAGGTCAATGGCGGCGGCGGCGTGCTGTTCAACGACCGGCTCGACGTGGACGGCATCGCGGCCATGGCGGCGGCGCACGCCGTCTATGGCACCACCGCGATGCTGCCGACCCTGGTCAGCGAGACGCCCGACAAGATTGCCCGTGCGCTCGACGCCATCGATGAAGCGATCGAAGCCAAGGTGCTCGGCATCGTCGGCATCCATGTCGAGGGGCCGGTGCTCAATCCGGCGCGCAAGGGCATTCATGACCCGAGCCGCTTCCGCGATCTGGACGAAGAGATGGTCGCGGTCCTGACCCGCCCGCGCCGTGGCAAGGTGATGCTCACCATCGCCCCCGAACGCGTGCCGGTCTCGACGGTCGAGCGGCTGGTCCAGGCGGGCGTCCTGGTCAGCGCGGGGCATAGCGAAGCCAGCTATGAGCAGGCGATGGCGGCGTTCGATGTCGGCCTGTCGGGCATCACCCATTTGTTCAACGCCATGCCCGCGATGCAGCAGCGGGTGCCCGGCCTTGCGGGCGCGACGCTCGACGATCCGCGCCCCTATAGCGGCCTCATCATCGACGGTTTCCACGTCGCCGCGCCTATGCTCCGACTGGCGTTGAAGGCACGTCCGTTCGACCGGCTGATGCTGGTCACCGACGCCATGTCGTCGGTCGGAGCGGTCGAAAAGGACTTCGTGCTGCACGGTCGCCATATCGATGTGTCCGGCGGCAAGTGCACCTATGCCGATGGCACGCTGGCGGGCTCCGATCTCGACATGGGGTCTGCGGTCGCCAATGCGGTCGAACAGTTGCGGATCACGGTCGATCAGGCCGCCGCCATGGCCGCGACCCATCCGGCCGCGTTCCTGGGGCTGTCGCATGAGCGGGGCGCGCTTCGAGCGGGGCTGCGGGCCGATTGGGTGGTGCTCGACGCCGCGCTCAAACCCGTCGAAACGCGGATCGCCAGCGCCGAGACCGTCGCGGCATGACGATCGCGCGCCGCGAGCTGCTGCTGAGCAGCGCCGTCGTAGGACTGGTCGGCGGCATCGCGCCCGTCCCGGTCTTCGCCGCACAGCGCCGCCCGGCGGACGGTGCCGGCGCGCTTCCGATGCCGACGCCGGTGAACGCCTTGCCCGCCGCGCTGCCGATGCAGGACCCTGCTCGTGTACTGATGGATCGGGGCTGGCTGTTCCATGAAGGGGAGGTCGAACCCGCGCCGCTGGAGACGCATGACGCGACCTATGCCTCGGTCAAGGCGGGCAATGCGCGCGGTGCGGCGGCGGTCGATTATGACGACAGCGAATGGCAGTCGGTCGATCTGCCGCACGACTGGGCCTCGTTCCAGCCGTTCGAAAAGACCGCCAATGTCGCGCAAGGCTATCGCCCGCGCGGGATCGGCTGGTATCGGCGCACCTTCCGTCTCGACCCCGCGCTTCGCGGACGCCGGATCGAACTGGAATTCGGCGGCATCGCGACCAACGCGACCATCTGGGTCAATGGCAGCGTCGTTTCGCACAACTTCTCGGGCTATAGCGCGGTGCGCATCGACCTGACGCCGTTCGCCCGCTTTGGTGATGAGGCCAACGTCGTCGCGGTCCGGGTGGACGCCAACGCCATGGAGGGTTGGTGGTATGAGGGCGCCGGGCTCTACCGCCATGTCTGGCTGGGCGATTACGCACCGGTATCGATCGCGACCGATGGCGTGCATGGCGACCCCCGCCGCCGCGCCGACGGCAGCTGGCACGTCCCCGTCACCACCACCCTGACCAGCATCGCCCCCACCGAAACCAAGGTCACGGTCGAAGCGCGGCTGCTCGATCCGCAAGGTCGCGTCGTCGCCCAGGGCCAGGCGCAGGCCAGCGTGGCGTCGCTGGAGGAAGGGACGGCGGGCCTCGACCTGCCGGTCGCCGACCCCGCACTGTGGTCGATCGAGCGGCCGACGCTCTACACGCTCGACGTACGGCTGATGCGTGATGGAGGGATGGTCGATCAGCGGCGCGTGCCCATCGGGTTCCGCACCATCCGCTTCGATGCGGACAAGGGCTTTTTCCTCAACGACAAGCCGGTCAAGCTAAAGGGCGTCTGCCTGCATCAGGATCATGCGGGTGTGGGTACCGCGATCCCCGACGCGCTGATCGGCTGGCGACTGGAGCGGTTGAAGGCGATGGGCTGCAACGCGGTCCGGTCCAGCCACAATGCGCCGACGCCCGAACTGCTTGATTGGTGCGATCGCCTCGGCCTGGTGGTGATGGACGAGAACCGGCAGTTCAATCCGGCCCCCGAATTCCGTGCCCAGCTCGAATGGCTGGTCCGCCGCGACCGCAACCATCCCAGCGTCATCCTGTGGTCGGTGTTCAACGAGGAACCGATGCAGGGCACGCCCTCGGGCGTCGAGATGGTCAAGCGCATGGCGCACTGGGTGCGCGCGCTGGACGACAGCCGCCCGGTGACGGCGGCGATGAACGGTGCGTTCTTCAATCCCGTAAACGTCGCGCAGGTCGTCGATGTGACCGGGTTCAACTATTACCAGGGCGACTACGACCGCTATCATCAGCTCAATCCGACCAAGCCGACGACCAGCTCGGAGGATACCAGCGCCTTCATGACGCGCGGGGCGTTCGAAAGCGATCCCGCCCGCCATATCGCGTCGAGCTATGACGACGAGGCGGCGAGCTGGGGCGCGACGCACCGTGTCGCGTGGAAGAAGATCGCCGACCGGCCCTATGTCGCGGGCGGGTTCGTCTGGACCGGCTTCGACTATCATGGCGAGCCGACGCCCTATGAATGGCCGACCATCGCCAGCTTCTTCGGCATCATGGACCTTTGCGGTTTCCCCAAGACCGCGTTCGACATCCACCGCGCCGCCTGGGTCGATGACGAGGCCGTCGTGGCGATCGCGCCGCACTGGACCTGGCCGGGGCGCGAGGGCAGGCCGACCAAGGTCATGGTCCTGTCCAATGCCGAACGCGTCGTCCTGCGCCTGAACGGCAAGACGGTGGGTGAGGCGGCGGTCGACCGGCTGATGGGCAATGAATGGACCGTGCCCTATGCGCCCGGCCGGATCGAGGCGATCGCCTATCGCGGCGGGCGCGAGGTGGCACGCGCCGCGCATGAGACCACCGGCGCACCGGTCGCGCTCCGCCTGACTCCCGCGCGGACAGTGATGGCGGGCGATACCGAGGATGCGCAGGCGATCACCATCGACGCGGTCGACGCCAAGGGGCGTCATGTTCCCACCGCCAATCTCATGACCCGCTTCACCATCGACGGCGGCGCGATCATCGGTGTGGGCAATGGCGATCCGAACAGCCACGAGCCGGAAAAGGGCCTTCAGCGCTCGCTGTTCAATGGTCTGGCGCAGATGATCGTGCGGCCCGATGCCGGGCGCGGGCGGATCACGATCCGCGCGACGGCGGACGGGTTGAGGCCTGCCAGCCTGCGGCTCGACCGACTGGGTGTGGCCCCGCGCGCGCAGGTGCCGCTGGCTGCAGGCGATATGGACCTGCGCGACTGGCGCCGGTCGAAGCGGCAGGATGCCAAGCCCTCGCCCGATTTCGCGCCTGCGTCGAACGACAATAATGGTTGGGCCTTTGTCCGGGCGGGTACGCCCACCCCGGCGGAGGCGGCGGGTTACCGCGTCTATCGCACCATCGTCACGCCGCGCCATGCGGTGGCGGCGCGGGGCGGGGAGATCCGCTTCGGCTCGGTCGGCGGCATGGCCAGCCTGTGGGTCGATGGAGTGATGGTCGCCGAGAAGCGTGATCCGCAGCCCGGCCCGCTGGTCGCGCCACTGGCGCCGGGACCGGGCAAGCGGACGATCGTCCTGATCGTGGCCGCGCTGGGCAATGTCGAAAGCGGTCTATTGGGCCGGGTGTCGGTGCGCGACCGCTGATTGGCGGCGCGCGCTTTACCGACAAAGGGATGCGATTTGGCGAAAGTGACGTGCAATGAGTGACCTGACCATTTTTGCCCCTCTGTCGGGTTGGGTGACGCCGCTGGCGCAGGTGCCTGACCCGGTTTTCGCCGAAAAGATGCTGGGCGACGGGATCGCGATCGATCCGGTGAACGATGCGCTGTGCGCCCCCTGCGATGCCGTCGTGCTGACCGTGCACGAGGCGGGACACGCGGTGACGCTGCGCAGCACCGAAGGGTTCGAGCTGATCTGCCATATCGGGATCGACACCGTGTCGCTGGGCGGCAAGGGGCTGACGCCGCAGGTGCAGGCGGGGGCGAAGGTGCTGGCGGGACAGCCGCTGATCCGCTTCGACCTCGACCATCTGGTTCGGAACGCGCCCGCCGTGGTGACGCCGATCATCGTCGCCGATGCCACGCGTTATGGCGTCGAGCCGATCGCGCAAGGTCTGGTTGCGGTCGGCGATCCCCTGTTGCGCGTCGTACCGCTGGCCGTGCAGGCTGCGGAGGCCCAGGAAGATGGCGAGGCTCTGGTTCAGGAGACGGTCGTCGCGCTGTCGCACGGCCTCCATGCCCGCCCCGCCGCGCGATTGGTCGAGGCGGTGCGGCGGCATGAGGCGAAGGTCACGCTGTTCCATGGCGATCGCCACGCCTCCGCGCTCAGCGCGGTCGGCTTGCTCGGCCTGGGCCTGAGCCACGGTACGACTGTTCGGATAGAGGCGACGGGTACGCAGGCCGCCGCCGCAATGGCCGATGTCATCGCGTTTCTGGGTGACGCCACGCCGGAGGAGACACCGGTCGACGCGCCCGAGCCCGCCCGTGCCGAAGGGCCGGGGCTGGGCGGTGTTCCCGCCGCGCCGGGGTTGGCGGTGGGCCCAATCCATCGGCTGACCCGCGCCGCCATTCCGGTCGAGACGCTGGCCGGTTCGCCGGAGGAGGAAACCGCCAAGCTGACCGACGCGCTGACGCGGGTTCGAGAAGGGCTGGTGCAGGCGGCGGCGGCCGGTGGTGCACGGGGCGGCGTGATGGCGGCGCATGGCGCGATGCTGGCCGATCCCACACTGACCGAGGCGGCGCTCGCTGCCATCGGTCGGGGCCTCAGCGCCGGTGTCGCCTGGCAGGAGGCTATTGCCGAACAGGTCGCGGTCCTGATGTCGAGTGGCGACCGACGCATTGCCGAGCGCGCCGACGATCTGCGCGATCTGGAACGCCATGTCCTCGCCGCGCTGGCGGGATTGCCGATTGAGGGCCCGAGCGTTCCCGTAGGCGCGATTCTGGTCGCGGAGGACCTGCTCCCCAGTCAGGTCGCGGCGCTCGATGCCGAAAAGGTCGCGGGGATCGCGCTGGTCAAGGGCGGGCCGACCTCGCACGCGGCCATATTGGCGGCGGGCATGGGCCTGCCCATGGCGGTGGCGTTCGGCGATCCTCTGGTGACGCTGGAGGATGGCCGCGTCATCGTCCTCGACGCCGATCGCGGGTTGATCGACCCCGAACCCGATCAGGATGCGCAAAGCCAGGTGCGCGACACGATCGCCCGCCGCAAGGCCGAGATGGAGGCCGCGCGCGCCGCGCAGGGGCCCTGCCGCACGCTGGACGGTACGCGGATCGAGATGTTCGCCAATCTGGGCTCGGTCGGCGATGCCGAGGCGGCGGTGAAGGAAGGCGCGGAGGGCTGTGGCCTGCTGCGCACGGAATTCCTCTTTCTGGAACGCGCGACCGCGCCGACCCGCGAGGAGCAGGCGCGCGATTATCAGGCGATCGCCGACGCGCTGGGCGATCGGCCGATGATCGTCCGGCTGCTCGATGTCGGTGGCGACAAGCCCGCGCCCTATATGGACCTGCCCATCGAGGAAAATCCGGCGCTGGGCCTGCGCGGCATCCGCGTTGCGCTAGCCGATCCGCAATTGCTGGAGGATCAGGTCGGCGCGATCCTGTCGGTGCGCCAGCCATGCCGGATCATGGCCCCGATGGTCGCCAGCCTGTCCGAACTGGAGGCGGTTCGCGCGGTCGTTGAGCGACAGGGCGGCAAGGCCGAGGTCGGCGTCATGATCGAGACCCCGGCAGCGGCGATCTCCGCCGATATTCTTGCGCGCAAGGCCGATTTCTTTTCGATCGGCACCAACGACCTGACGCAATATACGCTGGCCATGGATCGCGGCAACGCGGCGGTGGCGGCGGGGGTCGATGGGCTCCATCCGGCGGTGCTGCGGTTGATCAGCGCGACCTGTGACGGGGCAGGGCGGCATGACACGCCGGTCGGGGTGTGCGGGTCGCTGGCTGCCGACCGGTTGGCGGTGCCGATCCTGCTGGGGCTGGGCGTGACCGAATTGTCGGTGCCCCCCGCGCGGGTCGCCGCGATCAAGGCGCTGGTCGGCAAACTCGATCTTGCCCGTTGTCGTGCGGCGGCGATGCAGGCGCTGGCGCTGCCCTCTGCCGCGGCGGTTCGCGCGCATATCACCAAGATGCTTCAGGAGATCGGCGCATGAGCTCGCCCATGGCCTCGCTTCAATCGCTCGGGCGGGCGCTGATGCTGCCCATCGCGGTCCTGCCGGTGGCGGGGCTGCTGCTGCGCCTCGGCCAGCCGGACATGCTGAACATCGCCTTCATGGCGAATGCGGGCAATGCGATCTTCGACAATCTGGGTCTGTTGTTCGCGGTCGGCGTCGCCACCGCCTTTGCCCGCGACGGCAATGGCGCGGCGGCACTGGCGGGGATTACCTGCTATCTGGTCACCATCAAGGGCGCCGAGACGCTGGTCGTGCCGCCTGCGGGAACCGGGGCGGGGCTGGCCAAGGACATCGCCGCGACCGTCGAGGCGGCGTGGCGGACCAAGTCGGTCCACCGTTTCGACGTGCCGGTCGGGATCGTCGCCGGTCTGATCGGCGGCAGCTTCTACAACCGCTTCGCCGCGATCAAGATGCCGGAATATCTGGCCTTTTTCGGTGGTCGCCGGTTCGTCCCGATCATCTCGGGCATTGCCGGACTGGGGCTGGCGGCGTTGCTGGGCGTGGCGTTCGGTCCCGTCAATGCGGGCATCGATGCGATGAGCCAGGGTATCGTCCAGGCGGGCGGGCTGGGGCTGTTCGCCTTTGGTGTGCTCAACCGTCTGCTGGTCGTCACCGGCCTGCACCATATCCTGAACACCGTCGCCTATTTCGTCGTGGGCGATTATCAGGGCAAGACCGGCGATCTGACCCGCTTCTTCGCGGGCGATCCGACGGCGGGCGCGTTCATGAGCGGCTTCTTTCCCGTCATGATGTTCGGCCTGCCCGCCGCCTGCCTCGCCATGTATCATGAGGCGCTGCCGGAGCGGAAGAAGGCCGTGGGCGGCATGCTCTTCAGCCTGGCGCTGATGTCGTTCCTGACCGGCGTGACCGAGCCGATCGAGTTCAGCTTCATGTTCCTGGCCCCGGTCCTCTACGCCTTCCATGCGATCCTGACCGGCGTGTCGGAAGCGGTGATGAACGCGCTGGGCGTGCGGCTGGGCTATACCTTCTCGGCCGGTCTGTTCGACTATGTCATCAATTTCGGCAAGGCGACCAAGCCGCTGCTGCTGATCCCGATCGGCGCGGTGTATGCGATCCTCTATTATGCCGTGTTCCGCTTCGCCATCCGCCGTTGGAACCTCCAGACGCCGGGGCGTGACGTGGACGCTGCGGTCGAAGGCGACCAGGGCGAGGTGGCGGCTGCTCAGGTCGCGGGCGGACGGGGCGCATCCTTCGTCGCCGCGATGGGTGGCAGCGCCAATCTGACCGAGGTGGCGGCCTGCACCACCCGCCTGCGCCTGATCGTGTCCGATCCCGCCAAGGTCGATGAGCCCGGACTGAAGCGTCTCGGCGCGCGGGGAATCCTGCGTCCGTCCGCCAATGGCGTCCAGGTGGTGCTGGGCCCGGTGGCCGACACGGTGGCGATGGAGATGCGCGCCGCCATCGATTCCGGGCCAATCCCAGCCTCCGCCGACCGCGCCGTGCCGTCGCCGATCGTCACCAGCACGGAGCCTGCCGCCGTTGCGGCATCGGCAACCCTGCCCGATGTCTTGGTCAAGGCGGTTGGCGGCGCGGAGAATATCGTTGCGTCGGCCCATTATGCCGGGCGCTGGCGTGTCGAATTGAGGGACGAGGGCAGGTTGGCGCCCGATCTTCCGCCGGCCGTGCGTGGTCTGGCGCGCGCTGGAAAAAATGTCGTCCATCTGCTGGTCGGTTAATCGTTTAAACTCAAAGGTTAACGATATTGACCCTCTTTGAAAGATCGGAGTAAGCGGCACAAAAAGTCATTTCAGGCGATTTCGACCGATGGTCGTTCCATCGTCGTGGAGAAGTGTAGTTGAGTACGGATACGGTTGGCACCGTCGACGATAAGCGCCTTTACCGCGCGCCGGCGCTGGAAAAGGGACTCGATATCCTCGAACTGCTCTCCGCCGAGGAAAATCCCCTGACGATGAGCGCGATCGTCAACCGGCTGGGGCGCTCGACCGGCGAGTTGTTCCGGATGATTCAGGTGCTCGAACATCGCGGTTACGTGACGCAGGGGCCCGATGGTTATGTCATGACCTCGCGCCTGTTCCATCTCGGCCTGAAGCGGCCGCCGGTCCGCAGCCTGATGGAACAGGCTCTTCCGCCGATGCGGCTGCTGGCCGACCGTATCGGCCAATCCTGCTACCTCGCCATACCCTCGGGGTCTTGTTCGTCGGTGATCGCCCGTATGGAGGCGGACACGGTGGTCGGCGTTTCGGTTCGTGTCGGTTATCGCCGCGCAATGCATGAAACGCCCTCAGGGATCCTGCTTTACGCGTTTCAGCCGGAAGCGACCCGCCGCGAATGGGAAGGGCTTTTCGATCCCCCCCTGTCCGAGCGGGCTCTCGGACAATTGCGCGAGAAAGCGGACACCCTGAAGCGGCAGGGCTTTGCCCAGTCCGAAAGCGGCGAACTGCTCGGCATGGTCGAGCTGGCCGCGCCGATCGTGCGGAGCACGTGCGCCTGTGCCGTGCTGACGGTCCCCTTCGTCCGGATCGTCGATGGTCTCGCCACCCAGGAAGAGGCATTGGCCGAACTGCGCCGTATCGCCGGACAGATTTCGGAACAGCTTATGGGCGACGACCTGCGCATCTGATCGGCGCTTGTCGCGATCCCCGTTCGCGACGATAGAGCCTCTGCCCGATTGAACCAATCCAGTGGTCCGGACTTTACCGTCCGACCGCTGGATCGCGTTGCGCGTGTCGGAAGCCATGCGGGCCGGGCGATAGATCGGGGCGTCAGCGACAGGGAGCCGTGTGTGCTGCTGAAATATTATAAGGGTTCGTTTCTCTTCACGGCGCTCTGCCTGGCGATAGCCGCCTGGCTGGGGTTCCAGAGTACGGGAAGCCTGCCCGGCACGCTGGGCGTGTTGTGGATCGTGCTGGTGCTGGGCGTGCTGGAAGTCTCGCTGTCCTTCGACAATGCGGTCGTCAACGCCACGGTCCTGCGCGACATGGACGACAAATGGCGTCACCGCTTCCTGACCTGGGGCATTTTGATCGCGGTCTTCGGCATGCGGATCGTCTTTCCGCTCGCCATCGTCGCCATCGCCGCGCATATGGGACCGGTCGAGGCGGTGAAGCTCGCCGCCGGAGACCCGGTTCGTTACGAACAGATCATCACCTCCGCCCATGTCGGCATTTCGGGCTTTGGCGGCAGCTTCCTGGCGATGGTCGGGCTCAATTTCTTCCTCGATGACGAGAAGAAGGAGCATTGGATCGGCCCGATCGAGCGTCCACTGGCCGCACTTCGCGACATTTCGGGGCTGGCGATGGGCATCGTCTTGCTCGCGCTATACGGTATCGGCCAGTTCATTCCGGCCGAAGACGCGATGACCTTCCTGACCTCCGGTATCTTCGGCCTGCTGACCTATATCGCGGTCCATGCGATCGGCGTGCTGCTGGAAGGGGATGGCGATGCCTTGGCCGGGGCCGCCGCACGTTCGGGCTTTGCCGCCTTCCTGTATCTGGAGGTGCTGGACGCCAGCTTTTCCTTCGACGGCGTGATCGGCGCGTTCGCTCTTTCGAACAACCTGTTCATCATCGCGCTGGGCCTGGGCATCGGAGCGATGTTCGTCCGGTCGATGACCATCATGCTGGTCGATAAGGGAACGCTGACCCAGTATCGCTATCTGGAGCATGGCGCCTTCTACGCGATCGTCGCGCTGGCCGCGATCATGCTGCTGTCGGTGCGGTTCCATATCCCCGAGACGATCACCGGGCTGATCGGGGCGACGCTGATCGGCCTGTCCTTCTGGGCATCGGTGCGCAGCAACCGCCATCATCCCGACCAGCCTCTGGAGGAGGCACGGCCGGTTCATCCGACGGGCAGGCCGACCGGCGGGTAATCACTCCGGAAGGGGACGGAACCCTTTGCCCCGGCCGTGGATTTGCTTTCCGTCTGCCACGGGAGGGATCGCGCCATGTCGGTGTCCGCCATCGATACGCTGAGACAGCCAAGGCCGAGTATTGATCGTCCTTCGCTGACCGGCCTGTTCCTGAAGGAACGCGGGCGCGAGGCGATGACGCCCGACGAAGTCGTGACGCTGGAGAATAGCGTCGATGAGGTGCGCGATATTCCTGCGCGCACCATCGTCGTCCGCCGGGACGAGCGTGTTCGCCACAGCAGCCTGCTGCTCGAAGGCGTGATGTGCCGTTACATGGACGATCGCCAGGGCAATCGGCAGATCGTCGCCTTTCATGTACCCGGCGATTTTGTCGATCTGCACGGCTTTGCCATGCGCCATCTGGACCATGACGTTGCGACATTGACGCCGGCACGAGTGGCGCTGGTCGGCCATGATCGGCTGGAGCAGATTGTCGCACATTACCCCCGGCTGACGCGGCTATTGTGGTTCTCGACGCTTCTCGACGCGGCGATGCACCGCGAATGGGTGTTCCGGCTCGGCCGGCTGGAGGCCGATGGCCGGGTCGCGCATCTCTTTTGCGAGCTTCATGCTCGGCTCTCGATGGTCGGCTTGGTGAACGATGGTCTGTTTCGTTTTCCGGTCACCCAGATTGATCTGGCGGAAGCGGCGGGCGTGACGCCGGTCCACCTGAACCGCGTGTTGCGGTCGGTGCGCGAGCGTGGGCTAATGATCTTCCGCAGCGGGGAGGTGCATATCCGCGATATCGAGGCGCTGACCGCGTTGGCCGATTTCGATCCTGCCTATCTTTATGGGGGCGGGCCGACCCTGGAAGGGCCGGGGGCATGACGGAGACCTCGGACATGTCCAATGTGCACGAGGATGCCGGGCTGGCGACGGCCGAGTGTGGGATCGTCATGCTCGACGGTCCCAATGGCGTGGCAGTTTCGATGACCCCGACGGCGGCGCGCGCGACGGGGGAGGGGCTGGTGGCCGCGGCGCTTCTGGCGGAGAAGCAGGTCAAGCGTTGACGCGCTTAGGACCGTGGCGGACTTTTACCCGACTGTTCCGTGGCTTATGGTGATGACGCGTTTGTCATGACCGGGAGTTCACTTTGCGTCACCTGTCCCTTGCCGCCGCCTTGGCGGCTCTAATGACCACATCCGCCATCGCCCAGCCGCCGCAAGCCACCCAGGCCACCGCTTCCAATCCCCTGATCGCTCCCTGGACCGGCCCCTATGGCGGGGTGCCGCCCTGGGACAAGGTAAAGCCCGAGCTGTTCCCGGCGGCGTTCGAGGCGGCGCTGGCCGAGCGCAGGCAGGAATATGACCGGATCGCCAACAATCCCGCCAAGCCAACTTTCGCCAATACCTTTGTGCCGATGCAGAATGCCGGACAGACGCTGAACCGCGTGATGACGCTGTTCGGGGTGATGACCGGCAACATGAACAATCCGGCCTACCAAGCGCTGGACCGCGAATGGTCGCCCAAACTGTCCAAGGCGTCGGACGAGATCACCTTCAACCCCAAGCTGTTCGCCCGGATCGAGGCGATCTACCGGACACGCAACACGTCCGGGCTGGACGCGCAGCAGAAGCGGCTGGTCACGCGCACCTATGACAGCTTCGTGCGGCAGGGGGCGAAGCTGACCCCGGCGCAAAAGGCCGAGTTGTCCGCCTTCAACCAGAATCTGGCGATCAATTTCAGCGAGTTCTCGCAGCGACTGCTGGCGGACGAAGGCACCGCGATCATCGTCACCGACGAGGCGCGCCTTGCGGGGCTGCCCGACAGCGTGAAGGCGGTCGCCAAGGCCGCGGCGGCCGAGCGCGGGCAGCAGGGCTGGGCGATCGTCAACACCCGCTCGGCGGTCGACCCGGTGCTGACCTTCGCCACCGACCGGGCGCTGCGTGAGCAGGTGTGGCGCGCCTTCACCAAGCGCGGCGACAATGGCGACATCAACGATACCAAGGCGACCATCGCCCGTATCGTCCGGCTGCGTGCCAACCGTGCGCACCTGCTGGGCTTCAAGACGCATGCCGACTGGCGAATGCAGGACACCATGGCCAAGACCCCGGCCGCCGCGATGGACCTGATGATGCGCGTCTGGCCCGCCGCCAAGGCGCGCGTCGCCGAAGAGGTTCGCGACATGCAGGCGATCGCGGATAAGGACGGCGCCAAGATCACCATCGAGCCCTGGGACTATCGCTTCTATCAGGAGAAGGTCCGCAAGAGCCGCTATGACCTCGATCAGGCCGAGCTAAAGCCCTATTTCGAGCTGAACAATATCATCCAGGGTTCGCTCTACGCCGCGAACCGGCTCTATGGGCTGGAGTTCCAGGAGATCACCGGCACGGTGCCGGTGTTCGAGCCGAACATGCGCGTCTGGCATGTGACGCGGAATGGCAAGGAAGTCGGCCTGTTCTACCGCGACGATTTCGCGCGGACCGGCAAGCGTTCGGGCGCCTGGGCCAACACCTATCGCGGCCAGCGCAACCTGCCGCCGGTGCAGAATGTCCTGTCGTCCAACAACAATAATTTCGCCAAGGGCGCGCCCGGCGAGCCGGTCCTCATCAGCCTGGACGATGCCGAGACGCTGTTCCACGAATTCGGCCACGCGATCCATGCGATGCTCCAGAACGTCACCTATCCGGGGCTGGCGGGCACGCCGCGCGACTTCGTGGAATATCCCAGCCAGGTGAACGAGCATTGGCTGCTGACCCGCGACGTGCTGGACAAGTACGCCCGCCACTACAAGACCGGCCAGCCCATGCCGCAGGCGCTGCTCGACAAGATCAAGGCGTCGGAGACCTTCAACCAGGGCTTTGCGACGACCGAATATCTGTCCTCGGCGATCGTCGACATGAAGCTGCACACCGTGCCCGACGGCGTGGTCGATCCGGCGGTGTTCGAGGCGACGACGCTGCGCGAGATCGGGATGCCGAAGGAGCTGGTGATGCGGCACCGCCTGCCGCAGTTCAATCACCTGTTCTCGTCCGACAGCTATTCGGCGGGCTATTACAGCTATCTCTGGTCGGAGACGATGGACGCCGACACCTTCGCCGCGTTCGAGGAAGCGGGCAGCCCGTGGGACAAGGCGACGGCAGACCGCTTTGCGCGGGTGCTGTTGTCGACGGGGAACGAGACCGACCGCGCCGAGGCCTATCGCGCGTTCCGGGGCCGTGACCCGGATGTGAATGCGCTGCTCAAGCAGCGCGGCTTCCCGACGAAGTAACCGTACCCGTCATCCCAGCGAAGGCTGGGATCTTTTTCGACGTTGGACATCGCATCGAGGAAGGCCCCAGCCTGCGCTGGGGCGACGGTTGAGAAAGGGAGGCCCCTCCATCAAACGATGGAGGGGCCTTGCCGTATCAAAGCGCTTTCAACCGGATCGCCTGGCCGCCGCCGGGGGCCAGCGACAGGGTCAGCGTGTCGCCCTTCTTCACCCACTTGGTCTCGAACGCGATCGAGTGCCGCGCATCGGTTGCATAGGTCGCGCCGGGGCCGTCCTTATAGACCTTTGCCTCATAGGACTTGCCCGGATCGAGGAAGTCGAGCGTGACGGTCAGCTCACGTGCATTCTCGTCGGTGATCGACCCGATATACCAGTCGCGGCTTTTACGGTCGCGCCGTGCGAAGGTTACGTAATCGCCGACTTCGCCGTTCAGCACGCGGCTGTCCTCCCAGTCCACCGGCACATCCGCGATGAAGCGGAAGGCTTCCGGATATTTCGCGTAATTCTCCGGCGTGTCGGCCGCCATCTGCACCGGCGAGTAGAGCACCACATACAGTGCCAGCTGCTTGGCGATGGTCGACTGGATCGGGCTGTTGTCGCTGCCCGTCAGGCTCAGCACGCCGGGCGTGAAGTCCATCGGCCCTTCCAGCATCCGGGTGAAGGCCAGGTTCGCCTCATGCTCGGGCGGGTTCTTGCCGGGCCAGGCATTATATTCCATGCCCCGCGAACCCTCGCGCGCCAGCCAGTTGGGATAGGTGCGGCGCAGACCCGTATCCTTGACCGGTTCGTGGCTGTCGATCGACACCTTGTACTTCGCGGCTGCCTGAAGAACGCGGAGATGGTGGTTCACCATCCACTGGCCCTCATGCCACTCGCGCGACACCGAGCCGTCCGCGTTCATCCGCTCGATCTGCCCGGCATCGGCGACATAGCCCGTCTTGACGACATGCTCGCCATGATCGGCGGCGAATTTGAAGGCCGGGTCGAACTGGCTCTCATAATGGCTGGCCGCGCCGCCGGTCTCGTGATGGCCGATCAGCGAGACGCCCTTGGATTTCGCATATTTCGCCAGCGCGTCGGCGTCGAAGTCCTCCGCCGGGGTGGCGAACTGCATCGCCGAGCCATTGCCCGCCCAGTCGCCGTCCCAGCCGATATTCCATCCCTCGACCAGAACGCCGGGGATGCCGTATTTCGACGCGAAGTCGATATAGGTCTTCACATTGGCGGTGGTGGCACCGTGGCGCGGCCCGCGCGCCCAGCTCCATTCGCCCTTGATCATCTTCCACCAGACGCCGACGAACTTGCCCGGCTTCACCCAGGACACGTCGCCCAGCCTGTTGGGCTCGTTCAGGTTGAGCATCAGGTGGCTCATATAGAGGCCGCCCGCATCGGGTGCGATCAGGAAGGTCCGCCACGGCGTCGTCCACGCGCCGGTCTTTATCACCTTGGGCGCGCCCGAGCCGGGAGTGAGGACCGCCTTGAACCCGTTCCCCTCGGTCTTCATCACCGCCATACTGGCATAGTCGACCAGCGCCGCCTCATGGATGGCGATGTGCGTGCCGTCGTCGAGCTTCATGGTGATCGGCGTCGCCGCCGTGCCGACCGCGGTAATGGGCGTGCGGTTGTAGAGATATTCCTCGCGGTTCCACAGGAAGGCGGGCTTCCACCAGGCGGTGCCGCCCTGGGCGATGTTGAACTCGGTCAGTTCCTCGGCGATGTTCGCCTTGGGGAGCGCCTGCTGCTCGGGAAATTCGTAGCGGAAGCCGACACCGTCGTCCTGCACCCGGAACACCACGTCATAGCGGCGATGGAGCGCGCTCGACTCCATCAGGCGGACGCGCATCTCGCGGTGGTTGTCGCGGATGGTGCGCCACTCGCCCCAAGGCTGGGTCCAACTCGTGTCCGACTTGGCATGGGTGACGGTCTCGATCTTCAGCCCCCGCTCGATCTTGGGCGCGTCGGTGAACATCATCCCCAGCCGTGAGGGGGCGACGATCGTCTTGCCGGCCCTGGCGATCATATAGACTGCGCGCCCGTCATTGTCGGTCGACACCTGCACGGTGATCTGTCCGTTCGGCGAGGTTTCGATCGCGTCGGGCTGTCCGGCGGGCTTGGCGAATTTGAACGTCTCGTTGACCGCCGGATCGGCGGGGCCGTTCTGGGCCTGCGCCGCTCCGGCGATCAGGCCGAGCCCCAAGGCAATGGTCGTCTTCATGCAGTCATCTCCCGGATCGCCGCCCCGAACGCACCCAGGCGTTCGTCGGTGGCGTTATTGATCTGGACCAGTACCCGCCCGCCCCGTGGCAGGGCGGCGGGAAGCTGGACAGGCGTGTCGCCCAGATTGAACAGGCAGAGCAGGTGCTGGTCGCCCTCGCGCCGCTCGAAGGCGAGTAGCTGGTCGTCGGCATGCAGCACCGTCAGGTCGCCGACCGCCAAAGCGGGTGTGTCGGCGCGCAAGCGGACGAGGCGGCGGGTGAGGTTCAGCAGCGAGTCCGGATCGCCATCCTGTCGGTTGACCGCCAGCGCGGCGTGATCCGGCCCGACCGGCAACCATGGTTCGGCATCCGAGAAGCCGCCGTTGATCGCATTGCTGCTCCACGGCATCGGCGTGCGCACGCCATCGCGCGACAGGGTCAGCGGCCAGTTGGCGATGGCTTCCGGGTCGACCAACCGCTCGAAGGGGACATCCACCTGAGTCAGCCCCAGCTCTTCGCCTTGATAGACAAAGGCATTGCCGCGCAGGGACAGCAGCAACAGCATCTTCATCCGAGCGAACGCGTCGCGATGCTCCGGCGTGGTCCAGCGCGACACGGCGCGCGGCGCGTCATGGTTCTCGAACGCCCAGCTCGGCCAGCCCACCCCCGGCTCGGCGGGCCATTTCGCGACCGCCTCGGCGACGATGCGCGGGGTCAGCCGGTCGGCATAGAGGAAATCGAAGCCATAGGCGGTGTTCAGCCGGTGATCTCCGGCGGTGAACAGCTTCATCTCGAGTTCGGCCTCGTCACCGCCGACCTCGGCCACGGTGAAGCGGTCGCCATAGCCGTCCAGCGTGGCGCGGATCCGCTCCAGGAAGGGCACGATATCGGCATGGCTCTGGTTGTAGAGCTTTAGCTGGAAGTCGAACGGCCGGGTCCGCGTCTTGCCCGTGTCGGGTGCGGGCGGGTTATCCCGCAGGGTCGGCTCGTGCATCATGAAGTTGATCGCATCCAGCCGGAAGCCGTCCACGCCCCGGTCAAGCCAGAAACGCGCGGTTGCCAGCAATTCGGCCTGCACGTCCGGATGGTGGACGTGAAGCTGTGGCTGCTCCTTCAGGAAATTGTGCAGATAATATTGCCCGCGCCGCGCGTCCCAGGTCCAGGCGGGGCCGCCGAACACCGACTGCCAGTTGGACGGCGGCGAGCCGTCGGGCTTGGGATCGGCCCAGACATACCAGTCGGCGCGCGCATTGGTGCAGCTGGACCGGCTTTCGGTGAACCAGGGATGTTCGTCGGAAGTGTGGCTGTACACCTGGTCGATGACGACCTTCAGCCCCAGTTCGTGCGCGCGGGCGACCAGCGCGTCGAAATCGCGAAGCGTGCCGAAGATCGGATCGACGTCGCGATAATCGGCCACGTCATAGCCGAAATCCTTCATCGGCGAGGTGAAGAAGGGCGACAGCCAGATCGCATCGACGCCCAGGCTGGCGACATGGTCCAGCCGGGCAGTGATGCCCGGCAGGTCGCCGATGCCGTCGCCATTGCTGTCGGCAAAGCTGCGGGGGTAAATCTGATAGATCACCGCGCCCTTCCACCAGGGGCGCGGAGCGATGCGGGCAGTCTCGGTCATCAACGGGTCTCCGCCGCACAGACGGCATAGCCGAAGGCGGGCAATTCCAACATCAGGCTCCCCGGTGCGGCGGCAGCCGGGGCACAGGTGCCAGCCATGGTCACGAAACGTTGCGATGCCGTTTCGACCTGTACGGCCTGCGCGATGGGCTTGGCCGAGGTGTTGAAGGCGATCACATATTCGCGCCCCGTGTCGGGATCGAAGCGTGAGACCGCGAACAGCCCCGGCGCATCGCCGCGCGCGCGGATGACCTGCCGCCCCCTCGTCAAAGCCGGGTTGGCGGTGCGCAGGCGGGCAAGGGTGGCGATCTCACGATACAGCGGATGGCCGAGCACGAAGCTGTCGGTCGCGGTCGTCTTGGTCGTACCGACCAGCCGGTTGTCATTATAGCTGGCGACCTTGCTGGCGAACATGTCCTCGCGCGAATCCTGGTCATTGCCGTCGCCCGCGAAACCCTGTTCGTCGCCCGAATAGATGGTCGGCACCCCGCGCAGGGTCAGCAACATCGCATGGCCCAGTTCGACGCGCTTCAGGATTTCCTCCTCCGAGGCATTGGGGTTGGCGACCCGCACGTCGCGCGCGAAGCGGCCATGATCGTGATTGCCGAGGAAGGTCGGCAATATGTCTGCCGTCGCCTCGCCCTTGGCATAGAGGACGTCGCCTTCGAACAGGCTGGCGAGCGTGCGGGTCGGCTTGTTCTCCGCGACCGTCTGGATCACCGCATTCATGAAGGCGAAGTCGAGGACCGCCGGATAATCGGCGATCTTGGTCCAGCGCGCGAGATAGCCGGGCTCCATGCCCGCCGTCACCTCGCCGAAGATGTGGAAGTTCGGAATCCCTTTGGCCTTGGCGCGATCCAGCATGGCGGGGACGAAGCTGCGCCAGAATTCGGGGTTCACATGCTTGGCGGTGTCGATGCGGTAGCCGTCGATGCCGAACCGGTCGATCCAGCTGCCGTAAATGTCGATCATCCCCGCGATCACGCGCGGATTCTCGGTGTAGAGATCGTCCAGGCCCGAGAAATCGCCGGTCGTGGCGCTTTCGTCCTCGAAGGTCGTGTTGCCACGATTGTGGTAATAGATCGGATCGTTCAGCCAGGCGGGCGTCTTGGCATTCTTCTCGCCCGCCGGGACATACGGGGTATAGGCATAGGTCGGGTCGGTCAGCTTCGTAAAGTTCGCCGCCGACTGCACATCGTCACCGACGAAGCCGGAATTGATCGCCGCTCCCTTCACGCCGCCGCGTCGCTGATAGGGCCAGGTCGCACGGTCGCGATACGGACAGGGCGAGCCTTCCGCGCATTCGCGATACTGGATCACGTCGGCCGTGTGGTTGACGATGATATCCATATAGACCTTCATCCCCCGCGCATGCGCGGCATCGACAAAGGCGTGCAGATCGGCTTCGCTTCCCAGGTGCGGATCGACCGTGGTGAAGTCGGTGATCCAGTAGCCGTGATAGCCGGCGCTTTCCCGCCCCTTTGCGCCCTGCACGGCCTTGTTCTTGAAGATCGGCCCGAGCCAGATCGCGGTCGCGCCCAGCCCCTGAATATAGTCGAGCCGCCGGGTCAGCCCTTTCAGGTCGCCGCCATGGTAGAAGCCCTTATGCGTCGGATCGAAACCGGTGGTCAGCGGCCCGCCTTTCAGGCCGCCGCGATCGTTCGACGGATCGCCATTCTCGAACCGGTCCGGCAGGACGAAATAGATCACTTCGTCCTGTGGCAGACGCTGGCGATAATCCTGCGCCGCCAAGGGCGTGGCGGTGGCAAGCAAGGCGAGCAGGAGCTTTTTCATGGGCAGACCTTTTGGACGGGGGCGGCGCAATGGGCGGCGAACAAGGCGTCGTGCGCGGGCAGCCGAGCAGCCACCTGCGCGGCGTGACGCCGGGTGAGGGTCAGGAAGTCGTCCAGCTCATCTGTGGACAGCGCATCGGCCAGCGCGTGATGGCCGGAGGGCAAAATGCCCTGACCGACCAGCACCTGGACCCAGGCGGGTTCGGCAAACAGCTCTTCGGCATCGCGAAGCACGCGGCCACTGGTTCGGAATAAGGCGATCCGCGCGGCCAGGCCGTCCGGAAGGGGCACCGCCCGCCGCTCGGTCCAGAAGGGCTCGGAGCGGGCATTGGCATGGTAATGGAGGATCAGCATGTCGCGGATCCCCAGCCATTCGGCCTCGGTCAGACGATTATAGGCGTCGATCTCGATAGGCTGGAGCGTCGCCCCCGGCCAGAATTCCAATAGCCGGGCGATGCCCGATTGAATCAGGTGGATGCTGGTCGATTCCAGCGGCTCCAGAAACCCCGCCGCCAGTCCGAGCGCGACGCAATTGCCCACCCAGGCGCGCCGCCGCCGTCCGGTCGTGAAGGCCAGCAGGCGCGGCTCCCCCACCGCCTCGCCATGGAGCGCCGAGAGCAGCCGGTCGGCCGCCTCGTCGTCCGACAGATGGCGGCTGTCATAGACCAGTCCATTGCCGGTCCGATGCTGAAGCGGAATGCGCCAGCGCCACCCCGCGCCATGCGCGATGGCGCGGGTATAAGGGGGCAGGGGACTGCTCCGCTCGCCCGCCACCGCCAGCGCGCGGTCGCACGGCAGCAGCTCGGACCAGTCCTCGAACGGCTCGGCCAGCGTCTCGCCGATCAGTAGCGCGCGAAAGCCGGTGCAGTCGATGAACAGGTCGCCCGCCTCGCGGTGGCCGCCCTCCAGAACGACATGGTCGATCCGTCCGCCCGTATCGCGTGCGACCGACCCGATCCTGCCTTCGATCCGCACCACCCCCGCCGCCTCCGCATGACGGCGGAGCAGCGCGGCATAGAGGCTGGCGTCGAAATGATAGGCCCAGGCCAGGCCGCTCGGCAGTTCGGGGCGGCCGGGATCGGGGGCGAAGCGGCCCGCCATTGCGGCTTGCGCGCTCGGCATGTGACCCCAGAGCGAGGCGGGGTTCGCCGCCCCGCCGCCCCGCAGCCAGTAATGATGGAAAGGCACCAGCCCCAGCCCGCGCCCGATGCTGCCAAAGGCATGGAGATAGCCGCTGCCCTCGCCCGACCAGCCTTCGAACCTTATGCCCAGCTTGAAGCTGCCGTTCGTCTCGCGAAGGAAGGCGGCTTCGTTCAGACCCAGCATCTGGTTGAATAGGCGGATGCCGGGGATCGTCGCCTCGCCCACGCCGACCGTGCCGATCGCCTCGGATTCGATCAGGGTGATACGCGTGGAGGCGGGCACGAACCGCGCCAGCGCCGCCGCAGCCATCCATCCGGCGGTGCCGCCGCCGACGATCACGACCCGGCGGGCGATACGGTCTGCGGAAGAGGCGGCGTCCATGGGGCGTCTCACATTCGGGCGTCCCGCGCCGGGCAGTGCCGGCGCGGGGCTCGGGGCATCAGAAGCGATAGGTAAACCCGGCCAGGAACCGGCGGCCATAGCTCTGATAGTCGATCACCTGATCGCGCTGTCCGCCATTGGTGGTGACGAACGGCGTGTCGGTCAGGTTCTGGCCCTGGACGAACAGCGACAGGCCCTTGAAGGTGCCATCCTGGAAGTCATAGCCGATCTGCCCGTCGACGATCGTCTCGTCGATGGCGCGGCGGCGGACGCGGTTGGCGCCGAAGCCCGACAGTTCACCCACGAAGGTTGAGCGGTAGCGGACCGACCCACGGATATTCAGGCCCCATTTCTCGAAAAAGGCGGTGCCGTTCGCTACCCAGCGCGAATAGCCGGGAATGTCCTCGGGCTCGCCGCCTGGGGTCGGTACGATCTCCGTCTTGGTATAGGAGCCGCCGCCCGTCAGGCCGAAGCCATCGAGGAAGCTGGCCACCTGGCCGAGCGGCAAGGTGCCCGCCAGTTCTACGCCATAGATGGTGCCGCCCGTGCCGTTGATCGGCTGAGTGATACGCCCCTGGGTCGGCGTGCCGACGGGCACGGCGGCGGGCAGGGGGAGGCCGGCATAGTTGTAAGGCTGCTCAAGATTGTAAACGAAGCTCTTGAGATCCTTGTAGAATCCCTGTGCCGCCAGATAGCCGCGCGTGCCGAAATACTTCTCGACCGTGACGTCGAACGAGTTGGAACGGATCGGGCGGAGATAGGGATTGCCGCCATTGCCCGAGATGATTCCCTGCGCCGCGTCGAAGCCATAGGACAGGGCGACGCGCATGTCGTCGAAGCGCGGCCGCATCATCTGGCGCGCGGCGGCAACGCGGAACACCCAGTCGCTGGGCAAACGGAGCGACAGGTTCGCGCTGGGCAGGATGTCCCAATAATCGTCGCCCTGGACGATGTTGGTATAGCCCGATCCGTTATAGATCAGGCCGCGCGACTTCTGCTCGGTCCCGACCGCCTGCACGCCGATATTGCCGGTCAGCTCCGCTGCGCCGATCTGCGCGCGCAGATCGGTCTGGAGATAGGCGGTCATCAGATGTTCGGTCGTGGTGTACGCCTTGGCGGGGACGTCCGCGCTGGTATTGGGCGTCAGCGTGTAGACCCCGCCCGCCAGCAGCGCACGCGGATCATAGCTGAGCATCGGTCCCAGACCCAGATAGGTCAGGTCGGTCGGCGTCTGGCGATATTGCTGGGGCAGCGGCGCGATGGTCGCCCCGTTCGGCAGCGTGACGAAGGATTCGTTGGGCGCCAGCGATTTGCTGTGGTCGGTATAGTTCAGGCCGAAGCGGATGGCGTGGATGATCGGCGTTTCGACCTCGCGTTCGATCTCGACCCGGTATTGCTTGATCTCATCGGTGATCTTGCGGTCGTTGAAATAGCCCGCCTGCCGCGTCGTGCCGCCCCAACCCAGCGGATCGGTCAGCTGGATCAGATTGGGGTCGGAATAGTTCAGCGTCGGCTTGAAGACCGTGCCGTTGCGTCCGGTGGTGAAACCGATCGTATCGGTCGCGCCACTGCCCTGGCCGTATCCGGTGCCGCTATAGGTTTCCAGCGTCACCTCGTCGCGATCGGTGCGCGAATAGCTGAGGTCGATGAACGCGCTCCAGCCGTCATCGCCCTTATACTTGCCGTTATAGCCGAACGAATAGAGCTTGGCGGTACGCTGGAACGAGTCGTTGCGGACCACGCCCTCGACATTGTTGAACGTGCCTGAGGTGACGAGGCCGTTGCTGACGGTCGGATTGGTCAGCGTCGTGCCGCTGCCCCAGGCCAGCGGCAGCTCGATGCCGCGCTTGATCTGATCGTCGTTGAAGTCGGAATAGAAACCGTCGAGCGTGCTGGTGAAGGTGTCGCTCATTTTCCACTGGAGCGTGCCCGAAAGGCCCAGGCGCTTCAGCGTGGTCGAGGTGACATAGGATTTGGAGCCGCCGATGACATTGGCCGAGGCGCCGTTCACCGTGACCGGCGCATAGCCCCAGGCATTGCCTTCCTGAATCTGGTACGGCTCGTTCAGATAGCTGGCGGACAGCGCCACGCCGATCGTGTCGTCGGCGAACTGGTCGACATAGGTGGCCGAGGCGCGATAGCCGAAGTCCTTCGATCCGGCGTTCAGCTTGCCGATATCGGCATAGGTGCCGCGCGCGCCGACCGAGAAGACGCGCTTGCCATAGTCGAGCGGGCGGATGGTCCGCAGGTCGACCGTGCCCGACAGGCCCTGGCCGATCAGCCCGGCATTGGCGGTCTTGTAGATCAGCACCTGGTTGACGACTTCGGCGGGGTACTGGTCATATTCGACCGCGCGATTGTCGCCGGTGGAGGTCTGCTCGCGGCCGTTGAGCAGGGTGGTCGAGAAATCGGGCGCGAAGCCGCGGATCGAAATGGCGTTGGAGCGGCCATTGACCCGCTGCGACGTCACACCGGGCAAGCGGGCGATGGATTCCGCGATCGAGGCGTCGGGCAGCTTGCCGATATCCTCCGCCGAGACGGACTCGACGACGAGGTCGCGGTTCTTCTTCTCGGCGACGGCGTTTTCCAGCGCGGCGCGAAAGCCGGTGACGACGATGTCGCCCGAGCCCGCGCCATCCTGCGCCTGCGGATCGGCGGCGGCCCCGTCATTGGGATTGGCGGCGGTGGTGCTGGCGGCCGGGTCGGGCAGCGTGGTCGAGGCCTGCGCGAATGCGGGTGCGGCGATGACCATGGCCAGCGTGCTGACGCCGAGCTTCAGGAACGAGCGCGCGGCATCGGCCGGCGCCACAAGGCGAACCGTCATGAAATCCCCTCCAGGAAACCCCGTCTCTGTTCGACGAACGGGTATGGTTGTTGCCCCCCTGTGAAATCGATGACGGAGAAAGCCAACAAAGCCGCATACGTATTCAATGCGGCCATATCGGCCTGTTGCATTATTACGACAGGGCTCGCGCTTAACCCGGATGGACAAAGCCGGTATGCGGGGGCGAGGAGGATGCCCTGATCTTGGTCGGCCAGCGAAAGCCCACATCGTTCGATATCGCGCAACTGGCGGGCGTGTCGCAGCCGACGGTCAGCCGTGCGCTGCGCGGCAGCCCCTCGGTCAGCGCCGCCACGCGTGCCCGGATCGAGGCGATCGCCAAGACGCTGAACTATACGGTCGATCGTGCCGCCTCCAATCTGCGCAGCGGGCAGACGCGCACGCTGGCGCTGCTGCTGTTCCGCGATCCTTCGCCGGGGCAGACGCTGATCAATCCCTTCTTTCTTGGCATGTTGGGCTCGATCATGGAGAGCTGCGCCGAGGTCGGTTACGACCTGCTCGTCTCGTTCCAGAATGGCGAGAGCGACTGGCAGGCCGAATATGAGGACAGCCACCGCGCCGACGGGCTGATCCTGCTCGGCTATGGCGACTATGCCGATTATCGAGAGCAGCTCGAACAATTGGTCGCGCGGGGCACCCATTTCGTGCGTTGGGGCTCGGTCGCACCGGGGCAGCCGGGGCTGACCATCGGCTGCGACAATCATGCGGGCGCGCTGGCGGCGACGCGGCATCTGGTGGCGCAGGGGCGCAGGCGGATCGCGTTTCTGGGCGATGCGACCGATCACTACCCCGAATTTCACGACCGCTATCGCGGCTATCGCGATGCGCTGGCCGAGGCCGATCTGGTCTGCGATCCCGGTTTGCAGGTCGGCGCGATCTCCAGCGAGGAAGAGGGCGAGCGGGCCGCGCGGCAATTGCTGGCGCGGGGCCACGCGTTCGACGGGATCATGGCGGCCAGCGACCTGATCGCGCTGGCGGCGATGCGGGTGCTGGCGGAGGCGGGATTGCGCGTGCCGGGCGATGTCTCGGTGGTGGGCTTCGACGATATTCCGGCGGCCAGCTTCGCGCATCCGCCGCTGACCACGGTGGTGCAGGACGCCGCGGCCGCCGGGCGGTTGCTGGTCCGCGCGCTACTCGCGGAAATTGCGGGCAAACCGCGCACCGCGATGCTGTTGCCCGCCACGCTGGTCGTACGCGGATCGAGCGTGCGGCCGTAACGACGACAATAATAATCAGAACGACGAGGAGGGGTTATGGAAAAGCCGCGTCAGGGCTTTCGGGGGCTGTGGAACACCTCCTTCGGCTTTTTCGGGATACAGATCGGCTTCGCGCTGCAGAACGCCAATGTCAGCCGCATCTTCCAGTCGCTGGGGACGGCGGAGAAGGACCTGGCGTTCCTGTGGATCGCCGCGCCGCTGACCGGGCTGCTCGTCCAGCCGGTGATCGGCCATTATAGCGACCGGACTTGGGGACGTTTCGGGCGGCGGCGGCCCTATTTTCTGGCGGGCGCGGTGCTGGCGACGCTGGCGCTGCTGGGCATGCCCAATGCGGGCGGGCTGGTCGCGGCGGCGATGCTGCTATGGCTGCTCGACGCTTCGCTCAACGTCTCGATGGAGCCGTTCCGCGCCTTTGTCGGCGATATGCTACCCAGCCGCCAGCGGACGGCGGGCTATGCCTTCCAGACCGGGTTCATCGGCGCAGGCGCGGTGCTGGGGTCGCTGGCGCCGATGGTGCTGACCGATGTCTTCCATGTCGCCAATGTCGCGGCACCGGGGGAGGTGCCGCCTTCTGTTCGCTATGGTTTCTATATCGGCGCGGCGGCGCTGTTCCTAGCGGTGCTGTGGACGGTGCTGACCACGCGCGAATATTCGCCCGAGCAGATCGCCGCCTTTGCCGATCGCGACGAAGGGCAGGCGACGCGGAGCGATGCCGTCCCCTCGGACCGGATCGGTGCTGCGCCTTTATGGATCCTCGCGGGCGTGGCGATCAGCGTGGCAGTAAGCGCGTTCGGGCTGGACAAGCCGGTCTATCTGCTCGGCGGCGGTCTGATCGCATTCGGGCTGGCGCAAATCGTCAGCGCGGCGTTCGTCCGGGGTGGGCGGGGCGGCAATGCGCTCAGCCAGATCCTCGCCGATCTCGCCGCCATGCCCGCGACGATGAAGCGGCTGGCGCTGGTCCAGTTCTTCACCTGGTCGGCGCTGTTCATCATGTGGATCTACACCACGCCGATCGTCGCGGCGCGGGTGTTCCATACCAGCGACCCGAGCAGCGCGGCGTTCAACGAGGGTGCGAACTGGGTGGGCGTGCTCTTCGCGGTCTATAGCGGTGTCGCGACGCTCTGGGCCTTCGCCTTGCCGCCGCTGGCTCGGGCTGTCGGGCGGCGCAATACCCATGTTCTGGGGCTGCTATGCGGCGCGGCGGGGTTCGCCTCGTTCCTGTTCATCGACGATGCTTGGCTGCTGATCGGTTCGATGGTGCTGGTCGGTATTGCCTGGGCCTCGATCCTGACCATGCCCTATGCCATGCTGTCGGCGGCGCTGCCGGCCGAAAAGCTTGGCATTTACATGGGGTTGTTCAATATCTTTATCGTCCTGCCGCAACTGATCGTGTCATCGATCATGGGTGCGGTCGTCGGCCATTTCTTCCCCGACAATCTGGTTTGGGCGATGGCGATTGCGGCGGCGGTGATGGGGCTGGCGGCGCTTGCCATGCTGCGGGTGGCGCGAGACGCCTGATCAACGGGGGAGGGTGATCGTCGCAGCCAGACCACCCTCGGCCCGGTTGGCGAGGCGAACGTCGCCTCCCGCCTCGCGCACGATCGAACGGGCGAGCGCCAGACCCAGCCCGATCCCGCCTGTATCGCGATTGCGCGAGTTTTCCAGGCGGATGAAGGGATCGAATACCGTCTCCCACTGATCGGGCGCGATGCCGGGGCCCTGATCGGCGACGATGATCGCGACGTGATCGGCCTGGGCATCGATGCGGACATCGGCGGCATGGCCATATTTGACGGCATTCTCGATCAGGTTGCGCACCGCCCGCCGCATCAACGAAGGACGCAGCTTCAGCCGCAGACGCCCGCCCTCCTCGAAAGTCACATCCTGTCCCAGATCGTGAAAGTCCGCGACCACCGCATCGACCAGCGCGTTCAGGTCGACATCGGTCTCCGCCTCGCTGGGCCGCCCGACGCGCGCGAGCGACAGGATGTCCTCCAGCGTCTTGTTCATCTCGGCGATGGTGTCCGCCATGCGCAGCCGGTCCTGCTCGTCCTCGACCGATTCGATGCGGACGCGCAGCGCGGCGAGCGGCGTGCGCAGGTCATGGCCGATCGCGCCTAGCATCCGGTCCTTTTCCTCCAGCATCGCGCCGATCCGCAGGCGCAGCGCGTTGAACGCGGCGATCAGGCCCGACACGTCGAGCGGCCCCTGTTCGGGGATGGGTGCGCCCGGTTCGCGCGGGTCGAATCGCTCCGCCGCACGGGTCAGGTCGCGCAACGGGCGGGAGATGCGCCGTCCGATCCACAACACCGGCAATAGGATGACGCCGTAGAGGATCAGCGTCTGCGCGATCAGTCGCCAGACCAGGTAGAGGCCGTCGCGCGGCCAGAAGGATCGCGTCACCAGCCAGCTACCGTCCTTTCGCTGGACGGCGATCAACAGCTCCTCGGCCGGTATACGCCGCCGGTCGAACTTGCGGCGCGGCCAGTCGAAATCCTCCGGCTTGAAGGGGCGGACGCCGGTGACGACACGGACGACCGGATGCCCGGATTCGGACAGCCCCTCGCGGATCAGCGTCTCCACCTCGGGCACGCGCGGCAACCGGGGGTGGATCGGATTGTTCAGCGACGCCCGCACGCGGCCACGATCGGGGGACAAGGCCTTGCCGCTCGCCGCCCGCTCGATCGCGTCGTTCAGCCGGGCGATGGCGGGCCCGGATGTCTGTTCGAGCAACAGGCTGCGCCGCTCGCGCAGCAGCAGCGTGAAGCTGATCGCCTGCGCCACAAACAAGGCTATGGCGAGCAGCAGTGCCATCTGCGCGGCCAGCCGACGCGGCCAGAAACGCAGCGTCACGGGGTCGGGCTCATGGACTTGCTCGGCCTCACAGGCGGGTGACCTCCGCGGCGAGCGTATAGCCGCCGCCCCAGACCGTCTTGATGATCTCGGGCGATTTGGGGTCCGCCTCGATCTTGCGGCGCAGACGGCTGACCTGATTGTCGATCGCGCGGTCGAAGGCGGCGGCCTCGCGCCCCTGGGTCAGGTCGAGCAACTGGTCGCGGGTCAGCACCTGGCGCGGGCGGCTGACCAGCGCGAGGAGGAGGTTATATTCCCCGGTCGACAGCATCACCGACACGCCTTCCCGATCGACCAGCGACCGCTCGCCCGATTTCAGCACCCAGCCCGCAAAGGCATAGGAGCCGCTATCCGGCGCATGGAGCCGCGCGCCGCCGGCCTGGGTTCGACGCAGCACGACCTTGGCCCGGGTCGCCAGTTCGCGCGGCGAAAAGGGCTTCACAACATAATCGTCCGCGCCCATTTCCAGCCCGACGATGCGATCGGTCTCCTCGGCCCGCGCGGTCAGGAGGATGACGGGCACTTCGCTGGTCGCCGCGATATGGCGGCACAGCGACAGGCCGTCCTCTCCCGGCATCATGATGTCGAGGATGACGAGGTCGATCGCATAGGCGGCCAGCCGGGTACGGGCCGAGGCGGCATCGCCCGCCTGGGTCACGCGGAACCCCTGTTTGGTCAAATAGACGGCGAGCGGTTCGCGGATCGAACGCTCGTCATCGACGAGCAGCAGGTGCGGCGTGTCGGACATGGGGGAAGGGTCTAGCATGGCAGGCGAGCCTCGCAAGCGGGGCGGCCGGTGGGAGGGCCGGTCGCCCCGCCTGTCGGCTCAGTCGTCCTGCGGGGCCGGCTGAGCGCCGGGGGCCATGTCGCCGTGATGGCGGCGGCCTCCGAACCTGGGAGCGGCGGCGCGTTCGGCCGCGTCGATACGGCCGTCATGATTGGTGTCGAGACGGTCGAACATTGCGACGGCGCGGGCGCGGAAGGCCTCGGCCGTGATGGGCTGGGGCGCGGGGCGCTCGGGACGGCCCGCCCGGTCGGGGCGGTCGCCATCGGGGCGGCGCTGCTGCCACTCGGCGCGACGCTGATCGCGATAGGCCCGCATCTCGTCCGGAGTGACGGTGCCGTCGTGATTGGCATCCATCGCGGCAAAGCGCTGGTCGGCGGCGGCGATGGCGGCGGCGCGGGTGATGTTGCCCGATGCATCGGGGCGCAGTCCCATCATGCCGCCGCCCATATGGCCGCGCGGCGGAGGTGGGGGCGCATCCGTCTGCGCCTGTGCGGCTGTGGCGGTCAGCAACGTGGCGAGGGAAAGGCCGATCAGGGTCTTTCGCATGGTGGCATGTCCTTTGCGAAGGGAAGGGGAAACGCCCTTCCGGTCGATGCCCCTTTTCGCGGATCGCTGTCGCCCGATCATGTCGGCGGTGCGGTCCAATTGTCGCAAATTGTGCGGGTTTCACACCCGGTCAGGTCAGGAAGCGGTCGTCGAACATGCCATAGAGGATGGTCGAGGCGTACAGCGCGATGGCATGGGGCCGCTCCATCGTGCCCGCCCATTTGCGCATGTCGAACGCCGCGTTCTGGATCGCCATCAATGCCTGCGCCGCGATCAGCGCATCGACCGCGCGCATCGATCCTTCCGCCACGCCGTCCATGATCGTGCCCGCATAGCGCCGGGCGATCCGGTTGGAGCGTTCGACCATCGCGGCGCGTACATCGCCCGGCAGGCTGGCGAGCGCGGTGGTGCGCAGCAGCGGCCCCCGCTCGGCGAACTGCACGTCGAGCAGCGTCGCGATGGCGCTGGACAGCCGGTGCCAGTGACTGCCCCCCGCCGCATCGGCAAGCTGCTGCGCGGCGGTGATCGTGTCGAAGCTGCGGCGGTAACAGGCCGCGACCAGATCGTCCTTCGCGTCGAGATGGTGGTAGAAGCTGCCCTTGGTGACGTTCAGCTCGCTGGCGATCCGCTGCACGCTCGCCCCGCGATAGCCGAGCTGGTTGATCAGCCGGGTCGCCGCCAGCAGAAACGCCTCGCGCCCCGGCTCGGTCCGCTGGGCCATCCGCTCGTCCAGGTCGAGCATGGCGGGAGACCAGGTCGATCCCTGGGCCGCGATGCCATGGGTCAACACGTCGAGCAGCCGTTCCTCGACACGCGGGAACTGGTCCAGTTCGTACCGGACCAGCCAGATCGGCAGCCAGAAGGTGTTTTCCAACAGGACATGGGCGCGCGCGCCGTACAGGTCGGTCTGCGCGCGGCTGGCCGCGGGGCCCCATAGGCTCCGGGTCGCGCGGAACACCTTTTGCCAGCCCGCCATCAACCGGCCGCGGATCGGCTCTTCCATGGCGCGCAGGTCGGACAGCACGGCAAAGGGCGCTTCCTCGCCGCGTTCGATCCGGGCGAGCCGTTCCATGTTGATCGCCAGATAGCGTGCGACGCGGGCCTGCGGCGTCGGGGCCTTGGCGGCTTGCCCCAGCATGTCGAGCAGTCGGTCCAGCGTATGTTCGAACGCCGCCGCCGCCAGCTCGTCCTTGCGGCGGAAATAATAGGTGACGCTGGTGGTGTTCAGCCCCACACGCTGCGCGACATCGGCAAAGGTCATGCCCTTGGCCGACTGCTCGTTGATCGCCTGCGCCGCCGCCGCCAGAATGGCGTCCCGCTTTTGCTTATAGCGCTCGGTGCTCTGCCCTTCGTCGACGGACGTCGCCGTCATTCCCGCCACCCTCTCGATACCCGTCCGTCGCATGCTCCATCGGCGAGGGACCGGCAGAGCTTAAAGCGAAAAGCGCCCCCGGTCATCGCCCTTTTGCGACATTCGGAACCGGTGCGGCCCATTGCCCCTGCGCAATCCAATTCGGGGTATGGCCGGACTGGAGTCGATTGCGCCTTGGATCGCGTCACCGTTGTTACGAAGGTCGACAAACCCCATTTCTTCCTTTGCCCCGGAGGAGGGGATGAGCGGCGCCGCCCGGACGGCGCGTAAGATGCAGCGCGGTTAATCGCCGGTCTTGGGCGAGCGGAGGCGGATCAATCCTTCCTGCGCGACGCTGGCGACCAATCGGCCGTCGGCCGCAAAGATGCGTCCGCGGTTGAACCCACGCGCATGCCCCGCCCAAGGGCTGTCGGTCGTGTAGAGCAGCCATTCGTCCGCACGGAACGGTTCGTGCAGCCACAGCGCGTGATCGAGGCTGGCCGTCTGCATGTCATCGATCAGCCAGTGGACGCCGTGCGGCAGGGTCGAGGTGCCCAGCAGCGCGAAGTCGCTGGCATAGGCCAGGATCGCCCGGTGCAGCGTCGGATCGTCGCCGACCGGGGCGACCACCCGGAACCAGATCGACTGACGGGGCGCGCGCGGCTCGGGCTGGAGCAATTGGCGCGGGTCGACGGGGCGGAGCTCGATCGGGCGAGGACGGGACAGAAAGGCATGAAGCGGGGCGGGTATCTGGTCCCCGAGTTCATCGAGCAACGCCGCTTCGGGCGTCAAGGTGTCGGGCGCGGGCACATCGGGCATCGCGTCCTGATGATGCAGCCCGTCCTCCGGCGTCTGGAAGGAGCAGGCCATATTGAGGATCGGCTTGCCCTTCTGCATCGCGATCACGCGCCGCGTCGCAAAGCTGCGCCCCTCGAAATCGCGCTCCACGCGGTAGATGATCGGATAGCGCTCGTCGCCCGGCCGCATGAAATAGGCATGGAGCGAATGGGCGGTGCGCGGGGCATCCGTCGAACGCTGCGCCGCCTGAAGCGCCTGCGCGATCACCTGCCCCCCGAACACCCGCCCTTCGCCACCGGGGCGGCGAGCGCCGCGGTACAGGTCGGTATCGATCTCCTCGACATCCAGAAGCGCGACCAGGCCCTGGGCGAGCCTTTCGGGGGAGGGGGGCGTTCGATGATCCATCCGGCGGTGATGGTTATCCTTGACGTAAACGTCAACCGCTCATGCCTCTTGCCGAAAAGATACTTTGACGGTCGCGGGCGCGCGGTTACACAGTCCCCGACGATCGGATCCGGGAGTTGGTGATGGACGCATTGAACGAAGATGGGGCGTCGGAGCGCGCGGAGCTGCACTTTCTGGCGGCGTTGACCGAGGAACTGATGCGTCATTTGATGGAGGCGGGGGTGCTGACCCGCACACAGCTTCAGTCCATCGAAAATGCGGTGGCGGAGCGGACCGGCGGGATCCCCCGCGCCTGGTAAGCCCCTGCGCATCGGCCATGGTGCGCCACATGACACAAACGTCATCTCGCTTGGGCGTTAGCGGCTTTTCTAAGAGGGGAAAGCCGCTAACGTGACGTCATGAGTGACGTTCACGATGACGCGACCGCCAAGGGGCCGATCGCCGGCGATTCGATCCTGGGAACCCCCGCAGGCATGGGCTCGCGCGAGGCGATGCGGATCGCGATGCGTCGTGATCGTCTGCTCGCCGGGCTGACCCTGACGGCGGGGGCTGGGTTCACGCTGGCGCTGCCCTTTGCGTTGAAGGAGGGGGCGGAATTCTTCCTGCCGCTGACCACCGCACTGGTCATCGCGATCGCGCTTGTTCCCATTCTCGAATGGCTGGAGCGACGGCGGGTGCCGTCGCCACTGGCCGCGCTGATGTGCGTCCTGCTGTTCCTGATCGTCGCCAATATCGCGCTGGCGGCGATCATCGTGCCCGCGACCGACTTCTTCCGCCTGCTGCCCAGCCGGATCGGGCGCATCCAGGACAATCTGGCGCCGCTGCTCGACCTCTATTCCAATCTCGAGCGCTATGTGAACAAGGCGCTGCGGCAGGTCGCCTCGACCCCGATCCGCCAGCCCCAGACCAGCGCGGTGTCGCCGCCCAGTTCGATCCTGGAGCTTGCCGCGACCTCGGCCCCGACGCTGATCGTCCAGTTCCTGTTCGGCGTCCTCGTCGTCTTCTTCGTCCTGTCGGGCTGGACGCGGATGCGGCGCGAGACGATTCGCGGGCGGACCAGCTTCGACGGCGCGATGGCGACCGCGCGGGTGATCCAGGACGTGGTGGACGATGTGTCGGCCTATCTGGGCACCATCACCATCATCAACCTCGCGCTGGGCGGCGCGGTGGCGGGCGCCTTGTCGCTGTTCGGCATGCCCTATCCGCTGATGTGGGGCGGTATCGTCGCGCTGCTCAACTACATCCCCTATTTCGGGCCGGTGATCGGTGCGCTGCTGCTGGCGGTCGGGGGGCTGATGACGTTCAGCGACATCTGGGTCGCGCTGGCGCCGCCCGCGATCATGTATGGCATGCATCTGGTCGAGGCGAATCTGATTACCCCGCTGGTCGTCGGGCATCGCCTGACCATCAGCCCGATCCTGATCTTGGTCTCCCTCAGCTTCTGGGGATGGGTGTGGGGAACGGCAGGGGCATTGCTGGCCGTGCCGCTGCTGATCATCCTGCAGACCGTGCTCAAGGCGGCGGGCAAGCCCGATATTGCGGGCTTCCTGTTCGAGCACGGCACGCTGACCTATCTCGACCGCGACAGCGACCCGGAAGACGTTCCGCAAGAAAGTTGAAAATGAGGCGTTGACAGGTTCGGGAGGCTCGCCTAGTTGGCGCGCCTCGACGCTTTCAGCGGGTGTAGCTCAGTTGGTTAGAGCGCCGGCCTGTCACGCCGGAGGTCGCGGGTTCGAGCCCCGTCACTCGCGCCATTCCCTCACCGGAATGGCTGAAAATGTCGAAATCCCCGAAAGGGCCGATGCTAATCTGTTTAGCGTCATATGGCTTTCAAGCGGGTGTAGCTCAGTTGGTTAGAGCGCCGGCCTGTCACGCCGGAGGTCGCGGGTTCGAGCCCCGTCACTCGCGCCATCCTTCGGGATGGCGTTTTCGTTATCAGCCTGCATATTTGGTGATGGCTGCATATTTGGTGATGGCTCGTGGCCTTCGACTTCACTCAGGCTGAGCGGAGTCTGGGACCAGCCATGCCAAAACAGCCGTTCAGCCCGAGCGCAGTCGAAGGCCAAGGGAAACCCTAACCCCGGCCCCCCTCCATCCAACGCAGCAGCGGCTTCATCGGCGTGATCCAGACGATCCCGGCGACGATATAAAAGGCCAGTTGCAGCACCCAATGCCACTGACCGACCACCGCCGACAGGCTGGCGACCAGCATCGCCCAGACGATGATGATTGCAACGATCAACAGCATTCCGGCGGGTTTGCGCCAACTGGGGGTCATGGGACGATCCATTCCGACTCTGTCGCGATAGCGTGCAGCGGCACGTCCCAGGGATCCGGCGTCAGCGCTTCGGCCTCCTGCACGCTCCAGGCGATGCCGACCCTCCAGGCACCCGGATGGGCGGCGAAGGCGCGATCATAATGGCCGGCACCTTGGCCCAGTCGGTTGCCACGCCGATCGAAGCCGACCAGCGGCGTCAGGATGATGTCGGGGGCGCATTCCGGGGCATCGGGGGAGGGCTGGTGAAGGCCGAAGGCGCCGACGCTCAAATGCTCCCCGTCCGCCCATCGCAGGAAGCGGATCGGGCTGTCCCGGTCGGTCACATGAGGAAGGGCGATCGTCGCTCCGGCATGCAGCGCCGCCTCGACCCACAGCGCCGGGTCCGCCTCCGCCCCCAGGGGGCGATAGGCCGCGACGATCTGATGGGGGAGAAGGCGGTCCAGAAAGGGCCGCGCCACCGGCAGCAGGCCGGGGCCGTGCGCATCGCGTATCGCCCGCATCCGGGCGCGGAGGGCGCGTTTGTCGGTCATGTCGAAAAGGGGCGGGTGGCGGGACCGCCATGGCCGTTTGCCGTAATATCCACTGACGCCCAATACGTCAGGTGGGGACCATGTACGTCGGACCAGGATCCGGGCAGGGACAGCCCCCTTGGATGAAGAATAGCCTCAGGGATTATCGTGGCTCGTACCGGGCAGAGCCCGCCGCCGACCCATGTAGTCGCTGGCGACGCGTTACTCAAGGGCGTCCCCGCGTCCTTCGGGATCCAGCGCATCGGCCAGCCCTTCCAACCGTTCGGCAATGCGGGCGAGGGCGGCCTCGCTGACGGCGGCGCCGGCGGGGGGGCGGCGCTCCGCCTCTTCCAGCGCGTCGGCCAGCATCAACGCGACGAACAGCAGCGCGCGCTCGCCATTATGGCCCCCCGACGCGCGCAGTGCCGCCGGCCAGCGCTGGTCGAGCATCTGGCCCAGCATATGGACACGCGCCTCGCCGCCGTCCTGGCAATAGACGGTGTGGGGACGGTCGCCGATCATGATCGTGACTTCGGCCATCAGGCGGCGCTCCCCCGGCTGATCACGTCGTCGAGTGCGGACACGGCGTCGGCCATGCGCGCCTTGAGCGCGGCGTGGCGGCGGGCAAGGGCATCCTCCTTGGCCGCGCGCGTACGGATCGCCTGTTCGATGCGGGCGATCGCGCGGTCGATCCGCTCGACGGAGGAGAGGACATCGTCGGCAATGGGTTCGGGCATAAGAGCGGCTTAGCAGGATGGCTTGACGCGGCAACCCGCAATTGGACGATCGGAGGTCGCCGGGCGGTTGACAGCGAACCCATCGGCTCCGAAAGGCGTGGCGTGAACGATGGAATCGCGGGATGTGCCCGTTTTCACCATCCAACCGGGGGCGGTGCCGTCCAGGCAGTGCCCGTATGAGACAGGAGCTTGCTGGCATGACGGTCAAGGTTGCAATCAATGGTTTCGGCCGCATCGGTCGACTGGTCGCGCGCGCCATCCTGGAGCGTGGTAGCGACGCCTTGGAACTCGTCGCGATCAACGATCTCGCCGACGCCAAGTCCAACGCCTGGCTGTTCAGCCGCGACAGCGTCCATGGCCGCTATCCGGGCGAGGTGTCGGCCGACGGCAACGACATCGTGATCGACGGTAAGCGCATCCGCGTCACCGCCGAGCGCGACCCCGCGAACCTGCCGCACAAGGAACTGGGCGTCGACCTGGTCCTGGAGTGCACCGGCTTCTTCACCGACAAGGCGTCGTGCGAGAAGCATATCGCGGCGGGCGCGAAGAAGGTGCTGATCTCGGCCCCCGGCAAGAATGTTGACCTGACCGTCGTCTACGGCGTCAACCATGACAAGCTGACCGCCGACCACACCATCGTGTCGAACGCCTCGTGCACCACCAACTGCCTGGCGCCGGTCGCCAAGGTGCTGAACGATGCGATCGGGATCGAGCGTGGCCTGATGACGACGGTCCACGCCTATACCAACGACCAGAAGATCCTCGACCAGATCCACCCCGATCTGCGTCGCGCCCGCGCCGCCGCCATGTCGATGATCCCGACCACCACGGGTGCTGCCCGCGCGGTGGGCGAGGTTCTGCCGGAACTGAAGGGCAAGCTGGACGGCTCGGCCATCCGCGTGCCGGTGCCCGACGTCAGCCTGGTCGACCTGACCTTCACCCCGGCGCGCGACACGACCAAGGAAGAGGTCAACGCGATCCTGAAGGCGGCGTCGGAAGACGGTCCGCTGAAGGGCGTGCTGGTCTTCTCGGACGAGCCGCTGGTGTCGATCGACCTGATGCACTCGCCGCAGTCCTCGACCGTCGACAGCCTGGAGACGGCGGTGATCGACGGCAAGCTGGTGCGCGTCGTGTCGTGGTACGACAATGAATGGGGCTTCTCGAACCGCATGGTCGATACCGCGACCGCGATGGCGAAGTTCCTCTAATGACCGACGGGCGGGCGATGACCGGGCGTCTGACCGGCATCGCCCGCCATGCCGTGCCGAAGGGGCCGATGGAGGTGATCGATGCCGCCATCGTCACCCTGGCGGGCGGCATCGAAGGTGACTGTCGCGGCCGGGTGAAGCCTGGCGGGCGCGGGCGGCGTCAGGTGACGCTGATCGAGCGGGCCGACTGGGACGCCGCACTTGCCGAGATCGACCGCGACATCCCCTGGCAGGCGCGCCGTGCGAATCTGCTGGTCGAGGATTTCGACCTTCCCCAAATTCCGGGTACCCGGCTGCGTATCGGGCCCGTCCTTCTGGAAATCACCATGGAATGCGATCCGTGCCACCGCATGGACGCGATCGCCGACGGATTGCAGGCGGCCCTCAGGCCCGACTGGCGCGGTGGCGTATGCACCCGCGTGATCGAGGGTGGCACGATCCGCATCGGCGATAACATCAGGATCGAGGAATCATGACCAAGGCCTTCAAGACGCTCGACGATATGGGCGATGTCCAGGGCAAGCGCGTGCTGGTCCGCGAGGATCTGAACGTGCCTATGGCCGATGGCCGCGTGACCGACGACACCCGCCTGCGCGCGACGATCGCGACCGTGACCGAACTGGCCGACAAGGGCGCGATCGTCCTGGTCCTCGCCCATTTCGGCCGCCCCAAGGGGCAGCGTAACCCCGACTATTCGCTGGCGATGCTGACCCAGCCCTATAGCGACGTGCTGGGCCGTCCGGTCCGCTTCATCGACGATGTCGCGGGTGAGGCGGCGGAAGCGGCGGTCGCGACGCTGAACCCCGGCGATATCGCGATCCTTGAGAATACGCGCTTCCATGCCGGTGAGGAAAAGAACGATCCCGAACTGGCGGCGCAGATCGCCAGGCTGGGCGACTTCTACGTCAACGACGCCTTCTCGGCGGCGCACCGCGCGCATGTCTCGACCGAGGGACTGGCGCGCCAGCTTCCGGCGTTCGCGGGCCGCGCGATGGAGGCCGAACTCGACGCACTGGAAAAGGCGCTGGGCAATCCGCAGCATCCGGTCGCGGCGGTGGTCGGCGGAGCCAAGGTCTCGACCAAGCTCGCGGTCCTCAAGCATCTGGTCGGCAAGGTCGACCACCTCATCATCGGCGGCGGCATGGCCAACACCTTCCTCGCCGCGCGTGGGGTCGATGTGGGCAAGTCGCTGTGCGAGCATGACCTGACCGGCACCGCCGAGGAGATCCTCGACGCCGCCGACAAGGCGGGCTGCACCGTCCACCTGCCTTATGACGTGGTGGTCGCCAAGGAGTTCAAGCCGAACCCCGCGACGCGCACCGTCAACGTGCACGAGGTCGCCGCCGACGAGATGATCCTCGACCTGGGCCCCAATGCGGTCGAGGCGCTGGGCGATGTGCTGAAGAACTGCCGCACGCTCGTCTGGAACGGCCCGCTCGGCGCGTTCGAGACGCCGCCCTTCGACATGGCGACCGTCGCGCTCGCCAAGACGGCGGCGGCGCTGACCCAGGATGGCAGCCTCGTTTCGGTCGCGGGCGGTGGCGACACCGTCGCCGCGCTCAACCAGGCGGGCGTGGGGACGCAGTTCAGCTTCGTCTCGACCGCGGGCGGCGCGTTCCTGGAATGGATGGAAGGCCAGGACCTGCCGGGCGTCGCCGCGCTGATCGCGTGACGTTTGACATAAGCGAGTAAGTGGGACGCGTTCATTAATGGATGTGTCCACCCCGGCGAAGGCCGGGGTCCAGTTGCTAGGCGTTTGTGACAAAGTCCTTTGCGGACCGCGCGCCACATCGTCCGCCGAAACTAGACCCCGGCCTTCGCCGGGGTGGTGCTAAGATTGGTCTTTACGACCCCGTCGCCGCTGGCGGCGGGGTTTCCTTTAGAAGCGGCACCAGCAACTGGTTAAGGTCGCTCAGTCCGAACGCGGCGGCCTTGGCGTAGCGGACCCGCCCGCTGCGATCGATGATGTAATTGGTTGGCACCGCGCCCAACGTGGCATAGGGCCCCTTGATCCGTCGCGCCGATGGCATCGTCATCGCGGCGAACAACGGCTTCAGCTTGTAGAGCGGCAGCGAGTCCTCGGTGGCGATCGCAAAGACCTTCAGGCCATGCGGCGCCTGGATGCGATAATATTGGTCGAGCAGCGGCAGTTCTGCCCGGCACGGTCCGCACCATGTCGCCCAGAAGTTCAGCACCACCACCTGTCCGCGCAGATCCGCCAGCCGGACATGGCTGCCGTCGATCAGCGTCAGCTCGAAATCGGGTGCCATTTCGCCGACCTGGGGTGCGGATTTGGCGACGACCGGGGATGCGGCGGGCGTCACGGCCAGCATGGCGGCCAGCGCCCAGCGAAATCCGTTCATCCCGATCTTCTCCCCAATCTGCCCTGCATCAGAATGATCCCGTGCACTTTGTGCCGTCAAGGGCGCTTGATCCGACTTGTCGGACTTGCTACGTTGAACGTGTTAAACGAAGGAGTGGCGATGCTCGGCGTCCGTCTCGACACCGAATTGGAAGAACGGCTGGCGGCCGTGGCGCGGACGCAGGGCCGCAGCAAGAGCGACATCGCGCGCGAAGCGGTGCGGCGCTATGTCGACCTGCATGACGAGGCGTATCGCCGCGAGGCCCGTCGCCAGTCGACCCGCGCGTCGAAGCGCGACACGCCGGAGGATTTCGCCTTTTGGAACGCGCTGGCACAGGAGGCGGATGCATGAAGATTTCGCACGCCGCCATCGTGCTCGCGACGACGGGAGAAGGGGGCGATCATCGCCCGTTTCTGGTCGTCCAGTCCGACCTTTACAACGAAACCCACAACACGATCACCGTCTGTCCGATGACCTCGGTCGTGGGGGGCGAGGCGCTGTTCCGCGTCGCCTTTTCCCCACGCGAGCATACCGGGCTGACCGTCGAGTGCGAAGTGCAGGTCGACAAGATCCTGTCCATCCCGCGCAATCATATCGTCAAACTGCTCGGCCATGCCTCGCCCACCCGGATGGAGCAGGTCGATCAGGCCCTGCGCCGCTGGCTGATGCTCTGACCCGTTCCCCAAACCCAATCTGGAGAGAATCGATGACCCCGACCGTGAAGGCCATTCTCGACAAATATGAAGCCACGCCCGCGGCCGTGAAGGCCAATCTGGCGCGCATCCTGATGCAGGGACGGCTGGGGGGCACCGGCAAGCTGATCATCCTGCCGGTCGACCAGGGTTTCGAGCATGGCCCCGCGCGCAGCTTCGCGATCAACCCGCCCGCCTATGACCCGCACTACCATTTCCAACTGGCGATCGACGCCGGGCTGTCGGCCTATGCCGCGCCGCTGGGGATGCTGGAGGCCGGGGCGGACACGTTCGCGGGCCAGATCCCGACCATCCTGAAGATCAACAGCTCGAACAGCTGGGGCACTTCGATCACGCAAGCCGTGACGGGCAGCGTGCAGGACGCGGTGCGGCTGGGCTGCGCGGCGATCGGCTTCACCATCTATCCGGGCTCGGACGGCATTTTCGACGCGATGGACCAGATCGCGATCCTGTCGGCCGAGGCGCGCGAGGCGGGTCTGGCCACCGTCATCTGGAGCTATCCGCGTGGCGGCAAGCTGACCAAGGACGGCGAACTGGCGCTCGATGTCGGGGCCTATGCCGCGCACATGGCGGCGCAACTCGGCGCGCATATCATCAAGGTAAAGCTGCCCACCGCCCATATCGAACAGGCCGAGGCGAAGTCCGCCTATGAAGGCACCGATTGGTCCAACCAGGCCGACCGCGTGCGCCATGTCGTCGAGTCGAGCTTTGCGGGCCGTCGGATCGTCGTCTTCTCGGGCGGTGCGGCGAAGGGCGCGGACGCCGTCTATCAGGATGCGCGAGACATTCGCGATGGCGGCGGCAACGGCTCGATCATCGGCCGCAACACCTTCCAGCGCCCGCGCGACGAGGCGTTGGCGATGCTCGACAAGCTGGTCGCGATCTACAAGAACGAAGAATAAGTTCTTGGCAGGTTTGGGCGTTCCGGTTGGGGAACCGGGACGCCCATTCCCTCCGCTCGTCACAGGTGACGGCGGGGGCGACAGGCGCTAGGGAGAGCGCCATGACGCTTGATGATGATCCCCTAGGCCCGCTCGATCCCAATTTTGCCGCGGCCTTCACCCGCGATGTGCGGCGGCCCCCTTGCCAGCTTTACCTGATCTCGCCGCTCGACGTGACCGGCGGTTTCGCCGATCGTCTCGCACGCGCGCTCGACGCCGGGCCGGTCGCGGCCTTTCAGTTCCGCGTGAAGGATGTGGATCAGCATAGCGCCGCCAAGCTGGCCGAACCGCTTCAGCGCATTTGTGCCGATCGCGAGGTGGCGTTCATCGTCAATGACAGCATCAGCCTCGCCAAGCGGCTGGGTGCGGACGGGGTGCATCTTGGCCAGGAGGATGGCGACGCGCGCGAAGCCCGCGATGTGCTGGGCCCCTCGGTCCAGATCGGCGTGACCTGCCATGACAGCCGCCATCTGGCGATGGAGGCGGGCGAGGCCGGAGCGGACTATGTCGCCTTCGGGGCCTTTTACCCGACCACGACCAAGGAAACGAAGCATCGCCCCGAACCGGTGGTGCTGTCCTGGTGGTCCGCGCTGTTCGAACTGCCCTGCGTCGCGATCGGCGGGATCACGCCCGCCAATGCGGCGCCGTTGGTCAAGGCGGGAGCGGATTTCCTCGCTGTCTCGGGCGCAGTGTGGAACGGCGACGAAGCGGCGGCGATCAAAGCCTTTGGCGAGGTCTTGCGCTGACGCCCGCGGCGTCATCCGTTGCGCAACGGAAACAAGCGGCCATGGCCTGCGTTTACTTCGGGATCGATCCACTGACCTGAGGAGCGGGCGTGAAGAGACTGGCAATCGCGATGGGCGGCGGCGTGTTGATGGCGTTGGTCGCGGTTGCAACCCACCCGTCGCCCGCCCCGGCGGCGCAGGCATCCTCCGACGGCCCGGCGACCCTAGCACGATGAGGCGTGGCGGGGGCAGGGGGCCGCTGTCGCGTTTCGGCTGGGTGATGCTGGCCCTGATCGTGATCGGGGTCGGTGGCTTTCTGTCGATGCTGTCCTTCGGTTCGGGCGACGTTGTCGTACCCGAGGTCGCAGCGCCCGAAAAACAGGCGGCGGCGGGAAGCGCGGCGGCGCTGGCCATGCCGATCGCCGATTATCCCGTGGCCTCTTTGCATCAGGACTGGGGCGACCCGCGCGAGGGTGGGGCGCGGAAGCATCAGGGGCTGGACCTGATGGCCCCTGCGGGCACGCCGGTCGTCGCCGCCTTGCCGGGAACGATCGAAAAGCTGTTCGACAGCGACCGTGGAGGTCACACCCTCTATATCCGCTCTATCGATCGCCGCTGGAGCCTCTATTACGCGCATCTGCAAGGCTATGCGGCGGACATCGCCGAGGGGCAGCGTGTGCGGCAGGGGCAGGTCGTCGGCTATGTCGGGGACAGCGGCAATGCGGGGGCGGGCAACACCCATCTGCATTTCGGAGTGAGCTGGATGCGCGCTGGCGACGCCTGGTACCAGGGGGAGCCGGTCGATCCCTATCCGCTGCTTGCCGGAAAGACCGCTTCGAGCTAAAGCGGCCGACACGGACCGCCGGGCTGCGTTTTCGCCCCGGCATCCTTCGCTCTTTCCAGCAGGTTGAAGACCCATGAAGATCAGCGGCGTGGACATTCGTCCCGGCAACATCATCGAGTATGAAGGCGGCATCTGGCGCGCCGTGAAGATTCAGCACACCCAGCCCGGCAAGGGCGGTGCGTATATGCAGGTCGAGATGAAGAACCTCATCGACGGCCGCAAGACGAACGTCCGCTTCCGCTCCGCCGAGACGGTCGAGCGCGTCCGTCTGGACACCAAGGACTTCCAGTTCCTGTTCGCCGAGGGTGACGACCTGACCTTCATGGACAAGGAAAGCTATGAGCAGATCACGCTGCCGCGCGACCTGCTGGGTGACGCCGCCGCATTCCTTCAGGACGGCATGGACGTCGTGATGGAACTGCACGAGGAAAAGCCGATCTCGGTCCAGCTTCCCGACCAGATCGAAGCGACGATCGTCGAGGCCGACGCCGTGGTGAAGGGGCAGACCGCCTCCTCGTCGTACAAGCCCGCCATCCTCGACAATGGCGTCCGCGTGATGGTGCCGCCGCACATCGCCAGCGGCACGCGTATCGTGGTCGACGTGTACGAACAGACCTACGTCCGCCGCGCGGACTAATCGGTATCGGTGGATGACCGGCGCGGCTTGAGCGCGACCCCGTCATCCGCCGTCCCGGCCCGTCGTTCGCGGCGGGCCTTTTCACTTGCAGCGCCCGAGATGCAGCGGCGCGACCGAAAGGACGATCATGGCCTCGCACTCCGGGCTTCTCACCATCATGGAACGCGCCGCGCGCAAGGCCGCCCCGCGTCTCCGCCGCGACTTCAACGAGGTCCAGCACCTCCAGGTCAGCCGCAAGGGGCCCGCCGACTTCGTCTCGATGGCCGACAAGCGCGCCGAGGAAACCGTCTTCGAAGAGCTGAAGAAGGCGCGCCCCGATTGGAACTTCCTGATGGAAGAGGGCGGCGAGGTCAAAGGCGATCCGTCCAAGCCGCGCTTCATCATCGATCCGCTCGACGGCACTTCCAACTTCCTGCACGGCATCCCGCATTTCGCCATCTCGATCGCGGTCGAGGAGCCGCTGGCGAACGGCAAGCGTGAGGTCACGACGGGCCTGATCTATCAGCCGCTGACCGATGAAAGCTTCTGGGCAGAGAAGGGCCGGGGCGCGTGGTTGCAGGACGGTCGCCTGCGCGTGTCATCGCGCCGCGATCTGTCCGAGGCGTTGATCTCCACCGGCATCCCGTTCCTGGGGCATGGCGATTTCGTCCAGTGGAGTCGCATTTTTGGTGCGATCGCGCCGCAGGTCGCCGGCATCCGCCGCTTCGGCTCGGCCGCGCTCGACCTCGCCTGGGTTGCTGCGGGCCGTTATGACGGTTTCTGGGAATCGGGCCTCAAGCCCTGGGACGCGGCGGCTGGCATGCTGCTGGTGCGAGAAGCGGGCGGTTTCGTCAGCGACTTCCGGGGCAGCGACAAGTCGCTCGAACGTGGCGAGTATCTGGCGGCCAATGAGGGGCTGCATTCCAAGCTCCACAAGCTTCTGGCGAACGCGCTGCGTTGACGAATGAAGGGATTTTAAGCGCAATCGCTTGCAGCTATTGCGCTTAAACCTCTCAATTCCCATGTAAAAATCTGTCGAATGGGGTGAATGGCACCGTTCAGTTGCGATTCATTCTCATGCCTCCGCTGGCTTGCTCCGGCGGGTTCATCGGCCTAAAGCCATCCGCATCCAGTTCCGCATCTGCGAGAGAAAACTTGGTCGATCTGTCGCAATATCTGCCGATCCTCCTGTTCCTGGGCGTTGCCCTGGCACTGTCGACGGCCTTTGTGTTTCTGCCGATGCTCGTGGCGCGCCTCACCGGTGCGCATAAGCCCAACGAGCAGAAGCTGTCCGAATATGAATGCGGCTTCCCCGCGTTCGAAGACCCGCGCAGCCAGTTCGACGTGCGTTTCTACCTCGTCGCGATCCTGTTCATCATCTTCGATCTGGAAGCGGCGTTTCTGTACCCCTGGGCGGTGAGCGTCTTCAGCCTCGGCTGGACCGCCTGGTTTTCGATGATGATCTTCATCGGCGAGCTCGCGCTGGGTCTCGTCTATGCGTGGAAGAAGGGAGCGTTGGATTGGGAGTAAATCTTCACTCCGGTCCGGTTGAGTTCAAGCCGCAGGCCCATGGCGGAGTCGTCCATGATGGCCAGGCCGTCATTCAGCCCGATCAGGGCTTTTTCGACGGGCTGAACGGCGAACTGACCGACAAGGGCTTCCTCGTCACCTCGACCGAGGAGCTTTTCCAATGGGCGCGCACCGGCTCGCTCTGGTGGATGACCTTTGGTCTGGCATGCTGCGCGGTGGAGATGATCCACGTCAACATGCCGCGTTACGACATGGAGCGCTTCGGTGCCGCGCCGCGCGCGTCTCCGCGCCAGTCGGACGTGATGATCGTCGCGGGTACGCTGTGCAACAAGATGGCCCCGGCGCTGCGTCGTGTGTACGACCAGATGTCGAACCCGAAATATGTCATCTCGATGGGAAGCTGCGCCAATGGCGGCGGCTATTATCATTACAGCTATTCGGTGGTGCGCGGCTGTGACCGGATCGTGCCCGTGGACATCTATGTCCCCGGCTGCCCGCCGACCGCCGAAGCGCTGCTGTACGGCGTGATGCAGTTGCAGCGGAAGATCCGCCGCGCCGGGAGCATCGAACGGTGAGGGCGCCTGCTCCCCGTTTCGCCTCGAACGATGGCGTGATCGATGCGGCCCGCGCTGCTCTCGGGCCATGGTTGCTCGATGCGCGCGATCATGTCGGCGAAGTCGCGCTGGTCGTGGACCGTGCGAACCTCGTTTCGGCGATGACCGCGCTTCGCGACGCCAAGGGGCTGGAATATCAGCAGCTCATGGAGATCGCCGGTGTCGACTATCCGGAACGCGACGAGCGTTTCGAGGTGGTCTATTGCCTGTTGTCGCTGACCCGCAACCACCGCCTGCACGTCCATGTCTCGACCGACGAGGACAAGCCGGTGCCGTCGGTGACGGGCCTGTGGCCGGTCGCGGGCTGGCTAGAGCGTGAGGTCTATGACCTGTACGGCGTTCTGTTCTCGGGCAATAGCGACCTGCGTCGCATCCTGACCGATTACGGCTTCCGCGGCCATCCGCTGCGCAAGGACTTCCCGCTGACCGGCTATACCGAGCTGCGTTACTCGGAAGAGGAAAAGCGCGTCGTCTACGAGCCGGTGAAGCTGGCCCAGGATTTTCGCAATTTCGACTTCCAGAGCCCGTGGGAAGGCGCCGAATACGTCCTGCCGGGCGACGAGAAGGGCGCCCAGCCGCAGGGCAAGGGCGCGCAAACCCCAGCAAGTGCGGATGCGGTGAAGAAGGCCGATGCCGCGCCGGACAAGACGGCCGCCGCCAACGCGCCCGAAACCAAGACCACCGAGAGCCCCAAGCAGACGGGCGCGGGTCAGCCGCATCCGGGCAACAAGGCCGAGGACAAGCCCCAGGATCCGGACGTCGTGCCGAGCAAGGGCGGAGGACAGAACCAGTGAGCGACTATGTCGACGAACTGCTCCACAAGACCGATGCCGTCGACCCGACCACGGGCGACGTGTCGATCCAGAACTATACGATCAACTTCGGTCCGCAGCATCCGGCGGCGCACGGCGTGCTTCGCCTTGTCATGGAGCTGGACGGCGAGATCGTCGAACGGGTCGATCCGCATGTCGGCCTGCTGCATCGCGGCACCGAGAAGCTGATCGAGTACAAGACCTATTCGCAGGCGCTGCCCTATTTCGATCGCCTCGATTACTGCTCGCCGATGTGCATGGAGCACAGCTATGTGCTCGCGGTCGAGAAACTGCTCGACCTCGAAGTGCCGCTGCGTGCGCAATATCTGCGGACGTTCTTTGCCGAGCTGACGCGTATTTCGAACCACATGCTCAATCTGGGCAGCCATGTGATGGACGTCGGCGCGATGACGCCGAACCTGTGGATGTTCGAAATCCGCGAAGACTGCATGAACTTCTATGAGCGCGCCTCGGGCGCGCGCATGCATGCGAATTACTTCCGCGTCGGTGGCGTCCACCAGGACGTGCCGCTCAAGCTGTTGACTGATATCGCCGACTGGCTCGATACCCGTCTGCCGCAGCTGTTCGAGGATGCGATCGGTCTGGTCGCCAACAACCGCATCTTCAAGCAGCGCAATGTCGACATCGCGGTGGTGAACCGTGAGGACGCGATCAAGTGGGGCTTCTCCGGCCCGATGATCCGCGGCTCGGGCATTCCGTGGGACCTGCGCAAGTCGCAGCCCTATGACGCCTACGACAAGGTGGACTTCGACGTGCCGGTGGGCACCAGCGGCGACTGCTATGACCGGTTCATGGTGCGCGTCGAGGAAGTGCGCCAGTCGGCCCGCATCATGAAGCAGTGCCTGGCGCAGATGCCCGAGGGGCCGGTGCTCGCCACCGACCGCAAGGTCACGCCGCCCAAGCGCGGTGAGATGAAGCGCTCGATGGAAGCGCTGATCCACCACTTCAAGCTCTATACCGAAGGGTATCACGTCCCCGCCGGTGAGGTGTATGTCGCGACCGAAAGCCCCAAGGGCGAGTTCGGCGTGTATCTCGTCTCCGACGGATCGAACAAACCCTATCGCTGCAAGATCCGGCCGACCGCATTCAGCCATCTCCAGGCCATGGAATTCATGTCCAAGGGGCATATGCTGGCCGACACGACCGCGATCCTGGGCGCGATGGACATCGTGTTCGGGGAGTGCGACCGTTGAGCGCGATCGACACGCCTGCGCGCATCGCGATCGGCCGCCAGATGGTCGCGCATTACAATGCACAGGACGCCGACGCCTATGTCGCGCTGATGACCGAAGATGCCTGCGAGGCGGGCTATCGCGGCGCCGTCCTGCGCGACGGTCGCGAGGGCGTTCGTTCGGGGCTGAAGGCGATGTTCGCGCAGTTCCCGCAGAACCGCGCCGAGATCGTGGCCGACCAGGCGTTCGGTCAGACCGTGCTGCTGCATGAAAAGGTCGAACGCGCGCCGGGTGGCGAGGCGTTCGAGGTCATGTCCATCTATTCCTTCGAGAACGACAAGGTGTCGCGCGTGGAGTTCATTCGCTAATGGCCGACGCAGCCATCATTCCCGACGAGGCCGAAGTCCGCGCCCGCTGGGGCAATTTCGCCTGGACGGACGAGAACCAGAAGAAGGCGAACGAGATCCTCGCGCGCTATCCCAAGGGCCGCGAACAGTCCTGCTCGATCCCGTTCCTTGATCTGGCGCAGCGCCAGGTGGGCGCGGAGACGCATACCCAGGGCTGGCTGCCCGTGCCGGTGATCGAGTTCGTCGCGCGCCAGCTGGGTGTCGCGTACATGCGCATCTATGAGGTCGCGACCTTCTACACGATGTTCAACCTGGCGCCGGTCGGTCGCTATCACGTCCAGGTTTGCGGCACGACGCCGTGCATGTTGCGCGGGTCGGACGACGTGCTGGCGGCGTGCAAGAACAAGGGGCTGATCAAGGGCAAGACCACGCCCGACGGCCTGTTCACGCTGACCGAGGTCGAGTGCATGGGCAATTGCGCCTCCGCGCCGATGGTCCAGATCAATGACGACAATTTCGAGGATCTGGATTACGACCGCACGGTCTCGATCCTGGAAGCGCTGGCACGCGGCGAGAGCCCCAAGACCGGCACGCAGGAGCCAGGTCGTCACACGGTCGAGCCGATCGGCGGTCCGACCACGCTGACCGCCATGGTCGGCGACAATCACGACTATCGCGGGGAGTGGGGCGCATAATGCTCGCTGACAAGGACCGCATTTTCACCAATCTCTACGGCTATCAGCCGTGGAACGTCGACGCGGCGATGAAGCGCGGCGATTGGGACAATACCAAGGCGCTGCTGGAGCTCGGCCAGGACAAGATCATCGACGTCATCAAGGCGTCGGGTCTGCGCGGGCGCGGCGGTGCGGGCTTCCCGACCGGCATGAAGTGGAGCTTCATGCCCAAGGAACCGCGTCCCGACCGGCCGAGCTTCCTGGTCATCAACGCCGACGAGTCCGAGCCGGGTTCGTGTAAGGACCGCGAAATCATCCGCCACGATCCGCACAAGCTGATCGAGGGCGCGCTGGTCGCGGGCTTCGCGATGCGCGCGCGGGCGGCCTATATCTATATTCGCGGCGAATATATCCGCGAGGCCGAGACGCTGTTCGCAGCCGTGGCCGAGGCGTATGACCGGGGTTTCCTGGGCAAGAATGCCTGTGGCTCGGGCTATGACTTCGACGTCTTCGTCCATCGCGGCGCTGGCGCTTACATCTGCGGCGAAGAGACCGCGATGATCGAAAGCCTGGAGGGCAAGAAGGGCCAGCCGCGCCTGAAGCCGCCTTTCCCGGCGGGTGCGGGCCTCTATGGCTGCCCGACCACGGTCAACAATGTCGAGTCGATCGCGGTCGCCCCGACGATCCTGCGGCGCGGCGCTGAGTGGTTCTCCTCCTTCGGGCGCGAGAACAACAAGGGCACCAAGCTTTTCCAGATCTCCGGCCATGTCGATCGCCCCTGCGTGGTCGAGGAAAGCATGTCGATCAGCTTCCGTGAGCTGATCGAGAAGCATTGCGGCGGCATTCGCGGCGGCTGGGACAATCTGCTCGCGGTGATCCCGGGCGGTTCGTCGGTGCCGCTGGTGCCCGCCGCCGAGATCATGGACGCGCCGATGGATTTCGACGGCCTGAAGGCGGTCGGATCGGGCCTGGGCACGGCGGCCGTGATCGTCATGGACAAGTCGACCGACATCGTCCGCGCGATCAGCCGTCTGTCCTATTTCTACAAGCATGAAAGCTGTGGCCAGTGCACGCCGTGCCGTGAAGGCACCGGCTGGATGTGGCGCGTGATGGAGCGGATGCGCACCGGCGATGCCGACGTCTCCGAGATCGACACGTTGTTCCAGGTGACGAAGCAGGTCGAAGGCCACACCATCTGCGCGCTCGGCGACGCGGCGGCCTGGCCGATCCAGGGCCTGATCCGCCACTTCCGCCCGGAGATGGAACGCCGGATCCGCGAACGCAAAGGCGAGACGGGCGGCAACGCCCCGATGATGGAAGCTGCCGAATAATGCCTAAGGTCAAAGTCGACGGCGTCGAGATCGAGGTGCCCCAGGGCGCCACCGTGCTGCAGGCCTGCGAGCTTGCGGGCAAGGAAATCCCGCGCTTCTGCTATCATGAGCGGCTGTCCATCGCGGGCAATTGCCGCATGTGCCTGGTCGAGGTGAAGCCTGGGCCCCCCAAGCCGCAGGCGTCGTGTGCGCTTCCGGCGGCCGAGAATCAGGAAATCTTCACCACCACCCCGATGGTGAAGGCCGCGCGCGAAGGCGTGATGGAATTCCTGCTGATCAATCACCCGCTGGACTGCCCGATCTGCGATCAGGGCGGCGAGTGCGACCTGCAGGATCAGTCCATGGCCTATGGCAAGGGCCATAGCCGCTATGACGAGAACAAGCGGGCCGTCACCGAGAAGTACATGGGTCCGATCGTCAAGACGGTCATGACCCGCTGCATCCAGTGCACCCGCTGCGTCCGCTTCGCGGAAGAGGTCGCGGGCGTGGAGGAAATCGGCGCGATTTATCGCGGCGAGAATATGCAGATCACGTCCTATCTCGAACAGGCCGTGTCGAGCGAACTGTCGGGCAATGTCGTCGACCTGTGCCCGGTGGGCGCGCTGACGTCCAAGCCCTATGCGTTCGAGGCGCGTCCCTGGGAGCTGAAGAAGTCGCTCGCCATCGACGTGATGGACGCGGTCGGCACCAACATCCGCCTCGACAGCCGTGGTCGTCAGGTGCTGCGCTGCGTGCCGCGCATCAATGACGAAGTGAACGAGGAGTGGGCGAGCGACAAGACGCGTCATGCGATCGACGGCTTGGTCCGTCGTCGTCTCGACCGACCGTTCATTCGCCGCGACGGCAAGCTGGTGCCCGCCACCTGGGACGAGGCCTTCGCCGCGATCCGTGACGTGAACGCCGGTTCGAGCGTTGCCGCGATCGCTGGCGATCAGGTCGATTGCGAGACGATGTTCGCCGCCAAGGCGCTGCTGGCCAAGATGGGCTCGAGCCTGCTCGAAGGCCGTCAGACCGGCATGGATTACGACACGTCGAGCCTGGCCGCGGTCAACTTCAACACGACCATCGCGGGCGTCGAGCGCGCCGACGCGATCCTGCTGATCGGCACCAATCTGCGCTGGGAAGCGCCGCTGGTGAACACCCGTATCCGCAAGGCGATCAAGAAGGGCGCGAAGGTCTTCGCCATCGGCCCCGAAACCGACCTGACCTACAAGGTCGAGTGGCTGGGCGCCGACCTGTCGGTGCTGGGCAACCTGCCCGAGGCAGTGACCGAGTTGTTCGGCAAGGCCGCGCGTCCGATGGTCGTCGTCGGTGGCGGTGCGATCAAGGGCGCGCATGGCGCGAGCCTGAAGCTGGTCGACCAGTTCAATCTGGTGCGCACGCTGGAAGACGGTTCGGCCTGGAACGGCTATAATGTCGTCCATATGGCGGCCGCGCGCATGGGTGGTCTGATGCTCGGCTATGCGCAGAAGGGCGGCATCGCCGACGTGGTCGCGGCCGCGCCGAAGCTCGCCTTCTTCCTGGGCGCCGACGAGGTCGATTTCGCCAAGTTCGGCAGCAGCTTCAAGGTGTTCGTCGGCCATCATGGCGACAAGGGTGCGCATCACGCCGATGTCATCCTGCCGGGCGCGACCTATGCCGAGAAGTCGGGCACCTGGGTCAACCTCGAAGGCCGGGTGCAGCGTGGCGAGCGCGCGGTGTTCGCACCGGGCGACGCGCGCGACGACTGGACCATCTTCCGCGCGCTGTCCGAGGTTCTGGGCCAGACGCTGCAGTTCGACACGCTCGATGAACTCCGCGCCGCGATGGCGGCCGAGGTTCCCGCGCTGGGCCAGGTCGGTCTCGTCACCTTCGACTGGGCCGCGCCGTCGCTGAACGCGACCGCGTCGGGCACGATCGAGGGCTATCCGATCAAGGACTTCTACCTCACCAACGCGATCTGCCGCGCCAGCCCGACGATGCAGCGCTGCTCGGCCGAACTGGTCCATGGTGAAAGCTATGCGGAGGCAGCGGAGTGACCGCGTTTTTCAACACGACGCTTGGCCTTCCTTATGGCTGGGCCTGGACGATCGCGACTTTGGTCGGGATCCTGGCGATCGCGCTGCCGCTGATGCTGGCGGTGGCGATGGTCATCTATGTCGACCGCAAGATCTGGGCGGCGATGGCGCTGCGCCGTGGTCCGAACGTGGTCGGCCCCTTCGGTCTGCTCCAGTCCTTCGCCGACGGTCTGAAGGTTTTCCTTCAGGAAACCATCGTTCCGGCCGCCGCCAATCGCGGGCTGTTCCTGCTGGCGCCGATCATCACCTTCACGGTCGCGCTGATCGTCTGGGCGGTGGTGCCGTTCCAGCCGGGCGTGGTCGTCGCCAACATCAATGTCGGCCTGCTGTACGTCCTCGCCGCCTCGTCGCTGGGCGTGTACGGCGTGATCCTGTCGGGCTGGGCCTCGAACTCGAAATATCCCTTCTACTCGGCGCTTCGTGCGGCCGCGCAGATGGTGTCCTATGAGGTCGCGATCGGCTTCATCCTGATTTCGGTCGTGATGTGGTCGGGCAGCTTCAACCTGACCGACATCGTCGAGGCGCAGAAGAGCGTGCTGGGGATTCCGGTCAACGGCTTCTTCCTCAACCCGCTGCTGTTCCCGATGGCGGTGATGTTCTTCATCTCGGCGCTGGCCGAGACGCAGCGCGCACCGTTCGACCTGACCGAAGCGGAGTCGGAGCTCGTCGCGGGTTACCAGACCGAATATAGCTCGATGTCGTTCGCGCTGTTCTGGCTGGGTGAGTATGCCAACGTCATCCTGATGTGCGCGCTGAACGCGATCCTGTTCTGGGGTGGCTATCTGCCGCCGCTCGACTGGGCACCGCTTTATGCCGTGCCGGGTATCGTCTGGCTGCTCTTGAAGATGTGCTTCTTCTTCTTCGTGTTTTCCTGGGTGAAGGCGACCGTACCGCGCTATCGGTACGACCAGCTGATGCGGCTGGGCTGGAAGGTGTTCCTGCCGGTGTCGCTGTTCTGGGTATTCTTGGTGTCTGGCGTGCTGATGTATGCGCGCGTGGGAGTTCCGGCATGAGCGTCGCTCAGTACGTCAAGGCTTTTACGCTGTGGGAGTTCGTGAAGGGCCATGCGCTGACCCTTCGCTACTTCTTCAAGCCGAAGGCGACGATCAACTATCCGTTCGAGAAGAACCCGATCTCTCCGCGCTTCCGGGGTGAGCACGCGCTGCGTCGCTACCCCAATGGCGAGGAGCGGTGCATCGCGTGCAAGCTGTGCGAGGCGATCTGCCCCGCCCAGGCGATTACGATCGAGGCGGAACCCCGCGACGACGGCAGCCGCCGCACGACGCGCTATGACATCGACATGACCAAGTGCATCTATTGCGGGCTGTGCCAGGAGGCCTGCCCCGTGGACGCCATTGTCGAGGGTCCGAACTTCGAATTTTCGACCGAGACCCGCGAAGAGCTGATCTACGACAAGTCGAAGTTGCTCGATAACGGTGACCGCTGGGAAAGCGCGATCGCGGCGAACCTTGCCGCCGATGCGCCGTACCGTTAAAGCCCGCGACCAACGGTTCGGGGCGGACAGAAAAGGGGCCTGACAGGCAGTGATACAGGCTATCGCCTTCTATATTTTCGCGACCGTGGTGATCGTGTCCGCAGGGCTCACGATCGCGTCGCGCAATCCGGTGCACTCGGTCATGTGGCTGATCCTGGCGTTCTTCAACGCTGCGGGCCTCATGGTGCTGTGCGGGGCCGAGTTCATCGCGATGCTGCTCGTCATCGTCTATGTGGGCGCGGTCGCGGTGTTGTTCCTCTTCGTCGTCATGATGCTCGATATCGAGGTCGCGGCGATGCGGGCGGGCTTTGCGCGCTATCTGCCGCTGGGCCTGGCACTCGCCATCGCCCTGCTGGCCGAGGTCATCATCGCCTTCCAGGCGTGGAGCGTCGGCGGCGTGCAACTGGCGGCCCGTGCGGCCCCGATCGCGCCGGAGGTGTCCAACATCCAGGCGATCGGCAACCTGCTGTACATGCGCTATCTGTTCATCTTCGAGGGTGCGGGCCTGGTCCTGCTCGTCGCGATGATCGGCGCGATCGTGCTCACGCATCGCAAGCGCGGCGGCGTCCGTCCGCAGAACATCGCCAAGCAGAATGCGCGTCAGCCGCATGAGGCGATCCGCAACATCAATCAGCCCATCGGGCAGGGGGTGGAACTGTGACGATCGGTCTCGTCCATTATCTGGTCGTTGCAGCGATCCTGTTCACCATGGGGGTGCTGGGTATCTTCCTCAACCGGAAGAACCTGATCGTCATCCTCATGGCGATCGAGCTCATCCTGCTCGCCGTGAACCTGAACCTGGTCGCCTTTTCGGCCGCGCTTCAGGATCTGGTGGGACAGGTCTTCGCCATGTTCGTGCTGACCGTGGCCGCCGGTGAATCGGCGATCGGTCTGGCGATCCTGGTCATCTATTTCCGTGGCCGCGGCACCATCGCGGTCGACGATGTCAACCGGATGAAGGGGTAATCGGGTTGATCCTCGCTATCGTCTTCCTGCCGTTGCTGGCCGCCGCCATTGCGGGGTTCGGCAACAAGGCCATCGGGAACGTGCCCGCCAAGGTCGTCACGACCGGCGCGCTGCTCATTTCCTGTGCGCTGTCCTGGCCGATCTTCATCGGCTATCTGTCGGGCGCCAATGTCGCGACGGTTACGCCGGTGCTCCATTGGATCACCAGCGGCACCATGTCGGTCGACTGGGCGCTGCGCGTCGACTCGCTGACGGCGATCATGCTGGTGGTCATCACCAGCGTCTCGGCGCTCGTCCACCTTTATAGCTGGGGCTATATGAGCGAGGAGCCGGATCAGCCGCGCTTCTTCGCCTATCTCTGCCTCTTCACTTTCGCGATGCTGATGCTCGTGACGGCGGACAATCTGGTCCAGATGTTCTTCGGCTGGGAAGGCGTGGGTCTCGCGTCCTACCTGCTGATCGGCTTCTGGTTCCGCAAGCCCTCGGCCAATGCCGCCGCGATCAAGGCGTTCGTCGTCAACCGCGTCGGCGACCTCGGCTTCATGCTCGGCATCTTCGGCACCTTCCTGGTGTTCGGGACCGTCTCGATCCCGGCGATCCTGGCGGCGGCCCCCGGCATGGCCGGTTCGACCATCGGCTTCCTGGGCTATCGTTTCGACACGATGACCGTGCTCTGCCTGCTGCTGTTCGTCGGCGCGATGGGCAAGTCGGCGCAGCTCGGCCTCCACACCTGGCTGCCGGACGCGATGGAAGGCCCGACCCCAGTGTCGGCGTTGATCCACGCCGCGACCATGGTGACCGCGGGCGTGTTCATGGTGTGCCGCCTGTCGCCGATGTTCGAAACGTCGCCGACCGCATTGGCTGTCATCACCGTGATTGGCGCCTGCACCTGCTTCTTTGCCGCCACCGTCGGCACGGTGCAGACCGACATCAAGCGCGTCATCGCCTATTCGACCTGTTCGCAGCTCGGCTATATGTTCTTCGCGGCCGGCGTCGGCGCGTACGGCGCGGCGATGTTCCACCTGTTCACCCACGCCTTCTTCAAGGCGCTGCTGTTCCTGGGTGCGGGCTCGGTGATCCATGCGATGCACCACGAGCAGGACATGCGTTACTATGGCGGCCTGCGTCGCCACATCCCGCTCACCTTCTGGGCGATGATGATGGGTACGCTGGCGATCACCGGCGTCGGTATCCCGGCTCTGTTCGGCAATCCGATGGCGTTCGGTTTTGCGGGCTTCCACTCGAAGGACGCGATCATCGAGGTCGCCTATGCGGGTGGTTCGGGCTTCGCCTTCTGGGCGGGCGTGATCGCCGCGCTGCTGACCAGCTTCTATTCGTGGCGCCTGATGTTCCTGACCTTCTGGGGCAAGCCGCGCTGGGTCGCGTCGGAGCATATCCAGCACGCGCTGCACGACGCGCACGGGCATGGCGATCATGAGCATACCCATGATCCGCACCCGGCGAACGAGGATGCCGGCGACGAGCCGCACGTCCATGGTCCGTCGCAGGAGGAACTGCCCGAGGGCACGGGTGGCTATCATCCGCATGAGAGCCCGCTGGTCATGCTGATCCCGCTGATCGTCCTGTCAATCGGCGCGATCGCGGCGGGCTTCGTCTTCCACGGCTGGTTCATCGAGCCGGAGTCGGGCGAGAGCTATTGGAAGGGCGCGATCGCCTTCAACGAGCACCTCATGCACTCGATGCACGGCGTGCCGGTGTGGGTGAAGCTGTCGGCGACGGTGGTGATGCTGCTCGGTCTGCTGACCGCGTATCTGACCTATATCCGTGCGCCGGAATCCCCGGCCAAGTTCGCGGACCAGTTCCGCATCCTGTACCGCTTCCTCCTCAACAAATGGTATTTCGACGAGATCTACCAATTCCTCTTCGTGCGCCCCGCTTTCGCGATCGGCCGGTTCCTGTGGCACCGTGGCGACGAGAAGACGATCGACCGCTTCGGCCCCAACGGCGTTGCCTGGCTTATCCAGCAAGGCAGCAAGGGTGCGGCGCGCTTCCAGACGGGATACCTCTACAGCTATGCCTTCGTCATGTTGATCGGCCTGACCGCGGCCGTCACCTGGGCCATTTTGGGTTGATCGCGTGATGCAGGGCTTCCCGATCCTCTCCGTCATGCTGGCGGTCCCGGCTGTTGCCGCGATCGCCTGCCTTTTCCTCAACGCGCAAGGCGCGCGCATGCTGGCGCTGGCCGCCACGCTGGTCGACTTCGTCCTGGGTATCATGCTCTGGACGCAGTTCGACGTGGGCGGCGCGCAGTGGCAGTTCGTCGAACATGCCCCCGGCATTTTCGGCCCGTTCGGCTGGTCGCTCGGCATCGACGGCTTCGCGCTGCTACTGATCATGCTCAGCGTGTTCCTGATGCCGATCTGCATCGGCGCCAGCTGGCGCGCGATCGACAAGCGCGTTCCCGAATATATGGGGCTGTTCCTGTTCACCGAGGTGCTGATGATCGGCACCTTCGCGGCACAGGACCTGTTCCTCTTCTACGTCTTCTTCGAAGCCGGCCTGATCCCGATGTATCTGATCATCGGCATCTGGGGCGGGGCGAACCGCATCTACGCGTCGTACAAATTCTTCCTGTACACGCTGCTCGGCTCGCTGCTGATGTTCGTCGCGATGCTTTATATGGCGCGCACGGCGGGCACGACCTCGATCCCGGCGCTGCTGGCCTATGACTTCCCGACCTCGGTGCAGACCTGGCTGTGGGTCGCCTTCTTCGCCTCGTTCGCGGTCAAGATGCCGATGTGGCCGGTCCACACCTGGCTTCCCGACGCGCACGTCCAGGCGCCGACGGCGGGCTCGGTCATCTTGGCGGGCGTCCTACTGAAGCTGGGCGGCTATGGCTTCCTGCGCTTCCTGCTGCCGATGTTCCCGGAAGCGAGCGGACAGCTGACCTGGCTGATCTTCGCGCTGTCGGCGGTGGCGGTGATCTATGCCTCGCTGGTCGCGCTGGTGCAGTCCGACATGAAGAAGCTGATCGCCTATTCGTCGGTCGCGCACATGGCGATCGTGACCATCGGCCTTTATGCCTTCAACCAGCAGGGCATCGAAGGCGCGATGATCATGATGCTCAGCCACGGTCTGGTATCGGGCGCGCTGTTCCTATGCGTTGGTGTCATCTATGACCGGCTGCACACCCGTGAGATCGCGCGCTATGGCGGGCTGTCGATCAACATGCCGAAATACGCCGTGTTCTTCCTGTTCTTCACCATGGCGTCGATCGGCCTGCCGGGCACCAGCGGCTTCGTCGCCGAGTTCCTGTCGCTGATGGGCACCTATCAGGTGTCGACCTGGACGGCGCTGCTCTGCACCACCGGCATCATCCTGGGTGCGGCGTATATGCTCTATCTCTACCGGCGGATCGCTTATGGCGAGGTCAAGTCGGACGAGGTTGCGGCGATGCCCGACATGTCGGCACGCGAGCTCTGGCTGCTGGCCCCGATCGCGGCGGTGACTTTGTGGATGGGTGTCTATCCGGAAAGCTTCCTGGCGCCGATGCGCAAGGACGTGACGATCCTGCTCCAGCGGATCGACCGCGCGAACCCCGGTTCGGACAGCCGCCCCACTGCCGGTAACCCGGCACTGGCCACCACCCATGCCCCTGAGCACCAAGCTGCGCACGGGGAGGCGCACTGATGAGCTATTCGTTGAACCTCTTGATGGTCCTGCCCGAGCTGGTGCTGACCCTCGGCGCAATCGCGCTGATGCTCGTCGCCGCCTGGGGCGGAACCGCCTCGACGCGCGGAATCTCCATTGCGGCGGTGTTCGTGCTGGCGGGGGCGATGGTCGCGCTCGCCGGTCCGGCGACCACGGGCGGGCTGGCCTTTGGCGGCCTGTACCGGGCGGATGCCTTTGCCGGTTTCGCCAAGGTCCTGATCTATCTGGCGACCGCAGTTGCGATCATCATGGCGCCGCGCTTCTTCGCCCGCTCGCCGGGTGAGGATCTGCGTCCCGAATATCCGATCCTGATGCTGCTCTCCTCGGTCGGCATGGGCATGATGGTGTCGGCGGGCGATCTGTTGACCCTCTATGTCGGTCTCGAGCTGCAGAGCCTGTCGGCCTATGTGCTGGCGAGCTTCATGCGTCGCGATGGCCGCTCGGCCGAAGCGGGTCTGAAATATTTCGTGCTGGGCGCGCTGGCGTCGGGCATCCTGCTCTACGGCATCTCGCTGGTCTATGGTTTCACCGGCTCGACCGACTTCGCCCAGATCGCGGGTGCCTATGGCCGTGACGCGGCGATGGGCACGCGCTCGCTGGGCCTGATGTTCGGCCTGGTGTTCGTGTTCGCAGGGCTCGCGTTCAAGATGTCGGCGGTGCCGTTCCACATGTGGACCCCGGACGTCTATGAGGGCGCGCCGACCCCGGTGACCGCCTTCTTCGCCTCGGCCCCCAAGGTCGCGGCGATGGCGCTGGCGATCCGCGTCGCGGTCGAGGCCATGGGCTCAGCGGTGCAGCAGTGGCAGCAGATCGTGACCTTCGCCGCGCTGGCTTCGATCATCCTCGGCGCCGTGGCGGCGATCGGGCAGACCAACATCAAGCGGCTGCTCGCCTATTCGTCGATCAACAATGTCGGCTTCGCGCTGATCGGTCTGGCGGCCGGCACGGCGCAGGGCGTCGCGGCGGTGCTGACCTATCTGACCATCTACGTCATTATGACGCTGGGTGCGTTCCTCATCGTCATCCGCATGCGTGACGAGCAGGGCAATCCGATGGAGTCGATCGCCAGCCTGTCGGGCCTGTCCCGCACGCGTCCGGCGCTCGCCTGGGCGATGGCCTTTTTCATGTTCTCGGTCGCGGGCATCCCGCCGCTGCTTGGCTTCTATGCCAAGTTCGCGGTGTTCAACGCGGCGGTCGCGGCGGGGCTTTTCCCGCTGGCGGTGATCGGTGTCGTCGCTTCGGTGATCGGTGCCTATTATTATCTCCGCATCGTCAAGACGATGTTCTTCGACGAGGCCGTCGGGGCTTGGGACAATAGCGATGCGCAGCCGGTCGAGAACGGCCTGATCGCGCTGTCGGCGCTGTTCGTCTCGCCGGTCGGCTATCTGGCGATCCCGCTTCTGGGTGCCTGGTCGCTGGCGGCCGCTCGGGCGCTGTTCTGAGCCGATTGCTGCACGTCCCGGAAACGGGATCGACCAATGCCGATCTTCGCCAGCTCGCGGATGCGGGCGGCGAAGACGGTCTCTGGCTCCGTGCCGACCGCCAGACGGCGGGGCGGGGGCGCCAGGGGCGGGAATGGTCCTCGCCCTCCGGCAATTTTTACGGATCGACCCTGGTGCGTTTGCATCCGGGCGATCCGATGCCCGCCACGCTGGCGCTGGTCGCCGCCGTGGCGATCGAGGAGGCGGTCCGCGCCTGCCTGCTCGAAATGGGGGGGCGGCTCTGCCTGAAATGGCCCAATGACCTGCTGATCGACGGCGCCAAGCTGTCGGGCATACTTCTGGAGCGTAGCGGCGATGCGGTCGTCATCGGCATGGGGATCAACCTGGCGTCGGCCCCGGACCTACCCGATCGCGCCACGGCCGCGCTCCGCGATCATGGCGTCGATGTCGCGCCCGCGACGATGCAGGCGCTGCTCGCCGAGGCGATGACGCGTTGGGTCGCGATCTGGCGCGCGTCCGGCTTATCCGCTGTCATCGCGCGTTGGGAGGAAAGGGCGCATCCCCGAGGTGCCGCGTTGACCGCTCGACTGCCCGATGGTCAGGTGCTGAACGGCGTGTTCGAGGGGCTGGCGGGCGATGGCGCGCTCCGGCTCGGCTTGGCGGATGGCACCACCCATGTCATCCATGCCGGTGATATTTTCCTGCTCTGAAGGATCCCCATGCTGCTTGCGATCGATGCCGGGAACACGAACGTGGTCTTCGCGCTGCTCGAAGGGCGGACGATCAAGGGCCGCTGGCGGATCGCGACCGACCCGCGCCGTACGGGTGACGAATATGCCGTATGGATCAGCCAGTTGCTGGCACTGGAAGGCTATGCGCGCGAGGATGTGACCGGCGTCATCATCGCGACCGTGGTGCCACGCGCGCTCCATAATCTGGAAGTGTTGGCACAGAAATATTTCAAGGTCGATCCCCTGATCGCGGGGCGTGGCGCCGCCGAATGGGGTATCGCGATCGACGTCAATGAACCGGCCTCGTTGGGGGCGGACAGGGCGGTGAATACGATCGCCGCGCATGCTCTTTATCCCGGCGACCTGATCACCATCGATTTCGGCACCGCGACGACCTTCGATGTCAGCGATTATCAAGGCGCGTACAAGGGCGGGATCATCGCACCCGGCATCAACCTGTCGCTCGACGCGCTGGTCACCGCCGCCGCGAAGCTGCCCCGCATCGCGATAGAGGCGCCGCAAAGCCGCAACGTCGTCGGCCGCAACACGGTTGACCAGATGCATATCGGCATCTTCTGGGGCTATATCGCCATGATCGAAGGGCTCGTCGCACGGCTGAAGGCGCAGGTCGGTCGCCCGGTCAAGGTGCTGGCGACCGGCGGTTTGGCGGCACTGCTCAGCCCGCATACGGAAGTATTCGATCACATCGAGCCCGATCTGACCATTCAGGGGCTGGCGATCCTGTGGGAACGGTCCCATATTCAATGAACGAGTTTCGGTGACGGACAGCCCGCGAACGGCCGCAGGGCGTCCCGATCCGCAAAAACAGATGACCGCGCCCTGACCGGCGCACCCCTATCGCCCCGGACCCGCTTTCAGCGGGGTGGGCGTCCATTGTCAGGAAGTGAATGACTCCCAAGAAAGAATTGCTGTTCTGCGCGCTCGGTGGATCGGGCGAAATCGGCATGAACGTGAACCTGTACGGCACCGAAGGTAAGTGGGTGATGGTCGATTGCGGCATCACCTTCGCCGATCCGGCCTATCCCGGCATTGACGTGATCCTGCCCGATCTGAGCTTCATCGAGGATCGGCTGGACGATCTGGTCGGCATCGTGCTGACCCATGGTCACGAAGACCATATCGGCGCGCTGCCTTATCTGGCCGAGGATCTGGGCGTGCCGATCTATGCCACGGCTTTCACCGCCGGGCTTGTCCGCGGCAAGCTGGAGGAAGAAGGCAGCGCCAATCGCGTCAAGTTGCGCGTCATGGAGACGGGCAAGGCGTTCGAGGTCGGCCCGTTCGACTTCACCTTCGTGCCGCTGTCGCACTCGATTCCCGAGGCGAATGCACTGCTGATCGAGACGGCGGTGGGCCGCGTCTTTCACACTGGCGACTGGAAGCTCGACCAGACGCCGGTGATCGGCAAGCCCGCCAGCCCCGCGCAATTGTCGTCGATCGGTGACCGGGGCGTGGACATTCTGGTCTGCGATTCGACCAACGCCTTCAACACGGAAGCCTCTGGTTCGGAAGCCAGCGTGCGTCCCGGCATCGCCGAGACGGTCGCCAAGGCCAAGGGCCGGGTGGTCGTCACCACCTTTGCCTCCAACGCCGCGCGTCTGGTGACACTGGGGGAGGTGGCCAAGGAGACGGGTCGCAAGCTGTGTGTCACCGGGCGTTCGCTCGACCGAATTTTGAAGGTCGGCAAGGCTTGCGGTTACTTCAAGGGCTTCCCGGAGACGGTTGATCCCGAAACCGCGATGCGCCTGCCGAAGGACCGCGTCCTGATCGTCGCGACCGGCGGGCAGGGCGAGCCGCGCGCCGCGCTGTCGCGCATCGCCGAGGGCAGCCACACGATCCGGCTCGACACCGGCGATACGGTGATCTTCTCGGCGCGGCAGATTCCGGGTAACGAGACGGCGGTCGGCCGCATCCAGAACATCCTGGCGGGCAAGGGCGTCCGCATGGTCACCGAGCGTCAGGCGCATGTCCATGTCTCGGGCCATCCCGGCCAGCCCGAACTGGCGCAGATGTACAAGTGGCTGCGTCCCCGCACCTTGATGCCGGTGCATGGCGAGATGCGGCACATGATGGAGCATGCCCGCTTCGCCACCACGCAGGGCGTTCCCGCGACCCTGGTCCAGTCGGACGGCGATATGGTCCGACTGCTGCCGGGCAATGCGACCAAGATCGGCAATGTGCCGGTCGGCCGGCTGGTGCTCGATGGCGATGTGATCCTGCCCTCGGACGGATCGACGATGAACGAGCGGCGCAAGCTGGCGATCAATGGCCAGATTTCGGTCGGCGTCGCGGTCGCGAAAGGCCGGCTGGTCGGCAGCCCGCAAATCCGCGTTCAGGGTGTGCCGGTCGAGGATGAGCGCGACGCGTTCATTGCGGAGGCGGTCGCCGCCGCGGCCAAGGCGGTGGACGGCCCGCGCCGCGCCACGGACAAGCTGCGCGAGGATATTCGTCTGTCGGTGCGCAAGGTGGCGACGCGCTGGACCGGCAAGAAGCCGATCGTCGACGTCCTGTTGATCGAGGGGTAAGCCATGCACTGGACGTCGGCCCTTGCGATCTACGTCCTGTTCTGGTTCCTCGCCGTGTTCCTGGTCCTGCCCTTCGGGGTGAGGACCAGCCATGAGGCTGGGGCGACGCATGTTCCCGGCACTGCCGAAAGCGCGCCCCATGTCTTTCAGCCCGGCCGTTTCGTCTGGCGCACGACGATCGTCGCGACGCTGATGTTCGCGACCTTTTATCTCAACTACGTCAATGGCTGGATCACCGCCGACATGCTCGACTGGAGCGGGGTGACCAAGGCCTAGCGCTATGGCTCGCGCTTCCCGTCTGTTCGATCTGCTTCATCTGCTCCACCGCCAAAGCCGGGCGGTCAGCGGACGGCATCTGGCCGAGCAACTCGGCATTTCGCTGCGCACCTTGTACCGCGACATCGCGACGCTTCAGGCGATGGGCGCGGACATCGAAGGAGAGGCGGGGCTGGGCTATCGCCTGCGGCCCGGGTTCATGCTTCCGTCGATGAGCTTCCCGATTGAGGAGGTCGAGGCGCTGGTCCTCGGCGCACGCTGGGTGGCCGAGCGTGCGGACCCCGCGATGGGGCAGGCCGCGCGCAGTGCCGCCGCCCGGATCATGCGGGCCATGACCCCTGAACAGGCCGAGGCGATGCGCTCGACCGCGCTTTATATAGGAATACGCTCCGAGGCCTATGGTGCGGAGATCGACCCCGCACCGCTTCGCGCAGCGATCCGGGCGGAACGGCGTTTGTCGCTGGTCTATCGCGATGCAGAGGGATTGGCGTCGGAGCGGATCATCTGGCCCTTTGCCATTGCCTTGTTCGACCGGGCGGATGTGCTGCTGGGCTGGTGCGAATTGCGGGGTGACTACCGGACGTTCCGCATCGATCGCATCGTCACCGCGCGCGTCTTGCCCGAGCGCTGTCCGCGTCGTCGCGCGGCGCTTCTCCGCGAATGGCGCGAGGCAAACGACATTCCACCGGACCGTTTCCTGCTGACAGAAACTGACGCCGCAGACGGTTAGGCAAGGCTCCTCAGTTACCAAGGAGCCTTTGACATGAGCTGTCCCGAAACCACCATTTTGTTGCACGTTGCCGATCCGGCCGCCAGCGCCGCTTTCTATCGCCGCATATTGGGTAGCGAGCCGGTGGACGCCAGCGAAGCCTTCGTGCTGTTTGCCCTATCGCCTGGAAATGCCCTGGGCTTATGGCGTCGCGACGTGATCGATCCGTCGGCGACCGGGGTGACCGGAAGCATCGAGATCGGCTTCAAGCGAAGCCTGGACGGGGTCGATGCCTGTCATGCCGATTGGGTGGCGCAGGGTATCGAAATTCTGATGCCGCCGACCGACCGGCCTTTCGGGCGCAGTTTCGTCGCGCTTGATCCCGATGGACATCGGTTGCGGGTCTATGCCCTGAACGGGTGAGCGTCTGGGGTGGCCCCTTGCCGTCGCTCAGGCGGAACGGGACAGGGGGCGTCGCATGGCGTCATGCGCTGCGGGGGGGGGCAGGTTGAAGGGGCCTATCGCAACCGTTCGATTGCCTGGGCAAGCGCGACATAAAGCTTGCCCATGTCCGACGACAGCAAGGTCACTCCCAACGGGGACCCATCGCGCTGGGCGAGCACGCCGCGCAGCATCGCCTCGAAATCGTGGATGTAGCGGTTCACATGATCGCGGAACTTCGTATCGTCGTCGTATAGATCGGCAATATCGCGGGCCTGGTGCGAATCCAGGATGCGGACCGCGCGCCGGGTGAAGACACCGCGATCCCCCTTCAGGTAAGCGGCCCATGCGCTGTCGGTGACCTCCGGCGCATAGATTTTGGCGATGTCGATCGACGCGGAGTTGAGCGATTCGACCAGAAGCGAGGCGCGGCGCGCGAAATTGTCGCGATCGGCTTCCTCGCGTTCGGTGCGGGCTTCGTCCAGCCGGGTTTCCACGATCGCAGTTTTCTCGGCGATCAGATCGGCCTGTCGCGCCAGTCTTTCGGTCGCGCGGGTCGCGGCTTCGACCGCACTCTGGGTCGCGTCGACGATCGCATGAACCTGTCGCTCGACGGTGTCGCCCGTCGCGCGGCGCATGGCCTCGGCACTGGCATGTTCCAGCGCGCTTGCCGCCTGAGGAATGACTTCCGCCAGTGTCTCGCGCGCGCTTTCGGCCGCGCTCACGGCAGTTTCGCGGACGCGGAGCAGCGCATCGACCAGCTTCGGCGCCGCCTCGTCGGCGAAACGGTGCGAGCGGTCGATGGTCTCGTCCACCATCATGCCCAGCGCATCCGCCTTGGCCCGTCCGCTCGACAGCGTCTCGATCAGCGAACCGGACAAGGTCTCCAGCGTCTGGCGCTGTTCGGCGATGACATCGGCAATCGCTTCGATCGCCTCATGCGTGCTTTCGGCTGCGGCGACGAGGGCGAGCAATTCGGGCTTGGTTTCGACCACCACCTCATGGCTGGCGTGCATTCGCTGGTCGAGCCGACCAAGTGCTTCGGGCAGCGTCTCGTCGATTTCGCGCGCCGCAGCATCGAGCGCGATCAACAGCGATTCGGTGGTTCCGATGACGCGATGCGCCACCTGCTCACCGGCCTCCAGTGCGCCGGTCATCGCATCCGCCGATCCGCCCAGCGCGCTGATCGACGCGGCAAGCATCTGCGACTTCTCGGTCCCCTGCGCATGGAGCACCGCGATCCGCGTCTCGACCCGTTCCAGTTCCTCGTCGAGCGAGCGGACCACCGCCTCGCCCGCGACACGCTGCGCCTCTAGTTCGCCGGTCAGGCGGGCGACGGCGGCATCGACGGTGACGATCCGTTCGGCCAGCGCATCGGCGCTGTCGCGCGCAGCGCTGTCCAGCGCAGCCTGATTGGCCCCGACCATGGCCAGCATCGCCTCGCCCTGCGCGGCCAGCCCCTGACGCGACTGGTCGATCGCCTCGGCGGTTCGGTCGAGCAGCGCGTCGACGGTCGTCGCGACGCTGGCGCTGACCTTTTCGAGATGCTGGCTGGCGTTGCGGCTGGTCGCTTCCATCTGCTCGATATGGGTCGCCAGCCGCATCGCCGCGCCGGTGGCGATGGTGTCGGCATCCTGTCCGCGCCGCCCGAGCGCCACCAGTTGCGCGTCGAGCGCCGCGACATGCGTCTCGGCCGCGCGGACGATGTCGGCCATCCGGTCGCTCGCCTCGCTGACATCCTCCGCCGCGTGGGGAAGCGCGCCCAGCAATTGGGTCAGCCCCGCCTGGCTGGTTGCCGCAACATCGGCCAGCGTGCGGCCATGCGCCTCAACCATCTGGATGTCGTCCGACAGATCGCGGGAGATGGTGGAGAAATGATTTTGCGCCAATTCCATCAGGTCGGACAGGCTCTGGGCCTGTGCGGACAGTTCGGCCCGATTCCCCTCCAGCGCGCGCCCAATCGCGGCGACCGCACGTTCGAGCGCCACCGCCTCCGCCCGCATTTCATGCGCGGTGAGCGCGAAACGCCGCTGCTCGGCCCGGCTGTTGCGCTGCACGACCAGCCACAGGACCGCGATCGCCATGGGGCCTGCCAGCCCCAGCGTCACCAGCGGGGGCAGGGTCGACAGCGACAGTTCGGCCGACCGCGACATGCCCCAGGCCGCCACCGCCCCGGCCCAGCCGATCGCGCATGCCAGCGCCAGCATCATCGGCCAGCGGGGGGCGGGTTCCTCCGCCACGGGGTCTGGCGCGGCGCTCTCGTCCAGCCAGGGGCTGCCGGTGAAAGCGGCCATGGGCGGCGCGATATCGTCGGCCATATCCGACGCCGTTTCCAGCCCGTCCGACCTGTCCTGACGCTCCGCGCGCAAATCCACGATCATCCAAGCCCCCGTGTCACAATGGGTCGGTTTATCACGTTTGCCCGCCGCAGGAAGCGATTTGCGCTATTCCGTGGCAAGGACCATCCGGTTTATGAGGGGGCAATGACCTATGAACATGGAACGATCGACTCCGCTCTGGCGGCCGTTGCCGGTGACGAGCCCGCCGTCATCCAGGATCTTCGGCGCGCCTTTGTCGAGGGCGTGACCCGTGCGCTGGAGGTCATGCACGCGGCGGGAAATGGTCAGGAGTGGCGCGAAGCGGCCTTGCGGCTGAAGGGGCTGGCGGCCAGCGTCAACGCCCTGCCGCTGATGACCCTGGCGGCGCAGGCGGCGGAGCGCGATGGCCGGGACGCCGCATTGCTCGACCAGATCGGCCAGCAGGTCGCCCGCCTCTGAAGGGCTTAGGAGCGGATCCCGCACGGTCGGGGCTGGCAAGGACCGCTCCAAGCGCCTAACAGCGGGCGATGCTGTCCGGTCTTCTTTTTGCGATTGACGACGCTGACGACCGCCCCGGGCGGTTGACGGCCACTTTGCCGTTCGCCGGCGTCACGCTGATCGAATATCAGGCCCGGCTGCTGATCGCGGCGGGGGCGGCGCAGATCATCATCGTGGTGGCGCGGCTGACCCCCGAATTGCTGGGCGCGATCGCGCGGATCGCGCAGCGCGGCGTGGTGGTCGATACCGTGCGCAGCGCGGTCGAGGCCGCCGAAAAGCTCCATCCCCTGTCGCGGCTGGTCGTGCTTGCCGATGGCCTGATCACCACCGAGGACATGATTGCACTGGTGTTGCGCGATACCGGCCACGACGCGCTGGTCGTCGTGCCGGAGGCGGGGGCCGAGGCGGGATTGGAGCGGGTCGGCGGGCAGATGGCATGGGCGGGCGTGGCACGGGTGGACCCGCGCCGCGTGGCCGAGGTCGCCGCGCTGCCCCGCGATTATGATCTTCAGTCGACGCTGCTGCGGCTGGCCGCGCAGGCGCATGCGACGCACATCCTGCTGCCCGGCGATGCGCAAAAGGCGGGGCATGGCATCGTCCACCGCGCCGAGGCGCTGGATGCACAGGGACGCGCCGTGGTCGCCCGGCTGGTATCCGGGCGGCGGAGCTGGTTCGATCGCTATATCCTCGCGCCGATCGCGCGGCTGAGCCTGCCGCGCCTGGTCGAGCGGGGCGTGTCCGCGCAGGTCGCAGGCGGGGTCGGAGCGGGACTGGGCCTGTTGGGGCTGATGCTGATCGGGTTCGGTCTGCCCGCGTTCGGGTTGTTGGTGACGATTGCCGGGACATTGGGGTTGGGGCTGGGGGAGACGCTGGCGGGGCTTCGGGACGAGCAGGAGGCGGTACGCGCGCATTCGGCGGCTATCGCCGGTCTCGCCGCGCTCGCCATCGCGACATTGGGGTGGCAGCATTACCGGCTCTTCGCCGACGATCTCGCGCCGATGTTCGCGATCATGCTGATCGTCCTTGCCATATTGGCCGAACGCGCGGCGCTGTATCGTTTTCGGCGGCGCTGGTGGGCCAGCCCGCCGGCCTATCTCCTGGTCGTCCTGCCGGCGACCATGCTGGGTGTGACGCTGGGTGGACTCGCACTGGCGAGCGTCTATGCGATCGTCACTTTGGCGTCCGCAATCGAGACATTGCGCGCGCAAGTTTAGTGTCGCATTAACATCAAAGGCATTAGCGATGCTGGATGGCGGTCGCACAGGACCCATTTGATGCCCCCGATTGGCAGCACGCTCGGCTATCCGAGCGCGTTGCAGCGGCGCGTGCGCGGGCGGCGGCACGGTGCCAGGGGGCGGTGGCGGACCTGCGGCTGGATGACGACGCGCGGTTGACCGATCAAATCCGGTTCGAAGTCGGGGCGCGGCTGCAGGCGCTTGTTGAGACGACCGCGTCCGATCTTCTGCATCAGGCCGAGCGTCTGCGCGCGGATGGGGGCGAAACGGCCGATCCCCCCGGTCCGGCCGAGGCGATCCGGCGGCTCCGCCGGGCGGGGCTGTTCTTCGATTCGGAGTTGGTCGCCGAACTGGTGGCGCAGCTTCGGTTGCAGCTATTGGCTCGGGCGCTGCCGATCGAGACGATGGTGGGCGATGCGCCCAGCCTGCTGGTGCGCCTGACCGAAGCGCCCGACCGGATCGTCGCATCCTCGGCGCGCGCGGTCCTCGCCGCCGAGGGGCGGGCCCGCATGGTGGAGGCGGATGGCGAGGCGATTGCGCTGCCGATCGCGCTTCGCCGTCATCTGGTCTGGCTGGTCGCCGCCGCGTTGCGCCAGGGGGATGATGCTGGCCTGGACCAGGCGCTTGCCCTGGCGGCGGAGCGGGTCCTGGCGGCCCATGGCGAGGCGGACAGCCCCGGCGCGGCGGTGTCGCGACTGGCCGAGGCGATCGACGCGCGGCCCGCCGAACTGCCCGATCTGCTGCTCGAAAGCCTGTCCGATCGACAGCCGGGGCTATTTATCGCGCTGCTCGCTCATGCATGTGGCATCGACCATGACGAACTGCGCGACGTCGTGCTCGAGCCGGAGGGCGATCGGCTGTGGCTGGTGCTGCGGTCGCTCGACCTGGGGCGGCCGACGGTCGCGCGGATCGGTCTGGCTTTGGCGGAGGCGGATGGGCGGCGCGATGTCGATGCCTTTGCGGACGCGCTGGATGCGATCATGGCGATTCCCGCGGAAGCGGCGCGGAGGGCGATTGCCTCGCTGAGCCTTCCCCGCGCCTTTCGGAGCGCGATCGCGCGGCTGGACCAAGGCGCCTGGCGATGACCTCCATCAACAGCCCGGGCGAATCGATGGTGGCGCGCGCCATATTGGATTCGACCGATCACCTGTTGTCGGCCGATCCTCCGATCGAATTGCTCCATATGCGCGCGGGCGGCGGGGCGGATGATCCCATGGCGGTCGCGCCCGTCGCCCGGATCGCGCGACTGGCCCGTCGGCTCGGCATTGCCGTATCGCGTCAGGTTCGGGTGGCCGATGACGAAGGCGATCTCGACCTGTGGGTGCAGGCCCGGCCCGAGACGGGGCAGATCCGGCTGAGCGTCAGCGGCTGGCGTGACCGGGCCGCCTGGAAACCCGTCGCCACGCCGCCCGATTATGCCGCGATGGGTGCTGATTTCCGCTGGGAAACCGATGCGGCGCTGCGCCTGACCTTTCTGTCGCGCGAAGCAGGGGCACGGCATGGTTTCGACCCCGACGCGATGCTGGGGCGGCCGCTCAACGCGCTGTTCGCCTTCGATCCGTCCACGGGGGATGGGGGTGTGCTGATGAGCGAGGCCGCTCCACTCGACGGGCGCTGTGCGCGATTGCGGTCGAGCGATATGCCGGTCCGGCTGTCGGCGGCGATCCGGCATGACGGGATGGGCGGGATCGCCGGGCTGACCGGCGCGACTTTCCTGATCGATCAGCCGGGCGAGGATGACGACGCGGCACGGGCGCTCGCCGCGCAGCCACCCTTGACCGAGAGCTTCACCGCCGGTCTGGACCGGGCGCTGCGCACGCCGCTGGCGCGGATCGTGGCCAATGCCGACAGTATCGCGGCGCGGGCCGATGGACCGATCGCGGCCGATTATGCCGAATATGCCGGTGACATCGCCCACGCGGGACGTCATCTGATCGGGTTGGTCGACAATCTGGTCGAGCTGCAGGCGATCGAACAGCCCGATTTCCGCCTGGCCGCCACGCCGATCGATCTCGCCGACGTCGCGCGCCGCGCCGCGGGTCTGCTCGGCGTGCGGGCGGATTCCGCCGGAGTGACGATCCGCCGCCCGGCCATCGCCGAAGGGATGGGCGCGATCGGCGATTTCGGCCGTTCGCTGCAAATTCTCATCAACCTTATCGGCAACGCGCTGCGCTATTCGCCCCATGGGGGAGAGGTGGTGGTCAGCGTGGAGCGCGAAGACGATTGGGCGCTGGTTCGCGTCACCGATCGGGGCAAGGGCATCGCCCTGAAGGACCAGCCGCGCATTTTCGAGAAGTTCGAACGGGTCGATCCGTCCGAACCGGGTGGCAACGGCCTGGGCCTATATATCGCGCGGCGGCTGGCGCGCGCCATGGGCGGCGACCTGTCGGTCGAAAGCGAGCCGGGGCAGGGCGCGACCTTCACTTTCCGCCTTCGCGCGCGATAAAAAAAGGGCTCCCGCAGGAGCCCTTTTCCTTTTCTGGCAGATCGATCAGCGCCGCTTGGGCAAGCGCCGCGCGATCAGGATCAGCGCCAATCCCGCGATCGCGACGAAGGCGCCGCGATCGGCCCATTCGCCCTGACCGAGCATGAAGCTCTCCTGCGGCCAGCGGATATAGCCCAGGCCCTGACCGATCCACAAAAGCCCCGTCAGCGCCAGAAGGACGCCGATGGCGATCAGGATCGGCCGGGCCCGGTTCATGGCTTAGCGCTGCTCGACCGGAACGTAAGGACGCTGCGTCGGGCCGGTGTAGAGCTGACGCGGACGGCCGATCTTCTGGTCGGGATCGGTGATCATCTCGTTCCACTGCGCGACCCAGCCGACGGTGCGGGCGAGCGCGAACAGCACGGTGAACATCTCGGTCGGGAAGCCGATCGCCGACAGGATGACGCCCGAATAGAAGTCGACGTTCGGGAACAGCTTCTTCTCGACGAAATATTCGTCGTTCAGCGCGATTTCTTCAAGGCGGAGCGCCGTCTCGAACAGCGGGTCGTTGACCTTCAGCGCGTCGAACACCTCGCGCACGGTCTTCTGCATCACGGTCGCACGCGGATCGTAGTTCTTGTAGACGCGGTGACCGAAGCCCATCAGGCGGAACGGATCGTTCTTGTCCTTGGCGCGGGCAATGAACTCCGGAATGCGCTCGGGCGTGCCGATCTCGCGCAGCATGTTGAGCGCGGCTTCGTTCGCGCCGCCATGCGCCGGGCCCCACAGACACGCGATGCCCGCCGCGATGCAGGCGAACGGATTGGCACCCGACGAACCGGCCAGACGCACGGTCGAGGTCGACGCGTTCTGTTCGTGATCGGCGTGCAGGATGAAAATGCGGTCCATCGCCTTTTCGACGGCCGGATTCACCTCATAGGCCTCGGCCGGAACGCCGAAGGTCATGCGCAGGAAGTTGCCGGTGTAGGACAGCGAGTTGTCCGGGTACAGGAAGGGCTGACCCACGCTGTACTTGTACGCCATCGCCGCGATCGTCGGAATCTTGGCGATCAGGCGGTGCGACGCAATCGTCCGCTGCACCGGATCGTGAATGTCGGTCGAGTCGTGATAGAAGGCGGACAGCGCGCCGACCACGCCGCACATGATGGCCATGGGGTGCGCATCGCGACGGAAGCCGCGGAAGAACGCCGCCAGCTGCTCATGCACCATGGTGTGGCGCGTGATGGTGGTGGTGAACTCCGACAATTCGCCCTGGTTCGGCAGTTCGCCGTTCAGGAGGAGATAGGCCACTTCCATGAAGCTGGAATTTTCGGCCAGATCGCCAATCGCATAGCCACGGTGCAGCAGAACGCCTTCGTCACCGTCGATATAGGTCAGCTTCGACCGGCACGAGGCGGTCGAGGTGAAGCCGGGATCGTAGGTGAAGGCCCCGGTCTGGCCATAAAGCTTGCGGATGTCGACCACGTCCGGGCCGATCGAGCCGGACATGACCGGATAGTCGAATTCTTTGCCGCCGATGCCGAATTTCGCGGTGTCGCTCATACTCAATGATCCTTCCTATCTGCGGTCATCTGGTCCGCGATCCGCCCCAGGCTTTCTTCACGGCCCAGCAACGCGAGCACGTCGAAGATTCCCGGAGACGTCTTGCGTCCGGTCAAGGCGGCGCGGAGTGGCTGGGCGACCTGACCGAGCTTCACGCCCTCGGCTTCGGCCACCTTGCGTACCGCGTCTTCCAAAAGCTCCGTATCCCAGTTGTGCACCGCGTCAAGCGCGGTGTGAACGGAAAAGAGAATGCCCCGTGCCTTTTCATCGAGCAGGCCGGTGGCGGCGTCGTCCAGGCTCAACGGACGGGTCGCGAAAAGGAAGCGCGCGCCGTCGGCCAATTCGTTCAAATTCGCCGCGCGCGGCTTCAGTGACGGCATGGCGGCGGTCAGCAGCGCCCCGTCCTCGACGCCCATACGCTGGGCCACCAGATCGGCCAGCCGCGAATCATCGGCCTCACGGATGTAGTGGCCGTTGAGATTTTCGAGCTTCTTGAGGTCGAAGCGCGACGGCGCCTTGCCCACCGCGGCCAAGTCGAACCACTTCACCGCCTCGTTGCGCGAAATGATCTCGGCATCGCCATGGCCCCAGCCCAGACGGAGCAGATAATTGTCGAGCGCTTCGGGCAGGATGCCCATCTCGTCGCGATACGCCTCGATCCCGACTGCGCCATGACGCTTGGACAGCTTGGCGCCGTCCGAACCGTGGATCAGGGGGATATGGGCATAGATCGGCTCGGCCCAGCCCATCGCCTTGTAGATCGGCAACTGGCGGAAGGCATTGTTGAGGTGATCGTCGCCGCGGATCACATGGGTCACGCCCATGTCGTGATCGTCGACCACCACCGCCAGCATATAGGTGGGCGTGCCGTCCGAGCGAAGCAGGACCAGATCGTCCAGTTCGGCATTCTGCACGGTCACGCTGCCCTGCACCCGGTCCTCGATCGTGACGGCACCTTCGCGCGGTGCGCGCAGGCGGACGACGAAGGGCTGGTCCGCCGGGGCGGTGGCGGGGTCGGCATCGCGCCAGGGCGAGCGGATGCGCAGCGGCTGCTTGGCGGCCTGCGCGGCCTCTCGCTGGGCGGCGATTTCGTCCTGGGTCATGTAGCAGCGATAGGCATGGCCGCGTTCCATCATCTCGCGGGCGACCTCCGCATGGCGATCGGCGCGGGCGAACTGGAACACCGCGTCGCCGTCCCAATCCAGGCCCAGCCAGCGCATGCCGTCCAGGATCGCGTCGATCGCGGGCTGGGTCGAGCGGACGCGGTCGGTATCCTCGATCCGCAGCAGGAACTTGCCGCCATTGGCCTTGGCGAACAGCCAATTGAACAGCGCGGTGCGTGCGCCGCCGATATGGAGGAAGCCGGTCGGCGAGGGCGCGAAGCGGGTCACGACCCCGTTGGCGGCCGACCCGGTGGCGATATCATCTGTTGCGCTCAACCGCGCATACTCCCAATCATGAAATCCGATGGCCCATTCAGCCGCCGCAGCCCCTAGCATCAAGCGTCCGCGCCGCCAAATGCCGCGCCTCGCCTGGGCCGAGCATTGGGCCGAGGCGGAGCGGAATCAGTTACCCCTGTGGGTGCCGGTCATGCTTGGGGCCGGTATCGCTTGCTGGTTCGTGCTGCCCGATCCACACGCGTGGATCGGCATGGTCTTGGGGCTGGCCGGAATAGGGCTGGCGGCGGTGACGCTGGCCGATGGCGGACGGGTGTCGCGCATGGTGGCGATGGCCGCCTTTCTGATGAGCGCGGGGGTGTTGCTTGCCTGGGCGCGGGCCGAGTCGGTGCGCGCGGCGGTACTCCAGCGTCCCGCCATCGCGACCATGGTGGCCGAGGTGGAGGGGATGGATTGGCTGGCCGCCAGGCAGATCGTGCGGTTGATGCTGCATCCGCTGGAGGCACGCGATGGTCGGGACCGCGCCATCGTCCTGCCGCCCCGCATTCGCGTATCCTTGCCCGAGGAGGATGCGGTCGCCGGACTGGGGGCAGGGGCCCGCATACGCCTTCGCGCCCGTCTGATGCCGCCGGCCGGGCCTGTCGCCCCCGGTGGCCATGACTTTGCACGGGCGGCTTGGTTTCAGGGGATCGGCGCGACCGGGCGCGGCTTTGCGCCGGTGAGAGTAATGCAACCCGCCCCCGACACCATGGGACTTCGTCAACAATTGTCGGCGCGTATCACGTCCCGGATCGCGGGCAGCGCGGGCGGGATCGCGGCTGCGCTCGCCACGGGCGATGTCGGGGCGATCGATGGCGGTGATGCTGAGGCGATGCGCCGCGCGGGGTTGGCGCATCTGCTGTCGGTCAGCGGGCTGCACATCACGGCGGTCGTCGGCATCGTGATGGTGCTGACGGTGCGGCTGCTGGCGCTATGGCCCTGGCTGGCGCTTCGGGTGCGTTTGCCCTTGGTGGGCGCGGCGGCGGGGGCTTTGGCGGCGATCGGCTATACCTGGCTCACCGGCGCCGAGGTGCCGACGATTCGGTCCTGCGTTGCGGCGATGCTGGTGCTCGCCGCACTGGCGCTGGGGCGGGAGGCGATGACGTTGCGCCTCGTCGCGGCCGGGGCGTTGATCGTGCTGGTCTTCCGGCCCGAGGCGTTGGTGGGGGCGAGCTTCCAGCTATCCTTCGCCGCGATCACGGCCATCGTCGCGCTTCACGATCATGCAGCGATGCGACGTTGGTTCGGCCCGCATCCGGACTGGCGATGGTCGATGCTGCGCCATCTGGGGGCGTTGCTGGTGACGGGGCTGGTGGTCGAGGCGGCGTTGATGCCCATCGCGATCTTCCACTTTCACAAGGCCGGGCTTTACGGTGCGATGGCGAATATCGTCGCCATTCCCTGGACGACGTTCGTCGCGATGCCGCTGGAAATGATGGCGCTGCTTCTGGAGCCGCTGGGCCTGGGCGCGCCCTTCTGGTGGATGTTGGAGAGATCGCTTAGCTTGCTGCTGGCGCTCGCCCATCATGTCGCGGCCATGCCCGGCGCCGTGGTGGCTTTGCCAGTCGCGCCCGTCTGGGCCTTTGCGGCGGCGCTCGGGGGCGGACTATGGGTGGCGCTATGGCGTACCGGCTGGCGTTGGTCGGGAATGCCGATTCTAGCCATGGGTTTTGCCGCGATGTTGGCGGCACCGGCGCCGGACCTGATCGTCACGGGTGATGGCCGCCATGTCGCGGTGTCCACCGGCAAGGGCGTTGCCCTTTTGCGCGATCGTGCGGGCGATTATATGCGCTCGACCCTTTCGGAAATGGGCGGCTCCGATGCGGAGCCACAGGCTCTCGCCGATCAGCCGGGCGCGCGGTGCGGGCAGGACATGTGCGTGACCCGGATCGCAAGGGGCAGACGTCTCTGGCAGGTCGCCGCGACCCGTAGCGGTTATGCCGTGCCATGGGACGACCTGATCGCGTTATGCTCCCACATGGACATCGTCATCGCGGATCGCCGTCTGCCCGCCGCGTGTCACCCACATTGGCTGAAACTGGACGCCCCCGCATTACGAGGGACGGGCGGGCTGGCGATCCGGCTCGACCCACCGCGAGTCGATATGGTCCGCCAGCCGGGCGACCGTCACCCCTGGGTGGAGGCCGCTGCCGATCCGGCGAGCCGCCCTCAATCGTAGCGGCGCAGGATGCCCGACAGCTTGCCCTGCACCCGCACCTGCGCGGGCGCATAACGCTGAGGATCATAAGCACGGTTGGCCGGGTCGAGGCGGACCATCGAGCCCTCTCGCCGGAAATATTTGAGCGTCGCCTCCGAATCATCGATCAAGGCGACGACGATCTGTCCATCGCGCGCCACATCGGTCCGGCGGATCAGCGCATAGTCGCCGTCCAGAATGCCCGCCTCGACCATCGAATCACCCGAGACTTCCAGCGCATAATGCTCGCCCGAACCCAACAGCGCAGCGGGCACGGCCAGAGTGGAACTGCCCTCGAACGCCTCGATAGGAAGACCGGCGGCGATCCGGCCGTGAAGCGGGATTTCGACCACGTCATTGGCGGGCTCGGCCAGCGGACGGACCGAGGGACTGCGGACATTGTCCGAAGCGGGAGCCGAAGCCGTTACCGGCTTTTCGGGCCGATCGGGCATCCGCAACACCTCCAGCGCGCGGGCGCGGTTGGGCAGGCGACGAATGAAATGGCGTTCCTCCAGCGCGGAGATCAGGCGGTGGACGCCCGATTTGGACTTGAGGTCCAGCGCCTCCTTCATCTCCTCGAAGGACGGCGACACGCCGGTTTCCTTCAAACGGTCATTGATGAAGCAGACAAGCTCATGCTGCTTTGCGGTGAGCATCGCGATCCTCCGTCCAGAACAGACGTGGAACTTATATGGAACGTTTGGGCTTGCGTCAAGCGAGCATCAGGATTTCCGCCGAGTCGCCCTGGCGCGCCGCCGGAGCATGAGGCGGACGGATCACCAGGCAGGTCGACCGTGCCAAAGTCAGCAGCATCGAACTGTCCTGGATCGCCGCGGCATGGACGCGCCCGTCGATCATCGCGGCGCGAAGATAGTCGATCCTGGGTCCATTGCGGGCAGATCCTCGCCCAGGATCGCGGGGATCGGCGCGGGGGGGGGGGGGGGGGGGGGGGGGGGAGGGCGGGGGGGGGCCCGCCATATGTGCGATCAGCGGGCGGACGAACAGGGTCGCGGTGACGAAGGCGGATACCGGATTACCCGGCAGGCTGAGCACCACCGTCTCGCCTAGCCGCCCTGCCATCATCGGCTTGCCAGGGCGTAGCGCGATCCGCCAGAAATCGATGCTTCCCCCCGCCGCCTTCAGCGCGGGCTGGACCAGGTCGTGATCGCCCACCGACGCGCCGCCGGTGGTGACAAGCAGATCGGCGCGCACCCCCGCAAAGGCGTCGCGCAGGTGCTCCAAATTGTCGGGCAATATGCCGAGGTCGATGATCTCCACCGGCAGGTCGGCCAGCATCGCCCCGAGCATGACGCCGTTCGATTCGGGGAGCGCGGCAGGGTCGCCCATTCCCGGCGGGACGAGTTCGTCTCCCGTCGCAGCGATGGCGACGCGGACCGGCGGACGGACGGGCAGGGTGCCATGGCCGCCGGTCGCTGCGACGGCGATCCGCGCGGGGGTCAGTCGCTGGCCCGCGGCGATCAGCCGGTCCCCCGACGAGAAATCGAGACCCCGGCGGCGGACATTGCGGCCCGGATGCGCGGGACCTTCGCCGGTCAGGATCAGCATCGTGCCGTCGCGGCCGGCTTCCTCCTGGATCAGCACGGCATCGGCGCCGGGCGGCATGGCCGCGCCGGTGAAAATGCGGGTCGCCTGGCCCGGCCCGATGCTGTCGGGGAAGGGACGTCCAGCGGCACTTTCGCCGATCACCGTCCAAGGCCCAGGCATGTCGGCGAAGCGGATCGCATAGCCGTCCATCGCCGACAGGTCGCTGGCGGGCTGGGTTCGCGCCGCCAGCACGTCACGTGCTGCCCAACGGCCCGCGGCCTGTCGCAAGGGGAGGTCGACGATCGGGCGATCGGTGGCGAGCGCGATCAGACGCTGCTGGGCTTCGGCGACGGGTAGAAGAATGACGGTCACTCCTGTTGGCCCAAGGACGTTTCGCGGCCGATCGTCGTTCCCGGCGTCAGGCGTGCCAGTCGCCCGACTTGCCGCCGGTCTTCGACACCAGGCGAATATCGCCGATCGCCATGCACTTATCCAGCGCCTTTGCCATGTCATAAACGGTCAGCAGCGTGACCGACACAGCCGCCAGCGCCTCCATCTCCACCCCCGTCTGCCCCGCCGTCGCGGCGGTGGCGGTGGCGGTGACGCCATCCGCCTCCAGCACGAGATCGATCTCGACCTTGCTGAGCGGCAAGGGATGGCAGAGCGGGATGAGGTCGCTGGTCTTCTTGGCGGCCATGATCCCCGCGATGCGTGCGACGGCCAGCACATCGCCCTTCTGGACGCTGCCCGCCGCAATGGCGGCGGCGGCTTCGGGTGCCATGGTAATGCGGCCCTTCGCCACGGCCTGCCGCGCCGTCACCGATTTCGCTCCGACATCGACCATGCGAGCCGATCCGCTATCGTCCAGGTGGGTGAGGCCGGTCATCCGATCAGTGCACGCGTGGCAGCCTCGACATCATGCTGACGCATCAGAGCCTCGCCGATCAGGAAGCAGTGGATGCCATGCTCGGCCATCGCGTCGAGGTCGGCGCGTGTCGCCAGACCGCTTTCGGCGACGAAGGTGCAACCTTCCGGCGCGCGGCCGACCAGTTCATAGGTCCTCTGGAAATCGACGGAGAAGTCGCGCAGGTCGCGATTGTTCACCCCGATCAGCCGCGACTTCAACCGGGCGGCGCGCTCCATTTCGGCGGCGTCGTGTACCTCGACCAACGCATCCATTCCGCATTCGATCGCGGCGGCCTCGATCTCCTGCATCTGACCATCGTCCAGTGCAGCGACGATGATCAGGATCGCATCGGCACCCAGCGCGCGTGCCTCATGCACTTGCCAAGGATCGACCATGAAATCCTTGCGCAGCACCGGGATCGACACCGCGGCGCGCGCCTGTTCCAGGAATATGTCCGCTCCCTGGAACCAACGCTCGTCGGTCAGTACCGACAGGCAGGCCGCACCCCCGGCCTCATAGGCGCGGGCATGGGCGGGGGGATCGAAATCCTCGCGGATCAGGCCCTTGGACGGGCTCGCCTTCTTGACCTCCGCAATCAGCGCGTGGCCGGTCTTGGCGTCCAGGGCGGCGCGAAAGCCGCGTGGGGCGGAAACGGTTTCGATCTTGGCATCCAGATCGGCGAGCGACATCGTCGCCTTGCGCGCGGCGACATCGGCGCGCTTGGTTTCCAGGATGCGGTCGAGCATCGTCATCGGTAGGCTATCCATCGGTCGAGGAGCGCCGCAGCATCCCCGGTATCGATCGCGCGGGCAGCGGCCACGGCCCCCTGGGCCAGATCGGCGCTGTGCCCGGCGACCATCAGGGCGGCGGCGGCATTGAGGAGAACGGCGTCGCGATACGCGCCCGGCTCTCCGGCGAGGAGGCGGCGAAGCGCTTCGGCATTGTGCCGGGCGTCGCCGCCGCGAATGGCGGTGATCGGGTGACGGGGCAGCCCGGCATCCTCTGGCGTGATCGTGGCGGGCGCTTCGATGGCGCCGACCGACACCGCGATGCTGGAACCTGCGCCGGACAGCTCGTCCAGCCCTTCCTCGCCCGAGACGACCAGAGCCGCCTCCGCACCGAGCTGCTCCAGCGCCTCGGCATAGACGGTGGCATAGTCGGGACGGGCGATGCCGATCAACTGTCGCCCGACATGCGCGGGGTTGGCGAGCGGGCCCATCAGGTTGAAGATCGTCCGTCGCCCGATCCGCCGCCGGATCGGGGTGATGCGCGCCATGGCGGGATGGTGGTTGGCGGCGAAGAGGAAGGCGATGCCGATGTCGCCCAGGCTCGCCTGCGCCACCTGTCCGGCACGCTCCATGTCGAGGCCCAGCACCTCCAGCGTGTCCGCCGCGCCCGCCTTGGACGAGGCCGCGCGGTTGCCATGCTTGGCGACCGGCACGCCCAGTGCCGCGACGACCAGCGAGACGGCGGTCGAGACGTTGAGCGTATGATGCCCGTCACCACCGGTGCCGCACACATCGATAGTGCCCGATGGCGCCTCGATCGGGATCAGCCTTTCGCGCATGGCGCGTGCCGCTTCCGCAATCTCGATCGAGGTCTCGCCGCGCTCGGCCAGCCGGGTCAGGAAATCGGCGACCGCCTCTTCATCCGCGCGCCCGTCGAGAATGTCGGCAAAGGCAGCATGCGCCGTCTCGCGTGACAAGGGGCTGACGGGATCGGGGAGGAGCGCGATGGTGGTCACGCCGCCGTCTCGGCGGGCGGACGCAGCCGCTCGGGAAGGTCGTGCGCGATTCCCGCCTCGCGCAGGAAATTGGCGAGCATGGCATGGCCATATTCGGTGGCGATGCTTTCCGGGTGGAACTGGACGCCATGAATGGGCAGGGTCCGGTGGCGGAAGCCCATGACCGTGCCATCCTCCGCGCGGGCGTTGACCACCAGGCTGTCCGGCACGTCGTTGACGATCAACGAGTGATAGCGCGTGGCGGTGAAGGGCGAGGGCAGGCCGCGGAACAGCCCCGTCCCGTCATGATGGACCGGCGAGGTCTTGCCGTGCATCAGCCCCCCGCGTTCCACCAGCCCGCCGAAATGCTGCCCGATCGCCTGATGGCCCAGGCATACGCCCAGCAGCGGACGGCCCGCATCGGCCGCCGCCTCAACCAGGTCCAGGCTGACGCCCGCTTCGGTCGGCGTGCAGGGGCCGGGAGAGATGAGAAAGGCTTGCGCCCCCGACGAGAGCGCTTGGCCCGCCGAGATCGCGTCGTTGCGGACCACCTCCACCTCGCTGCCCAATTCCTGAAGATAATGGACGAGGTTCCAGGTGAAGCTGTCGTAATTGTCGACGACCAGGATCATGGAACCGCCATAGCCGATCGCGCGGGCGGTGCAACGTCTGCGTGACGCATGGGGAAGGTCGGCCCCCTCGCGTCTGCGACACATGGCCGTAATTTCGCCCGAATGGCGTCGTCTGGGCGAACCGTTCAGCGTGGAGCCATGCGCCACGTCCGACGTTAAAGTCTCAAAGGAGTCCCGTTGCCATGGTTCGAGCCGCCCTGATTGCTGCCCTGTTGCTGACCCCGGCCACGGCGTTCGCCCAGCAGGCCACCCAGGATCAGCAAGCCGCGACCGGCCAGCCGCCCAAGCGGGTGCGGCAGGTGACGCTGACCGGCGATCAGAAATGTCCCGAAAGCACGGCCGAGGAAGTCGTGGTCTGCGGCCGGGACGACGAGCCCTATCGCATCCCCAAGGGCCTGCGCGACGACAAGCCGATCCCCGCGCAGAACCAGAGCTGGGTCAACCGCGCCGCGACGATGGATCAGGTCGGACGCGTGGCGGGCGGCATCCCCGACACATGCTCGCCGGTCGGTACGGGCGGCCAGAGCGGATGCAGCATGACCTGGAACCGCCAGTTCGCCGACGAACGTCGCGCCCGCCGCGCGGAGCAGACGCCGCCTCCCGCCGACGGGGATTGAGGAGATCGCGGGCGGCGATAGACCGAGCCTCGTCTCCCATCCGGCGCTTCGTGCTTTCCTCCCTCTCTCATCGAGAGGGAGGATAGGCGTGACGAGCGGGTAGGAAGGACGAAGGTAAGAGACTTACTGTCCGAAACCCCCTTCGCCTGCCCGCGCGACCGCATCCCGGGCGGCGGCGAGCATCGCGCCCGCCTTGGCTTCGCATTCGCGCTGCTCATAAGCCGGATCGCTATCGGCGACGATCCCCGCGCCCGCCTGGACGTGGATGGTCCCGTCCTTCACCACGGCGGTCCGGAGCACGATGCACGAATCCATCGACCCATCGGGCGAGAAATAGCCGACGCCGCCCGCATAAGCGCCGCGCCGCTCAGGCTCCAGTTCGGCGATGATCTGGCAGGCTCGGACCTTGGGCGCGCCGCTGACCGTGCCCGCCGGGAAGCCCGCGAACAGAGCGTCCAGCGCATCCTTGTCCTCGGCCAAGCGACCGACGACGTTGGAGACGATGTGCATGACATGGCTATAAAATTCGACCGTATAGCTATCGGTCACCCGAACGCTGCCCGCCGATGCTGCGCGACCGACATCGTTCCGGCCTAGGTCGAGCAGCATCAGGTGCTCGGCACGCTCCTTGGGATCCGCGAGCAGGCTGTCGCGGTTGGCCGCATCCTCGGCCCCGGTACGCCCACGCGGACGGGTCCCCGCGATCGGCCGGATGGTGACTTCGCCGTCGCGGACGCGGACGAGGATTTCCGGGCTCGACCCGATCAGCGAAAAGCCGGGCAGGTCGAGATGATAGAGGAAGGGCGAAGGGTTGATCCGCCGCAGGCTGCGATAGAGTTCGAACGGCGGCAGTGCGAAGGGCGCGGAAAAGCGTTGCGCCAGCACCACCTGAAATATGTCGCCCGCGACGATATAGTCCTTCGCGCGCGCCACCATCTCGGCATAGCGGCCCGGCGGCAGGGCGGGCTCATAAGCCGGCTCGGGCAGGTCCGCGCGTAAGGCGAGTGGAAGCGTGGTCGTCGCCAGCCGTGCGGCGGTCGCGTCCAGCCGGTCCTCCGCTTCGGCGATCATCCGTTCGGCATCGCGTGCCGCATCGGGCCAGACCGGCGCGACCAGATAGAGTGCGTCGGCCAGCCGGTCGAAGACCAGGATCACGGTTGGCCGTACGAAGATCATATCGGGCAGGCCTAGCGGATCGGCCTCCGGCTGAGGCAGGTCCTCGACCAGTCCGACCGTCTCATAGCCGAAATAGCCGACCAGGCAGGCGAGTGCGGAGGGAAGTCCATCAGGCACATCCGCGCGACATTCGGCGACCAGATTGCGCAGGGCGGTCAGCGTCGGTTGCGCGCACGGCTCGAACGCGTCGCGGTCGGTCGCCCAATGGCGGTTGATCGCGGCGTCATGGCCATGCGCCCGGAATACCAGATCGGGGGCGAGGCCGATCAGGCTATACCGTCCGCGCGTCGCGCCGCCCTCGACCGATTCGAGCAGATAGTCGCCGCGCCCCGGCTCGATCAGCTTGAGCGCCGCCGCCACCGGCGTTTCGGTGTCGGCGATCTGCCGCCGCCAGATCAGCAGCGGCTGCCCGGCCTTCAACCGTTCTACCGCGCCGCGGGCGGCGTTCGCCTCAATTGCCGCCATTATTCAACAGTTCCGCACGAACCTTGGCCACCGCCTTGGGATCGGTCTTCACACCCACCACGTCGCGAACCGCACGGGCGAATTGCGAGACATATTCGCGGCCGATCAGGCGGCCGATATCGGCGCGCGCGGCGCGGATCGCGGCATCGTTGCCGGCCGCGTTCCCCGCCTCAATGTTCGTCACGCGCAGGATGTACCAACCCTCATTCTGCGGCGCCTCCAGCGTGCGCGCCTTGTTTAGCGGCATCGAGAAGAGCAGCGCGAGCGGCGCCGCGGCAGGGGTGTTCTGCGCGGCGGCCAGGTCACGACGCGACGCCGCGATCGGACGGACCGGCGGAGTCGCGAGCCCGGTTTCCTTCAACGCCTGCGCCATCGGCATGCCCTTGTTCACCTTGGCCAGCACGGCATTGGCCAGCTTGCGCGCGGCGGCGCGGGCACGGTCGGCATTCAGGTCGGCCAGCACCTGCTGGCGCACCTGCGCCAGCGGACGCGGGGCGGAGCGCTGCACCTGACCGACGCCGACGACCGCGAAGCCGCCATCCTGGCCGATCGGCACGATCTGCGGCGCATCGCCTTCGTCTGCGGTGAACGCGGCGGTGATCATCGCGCGCTGTTCCGCCGTCGGCTGGAAGCTGGGCGCGTCGGGTGCGGCGCCTTGCGCGGTGACGGCGGGCGTCGTCTGCGCCTGGAGCTTGCGGTCGGCCACTACCTCGTCAAAGGTCGCGTTGCCCGACAGCGCATCCTCGATCGTATTGCGCATTTCGCCAAGGGCGGCGGCCTGCTTCTGCTTGGTCAGCTCGGCGACGATCTCGGGACGCGCCTGCGCCAGCGTCTTGCCCGGCACCTGAGTGATCGCGTCGACCTTCGCCACGACGAAGCCCAGCGTGCCGCGAACCGGGCCGACCACCGCGCCCTGGCCCGCGCCGAACACCGCATCGGCCACGGCGGCCGAGCTTTGCGCGGCATAGGCGGCCTTCTCGACTCCCTTTTGCGTCGAGGCCTCCAGCCCGGCGGCACGCGCCGCATCGGCGAGCGAGGTGCCCGACTTCGCCTTGGCGGCCAGGGCATTGGCACCGGCCTGATCGGCGACGATCACCTGGGTCACGTCGCGCTTCTGGGTCGCGGCGTAGCGCGTCTGGTTGGTCTGATAATAGCGCGCAATCTCCGCCTCGCTCGGCGTGGCGCTCGCCGCGACGGCGGCGGGGGTCACCAGCGCGTAGCGGACGGTGCGGCGCTCTGGCAGCGTATAGCGCTGGACATTACGCTGATAGAAGGTCTGCAGATCGGCATCGGTCGGGGCAGGGCCTGCGGGCACCAGACGGGTCGGGATATAGCCGACCTCGCCCGTGCGCTTTTCCAGAAGCAGCGAAGCATAGGGCAGCGCCATCTGCATCGCGAACTGGGTCGCGCCGATGGTGGGGACGGTCAGCTGCTGGGCAAAGGTCGTCCGCTCGATGTCGGTGCGGACCTGCGCGTCGGTCATCTTGCGCTGCGCCAGAAGCTGTTGATACAGCGCCGGATCGAACTGGCCATTGGGGCCGCGAAAGGCGGGGATCGAGGCGATCTGGCCATCGACCAGACGCCGCGACACGACCATGCCCTGCTCCCTGCCGAATTGTTCGAGCGACAGGCCCGTGATCTCGCGCTGGAGCACCCCTTCGAAGCCGCCGGCCGCCACGAACTGCGCCATGTCGAGCGTGGGCTGTTCCTGGCGATAGGCCGCGACCTCGTTCTGCGCGGCGGTGCGCAGGTCGTTGGCGGTGACCTTCGCATCGCCGACCTTGGCGACGTCCGACCCGGTCAGCCCGCCCGCCATTCCGGCGATGTTCGACACGTCGCCCGCCGCAAAGGCGATGGCGATGATGCCGAGCACGATGAAGGTCACGATGACGCCGGCCTTCGAATTGATGATCCGGCGGAAGAAGCTGAGCATGGACGACCGATCGGCAAGGAATAAAAACGTGCCCGCTTTAGGGGGCAGTCGCGCCCGCATCAAGCTTGTGCGGACGCCACGATACGCTATCGATGTTGAACACGTAAAACACACGACTCAATGGGAGCCTGAATATGGCACGGCGCAAATTGGTGGCGGGCAATTGGAAGATGAACGGCTCGCGCGCTGCTCTGATCGAACTGGACGCTATCGCCCGCGCGGCGGAAGCGGCTCCCGGTGTCGATGTGGCGATGGCGGTGCCCTTCACGCTGATCGCCCCCGCCGCCGAGCGGGAGCCGGGCCTGGCGATCGGCGCGGAGGATGTGCACGACCGTGATTCGGGGGCGCATACCGGTTGCGTCTCGGCGGGAATGGTCAAGGAGGCGGGCGCGCGCTTCACGATCGTGGGCCATTCGGAACGGCGCGCGGATCAGGGGGAGACCAGCCAGGACGCCTGGGCCAAGGCGGCGGCGGCGCATCGCAACGGACTGAACGTCATCCTGTGCTGTGGTGAGACGGAAGCGGAGCGCAATGCCGGTCGTGCCGAGCGCGTGGTGCAGGCGCAGATCGAGAAGTCGGTGCCCGATAATGCGGACGGCAGCTGGTTCACGCTCGCCTATGAGCCGCGCTGGGCGATCGGCACGGGGCGGACGCCGACCGTGGACGAAGTCGCGAGCATCCATGCGATCGCGCGCGCCAAGCTGCGGATGCTGATCGGCGATGCGGCCGACGAAGTCCGTATCCTTTATGGCGGCTCGGTAACTGGCGACAATGCCGCAACCTTGCTGGCGGTCGAGAATGTTGACGGCGCGCTGGTGGGCGGCGCCAGTCTGACGGCGGCCAAGTTCGTACCGATCATCGAGGCGGCGGCGGGGCTGTGATTTTGCGGTGCGGTCGGGCGTGGCCCTCGACGGCGCTCAGGCTGGACGGAGCGAGGGATTATTCCAACCGCCGTACACGCTGAGCGAAGTCGAAGCGCACGCCCCGAACCTCGCCTCAAGTCCCTGAATAGCGCCCCTTCAACATCCGATAGGCTGCCCGCAGCGCGTAGGCATCGCCCCCCTTGGGCCGCCCCGGTTTGGCCGAAGGCCGCCAGGCGAACACGTCGAGATGCGCCCAGGCCGTATCCTTGGGCACGAAGCGCCGCAGAAACAGCGCGGCGGTGATCGCACCCGCAAAGCCGCCATCGGGGGCATTGACCATGTCGGCGATGTCGGACTTCAACATCTCGTCATAGCCATCCCAGAGCGGCAGCCGCCAGACCGGGTCTTCCTCCGCCACACCCGCCGCCAGCAGTTCCGCTGCCAATGCCTCGTCATCGGTGAATAAAGGCGGCAGATCGGGGCCCAGCGCGACCCGTGCCGCGCCGGTCAGTGTGGCGAAGTCGAGGATCAATTCGGGCTTCTCCTCGCCCGCACGAGTAAGAGCGTCGCCCAGGATCAGGCGACCCTCGGCATCCGTGTTGGTGTTCTCGACCGTCAGGCCTTTTCGTGTCTTCAGCACGTCTCCGGGGCGGAAGGACGCGGCCGACACCGCATTCTCCACCGCCGGGATCAGCAGGTGGAGTCGCACCGGCAGCTTCGCCGCCATCACCAGACCGGCCAGCGCCAGCGCATGCGCCGCGCCGCCCATATCCTTCTTCATCAGCCGCATTCCGGCGGACGGCTTGATGTCGAGGCCCCCGGTGTCGAAGCTCACGCCCTTCCCGACGATCGCGATGCGGGGATGGGCGGGGTTGCCCCAATGGAGTTCGATCAAGCGGGGCGACCGCTCCCGCGTCGCCGCTTGCCCGACCGCATGGACCATGGGATAATCGCGCGCCAGCATGTCGCCCGCCGTCACGCGTAGCTCGGCCTGATGCGCACGCGCCAGCGCGGTGGCTTCGGCTTCGAGTTCGGCGGGGCCCAGATCGCCCGCGCCGGTATTGACCAGATCGCGGACCTGCGCGGTGGCGGCAGCGATGCGGATCACCTCCTCCCGGTGGCCGACATCGCGGGTCAGCAGCACCCGCGCGCCCGCATTCTCCGCCTTGCGATAGCGGGTGAAGCGATACTGCCCCAGAAGCCAGCCCAGCGCGTTCGCGCCGACGTCCGCGCTGTCGAGGCGATAGCTGCCTTCCGGCAGGGTTTCGGCCAGCTTGGCGAGCGCCCAAGGGGAGGCGGGGTCGGTCACGCCCGCGACGACCCCAATGTCATCGCCGTCCGGAAATAGCAGGACGCTATTGGGCCTGGCGGTGAATGCCTGCGCCGATGCCAGTGCGCGGACCGTGGCGGGCTGGCGGGTCAGCCAGGCGTCGAAGCCTCCGGGCGCCAGGAGCGTGACCGACCGGGCGGGCTGGCCGCGATCGGGTTGCAGCAGCGAAGAAAAGTCCATCATTCGACAGGGCTCACCAGAAATTGCTCGATCTTTCCGCCGGCACCGGGTTCGGCATAGGTGCTGATCCGCAAGGACCGCGTCGGATAGGTGACCCGGTAGGAGCGGTTGACGAAACCGCCGCGCAGGCGCGTGCGCCCGACCTGCTCGACCTTGGTCGGCGCGCCCAGCGGAGACAGGCTGGCCTTATAGTCGGCGATGGTCGCGGGCGTGAAATAATAGGCCGCATCCTCGGTCAGCAGCGTGCGGTCGAGACTGCCCGTCCGAAGCTGCGTATAGACGCGCTTGGCGCGGTCGAGCGCGGCGGCGTCCTCGGCACTGGCCTGGGGCGCGGGCAGGACGATTTCCGAAATGCCTTTGGCGATCCGTCCCTGCGCATCAGCGAACCAGGCGTTGACCGCAACCACCACGGCAGCCTTGTCATCCGGGTAGACGATATTCTCGGTCAGGAAGCCGACCGCCTCGCCGCTATGCTCGACGAAGCGGCGGCCATTGTCGGAGCCGACCCCGACACCCAGACCGTAATTGGTGTTGGACCCGTCGGTCAGCTTGACCGGATTCTCCTGCTCGTCCCACAGCTTGGCCGGAAGCAGCGTGCGGTTCATCCGGGCCACGTCCCATTTGGCCAGATCCTGCGGCGACATCGACAATTCTCCCGCCGCGTAGAGCCAGCCGGACGCGGCGGGCGTCTCGACGCGGACGGGGCCGAGCGCGTGTCGCAGATACCCTTGCGGAAAGCCGGGGCCGACCGCCTTGTCCTGATCGACCGCACGAATGCCGAGCGGACGGAACACCCGTGCCTGGAGGAAGTCCAACAGCGGCTGGCCCGACACCTTCTCGACGATCATGCCCGCGACGACATAGCCGGTATTGGAATACTGCCACTGCGCGCCGGGCACGAAGTCGAGCGGCGCCTTAGCCCAGCGGTCGACGATCCCCTGCGGCGTGGTGGGGGTCGCCATCGCCTTGAAGCTGTAATCCTGCGGCCAATAGTCCCGCAGGCCCGAGGTGTGGCTGAGCAACTGGCGGATGGTGATCGTGTCGCCACCGGTAATGCCGGGGATATATTGGCCGACCTTGTCGTCAAGCGACAACTTGCCGTCATCGGTGAGCAACTGGACGGCCGTGGCGGTGAACTGCTTCGACACCGAGGCGATCTGATAGGGGAGTTTCGGGTCGGCAGGTCCGGTCTGTCCCTCGAACTGCTTGCCATAGGCCTTGGCAAGCACGATCCTGCCGCCGCGCACCACCGCGATCGAGGCGGACGGGACACCGGTATCGGCCAGCGTCCTGGTCACCAGCGTATCGATCTTCTGGGTTTCCGCCGGGGTCAGCGCCTGGGCGAGCAGCGGGGCGGGGGCGATGAACGCGATCGCCGCCAGCAAATGGGGGTATCTCATGCGCCCCAAGGAAGCAGGTTTGCGGGGGCGGTGCAACGGGCGCGTTGGAGGGTGGGGGCGTGGCCTTCGACTTCGCTCAGCCCGAGCGAAGTCGAAGGCCACGGGACGGCATCCCGACGTCGCGCGATGCGAACGGTTGGGGGGCGAGTGGTTCGGGATCTGTACCACCCGGCCCCGCCCGGGTTGTCGTAAAGCCTATCCGTTCCCCATGACAGGCACGCCATAGAGATCGTGCTCGTCGGCATCCTCGATCTCGACGGACACAATATCGCCGACCGAGAGATGGGCGGCATCGCGCAGGAAGACCTCGCCGTCGATTTCGGGTGCATCGGCCTGGGACCGGCCGGTCGCGCCGCCTTCCTCGTCCACCGCGTCGATGATGACGGGCAGGGTGCGGCCGACCTTGGCGGCCAGCTTGGCGGCGGAGATGGCGGCGGTCTTTTCCATGATCCGCGCGTAACGCTCTTCCTTCACCTCCTCGGGGACGTGATCGGGCAGGGCGTTGGCGGCGGCACCCTCGACGGGCTCGAAGCGGAAGGCACCGACCCGGTCGAGCTGCGCCTCGTCGAGCCAGTCGAGCAGATATTCGAAATCCTCCTCCGTCTCGCCGGGGAAGCCGACGACGAAGGTCGAGCGGATGGCGATATCGGGGCAGATGTCGCGCCACTGGTGGATGCGCTGGAGCACCTTGGCATCGTTGCCGGGCCGCTTCATGCGGCGGAGCACCGACGGCGCAGCATGCTGGAAGGGAATGTCCAGATAGGGCAGCACCAGCCCTTCCGCCATCAGCGGGATCACCTGATCCACATGCGGATAGGGATAGACATAGTGCAGCCGCACCCAACCGTTCACTGGGGCCGCGATCTTGCCCAGTTCGCGGGCCAGGTCGGTCATGTGCGGCACGACCTCCTGCCCCTTCCACATCCGCGGTTCGCGGCGGATATCGATGCCATAAGCCGAGGTGTCCTGACTGATGACCAGCAACTCGCGCGTGCCCGCCGCGACCAGCTTCTCCGCCTCGCGCAGGATGGCGTCGGGGCGGCGGCTGACCAGGTCGCCGCGAAGCGACGGGATGATACAGAAGCTGCACCGGTGGTTGCAGCCCTCGGAAATCTTCAGATAGCTGTAATGGCGCGGGGTCAGCTTCAGCCCGGCGTCCGGGATCAGGTCGATATAGGGCGACAGGTTGGCGGGCGCGGCGGCGTGGACCGCCTCGACCACCTGCTCATATTCATGCGCGCCGGTGATCGCGAGCACGTCCGGGAAGCGGGTGCGGATCGCCTCGGCTTCCTTGCCCATGCAGCCGGTCACGATGACGCGGCCATTTTCCTTGATCGCCTCGCCGATCGCCTCCAGGCTTTCCTCCTTGGCGGAGTCGAGAAAGCCGCAGGTGTTCACCAGCACGACATCGGCCCCGGCATAGTCGGGCGACATCTGATAGCCATCGGCGCGAAGCTGGGTCAGGATGCGTTCGCTGTCGACCAGATTCTTGGGACAGCCGAGCGAGACCATGCCGACGCGCGGCGGAGTAGGGAGTTTGGTTGCCATGGGATACGCGCGCACATAGTCCAAATCGGATCGCTTTTCCAGATGCGTGGATCGTCGCGATTAATGTGGATGGTCGACAGGTCCGGCCGATCCCGGCATGAGGGAAACTAACGTAGTTAAAGGTTGGAAGGCGATGCTGGCGATCGGATTGATGTCGGGAACCTCGCTCGACGGCGTGGACGCCGCCTTGGTCGAGACGGACGGCGAGGCCCAGGTCCGTCCCGTCGCCTTTCGTTCGGAGGCCTATTCGGATGCCGCGCGCGCCGAACTGGCCGAGGCCACCGCGCTCGCGCTAACCTTCGACCGGCCGCGCGCCAGCCCGCCGATCGTCGCGGCGGGCGAGTTGATCGTGCGGACCCATGCGATGGTCGTGCAGAAATTGTTGCGCGATGCCGGGATCGGCGCCGATGCGGTGGAGGTGATCGGCTTCCACGGCCAGACGGTCGCACATCGCCCCGATCGCGGCTGGACCTGGCAGATCGGGGATGGACAGGCCCTGGCGGACGCCACCGGGATCGTCACCGTCTCGGACTTCCGCTCCGCCGATGTCGCGGTGGGCGGGCAGGGGGCGCCATTGATGCCCGTCTATCACGCCGCGCTGGCTACCGGGCTCGACAAGCCGCTGGCCGTGCTGAACCTGGGCGGGGTCGCCAACATCACCTGGATCGGTCGCGACGGGGCGCTCGTCGCGTTCGACACCGGACCCGCCAACGGCCTGATTGACAGCTGGATGGAGGCCGAGAGCGGGCAGCGTTTCGATGCGGACGGTGCGCTGGCGGCATCGGGTCGGGTGGAGCCGACCGTGCTTGACACGATGATGGACAATGGCTGGTTCGACCTCGCACCACCCAAGTCGCTGGACCGCAACGACTTCACCATTCAACCGGCGCGCGGGTTGTCGGCGGCGGACGGGGCGGCGACGCTGACGGCCTTTACCGCACAGACGGTCGCGCGCGCGCTCGACCATTTGCCCGAGCGGCCCAGGCGGCTGCTGGTCGCCGGGGGCGGGCGGCACAATGCGACGATGCTGAGCATGATCGCGGAGGCGACGGGTCTTACCCCCGAGCCGACCGATCCGCTCGGCTGGAATGGCGACGCGCTGGAGGCGGAGGGGTTCGCCTATATGGCGGTGCGCCGGCTGAACGAACGGCCGATCAGCTTTCCGGGAACCACGGGCGTGCCGGAGGCGATGACCGGCGGGGTGATCCACCGGCCTGCGGCAGGCTGACGGAGATCGGAAAGGCCGAGGTTCGCGGCGGATCGCCTTAGAGGAGAGGGATCAGCGTCGCTTCGTGCCCTGCTTCCGCAACGTGACCGGGATGGGGCAGCCCCCGAAGTTGCGCACCACCGCATAATGCGGTTCGGCAGGCGGCATTTCGCTGAGCTTGCGGGGGCCGGCGGCGACTTCGGTCTGGCTGACGCGCTTGTCCTCGGGGACGCAGTGATCTGGCGACGGACCGATGGTCGGCTGGTTGATTTCGGGCTGCGCCATCAATGCGGCGGCGGCGAACAGGATCATCATCGACATATCCTCCCGAGCATGGGGAGCATCAGTCTATGCCCGGCGACCCCGTCTGGCAATCAGCGCGCGACATAGGCGTCGATCAGCGCACCGACATAATCGGGCTTGTCGCTGGTCAGCTCGGGGGCGGCGCGCCCCTTGCCATAGATGAAGCCATATATCGGATAGGTCGAACTGCCCAGGCCGTCCGAGTCGCGGAACCAGACCTTGACCTGGCTCCAGTCATTGCCGGGCGAGACGTCGAACAGGGTCACGTCCTGTTCGGCATGGCCGCGCTCGCCATTCTGGATCGACCAATTGGCATGGGTCAGCATCAGCACCCGGTCCTCGACCACCCGGCTGACCACCGCGACATGGCCCAGCGGCAGGCGGCCGGTCTTCTCGAACACCACGACCGCGCCGACCCGGGGGGTGTGGCCACGCGGATATTTGCCCTCGGCCTGGCTCCACCAGGTCCATGCGTCGCCATAGATGGAAATGCCCGATGCCTGACGCGCGAAAGGAACGCATTGCCCGACATAGTCGAGGAGCGATCGCGCTTGGGCCGGGACAGCGACCGTGAGTGCGCAGAGCGATATGACTGCTTTGGACACCAGAGCTTTCATGATCGTCACGCTAACCCGCGTGGATTAATCGTGAACTGTTCGGAATGGTTAACATTGCGGTAGCCAGTCGGGCCGTGGGTTTCGCGCGGCCGGATGAGCGGGCGCGCCTTTGCCGTGGCTAGCCGCGTCGCGCGCTGGCCCGCGCCTCCAGCAGGTTCCACAGGCCGTTATGCTGGACCAGCAACTGAGTCGCGCCGAACCCCAGCGCACGGGGAAGGCCCAGGCTGTTTTCGTCGGTCTCGAAGTCGAGCAGCGGCTCGGGCATCGGATTGGGCGGGGCGGACAGGCCGAAGCGTCGCGCGGCCTGTACCAGAAGCTGGCGGATCGTGCGCCAGTCGAGGATCAAGGCCGAGACCGCACCGGTCGCACATCCCCGCCGGTCCGAATTGGCCAGCATCTCCAGCGTCTGGCGCAACTGGGTCAGCGCGGCATCGGTCTGCGCCTGTCCCGGCGTCGAAGGCAGCGGACCCGCGGCCGAGGTCAGATTGGCGAGAAAGGCGCGTTCATAGCCGAAAGCGGTCGACGACTGGATCAGCCAGGGCAGGGTCTCGATCTGGATGCCGCGCGCCATGGCATAATCGATCATGCACGGGTGATTGCCATGGACCGCGCACACCGCATGAACCGCATCGGTCAGGTCATGCAGCAAGGCCTGCGGCAACAGCAGCGACTGGACATGCGGGTGCACCGCGCTCCCCGACCGCGCCAGGATCGCCCGGATGTCACCCCGTCGATCGTTCTGAATATCGAATGCGATGGTCGCCGCCATGTCCGTTCCGATGTTGGGCGCGGCACGGCGACGATTCCAGTTCGTCATCGCACCCGCATGAAAGCTTTACCCAAATTTCGTTAACGCGGAGTTTACGAAGATTGGCGCTGCGGAAAGGTTACGAGGGGAGTGGGTATCGCGCGGCTTGGCGATCAGCCGTTCGGATCGCGCTTGCCGGATCGTCATGCCGTCGCGATAACGCCGCCCAACGCGTCGGGGGTTATCCGACGGACTAGGGTCTGGAGTGGTATGAATGCGCAAATGGGTGCTGGGTCTGGCGCTGGCTTCGGTCGGGGCGTCGATCACGATGGCGATGGGAGCACCGGTCATGGCCGCTGAACCGGAGAAACAGGGTGATCTGACGCTGGCACGCGTCTTTGGCAGCCCCGACCTGTCGGGATCGCAGCCGCGCGGGCTTCGGCTGTCGCCGGACGGTACGCTGCTCACCTCGCTGCGCCCACGGGCCGACGAGAAGGAACGGCTGGACCTCTGGGCGCGCGATACGCGCACCGGCGAGGAGCGGATGCTGGTCGACTCCAAGAAGGTCGGCTCTGGTGCCGAACTGTCCGAAGCCGAAAAGATGCAGCGCGAACGCGCGCGCATCGGCGGGTCGAAGGGGATCGTCGCCTATGACTGGGCGCCTGACGGCAAGTCGATCCTGGTGCCGCTCGACGGCGACCTGTACCTTGCCGGCCTGGACGGGCAGGTCCGCCGCCTGACCAATACGCCGGGTGGCGAGTTGAACCCGATCGTCAGCCCCAAGGGCGGTTTCGTCAGCTTCGTGCGGGATCAGAATTTGTGGGCCATGCCGCTGACTGGGGGCGAGGCGCGGGCCTTGACCAAGGAAGGCGGTGGCACCGTCCATTTCGGTGAGGCGGAGTTTGTCGCGCAGGAGGAAATGCACCGCTTCACCGGCTATTGGTGGAGCCCCGACGAGCGTTACATCGCCGTCGAGCGGTTCGACGAAGCCCCGGTCAAGGTGGCGGTCCGCGCGGCGATCGGGGCGTCGGGCACCAAGATCTACGAACAGCGCTACCCGGCGGCGGGCACGCCCAACGCGCTGGTCGACCTTTATGTGATGAAGGCGGATGGTTCGGGCCGGGTCAAGGTCGATCTCGGCAGTGATCCCGACATCTATCTGGCGCGGGTCGATTGGACCCCGGACGGCTCGGCGATGCTGGTCCAGCGCGAGAGTCGGGACCAGAAGCGGCTCGACATGCTGCGCGTCGATCCGGCGACCGGCAAATCGACGGTGGTCTTCACCGAACGTTCGGGGGAGCGAAGCTGGCTGAACCTGTCGGACGCCTATCGCCCGATGAAGGATGGCAGTCTGATCTGGCGGTCGGAGCGGGACGGTTATGGCCATCTCTACCGTTTCGCGAACGGCAAATGGGCGCAACTGACCAAGGGGCCTTGGGTCGTGACCGGGCTGGTCGGCGTCGATGAAAATAAGGGTTGGCTCTATTTCACGGGCCTGAAGGACGATGTACTCGAACAGCATGTCTATGCCGTCGACATCGCGCATCCGGATGTCATCACCCGCCTGACCGAGCGCGGCTATACGAACAGCGCGACGATGGACTCGGCTGCCAGCCGCCTCATCGTCTCGCGCTCCGGACCCAGCCAACCGACCCAGGTCTATCTGGCCGACACGACGGGCAAGCGGCTGAACTGGATCAACGAGAATGCGATTGTCGCGGGCCATCCCTACGCCCCCTATCTCGCCAGCCACCGCGAAACGAAGTTCGGTACGATTAAGGCCGATGACGGCACGACGCTCTATTGGGAAATGATCACACCGAAGCTGGAGCCGGGCAAGCGCTACCCCGTCTTCTTCCAGCATTATGGTGGCCCCGGCACCGGTCAGCAGGTCACGCGCGGCTGGCAGGGCGCATTGCCGCAATATCTGGTCGACCAAGGCTGGATCTTCTTCCAGATCGACAATCGCGGCTCGTATAATCGCGGCAAGGCGTTCGAGGATGCGATCTACCACGCCATGGGCACGGTCGAGGTCGCCGATCAGCTTGCGGGCGCGAACTATTTGAAGAGTCTGCCTTTCGTCGATCCGGCGCGGATCGCCACCTATGGCTGGTCCTATGGCGGCTATATGTCGATCAAGATGCTGGAGAAGACGCCGGGCGTCTATGCCGCCGCCGTATCGGGCGCGCCGGTCACCGACTGGCAGCTTTACGATACCCATTATACCGAACGCTATCTGGGCGATCCGCGCACCGATCCGAAGAGCTACGAAACGTCGCAGGCGATCACCGATGCCGCCAAGATTCGCGATCCGCTGCTGCTGATCCACGGCATGGCCGACGACAATGTCTTCCTCGACAATGCGACCGCCTTTGCCGCCGAAATGCAGAAGACGGATACGCCGTTCGAAATGATGCTCTATCCCGGTCAGACCCACCGCGTCGGTGGACCGGTCATCTCGCAGCATCTGTGGCATACGATCCTGAACTTCCTCGACCGGACGGTGAAGGATAAGCCGGCGGAGAAATAAAGCCGTCATTCCTCCCCTGTAAGGGGAGGTGGCAGTCCGCAGGACTGACGGAGGGGTGTTCACGCTGATGGTGGCACCCCTCCACCACCGCTTCGCGGCGGTCCCCCTCCCCTTACAGGGGAGGAGTTAGGGTGGCGACCATGGCATTTCTAAAGACCTTCCATCTCTGGCCCTTCCTCGACACGTTGGTCAGCTATCTGACCGCCTTCGTCCTGGGCACGGTGATCGGGGCGGAGCGGCAGTATCGCCAGCGCACCGCCGGCCTGCGCACCAATGCGCTGGTCGCGATCGGCGCGGCGGCGTTCGTCGATTTGGGTCAGCGGCTGGGCGGCAATATCGAGTCGATCCGCATCATCGCCTATGTCGTCTCCGGTATCGGCTTTCTCGGCGCGGGCGTCATCATGAAGGAGGGGATGAATGTTCGCGGGTTGAACACCGCGGCGACCCTGTGGTGCTCGGCAGCGGTCGGCTCGATCGCGGGCAGCGACATGGTGGCGGAGGCGGTGCTGCTGACCGGCATCGTCCTGCTCGCCAACACCGCGCTGCGCCCGCTGGTCGATGCGATCAACCGTATCCCGGTGGAGGGGCGGCATGTGGAGGCGACCTACTCGGTCAGCCTGACCACGACCGCCGCGCAGGCCGGGCCGGTCGGCGACCTGCTGGTCGAACATCTGGAGGGCGCTGGCCTGCCGGTCGGCGAACTGGATAGCGAGGAGCGGGGCGAGGATCAGGTGACCGTCACCGCGATCCTGACCAGCACGATCGTCGAGGCGGGCGAACTCGACCGGATCACCGATCATTTCCAGAGCGTCCACGGCATCGCCCACGCGACCTGGGCGGCGAGTACGCATGATTGATACGCCGCCCATTCAACGGCCGTCGCCCCAGCACAGGCTGGGGCCTCCCGCCGAATAGGCTGACCGATGCCGGGCTGGGTCTATATCATGACCAACCAGCCGGAAGGCGTCCTGTATATCGGCGTCACCGCATATCTCGCCGCGCGCATCCATCAGCATCGCACCGACAAGGGCGCGGAATTTTGTCGTCGCTACGGGCTGCACCGTTTGGTCTATGCCGAGGAGCATGGCAGGATCGAGGATGCCATCGCGCGTGAGAAGGCGATGAAGGCCTGGAAGCCGGAATGGAAGATAGGGCTGATCCAGAGCATCAATCCCGCTTGGGACGACCTTTTTGACCGGCTGGCGTGAAGGCGAAAGGCCCCAGCCTTCGCTGGGGCGACGTGTCAGCGCCTAAACCCCCGCTTGCCCTTCCCCAATGCGCACTATTCGCAAAGTTGGTGGACGTATCCGCGCAATGACGCTACCGGCTCACGCTTCCGAGTGGAGGGTTTAATGGGTTATCGCGTGGTGGTCGCCGGGGCGACGGGCAATGTCGGCCGGGAAATGATCAACATTCTGGCGGAGCGGGAATTCCCGATCGACGAGCTGGCGGTCGTCGCCTCGTCGCGCAGCCAGGGCGACCAGATCGAATATGGTGAGACCGGCAAGATGCTCACCATCAAGAATATCGAGCATTTCGATCCGACCGGCTGGGACATGGCGCTGTTCGCGATCGGATCGGACGCGACGAAAGTCTATGCCCCCAAATTTGCCGCCGCGGGCTGCATCGTGATCGACAATTCGTCGCTCTATCGCATGGACCCGGACGTGCCGCTGATCGTGCCGGAAGTGAACCCGGACGCGATCGACGGCTATACCGCCAAGAATATCATCGCCAACCCGAACTGCTCGACCGCGCAGATGGTCGTGGCGCTCAAGCCGCTGCACGACAAGGCGAAGATCAAGCGCGTCGTCGTCGCGACCTATCAGTCGGTGTCGGGCGCGGGCAAGGCGGGTATGGACGAACTGTTCGAGCAGAGCCGCAACATCTTCGTCGGCGACCCCGCCGAGCCCAAGAAGTTCACCAAGCAGATCGCCTTCAACGTGATCCCGCACATCGACAGCTTCCTGGAGGACGGCTCTACGAAGGAAGAGTGGAAGATGGTCGCCGAAACCAAGAAGATCCTGGACCCCAAGGTCAAGGTGACGGCGACCTGCGTCCGCGTGCCGGTCTTCGTCGGCCACTCCGAGGCGCTGAACATCGAGTTCGAGGAGGAAATCTCCGCGACCGAAGCCCAGGACATCCTGCGCGAGGCGCCCGGCGTCATGCTGATCGACAAGCGCGAGGACGGCGGATACGTCACGCCGATCGAATGCGTCGGCGATTATGCGACCTTCATCAGCCGCGTGCGCGAGGACTCGACGGTGGATAACGGCCTGTCGCTGTGGTGCGTGTCGGACAATCTCCGCAAGGGCGCCGCGCTGAACGCGGTGCAGATCGCCGAACTGCTCGGCCGTCGCCATCTGAAGAAGGGCTGAGCCAAAAAATTCCTCCCCTCAAAGGGGAGGTGGCGGGCCGTCAGGCCCGACGGAGGGGTGTCCCGTCCTCGATAGGCTGACACCCCTCCACCAGTTTCGCTGGTTCCCCTCCCCTTGCAGGGGAGGCGCAGGGCTTACCGCCCCATATACAGCCCCGGCCGGTGCCAGGCGAACAGGATCAGGCTGATCGCCGCCGCGCTGACCGCCGACCAGGCGAGTTGCGAGACGGTGACGACGGGGATCGCCATCGACAGGATCACGACGTCGAGCGCGACCTGCGTCATTCCCATATTCCATCCACGCTTGCGATAGAGCCAGATGGTGATGACCCCGGTGCCGCCGACCCCGGCCTGGTGCCGGGCGAGCGACAATATGCCCATGCCGATCACCGTGCCTCCGACCAGTGCGGCAAAGGCCGGATGGACCGTATCGACATGGACCGACACGCGGGTGATCGCGGAAGCCACGCCGATCCCGACATTGACCAGCACCGTCTTCACCGCGAAGCGCGCGCCCATCACCTTGTGCGCGAACAGGAAGAACGGAATGTTGACCAGCGTGAACAGCACGCCCGCAGGCAGCGGGACCAGATAGGATAGCAGCAGCGCGACGCCCGCGATCCCGCCCGTCACCAGCCCCGCTGCTTTCAGAAAGACCAGGCCCACGATCAACAGCGTGCAGCCGATGAAGATCGCATAGGCGTCCTCCAACAGGCTGTGCGGACGCCCGATCGGGCTGGGCGGCAGGGTTTCGGCAGGGGAAGCGGTGGCTGCGGTCATCGACGGTCCGGTTATGGGGCCGGCATCCGCTCCCGATTATCCTGCTTCTGGCGGCAGAAACAGGCTATTATCGCAAATCCCCGGCAAGGCCAATCGCACTAGCGGATGATAAGCCAGCCTATTCCGGCGATCACCCCCAGCGCGTAGAGCCCGCCCTGCGCGCGTAGCAGATAGCTGGCGCCCAGCACCCCGGTCGCCGCCAGCGCGCAGGCCGCCACCCGGTCGGCGGCGATCCATTGCAGGATGACGAACGCGCCGACCATGTTCGCCGCCGCGTTGACCGCGATCCAGATATAGGAAGGGAAGGCCCCGATCGATCCGATCAGCGGGATCTTGATCGTGGCAAAGCCGCGCATCGTGCCGGGAAACAGATCCGCCGCGAGATGAAAGCCCACGCCGAATCCCAACCCCGCCGCGACCGGCCAGGTCCGCAGGTCGAGCGTGGCGACATAGAAGGGCAGGACGCTGTGCACCAGCGCGCTGCGATGCGGGAGTTGAAGCGGCGTGTCGAGATCGGGCAGCCGCGTCCCCGCTGCCGTCGCCGCCGCGACCGTGGCGATCAGCATCCACGGGCCTCCTCCACCGGCGAAGGCCAGGATCACCGCCAGAAGAAGAAATAGGGATGCTGCCATGGGCGGCGGCTAACCGCTTGTACCCCTTTTGTCCATGCGTGCGACTCGCTCCGAACTACAAAAAAGCGCGGATTCCCGCCATTTTGTCGCGGACTGGTGAGAATGGGACTCAGGGCGCTACTTTGGCCTGCGCCAACACGGTCAAGGTACAATTTTTTGAGGGTGGTGGGCAGGCCTCGCTCCGGCATATTTGGGATCATGACCATGCAGGCCAAAGCGGGTATCGGCGCGCTGACTGACCGGGAAAAGTAGACGCTGCGTCTGATCGTCCGGGGGCATGACGCCAAGTCGATTGCGCGTGAATTGAACCTGTCGGTCCACACCATCAACGAACGGCTGCGCGACGCTCGCCGCAAGATGGCTGTGTCGAGCAGTCGAGAGGCGGCGCGGATGCTGCTGGAGGTGGAGGGCGATACATCGCTGTCGCCCCCCGAATCTGTGGGGGACAGGAAGATCGGGGAGGACCGGCCCGAGCCGATCACGGATGAAAGCCCGGCGCCGATCATCGGCGTGGAGGCTGGCATCCGCCGTCCCCGAATCATCATCGGAGCGATACTCATGACCCTCGCCCTCAGCCTGCTCGCCCTTGGCGGCCTGACCCATATGGCGTCCACGCCACCTCCGACGGCTACGACAACAGCCACCGATCCGGCGGTGGTCGAAACCGCCCAGCATTTCCTGCAATTGATCGACCAGGGTCGCTGGGCCGACAGTTATCGCCTAACCACGAACAGCTTTCGCGCGCTCAATACCGAGCAGGTCTGGGCCGCCACCTCGGAGAAGGTGCGGACGCCGCTGGGCAAGACGGTATCGCGGACCTTGCTCAGCCAGGACGATGTCCCCGCACCGCCCGCCGGTTATCGGATGGTGCGGTTCAATACGCGCTTCGACAGTTCGGCGAATGTCGTCGAAACCGTCACGTTGGAGCGAGAGAATGGCGAGTGGCGGGTTGCCGGGATTTATGTGGGCTAGCTGCCCGACACTATTGTCCTTTGGCGCGTCCGAAGGGCGAGGTTGTCAGTCCATCGGCAGCCCTTCCTTCTGACCATGAACGCCCCATCAACCGTTCAGCCTGAGCGAAGTCGAAGGCCACGCGATGGTCCTGCGAGGGAAAGCGCAGTTCGACTTCGCTCAGTGCAAGCGGTCGTTGGGATGATCGCGTGCACATTTTGGTCGAGCCGATTAGGAGGTTCGCTTACAACCCAACCGCCGGAGACCCGACCCTTGGCCGACACCGCCCCCGAAACCCGCTTCTTCGATAGCTTCGACGGCACCCCGATCGCGTGGCGTGAAATGGGGGAGGGGCGGCCCGTGGTGCTGATCCACGGCTATTTTTCCGACGCCTATACCAACTGGATCCGCTACGGCCATGCCGCCGCGATCGCGGCGAAGGGCTACCGGGTCATCATGCCTGACCTGCGCGCGCATGGAGAGAGCGGCAAGCCGCATGACCCCGCCGCTTATCCGAAGGATGCGCTGACCCGTGATGGCCATGCGCTGGTCGAGCATCTGGGGCTGAGCGACTATGACCTGGGCGGCTATTCGCTGGGCGCGCGGACGGTAAGCCGGATGCTTGCGACCGGGGCGGAGCCGGGCAAGGCGATCTTCGCGGGCATGGGGCTGGAGGGACTGCTCCATACCGATCGCCGGGTCGCGCATTTCACCAATATCCTGACGCGGCTGGGCGAGCATCCGCGCGGCAGCCCGGAATGGATGGCCGAGGCGTTCCTGAAGACCACCGGCGGCGATCCGGTGGCGCTGCTCCATATCCTTCAGACCTTTGCCGATACCCCGCTGTCGGCGATCGAGGGGTTCGACCTGCCCGCGCTGGTCGTCGCGGGCGTGGACGATTTCGACAATGGCGCTGCGGTCGATCTGGCCGAAGCCCTGCCGCGCGGGCGCTATGCCGAAATTCCGGGCAACCATATGAGTTCGGTGACGAAATCCGAGCTTGGCGAAGCGATCGCGCAGTTCCTCACGGCTTGACGGCGGCGGGCAAAGCCGCGCAACTGCGCGCCATTCGCCCCGTTTCGAGGGCCCATCAGATTTTGAGGGGGATAGCATGATCCGTTCCGCCGTTTCCGGCACCGTGCTGGCGTTCCTGCTGGCCGGCACTGCCCAGGCGCAGGCCACGGCTTCGACGCCGCCAGCCGCGCAAGCACCCGCGACCGTCGCAGGGGCCGATGCCTTCGTCGCAGAGGCGGAGAAGACGCTGGCCGAGAAATCCTTGGGGGCTCAGCAGATTGCGTGGGTCAACGCGACCTATATCACCGACGACACCGATGCGCTGGCAGCCGCTTCGGGCGCGGAGATGACTGATTTGGCGGTCCGCTATGGTCTGGGCGCGGCGCGCTATCAGGCACTGCCCGGCCTGTCCTATGACACCAAGCGCAAGCTGGACCTGCTGCGCGGCGGGATCACGCTGCCTGCGCCCACCACGCCCGGTGCGGCGGCGCAGCTTTCGATGCTGACGACGCGCATGTCCTCCTCTTACGGCAAGGGCAAGGGGCTGCGGAACGGCCAGCCGATCAACGGCTCGGACATCGAGGCCGCGATGGGCAGCGAGCGCGATCCCGCCCGTTTGAAGGAGATGTGGGTCAGTTGGCACGACAATGTCGGCGCCCCGATGCGCGCCGACTATGCGCAGATGACCGCGCTCGCCAACCAGGGGGCCAAGGAACTGGGCTATGTCGATGCGGGGTCGCTGTGGCGCTCCGGCTATGACATGAGCCCCGAGCAATTCGCACAACTGACCGACCGGATCTGGGGCGAACTGGAGCCGCTCTACAAGGCGCTGCACACCTATGTCCGGTGGAAGCTGAACGAGAAATATGGCGACGCGGTGCAGGCCAGGACCGGCCCGATCCGTGCCGACCTGCTCGGCAATATGTGGGCGCAGGAATGGGGCAATATCTATGACCTGGTCGCGCCCAAGGGGGCGGGCGATGTCGGATATGATACGGGCGATCTGCTGAAGGCCAAGGGGTACGACCCGATCAAGATGGTGAAGGCAGGCGAGGGCTTCTACTCCTCGCTGGGCTTCGCGCCCCTGCCGCAGACCTTCTGGCAGCGGTCGCAGATTACCAAGCCCGCCGACCGTGAGGTGATCTGCCACGCATCGGCCTGGGATGTCGACAATCTGGACGACATCCGCATCAAGATGTGCACCAAGGTCAATGCCGACGACTTCGTGACCATCCATCACGAACTGGGCCATAATTACTACCAACGCGCCTATAAGGATCAGCCTTTCCTCTACAAGAACGGCGCGAATGACGGGTTCCACGAGGCGATCGGCGACACCGTCGCGCTGTCGATCACGCCCGATTATCTGGTGAAGATCGGTCTGCTCGACCCCGCCAGGGTGCCGAGTGCCGACAAGGACATCGGTCTGTTGCTGCGTCAGGCGATGGACAAGGTCGCGTTCCTGCCCTTCGGTTTGCTGATCGACAAGTGGCGTTGGGGCGTGTTCTCCGGCCAGATTCCGGCGAGCCAGTATCAGGCGGGATGGGATGCCCTGCGTCTCAAATATCAGGGCGTGGTGCCGCCAGTGGCGCGGGACGAGACCAAATTCGATCCCGGCGCCAAATATCATATTCCGGCAGGTGTGCCCTATGCGCGCTATTTCCTGGCGCGGGTGCTCCAGTTCCAGTTCTACAAGGCGGCTTGCCAGCAGGCCGGTTGGAAGGGGCCGCTTCACCAATGCTCCTTCTACGGCAACAAGGCGGTCGGCGAGAAGTTGAACGCGATGCTGGCGATGGGCCAGTCCAAGCCCTGGCCGGATGCGCTTCAGGTCTTCACTGGTAGCCGCGAGATGTCAGGCAAGGCGTTGGTCGAATATTTCGCGCCGCTCAAGACTTGGCTGGATCAGCAGAACAAGGGCAAGCCGCAGGGTTGGTGATGGTCGCAGAGGGCGTGGGGCGGCTGGCATTGCCAGCCCCTCCACCACTCGGTTTCGCCAGTGGTGGAGGGGCATTGTAAGCAACGTCCGTTCAGGCTGAACGGAGGTCGGGCATCAGTCCTTCTTGCTGTCCTCGGCTTTGCTCTCGTCCCGCTTCGGCGTACTCCCCCGCAGCGACAGCAGCGCCGCCGTCAGCCCGGCGGCGGCCGCCAAGCTCCCCAAGATCGACGCCACACCCCATTTGCCGCCCACCCGGTCGAGCCCATGCTTGCCCAGCACTGGCGCAGGCGCGGGCGTGATCGCGGTGGGCTTGCGCGGTGGTGATTTGCGCGGGGTGGTGCGCTTGGTCGATCGCGGCTTGGGTGGTGCCTTGGGCTTCAGCGCGGGCTTGGGGGGCTCGACCGCCGCATCCTCCACCGGGGCGGCATCGGTCGCCTCGACCGGCTTTTCCTCCAGCGGTTCGACCGGCTTGGGCACCGGACGCTTGCGCGGCGCGGCGGTGCCGGCCGTCTTGGGCGTGGCGCGGCGACGGGGCGGGCGCGGCTTCTTGGTGTCCGGTGTATCGGCCATCGACATTCCCCCTGTTTCGGTCCGTGTCCGTAACGCTCTCGGCCCCCGCCGGTTGCCGATCAGCGGAAGGGCGGCTCGTTGAACGCGCGCAGCTTGCGGCTGTGCAGCTTGTCGCCCTCGCGGCGTAGCTGCTCGCAGGTCTCGATGCCGATGCGCATATGCTCGCTGATCGCCCGTTCATAGAAGCGATTGGCCTGGCCGGGCAGCTTCAACTCGCCGTGCAGCGGCTTGTCCGACACGCAGAGCAGCGTTCCATACGGCACGCGGAAGCGATAGCCCTGCGCCGCGATGGTGGCGGACTCCATGTCGATCCCGACCGCGCGGCTGAGCGAAAAGCGCAGCGCCGAGGCGGAGTAGCGCAACTCCCAATTGCGGTCGTCGGTGGTGACGATCGTGCCTGTGCGCAGGCGACGCCGCAATTCATCACCCGACTGGCCGGAGACGATCTCGGCGGCCTTGGCGAGCGCGACCTGGACTTCGGCGATGGCGGGCACCGGAATCTCGGGGGGCAGTACATCGTCGAGCACATGGTCGTCACGCAGATAGGCATGCGCCAGCACATAGTCGCCGATCCGCTGGCTGGGGCGAAGCCCGCCGCAATGGCCGATCATCAGCCACGCCTCGGGCCGCATCACCGCCAGGTGATCGCAGATCGTCTTGGCGTTCGACGGACCGACACCGATATTGACCAGCGTGATGCCGGTGCCGTCTTTGGCGACCAGGTGATAGGCGGGCATCTGGTGCCGCCGCCATGCGCTGTCGGTGACGATCTTGTCGACATCCTCCGGCCGCTCGATCACGATCCCGCCCGCACCCGACAGGGCGGTGAAGCGCGAACCCTCGCCAAGCTGCGACGCGCCCCAGCGGACGAACTCGTCGACATAGCGGTGGTAATTGGTGAACAGCACATAGCGCTGGCAATGCTCGGGCGGGGTGCCGGTATAATGGCGCAGCCGGGCGAGCGAGAAGTCGGTCCGCAACCCGTCGAACAACGCCAGCGGGCGATTGCCGTCGGCGGTCATCCACAGTCCGTCGGCGATCTCGTCGCCGATATGGGCCAGTTCGGTCGCGGGGAAGAAGCGCGCCAGCTCCGCCGCCGACACCGTGTCCAGGCTCAGAGCGTGGCCAGGGTCGAGGACATAGGGAAAGGGGATTTCCTGCCGCCCCGGTACGGCCTCGACCGTGACGTCGTAATCCTCCATCAGCAGGCTTAGCTGCTCGACCAGATAGTCCTTGAACAGCGCGGGCTTGGTCACGCTGATCCGATAGTCGCCCGTCGACACCAGCCGCCCGAAGGACCGCATCGGCGTCGGACGCCCACCGGCACCGCGATAGATAAGTCGGATTTCGGGATAGGCGAAACAGCCTTGCGCGCGCGCTTCCAGCGTCGGCGCGGTGCCATCCCGCAGATAAAGGGTGAGGGCCTCCTTCAGCCGGGTGACAGAGGCGGTGTAGAGGCGGTCGAGTTCTTCGACGATCTTGGCGGCTTGAGTCATCGTCCAGAGCTAAGCCGTGTTTCGGGCTCTGGCAAGCCGGGGTTGAAGGGACCTGACGGCGTGGACGAGTCCGGTTCGTCCACGCCGCCGGTCGAGGGCGATCAGGCGCCCTGTGCGGAGTTCTCGTCGTCCGAGGTGCCGCGCAGCTTGGCCGCACCGAACGCGGCACCGGCGACCGCCGCGGCGACACCGGCGGCGATTCCCGCCGCAGCATAGGGGTGACCCTTCACCGTCTCACCGGCCGCCTTGGCCGCGCCCTGCGCCTTTTCGGCAAAGCTTTTGGCCGCGTCCTGCTTTTCGGGGGGGACATAGGTGGTCATGACCGAGGTTCCTCTCTTCAAGCTGGTCTATGCATGGGAAAACGCGTCGAGCGTCGGGACTGTTCCGCCAGCGATCCGGTTCGCCGCGCAGTTCGCCGGATCAGATTGCGGACAATAGATGCTCGGCGGAGCTCACCTTGAACTCGCCCGGCGCCTCGACGAACAGCTGTTCGACCACGCCGTCATCGACCAGCATCGTGTAGCGCTGGCTGCGCACACCCATGCCGAACTTCGTGCCGTCCAGCGTCAGGCCGATCGCCTTGGCGAAGTCGGCATTGCCGTCCGCCAGCATGGTGATCGCACCAGACGAATGGACTTGGCCCCACGCTTTCATCACGAACACGTCGTTGACGGCGGTGCAGGCGATCTCGTCCACGCCCTTGGCCTTCACGGCATCGGCGTGCGAGACGAAGCCGGGCAGATGCTGGGCCGAACAGGTGGGAGTGAAGGCACCCGGCACCGCGAACAGCACGACGCGCCTGCCCGCGAAGAATTCGGTCGTCGTGACCTGCTCGGGTCCCTCGGTCGTCACCTTGACCAGCGTGGTGGTGGGGAGGCGGTCTCCGACCTTGATCGTCATCATCCAGATCCTAAAGGCAAGCGGCCCGGCACCGTGCCGGGCATCGGCCCGGCCCTCATGCGACCGAAGCGCCGCTGATTTCAAGCATGGCGAGGCGGAGCGGTGATCCCTATAGTCAGGGTGTGCATCAACTGACCTTTCTATCCGGCCAATTCCTGCTCGCCCTTCCAGGCATGGCCGATCGTCGTTTCGACCATGCCGTCATCGCCATGTGTGCGCATGACGAGGGCGGGGCGCTGGGCATCGGCCTGGGCGCGACGATCGAGGGTATCGGCTTCCACGCGCTGCTCGACCAGTTCGAGATACCGCATGGCGACGCGCCCGACGCGCCGGTCCATTTCGGCGGGCCGGTCGAGCCCCGGCGCGGCTTCGTACTCCACTCGCAGGACTGGGAGGGGCAGGACAGCGTCGATGTCGGCGGTCGCTGGATCCTGTCGAGCACGGTCGACGTGTTGCGTGCTATCGCCGAAGGGCGGGGTCCGGCGCAATGGGTGGTGGCGCTCGGCTATGCGGGATGGGATGCGGGGCAACTGGAAGAGGAACTGCGCGAGCCCGGTTGCTGGTTCAGCGTCGCCGGCGATCCGAAGATCCTATACGATGCAACCGCCCCGGATCGGTGGCAGGCGGCGTTCGGTTCGGCGGGGATCGACCCGCGCCTGCTGGTCACCGGCGGCGGCACCGCCTGATCGACGCGCAAGCATATAAAGATATCTTTATATTTGATCCGTAGGGCGAAGGCCGCTAAGGCGGGCGCCGTGCCGATCGGCGTGCGCGCCACGTCTTGGTCGGCCCCATTTTGCACGGAGTTTCGTCGTGTCCACGACTGCCGCCACCAAGAACGATTATGTCATCAAGGACATCAGCCTGGCTGATTTCGGTCGCGCCGAGATCAAGATCGCCGAGACCGAGATGCCCGGCCTGATGGCCCTGCGCGACGAATTCGGCGCTGCTCAGCCGCTCAAGGGCGCGCGCATCACCGGCTCGCTGCACATGACGATCCAGACCGCCGTGCTGATCGAGACGCTGACCGCGCTGGGCGCCGATGTGCGCTGGGCGACCTGCAACATCTTCTCGACCCAGGACCATGCCGCCGCCGCGATCGCCGCTGCGGGCATCCCCGTCTTCGCCGTGAAGGGCGAGACGCTGGCCGAATATTGGGACTATGTCGGCGACATCTTCGACTGGGACAAGAATGGTGACGGCACCACCGCCAACATCATCCTGGACGACGGCGGCGACGCGACCATGTTCGCGCTGTGGGGCGCCAAGCTGGAAGCCGGCCAGACCTTCGGCGAGCCGGAGAATGAGGAAGAGGTCGAGTTCCAGCGTTCGGTCAAGGCGTTCATCGCCAAGAAGCCGGGCTATCTGACCCAGACCGTCAAGAACCTGAAGGGCGTGTCGGAAGAGACCACGACGGGCGTTCACCGCCTGTACGAGATCGCGAAGAAGGGCGAGCTGCCTTTCCCCGCGATCAACGTCAACGACTCGGTCACCAAGTCGAAGTTCGACAACCTCTACGGCTGCAAGGAATCGCTGGTCGACGCGATCCGTCGCGCCACCGACGTCATGCTGGCGGGCAAGGTCGCCGCGGTCGCCGGTTTCGGCGACGTGGGCAAGGGCTCGGCCCAGTCGCTCCGCAATGGCGGCGCGCGCGTGCTCGTGACCGAAATCGACCCGATCTGCGCGCTGCAGGCGGCGATGGAGGGCTTCGAGGTCGTGACCATGGATGAGGCCGTGAAGCGCGCCGACATCTTCGTCACCGCGACCGGCAACGCCGACGTCATCACCGCCGATCACATGAAGGCGATGAAGCCCATGTCGATCGTCTGCAACATCGGCCACTTCGACAGCGAAATCCAGATCGCGGCGCTGTCGAACTATAAGTGGACCGAAGTGAAGCCCGGCACCGACCTGGTCGAGTTCCCGGACGGCAAGCAGATCATCGTGCTGGCCAAGGGCCGCCTGGTGAACCTGGGCTGCGCGACCGGCCACCCGTCCTTCGTGATGTCGGCCTCGTTCACCAACCAGACGCTCGCCCAGATCGAGCTGTGGACCAAGGGCGAGGACTACAAGAACGAAGTCTATGTCCTGCCCAAGCACCTCGACGAGAAGGTCGCCGCGCTCCACCTCGAAAAGCTGGGCGTCCAGCTGTCGAAGCTGTCGGAGAAGCAGGCCGCCTATATCGGCGTGCCGGTCGAGGGCCCGTTCAAGCCGGATCATTATCGCTATTGATCCGACCATCGGGTTTCGATCCGACGGAAAGGCAAAGGGGGTCGTCCGAAAGGGCGGCCCCTTTTTCATGTGCCGTCCTGCCGGGCCGTTGTTCGATATGGCGTATCGTGTGCCGATCGGGCTAGATGGATCGATGCAGCGTTCAGGCCCGGCCCTTTTCGGATGATCACGATCGGTAGCGTCGAGGCAGCGCTGTTGGGCGCGGGGGCGTGCGCGATGATCGTCGTCGGCATGATCCTGTTGTTCCTGGGTATTCGCGCACGGGCCGAGGCGTCGGCAGTGCGGCTGGAGCGCGATCGGCTCGATGCCCTGCTGCGCGCGGGGCCTGCCCAGGCGATGCTGATCCGCAGTGACGGGCGGATCGAAATGCCCCGGCGGTTGGCCGACTGGCTTGGGCTGGCCGAAGTCGCGCGCTTCCTGGAGGAACTGGCCTCCGACGATAGCGGACTGTCGGCGGATGATGCCGCGTCGCTGGCCGCCGATCTGAACGCCGCGCAGAAGACCGGCCGCCGCTTCCGCCGGATCGTCCGGCCGCAGCAATCGGAACGGACCCTGTTGTTCGACGGCGCACGTGCGCCGGGGGATCAGGGTGCGGCGGGCGCGGTCGTCATCTGGGTCTTCGACATGACCGAGGCGCAGGACCAGATCGTCCGTCTGGATGCCGAGGCCAAGCGGCTGGGCGATGCGTTCCAGGCGCTGACCGGGCTGATCGAGGCCGCGCCCCTGCCCATGTGGTATCGCGGCCCCGACCTGCGCCTAGCGATGGTCAACACCGCCTATGTCGATGCGGTGGAGGGACGCGATGCCGCCGATGTGGTCGGGCGCGGGCTGGAACTGGTCGAGGGTTCGGGGCGCGGTGGTCCGCTGGCGGGGGCGGCGGCGGCGCGCGATCAGGGGCGACCGCACGAGCAGGTGCTGCCCGCCACCATCGACGGCGCGCGCCGGGCCCTGCGCATCTTCGACGTCCCATTGCCGACAGGGGGCATTGCGGGTTTCGCGGTCGATATCGAGGATCTGGAACAGTCGCGTGCCGGGGCCAAGCGCTTCGCCGAGGCGCAGCGCGCGATGCTCGACCGGCTATCGGCGGCGGTGGCGCATTTCGGGCCCGATCGGGGCCTCGTCTTTTGCAACCAGCCCTTTCGCCGCATGTTTGCGATGAAGGCGGAATGGCTGGCCGATCACCCCGAATTCGACCGCGTCCTGGAACGGATGCGCGAGGCCAATCGCAGCCCCGAGGTCCGCGACTTTCCCGGATGGAAGGCCGAGCGGGTCGGCTGGTTCCGCCAGGCGAGCGGCGGTATCGAGGAGCAATGGCATCTGCCCGGCGGCACCCATCTGCGCGTCGTGGCGCAGCCCTTGCCCGATGGCGGGTTGCTGCTGATCTTCGAGGACCGGACCGAGGAGGTGCAACTCGCCTCCGCGCGTGACACGCTGCTGCGGGTGCGGACCGCGACCTTCGACAATCTGTTCGAGGCGCTGGGCGTGTTCGCCGCCGATGGCCGGTTGCAATTGTGGAACAACCGCTTCCGCGCGCTCTGGGGGCTGGAGGAGGATTTCCTGACCAGCCATCCGCGCGTCGATGCCTTTGCCGAGCGCGTGGCCGAGCGGCTGGCGACGCCGGGCCGGTCCGGGCTGATCGTCGATCTGGTCCGGTCCGCGACGATCGAGCGGCAACAGCGCGGCGGCCGCGTCGCCTTCGCCGATGGCCGGCATTTCGAATTTGCGGGTGTGCCGCTGCCCGATGGCAATGCGCTGTTCACCCTGCTCGACATCACCGACAGCCGCCGCGCCGAACAGGCGTTGCGCGACCGCGCTGACGCGTTGGAGGCGGCGGACAAGGTCAAGACCGCCTTCGTCGCCAATATGAGCTATGAGCTCCGCACCCCGCTGACCTCGATTAGCGGCTTTGCCGAGATGTTGCATGGCGGGTTTGCAGGAGCGCTGCCCGAGACGGCGACGACCTATGTCGAGGCGATCCTGGAATCGACCGAACGGTTGGGCCTGCTGGTCGACGATGTGCTCGATCTGACCCGGACCCATGCGGATGCCGAGATCGCGCGCGAGGATGTCGAACTGGCCCGCGTCGCACGCGCGGCGGCGGACACGATCCGGCCGCTGGTGGGGCGACGCAAGCTGGACTTCGCGGTCGAGATCCAACGTTCGCTAGGCCGCATCACCGGCGACCGGCGGCGGTTGCAGGAGACGATCGAGCATCTGCTGCGCCATGCGGTCGAGCATACGCCGGAGGGCGGGCGCATCCTGTTGCACGCCGATGGCGACTCCGCCCGCGCACGGATCGTGGTGTCGGATGACGGGCAGGGCATGGACGAACAGGCGGTCGCCCGTGCTTTTGACCGCTTCGCCGAACCGGGGATCAAGGCGACGGGCGAGCGCGCGCTGGGCCTCGGCCTGCCGCTCGCCAAGCAGTTCGTCGAGGCGCATGGCGGTTCGATCAGCCTGTTGTCCGAGCCGGGCGAGGGAACGTTGGTGACGGTCGAACTGCCCCGACGTGTGGCGGAGAAGGATCGAACGACGGGAGAGGACAGGGCATGACGATCCGGCTGGCCGATGCCGCCGCCACCGAGGAATTCGGGCGGCGGCTGGCGGCGCATATCCGCCCCGGCGATGTGGTGACGCTGACCGGCACGCTGGGCGCGGGCAAGACGAGCCTGGCGCGCGGTCTGCTCGCCGCGCTCGGCCTGCCGGGCGAAGCGCCGAGCCCCAGCTTTGCCATCGTCCAACCCTATGCCCCGCCCGAAACGGCGATCCCGATCCTCCATGTCGATCTCTATCGTCTCGACGGGCCGGGGCAGATGGAGGAGCTGGGGCTGGACGAGGCCTTGTGGGACTCCGCTCTGATCGTCGAATGGCCCGACCGGGCGGGGCCCGATGCGTGGCCCCAGGCGCTCGCCCTGACGCTGGAAATCGATCCGGCGGGCGGTCGTGTCTTGACAGCGAAGCTGCCCTTGGGCTGGGAAGCGCGATGGCCGATATGACCCCGCCGGCGGACGCCGCCGCCTTTCTGACGACACTGGGATGGGGAGGGGCGGTCATCGCGCCGCTTGCCGGTGATGCCTCGTTCCGCCGCTATTTTCGCGTGACCCTCGAGGGGCGAAGCGCGGTGCTGATGGACGCGCCGCCCCCGCATGAGGACCCGCGCCCGTTCATCGCGGTCGCGCGCTGGCTGGTCGGTCGCGGTTTCGCCGCGCCCGCCATATTGGGTGCGGACGAGGCGCGCGGGCTGGTCCTGATCGAGGATTTCGGCGACGACCGGATGCGCGAGGCGATCGAGCATGATCCCGATGCGGCGGTGTCGCTCTATAGTGACGCGGTCGATCTGCTCGCGCGGTTGCGCGGCCACGCGCCCGAGGGGCTGGCCCCCTATGACGCCGCCGTCCTTCACCGCGAGGCCGGGCTGTTCACCGAATGGTATGCCCCCGCACTCGGACTGGACGTGGATGTCGAGGGGTATCGCGCGGCGTGGGACCGCGTCTTCGCCCATGCCATCGCCGACAATCCGGTCACCGTGCTGCGCGACTATCATGTCGAGAATCTGATGCTGGTCGGGCCGATGCGGACCCTGGGTCTGCTCGACTTTCAGGACGCGCTGGCGGGCCATTCCGCCTATGACCTGGTCTCGCTGCTCCAGGATGCGCGGCGCGACGTGGAGCCGTCGATCGAACAGGCGATGCTGGAGCGCTATCTGGCGGCGACGGGCGAGGGCGATGCGTTCCTACGCGCCTATCATGTGCTGGGCGCACAGCGGAACGCCAAGATACTGGGCATTTTCACGCGCCTGTGGAAGCGTGACGGCAAGCCGCGTTATGCGGGCCTCTGCCCGCGCGTATGGGCCTATCTGGAGCGTGATCTGTCGCAGTCGGTGCTCGAGCCGGTCGCGGCCTGGTTCGACGACAATATCCCACCCGAATTGCGCGGCGATCCGCAGCGTCTGGCAACGCAGGGAAGCGTGGCATGACCCGGCAACTCTCGATCCGCCCCATGCCGCATGGCCGGGTGCCGCGCACCGCGATGGTGATGGCCGCGGGCATCGGCAAACGGATGCGCCCGCTGACCGCGACGCGGCCCAAGCCGCTGGTGTCGGTGGCGGGCAAGCCGCTGATCGATCACGTCTTCGACCGGCTGATCGCGGCCGGAATCGAGCGGGCGGTGGTCAATGTCCATTACCTGGCCGACCAGTTGGAAGCGCATCTGCGCGACCGCTCGTCGGAGATCGAGATCATCATCTCCGACGAGCGCGATCGGCTGCTGGAAACCGGCGGCGGGCTGGTCAAGGCGCGGCCATTGCTGGGGGACGATCCCATCCTGGTCGTCAACAGCGACAATCTCTGGATCGACGGTCCGGTCGATGCCATCCGCCTGCTCGCCTCCCGCTGGGATGAGGCTCGGATGGATGCGCTGTTGCTGATGGTGCCATTGGCGCGCGCGCATAATCATCAGGGGCAGGGGGATTTCTATCTCGGCCCCGATGGCCGGATCACCGGGCGGCGGGCGCGTAACCGGGTGGCGCCTTTTTCCTATACGGGCATTCAGATCATGCATCCGCGCTTGATCGCGGACGCGCCCGAGGGGCCGTTTTCCACCAATATCTTCTGGAACCGCGCGATCGAGGCGGGGCGCGCCTATGGCCAGGTCCATCAGGGCCTGTGGTTCGATGTCGGCACGCCGCGCGCCATTCCGCAGACGGAGCTGATCCTCGGGGATGGTTGAGTCGCGCCGCCCCCGGCTGCACACCATTCCCGCGCATCGCGGCTTCGCCGATGCGCTGGTCGCCGGGCTGATGCGGCGCACGGGTGGCGATCCGCTGACACTGGCGCAGGGTATGATCCTGTTGCCGACCAATCGCGGTGTCCGCGCCGTGACGGAGGCGTTCGTGCGCGCGAGCGGCGGCGGCCTGATCCTGCCGCGCATGGTCGCGCTCGGCGACCCCGAACTGGGCGAGGCGGCAGGCTCGGCGCTTGATCCCGCCGATGCGGACGCGCCGCCACCGCCCGCCATTGCGCCATCGGCCAGGCGGATGATCCTGGCCCGGCTGGTCGAGCAGGAGCGCGCGCGGGCGGGGCAGCCGGTCACCGCGGCGGAGGCGGTGCGGCTGGCTGGCGATCTGGCGCGCACGCTGGACCAGATGCTGGTCGAGGAGGTCGATCCGGCCGAACTCGCCGCGCTCGACCTGGGCCCCGAACTGACCGAGCATTGGCAATCCGCGCTTGCGACCTTCTCGGTGGTGCTCGACCGGTGGCCGGGCGTGCTGGAACGGATGGGGCGGATCGATGCGGCGCGGCGGCGGACCTTGCTGCTCGACCGGATCGCCGCGCGCTGGCGAGGGGCGCAACCGGCGGGTTTCGTCTGCGCGGCGGGCGTGACCGATACCGCGCCGGCGGTGGCACGGCTGCTGCGCTGCGTGTCGGAGATGCCGGGCGGATCGGTGGTGTTCGCAGGGCTCGATCTGACCATGCCCGGCGAGGAGTGGGACGCGCTCGGCCCGCATAAGCCCGATCCGGAGACGGGGCGGACCCGTCGCTCGATTGAGACGCATCCGCAATTCGCGCTGAAGCTGCTGCTCGACCGGATGGGCGTCGGACGGGGCGAGGTGACGGTGTGGCGCGGTGGCGGCGACTATGACGCCGGGCCGATACGCGGTCGGGCCATCGCCAATGCCATGGCGCCCGCCGATTTCACCGGCAAATGGACCGATCTGCCCGCCGAGGACCGGCGGCTGTCCGGCGTGTCGACCATCGAACTCGCCACGCCCGCCGAGGAAGCACAGGCGATCGCGCTGGCCCTGCGCGAAGCCGTCGAGGAGCCGGGACGCACCGCCGCGCTGGTCACGCCCGACCGGGAACTGGCGCGCCGGGTGGCGGCGCATTGCCGGCGTTGGGGGATATTGATCGACGACACCGCGGGGCGGCCCTTGTCGATCCTGTTGCCGGGCACCTTCCTCCTCCAACTGGCGGAGGCGGCAGCCCAGCATTTCGCGCCGCTCCCCCTGCTGGCGTTGCTCAAGCATCCGCTGATCCATGGCAATATGGAGCGGGTCGAATGGCTGGGCGGTGTGCGGGCGCTCGACCGGGCGCTCCGCGGGCCACGCCCCGCGCCGGGGCTGGACGGGATTGCCGCGCATGTGGCCGACAAGCCGACGGCGTCCGCCTTCTGGGCCAAGGCCGCGCCGATGCTGGAGGCGGTAGGACGCACCTTCGGCGATGGGCCGCAGTCTTTGCGCGGCCTTCTGGCTTGTCTGCGGGAATGCGGGCAGGCGCTGTGCGGCGATGCGCTGTGGACCGGGCCAGCCGGGCGCGCGGCGGCGGAATTTCTGGCGGGCTATGAGGAGCAGGCCGATCACGGCCCCGCGCGCGTTGATCCGGCGGAACTGCCGGGCCTGTTGCGCAGCCTGTTCGATGAGATCGCCATCCGCGCCATCCCGCGCGAAGGCCAGCATCCGCGTCTCGCCATCTATGGTCCGATCGAGGCGCGTCTCCAGACCGCCGACCTGATGATCGCGGGCGGTTTGAACGAAGGCGTCTGGCCGGGTCGCCCCGCGCCCGATCCGTGGTTGGCCCCGCGTATCCGCTCGCTGCTCGGGCTGGTCGGGCTGGAGCAGCGCATCGGGATCGCCGCGCACGATCTGGCGCAGGCGATGGGCGCGCCGCGTGCGCTCCTGACCCGCGCCCGGCGGGATGGCAGCGGGCCGACGCTCGCCTCGCGCTTCTGGCTGCGGCTTCAGGCGATGGCGGGCGACCGGTTCGAGGCGCATCCGAGCCTGGCACGCTGGGCGGAGAAACTCGACCGGCCGGAGGACTACAGGCCCGCCGACCGACCCGCGCCCAAGCCGCCCGCCGCGCTCCGCCCCACCGCGATTTCGGTGACCGAGGTCGATCGGCTCAAGGCCGATCCTTATGCCTTCTACGCGCGCCGCGTGCTGCGCCTGTCGCCGCTCGATCCGGTCGATGCCGATCCCAGCGCGGCGTGGCGGGGCACCGCCGTCCATGACATTCTCGAAATGTGGTGGAAGGAGGATCGATGTGACGTGTCGGCCCTCCGCCCCCGCGCGCTGGCGATGCTGCGCGATCAGCGGACGCATCCGATGATGCGTGCGCTGTGGCAGCCCCGGCTGATCGAGGCGATCGACTGGATCGCCGCAGAGGTCGCCGTCAAGGCCGGCGAGGGCCGCCATGTCCTGAGCGCGGAAGGCAAGGGCGAGGCCAAGCTGGCGGGCGTGACGCTGACCGGGCGGTTCGACCGGATCGACCAGGCTTCGGACGGTTCGCTGGTGGTGATCGACTATAAGACCGGCAAGCCGCCCTCGACCACGGCGGTACGCGAGGGGTTCAGCCTGCAACTCGGGCTGCTCGGCCTGATCGCCGAGCGCGGCGGGTTCGAGGGCGTGGCGGGCAAGGCGGGCGGCTTCGAATACTGGTCGCTGGGGCGTGGACGCGAGGGGCTGGGCTATATCGCCACGCCGGTCGATCCCGACGGCAAGCGTGAACGGATACGGACGGATGAGTTCGTATCCATCGCAGCGGCGAATTTTGCGGAGGCGGCGGGGCAATGGCTGACCGGCGATGCGCCGTTCACGGCAAAGCTGGTGCCGGAATATGCGCCCTATGCGGAATATGACCAACTGATGCGGCGGGATGAATGGTATGGCCGTGATCGGTAAGTCCTTGGCTTCGGGCGCGCGTGATGGCGTGGCCTTTGATCCCGTTCAGGCGGAACGGAGCGGGGGCTTGGTTCCTACTTCCGTTCACGCTGAGCGAAGTCGAAGCGCGTGGGACTCCCGCTGCCCGGACCATGCTGCATGAGCGCGCGGCCCATGGCGAACCTGCCCCCGCTCAAGGGCGATCAGGCCGCTGCCAGCGACCCCGCCGCGCATGTCTGGCTGTCCGCCTCGGCGGGCACCGGCAAGACGCAGGTGCTGGCCGCGCGCGTGTTTCGTCTATTGCTGCGCGGCGTCGCGCCCGAGGCGATATTGTGCCTGACCTTCACCAAGGCAGGCGCGGCCGAAATGGCGCAGCGGATCAACGGCCGCCTCGCCGCCTGGGTGCGGATGCCCGAGACCGAGCTGTTCGCGGACCTGCGCGCGCTGGGCGAAACCGCGACGCCCGATTTGCGGGAGCGGGCGCGAACGCTCTTCGCGAGGGTGCTCGACGCGCCGGGCGGCGGGCTGCGCATCCAGACGATCCACGGCTTTTGCCAGGGGTTGCTCGCGGCGTTTCCGGTCGAGGCGGGGCTCGCCCCCGGCTTTCGTCCACTGGAGGCGCGCGAAGAGGCAGTGCTGGCGCGCGAGGCGCTGGCACGGATGCTGGAGACCGCGGAACGGGAGGGCCGGGTCGGGCCGGTCGAAACGGTCGGCGCGCTGTCGCTGCGATTGGGTGAGGGTGGGGCGGAAAGCTTCCTTGCCGCCTGTGCCCGCTCGCCGGGGGCCTTGGAGGCGTTGCCCACCGGCATCCAACCCTGGCTTCGTCGCGCGCTGGGCCTGCCATCCGGCGACATCGACGAGGCGATTGCCGAGGGCGTCGACGAGATCGACGAGGATGCCGTCGCCCGTTTGGCAGGCGCGAACCGGGCCTGGGGCACCGCGACCGGTGAAAAGGTGGCGGCGGTGCTGGAGCGATGGCTGGGGAGCGACCGGGCCGGTCGCGTTGCCGGACTTGAGGAACTGATGGGCACGGTCTTCACCGCCAAGGGGGAGCCGCGCAAGGCATCGAAAAAGCTGACCGATGCCGATCCCGATTATGAGGATATGGCGCGCGAACTGGGCGAGGCGTGTCGCCATCTGCTGGGCCTGGCGGCGAGGGCGCGTCATGCCGACCTCCTGGCGGATGCGCTGGCCGTGGGGCGTGACTATGCACGGGCCTATACTCTGTCCAAGCGCGCGATCGGGGCGGTGGATTTCGACGACCTGATCCGCACGACCGTCGATCTGTTGGAGCGGCCGGGCATCGGAGAATGGGTCCGCTACAAGCTCGATCAGGTGACCGAGCATGTCCTGATCGACGAGGCGCAGGATACCAATGCGCATCAATGGCGAATCGTCCGCGCGCTGGCCGATGAGTTTTTCGTCGGGCGCGGGCTCTATGCGCCCTCGACCCGGACGCTGTTCACCGTCGGCGACCACAAACAGGCGATCTTCGGCTTTCAGGGCACCGATCCGATCAATTTTCAGGCGGCCGAACTCCATTTCTCGCGCAGGGCCGGGGAGGTGGCGGGCGATGACGAATGGCCGCCCGAGGAACGCGGCCTGCCGTTCAACCAATTGTCGCTGACCCACAGCTTCCGTTCCACCACCCCGATACTGGAGTTCGTGGACGCCGCCATCGAGGCGCTTGGCGAACCCGGCATGGGGATGGCGTCCGAAGTCGAGCGTCACGCCAGCGAGGTGAAGGGCCCCGGCCGCGTCACGCTCTGGCCGCCAGTGGTGGCGGGCGGCAGCGACGAGGACGAGGAAGGCTGGATCGACGATGCGGTGCGCAAGGTCGCCACCGACATCGCGCGCGCTGTCCGCCGCTGGCTGGATGATGGCGTCATGCTGGAGAGCAAGGGCCGTCGCCTCGAGCCGCAGGACATCATGATCCTGGTCAAGCGGCGCGGCGACCTCGCCTCGCTGATCGTCGCGCGGCTTTATGCCGAGGGGGTGCCGGTGGCGGGTGTCGATCGGCTGCGGCTGAACGCGCCGCTGGCCGTGCAGGACCTGCTGGCGACGGTGCGCTTCGCGCTTCAGCCCGATGACGACCTGTCGCTCGCCTCGCTGCTCGTCTCGCCCCTGATCGGCTGGTCGCAGGATCAGTTGATGCAGGCGGGGCACCGCGAGCGGGGATCGCTCTGGGCGCATCTGACGCGGACACGGCCGGCCGAGGATCTGGCCCCGCTCCGCCAGATGCTGGCAAGGGCGGACGTCTCGACGCCATACCAGTTTCTGGAGGAATTGCTGTCGGGGCCGCTTGATGGCCGGCGCAAGCTGATCCGGCGTCTGGGGACCGAAGCGCGCGATCCGATCGAGGAACTGCTCAACGCCGCGCTGACCTTCGAAAGTACGACGACGCCTTCGCTTCAGCGGTTCCTCGACTGGTTCGATCGCGGCGATGTGGAGATCGTGCGCGATCCGTCCGCGCCGCTCGACGCGGTGCGGGTGATGACGGCGCATGGTTCCAAGGGGTTGCAGGCGCCGCTGGTCATCCTGGCCGATGCGACCGCCGACCCGACGGCCAGCCCCCGTTCGATCCTGCGCTGGACGCCCGAACCCGGCGCACTGCCCATCCCGGTCTTCCCGCCGCGTGCCGAGGAGCGCGGCGGCCCGCTCGACGCGGTAGCGGCCGAGATCGCCGCGCGCGAACTAGCCGAGCATTGGCGCCTCTTCTATGTCGCTGCGACCCGCGCCGAAGAGCAGCTGGTCATCGCGGGTGCACTCGGCAAGCGGGCCGCCGGGGTGCCGCCGATGCATAGCTGGTACGCGACCTGTTCCCGCGCGATGACCGCGCTGGGCGTGCCCGAGACCGAGCCGGGCGATGGGCAGCCCCGAACGTTTATCGGCACGGTGTCGCAGCCACCCGTCACGCCGCGCCCCGGCGTCGTCGCCCTGTCCGGCGCTCGCGTGGAAACGGTGCTACCCGAATGGGTCCACCGGCCCGCGCCGCAGGAGTCGCGTCCGCCACGTCCGCTCGCCCCGTCGCAACTGGGCGAGGATATGGTCGCCGACCCGCCGCCCACCCTCGCGATGCGCGCGGCGGCGGAACGTGGGCGGCTGATCCATTGCCTGCTCGAACGCCTGCCCCCGGTCGCCCCCGATTTGCGACGTGGGGCTGCGGAGCGCTGGCTGACCCAGGCGGCGGGCGTCGAGGATGCGGCGTTGCGCGCCGATGTGACGGCGGCGGTCTTCGCCATTCTGGACGATCCGGCCTATGCGCCGCTGTTCGGGCCGGGCTCGTTGGCGGAGGCGCCGATCGCCGCGACACTCTCCAATGGGCTGGTCGTGTCCGGGCGAGTCGATCGCTTGCTGGTCGGCGCGGAGGAGATACGGCTGATCGACTATAAAACCGGGAGGCGCGCGCCGGGAGGCATTGATGACGTCCCGGTGTTCCACCTCGCGCAGATGGCGGGCTATGCGGCGGCGCTGGAAGTAATCTTTCCGGGGCGCCCGGTATCGGTCGCGCTGCTCTACACCGCCGGGCCGCGCCTCATCACGGTTCCCGATGCGCTGCTCGCCGCACACAAGCCCGGCTATCGCGACGGGGAGCAAAGCTTGCCGTTCGGAGGTTGAGGGACCGACGCGCCCATCCTAGATGGGATTCAATCCAAGGAGTAACGATAAATGGCAACCAAGCAGATCACCGACGCCAGCTTCGAAGCGGACGTCCTGAACTCCGACAAGCCGGTGCTGGTCGACTTTTGGGCCGAGTGGTGCGGACCGTGCAAGATGATCGGCCCGTCGCTGGAGGAACTGTCCGAGGAATTGGGCGAGCAGGTGACGATCGCCAAGCTGAATATCGACGACAATCCCGACGCGCCGGGGCGTTATGGCGTGCGCGGCATTCCGACGATGATCCTGTTCAAGGGCGGGGCCGCCGCCGCGACCAAGGTCGGTGCCGAGCCCAAGGGTCGGATCAAGGCATGGATCGAAGGCGCGCTATAAGATCGAAATCGCTGGGCATCCCCGACATTCACGGGGCAGGCCCGATCCCCTTTCCCAGGGGATTGCCTGAGGCCTCCTCATCATCCCGGCAAGGGCCGGAGCTGCGTTGGGGAGGCCTTGGTGTATTCGCCTCAATCGGTCCTTTTATCGGAACCATTTTGGCCTAATCTCGTGATCTCGAGGAAGCGGACCGGAAGAATGGTGGGGCTATCCGCTTTGGCGCAGGGTGGCTGACCTCGCCCGTCATGACGCCCGATATAAAAATCTTGGCCTGTCACATTTCTGCGAAGGCTGCGACGGGGTTGAATGATGACAGGCTTCAGTCCTCTTCCGTCAATGCGGGAGGGGCCATTGATGCCAATCCTTCTTAGGAATGCGAGGCAGAGAGGCGGTTTTACGGGCCGGTCGGCCGGTTACGTTCCGGACCCAATACTTCGCGTGAGAAGCGAGCGAATATTTCTACCGGGTCCTGCCCCAGCGCCCAGGCGATTTCGCAGAACTCCAGCATATCGACACGGCGTTCGCCCCGTTCGATGTGAGAGATCATCGGTTGCGGCCTCGACAAGCGACGGGCGAGCTCGACTTGTGTCAGACCTGCCTCCTTGCGGATCGTCGCCATAAAGCTGGCCAGCTGCTTTCCCAGTGCATGGAAGACATATTTGTCCAAGAAAAAGCGGGCCTTGGCGTAAGCAACTGACCCACTTCCCTTATCGGGAAAATGCATTTATACAATTTTTGTATATTTCAGGTGGGGGCAATGGGGGATACAGGCGAGCGACGTGAGCTTCAGGGCCGGGCCCGGCTCATCATCTTCAGCGCCATCGCCGGGGGGCTAGGCGGGCTTTTCTGGCGTGAGTTGTTCCATCACCTGGCCGCGTTCTGGCGCTAGGCCCGATCGGCGTGACCCGCGTCAGCTCAGCGGGATCATGACCACGTCGCGAAAGGTCGTCCGCTCCTGAAGCGCGGCATACCAGCGTTCGAGCTTGGGTCGCGCAGGGCGCTCCACCGGCAACTGGAACCATGTGTTCGCATAGGTCGCGATCGGAATGTCGCCGATCCCGAACGCCTCGCCCGACAGCCAGCGCTGGCGATCCAGCACATCCTCCAGGATGGACGACAGGCTTGCGGCCCGCGCCACGCTTCGGTCCAACAGGGCCGCGTCGCGCTGGTCGGGGGCGGTGCGGATCAATTGGAAGAAGATGGGGCGGATCGCATCGGCCCAGGTGAAGTTCCAGTCCATCCAGCGATCCGCCGAGGCACGCGCCTTGGGATCGGTCGGATAAAGAGCCTCGCCGCCGTGACAGCCTGCCAGATAGCGGAGGATCGCGTTCGACTCCCACAGGGTAAAGCCATCATCCTCGATCGTCGGGATCAGCGCATTGGGATTGCGCGCACGATAGGCCGCGTCCATGCCGAACGCGCCGCCGACATCGTGCCGCTCATAGGCCAGCCCCAATTCCTCGGCCAGCCAGACGACTTTCTTCACATTGTGCGAGTTGAGGCGGCCCCAGATGGTGAGCATGGAAATCAGCTCCGATAATCGGCGTTGATCGAAATATAGCCGTGGGTCAGATCGCAGGTCCAAACCGTCGCGACGCCGTCCCCGAGTCCCAGATCGACTCCGACCGCGATCTCCTGTCCTTTCAGGTGCGCGGTGACCGGGGCTTCGTCATATCCCTCTACCGCCAGCCCTTCGCGCGCGACGAGCGTTTCGCCGAAGCGGATCGACAGCTTGTCGCGCTCGGCGGGTTCGCCCGCCTTGCCGACCGCCATGACGACGCGACCCCAATTGGCATCCTCGCCCGCAATGGCGGTCTTCACCAGCGGCGAGTTGGCGATCGACATGGCGATGCGATGGGCCGAACGGTCGCTCTCCGCCCCCTCGACGCGAATTTCGATCAGCTTGCTGGCGCCCTCGCCGTCGCGCACCACCAGCAGCGCAAGTCGATGGCACAGATCGGCCAGCGCCGCGCGGAATGCGTCGGCGCCATCGCTATCGTCGTCGATGATCGTCGCATTGGCCGCCTTGCCGGTCGCGAAGGCGAGGACGGTGTCGCTGGTCGAGGTATCGCCGTCGACCGTGATGCACGAGAAGCTTCGCCCATTGGCCGCCGCCAAGGCGCGTTGCAGAAACTCGGGCGAGACGGCGGCGTCGGTGAAGATGAAGCCCAGCATCGTCGCCATATCCGGCGCGATCATGCCCGACCCCTTGATGATCCCGGCCAGCGTCACCGTGCGGCCGTCGACGATGGCGGTCGTCGTCGCGCCCTTGGCAAAGGTGTCGGTGGTCATGATCGTCGCGGCGGCGTCTTCCCAGCCACCGGGCTCGGCGATGAAGGCGGCGTCCAGGCCCGCTTCGGCCTTGTCGATGGGAAGCGGTACGCCGATCACCCCGGTCGAGGCGACGAAAACGTCCGATGGCTGGCAACCGATGGCGGCGGCGGCACGGGCGGCGATGGCCTCTACGGCCGCGCGGCCCCGGTGCCCGGTAAAGGCGTTGGAGTTCCCCGCATTGACCACCAGCGCGCGCGCCTGGCCCAGCACCAGCGCCTTGCGGCACCATTCCACTTCGGGCGATGGGCATTTGCTGGTGGTCAACACGCCCGCCACGCTGGTCCCCTCGGGCAGCGTCACGAAGGTCAGATCGCAGCGATCCCAATTCTTGTACCGCGCCCGCGCAACGCGAAGCGTCACGCCGTCGATCGCAGGCATCGCAGGGAAGGGCAGGGCGAGGGGCGAGGTGGCGGTGCTCATAGGGGCAAGCTACATAGCCGAGCGTGTAACGGGAGCAAGCGCTTCCGCCCGCTCGCGAAGTCACGAAAACTAGCGGTCATGCGATCCTCGACCGGAGGACCTGTCGCACGGCCGTGGCGCATGTTTGGTTCCGGCCCGCCCTTGAGCTCCGGGCGCGCCCGGCCCGTGGCAAGTATCGCAGCTTCGACGTTCGATCGTTGCGGTGGTCCATGCAACGGATGGACGTGCCGCGCGTATCTGCCTAAGACAGACCCCGCATGAACCTGCTTCTGCTCCTTTCCGCCCTTTTGTCCGCGCTGACCGGCGTGGGTGCGAGCGCGCGTGGGCAGGAGGCGCGGGGCGTTGTGGCCGAATGCAGCATCGCCGCCGCCAAGCAGGCCGCCGTTGCGCGGGCCGCGACCCGGCCGGTGCAGCCGCTTGCCACGTTGATCCAAAGCGCCGGGGCCCTGCCCCTGTTCCGCGCCGATGAGCCGCGTGCCGTCGCGGCCATCTTCATGGGCCGTCGGCGCGAATAGGCGCTGGCGTCGGCATCGCGCCGACCCCATTTCTTACCCCATATGGTCGCGCGCCGTCGTCTTCGACGTGGCTGCGCCTGCAACACGCTATCAGTCAGGAAATCGCTTATGTTCGGCGGCCTCGCCAAGTCCCTGTTTGGTTCGTCCAACGACCGCTACGTCAAGTCGCTCCGCCCCACGATCGCCAAGATCGCCGCGTTCGAGCCCGAGATGGAGGCGATGAGCGACGAGCAGCTTGCCGCACAGACGGTCAAGTTCCGCGAACAGCTCGATCAGGGGGCGACCCTCGACAGCCTGTTGCCCGAAGCGTTCGCGACGGTGCGCGAAGCGGCCAAGCGCGTGCTGGGCCAGCGCCACTATGACGTGCAGATGATCGGCGGCATCGTCCTCCATCGCGGCGAGATCGCCGAGATGCGCACGGGCGAGGGCAAGACGCTGGTCGCTACGCTCGCCACCTATCTGAACGCGCTGCCCGGCAAGGGTGTGCATGTCGTCACCGTCAACGACTATCTGGCCAGCCGCGACGCCGCGACCATGGGCCGCATCTATAATTTCCTGGGCCTGACCACCGGCACCATCATCCCCAATCTGGACGATGGCCAGCGCCGCGCCGCCTATGAGGCGGATATCACCTACGGCACGAACAACGAGTTCGGCTTCGACTATCTGCGCGATAACATGAAGTATGAGCGCTCCTCGATGGTGCAGCGCCCCTTCCACTATGCGATCGTCGACGAGGTCGACTCGATCCTGATCGACGAGGCCCGCACCCCGCTGATCATCTCGGGCCCGACCGACGACAAGTCGGAGCTGTATATCGGCGTCGATGCGATCGTGAAGCAGCTCACCGCCGACGATTACGAGAAGGACGAGAAGCAGAAGTCGATTATCCTGACCGAGGACGGCACCGAGCGCGCCGAGCGCCTGCTGGAGGCGGCCGGGCTGCTCCAGGGTGAGAATCTCTACGACTTCGAGAATACGCAGGTCGTCCACCATCTGAACCAGGCGCTGCGCGCGAACATGATGTTCAAGCGCGACACCGACTACATCGTGAAGGACGGCAAGGTCGTCATCATCGACGAGTTCACCGGCCGCATGATGGACGGGCGGCGCTGGTCGGAGGGGCTCCACCAGGCGGTCGAGGCGAAGGAGGGCGTCAATATCGAGCCCGAGAACCAGACCATGGCCTCGATCACCTTCCAGAATTATTTCCGCATGTACCCGAAGATTTCGGGCATGACCGGCACCGCCGCGACCGAAGCGGGCGAATTCTACGACATCTACAAGATCAACGTCGTCACCATCCCGACCAACCTGCCGATCGCGCGTGTCGACGAGGAGGACGAGTTCTACAAGAACACCCAGGACAAGTTCCTGGCGATCGCCAAGAAGATCCGCGACCATGCGGCCAAGGGACAGCCGGTGCTGGTCGGTACCGTCTCGATCGAGAAGTCCGAACTGCTCAGCGAATTCCTGACCCAGGAAGCCGTGCCGCACAAGGTGCTGAACGCGCGCTATCACGAGATGGAGGCGCATATCGTGGCGCAGGCGGGGCGCCTGGGCGCGGTGACGATCGCGACCAATATGGCGGGTCGCGGCACCGACATTCAGCTGGGCGGCAACCTCGAATTCCGGATGCTCGACGAGCATCCCGATCTGGTCGAGGGGACACCCGAATATGAGGAAGCGGCGACCCGCATCCGCGCCGAGATCGTCGCCGAGAAGCAGAAGGTGCTGGAAGCGGGCGGCCTGTTCGTACTGGGGACCGAGCGGCACGAGAGCCGCCGCATCGATAACCAGCTTCGCGGTCGTTCGGGCCGTCAGGGCGATCCGGGCCTGTCGCGCTTCTATCTCAGCCTCGACGACGATCTGCTGCGCATCTTCGGCCCCGACACGCTGTTCGCCAAGATGATGCGCAGCAATATCGAGGATGGCGAGGCGATCGGCAGCAAGTGGCTGTCCAAGGCGATCGAGACCGCACAGAAGAAGGTCGAGGCACGCAACTACGACATCCGCAAGCAGGTCGTCGAATATGACGACGTGATGAACGACCAGCGCAAGGTCATCTATGAGCAGCGCGCCGACATCATGGATGCCGAGACGGTGGGTGAGGTCGTCGCCGATATGCGCGCTGAGACGGTGAACGCGATCGTCGGCACCGCCTGCCCGCCCAACAGCTATCCCGAGCAGTGGGACGTGGCGGGCATGAAGCAGCAGCTCAAGGACCTGCTCAACCTGGAGCCGCCGGTCGACGACTGGCTGACCGAGGAAGCGATCGACCCCGAGATCGTGCTGGAACGCGTCAGCGCCGAGGCCGATGCCATGGTCGAGGCCAAGGCCAAGGAATTGGAGCCGGAAACCTGGGCCAGCGTCGAAAAGTCCATCCTCCTCCAGAATCTCGACCATCACTGGAAGGAGCATCTGGCGACGCTCGACGCGCTACGCCAGGTCGTCCATCTGCGCGCCTATGCGCAGAAGACGCCGATCAACGAATATAAGCATGAGGCGTTTTCGCTGTTCCAGCGGATGCTCGATAATATCCGCGAGGATGTGACGCGCACCATCGCCTATGCCCAGTTCCAGATCCAGGCGCCGCCCGAACTGCCCGAGCTGCCCGACTTCATCACCTCGCATTTCGATCCGTTCACGGGTGAGGACAATACGAACGACTGGGATGCGGCGGCGCGCGGGCTGCTCCAGCCGCAGATGCCGCCGATGCAGATTCCCCAGCCCGAGGGCATGGATCTCGGCACCGACCCCGGGCAGTGGGAAGGCCGCGTCAACCGCAACGCGCCATGCCCCTGCGGCTCGGGTCTGAAGTACAAGCATTGCCACGGGGCGGTGACGGTCTGATCCTCACCTCATGGTAAGCAGCGAGGGCGGCGGGCTTCGGTCCGCCGCCCTTTTCGCATGACGGTGGCCCCGGCGTCCCCGGTCGAACCCCACTGCCGAAAAGGACCACAGTCTTTGCTGGGATGACGATGAGGAAGAGGCGGACAGCCGGCGTTAAGCCGGGCCGCGCAATCCTCCCGCAACAGGGAGAAAGAGGGATGAGACACCAGGTGATCGTTGCTGCCGCGCTGCTCGCGCTATCCACTGCGGCGCCCGCGCAATTCACGCAGGCCGGACCGCCCGCCGACGGCGTCGCCATGCCCAGCCAGCCGAGCGTTCGTAGCGATCGCGCCGCCATCCGCCGCTCGATCCGAGAGGGGCGGCGTAGCGGCGATATTTCCCGTGCCGAGGCGCGATCCTTTCGGCGGGACGATGCGGCGATCGGATCACTGGCGGACCGCTTTGCCGCCGATGGGCTGTCGCTGTCCGAACAGGCCGAACTGCAAAGCCGGACCGAGGCGTTACGCGGCATGGTCAACGCGCGGCGGGTCAGGGGCGGAAAGCCTTGAGCCACAAAAAAGGGGCCGCCGTCGCGTGACGGCCGCCCCCATTTGTCGGATCGTCGCGAGGCTTATTTCGGCATCACGACCGTCGGCCCGATGGTGCTGACGATCGCGCGGGCATCGAACGCGCGCAGATTGTCGCGCGGGATCGGGCCCTTGCGCATCACGACCTCGGCCGTCGCTTCGTAACGGTCGATCGTGTTGATATCCATGTTGTTGCCGAAGAAGGGATCGCCCCAGAACGGATCCCAGCTGCGCCAGCCAAAGCCGCGACCATAATAGCGCCAGGACGGGCCCCACCAGCCGCCGCCCCAGCCGCCAAAGCCGGGACCGAACGCGCCGGGGGTGGAATAGGTGCGCGACCGAAGCTGCGTGTCGCGGTCGGCCATTACGAAATAGTCATATCCATTGGCCAGCGTCAGCTCGGCCGCCCGGAACAGCAGGTAACGCTCGACCGTATCGCGCGAGGTCACCGTGTTGCCGGCGAAGCTGACGATGAAGCGGCCCGGTTCGAGCTGCTGATCCGAATAGCCGGTGCGGTAGAAGCCCGATCCCGTGGCCGGGCGATAGGTGGTTTCAGTCGCGCATCCCGCGACCATCAAGGTGCTGGCGCCGACCAGGGCGAGCGCGACCTTCCGACCGAATTGCATGGACTTTTCTTCCTTTCTTGCCGCTCGGCCGTACCGGGCGGCACCAGCCCTGTAGCGTATGGCAGCAAAACGGTCGATGAACGGTTTTGCTCCTGCGATGAATAGTGCGTCACATGCCAGCCATATGAAGCGCCACCTGCCGGCGATGCGCAGCGCGACGATGTTCGAACAGGTAGATGCCCTGCCATGTTCCCAGCATCAGCCGCCCGCCGATCAGCGGGATGGACAGGTGGACCCCGGTCAGGACGCTGCGCAGATGGGCGGGCATGTCGTCGGGGCCTTCGTCGTCATGAGCATAGGCCTGCCGGTCCTCCGGCGCGATCCGGGCGAAGTAGGCCAGGATATCGGTCTTCACCTCCGGCGCGGCATTCTCCTGGATGATCAGCGAAGCCGAGGTGTGGCGGCAGAACAGGGTCAGCAGCCCCTCGTCCATATGCTGTTCGCGCACCCAGGCGGACACGGCGCGGGTCATCTCGGTCAGGCCCTGACCATGGGTGTCGATCGACAATATCGTGGTGGCTTGGCGCATGCGGGATCAATGCCCGAGGCGCCCGAACGGTGCCAGCCCTTCGCGCGATCCCGCGCGATGAAGGCAATGTCATGGTTCGTGGATTGAACGGGTGAGGGGGCCGTGCGTTGTGCCGGCTTGAGGAAAAGGAGACCTGCCATGAAAGCCCTGCTCGCCGCTCTGGCCGTCGTTACCGTCGCCGCCCCCATCGCGGCCACGCCCGCCGTCGCGCAGGACCGCGACTATCGCTGGCATGGCGATCGCGACGATTGGGAGCCGTCGCGCGACTACCGCCGCGGCAATGCCCGCGAGCGTCGCTTGAGCCGCGAAGATCAGATTTTCCGAGGCCGCGATGGCCGCACCTATTGCAAGCGCAATGACGGCACCACCGGGCTCGTCGTCGGCGCGCTGGGCGGCGGCGTGCTGGGCAATGTGATCGGCGGTGGTACGCTGGGCACGCTGCTGGGCGCCGGCGGTGGCGCGCTGCTGGGCCGGTCGATCGATCGTGGCAAGGTTCGCTGCCGCTAAATCGCTGATGCGAAAAGGGGATGTCGCCGGGCGGCCCGGCGGCGTCCCCTTCGCCATGGGGCCCTCGCGTCGCCGCCCCCACTAGCCAAACGCCCTGCGCCTGCCCCATGATACGGGTGGGAGGGACTTGATGGCTTTCGATCTCAAATGGACCACGGCGATGGCAGCCGCGTTGCTCGCCAGCGGTTGCAACCGCGCCGATGCCGATGACGGCTGGACCGCCGAACAAGATACCGCGATCTGCACCGATGCCCAGGGCAAGCGCCTGCCCGACGATCGCTGTCGGCAACACCGCGTCGGCGGTGGCGGGGGCGGGGCCTTCTGGTATTTTCTCGGACGCGGTCGTACCATTCCCTTTTACGGCGAGCGCGCCACTGGCGGCAGCTTCCGGGCCGCATCCGGTGCCCGATACGCCACCGCCCCGGCGGGTAGCGCAATGACCCGCGCAGCGGCGGTCAGTCGCGGCGGGTTCGGTTCCTCGGCATCGCGTTTCGGCAGCATCCACGCATGATCCGCGAAACCCTGTCGCCCCGGCCCGATTGGCGCGCCAAGGTCGAGGCGCTGGGCCTGATCTGGCATGCGGGGGCGGAGCGACCCTATTGGGACGAAAGCGCCTGTTATCGCTTCACGCGTGGTCAGGTCGACCGGATCGAGGCGGCCACGACCGAACTCTACCGGCTGTTCCTGGCGGCGGGAGAGGCGGTGGTCAGCGATCCGGCCTTGCTGAACCGCTTCGCCATTCCGCCGGTCTTTCACGATCCGATCCGCGAGGCGTGGGAGGCCGAGCCGCCCTCGCTCAATTTCGGGCGCTTTGACCTGGGCTATGACGAAGCGGATGCGCCCAAGCTGTTCGAATTCAACTGCGACACGCCGACCTCGCTGCTGGAAGCCGCCGTGGTGCAATGGGCGTGGAAGGAGGAATGCTTCCCCGCGCTCGACCAGTATAACAGCCTGCACGAGGCGCTGATCGCGCGGTGGCGAGAGATCGCGCCAGACATGCCCTCCACGCTACACGTCGCGCATGTCGCCGACATGGCGGGCGAGGATGCGGTGACGGCGGCCTATCTGCGCGACACGGCCGAGGCGGCGGGGATCGCAACGGTACCGATCCTGATGGAGCGGATCGGTTGGAATCACGAGGCGCATTGTTTCGTCGATGAGGCGGACATGCGGATCGAGGCGCTGTTCAAGCTCTATCCATGGGAATGGCTGGTGCATGAGGACTTCGCGCCGCACGTGCTCGACAATCTGGAGCGTGGCGACCTGACCTGGATCGAGCCGATCTGGAAGATGATCTGGTCGAACAAGGCGATCCTGCCGGTGCTGTGGGATCTGTTTCCCGGCCATCCCAATCTGCTGCCCGCCAGCTTCAGCATTCCGAATGGGGATGCGGTCGCCAAGCCGCTATTGTCGCGGGAGGGGGCAAATGTGTCCATCCGGCGGGCGGGGGCCATCGTGGCGGAGACGGCGGGCGCCTATGGCGAGGAAGGCTATATCTACCAGTCGCTCTACCGCTTGCCCGAAACCGCGCCGGGATGTTTTCCGGTGCTGGGAAGCTGGGTAGTGGACGGCGCACCCGTCGGAATGGGGATTCGCGAAGACGGGCTGATCACCTCGAACACCGCGCGGTTCGTACCGCATGTGATCGACGGCTGATTCATCATGGCTGGCGCTGTCTTGGGAAAGACAGCGCCGGTGGCTCCCTGAGTAGGATTCGAACCTACGGCCGCTCGATTAACAGTCGAGAGCTCTACCGCTGAGCTATCAGGGAATGTTCCGGCGCTGTGGAGGGGTCCTATAAAGGCCCGGAAAAATGCCGCAACCCCCTTTTTGACGCTTTTGCGTAAGGGCAGCAGCCAAAGCTGTGGATAAATCCCCGGCTTAGGAGACGAACTGCTCCATCGTGATGCGGTCGTCCAACGCGTGTTCGGGGTCGAACATCAGGGTCAGTTCACGCGAACGGTCCATGCAGATGTCGACCTGCGCCACGTCGCGGACCTCGCGCTGGTCGGCCACGGCCGAGACCGGGCGCTTGCCGGGGTCGAGGACGCGGATCGAGATTCGCGCCTTGTCGGGTAGGATCGCCCCGCGCCAGCGCCGGGGACGGAACGGGCTGATCGGGGTCAGCGCGATCAAAGCCGAGCCGAGCGGCAGGATCGGCCCCTGCGCGGAGAAGTTATAGGCGGTGGACCCGGCCGGAGTCGCGGCCAGGATTCCGTCACAGGCCAGTTCGGGAAGGACGATCCGTTCGTTGACCATCACCTCCAATTTGGCGGTCTGTCGCGTTTCACGCAGCAGCGATATTTCGTTGATCGCGGGCAGGCTATGGACGCGGCCATCGATTCCGGTCGCCGTCATCTTGAGCGGAGTGACGCGGAAAGGCTTGGCGCGGGCCAGCCGGTCCTCCAGCCCATAGCCGCGCCATTCGTTCATCAGGAAGCCGACCGTGCCCAGGTTCATGCCGAACACCGGCACGGGGCCGCGCCGCCGCTCCAGCATCCGATGCAGCGTCTGAAGCATGAAGCCGTCGCCGCCCAGCGCGATGACATAGTCGGCCTCGTCGAATTCGACCCAATCGGCGCTTTGCTGCAACTCGACGGCGGCCGCCTGTGCCGGTGCGGTGGGCGAGGCGACCAATGCCCGCCGGACGGGTAACGTCATCCGCCGGTCACGCTCATATGACGCGATACCGCCGGGGCCGATCCCGCCTCGATACGGAAATCGTGCCGTGCGGGCTTGGCGGCCAGCCCCGCGTCGATCGCGACGTCCAGCCCTATGACCCCGCCGTCGCGCAACGCGGCCTTCAAATCCACCTGATCCTCATGACCCAGACACATATATAATTTGCCTTCGGTCGTAAGCCTCACCCGATTGCAGCCGTCACAAAAGTTCGCGGTCAGCGGCGAGATTAGGCCCAGCCGGGTACCGGTTCCCTCGACCTGCCAATAACGGGCCGGACCGCCGGTCCGATGTCCCGCGCGGACCAGCGGGAAGCGGGCGGCAAGCTGTTCGAACACCTGGGTCAGCGGCAGGAAACGGTCGACCCGATCCTCATCGATCGCGCCCAGTGGCATCGTCTCGATCAGCGATAGGTCCAGCCCCTCGGCCACGCACCAGTCCAGCATGGTGCCGATCTCGTCCTCGTTCAGCCCCTTCAGCGCAACCATGTTGATCTTGATCGCCAGCCCCGCGTCGCGCGCGGTGAGGATGCCATGGATCACCTGGTGCACGTCGCCATGCCGCGTGATGTAGCGAAAGCGTTCGGGATCGCGGCTATCCAGGCTGACATTGATCCGCCGGATGCCTGCATCGACCATCGTGGCGGCATGGTCGGCCAGCCGGGTTGCGTTGGTCGTCATCGTCAGTTCGTCGAGACCGTGCCCGACATGGCTGCCCAGTCGGCGAACCAGTTCGGCCACGTCGCGCCGGACCAGCGGCTCGCCGCCCGACAAACGGATTCGCGTCACGCCGCGCGCGATGAACCGCTCGGCGATGATCGCGATTTCGTCCAGGCTGAGCAGCTTGGCACGCGGAAGGAAGGTCATCTGCTCCGCCATGCAATAGCGGCAGCGCAGATCGCAGCGATCGGTTACCGAAATCCGCAAGTAGCGGATCGCGCGGCCATGCTGATCGATCAGCGAATCCCCGGCCGTGCGCCGATCGGTCGGCAATGCAACGGTCGAGGAAGTGGCGTAGCCCATCGTCATGGAGTTAGCCCCATGGCGGGACGCGGGCAAGGCGGATTGCCATTGGTCTTGTCCCAGTCGGTGGATAGGGTGCGCCCATGACGCAGGATGAATTCGGTTTTGGCGCCCACAGCAGGGGAACGGCGGTCTTCGCGCTTTCGTTCCATCACCCTGCCATGCTGGACGAAGCGATCATCCGTGCAGGTTGGGCCATCTGGTCGATGGCGCCGGGCGACGGCGGCGCCCCAGCCGGCGATACGCTGGTACAATCGTTTTTGGCGAGCGAGGCGCGGGTCGCTCTGATCGATGCGCGCGGACCGGGCGATACGGGGCTGCGCGCGGCGCAGGCGTTGGGCGCGGTGATCGCCGCGACGGGCGCCGCCATGCTGGCCGTGGTGCCCGATACGGGGCACGAGACGCTGGACGCCTTTCTCTCGGCGGGTGCCACCCATGTCCTGGCACCCGATGCGGATGAGGCGATGATCCACGCCTCGCTGAAACTGGCCGAGCGTCATGCCCGTCGGACGCTGGACGTGCGGCGGCGGCGCAGCCATGCGGATGGTGAGGTGGGCGAGGTCCATCGCTGGATCGCCGACACGATCGAACGGGGCGATCCATGCGTCGCCATCATCGTGTCGCTGTCGCGGCTGGACCTGATCAACGCTGCGCATGGCCGCCCGGCGGGCAACATGCTGCTGCGCGGGGTCGAGGCGCGGATGCAGGCGGCCGCCGAGGAAGCCTTTGGCGACCGGGCGATCGTCGCGCGTTCGGGCGGGGCGGAATTCATCTTGGCGGGCGTGATCGAGGAAGACCGGGCCCGCGCCGTGGCGGAGATGGTGGAGGCGTTGCTCGGCACGCCGTTCCAGGCCGGGGCTGTGCCCATCCGATTGGGCGTCCGGCTGGGGCTGGCGACGGACCGGACGGGGGAGGACCCCGCCACGCTGCTCGCGCGGGCGGGCGAGGCGCTGTCGCGGGCGCGGGCCAGCGACGGATCGATGCTACGATTCGCGCATCCGGGCGATGTCGCCCCGCTCGACGTGCTGGCCGCCGATCTCCACCATGCGATCGAGCGCGGTGAGATCGACATCCTGTTCCAGCCTCAGGTGGCGATCGCCACCGGCCTGATCTCGGGTGTCGAGGCGCTGGCGCGCTGGCGGCACCCCACGCTGGGGCCCCTGGGGGCGGATCCTCTGTTCGCGGCGGCGGAGCGGGCCGATCTGGGCCTGGCGCTGTCGGACCATATCCAGCTGATGGCGCTGCGAAAGGCGGCGAAATGGCCGCTCGCCCTGGCGCATCTCCGGCTGTCGATCAACATCACCGCCGCCGATGTGGCACGGGCAGGTTTCGCGCGGCTGTTCCTCGACCGGGTGGCCGACAGCGGCTTTCCAATCGACCGCCTGACCGCCGAAATCACCGAGACGGGGTTGATCCACGAACTGGACCGGGCGGCTGTGGTGTTGGAAAGCTTGCGCGAGGCCGGGGTGCGGATCGCAATCGACGATTTCGGCACCGGCTATTCCAGTCTTGCCTATCTGACCAGCCTGCCGATCGACGCGATCAAGCTCGACCGGTCACTGGTGGCCGAGGTCGATGGGGCACCCCGCAGCCGGGTCGTGGTGCGCGGAATCATCCGGATCGCGGCACGGCTGGGCATGGCGATCATCGCCGAAGGGGTGGAGACCCATGACCAGGCGCAGCTTCTGGGGCGACTGGGTTGCCAGACCTATCAAGGGTTCCTGCGTGCTGCCCCGCTCGATGAAGACGCGCTGCGTGCAATGGTCGAGGAGGAGGTGAAATGCGCGGTATGACGGTGATGGCGGCCCTGGCGCTGATGCCGGGCGTGGTGCAGGCGGCCCCCGCCAGCGATCCGGCGGCGGCGGGCATTCGCGCCGCGATGCTGGCCAGTGCGGCCGGGTGGAATGCCGGCGATCTGAACCGCTTCGTGGCCATCTACGCCCCCGACGCGATCTTCGTCGGCAAGCGCGACCTGATCCGGGGCAAGACCGCCATCGCGGACAATTACCGCCGCAGCTTCACCGGATCGGGCAATAGCCGCGGGACTCTGCGCTTCGATTTTCTCGACCTGAAGCCGATCGGCGACCGCCGCATCCTGTTCGCGCGATGGAATTTGTCTGGCGGCGCGGAAGCGGAAAGCGGGATGACGACCCTGGTCTTCGAACGTCGCGCCGATGGGTGGAAAATCGTGGCCGACCATAGCAGCTGACCTATTTATTCCTCCCCGCCGAAACGGGGAGGCATCCGTCATCAACCGGCCGCTTTCGCCAGTCCCTTGGACAGTTGCAACGCCCCGTGCAGCCGCGCCTTGGCATCGGGCCAGGCGCGGTTGAGGACCAGCTTGCCGTCGGGGCGCAGCTTGGCCAATTCGCCCAGCCGCTCGACATAGGCGAACAGACCGTCGACATTGGGCGGCCGGTTGTCGTGGAAGGCGACCAGCACGCCGCGCGGGCCGACATCCATCTTGGCGATGCAGGCCTTCTTGGCGTTCAGCTTGATCTTGATGACCTGGATCAGATTGTCGGTCGCCTCGGGCAGCGGGCCGAAGCGGTCGATCATCTCGGCTGCGAATTCCTCGACTTCCCCGTGCTTTTCCAGATCGTTGAGGCGGCGATACAGCCCCATGCGCAGGTCGAGGTCGGGGACGTAATCGTCGGGGATCAGGATCGGCGCATCGACGGTGATCTGAGGCGAGAAGTCGCGCTTTTTCTCGAACGCGCCGCCCGCCTTGGCCTCCAGGATCGCCTCTTCCAGCATCGACTGGTAGAGTTCGTAGCCGACCTCCTTGATATGACCCGACTGTTCGTCGCCGAGCAGATTGCCCGCGCCGCGAATGTCGAGGTCGTGGCTGGCCAACTGGAAGCCTGCACCCAGCGAATCCAGGTCGGACAGGACCTTCAACCGCTTCTCCGCCGCCTCGGTCATCATCCGCTCTGGCGGCGTCACCATATAGGCATAGGCGCGCGTCTTCGATCGGCCGACCCGCCCGCGCAACTGGTAGAGCTGGGCCAGGCCGAAGCGGTCGGCGCGGTTGACGATCATCGTGTTGGCGGACGGGATGTCGATGCCGCTCTCGATGATGGTGGTCGAGACCAGCACCTCGAACTTGCGGTCGTAGAAGGCGGACATGCGCTCCTCGACCTCGGTCGCCGACATCTGGCCGTGCGCGACCACATAGCGGACCTCGGGCACCTCCTTGCGCAGATATTCCTCGATATCCGGCAGGTCGGCGACGCGCGGGGTGACGAGGAAGCTCTGCCCGCCGCGATAATGTTCGCGCAAGAGAGCCTCGCGCAGCACCACCGGATCCCAGGGCATGACATAGGTGCGCACCGCCAAACGGTCGACCGGCGGCGTCTGGATCACCGACAGTTCGCGCAGGCCCGACATCGCCATTTGCAGCGTGCGTGGGATCGGCGTCGCGGTCAGCGTCAGCATATGCACGTCGGCCTTCAGCGCCTTCAGCCGTTCCTTGTGCGTCACGCCGAACCGTTGTTCCTCGTCCACGATGACGAGGCCGAGCCGCTTGAATTCGACATTCTTGGCGAGCAGCGCATGGGTGCCGACGACGATGTCGATGTCGCCGGACGCCGCACCGTCCTTGACCTTCTTCGCTTCGGTCGCGGTGACGAGGCGGGAGAGGCGGCCGATCTTGATCGGGAAGCCTTCGAACCGGGCCACGAAATTGTTGTAATGCTGGCGGGCAAGCAGGGTTGTAGGGCACACGACCGCCACCTGCATCCCCGCCATCGCCGCGACGAAGGCGGCGCGCAGGGCCACCTCGGTCTTGCCGAAGCCGACATCGCCGACGATTAGCCGGTCCATCGGCTTACCCGCGGTCAGGTCGCCCAGCACATCGTCGATCGCCCGGTCCTGATCGTCGGTTTCCTCATAGGGGAAACGGTCGACGAACGCCGGATAGCCCGCGCTGTCGGGCTCGGCCACCTCGCCGGGGCGCAGCGCCCGTTCGGCGGCGGTGGCGATCAGTTCACCCGCGATCTCGCGGATGCGCTCCTTCATCTTCGACTTGCGCCGCTGCCACGCCTCGCCGCCCAGACGGTCGAGCGTCGCGCCGTCCTCACCCGTGCCATAGCGGGTCAGGACTTCCAGATTCTCGACGGGCACATACAGCTTGTCACCGCCCGCATAGGACAGGGCGACGCAGTCATGCGGGCTCTTGCCGACGGGGATCGAGGTCAGCCCCTCATAGCGGCCGATGCCGTGATCCGAATGGACGACCAGATCGCCGGGCGAGAGGGTCGCCAGCTCGGCCAGGAAGGCGTCGGCTGACTTGCGCCGCTTTTGCCGCCGGACCAGCCGGTCGCCCAGCATGTCCTGCTCGGTCAGCACCGCGATGCCCGGCGCGGTAAAGCCATGGTCGAGCGGCAGGACGATCAGCGCGACGCCGAAGCTCTTCGCGGTATCGGCGATGCCCAGCGCTTCCTGCCAGGTCTCGGCGGCCTTGGCGCCCTTGAGACCATGGTCCTTCAGCAGGCTGCCGAGCCGTTCGCGCGCGCCGTTGGAATAGCTGGCGAGGACGGGCTTGCGCCCTTCCTTGCGCAGCGCCTCGACATGATCGACCACCGCCTCATAGATATTGGTGTGGGCGGCACGCTCGGGGGCGAAGTCGCGTGCGCCGTCCACTTCGAAATCGAGCACAGTGGCACTTTCGGGCTCGTGGAAGGGCGAGACGAGGTGCGCGGTCGCGGCCTGCAGCCCTTCGTCCCATTCCTTGGGCGCAAGATAGAGCGCCTTGGCGGGCAGGGGTCGGAAGCTGCCCGGCTGGGCCGCCTCGGCACGCTTGCGGTTCTCATAATAGTCGGCAATCGCGTCAAAGCGGCCGCTCGCCGCCGCGGCGACGCCATTGTCGCGCACGACGACCGCGCCGTCGCCGAGATGGTCGAACAGCGTCGCCAGCTTCTCCTCGAACAGCGGCAGCCAATGCTCCATGCCCGCCATCCGCCGTCCCTCGGACACCGCCTGATAGAGCGGATCGCCGGTCGCCGTCGCGCCGAAGGTCTCGCGGTAGCGGGTGCGGAACCGCTTGATCGATTCCTCGTCCAGCAGGGCTTCCGACGCGGGGAGGAGAGTGAAGCCCTCGATCCGTCCCGTGGTCCGCTGGTCGGCGGGGTCGAAGGTGCGGACGCTCTCGATCTCGTCGCCGAAGAAATCGAGCCGCAGCGCCTGTTCCTCGCCGCTGGGGAACAGATCGACCAGGCCGCCGCGCACCGCGAACTCACCCTGGTCATGGACCGTCTCGGTACGGACATAGCCGTTCGCCTGGAGCAGCGCCGCCAGCTTCTCCAGTCCGATCCTCTCGCCGGGCGCGAGGCGGGCGACCAGTTGCCGGATGCGGAACGTCGTCAATACGCGCTGGGTCGCGGCATTGGCGGTGGTCAGGACCAGCTGCGGCGTCTTCGGCTTGGCCTGGAGCCGGTGAAGCCCCGCGATCCGTTCCGCCATGACGCGTAGGGTCGGCGAGGCGCGGTCATAGGGCAGGCAATCCCAGGCCGGGATCTGCACGATTTCCAGTTCCGGCGCGAAATAGGTCGCGGTCGAGGCGAGTTCGCGCATCTGCGCTTCGTCGGCGCAGATGAAGACCGCGCGGGTCGTCGCCGCGCGCGACAGGTCGGCCAGCAGCACCGGCAGGAACCCCGCCGGAACGCCCGACAGGGTCAGCGGGCTCTTGGCGGTCAGGATCGTCTTGATATCGGGCATGGGGTTCCGAAGCTGGAAAGGTGTGCGTTTGAACGTCCGTGTGGCGGTAAGTTACCGGGCGATGGGCACGAAATTCAGCGCGCGCATCCGCTGCATCACCGGGCCGTCCCATTGCGGCGGGCAGGGCTGCGTCCCGATGGCCCAGGCCATGATGTCGACATCCTGTTCTTCCAGCAGCGCCTCGAACCAGTCGAGCTCTTCGGGGCTCAGCGTCTCGTGATGCGCGTCGAAAAAGCCGCCGATCATCAGATCGGCTTCCTTGGTGCCGCGATGCCATGCGCGGAAGCGAAGGCGCTTGATACGGGTTTCGTGGTCCATGGGATTCCGATCCAACGAGAATAGGCTCCGCAGGCTCTGGCGGCGCGCGAAGCAGAGGCTATACAGACCCATCTAGTCATGCGTCCCGATATCCTCAATCCGCTGTTCGCCGAGGTCACGTCGCTGAAAGGCGTCGGCCCCGGTCTCGCCAAGCCGCTCGAACGCCTGCGCATCGCGCGCGTGGTCGATGTCGCCTTTCACCTGCCGACCGGGCATATCGACCGCTTTCCCCGCGACGAACTGATGGTGTCGGACGCGGGGCGGGTGATCGCGATCCCGCTGACCGTGAAGGAGCACCGCGTTTCCTCCTCCCCACGCGGGCCGACACGGGTGCGCGCCGAGGATGCGCGCGGCAACAGCGTCGCGCTCGTCTATTTCGGCGGCAATTCGGGCTGGGTGAAGAAGCTGCTCCCGATCGGCGAGACCAAGGTCGTGTCGGGGCGGCTCGACCTCTACGGTCAGGATTTGCAGATCGTCCATCCCGACCTGGGCGACAGCACCGAAGATTTCCGCGAGCGCGAGGCGATCTATCCGCTGTCTGAGGGGATCACCTCGCGGCGATTGGGCGCGCTCGCGGTGCAGGCGGCGGAGCGCGCGCCCGAACTGCCCGAATGGATCGAGCCGGGGTTGAAGGCGCAGCGTGGCTGGCCCGACTGGAAGGAGGCGCTCGCCCGCATCCATGCCGATCCGGCCGACGCGAAGGCGCGCGAGCGGCTGGGCTATGACGAGGTGTTCGCCAATCAGCTGGCGATGACGCTGGTCCGCGCCGACACCCGCAAGCGACGCGGGCGGGCGCTGAACGGCGACGGGCGCTTACGCGATATGCTCAAGCTGCCCTACACGCTGACCGGCGCGCAGAGCCGGACGGTGCGCGAGATCGAGGGCGATCTGGCGCAGGACGCGCCGATGCTGCGGCTGCTCCAGGGCGATGTGGGTGCGGGCAAGACGCTGGTCGCGGCGATGGCGATGCTGATCGCGGTCGAGGCGGGGGCGCAAGCAGCGATGCTGGCCCCGACCGAAATCCTCGCGCGCCAGCATTATGAGACGCTTCGCAAGACGCTCGCCGGGCTGCCGGTCGAGATCGCGGTGCTCACGGGCCGCGACAAGGGCAAGGCGCGCGAGGCCACGCTGATGGCGCTGGCGGCGGGAGAGATCGACATCCTCGTCGGCACCCACGCCATCTTTCAGGAGACGGTGACGTACCGCGACCTCGCGCTGGTGGTGGTGGACGAACAGCACCGCTTCGGCGTGGCGCAGCGGATGATGCTGTCCGCCAAGGGCAAGGCGCCGCCGCATCTACTGGCGATGACCGCGACGCCGATCCCGCGCACGCTGACCCTGGCCAATTATGGCGAGATGGATGTCAGCCGGTTGGACGAGATGCCGCCGGGCCGTCAGCCGATCGAGACGCGCGTGGTGTCGGAGGACCGGCTGGACGAGGTGGTCAACGCGCTCGGTCGGCATTTGTCCGATGGCGGTCAGGCTTACTGGGTCTGCCCGCTGGTCGAGGAAAGCGAGAAGTCCGACCTCGCCGCCGCCGAAATGCGCGCCGAAACCCTTCGCGCGCGGTTTGGGGATCGGGTGGGGTTGGTCCACGGCAAGATGAAGCCTGCCGAGAAGGACGCCGTCATGGAGGCGTTTGCGGGCGGGCGTCTGGGCGTGCTGGTCGCGACGACGGTGATCGAGGTGGGGGTGGACGTGCCCAACGCGACCCTGATCGTGATCGAACATGCCGACCGCTTCGGCCTGGCGCAGTTGCACCAGCTGCGCGGGCGTGTCGGGCGGGGTGGGGGGCTGTCGCGGTGCCTGTTGCTGCGCGGCTCGCATCTGTCGGAGACGTCGCGCGCGCGGCTGGCGTTGATGCGCGAGACCAATGACGGCTTCCGTATCGCCGAGGAGGATTTGCGGTTGCGCGGGGCGGGCGAATTGCTCGGCACGCGGCAATCGGGGGAAATGGCGTTCCGGCTCGCCACGCCCGAAAACATGGCCGATCTGATGCAGTGCGCACAGGACGATGCACGGTTGCTGATCGACCGCGATGGCGGGCTGGAGGCGCCACGCGGCCAGGCGGCGCGGACGGCACTTTATCTGTTCGAGCGGGACGCGGGCGTGGCGTTGTTGCGCTCCGGCTGAACGAAGCGGCGCGTCCGGCGTTAGGGCGCGGATATGGCTGGCCTTTTACCGCTCATCCTCGTCCTCATCGCCGGTATTGGCCTGGCGGTGCAGCCGCCGACCAATGCGGCGCTGGCCAAGGCGTCAGGCTCGGTCATACTGTCGGCGTTGACGTCGTTCCTGATCGGGGCAGTGGTCCTGTTGGTGGCCTGGGCTGCGATCGACCGGACCAGTCCTATGGCGCTGAAAGGCGCACCCGGCTGGGCATGGCTGGGCGGCTTTTATGGCGCGGGTTTTGTTGCGGTGCTGGCCTATGCCGCGCCAAAGCTGGGCATCTCGGTCGCCCTGACCGCCGCAATCGCCAGCCAGTTGGTCGCGGCGCTAATCGTTGATCATTTCGGCTTGTTCGACGTCAAGGTCGAGCCGGTTTCGATCGGAAAGCTCGTTGGCGTCGGCCTGGTGATCGCCGGAGCGGTGGTGGTTCGGCGGGGGTGAGGGGGCTGGCCTATCGACCCGGCCGTACCCCGGCGGAGGCCGGGGTCCAGTTGCCGGGCGTTGGCGGTGGAAGGAACGTGCCCCCACGCATCGTTATCCCGCTTCGTCGGCCGATTAGGAACTGAGCCCCGGCCTTCGCCGGGGAACAGAGGTTTAGAGGGGTATTGCTCCAAACCCCCGTTCAGGCTGAGCGGAGTCAAAGGCCGGGGGAGTCACCCCGCCGTCAGCAACCCATGGTTCTTCTTACCCGACGACAGCTTCACCGGCTCGGCACCCACCGCGATGACGACGTTTTCGTCCGCCACCTTCTCGCCGTCCACGCGCGCACCGCCACCTGCGATCAGGCGTCGCGCCTCGCCCTTCGACTTGGCGAAGCCCAGCCCGATCAGCGCATCAACGATGCCGATCGACCCGCCCGCGACCGCAAAGCTCGGCAGTGCGGCACCCGCGGAGCCTTCCTCGAATGTCCGCCGCGCCGTCTCGGCCGCTTCCTCCGCCGCCGCGCGGCCACGGCACATGGCGGTGGCTTCGTTGGCGAGGATCTTCTTGGCTTCGTTGATCTCCGCACCTTCCAGCCGTTCGAGGCGTGCGATCTCGTTCAGCGGCAGGTCGGTGAACAGCCGCAGGAAGCGGCCCACATCGCGGTCGTCGGTGTTGCGCCAGAATTGCCAGTAATCGAAATGCGGCAACTGGTCCTCGTGCAGCCAGACCGCCCCGGCCATGGTCTTGCCCATCTTGCCGCCATCCGCCGTGGTGATCAGCGGCGTGGTGACGCCGAACACCTCGGTCCCGTCCATACGGCGGGCGAGTTCAATGCCGTTGACGATATTGCCCCACTGGTCCGACCCGCCCATCTGAAGGCGGCAGCCCTGGCGCTGGGCCAATTCGCGGAAGTCATAAGCCTGGAGGATCATGTAGTTGAATTCGAGGAAGCTGAGCGACTGCTCGCGGTCGAGCCGCAGCTTCACCGAGTCGAACGACAGCATCCGGTTGACCGAGAAATGCTGCCCCACTTCGCGCAGGAAGGGTATGTACTCCAGCTTGTCGAGCCAGTCGGCATTGTCGACCATCACCGCATCGGTGGGGCCATCGCCGAAGGTCAGGAAGCGTTCGAAGATGCGCTTGATCGAGGCGACATTGGCCTGGATCCCGTCCTCGGCGAGCAGCTTGCGCGCCTCGTCCTTGAAGCTGGGGTCGCCGATCTTGCCGGTGCCGCCGCCCATCAGGACGATCGGCTTGTGGCCGGTCTGCTGCATCCGGCGAAGGAGCATGATCTGTACCAGGCTGCCGACATGCAGCGACGGCGCGGTCGGGTCGAAGCCGATATAGCCGGGCACCACCCCCGATGCCGCCAGCTTGTCCAGCGCGGCGGCATCGGTCATCTGGTGGACGTAACCCCGTTCATTGAGGGTGCGAAGCAGATCGGACGTGTATGCCATAATGGCCGCTCGTTACACGCCCCATCCGCGTTCGTCACCCTCCGGCGAACATGGGTTTAGCGACAGACGGTCCGGCCGTTGCGCTCGACATAGTTGCAGGGGCGGTAGCCAGAGCCGCGACCGTTATAATTGGTATAGTCGCCCTGCGATCGCGGATCGACATAGCCGGGGGTGCGACGCGCCCGATCGAATTCGCGCTGGGTCCGCGCCTCGCGCCGTCCGCGCCAATCGTCCCGGCGCCAGCCGCGATCGTCGCGCCAGCCTCGACGCTCGCCACGCCAATCGCGACGGTCATCGTTTCGCCAGTCACGGCGATCGTCACGCCGGTCACGCCGGTCGCGATCGAAACGAGGGCCATCGTCGCGCCAGGACTGGGCCTGCGCGCCGGATACGGGAAGCGCCGTCGTCGTCGCGACGCCCGCCATGGTCAGGCCGATCGCGGCCAAAGCTTGGAACATCTTCTTCATACGCCAACTCCCGGGGGCAGGGGCCCCATGATCGTCCCCAACCTATGACAGGGTGTGGCGTTCCCGATCCTGAACAGCGTGTTAGGCGGCGTTCAGGATTGGGCGGAGAGGATCAACGGCCGGGCAACTGGCTCATCGGATCGACCGGCGAGCGTCCCCGGCGCAGTTCGAAATGAAGCTCTGGGCGATCGGCAAAGCCCGTCTGCCCCGACAGTGCCAGCGTCTGTCCGCGCTTCACGCTCTGTCCGCGCTGGACCATCAGCTTGGACGCGTGACCGTACACACTGGTCCAGCCATCGCCATGCTTGACGATGACGAGCCCGCCCAAAGCGGCGATGCCGTCGCCGACATAGGCCACGACGCCGTCCGCCGTCGCCTTGATCGGCGTGCCGACCGGCACCGCGATCTTGATGCCGTCATTGCGCTCCCCGCTGGAGCCTGCGCCGAACCGCTTCACCACCTTGCCCTCGACTGGCCAGGCAAAGCCCGAGCGCAGGCGGCTGGGCGCGGCGACCACGGCAGTCGGAGGCAGGACGCGGGCCGGCGTCGCGCTGGGCCTGGCGGGGGCCTGATTGGTGGCGAGTGCCGGTTCGCCGCCGGTCAGGATGTCGTCCACGTCCAGCGTGAAGGCCGCCGCCCGCTCGGCCAGGCTGCTCGACACGGGCGTTCCTGCGGCGGTGCCGGGGATCAGGATGCGCTGTCCCGCGCGCAGCACATAGGGTTCGGCCAGCGCATTCGCTTCGACGATGCGCGACCAGGGCACGCCATAAGCGCGGGCGATCGCGATGCCGCTCTCGCCCGATCGGACCAGATGATAGCGTCCGCCGGGAATGGTCAGCCGCTGTCCCGCGCGGATGACGTACGGCGCGGTCAGCCCGTTGACGCGCGCGATCACCTCCGACCCAGCGCCCGTCCGATCGGCCACGCCGCGCAGCGTGTCGCCCGACTGGACGACATAGGTCGATGCGGCGATCTCCCTGGCGTCCGGGGTGACGGGCCGCACCTCCCAGGAGGGGCGAGGGGCGGGCAGCGTGGATACGGGCTCGCGCGGTGTGGCCGGGATGGGCGCGGGCCGGACGGGCGACTGGACCGGGACTGGCGGGGGTGACTGACGCCGCGTGACGGGTACCGAGCGGCGGATCGTGGATCGCGGCGCACCTGTCCGGGGTGCGGGCGCGATCGGACGGGGCGCACGATCGGCGGCCGTCGTCTGTGGCGGTGTCATGACCGGGGTAGGCGGAGCGACCGGCTCGGGCGTGACCATGGGTGGCTCCATGTTCGGGATGCACGCCGACAGCAACAACGACGCTGCGATGACGCCTGCCATGGGCTTCGATGTCCGATTCACGCCAAGTCCCCCCAGACCGTCATCAGCGATAGGCCGCGCCGAGCATAGCGAGCGACGCCCGATGCGTCAGGTCGAGATGCAGCGGCGTGACCGCAATGCAATCCTCCGCGATGGCGTCCAGATCGGTGTCGTCGCCCGGTTGGTGCGGCAGGCGACCGAGCGCCAGCCAGTAATAATCATATCCGCGCGGGTCGCTACGCCGCTCCAGCTTCGCCCGGCCATAGTCGCGCAGGCCCTGACGGGTGGCGCGAATTCCTCGCACCGCCTCGGGCGGGACCGGCGGAAAGTCGACGTTAATCAGCGTCCTGGGGCCGAAATCGAGTGACAGCAGCGGGCGCAGCACCCGCTCTCCCCAGGCCTCTGCCGTGGCGAAGGACACCGCGTCGCCCAATCCCTGGACGGCGTAGCGCTGACTGAGCGCCACCGACCGTATGCCTGCCAGAGCACCCTCCATCGCGGCGGACACTGTCCCGGAATAGAACACATCCTCGCCCAGATTGGCGCCGCGATTCACGCCCGACAGGATCAGGTCGGGCTTTCGGTCGGCCATCACCTCGCCCAGCGCCATCAGCACCGAATCGGTCGGCGTGCCCGTGACCGCGAAGCGCCGTTCGCCGAACTGCCGCAACCGCATCGGCCGCGTCAGGGTCAGCGAACGGCTGGTCCCCGACTGGTCTTCGGCGGGCGCGACGATCCAGACATCGTCGGACAGCGTCGCGGCGATCCGCTCCAGCGCGGCCAGGCCCGGGGCATGATAGCCATCGTCATTGGTCAGCAGGATCCGCATCAGCGCGGCTCCAGCACCGCCAGTCCGCCTAGATAAGACCGCAGGGCCTCGGGCACGACGACCGAGCCGTCGGCCTGCTGATAATTCTCGATCACCGCGACGAGCGTCCGGCCGACCGCGAGACCCGATCCGTTGAGCGTATGGACGAAGCGCGTTCCCTTGCCCTCTGTCGGGCGATAGCGGGCCATCATCCGGCGTGCCTGGAAATCGGTGCAGGTCGAGCAGGACGAAATCTCGCGATACCGCGCCTGTCCCGGCAACCAGACCTCCAGGTCATAGGTGCGCGCGGCAGTGAAGCCCATGTCGCCGGTGCACAGCAGCATGCGGCGATAGGGCAGGGCGAGCGCCTCCAGCACGCCCTCGGCGGCGGCGGTCATCCGTTCATGCTCGGCTTCCGATTGGTCGGGGGTGGTGATCGACACCATCTCGACCTTGTCGAACTGATGCTGACGGATCAGCCCGCGCGTGTCCCGCCCCGCCGCGCCCGCCTCCGAGCGGAAACAAGGGGTCAGCGCAGTGAAGCGCAGCGGCAGTTCCGCCTCGCTCAGGATCGACTCGCGGACGATGTTGGTCAGCGACACTTCCGCCGTGGGGATCAGCCAGCGGCCATCGGTGGTACGGAACAGATCCTCGGCGAATTTGGGCAACTGCCCGGTGCCGAATGCGGCTTCGTCGCGGACCAGCAGAGGCGGCTGGACCAGCTCGAAACCGTGCTGCTCGGTCATCCGGTCGAGCATGAACTGGCTGAGCGCGCGCGACAGGCGCGCCATCTGTCCCCGCAGCAGCGTGAAACGCGCCCCCGACAGCGCCACGCCGGTCTCGAAATCCATGCCCAGCGCGGGCGCGATCGCGTCATGCTCGCGCGCCTCGAACGCGAAGGAGGTGGGCTCGCCCTTTTGATGGACCAGCGCATTGTCATTCTCGTCCGACCCTTGCGGCACGTCGGCGGCGGGCAAATTGGGAATGGCGGCGAGCGCGGTATTCAACTCCTCCTCGACCACGCGCTCCTGTTCCTCCAGTTCGGGCAGCCGCGCCTTGAGCGAGGCGACCTCGTCCATCAGCGTCTGGGCGCGTTCCTCGTCCCGCGCCGCCTTGGCCTGGCCGATCTGCTTCGACAATTCGTTGCGGCGGGTCTGTGCTGCCTGCGCTTCGGCGACGATCGCGCGGCGGCGTTCGTCGATCGCGATCAGCGTCTCGGCGTGGGGTGCGGCACCCCGCTTGGCAAGCGCGGCGTCGAAGGCGGCGGGGTCATCCCGGATCAGGCGAATGTCGTGCATGGGGGCGAGGCTATGGCCTCCGCTCCGCCGTCACGCAACCCGTGCCGGTGACCTGGCGTTATCCCCTTGCACAGACAAGGAGAAACCCGATGCAGGTGCCGCATAACAGCTTTGTGCTGGTCGTCGATGGCCGCAAGAGCCTGTTCTTTCGCAACGAAGGCGATGCCGAATACCCCAATTTGGTCGTCGAACACGCGGTCGAGCATCCCAATCCCGCCGATCGCGACCAGAAGACCGACAAAGCGGGTTCCGCTTCCTCGACCCAGAGCGGACCGGGTGCCCCGGCCATCGCGCAAGGCGGATCGAATCAGGCGGGCGGCGGCGGCCAGGGCGCGCAATTCGCGCCGGCGCGTGGTTCGATGGGCGAAACCGACTATCATCAGCAGGAAGAGGACCGCTTCGCCGCCGAGACGGCCGATATGCTCAAGCGGCGGGCGCTCGCCAACGAGTTTGAGGCGCTGATCGTCGTCGCGCCGCCCAAGACGCTGGGCGAATTGCGTAAGCATTATCACAAGACGGTCGAGGACCGGCTGGTGGGCGAGCTTGCCAAGGATCTGACCGGGCATCCGGTGCCAGAGATCGAAGCCGCACTGCAAAAGGCGTAGCGCAAGCCGCCGGCGACGGCGGAGCGGTGGTTCAGGCGGCCTTGGGTTTGGCCAGGCGCCGCCGGATCACCAGCGCCGCCGCCGCGCCGCCGAACAGCAGGACCATCGGTGGAGCGGGAACCGGGGTCGGCGGGCCACCGGTCGAACTGCCCGATGACGACGCGCTGCTCGCCGACGAGGCGCTCGACGCGGAGGAGGCGCTGGAGGCCGAACTGGCCGAGGAACCGTTGGACGACCAGCCGTCGCTGCTCGACCCATAGCCGCTCGACGACGCAGAGGAAGCCGAGGACGCCGAAGAGGCGCTGGACGCGCTCGACGAGCTGACATTGCCCGAGGACGAACTGGTCGAGGACACGTTGCCCGACGAAGTCGAGGACCCTCCGGTGGACGACGTCGAAGAGACATTGCCGGACGATGTGGACGACCCGCCCGTGGAGGATGTCGAGGAAACGTTACCAGACGATGTCGACGATCCGCCCGTGGAAGACGTCGAGGAAACATTGCCGCTCGACGAGGTGCTCGACACATTGCCCGAGGACGAGGTGCTGCTGACGCCGCCGGTCGAGCTGGACGATCCGCCCGAGCCGCCCGATGCGGAGGAGGTGGAGGTCGATCCGCCGCTGCTGGTCGACGAGATGACGACGCTTCCGCTCGATCCGCCGCCGCCAAATCCGAAGCCCCCGCCAAGCCCTCCACCGAAGCCGCCGCCCCAGCCGCCGCCGAAACCCCCCCAGCCGCCGATCACCGCCGGCACATAGCCGCCGCCGGTCGCCATCGGCGGGCTGGGGGCAGGGGGACGGGAACGGGGGGCGTCTCGGTCGTGACGGTAATGACGGTCGGCGGCGGCGTGGTGGTGGTCGTCGTCCGACGCGTGACGATACGTCGCGCCGGGCGAGGCGGGGGAGGACGATGCACGATCCGTTTCGTCTTGACCTTGGTCTGCTTGACCAGGGGCGGCCGCTGGGGATGGTCCACCATATGGACGGCACCTCCGCCGATCACGGCGCCGCCCGCGGCACATGCCGTCAGCTTCGCCAAGGCCATTCGCACTGACATCGTCACATCCTCAAACCGGGCAAGGGGACGGAGTTGCCGTCCGGCCGCCTGCACGGCCTCCATGGGGTCGTCTCTGTCATCATACTGACCAATAAAGCTTTAAGGTCCAACACCATTGTTCGGATGCCCGTTCAGCTTTGGGATTCGCGCCTTCTGGTCCGAATCCGGTTCGAGGCGACCGGTCGGTCGCCCAAGGCGGATTCGAGGATCGGGTGTGGAATCTGACGATTGGCTGGCGCTTTCGTCCATTTCTTATTCACGTCGCAATATTATTATAGAATAAGTGATTACGATGAAATGCCGGTCGCTTGCGGCGGACGGTGGCACCGACTATAGGCGCTCTCGACCATTAGGGGGCGGCCCCGAGGACACGGTGCCGACCGTTGCACTGACGGGCCCTTTGGGAGGATGGTATGGCGACGGTGTTTAATCGCGTGACGGACTCCACCGGCCCGGATGTGGCCAACGATATCGATGAAAATTATCGTCCCAGCGCGGACGAGCCTTTCATGAGCCTGAAGCAGCAGGCGTATTTCCGACGCAAATTGCTGGACTGGAAGGAGTCCATCCAGCGAGAGGCGCAGGGCACGCTGTCGCAGCTTCAGATCGACTCCTTGCGCGAGCCCGATCTGACCGATCGCGCATCGAGCGAGACCGACTGGTCGATCGAGCTTCGCACCCGTGATCGCCAGCGCAAGCTGATTTCCAAGATCGACGCCGCGCTGCGCCGGATCGACGAGGGCGAATATGGCTATTGCGAAGTGACGGGCGAACCGATCAGCCTGGGTCGACTGGAAGCACGCCCGATCGCGACCATGACGGTCGAGGCGCAGGAACGTCACGAGCGGAACGAAAAGGTTTCGCGCGACGACTGATCCATCGTGCCGCCGGTTCATCGCGCTCGATCGGGCGTTGACCGGCGGAAGGCGTCGGTCGGGCGCATCCGGCTTGCCCCAAAGGGCGACAACCCCTGTGGCTCATCCTAGATTAAGGAATTGGCAAGGCCATCGCCGGTAGTGCATGGTCGCGCGAGCAATTTGGGGCACCGACGGATTTCGATATGGACGCGATGAACCGCGAACCCGGCGACGGGAAACCGATGGCGGACGACGAGCAGGACCGGGCGGACCGCGCCGGTCAGCGCGACAGCCTGTTGCTGATGGCGCAGATGACATTGAGCGGCGATACGGCCCCGCGAGAAGTGCGGGTGCGCAACATCTCCGAGGGCGGGCTGATGGCCGAACTGCCCGTCGCGGTGGAAATCGGTGCGCCGATCATGGTCGATCTTCGGGGCATCGGTCCGGTCTCCGGCCGGGTCGCCTGGTGTACCCAGGGGCGCATCGGCGTCGCGTTCGACCGGCCGATCGATCCCAAGCTGGTTCGCAAGCCAGTGGGCGGCGGCACGACGACCCCAGAATATGCCAAGGCGGCGACGGGCTTGCGCACGCGTCCGTTCAGCTACTGATCGATGCCGTTAAAGGGGGTGACTGCTTAGGCGGTCAGTCTCGCCGATCTGCCTCCCATGGGGCGGGGCCGCAACAGGGCCATGATCGCGCAATTCCATAATGCCCGGCCATCGCCGGGTATAAAGGCCGCGGCGGGTCCGATGACCCGCGCGGCCAGCCAAGGCTATAGGCCTTGAATCTCTTCCTTCAGCCTCAGTTTCTGCTTCTTGAGATCCGCCAGAATCTGAGTGTCAGGCACGGGGCGCTGCGATTCGGCGCTGATGCGCCGGTCGAGCGTGGCGTGCTTGGTCTCCAGGGCCGTTTGATGCGCCGTATGCATAGGGCTTCAACCTCCTGTCGTTGCTTTGGGACAAGGAGTAAAACACCAAAAGGGCGATCTGTCCCCCCTCATTTTCAGGAAAATCGACCGGTCGAGCGATTTGGCCCGATGACATGTTGGGACCTCTCGCCGTGGCGCGACAGGCTTGCTAGAGGGGCGTGGAGACGGCGTGCTTCGCGGCGTCGACCCATCAGGGGGTGCAGGATGGACGTCACGCTGGCGCGCGCGCGGATCGATATGTTGCGTGTCGAGCATCGCGATCTCGACGATGCCATCTCGGCACTGTTGATGGCGCAGACCCCCGATCAATTGCAGATTGCGCGACTGAAGAAGCGCAAATTGCGGCTCCGGGACGAGTTGGTGGAGTTGGAAGACCGGCTGATCCCCGACATCATCGCCTGACCGCGCCGGATCGGGACAGGTCCCTCGATCCGCCCACTTGCCCGAGGCGGTGGCCCCGTGCGAGCGTCAAAGCCATGTTGCATCCCCCGATCGAAAGCCATTTCCAGACCCGGCTGATCGATGGCCTTTATGCCGAGACGATGATGCTGGCCGAGGCGGCACGCAGCTATTTCGACGGGATCGGGCGTCAGGATCGTGACGGGCTCAGCCCTGTCCTTCGCGTTACCTTTTCATGCGAGTCGCTCAAGGTGACGACGCGACTGATGCATGTCCTGGCCTGGGTGCTGACCCAGCGGGCCGTGGATGCGGGGGAACTGGACTGGACGGAGGCGCGGGAGCCGGTACGGCGTCTGGGCCGTTCGCCCGAAACGGATGCGCAGCGGGTCGAACAGCTTCCGGTTCATGCCCGTCGCCTGACCCAGGCCAGCCTCGACCTGCATCGCCGTGTCGAACGGCTCGACCGGATGGCCGACGATGCAAGACCGGTGGGAAGCCCGGTCCAGAGCCTACAGGCGCGTTTGATCCACGCGTTTTAAGTCAGCAGCCGCGCCCGGGCGGCGTCATATTGCCGGGCGAGCGTAGCTATCCGCTCGGCCGCGGGCGCAATGTGGTCGATCGCGCCGATTCCCTGACCCGCACCCCAAATGTCCCGCCACGCCTTGGCCGCCTGTCCGCCGCCAAAGTTCATGGTCGCGACGTCTCCTTCGGGCAGATGATCGGGATCGAGTCCTGCCGCGACGATCGACGCGCGCAGGTAATTACCATGAACGCCGGTGAACAGGCTGGAATAGACGATGTCGCTCGCGCGGCCTTCTACCACCGCCTGCTTATAGGCGTCCGCCGCATTGGCCTCGACCGTGGCGATGAAGGGGGAGCCGATATAGGCCAGATCGGCGCCCATTGCCAGGGCGGCCAGGATCGCGTCACCGGTCGCGATCGATCCCGCCAAGGCCAATGGCCCGTCGAACCATGCCCGGATCTCTTGTACCAGCGCGAAGGGGGATAGACGCCCCGCATGGCCGCCCGCGCCCGTCGCCACCGCGATCAGGCCATCCGCACCCTTCTCGACCGCCTTGCGCGCGAAGCGATCGTCGATCACGTCGTGCAAGGTGATGCCGCCCCAGCCATGGACACCCGCATTAACATCCTCCCGCGCGCCCAGCGAGGTGATGACGATCGGGACTTTCCACTTGGCGCAGGTTGCCAGATCGGTCTCCAGCCGGTCGTTGGAGCGGTGCACGATCTGGTTGACGGCAAAGGGAGCGGCGGGCCGATCGGGATGCGCGCGGTCATGAGCCGCCAGTTCCTCGGTGATGCGGTGCAGCCACTCGTCGAGCAAGGTGGCGGGTCGTGCATTCAGCGCCGGAAACGAGCCGACGATCCCCGCCTTGCACTGGGCGATGACCAGATCGGGGTTCGAGATGATGAACAGCGGCGATCCGATGACGGGCAGCGCGAGACGACTCAAGGCGGGGGGCAGGCTCATGAGTTGACGATAACGTAAACGGAAAGCCTGTCCAGTCGAAGGGTTGTGCCATGTAACTTTATGACATGAGCGTCATTTGCTTTGCGCTGTCGAGCGCGTAGAGCTTTGCTATTCCCAGTTGAAAGGCTTTGAACGCGATGAAGTCCGCCCTTTCGGTCCTGCTTGCCCTGACCGTTTCCACCCCGGCTCTGGCGGCGGGTCAGCTGCCGCAGACGGTGGCGCCGATCCTGTACGATATCACCGTCCGGCCCGATGCCAAGGCGATGAGCTTTTCCGGCGAGGAAACCGTCGATGTCGATGTGCGCCAGGCGACCGCGACGATCGTCCTGAACGCGGCCGAGTTGAAGATCACCCGCGCCACTTTCGACGGAAAGCCGGTACCTTTCGCGCTCGACAGGGATGCGCAGACGGTGACGCTGTCTCTGCCACAGGCGGCCGCGGTCGGGCGACATAAGGTCGGCTTCGCCTGGACGGGGACGATCAACCGTTCGGCCAACGGCCTGTTCGCGATCGACTATACCAATGCCGACGGCACGCCCGATCGGATGCTGGCGACCCAGTTCGAGGCGCCCGACGCGCGCCGCTTTGCGCCGATGTGGGACGAGCCCGCTTTCAAGGCCAAGTTTCGCCTGACCGCCACTGCCCCCAAGGGCCAGCGCGCGATCAGCAACATGCCCGCCGCGTCGATCACCCCACAGGCGGACGGGACGCAGCTCTATCGCTTCGACGAGACGCCGGTGATGTCGAGCTATCTGCTCTATTTCGGCTCGGGCAATCTCGACCGCAAGACGGTGGACGCGGGCGGCGTCCAGATCGGCGTGGTCAGCCGCAAGGGCGTGGTCGACCAGGGTGATTATTCGCTGGGCGCGGCTACGAAGTTGCTGTCCTATTATAACGACTATTTCGGCACGCCCTATCCGTTGCCCAAGATGGACATGATCGCGGGGCCGGGCTCCAGCCAGTTCTTCGGCGCGATGGAGAATTGGGGCGCGATCTTCTATTTCGAGAACGAGTTGCTCTTCAACCCGCAGGTCATGTCGGAGAGCAATCGCCAGCGCATCCATACCGTCGTCGCGCATGAGATGGCGCACCAATGGTTCGGCGATCTCGTCACCCCGCGCTGGTGGGACGACCTCTGGCTGAACGAAGGTTTCGCCTCGTGGATGGAGGGCAAGGCCTCCAACGACCTCAACCCCGCCTGGGAAGCCGCGGCCGCCAGCGTCGCTGGCGAGCGCGAATCGGCGATGGGGATCGACGCGACCAGCGCCACCCATCCGATCATCCGCAAGGTAGAGACCGTCGACCAGATCGGCGAGGCGTTCGACAGCATCACCTATCTGAAAGGGCAGGCGGTGATCGGGATGCTCGAGTCCACGCTGGGCGCGGACACGTTCCGCAAGGGCATCCGCGCCTATATGGCCAAGTATAAGTATCAAAACACCGTCACCGATCAGCTTTGGGAGGAACTGTCCAAGGCGTCGGGCACCAACGTCGCGACGATCGCGAACGACTTCACGCTTCAGGGCGGCGTCCCGCTAATCACCCTGTCGGGTTCGCGCTGCGAGGGTGGCAAGACGGTCGCGATGCTGTCCCAGGGACGCTTCGGTCTGGATGAGGCCTCCAAGGCCGCGCAGACCTGGCACGTGCCGATCCGCGTGGCGACGATCGGCGGGGGCGAAACCAGCGCCATCGTCACGGGGGCGGCGCCGGCGCCGGTCACGGTCGGCGGCTGCGGGACACTGGTCCTCAACCGGGGCAAGGGATCCTATACCCGCGTCATGTATGACGATGCCGGCCATGCCGCGATCGTCCGCGACTATGCCAGGCTGTCGCTGGAGGACAAGCTGGGGACGCTGGGCGACGATTATGCGCTGGCGGCGGGCGGCTATCAAAATCTGGCCCGCTGGTTCGACCTGATGGCACAGGTTCGACCCGAAGCCGATCCGTTGGAATGGCAAACGGTCGCGGGCGAATTGGCGCGTCTGGACGGATTGTACGAGGGCACGCCGCTGGAAAAGCCGCTGCGGGCAAAGGTCGCCGCCCTATTGTCACCGGTGCTGGCCCGGATCGGGTTCGAGCCCAAGCCGGATGACAGTGCGCTGGTTTCCAACCTGCGGGAGACGCTGATCGGGCGTCTTGGCACCAGCGGCGACGCGATGGTCGCAGCGCGGGCCCGTGGCTATGTCGCGGCGCTGGCGAAGAATCCGAATGCAATTCCAGGCGCGATCCGCCAGCCGATCCTGGCGACCTATGCCACGCGCGCGACGCCCGCAGAGTGGGACAAGCTGCTCGACCTCGCCAAGGCCGAGCGCAATCCGGTGGTGAAGAACCGCCTCGTCGCGCTGCTGGGTTATGCCGAAGACGAAAGCGCGGCGCGCCGGGCGCTGAACCTGCTCAAGAGCGAGACCTTCACCCCGCCGCAGCGCGCCGCGCTGCTTCGCTCGATCGCGGGCGCGCATCCCGACATGGCGTTCGACTGGGCGGTGGCGAACAAGCCTCTGGTCGATAGCTTCCTCGAGGAAAGCAACCGTGCGAGCTTCATCGTCGGGCTGGGCGCGGGATCGAACGACCCCGCCATGCCCGGAAAGATCGAAAGCTGGGCCGCCGCCAACCTGCCCGAAGGCTCGCGTGGCGGGGCGAAGCGCTCGGTGTCGCAGATCGCGGTGCGCAAGGCGGTGGCCGATCGGTTGAAGCCCGCCGTGCAGGCTTGGCTGGCGCGCTGATATAGAGGCTGGCGGGGGCCGTTCCCCCCGCCAGCCCCCCACCCATCTCTAATTGCCGTTCAGCCTGAGCGAAATCGAAAGGCCAGGGGAAAACTTCACTCTCTCTGCTCCCCGGCGAAAGCCGGGGTCCAGTTGCGAAGAAGTTGAGAGGGAAGGAGAATGGCGAGGGGGGGAGGCTAAGGTGCTCAGTGTCGATTGGCCTGCCACGCCGACGAAAGGCGCCATCTCGTCCGGGTGGTAACTGGGCCCCGGCCTTCGCCGGGGTACGGCCCGGGGTAAGGGGGGCGCCCGGCCTCCGGCGTCGCTGAGGCGGGTAGGCGAACGCATTAACTGCCCCAGATTCTTGCAGACTCTTGCTTCCAATGCCGAAACACGAAACGATGACGGCTCCGTCATCCAATCGTGAGCGTTACGTGATCCGCAAAAGCCTTGTCCTTCTCCTTGCCGCCACCGCGTTGACCGCCCCGCTCGCCGCCCAGGAGGAGGGGGAGAAAAAGGCTTCGCATCATGAAGCCGCCGAGGCCGAGGCGGAGGCCGCCTGGGCCCGCGCGCCGCTGGAGGAGGCGGAGGTCCGCCACCGCGACAGCGTGACGATCAACGGGCGCGCCTATACCTATGTCGCCTCGGCGGGCACGCTGACCGTGCGCGATATCGAGGGCAAGCCGACCGCCTCCATGTTCTACACCGCCTATACGCTGGACGGGGTGAAGCCCGGCACCAAGCGGCCGGTGACGTTCCTGTACAATGGCGGCCCGGGTTCGCCCTCCTTCTGGCTGCGCATGGGATCCTTCGCGCCGATCCGCATCCGCACCACCAGTCCGGAATTCGTTCGTCCCGCCCCCTATGATGTCGGGCCCAACCCGGACTCGCTGCTCGACAAGACCGACCTCGTCTTCCTCGACGCGATCGGCACTGGCTATTCGCGGCCGCTGGGCGATATGAAGCCCGCGCAATTTTACGGCGTAGACGAGGATGTCGATGTCTTCGCGGGCGCGATCCAGCGCTATGTCACCAAATATGGGCGCTGGATGAGCCCCAAATTCCTGCTCGGCGAAAGCTATGGCACGCTGCGCTCGGGCGCGCTGGCCTATCAGTTGCAGGAGAAGGGCATGGCGCTGAACGGCGTCGTGCTGCTCAGCTCGATCATGAACTATGGCTATCGCCAGCCGGGGCTTGACCAGGTCTATCTCAACTACCTGCCCAGCTATGCCGCGACCGCCTGGTATCACAATCGCCTGGCCGATCGCCCCGCCGATGTCGCGACGGTGGTGGCGCAGGCGCGCGCCTTTGCGGTCGGGCCCTATATGTCGGCACTGGCCAAGGGGCAGAGCATCTCGCCGCAGGAACGTGACCAGATCGCCGAGCAGATGAGCCGGTTGATCGGTATCTCGCCCGACTTCATCAAGCGCGCCAACCTGCGCATCGACCTGCCGCGTTTCCAGAAGGAGCTGCTGCGCGGCTCGGCGCGGACGGTGGGCCGGTTCGACTCGCGCTATCTGGGCATCGACACCGATGCGGCGGGCGAGCGACCCGAGACGGACGCTTCTTCCGACGCGATTTCAGGGGCTTATATCGCGTCCTTCCAGGATTATCTGCAGTCGACACTCGGCTATAAGACCGAACTGCCCTATCGCCTGTCGGCTCGCGATGCGGCGGGCTGGACGTGGAACTGGAAGCACAAGTCGCCCGACGGGTCGCAGAACAATCCCAACACCGCGATTGATCTGGGCGCCGCGATGCGGGCGAACCCGTATCTCAAGGTCCTGTCGATGAACGGCTATTACGACATGGCAACGCCATTCTTTGGGACCGAGAACGACCTGGGCCATATGATGCTGGAACCCGCGCAGCAGGCGAACCTGCGGTTCACTTACTATCCGGCGGGCCACATGACCTATCTCAACCCCGACGCGCTGCGGAGCATGAAGGCCGATCTGGCGGGCTGGTATGACGAAGCGGTCAGCGACGCGAAATCGTCGACCCCGCCGGTGCCGCCTTCGGGGCAGGGGGCCGGTGCTTTGGAGCGGCGGCCAAACTAATCTTGTGCGATTGTGGTCGGGGAGCGGGGGATGAGCGACGCACCGCAGCAGGATGCGTCTCAGCATCGTTGCTCTCCTGCCCGGCTGCAATAGCTGCATCGCGTCGGCTATGTGACGACGACGCTAGTCGCGATCCAAATTCTGTTCATCATCGGTGCCATTTGCCGGGATGAATGGGATGAGGCGCGTCGTACCCGATCTTGGTGGGAGTGGTCCAAGACACAGGAGGGGCCACTCAAGCGGGACACTCGCCTTCCGAATGACGATCTGCTGGACTATCTGAGGCAGTTGCTCCCGATCGCGTCTCTGCATGGGGATGGCTTTCGTTTCGTCGTTACACCCAGTTTCAGCCAAAGCGATTACGCCTTCACCCTATCGCTGAGACAGGGCGCGAAGTCGGCGAAGGGCTCGCTTTATGTCTTGGGCAGTCGAACGCCTGAGGCCGTCGTTCACCCCCGAGCTTTCACGGTTCCGGCATGGGACTATCGCCGATATGCGGATGTGATGGATCGGCTGACGGATGGCTGGCCGGGTGCCGATGAGGGGTGCACTGATGGGGCGCCGGTCGCATTCGAGCGAATCAGAGGAGAGCGGGTGACGTCGGGGCGCGGCAATTGCAGCCCACATTACGGTCGTATCAAACGGCTCAATCTCGCGCTCATACGACGTTTTGCTCCGGGGCCCGACCTGCCGACCGAACGCGATTGGTATCGCCCCTTTCCGGAGGACCATTGATCAGGAATAAAGGGGGATGATGGTGGACGCACTTGGGCTCGAACCAAGGACCCGCTGATTAAGAGTCAGCTGCTCTACCAACTGAGCTATGCGTCCAATGCCGGTCTGCGGCATGGCGGGGAGCGATGTCCCCGTCTGGTGGCGCGCTGTTAGCCGAGCATGTCCGACCTGCCAAGAGGGTTTTTGACATTTTTCTTGCGGTCGGGACCGGATGTTCGATCCCGACCATGTCGAGGCTTCAATAACCGACCGTGAAGCGCTGGCGGATATGACGCGGCTGCTCGATTTCGTCGACCAGGGCGATCGCATAGTCCTCGAACGAGATGCTGCTGCCCTGCTCGTTGGACAAAAGGGTGTCGGTGCCCAGCCGGAACAGGCCCGTCCGCTCACCGGGGACGAACATCGCGGAGGGGGAGAGGAAGGTCCATTCCAGATCGTCCGCGCCGCGCAACAGGTCGAGGAAAGTCGCACCTGCGCTTGCTTCCGCCTTATATTCCTCCGGGAAGCCGGACTGGTCGATCAGGCGTTGTCCGGGCGCGACTTCCAGGCTGCCTGCGCCACCGACGACCAGATAGCGCTTCACGCCCGAGGCGCGGACGGTGTCGATCAGGCCTTGCGCATCGACCGCCAGGAAATGCACCGAACTGATCACCGCATCATGGCCGCGCAGCGCGTCGGCCAGCGCGGTGGCGTCGGCCGTGTCTCCTGCGGTCGGGGTGACGCCGGGCAGGGCGGCGATCCGTTCGGGATGACGGGCGATGGCGGTCACTTGATGGCCGCGATCCGACAATTCCTTCAAAATGCGCGAGCCTGCATGGCCCGAGGCTCCGATCAGCGCGATGTTCATGAGCGTTCCTTTCCTGTTGACGCCTTGGTCCACTTTCTAGACCGTGGAGCTATGCAGAGCCTGTCACCCGCACAAGACGTCATTTTGGAGGGACAAGGTCACGGCGAAGTGACCGTCCCGTCCTTCGCGCGGACCAGCGATGGGGGGTGCCCGATCCGCGAGGTGCTCGACCGGATCGGCGATCAGTGGAGCCTGTTGGTGCTCGCCGCGCTGGAACCCGAGACGTTGCGGTTCAACGTGCTGCTGCGCCGGATCGGGGACGTGTCGAAGCAGATGCTGTCGCGCACGCTGCGGCGGCTGGAGGAGGATGGGTTCGTCGCGCGGACCGTCTATCCCGAGGTGCCGCCACGCGTCGAATATCGGCTGACCCCATTGGGCCGGTCGTTTCTGGAGCCGATGCGCGGGCTGATTCGCTGGGCGGATACGCATCAGCCGGAGGTGGAGGCCGCCCGCGCCGCCTATCGCGCGCGGGACTGAGCCCATCCTCCCCAAGCGCGGCTTGGGGAGGGGGACGCTGGGCATCAGCCTGGCGATGGGGGGGATGGCGTCAGGCGATATGGACCGACTTGGTGACCATATGGTTGGCGATGCCCTCGGGCCCGTCTTCCGAGCCGTAACCGCTTTCCTTGACCCCGCCGAAGGGGGCATCGCCCCAGCTCAGTCGAACGGTGTTGATCGCGACCATGCCCGCCTCGATCTCGTCGCCGAGCTGATTCTGGCGGCGACCATTTTCGGTGAAGCAATAGGCGCCCAGACCGAAGGGCAGGCGGTTGGCCTCCGCAATCGCATCCTCGGTGGTGGCGAAGGGGCGGATCAGCGCGATCGGGCCGAACGGCTCCTCGTTCATCGCCTTGGCGTCGAGCGACACGTCGGCCAGCACGGTGGGAGAGAAGAAGAAGCCGTCGCCACCCTTGGCCTCGCCGCCTGTCAGCATCCGCGCGCCGCTCTTCACCGCATCCTCGATCATCGCGCCGATGGCTTCGGGGCGGCGGGGATTGGCCATCGGGCCCATCTGCGTGTCCGACGACAGGCCATCACCGATCTTCAGCGCGGCGGCGCGCTCGGCGAAACCCTTGGCGAAGCGTTCATAGATGCCCTCCTGCACATGGAAGCGCGTGGGCGCGACACAGACCTGTCCTGCATTGCGGAACTTGTGGGTGACGAGGATGTCGAGCGTCTTGTCCAGGTCGCAATCGTCGAAGACCAGCACCGGGCCGTGGCCGCCCAGCTCCATGGTCGACTTCATCACCGTGTCAGCGGCCAGCTTAAGGAGATGCTTGCCGACCGGTACCGATCCGGTGAAGCTGAGCTTGCGGGTGACGGGTGAGGCGAGCAGGTGACGCGACACCGCGTCGGGCACGCCGAAGACGAGCTGCGCAACGTCGCCGGGCAGGCCCGCATCCTGGAAGCAGCGCATGATCGCGATGGCGCTGGCGGGGGTTTCCTCGCTGGGCTTCAGGATGACCGAGCAGCCAGCCGCAATAGCAGGCGAAATCTTGCGCACCGGGTTCATCACCGGGAAGTTCCAGGCGCAGAAGGCCGCGACCGGACCGACCGGCTGCTGCAGCACGAGCGAGCGGGTGCCGGTGGGACGCGGCAGGACGCGGCCATAGATGCGCACCGCCTCGCCCGCATGGAAGTCGAGAAGGGCGGCGGTCGCAGCGACTTCGCCCCGCGCCTCGACGATCGGCTTGCCTTCCTCCAGCGTGGCGAGTCGGGCCAGTTCCTCGGCGCGCTCGCGAACCAGCGCGGCGGTGCGATGAAGGACGGCCGCGCGCTCCTGCGGCGCGACTTTCCGCCATTGCTCGAAGCCGCGCGCGGCAGCCTCCAGCGCGCGGTCCATGTCGGCGGTGGTGGCGAGCGGCAGATCGCCCAGCGGCTGGCCGGTCGCGGGGTTCAACACCGCCTGCGTGTCGCGCCCTTCGGGGCCCAACCACTCGCCACCGATATAAAGTCCGGTTTTCACGTCGAATTGCGGCGCGGTCATGGGTGTCCTTTCCGAAAGACATGGGAATATGCGGGCGGGAGATCGGCCTTGTCCGCCGGTGATGCAAGGCCGTAGGCGGCTCAACCGGCCTTATGCCGGGATCGAGGGAGCAAAAGCAGGGCTTTGTGCGTCCCAAGCTTTCCGGCATTTCCTATCGGGGGGATCGAGATAGGTTACGCGCCGAAACGAAAGGGACGGGTCCACATGCGAGCACCATTTCCGGCAGCCTTTGCCGCATTGATGATCGGGGCGTTCGGCCTGTCCGGCTGCTCGGGCGGCGGCAGCGGCGGCAAGGGCTCGGTCGAGCTGCTGAACGTCAGCTATGATCCGACGCGCGAACTCTACAAGGACGTCAACGCCGCCTTCGCCAAACAGTGGCAGGCCAAGACCGGCCAGACCGTGTCGTTCCGCATGAGTCATGGCGGATCGGGCAAGCAGTCGCGCTCGGTGATCGACGGGCTGTCGGCGGACGTGGTGACGCTGGCGCTCGCCTATGACATCGACGCGATTGCCGAGCGGGCCAAGCTGCTTCCGGCCGATTGGCAGACCCGTCTGCCGGACAATAGCGCGCCCTATACCTCGACCATCGTGTTCCTGGTCCGCAAGGGCAATCCCAAGGGCATTCGCGACTGGGCCGATCTGGTGAAGCCGGGCGTGCAGGTCATCACCCCCAGTCCGAAGACCAGCGGCGGCGCGCGGTGGAATTTCCTCGCCGCCTGGGCCTATGGCAAGAAGGCCGGGGGCGGGTCGGACGCGGCGGCGCAGAAATATGTCGCTGATCTGTACGGGCATGTGCCGGTGCTGGATTCGGGCGCGCGCGGCGCGACCACGACCTTTGTCGAGCGCGGCTTGGGCGATGTGCTGATCGCCTGGGAGAATGAGGCTTTGTTGTCCGAGAAGGAACTGGGCGCGGGCAAGTTCGACATCGTCGTGCCTTCCATCTCGATCCTGGCCGAGCCGCCGGTCGCGGTGGTCGATGCCAATGCCAAGGCCCATCGGACCGAGCAGGTCGCGACCGAATATCTTAAATTCCTCTACACGCCCGAGGGGCAGGAGATCGTCGCGCGCAACTTCTATCGCCCGCGCGACCAGGCGGTGCTGGCGAAATATGCCGCGACCTTCCCCAAGCTGGACATGGTAACGATCCGCGATTTCGGCGGCTGGGGCGCGGCGCAGAAGCGGTTCTTCGCGGATGGCGGCGTGTTCGACGCCATCTATGCCGGCGGAAAGCGGCGCTGATCGCATGAGAGCTAAAAAGCGCCGCTCGGCGCTGCCGGGCTTCGGCCTGACCATGGGGATGACCCTGTTCTGGCTGGGGCTGGTCGTGCTCGTGCCGCTGTCGGCGCTCGTCATCCGGGCGGCGGGCATGGGCTGGGAAGGCTTTGCCGAGGTCGGGCTGTCGCCGCGCGCGCTGGCCGCCTATCGCTTGAGCTTCGGCGCGGCGCTGGCGGCGGCGGCGGTCAATGCGGTGTTCGGACTGCTGATCGCATGGATCCTCGTCCGCTACGAATTTCCCGGCAAGAAGCTGATCGACGCGGCGGTGGACCTGCCCTTCGCGCTGCCCACGGCGGTGGCGGGTATCGCCCTGGTATCGCTTTATTCGGACAATGGCTGGATCGGATCGCTGCTCGCGCCGCTGGGGATCAAGGTCGCCTATACCCCGCTGGGCGTAACGATCGCGTTGGTTTTTATAGGCTTGCCGTTCATTGTTCGCTCGGTTCAGCCGGTGCTGGCCGACCTGGGGCGCGATGTGGAGGAGGCCGCCGCGACGCTGGGCGCGACGCGCGGTCAGACATTCCGCCGGATCATCCTGCCCGCCATCGCGCCCGCTCTGCTCACCGGCTTCGCGCTGGCCTTCGCGCGCGGGGTCGGCGAATATGGCTCGATCATCTTCATCGCGGGCAACATGCCCTTCAAGTCGGAGATCGCCCCGCTGCTGATCATCACCCAGCTCGAACAGTTCGACTATAACGGCGCGACGGCCATCGCCTGCGTCATGCTGATCCTGTCCTTCGCGATGCTGTTGTTCGTCAATCTGCTCCAGGCGTGGCGCGCCAAGCGGGGGACGCGATGAGCGGCTCCAATCCTACGATCCATGAAAGCCCCTGGGCGCGGCGGGCGCTAATCGGCGTCGGGTTCCTGTTCCTGGCGCTGTTCCTGTTCCTGCCGCTGGTCATGGTCTTCGCGGGGGCACTGGCGAAGGGATGGGGCGTGTTCCTCGAAGCGCTGGTCGATCCCGACGCGCTGGCAGCGATCCGCCTGACCCTGCTGGTCGCGGCGATCGCGGTGCCGGTCAATGCGGTGTTCGGCGTGGCTGCCTCCTGGGCGATCGCAAAGTTCGACTTTCGCGGAAAAAGCTTTCTCATCTCGTTGATCGATTTGCCTTTTTCTGTGTCGCCGGTGGTGTCGGGGCTGATCTTCGTCCTGCTGTTCGGCGCGCAGGGCTGGCTGGGGCCGTGGGTGACCGAACATGGCGTGCGGATCATCTTCGCGGTGCCCGGCATCGTGCTGGCGACCGTATTCGTGACCTTTCCGTTCGTCGCGCGCGAGCTGATCCCGCTGATGGCCGAACAGGGACGCGACGACGAGGAAGCGGCGCGATCACTGGGCGCGAGTGGCTGGCAGACCTTCTGGCATGTCACCCTGCCCAATATTCGCTGGGGGCTGCTATACGGCGTGCTGCTTTGCAATGCCCGTGCGATGGGCGAGTTCGGCGCGGTGTCGGTCGTGTCGGGGCATATCCGGGGGCTGACCAACACCATGCCGTTGCATGTCGAAATCCTGTACAATGAATATGACTTTGTCGGCGCGTTCGCGGTGGCGTCTCTGCTCGCCTCGCTCGCGCTGGTGACCCTGGGAGTGAAGACCGTGTTGGAATGGCGTTTCGGCATCCACCGGGCGGGAGCCGCGCATTGAGCATCACTGTCGAGAATATCTCCCGCCGCTTCGGCGGCTTCACCGCGCTGGACCGCGTGTCGCTGGAGACCCGGCCGGGCGAGTTTCTGGCGCTGCTGGGGCCGTCGGGGTCGGGCAAGACGACGCTGTTGCGGACCATAGCGGGGTTGGACTTCGCCGATGAGGGGCACGTCCTGTTCGAGGGACAGGACATGACCGGCACCCCGGCGGCCGAGCGGCGGATCGGCTTCGTCTTCCAGAACTATGCGCTGTTCCGCCATATGACGGTGGCGCAGAACATCGCCTTCGGCCTGACGGTGCGCAAGCGGCGCGATCGGCCCGCCAAGGCGGCGATCGCGGCCAAGGTCGCCGAACTGCTTGCGCTCATCCAGCTTCCCGATGTCGGTGATCGCTACCCAGCCCAACTGTCTGGCGGCCAGCGCCAGCGCGTCGCGCTGGCCCGCGCGCTGGCGATCGAGCCGCGCCTGTTGCTGTTGGACGAGCCTTTCGGCGCGCTAGACGCCCAGGTGCGCAAGGATTTGCGCGGCTGGCTGCGACGTATTCATGACGAGACGGGGCTGACCTCGATCTTCGTGACGCACGACCAGGAAGAGGCGCTGGAACTGGCCGACCGGATCGTCGTCATGCGTGGCGGCGTAATCGAGCAGATCGGCACCCCGCATGAGGTTCAGGCCAAGCCGGCCACCGCCTTCGTCTCGTCCTTCATCGGCGAGACGAACTGCCTGCCGGTTACGCGCAGCGACGGCGTGGCGGTCGTCGGCCGGGGGCTGGCGACGCTTCGCGACGAAGCGAACGGGCAGGGCGCGGGAGAACTCCATATCCGCCCGCACGACGTCGAGCCGATCGGGGCGGACGCGACCGACGCCTTGGCCGTGACCGTCCTGACCAGCCGCCCGATCGGCCGGTCGCGCCGCATCACCGCCGAGATGGCCGGGCTGACCGAGCCGCTGACCTTCGACCTGCCCGTCGATACGCGGGCTGAAACGGGGGAGCGGCTGTCGCTGCGTCCCACCCGTTACCGAATTTTCGCGACGACCTGACCGCCCGGATCGGCGGACCATTTCGTCCTCGCAACCGTTTGCCCGTTTGCCAGCCCCGGAAGGGGCGGGCATGAAGCGGTCGCAAACGGGGAGATCGAGGTTGAAGGTCGGACAGGAATGCTGGCGGATCGAGCAGGCCGACCGGATGGCGGTCATCGTCGATGCGGAGCGGTATTTTCGCATGGCCCGCCGCGCGATGCTGAACGCGCGGCGGCAGATATTGCTGATCGGATGGGACTTCGACGCGCGCATCGTCCTGGATCATGACGACGCGCCGGGCGAGACGGTGGGCGACTTCATCTACTCGCTGGTGCAGCGCCAGCCGGAATTGGAGATTTACCTGCTCCGCTGGGACACCGGCGCGATCAAGTCGCTGTTCCGGGGGCGAACCTTCTTTACGGTTCTGAAGTGGATGGCGCACAAGCGCATCCATACCAAGCTGGATGGCCATCACCCGATCGCCGCCTCGCATCATCAGAAGATCGTTATCATCGACGACCAGTTGGCATTTTGCGGGGGCATCGACATGACCAGCGACCGCTGGGACACGCGCGAGCATCGTGACGATGATCCGCGGCGCAGGCGCCCGGGCGGTCAGCCCTACAAGCCGTGGCACGACGCGATCAGCGCGGTCGAGGGCCCCGTGACGCAGGCGCTGGGCGAGCTGTTCCGGACGCGGTGGCACGCCGCCGGGGGCAAGCCGATGGCACCTGCCGTCCCGGGTGCAAGCTGCTGGCCGGAGGGGCTCGAGCCCGATTTCATCGACCAGCCGGTGGCGATTGCGCGCACCATGCCCGAGATGGACGATCAGACGCCCGTGCATGAAAATGAGGCGCTGTTCCTCGCCCAGATCGCTCGGGCCGAACGCTACCTCTATATCGAGAGCCAATATTTCGCGTCGCGCCGGGTGGCGGAGGCGATCGCCCGACGGCTGGACGAAGAGAATGGCCCTGAATTCGTCATCATCAATCCGCTGACCGCGCAAGGATGGCTGGAGCCGATTGCGATGGACACGGCGCGCGCAAGGCTGATGGAGGCGCTCCGGCGGCGGGACCGGCATGGGCGCCTGCGGCTCTATCATCCGTTCACGGCGGGCGGGGAGCCGATCTACTGCCATGCCAAGATCCTGATCGCGGACGATCGCGTGTTCCGGCTGGGGTCGTCCAACCTCAACAACCGCTCGATGCGGTTGGACACCGAATGTGACCTCGCCATCGCGGTCGAGCCGGACAGCGCGGCGGGGCAGCGTATCGCGGCGATCCGCGACGATCTGTTGGCCGAGCATCTGGGCGTTTCCCCCGCCACGGTGCACGATGCGGTCGAGCGTAACGGATCGTTGATCGCGGCGGTCGAGGCGCTGCGGGGCACCGAGGGACGGACGCTGCGTCCCTATGAAGCGCCCGATCTGTCCAGCGTCGAGGAATGGCTCGCGGACAATGAAGTGCTCGATCCCGAAGGCCCGGACGAGATGTTCGAGTCCTTCACGAGCCGAAAGGGGCTGTTCCGCCGGTTGCGGCGGCGCTGATGGCCGAGATCATCAACTTCCGCCAGGCCCGCAAAAGTCTGGTTCGCAAGGCCGCCGAGCAACAGGCGACGGAGAACCGGGCGCGCTTCGGTCGTACCAAGGCTCAGAAGGAGCGTGACGTCGCCGAGCAGGAACGGTTGCGCCGGGAATTGGACGGCGCCAAGCGGGAGGACGATTAGTATCGGTCCAAATTCCTCCCCCTGCACGGGCAGGGGAGGGAGATGATTTCAGCGCGGGACCGCGAACCAGATTGTGTGGGTCGCGCCCTTGCCATTCTCGCGGGCGCGCACCTTCACCTCGTCGACGGTGAAGCCCGCGCGAGACAGCCGCCGAGTGAACACCGGATCGGGCGCGGCGGACCAGATGGCGAGCACGCCGCCAGGGCGCAGCGCGACGCGCGCTTCCTCCAGGCCCCGGAGCGAGTAGAGCCCGTCATTGTCCGGCCGGGTCAGCCCGTCCGGTCCATTGTCCACGTCGAGCAGGATCGCGTCATACTGGCCGCGCCCCGCATAGATGGCGTTGCCGACATCGCCCATGGCGAGCGTCACGCGGGGGTCGTCCAAGCATCCGTCGGTCAGCGCCGCCATCGGCCCGCGCGCCCATTCGATGATGCCGGGCACCAGTTCCGCCACGGTGATCCGCGCATCCGCCCCCAGCCGCGCCAGGACGGCGCGCAAGGTGAAGCCCATGCCATAGCCACCGATCAGCAGATGCGGCGCACGCCGTCCCGCCAGCCGGTCGCAGGTCATTGTGCCCAACGCCACTTCCGAGCCGCTCATCCGCGTGCTCATCAGTTCGTTGCGGTCGAGCACGATCATGAAGTCCTTGCCCCGGCGGAACAGCCGCAGGGGCTCGCCGCCCGGCACTTCGGCAATCCCGAGCAGCTCGCGGGGGGTCATTTGCCCTGGCGAGCCTTGCGCGCGGCGTAGCGGGCGTCACGGGCCGCCTTCAGTTCGGCGGCGGTGGGGACCACCGGCGGGCGTGCGGCGGCAGCAGCGGCTTCGGCGGCCGCTTCGGCCTCGGCTTGGGCCTTGGCGCGGGCTTCTTCGCGAGCGGCCTTTTCCTGCTCGATCGCAGCCTTGTGCGCGGCGCGGCGTTCGGCCTCGGCGGCTTCCTTGGCTGCGCGCGCGGCGGCGCGGGCGGCAACCACTGCCGGATCGGGCGCGGCCTTGTTGCGCAACTTTTCGAGCGCTGCCGCCTTGGCATCGCGCGAGGCCGATGCACGATCGGCGAAACCGGGAACCTTATATCCTGCCATCAATCATCTATCCCGTTGGGGGCCGGACGGCCCCATAGCACAACGGCCCCGCATCGCTGCGGAGCCGTCGGAGAAACTGGTGGACGCACTTGGGCTCGAACCAAGGACCCGCTGATTAAGAGTCAGCTGCTCTACCAACTGAGCTATGCGTCCGATCGTCACGCTGCCCTGGCCGTCCGGCCTGCCTCGTGATCGGGAGGCGCGCCTTTAGCATCCGTGTCGGGCTTTGCAAATGGTTTTTGCGCCCACCTGCGAAATTATGCGGCGCTACCAGCGCGCGGCGCGGCGGTTTTCGCGGTCGATGGCCATCAGGATGCCCAGGCACAATAACACCGTCATCTGCGACGACCCGCCATAGCTGACCAGCGGCAGGGGAATGCCGACCACCGGCGCGAGGCCCATCACCATCATCAGATTGACCATGACATAGATGAAGATGGTCGTGGACAGCCCCGCCGCCGTCAGGCGCGCGAACCGGTTCGGCGCGGCCTGCGCCACGTTCAACCCCCAGCGAATGACCATTAGGAAGGCGAGGATCAGCAGGCACCCGCCGACCAGCCCCCATTCCTCCGCCATGGTCGCAAAGACGAAATCGGTATGCCCCTCGGGCAGATAGTCCAGATGGCTCTGAGTGCCGTTCAGGAATCCCTTGCCCCAGATGCCGCCCGAACCGATCGCGATCTTGGACTGGCTGATATGATAGCCGGTGCCCAGCGGATCGCTCTCGGGGTCGAGGAAGATCAGCACGCGGTTGCGTTGATAGTCATGCAGTACGAAATTGACCGCGAGCGGGGCGGCGACCGCCAGTGCGATGCCGCCCCCGATGAACAGGCGTAACGGCACACCCGCCAGGAACATCACCGTCGCCCCGCCCGCGCAGATCATCAGCGCGGTGCCCAGATCGGGCTGCTTCATCACCAGCGCGGCCGGCACGCCGATCATCGCCGCGACCGGCCAGATGCCGGAAAAACGCCGCGTCTCGGCGGGCGGCATGAGTTCGTAGAAGCGCGCCGCGCCCAGCACGATGAACAGCTTCATCAACTCGGACGGCTGCAAGCGGATGAAACCGACGTCAAGCCAGCGCTGGCTGCCGCCGCGCACCGCGCCCAGCAATTCGACCAGCACCAGCGCGACGACGAGCAGCAGATAGCCCGGCATGGCGATGCGCCGCCACAGGTCGAGCGGCAGCCGCGACAGGACCAGTGAACCCGCGAGCAGGACGAAGAACCGCACCCCCTGGGGTTTGGCCCAGGGGGTCAGCGAACCGCCCGCCGCCGAATAGAGCACGACCAGCCCAAAACAGCCGATCGCCATGACCAGCAGGATCACGCGCCATGGCAGCTTTGCGATGGGTTCGGGAATGATGCGGCCGCTCATGGATTGGGGTCCGCCACATCGTCGCTGGGATCGGTCTCGCGCGTCGCCATCGCCTCGGCCTGTGCATCCGAAACATTGGTCGCGGCCTCGACGGCAGGCGCGTCGGTGGCGGCCCCCGCATCGGTCTTGGTCGCGGCGGAGGCGGGCTTGGGCGAATGGGCGGCGCGATAGGCGGCTTCCTCGGCCCGCATCCGCGTGGCGATGTCGCCGCCCCAGGTCGGTTCGTCCTGCGCCAGCGAAGCCAGCGCACGGTCGCGGTCGAACAAATAAGTCATGATGTCCCGCCCGATCAGCGGCGTATCGAGATTGCGTACGGTATGGCCGTTATGCTCCAGCACGACCGCGGCGGCATAACGCGGATTGTCGGCAGGCGCGAAGCAGACGAACAGCGCATGGTCGCGCAGCTTGAAGGGAAGCTGCCCGTTCTTCAGCACGCCCATGCGACGTTCGGCCATGGTGATGCGTCGGACCTGCGCGGTCCCGGTCTTCGCCGCCAGCGAGACGCCGGGAACCAGCATCCGCGCCGCGCCGCCGGTGCCGCCCTGGTTGACGACACCGAACATCGCGTCGCGCACGACTGCCAGATGTTCGGAGGCGACGGGGAGGGCGGGCGCGTCGAGATGGACCTGATGCGACAACAGGCTGGGCTTGAGATGGCGGCCCGACGCGATCCGCGCCGCCATCACCGCGAGTTGAAGCGGATTCGCGAGCACATAGCCCTGGCCGATCGACGCATTCAGGCCATCGGCGATGGTCCATTTCGTCTTGTATTTCTTCAGCTTCCACGCCGGATCGGGCACCGTGCCGTAACGCTGGGTATTCAACGGCAGGTCGAACTTCTGGCCCAGCCCCAGCATCCGCGCGACAGGCGCGATCCGGTCATACCCCATGCGCCGGATCATCTCGTAGAAATAGATGTCGCAGCTCTGCTCGATCGCGCCCTTCAAGTTCAGTGCGCCGTGCCCGCCGCGCTTGTGGCAGTGGAAGACGCCGGTGCCGACCCGCATCGCGCCGGTGCACAGCACGCGGTCGTCCGCGCCGACCCCGGCTTCGAGCAGGGCCAGGCCGTTCATCGGCTTGACCGTCGATCCCGGCGGATACAGCCCCTGGGTGACCTTGTTCATCAGGGGAACATGGTCGTTTTCCGACAGCATCGCCCATTCGAGATGGCTGATCCCGTCCGAAAAGCTGTTGGGGTCGTAAGCGGGCATCGACACCATGGCCAGCGTCTCGCCCGTGCGACAGTCGAGCACCACTGCCGATCCCGAGTTGGTGCCCAGACGCCGCGCGGCATATTCTTGCAACCCCGCATCGATGGTCAGGCGGATATTCCTGCCCGGCACGTCGGGGCGGGTGGCGAGTTCGGCCACGACCTTGCCCCGCGCGGTCACCTCGACGCGCTTGGCGCCGGGCTTGCCGCGGAGATACGGCTCCAGCATCTTCTCCAGCCCGTCCTTGCCCAGCTTGAAGCCGGGGGTGACGAGCAACTGGTCGTGGGTCGCCTTGAACTGTTCGGCGGTGGGCGTGCCGACATAGCCGGTCAGATGCGCGACCGCGGGGCCGGCCGGGTAGAAGCGCGCAAAGCCGCGCGTCGGTTGCACGCCGGGCAATTCGGGCAGACGGACGCTGACTGCTGCGAAGCGTTCCCAATCGAGCCGCTCGGCCACCTGCACCGGCTGGAACCCGGCGGCATGTTCGAGGTCGAGGCGGATGCGGTTCATCGCCTCGTCGTCGAGCTTCAGGATCTGGCGCAATAGCGCGAGAACGCGGTCCTTGTCCTCCAGTCGGTCGGGGATGATGTCGACGCGGAAATCGGTGCGATTGTTCGCGATGGGCTGGCCGTGCCGGTCGATCAGCCAGCCGCGACGCGGCGGGATCATCGTCGTGTTGACGCGGTTGCTCTCGGAGAGAAGATTATACTTCTCGTTCTGCGCGATCGACAGCCACGCCATTCGCCCGGCCAGCATCAGCCCGACCGCGCCCTGTGCCGCGCCGAGCACAAAGGCGCGGCGCGAGAAGCTATAGGCCTGCGCCGCCTCGGTCATGATCCGCCCCTGGCGTTCCATGTCAGACCCCTACCTCATTGCGGCCGCGTTTGCGATCGATCCAGGCGACCAGGCGGGTGGCCATGGGAAAGAGCAGGATGGTGATGACGATCTGTAGGATTAGCGGCGCATCCACCTGCGCGCCAACCGGCACCGCCAGGAAACGCCCAGCGATCAGGCAGAAGGCGATGGCGCCGCTCGCGATCAGCCAGTCCTGCCAGAAGTCGCGGAAGACCAGCCGATGCTCGAACAGATCGATGGCGAGCGAGGTCAGCGACCAGAGCAGCATCGCCGAGCCCAGGGGTTGGCCCGACAACAGATCGTCGAACAACCCCAGGGGCGCCGCCGCCCAAAGCCGCAACGCGAAGCGCGCGACCAGCCGCCAGGCGAGCAGCATCAACAAGCCCATCGGCGGCTGCAACGGAACGATCGCCACCACCGGCACGATGGCGACGAGCGAACCGGCCATCACGGTCAGCCACGGCAGCGCACGAGCGCGGGCGGGGGGGAGTCCGGGGTCGAAGGGGTTGAAGTTGTCGAGGGTCACGGCCGGGGTGCCGGCGCCGATGGCGGCATCGGCATGAAGGCGCGCTGAACGATCGCGAAATCCAGCGTGTCGGGATGGACGAAGGGGCGCGCAATCGCCACGTCGCCGCCATCGGTCCGGATGCGCGCGACCGGGATGTTGGGGGTATAAAGACCGCCCGTGCCCGAAGTGACGAACAGGTCGCCCTTGGCCAGCCGGACATTGGTGTTGACCGAGCGGACGTCGAGCAAACCGTCGCCGCGCCCGACCGCGATGGCAGGCAAGCCGTCACGGGTGCGACGAACCGGCACGATGCTTTCCGGATCGGTGAGCAGCAGGACGCGGGCGGCGGCGGGGCCCGTCTCGGTCACGCGGCCAATCAGCCCCTCGGGACCGCGCACCGCCATACCGGCCGCTACGCCCTGCCAGCGTCCGGCGTTGAGCAGGGCGAAGCGCCGGCCGCTGGCCCCCGTCGAACTGACCAGCCGGGCGGTGGCGACCGTGTCGGGCGTCCGGTCGCGCACCGCCAGCAGCCGCCGCAACCGGCGATTGTCATAGGCGATGGTCCGTGCAGTCAGCAGCAGCTTGCGCGACTGCTCCAGTTCGGCGCGCAGGCGCTGGTTTTCGGAATGGACGAAGAAATATTGGCCGATGGCATCGGGGACGCCCTTCACCGCATCCCCGATCATGACGAACCCCGACGAAACCGGCGCGGTCACGCTGCCCAGCGTCATGCGCAACGCGCCGAAGGCGGGCGGGTTGAAGGTCGATGCGACAAGCAGCACCGCACCCACCACCGCACCCGCCACCGCGAGCACATAGGCCAGGAAAGCTCCATATTGCCGCCGTCGCGAGAAACCGGTGCGACGGTCGCGGGCGGGCGCCATGCGCCGGTCCCCTTATGCTGGAGGTTAGCCGTTCAGCAGGACGCCGCGATACATCGGGTCTTCCAGCGCACGGCCGGTTCCCAGGGCGACGCAGGTCAGCGGGTCTTCCGCCACCGTGACCGGCAGGCCGGTCTCGTCGCGCAGCACCTCGTCCAGCCCTTCGAGCAGCGCGCCGCCGCCGGTCAGGACGATGCCCTGGTCGACGATGTCGGCGGCCAGTTCGGGCGCGGTGTTCTCCAGCGCGACGCGGACGCCCTCGACGATGGTCGCCACCGGTTCGGACAGCGCCTCGGCGATCTGGCCCTGGTTGATCTGGATTTCCTTGGGCACCCCGTTGACGAGGTCACGGCCCTTGATCTGGATGGTCACGCCGATGCCGTCCGCTGGGGGACGCGCGATGCCGACTTCCTGCTTGATCCGCTCGGCGGTGGCTTCGCCGATCAGCAGGTTATGGTTGCGGCGAACATAGGAGACGATCGACTCGTCCATCTTGTCGCCGCCGACGCGGACCGAGGTGGTATAGGCCAGGCCACGGAGCGACAGCACCGCAACTTCGGTCGTGCCGCCGCCAATGTCGACGACCATCGATCCGATCGGTTCGGTCACCGGCATGTCGGCACCGATTGCGGCGGCCATCGGCTCCTCGATCAGGAAGACCTGGCTGGCGCCCGCGTTCGAGGCGGCGTCGCGGATCGCGCGCCGCTCGACCTTGGTCGAACCCGACGGCACGCAGATCACGATCTCGGGCCAGCGCGCGAACTTGCGGGGGCCGTGCACCTTCAGGATGAAGTGCTTGATCATCTGCTCGGCGACGTCGATGTCCGCGATCACGCCGTCACGAAGCGGACGGATCGCCTCGATATTGCCCGGCGTCTTGCCCATCATCAGCTTGGCGTCGTCGCCGACCGCCTTTACCTTCTTGATGCCGTTGATCGTCTCGACCGCGACGACGGACGGCTCGTTCAGCACGATGCCGCGTCCGCGGACATAGACCACGGTGTTCGCGGTGCCGAGGTCGATCGCCATGTCTTGCGACATGAATTTCAGGAAGCGGGGGAGGGGCATCGAGGCTTTCGTTCCGTCTGTGGACCGGGGTGGGCTTGGACTCATATCCCGAACCGCCGCCAAGAGCCGTCACAGGCACCTGCACCGTCATTTGCGGGGTCGCGGGATGCCGTCGCTTGGGCTAGGGTTTGCCGCATGTCAATACGGCGTCTGCCTCCCCATCTCGTCAATCGTATCGCGGCCGGTGAAGTGGTGGAAAGGCCCGCCAGTGCGTTGAAGGAATTGGTCGAAAATTCGATCGATGCCGGGGCGACACGGATCGCGGTCGCGCTGGGTCAAGGCGGGGTCGGCCGGATCGAGGTCGCGGACGATGGTTGCGGCATGTCGGCGGAGGATATGGCGCTCGCGCTGGAGCGGCATTGTACCTCCAAGCTGCCGGACGAGGCGATCGAATCGGTCGTAACCCTCGGATTTCGCGGCGAAGCCCTGCCCTCCATCGCCAGCGTGGCGCGGGTGACGATTGAGAGCCGCCCGGCAGGCCGCGACGGCTGGAGCCGGGTGGTCGACAATGGCGAGGTGCTGCGTGACGGGCCCGCCGCCGTGCCGCCGGGCACGCGGATCGTGGTGGAGGATCTGTTCGCTCGCGTCCCCGCCCGGCGCAAATTCCTGCGCTCCCCCCGGTCGGAATATGCCGCCTGTCTCGATATGGTCCGTCGCCTGGCCATGGCCCGGCCGGACATTGCCTTCACACTGGAACATGACGGCCGGCGGGTGCTGACCGTGCCGGGTGGTGAGGAGCGGCCCGGCCGTGTCGCCGGGTTGACCGACCGGGCGCTCGCGGAGAATTCGGTCGCGATCGACTGGGTTCGGGACTCCGTGACGCTGGGCGGGGTAGCGGGCATCCCGACCTTCAATCGCGGTATTGCCGATCACCAATATCTGTTCGTCAACGGGCGTCCGGTCCGCGACCGCCTGCTGATGGGTGCGATCAGAGGGGCTTATGCGGAGATGTTGCCACGTGATCGCCACGCCGTGGTTGCCCTGTTCCTCGATCTGCCACCGACTGAAGTCGATGTGAACGTCCATCCCGCCAAGACCGGAGTCCGATTTCGCGACCCCGCTCTGATCCGAGGCATGATCGTCTCGGGCCTGCGTCGCGCGCTCGACGAAGCCGGGCATCGCAGCGTGCAGCGACCGCCGGAGTCGGCGCTGGCGATGTGGCAGAGCGAGAGCGTCGCTGGCGTGGCCCCGTCCGCACCGCCGCCCGCCGACGACTGGGGTCCCGCGGCACCCGAGGCGCGCGTGATGGAGCGCCAGTCGCTCTTCGCCCCGCGTCCCGGCTTCTCCTCCCCGCCGCCGCTCGCCCGCGCCGAAGCCGCCTTCGCGGCCCCGCCCGAGGTCCGGCAATTCCCGATGGGCGTCGCTCGCGGTCAGGTGGCCAAGACCTATATCGTCGCCGAGGCCGAGGATGGCCTTGTGCTGGTCGACCAGCATGCCGCGCACGAACGGCTGGTGCTGGAGCGAATGCGCGCCGCACTCACCGGCGGGCGGGTCGCGTCGCAGGCGATGCTGATCCCCGAAGTGGTGGAACTGGACGAACCCGCCTGCGACCGTCTGGAGGCGCGCGCGGAGGAATTGAGCGACTTCGGACTGGACCTGGAACGCTTCGGGCCGACCGCGATGTTGGTCCGTGCGACCCCGGCACTGCTGGGGCAGAGCGATCCCAAGGGGTTGGTGAGCGATCTGGCCGACGAACTGGCGGCGTTCGATCAGGCGCTGTCGCTGCGCGAGCGCCTGGACCATGTCGCGGCGACCATGGCCTGCCACGGGTCGGTCCGTGCGGGTCGCATCCTGTCGGTCGCGGAAATGAACGCCCTCCTTCGCGAAATGGAGATCACGCCGCACTCCGGCCAGTGCAATCACGGTCGTCCAACCTGGGTGAAGTTGCAGCATGGCGATATTGAGAAGCTGTTCGGGCGGAAGTGATCGCCTGCCCGCTATCACCGGCCGGAGCGGATCAGTTCCACCGATCCGGATACGATAGGATGGCGATGCCTGTTTGACCCCATAGTATCGTCGCCCGGGACTCGTGACGAAATAATGGGGGCATTATGACGTTTGGCAGGGCATCGTCGTGGCGATCGGTGATCGGCGTTTTGGGTATCGGCGCGTCCCTGACGGGATGCTCCAGTCAGCGCAACGCTCTGGAAGCGCAAAGTCGCGTCAACCCGGTCTCGACCGCCGCCTATCCACAGAAATTCTGTCCATTGGTCATGGCCAGCGGATCGGACACCCGCATGGGCGCGATCAACCTCGATTGCTTCGCCTTTCCGGAAGTCGATGCCCGATATGATCGTGAGGAGGGCAGGACGCCGCATTACGGGATTAGCGATCGGCGCAATCTGGCCTACGCGATGGCTACTAAAAACTCGATCTATCGCAATCGTTTGACCTCGATCCTTATCAAGCAGTCGGATGATATTTGCGTTCAGGAACTTGGGCGACTGACCGCCAATGAGGCGACGGTGAACACCACGCTCAGCATTCTCGGGACGGGCTTTTCCACGGCAGCGTCGATCGTCTCGGGCGATCTTGCCAAATCGATCCTGGCGGGCGGAGCGACCCTTGCAGGGGCCAGCCGCGACCATATCAACGTTCACGTCTATCGTAACACGATCGCACAGGCGATCAGTCAGGTGATCTGGTCGGAGCGCCAGTTGCGTCAGGCCGACATCCAGAAACATTATGGTCAGGCGCTCGAGGCATGGTCGATCGACGACGCCATTCGCGACGTGAATGCCTATCACGCCCAATGCTCGTTCTACAAAGGCCTCGAACTCCTGCTCAAGGCGGCGAACAACAATAGCGATGTGAGTGCCTATCGCCGCGAACTCGTCCGACGCGCAGAGCTCTCGCGTAGGCGTGAGGCGATACTGGGGGTGGAGCAATCGCTGAAGCAGCTTCCCGTCGACAGTGCCGAAGCGGCGGTGCTCCGACAGGAAGTCGTGCGGCTGACCCTGAAATCAATGGTCGGTCCAGAAGCCGAGGAGGATGGCGATGCCGATGTGACCAAGTGACCGTCGGATAAGTCGGTCGGTCGGCATCACGAGAAACGGGGGAGACGACGACAGAACCGATTGGAAGGGACGGCCCATGATCCGGGCTGGACACCCTTGTTTTGACGACGACACGAGCCCATAGAGCGATCAGCCGAAAATATTTCGGGCCTCCTGTTCATCTTAACGCAACTTTTGCACGGCGCCGTGTATTATCGGTTCCAATAAGGGCTTGGACGGTTCTCGATATGAAACATATTATGCCTCTGTTTTTCGCGCTGATCCCTCTGGCCGCCATGGTCGGAGCCTGCGTCAGCTGCCCGTAAGCCGGCAGGCGCAGTCGCAAGCCGCGCCGGACATTGTCGTCTTCCAGAACGCAAAAAGGGCCGCCCGGCATGACCGGGCGGCCCTTCCTGTATCGGCGGAAAGCCGAAGCGCTGGGGATTAACCCTGCGCTTCTTCTTCCTGCTCCGGCTGAACCTCGGCGGTGGCGCCGGGCTCTGCGTTGGGATCGTAATCCTCGGTGAAGCCGGCTTCGTCACGCTCGAACATCGAGGCCATGACGTCGACGCCCTGTGCCTGCATCTCAGCTTCTTCCGGCGAGCGGGCAACGTTGACCTTGACGGTCACGGCCACTTCCGGGTGAAGCGCGACGCGCACGTCGTACAGGCCGATCGCCTTGATCGGACGGTCGAGCACGATCTGGCTCTTGTTGACCTTGTGGCCGTCGGCGACCAGGGCCTCGACCAGGTCACGCACCGCGACCGAGCCGTACAACTGGCCGACGTTCGACGCCTGACGGATCAGGGTGACGGTGGCGTTCTCGAAGGTCTTCGACTCGACCTCGGCCTCGGCGCGACGGTTCGCGTTCTCGGCTTCGATGCGGGCGCGGTTGGCCTCGAACACCTTCTTGTTGGCTTCGTTGGCGCGCAGCGCCTTCTTGCGCGGCAGCAGGAAGTTACGGGCAAAGCCGTCCTTCACCGTGACCACGTCGCCGATGGCGCCGAGCTTCTCGACGCGCTCAAGCAGAATAACGTCCATCTCTAGGACTCCTTACTTCACGACGTAGGGCAGGAGGCCCAGGTGACGGGCGCGCTTGATGGCCTGTGCCAGCTCGCGCTGCTTCTTGGCCGACACGCTGGTGATGCGCGAAGGCACGATCTTGCCGCGCTCGGACACGAAGCCCTGGAGCAGACGGACGTCCTTATAGTCGATCCGGGGCGCGTCCTTCGCGGAGAAGGGGCAGCTCTTGCGGCGACGGAAAAACGGGCGGGCCATTATGCGGCTTCCTCTTCACGATCACGACGGGGGCGGTCAGCGCGGTCGGGGCGTTCGCCACGATCGGCACGACGCTCGCGGTCGCGCTCCTGCTTGCGCATCATCACCGACGGACCTTCTTCATGGCCGTCAACCTTGACGGTCATGTAGCGGATCACGTCTTCGTTGATCTGGGTCTGGCGCTCCAGCTCGGCGACGACACCCGCGGGGGCGTCGATTTCGAGCATGACGTAATGCGCCTTGCGGTTCTTGGCGATCTTGTACGCCAGCGAACGCAAGCCCCAGGTCTCGGTCTTCACGACCTTGCCCTGATTGTCCTCGACGATCTTCGTGGCGGCTTCCGCCAGCGCGTCCACCTGCGCCTGTGCCAGATCCTGGCGCGCAAGGAACACGTGCTCGTAAAGAGCCATGCAGCTTACCTTATGTTGGCCGATCGCTGATGCCCACCCCATGTGGGACACCCCTCCGGCTGTCTTCCATACTTCAATACCGTCACGCCAAAATGGCATGAGGGCGGGTGAAGCAGGTGCTTCCCGCCCAATGGTGCGCTGGCTCATAGCGATTTGGCGGCAAAAGGCAAGCGGCGAAGGGCCTCGGACTTGCCAGCGGCGGGCGACCTTTCTACCGCGCGGGCCATCCTATTACCGTTTCATGGCAGATACGAACATGCGTGCATTCATCTTTCCGGGCCAGGGCAGCCAGGCCGTCGGCATGGGCAAGGCGCTGGCCGAGGCGAGCCCGGTCGCCCGCGAGGTGTTCCAGGAGGTCGACGAGGCGCTGGGCCAGCATCTCTATCGCCTGATGGTCGAGGGGCCCGCCGACGAACTGACTCTGACCGAGAATGCGCAGCCCGCGATCATGGCGAATGCCATCGCGACCCTGCGCGTGCTGGAGAAGGAAGGCGGCGTCCGCCTGTCGGAAAAGGCCGATTTCGTCGCGGGCCATTCGCTGGGCGAATATACGGCGCTGTGCGCGGCCGATGCGATCGACCTGGCGACGACGGCGCGTCTCCTCAAGCTGCGCGGCCGTGCGATGCAGGCGGCGGTGCCGGTGGGCGAGGGGGCGATGGCCGCTCTGCTGGGCGCGGACCTCGAAAAGGCGAAGGTCATTGCGGGCGCGGCGGTCGATGCGATGCTGGCCGGTGGTGGCGAGGCGCTGGTCTGCACGGTCGCCAATGACAATGACCCGAGCCAGGTGGTGATCTCGGGCCACCGTGCCGCGATCGAGAAGGCGGTGGCGCTGGCCAAGGACCTGGGCGCCAAGCGCGCCGTCCTGCTGCCGGTGTCGGCGCCGTTCCACTGCCCGCTGATGCAGCCCGCCGCCGACGCGATGGACGCCGCCCTCGCCGAAGCGACGATCCGCGCGCCGCTGGTCCCGGTCTATGCCAATGTCGAGGCGGCGCCGGTCGCCGATCCGGGCGCGATCCGTGCGCTGCTGGTGGCGCAGGTGACGGGCATGGTCCGCTGGCGCGAATCGGTGCTGGCGATGGAAGCGGCGGGCGTGGCGCAGTTCGTCGAGTTTGGCGGCAAGGTGCTCGGCCCCATGGTCAAGCGTATCGCGCCCGATGCGGACGCGGTCAGCGTCGTGACGATGGACGATATCGAGGGGCTTCTCGCCAAGCTCTGATTTTTGCGCGCAGAGGCGCGGAGGGCGCAGAGGGGGAATCGGGGCCATGCGGGACATTGATCTCGTCAGTGGGGATGTAGTCGATGTGTCTTTGCGGCTGCATCGCGAGCTTGGTCCCGGCCTTCTCGAAAGTGTTTATGAAATTGTTCTGGCCGCCAGATTGGCGGCCATGGGCTATTCCGTCGCGCGTCAGCGCAGCATCGATATCGAATTTGAAGGCGTGCGCATCGAAGGGGCTTTCAAAATCGACCTCTTGGTCGATGAGCGGCTTGTGGTGGAAATCAAATCGGTGGAGCGACTGGCTCCTGTTCACGCCAAACAACTTCTGACGTATCTTCGTCTCACCGGGCAACCTGTGGGGCTGTTGATCAACTTCGGAGGGGAGACGTTGCGCGAGGGCATACGCCGTCTCGTCAACAACCATAACCCCTCTGCGTCCTCCGCGCCTCTGCGCGAACAAAATTTCTAGGGAGTTTCCAATGTTCGACCTGACAGGAATGACCGCCCTCGTGACCGGCGCGTCCGGTGGCCTTGGCTCGGCGGTGGCGAAGGCGCTGGCGGCGCAGGGTGCGAAGCTGGCGCTGTCCGGCTCCAATATCGACAAGCTGGAGGCATTTCGCGCCGAACTCGGCGGGGACCATGTTGCAGTCCCCTGCAACCTGTCCGACCCCGCCGCGGTCGATGCGTTGATCCCGCAGGCGGTCGAGGCGCTGGGCGGCAAGCTCGACATCCTGGTCAACAACGCGGGCGTCACCCGCGACAATCTGACCATGCGGATGAAGGACGAGGAGTGGGATCAGGTGATCCGCGTCAACCTCGAAGCCGCGTTCCGCCTGATCCGTGCCGCCGCCAAGCCGATGATGAAGGCGCGCTTCGGCCGCATCATCTCGATCACCTCGGTCGTCGGTGCGACCGGCAATCCGGGGCAGGCCAACTATGCCGCCTCCAAGGCCGGGATCGTCGGCATGTCCAAGGCGGTGGCGCAGGAACTGGCCAGTCGCAACATCACCGTCAACTGCGTGGCCCCCGGTTTCATGCGTTCGGCGATGACCGACGTTCTGCCCGAGGCGCAGAAGGCCGCGCTGCTGACCCGCATTCCGGCGGGCGATCTGGGCAAGGGCGAGGATATCGGCGCGGCCGTCGTCTATCTGGCGTCGCGGGAGGCGGGCTATGTCACCGGCCAGACGCTCCACGTCAACGGCGGCATGGCGATGCTTTGAGCCGCTGACGGACACGAATGATCCTATCCTGGCCAAAGTCCGTCGCTGGACGGGCTTGCCAGACTAGGACGCGCGTTCTACGTGCGTTCAGGAAGTATCAACCCCCGATGAATTACGAGAAGGGATTACCATGAGCGAGACCGCCGACCGCGTGAAGAAGATCGTCGTCGAGCATCTCGGCGTCGAAGCCGACAAGGTGACCGAGGACGCGAGCTTCATCGACGACCTCGGTGCCGACAGCCTCGACATCGTCGAGCTCGTCATGGCGTTCGAGGAAGAGTTCGGTGTCGAAATCCCGGACGATGCCGCCGAGAAGATCACGACCGTCAAGGACGCGATCACGTACATCGACGAGAACAAGGCCTGATACCGGGGCCTCGGCCCGCAGGTGATGCGGGCCGAACGGGCCGCCAAGGCCAGGTTTAAAGCGGCTCCCCGACCCCGACATAGCGGGCGGGGAGCCGTTTTCGTTGTGGAATGGAGTGGAATATGCGGCGCGTCGTCGTCACCGGACTGGGTCTTGTCACGCCTCTGGGCGCGGACGTGGAAACCGCCTGGGCCAATCTGATCGCTGGCAAGTCCGGCGCCGGTCCGATCACGCGGTTCGATACCACGGGGCAGAAATGCACCATCGCGTGCGAGGTGAAGCCCAAGGACCATGAATTTGGCTTCGACCCCGACAAGCGCGTCGACCACAAGGTCCAGCGTCAGGTCGATCCCTTCATCGTCTATGGCATCGACGCCGCCGGACAGGCGCTGGAAGATGCCGGCCTGACCGAGATGGATGAGGCCACGAAGCTGCGCGCGGGCGTGTCGATCGGCTCGGGCATCGGCGGCCTGCCGGGTATCGAGATCGAATCGGTCAACCTGCACGAGCGGGGCCCCGGCCGGGTCAGCCCGCACTTCGTCCATGGACGCCTGATCAACCTGATCTCGGGCCAGGTCAGCATCAAATACGGCCTGATGGGCCCGAACCATGCGGTCGTCACCGCCTGCTCGACCGGCGCGCATTCGATCGGCGATGCGGCGCGCATGATCCGCGACGACGATGCCGACATCATGCTGGCGGGCGGTGCGGAAAGCACGATCAACCCGCTGGGCGTGGCCGGCTTCGCCCAGGCGCGCGCGCTCAACATGAGCATGAACGACCGCCCGACCGAGGCGAGCCGTCCCTATGACAAGGGCCGCGACGGCTTCGTGATGGGCGAGGGCGCGGGCGTCGTCGTGCTCGAGGAATATGAGCATGCCAAGGCGCGCGGCGCGAAGATCTATGCCGAGGTCGTCGGCTATGGTCTGTCGGGCGACGCCTATCACGTCACCGCGCCGCACCCCGAGGGCAAGGGTGCGGAGAATGCGATGCGCATGGCGCTGCGCAAGGCGGGCATGGAGCCGTCGGACATCGATTACATCAATGCGCATGGTACTTCGACCATGGCCGACACGATCGAGCTGGCCGCCGCAAAGCGCGTGTTCGGCGACGACCTGTCGGGCGCGTCGATGTCGAGCACCAAGTCGGCGATCGGGCATCTGCTGGGCGGTGCCGGTGCGGTCGAGAGCATCTTCTGCATCCTGGCGCTGCGCGACCAGATCGTGCCGCCGACGCTGAACCTCGACAATCCGGACGAAGGGACCGAGGGCGTGGACCTGGTTCCACACGTCGCCAAGAAGCGTGAAGTGAAGGCGGTGCTGAACAACTCGTTCGGCTTCGGCGGCACCAACGCCTCGCTGGTGATGAAGGCGATCTGAGCTTTCATACCGCTTCCCGACCTCCGCTCGGCGCGAATCGAGTGAAGCGATGAATTCCAACCCCGGCGACCGCTGGGTCCGCTTGCAAAACGTTCAGGCCCGCGCCATCGGGCTGGATATGCAAGCGGGCCCGGATCGGTGCCGGGGTTGTTATGTGTTCGGGCCTCGCGCCCTTTCCTAACCGGGTGATATATGCGCAAGGTCGGCTGTATCGGGTTGCTGCTGGGGCTGATCGGCATCGCCGTCTTCGCCTGGGTCGCGCATGACTGGGCGGGCAGCGGCCCGGCGGACAGGCCGCTCGCCGTTGTCGTGCCCGAAGGGGCGAGCCTCGCCCGCGCTGCCAACGAACTGGAAAAGGCTGGCGCGATTCGCTCGGCCGGGCGCTTCCGTCTTTATGCGCGGCTGTTCGGTGGCGGGGCCGCGATCAAGGCGGGCGAATATGCCATTCCCGAACATGCCAGTGCCTCCGATGTGCTGACCCTGTTGAAGGAGGGCAAGGTTCGCCAGCGGCTGGTCCCCGTGCCGGAGGGTTATCCTTCGGTGCTGGTCCATGACGCGCTGATGCGCGCCGATGGCATGACCGGCGATGTGTCGGTCCCGAAGGAAGGATCGATCCTGCCTGACAGCTACGCCTATCAGAAGGGCGACACCCGCGCCTCGGTGGTGGCGCGGATGCAGAAGGCGATGCGCGACTATCTCGCCAAGGCGTGGGCGAACCGGAAGCCCGGCATCGCGGTCGCTTCGCCGGAGCAGGCGATCATCCTGGCCTCGATCGTCGAGAAGGAAACCGGCAAACCCTCCGAGCGACGCACGGTGGCGGCGGTCTATGGCAACCGGCTGCGTATCGGGATGCCGCTTCAGGCCGATCCGACCGTGATCTATCCGATCACCAAAGGCCGCCCGCTGGGGCGTCGCATCCTGCGGTCCGAATTGCACGTCAAGAACGGGTACAACACCTATGCCAGCCCCGGCTTGCCGGTCGGCCCGATCGCCAATCCCGGCCGCGCCTCGATCGATGCGGTGCTGAACCCGGCGGACAGCAAGGCGCTATATTTCGTGGCGGACGGATCGGGCGGCCATGTCTTTGCCGACACGTTGGCAGAGCATAATGCCAATGTGCGCAAATGGTACGCGATCCGTCGCCAGCGCGGCGAGATGTAAGGCTCAGCGCCGTTCGCTGCGCAGCCGCCTGGCCAGCGCGCGTTCGGATGATTGCGCATAAGCGCGACAGGCACCGGCTGTGGTGCGGAAACGGTCGGTCGCGCCGTCCTGATCGGCATGGGCGGTGATCAATATGTCGCAGGGCAGGGCGCGCATCGCAGACTGGCCGCGCGCGAAGGCGGCGACCACGGGGCGGCTGGAGGAGGCCGAGAAGCGATAATCGTCGGTCGAGACCGGGTTCAGGCTGCTCGCGAAGACGATCGACCGGCACTGGTCGCGCTGACAGGAACGCCAGGTCCAGCTCATGCTGCCCATGGTGTGGCCCGGCGTCGCGCGTGCGGTGAGGACGGTGTTGCCCAGGGCCAGCCGCTCGCCATCGCGGATCACCCTTACCGAGCGGACGGCGGGAAAGCGGCTGTCATAACCACGCTGAGGATCGTCGGCCGCCAGCCGTCCGGTCCGCAACCCTTCCGCCCCGCGCGCGCTGGCGATGACGGTCGCGCCGGTGTCGCGTGCGAGCGCGGCGATCCCCCCGGCATGGTCGAAATGCGGCTCGGTGCTGAGAATATATTTGATGTCGCGGGGGCGGAAGCCGAGCTTGGCGACATTGGCAAGGATGGCCGGAGCCGCCTGGGGAAGCCCGCCGTCGATCAGGATGAGGCCCCGTCCCGTGTCGATCAATGCGACGTTCAACCCGCCAAAGCCCACGAGATAGCTGTTGCCGAACACCCGTACCGGCGGGCGTGGGGCCAGCCATTCGGCCTCACGCTCGGTCGCGATCGGCTGGGTCAGTGGATCGGCTTGTGGTTGTCCGGCGGCGGCCGCCAGTGTGACGGCGATGGCGAATGTGGCTAGCATGGTCGTTCTCCTCGGTCGCGATCATGCGGGTGCGATGCGCGGCGTACAAAGCATCTTCCCTAGACACAGCCATGAGCCAATCTCATGATAGGCCATGGACCGCGCGCAACTTCCCCTCAATGCTCTTCGCGCTTTCGAGGCGGCGGCGCGGCATCTGAATTTCACCCGCGCGGCGATCGAATTATGCGTCAGCCAGGGGGCGGTCAGCCATCAGGTATCGGCGCTGGAAAAGCGGCTGGGGGCGCGGCTGTTCCATCGCCTCCCGCGCGGACTGGCGCTGACCGATGACGGGCAGGCGCTGGTGCCCGTACTGGCGGAGACGTTCGACCGGATCGGTGCAACGCTCGACCGTTTCGCCGATGGCCGGTTCCAATATGTCCTGAATATCGGCGTCGTGGGCACCTTCGCGACCGGATGGCTGCTCGCCCGGCTCGACGATTTCGCGGCGACGCATCCCCATATCGACCTGCGGGTGTCGATCAACAACAACCGGGTCGATCTGGCAGGGGAGGGACTGGACTTCGCGATCCGTTTCGGCGACGGCGCCTGGCACGGCACCCATGCCGAACCGCTGATGGCGGCACCTTTGACGGTGCTCTGTGCGCCCCTGGTGGCGGAGCGATTGCGTGATCCCGCCGATCTGGTCCGCGAGCGGTTGCTCCGGTCCTACCGGGTCAGCGAATGGGAGCGCTGGTTCGAGGCGGCGGGCGTTCAGCCGCCCGCCCTGCGCGGTCCCATGTTCGACAGCTCGGCGTTGATGGTGGGCGCGGCGATGGCGGGACTCGGCGTCGCGCTCGCGCCCAAGGCGATGTTCGGACACGAGCTGACGACCGAGCGGTTGGTCCAGCCCTTCGCCGTGGAGGTCGACGCGGGGCGTTATTGGCTGACGCGGTTGCTGTCGCGCAAGGAAGGGCTGGCGATGCGCGCGTTTCGGACGTGGTTGCTAGAGCTGGCGGGCGGTTGATCGCCGCCAGCGTGACGGAGGGGATCGCTCTTTTAATGGCGCGACCGCCCCGCCGTCCCACTCAATGAGCGTCCCCCCCCAAGCAGCGCTTGGGGAGGGTTTGCGATCAGCCGCGAAGGGCGGACGCGGCGCGGGCCTTGGCCTCGACGTCCGCCATCGATCCGCCGGTCACCCAGCTACCGCCGACGCACAGCACGCGGTCGAATGCGAGCCAATCGGGTGCGCTGGCCTCGGTGATGCCGCCGGTCGGGCAGAAGCGAGCCCGGTAGAAGGGCGCGGCCAGCGCCTTCAGCGCCTTCAGCCCGCCGCTGGTCTCTGCGGGGAAAAACTTGAAGTGCGTCAGGCCCAGGTCCAGCCCGCGCATGATGTCGCCTGCATTGGCCACGCCCGGCAGATAGGGAATACCGCTGTCGATCACCGCCGCGCCCAGACGGTCGGTCAGACCCGGCGAGACGATGAACTCGGCGCCGGCATCCGCCACGTCGCGCAGCTGCTTCTCGTTGATCACAGTGCCCGCGCCGACGATCGCGCCCGGGACCTTCTTCATCTCGGCCATGGCTTCCAGCGCGGCGGGGGTGCGCAACGTCACCTCCAGGACTTTCAGGCCGCCCGCGACCAGCGCCTCGGCCAGGGGCTTGGCGGTGGCGGCGTCGTCGATGACCAGCACGGGGATGACCGCGCTGGTGCGCATGATGGTGGCGATGTCGGTCATGTATGCTCCTGTGCGAAGGCCGCAGCCGCGCCGAACAGGCCGGGCTGGGGATGGGTGATAAGCTTGACGGGAATGCGCGCCATCAGCGACTGGAAACGCCCCTTGGCGACGAAGCGCTGGTCGAAGCCCGAGCGCAACAGCTTGTCCTTGATCCGATAGCCCAGGCCACCCGCGATCACGACGGTCTTGGCCCCCTGCGCCAGGGCGAAGTCACCCGCGACCGCGCCGAGCGCCAGGCAGAAACGATCGAGCGCGGCCAGCGCGATCGAGTCGGTGCCGTCCAGCGCCTCGGTCCAGATTTCGCGATCATCGCGGCTGGGCATCGCGCGGCCTTCCATCGAGGCAAGCGTTTCATAGATGGCGACGATGCCGGGCCCCGAGCAGATCCGCTCGCACGACACGCGGGTATAGGTCCGGCGCAGGCGCTTGAGGATCGCATCCTCGATGCCGTCCAGCGGGGCATAGTCCATATGCCCGCCTTCAGTCTCGATGACATGATAACGTTGCGGCGTCAGCAACACCTGCGCGACGCCCAGGCCGGTACCGGGGCCGCAGACGGTGACGACGCCCTGTTCGGGCATCGGCTCTTCGGGGCCGCAGATATGTAGGAAATCCTCCTCCGGCACCTGCGCGACGGCATGGCCGACCGCGCCGAAATCGTTGATGACCGTATAGATGTCCGCGCCCAGCCGCTCGGGGATCAGCGAGGGGCGGATGACCCAGGGATTGTTGGTCATGCGGATCACGTCGCCCGTGATCGGCGAGGCGATGGCGAGCGACGCCGCCTTGGGCAGCGGACGGCCGACATGCGCCTCGAACGCCTGCCACGCGGTTTGGAGCGAAGCGTGCTCGGCGGTCTTCTGCGTGCAGGGTTCGCCCAGCTTGACGACGCGGCCATTCTCGACCTCGGCGATCGCGAAGCGCGCATGCGTGCCCCCGATATCGACGGCAACGATTTCCATGATGTCCTCCCCCTTATCTTTTACAGACCGGCGCCGGCGAGAATGGGCGATGCGCCCTTCTCGGCTTCGTCGGCGGCCTGGCGGAACAATGCGAAAAGCTCGCGCCCCATGCCCTGAACGGGGACGGGGGTCACGGCCTGTTCGCGCGCGGCCCATTCGACCGGATCGACGAGTGCATTCAGCGTACCCTCGACGGCGTCCAGCCGGACGATGTCGCCATCGCGGATCAGCCCGATCGCGCCACCGCCGATCGCCTCGGGGCTGAGATGGATGGCGCAGGGCACCTTGCCGCTCGCGCCCGACATACGGCCATCGGTGACCAGCGCCACCTTGAAGCCCCGGTTCTGGAGCACGCCCAGCGGTGGGGTCAGCTTGTGCAGTTCGGGCATGCCATTGGCCTTGGGCCCCTGGAAACGGACGACGACGACGACGTCGCGCTCCAGCTCGCCCGCCTTGAACGCGGCCTGCACTTCGGACTGGTCGGAGAATACGCGCGCGGGCGCCTCGATGATCCAGCGCTTGCGCTCAACGGCGGACACCTTGATGCAGGCGCGGCCCAGATTGCCCGAGAGGATGCGCATCCCGCCATCGGGCGAAAAGGGCGCGGCGGCCGGGCGCAGGATCGTCTCGTCGCCGCTGTCGCCGACTGGGGTCCAGGCGAGCTTGTCGTCGGCTATCACCGCCGTCTGGCCGTAATCGGACAAGTCCTTGCCCGCGACCGTCATAATTTCGCGGTGGAGCAGCCCTTCCGACAGCAGTTCGCGGATGACATAGGGCATGCCGCCCGCCGCCTCGAACCCGTTCACGTCGGCGGAGCCGTTGGGATAGACCCGCGCGATCAGCGGCACGGCGGCCGACAGGCGGTCCATATCCTCCCAGTCGATGATGATCCCCGCCGCGCGCGCGATGGCGGGCAGGTGGATCAGGTGGTTGGTCGAGCCGCCGGTCGCCAGCAGGCCGACTGCCGCGTTGACGATCGCCTTTTCATCGACGCACCGACCCAGCGGCCGGTAATCCTCGCCCCGCTGCCCGATCGTGGCCAGCCGGTGCACGGCGGCGCGGCTGAGCTCCTGGCGCAGCTTGGTGCCCGGATTGACGAAGGCGGCGCCCGGCATGTGCAGGCCCATCACCTCCATCATCATCTGGTTGGTGTTGGCGGTGCCGTAGAATGTGCAGGTGCCCTTGGAATGATAGGCGGCGATTTCGGCATCGAGCAGTTCCTCGCGCCCCGCCTTGCCCTCGGCAAAGGCCTCGCGGACGGCGGCCTTCTGCTTGTTGGGCAGGCCCGTCGGCATCGGGCCGCCGGGAACCAGGATCATCGGCAGATGCCCGAAGCGCAGGGCGCCCATCAGCAGGCCCGGAACGATCTTGTCGCAGATGCCCAGCAGCGCAGCCCCCTCGAAGGTGCCGTGGCTCAGCGCGACCGCCGTCGACAGCGCGATGGTGTCGCGGCTGAACAGCGACAGCTCCATGCCCGCATAGCCCTGCGTCACGCCGTCGCACATGGCGGGCACGCCGCCCGCGACCTGCGCCGTGGCACCGACCTCGCGCGCCCAGACCTTCATCAGTTCCGGATAGCGGTAATAGACGGCGTGCGCGGACAGCATGTCGTTATAGGCCGACACGATGCCGATGTTCATGCCGCGATCCGCCTTCATGGCGTCGCGGTCCTCCTCGGTCCCGGCATAGGCATGGGCGAGGTTGGCGCAGCCCAGATTGGGGCGGCGCACCGCCGTTTCGGCCTCGTGCGCGATCAGGTCGAGATAGGCCTGCCGCCCGGGCTTCGAACGCTCGATGACCCGGTCGGTGACGGCGGAAACGGCGGCGTTCAGGCTCATTGCTCGCTCCAGTGGATGTCGATTGGCAGTTCGACCTCGGCCAGGACGCGGCCGACGGGATAGGGCGAGGATGCGCCTTCCTTGATCGCGTCCTCCAGAACCTTTTTCTTGGCGGGGCCCGAAATGGCGAACATGATCGAGCGGGCCGAGACGATCCCGGCGCGGCTGAGCGTCACGCGCGCGACCGGCGCCTCAGGCGGCAGGGGCTCTGGCATCAGGCCTAGCGCACGGCGCTCCTTCGGCCCGTTGAGCGCTTCGTCATAATCGGGGCCGGGGAAGATCGAGGCGGTGTGACCGTCCGCCCCCATGCCCAGCAGAACCAGATCGAGCGGCCAGTGCAGCTCCTGCATCAGCGCATCGGCCGAACGTCCGGCGGCCTTATAGTCGGACGTCGCCTGCGGCACGATCGGCATGACCCTTGCGCCCTTGGGGAGGAAGATCTTGCCGATCATCGTCACGTTGGACAGCGGATCGCCCAACGGCACGATACGCTCGTCGGCGGGAACGATGGTCACCCGCTTCCAATCGAGCTTGGCCTGGGCCAGCTTTTCATAGACCGGGATCGGCGTCTTGCCGCCCGACAGCGCGATCACCGCCGCGCCGCGCGCCTCGATCGCGCTTTCGATGATGAACTGGATGTCGCCGGCGAGCGCGTTCGCCATTTCGGTGGTATCCTCATAGTCCCACCATTCGATTTCGTCGGTCATGTCATCTCTGTCCTGATATTCGCGGAGCCGTCCCCGGCCCGCCATTGGGGCGGGCCAAGTCGGCGCCAAAACGCATCCGCCCTCGTTCGGCGAATAGGGCGTGTCAGTCGTCCTGCCAGGTCACGCCATCCCGCTCGGTAAGCGCGATCGCGGCGGACGGGCCCCAGCTGCCGCTCGGATAGCTTTTGGGCTTGACGTCGGCAGCGTTCCAACCGGTGCGGATCGCGTCGATCCAGGTCCATTGCGCCTCCACCTCGTCGCGGCGAACGAACAGCGTCTGGTCGCCCTCGATCAGGTCGAGCAACAGCCGTTCATAGGCGATGCGACGGCGGGTTCCGGCGAACTCCGCGTCCAGCGACAGGTTCAGCGGCACTTCGCGCAGGCGCAGGCCGTCGCGGTCCAGACCCGGTTCCTTCGCCATCACCAGCAACTGGATATATTCCTCCGGCTGGAGGCGGATGACCAGTGTGTTGGGCTGAAGGATGCCGCCGCGCCCGGCGAACATCGAGTGCGGAACCGGCTTGAACTGGATCGCGATTTCCGAACGGCGGGTCGCCATGCGCTTGCCGGTGCGCAGGTAGAAGGGCACGCCCTGCCAGCGCCAATTGTCGACATGCGCCTTGATCGCGACGAAGGTCTCGGTCTTGGACGGCTTGCCCAGTTCATTGGCATAGGAGCCGACGATCTTGCCGCCGACCGCGCCGTCGACATATTGGCCGGTGACGGTGTTCTGGGGCACTTCCTCCGGCGTCATCAGGCGCAGCGAGCGGAAGACCTTGGCCTTTTCGTCGCGGATCGCGGTGCCGTCGTAACGCGCCGGCGGCTCCATCGCGATCAGCGCGAGAAGTTGCAGGATATGGTTTTGCACCATGTCGCGCAGCGCACCTGCACCCTCATAGTAACCGGCGCGATCCTCCAGCCCGACGGTCTCGGCGATGGTGATCTGGACATTGTCGATGCCGTTGGCGTTCCAGATCGGCTCGAAGAAGAAATTGCCGAAGCGCAGCGCCAGGATGTTCTGGACGGTTTCCTTGCCCAGATAATGGTCAATGCGGAAGGTCCGCTCCTCGGGAAAGCCGAAGGCGACCGCGTCGTTGATCTCCTTGGACGAGGCGAGGTCATAGCCCAGCGGCTTTTCCAGGCCGATCCGCACCGTCTCACCCGCCAGGCCGACCGATTCGAGGCCCTTGATCGTCGATTCGAACAGGCTGGGCGCGGTCGAGAGATAGATGGCCAAGCCGTTCGACACATCGCCGACCTTCTCCGCCAGCGCGGGGAAACCCTCCGTCGTCGAAGCGTCGAGCGACTGATACTGCAATCGATTTAAAAAGCCCGCAATTTTTTCCTCGTCCTTGCGGTCATCAGGCAGGAAGGTGTCGAGCGCGTGGCTGGCAAACGCCCGGAAGCTGGCGTCGTCATGATCCGAGCGCGCGGTGCCGGTGATCGTCAGGTCTTCGGGCAACAGGCCGTCGGAATGAAGATTAAACAGCGACGGCAGCAGCATACGCTGCGACAGGTCGCCGGTCGCACCGAACAGCAGCAGCTTGCCAACGGGATTGCGCGTCATGACGTCTCCTTAGAGCACGAGGCCGGCGGTCGGATCGAGTCCGGCCATGATGTTCAAATTCTGCACCGCTGCACCCCCGGCACCCTTGCCCAGATTGTCGAGCGTGGCGATCAGTCGAGCCTGACCCGTGGCCGCATTGCCGCAGACGCGCAAGGTCATCCGGTCGGATCCGGCATTTTCCTCGATATTCACCGCCGCGATGTCGCCGGGAGCGACCGTGACGATGCGGCTGTCCGCATAGGCCTCGGCCAGGGTGGCCGCGACCGTGTCGAGCGACGGCGCGCCGGGCAGGGCGTAAAGCGGTAGGGGTACTTCGACCACCATGCCGCGATAGGTGTCGACTACGGCGGGGGCGAAGATGGGGGCGTGGGTCAGCCCCGAATGGCGCTGCATCTCGGGCGCATGCTTGTGCGCCACCGACAGGCCATAGGCACGGAAGGCGCGCTGGGTGGCGCTTTCATATTCCGCGATCATCGCCTTCCCCCCTCCCGAATAGCCCGACGCGGCGTTGACCGAGACAGGCCAGTCGGCGGGAATGATCCCGGCACGCACCAGCGGGCGGACCAGCGCCAGAAAGCCGGTGGGATAGCAGCCCGGGTTGGAGACGAAGCGGGCGTTCGCGACACGCTGCTGCTGTTCCGGCTCCAGTTCGGCGAAACCGTAGACCCAAGCTTCAGCGGTCCGATGCGCGGTCGAGGCGTCGACGACTCGCGTGCGGTCGTTCGCGATCAGCGATACGGCCTCGCGCGCGGCATCGTCGGGAAGGCAGAGGATGACGAAGTCGGCATCGTTGATCGCCTCACGCCGGGCCTGTGCATCCTTGCGGCGTTCATCGGGCAGCGTCAGGATCGACAGATCTGGCCGCCCGGACAGCCGGTCGGCGATCTCCAGCCCGGTCGTCCCCGCGCCGCCATCGATGAAAACCGTCTTCGTCACTGCACCTGCTCCAGACCGCTGGCGTCGCAATAGCCGACCAGCCCCATCACCGGGGCGATGCCCCAGGCCAGGCCGCCGGCGACCTCCAGTACCTCGAAAGTCTCGCCCGACGCCAGTTCGGCCAGCACCATGCTGTCCGTCGCACGTCCCTCGCGCAAGGTCACCGGGGCGCTGGTCTTATAGGGCAGGGGAGCGGCATAATGCGGCGCGAATACGTATTCAGCGAGCCGGACATCGGCCAGATCGGGACGCACCGCATGGGTCCGCGGGTCGAGACTGACCCGCCGTCCCTGTAGCGCAAAGCTCTTACGCGCTGGCCCGCTGGAGGCCGGGGGCGTCGCCAGCGCCGATGAAATGTCCGAATTCTTCAAGAAAGTCCGCCCCTTCAGGTGTCCTGGCGACAAAGATGTTACGCTTGTCGTTATCATCGCGTTGGCGGCGCAGATAGCCCAGCGTTCCTAGTCTATTCAAGGCACGGGTGACGACGGGTTTCGAGACGTTCAAAGCGCGCGCCAAACCGCGCACCGTATGAGGCCCCGGACGCAGATAGACGACCAGCAGCAAGGCCATCTGACGGTTGGTCAGATCGGGTTCGCCCGAACGGACATAATCGACCAAGGCGCTCATCCAGGCCAACAGCGACTGAGCTTCGTGCGGGTGGGACACGACGATGATTCCAATGGCTGAGCCGGGCTTTGCCGGGCGTTGTTTCGAAGTCATAACGCCCTTTATCCATGGTGGTTTCACTCCTGTTCCTTTGAGATGAACAACTTGGGTGAGGGGATTCCCATCTTGCCGGATCATTCCCGCCGAGGCGGGCTTCGTGCCCACGATGGCGGAGCGGGCGGGGATGGGCAGAAGGGCCGCCGCCGCGCCGCCGTTCGACCCCGTTTCCTCCGGGTGAGCGAGGGCAGGGCGATCGGGTTCGGCGCCACATGGTTGATCCCATCCCCCGGCTCGCCTATGTGCGCGGTTTCGCACACCCCTCAATCGGGATCACACGCGCCTCATGTTCGCATTTCTGCTCGTCATCCACGCTCTCATCGCCGCGACCCTGGTCACGGTGATCCTCATGCAGAAGTCGGAAGGCGGCGGTCTGGGCATGGGGGGCAGCCCGTCGGGTCTGATGTCGGCGCGTGGTGCGGCGGACTTCCTCAGCCGCGCGACGGCGGTGCTGGCGACCTTGTTCGTCGGCTTCTCGATCCTGCTCGCGGTCCTCGCCGCGACGCGCGGGGCGCCTGCGATCGACACCTCGCTCGCCCGGACGCCTGCGACTCAGGCACCGATCACCGCGCCGGCCCAGGCTCCGGTGCCGACCGGCAGTGCGGCGGCCCCCGCCCAGGGCTCGGCCGCGCCGCAGCCTGCCGACAATTCGGCGGTTCCGCTCGCCCGCTAAATCCCGTTTTCATCGCAGCTTAGGCCCTCGCGCCGCCGCAAATTGTCGGCGGCGCGCATCTTTGCTGTTGTCGTATCCACCCCATCCAAGCTAGGCGATTCTTCCCATGGCGCGGTATATCTTCATCACCGGCGGCGTGGTTTCGTCGCTCGGCAAAGGCCTCATGGCGGCCTCTCTTGCGGCTCTTCTCCAGGCACGCGGTTATCGCGTGCGCATCCGCAAGTTCGATCCCTATCTCAACGTCGATCCGGGCACGATGAGCCCGTATCAGCACGGCGAGGTGTACGTCACCGATGACGGGGCCGAGACCGATCTCGACCTCGGCCATTATGAGCGTTTCACCGGCGTGGCCTCGCGTCAGTCGGACAATGTCACCTCCGGCCGCATCTACAAGACGATCATCGAGCGCGAGCGGCGCGGCGACTATCTCGGCGCGACCGTGCAGGTGATCCCGCACGTCACCGACGCGATCAAGGCGTTCGCAAAGGCCGATACCGTCGATGAGAATGGCGAGGATCTGGATTTCGTCCTCTGTGAAATCGGCGGCACCGTGGGCGACATCGAGTCGCTGCCCTTCATCGAGGCGATCCGCCAGCTCAAGAACGAACTGGGCCGTGGCCAGTCGATCAGCATCCATGTCACGCTGGTGCCGTACATCGCGGCGGCGGGCGAGTTGAAGACCAAGCCGACCCAGCATTCGGTGCGCGAGATCGCGGCTCTGGGTGTCGCACCCGACGTGCTGGTCTGTCGCTGCGAGCATCCGCTGCCCGCCTCGGATCGCGCCAAGATCGGCCTGTTCTGCAACGTGCCGCCCTCGGCGGTCATCCCGGCGCTGGATGCCAAGAGCATTTATGCGGTGCCGCTCCAATACCATGCCGAGGGCCTCGATTCGGAGGTGCTGCGCGCCTTCGGGATCGAGCCGCAGGGTGCGCCCGACCTGTCGCGCTGGACCGAGATCGTCGATCGTCTGGTGAACCCGGAAGGCGAGGTGACGATCGGCGTGGTCGGCAAATATGTCGGCCTGCAGGACGCGTACAAGTCGCTCAACGAAGCACTGGTGCATGGCGGTATCGCCAACAAGGTGAAGGTCCATATCCGCTGGATCGACGCCGAACTGTTCGAGGGCGACGAGAGCGAGATCGCGCAGCAGCTCGAGCCGTGCCACGCCATCCTGGTCCCCGGCGCGTTCGGCGAACGCGGAGCGCAAGGGAAGATCGAGGCGGTTCGCTTCGCGCGCGAACGCCGTGTGCCCTATTTCGGCATCTGCTTCGGGATGCAGATGGCGTGTGTCGAGGGCGCGCGGCATCTGGCGGGGATTAAGGACGCCTCCTCGACCGAGTTCGGCCCGACGTCCGAGCCGGTGGTCGGCCTCATCACCGAATGGATGGGCCGTGATGGCCTGGAACAGCGCGAGGCGAGCGGCGATCTGGGCGGCACGATGCGGCTGGGCGCCTATCAGGCCAAGCTGGCAGGCAACAGCGTCGTCGCCTCCATCTATGGCAGCGAGGACATCTCGGAACGTCATCGTCACCGTTACGAGGTCAATACCGGCTATAAGGACGCGCTGGAAAAGGGCGGCCTGGTGTTCAGTGGCATGTCGCCCGACGGTACGCTGCCCGAGATTGTCGAGCGGCCCGATCACCCTTGGTTCGTTGGCGTGCAGTTCCACCCGGAACTCAAGTCCAAGCCCTTCGACCCGCATCCGCTCTTCGCCAGCTTCATCGAAGCGGCGGTCAAGCAGAGCCGGTTGGTGTGATTTGAAAACCCCGCCTCCAGATGATGGAGGCGGGGTTTTTCTTTTGGGTTGGCGGCGAGGCGTAGGCTTCGACTTCGCTCCGCCCGAACGGAGTCTCGAGAAAAAATCAAAAGGCGCCCGGACCCGTCGGTCCGGACGCCTCGCGACGTCTTTAGGGAGGGAAAGACGTCGAGCTTGCTTACGCCGCCTTGGCCTCGTCGGCCTTGTGGTCGGCGTGATGTTCCACTGCGGCGAGCGGCTGGCCCGTCTTGATCGCGATCGTCTTGGGCTTCATCGCCTCGGGCACCTCGCGGACGAGGTCGATGACGAGCAGGCCGTCGTTCAGGCGCGCATCCTCGACGAACACGAAGTCCGCCAGTTCGAAGCGCCGCTCGAACGAGCGATTGGCAATCCCGACATGCAGGAAGTTGGGCGCAGTCGCCTTGTCATCCTTCTTGCCGGTGACGAGCAGCATATTCTGCTGCGCAGTGATCTCGATTTCGTCCCGCGAGAAACCGGCCACCGCCAGGGTGATGCGGTAACGGTCCTCGGCCAGACGTTCGAGGTTGAAGGGGGGATAATTTTCCGCCGAAGCGCCACGCGCGTTGGTCTCCAGCAGGTCGAACAGCCGGTCGAACCCGATGGTCGAACGACGATAAGGGGTCAGGTCGATACGCATGTCAAAACCTCCATCAGAAGCGAATTGAACCAGGATCGTCAGCGCCGCTCCGGCACGGAACGGCTTTGATCGATCGTGCGGCCCGATGATCGGCACCGCACGTGAACCAATATGGTTCATGAAAAATGGCCTTCAAGAGCCTCGCAGGATCGAAAAGCAAATCTTCACCCATCCCAAGCGTCGTGCGACTTGAATGTCCATTAAATTGATGTGCGAATAGGGTGTGAAACCAAAAGGGGAGCTTCCATGTCCTTGACCCTCGCGCTGGTTCTGGCGGCGCAGACGACGGCGGTGGCCGCCACCGAGCCGCAGGATATAGCCGCCGCACAGGCACCACCGTCGCAAGCCCGCCGCGACGAAGGACGGCTCGGCACCGCACAGCAGGGCGGGGGCGACGTGGTCGTCACCGCGCGCCGCCGCGCCGAGACGATCCAATCGGTGCCCATCGCCATGTCGGTGATCGGCGGCACCGCGCTGGCCGAGACGGGGACGTACAATGTCAATCGGCTGACCCAGATACAGCCGACCCTGCAATTCTATTCGACCAACCCGCGCAATTCGGCGGCCAATATCCGTGGCCTGGGCGCTCCGTTCGGTCTCACCAATGACGGGATCGAGCAGGGCGTCGGCATCTATGTCGATCAGGTCTATTACAGCCGCATCGCCTCGGCGACATTCGACTTCACCGATACCGAGCGGATCGAGGTGCTGCGCGGGCCGCAGGGCACGCTCTATGGCAAGAACACCACGGCGGGCGCGATCAACATCATCACCCGCCCGCCCAGCTTCACGCCCGAGGCGCGGGTCGAGGTCAGCGGCGGGAATTACGACTTCTTCCAGGGCAAGGCGTCGGTGTCTGGCCCGCTGGTCGACGACAAGGTCGCGGTGCGGCTGTCCACCTCGATCACCACGCGGCGCGGTACCATTTGGAACACGCGCCAGCAGGAATGGCAGAACAGCCAGGACAATCTGTCGCTGCGCAGCCAGTTCCTGTGGCACGCGACGCCGATGCTCGATCTGACCCTGTCGGGCGATTATGCGCGGCAGAACCCCAATTGCTGCGTCCAATATTACGCCCGTGTCGGCGCGACCCAGCGCCCGATCAATCGGCAATATGCCGCCCTGGCGGCGGCACAGGGCTATAGCGTGCCCTCGACCAACGCCTTCGACCGGGTGACCGATGTCGATACCGATCTGCGGGCCAAGCAGGAACTGGGCGGGCTGTCGCTGGTGGCCAATTGGGATGTGGGCGAGGCGACACTGACCAGCGTGTCGGCCTGGCGTTTCTGGCATTGGGACCCGTCGAACGATCGCGACTTCATCGGCCTGCCGATCACCACCGTCTCCGCGAATCCGTCGCAGCAGAGTCAGGTGACGCAGGAAATCCGTATCGCCTCCAACGGCAAGCGAACGCTGGATTATGTTCTGGGCGCTTTCTATTTCTGGCAGTCGATCGACACGCAAGGCTTGCAGGTGCAGGGCCCGGCGGCGAGCGCCTTCCTGCTCAACCCGACCAGTGCAGGCGGGCGCAATCCCGCGACGCTGAACGGGCTGACCTCGCGCAATAGGATCGGCTTCACGAACACCTCGGCGGCGTTGTTCGGCAAGCTGACCTGGCATGTCGACGATCGCCTGTCGGTATCGCCAGGGTTGCGGCTCAATTATGATCGCAAGGACGGCTCTTATGTCTCGACCGTCACCAACGGCGCGGGCTCGACGACGCTGACCAGTGACCAGCGCGGCGTTCTTGCGCCGCAGAGTTACACGCCGTCCTTCACCAACTGGAACCTGTCGGGCGACCTGACCATCGCGTACGAGTTCAACCCCAACGTCCATTATTACGCGACCTATGCGCGCAGCTATAAGTCCGGTGGCATCAATCTGTCCGGCTTGCCGCTCGACGGGCAGAACAATCCGATCCTGGCGACCCAGACGGTGAAACCCGAAAAGGTCAACCATTTCGAGCTGGGGCTGAAGACCCAGTTCGCCGATCGCCGCGCGACGGTGAACATCGCGGGCTTCTGGACCGAGATCGGCGATTATCAGGCGACGGTGAACAATCTACAGGTCAACGTCCTGCGCGGTTATCTCGCCAATGCGGGCCGGGTGCGGACGCGCGGTATCGAAATCGATTCGGCCTTCCGCCCGACGCAGCGGTTCAACGTCTATGCCAATGGCGCCTTCACGGACGCGCGCTACACGCGCTTCACCAACGCGCCATGCCCGCCGGAACTGTCGGGTGGCACGGCCCTGCCGGTGGTGAACGGCCAGATCGTCGGCACGCCGGCGGCGGCGGGGACGCCGGGCAACTCGCTGCCCTATTGCGATATTTCGGGCCAATGGTTGCCGGGCGTGTCGCGCTGGGCATTTTCCTATGGCGCCGAATATGATCTGCCCGCGACCGTGGCCGGGACCGAGGGGCAATTCTATCTGGGCTATGACGGTAGCTATCGGTCGAAATTCTCGTCCAATCCGTCACGCTCGGCCTATACCGATATCAACGGCTACAGCCTGTCCAACGTCCGGGCCGGGTTCAAGGCGCCGGGCAATCTGAACGCCTTTGTCTGGGTGCGGAACCTGTTCGACCACGATTATTACGAATTGCTGGCGACCCAGTCCGGATCGACCGGATTGATCGTCGGCCAGCCGGGCGATCCGCGAACTTACGGGTTCACGATCTCCAAGTCGTTTTGATCCCATCCTCCCCAAGCGCCGCTTGGGGAGGACCCCGTTCGCGAAAGCTGTGGGTGAAGCGCGGCGCCCCAATGACGATTCACAGGATTCGTCCACATTCGGTTCATCTTGATCTGGTATAGCGATAGTCCCGTAAACGGGCGCCGGGCCGGCATCTGGGGATGGAGTCTGGAAGCTCCCCGTTTCCCTCGCCGGTTCCGGCGGCTTTTCGGTGGGACAGGATGTGCGGAAGGGCCCGAATGACAAACGCCCGGACCGTTTCCGATCCGGGCGCCTGCGTGACGATCGCTCGTCAGCCCCCTTTTCCCGCTCCCGCATCAACCTCTTTGGGTGAGCGTTGGAGCAATCCCCGAACCACGGCCGTTTCTGCCTGTGTCTCAGTAAGATTGTGTTACGTTAGGGAAGGCTGGCTTGTCATCCCTCTTGCGGCATCCGCGCTACGATTGCTCGGCCGGTGTGGCGTGCGCGCAACAATCCCCGGATTGACCGGTTTTGCAGGCCGAACCCGGTGCGGCATTGCCAGCATCGGGTGCCGCTCCTACAGCCTCACGGCATTTCCTTGTCTTCATGGATCGATCGGACCTCAATGATCCTGTCTCGTTACGAACGGATGATCGCGCGGCGCTATCTGCTGCCGGGCAAGGGGGAGGCGTTCATCTTCCTCGTCGCCTCGATCAGCCTGGTCGCGGTCATGCTGGGCGTCGCCGCGCTGGTCATCGTCATGAGCGTGATGAACGGCTTTCGCGCCGAACTGTTCGACAAGATCGTCGGGCTCAACGGGCACGCGGTGGTGCAGGGGGTGGGCGGCCGCCTGCCCGACTGGCGCGACATCGTGCGCGACGCCCGCGCGACACCCGGCGTCACCAGCGCGGTGCCGATGATCGAACAACCGCTGATGTCCAGCTATAATGGCCGGGTCGAGGCGGTGTTGGTGCGCGGCATGCGCGTCGCCGATATACGCGGCAACTCCGCGATCCGGTCCAAGATCGTCATGGGCAATCTGAACAGCATCACGCCCGGCAGCGGCCGGATCGCGATCGGCAGCCGCCTAGCCGAGGCGTTGGGCGCGAGCGTGGGCTCGGAGATTTCGCTGATCAGTCCGCAGGGACAGACCACGCCCTTCGGCACCGTGCCCCGGATCGTCAGCTATACGGTCGGCGCGATCTTCGAGATCGGAGTGTATGACTATGACAAGGCCTATGTCATCATGCCGATCGAGGATGCGCAGACACTGCTTCTGATGGGCGACACGGTCGGCATGGTCGAGATTCAGACGGTGGACGCCGACCGGGTGGGGCAGATCCTGGCCCCGCTGGCCGACAAGTTGGGCGGGCGTGCGGTGATCGCCGACTGGCGGACGATGAACGCACAATTGTTCGAGGCGCTGGCGGTCGAGCGGGTGGCGATGTTCACCGTGCTGTCGATCATCATCCTGGTCGCGGTGTTCAACATCCTGTCTTCGCTGATCATGCTCGTTCGTGCCAAGACGCGCGATATTGCGATCCTTCGCACCATGGGCGCGACGCGGGGCGGGTTGATGCGGATCTTCATGACGGTCGGCACGACGATCGGCGCGCTGGGGACGCTGGCCGGGCTGGTATTGGGGGCGATCTTCCTCTTCTACCGCCAGGGCGTGGTGAACTTTGTCCAGTTTGTGACGGGGCAGAATCTGTGGGACCCATCGATCCGCTATCTGACCGAGTTGCCGTCCAAGACCGATCCCGTCGAGGTCATCGTCATCGCGTCGATGGCGCTGGTCTTTTCCTTCCTCGCCACGCTCTACCCCGCCTGGAAGGCGGCGAGCACGGACCCGGTTCAGGTGCTGCGCTATGAATGATCCGATCATCCGCATGGGAGCCGCCATACAGAGCCCCGCCGCCGAGCCGGTGCTGGAGACGCGCGGACTCTCGCGCAGTTTCACCCAGGGCGGCCAGACGATCGAGGTGCTGCGCGGTGTCGACCTGGCCATCGCGCCGGGCGAGATCGTGGCGCTGCTCGGCCCCTCGGGCTCGGGCAAGTCGACGCTGTTGCAGGCGGTCGGCTTGCTGGAGGGCGGTTTCTCCGGCTCGATCCGGATCGCGGGCGAGGAGGTGTCGAAGCTCGACGCGCATGGCCGCACCATTGCGCGGCGCGATCATCTGGGCTTCGTCTATCAGTTCCACCATCTGTTGCCCGATTTCAACGCGATCGAGAATGTCGTCCTGCCGCAGCTGGTGCAGGGCAAGCTGCCTGCCGCCGCCGACGAGCGGGCCAAGGGTCTTCTCACCGCGCTCGGCCTCGGCCACCGGCTGACCCACCGGCCCAGCCAATTGTCCGGCGGCGAGCAGCAGCGCGTGGCGGTCGCCCGTGCGCTGGCCAACCAGCCGCCTCTGGTGCTGGCGGACGAACCTACCGGCAATCTGGACGAACATACCTCTGAAGTGGTGCTGGCCGAGTTTCTGCGGCTAGTGCGGGGCGAGGGGTCGGCGGCGCTAATCGCGACGCATAACGAGCGGCTAGCGCTGAAGATGGACCGGGTAGTCCGGCTGCATGAGGGGCGGTTGCAATGAATTCATGGTCCGAGACACCCACACTGACCGGCCGTCACGTCACGCTCCGCCCGTTCGAAGAGGCGGATTTGCCGGCCCTGGTCGAGGCGGCTCGGCAGGGCGATCTCTGGAATATCTTCTATGCCAATGTCTCGATGATGAAGACGCCCGAGCGCTGGCTGGCGGCGGCGCTCAAAGAACGGGATGTGGGACGGGCGCTGCTCTTCACCGTCGAGACGCCGAATGGCGAGGTGGTGGGCACGACGCGCTATATGCGGATGGCGCCCCAGCATCGGCGCTTGGAAATCGGTGGTACCTTCTACGCCACCCGCGTCCAGCGGACCGGCGTCAATACCGAGGCAAAGCGGATGCTCCTCGCCCATGCGTTCGAGGTGATGGAGTGCCAGGCCATCCAAATCCGCACCGACGCGCTCAACAAGCGTAGCCAGGCGGCGATCGAGCGGCTGGGCGCCAAGAAGGACGGGGTGTTGCGCGGGCATCAGGTGATGGCCGACGGGCGCATTCGCGACAGCATCGTCTATTCGATCATCGACCGCGAATGGCCGGGCGTGCGCGCCAATCTCGATTATCTGCTGGGGAAATACGCATGAGCGGGATTGCGGATTTCACTGTCCGGGCGGCGGATGGTCAGCCTGTCGACACGGCGACATATGCCGGGCGCGTCCTGCTGGTGGTGAACACCGCGTCCAAATGCGGCTTCACCCCGCAATATGAGGGGCTGGAGGCGCTGCATCGCCGATATGAGACGCAAGGGCTGACGGTGCTGGGCTTTCCGTGCAACCAGTTCGGCGCGCAGGAGCCGGGCGATGCGGCGGAGATCGCGAATTTCTGTTCGCTGACCTATGACGTGACCTTCCCGGTGATGGCGAAGGTCGAGGTCAATGGCGACGCGGCCGAACCGCTGTTCCAGTGGCTGAAGGCGCAGGCACCGGGCGTGCTGGGGACCAAGGCGATCAAGTGGAACTTCACCAAATTCCTGGTCGATCGCTCGGGCAAGGTGGTCGGCCGCTATGCCCCGACGACCAAGCCCGAGGATCTGGCGCGCGACATCGAGGTTCTGCTGTAAACCCAATATCCGTTTAGCCTGGGCGAAGTTTAAGGCCGAGCCACCCGCTCAAATCGAAAACGCGCTCGCGCCCTTCTTGTGATCCAGTGCCGAAGCGATCGACGTGATGCCGCCGAAGAAGAAGCTCAGCCCCAAAATATAGCCCGGCAGCGTCATCGCGCTCCAAGGCAGCGTGGCCAGCACGAATACCGCCAGAATGATGTTGAGCACGCCCAGCGCGATCATCCATCCGCGCCGACGGCGCATCCGCGCGCCCAAGCCGATCTCCAGCGCGCCGCGCAGGCCCAGCCATACCGCGACCAGCAAGGTGATCGAGATTGCGCCCGTCGCCGGCTCGAATGCCATGATCAGTCCGATGACGAGCGAGATCAGGCCAAAGCCGATGGCATAGCCGCGCCCCTCATGGCCCTTGCCGAAAATCCCCGCACCGATCGCCACGATCCCCGACGCCAGAAAGAACGCCCCGATGACGAGCGTCGCCGCCAGCGTGGCCGGCACGGGAAAGACGAACGCCGCCAGGCCAAGCAGTGCCGACAATATGCCGTAGGCCAGGATCCAGCCCCAGCCCGCGCCGGGACGAAGCGAAGTCGCATAGGATCGATCGGTGTCGGTCATCGTCAATATCCTGCGGTAGATCAGCCCTTCTGTTGCCGTAACGGATCGCCTGTGGCCGGGTTCCGCGCTGGTCGAATCACGCGAGGTCGGGTAGGGATGGGGCATGCATTCCGGTTATGTGCCCCTCCGCATCTTTTCGTCCTTCACGATGCTCGATGGCGCGATCGATCCCAAGGCGATAGCCGCGCAGGCCCAGGCCAATAACTTCCCCGCCGCCGGGCTGACCGATCGCAACGGCCTCTATGCCGCCATGGCCTTTTCCGACGCCGCGAAGAAAGCGGGGGTGCAGCCGATCATCGGCACGATGCTGGGCGTCGCGCGGCCCGACATGCCCGACAATGTCGGCGCGGTGGTCGACTGGATCGCGCTCTATGCGCAGGACATGACCGGCTATGACAATCTGTGCGCGCTGGTGTCGGCGGCGCATCTCGACCGGCCGATCGAGCTGGCGGCGCATGTCGGCTTCGACACGCTGGAGAAGTTCAGCACCGGCCTGATCGCGCTGACCGCGGCCGGGGAGGGCGGCATCGCGCGGCTGTTCGCCGAAGGCCAGCCGGACCGGGCCAAGGCCTATGCCGACCGGCTCCAGGCGATTTTCGGCGACCGGCTCTATGTCGAGCTCGCCCGCCGCGACGATCCCATCGAGATCGCGGCCGAGCAGGATCTGATCGACCTTGCCTATGACCGGGACCTGCCGCTGGTCGCGACCAATCCCTGCTGCTTTGCCGATAGCGGGTTCCGCGACGCGCATGACGCCATGCTGTGCATCGCCAATTCGACCTATGTCGAAATGGACGACCGCCCCAAGAGCAGCCCCGAGGCCTGGCTGAAGCCCGCCGAGGTGATGAAGCAGCTCTTCGCCGACCTGCCGGAAGCGATCGACAACACGCTGGTCGTCGCACAGCGCTGCGCGGTGATGGCGCCTTGGCGCAAACCGATCCTCCCCAGCCTCGCGGGCGACCGCGAGGGCGAGGCGGCGATGCTCCGCCGCGACGCGACGGCGGGGCTGGAGGCGCGGCTCGACCGTATCGCCGAGCTGGAGGGCGAGGGCGAACCCGGCTGGCGCGAGGCCTATCACGAACGGCTCAAGTTCGAGGTCGACATCATTATCCAGATGGGCTTCCCCGGATATTTCCTGATCGTCGCCGACTTCATCAAATGGGCCAAGGATCACGACATTCCCGTGGGGCCGGGCCGTGGTTCGGGCGCGGGCTCGGTGGTCGCCTGGGCGCTGACCATCACCGACCTCGATCCATTGAAGCTGGGCCTGCTGTTCGAGCGCTTCCTGAACCCGGAACGCGTGTCGATGCCCGACTTCGATATCGACTTCTGCGAAACCCGGCGTGGCGAGGTCATCCGCTACGTCCAGGAGAAATATGGTCGCGATCAGGTCGCGCAGATCATCACCTTCGGTAAGCTGAAGGCGCGCGCGGTGCTGAAGGATACCGGCCGCGTACTCCAGATGAGCTATGGTCAGGTCGACCGGCTCGCCAAGCTGGTGCCTAACCATCCGACCGACCCCTGGGACCTGAAGCGCGCGCTGAACGGCGTGCCGGAGTTGGCGAAGGAATATGCCAACGACAATCAGGTCCGCCGCCTGCTCGACCTGGCGACCAAGCTGGAGGGGCTGCCGCGTCACTCGTCCACTCACGCCGCCGGTGTGGTGATCGGCGACCGGCCGCTGGCGCAGCTGGTGCCGCTTTATCGCGACCCGCGCTCGGACATGCCGGTGACGCAGTTCGACATGAAGTTCGTCGAGGGTGCGGGCCTCGTGAAGTTCGACTTCCTCGGCCTCAAGACGCTGTCCGTGCTGCAAAAGGCGGTGCAGCTGCTCGCCAAGCGCGGGGTCGAGGTCGATCTCGGGGCCTTGGCCTGGGATGATGAGGCCACCTACGCTCTTCTGCAGAAGGGCGACACGGTCGGCGTGTTCCAGCTGGAATCGGAAGGCATGCGGCGCACCCTGTCCGCCGTACGCCCGACCAATTTCGGCGACATCATCGCGCTCGTGTCGCTCTACCGGCCGGGTCCGATGGACAATATCCCCAGCTTCGGTCGCCGCAAGCAGGGGACCGAGGAGATCGTCTACCCGCATCCCCTGCTCGAACAGATATTGTCCGAGACCTATGGCATCTTCGTCTATCAGGAACAGGTGATGCAGGCCGCGCAGATCCTGGCGGGCTATTCGCTGGGCGGCGCGGATCTTCTCCGCCGCGCGATGGGCAAGAAGGTGAAGGCGGAGATGGACGCGCAGCGCGCCATCTTCGTCAAGGGATGCCAGGAGGTGAACGGCATCCCGTCGCAAAAGGCCAATGAGCTGTTCGACTTGATCGACAAGTTCGCCGGCTATGGCTTCAACAAGAGCCATGCGGCAGCCTATGCGCTGCTCGCCTATCAGACCGCGTGGCTGAAGGCGCATCATCCGCACGAATTCTACGCCGCGTCGATGTGCTACGACATGGCGCTGACTGACAAGCTAGCGATCTTCGTCGACGATGCGCGGCGGATGGGCGTGACGATGCTGCCCCCCTGCATCAACGCCAGCCAGGCGGAGTTCGATGTCGAGCCGCATGAGGACGGCTTGGGCGTCCGCTACGCGCTGGGCGCGCTCAAGTCGGTGGGCGAGGGCGCGATGGAGAAGCTTGTCGTTGAGCGCAATGCGGGCGGCCCCTTCGCCTCGCTCGATGCGCTGGCCAAGCGGGTCGATCCGCGCCTGATGAACAAGCGCCAGCTGGAGACGCTGGCGTCCGCAGGGGCGTTCGACGGGATCGAGGTCAACCGAGCGGGCGTCCATGCGGTCGCCGAAACCGTTCTCGCCATCGCCGCGCGCACCCATGAGGGTCGGACGAGCGGACAGGGCGGGTTGTTCGGTGAGACCGAGGTGGCGGGCGACGCGGTCAAGCTGCCGACCGGCACGCGCTGGAGCCTGTCGCAGCGGATGGAGCAGGAGAAGGAAGCGTTCGGCTTCTATTTCTCCGCCCATCCGGTCGATCGCCACGCGCATATCGCCAAGATGCACGGCGCGCGGACCTACACCTCGCTGACCGACCTGATCATCCCCGACGACGGCGCGCGGATCGGCGCGACGATGGCGGCTTTGGTCGAAGATGCGCGCTGGCGGACCTCGGCGCGGGGCAAGCGCTATATGATGGCGCAGCTATCCGACGCGACGGGGCAGTTCCTGGCGACCTGTTTCGACGATTCGGTGGCGGGCGATCTGGAAAAGGCCGCCAAGGAGGGCGATTGCGCGCTCATCACCGTCGAACTTGATCGCCGTCCGGGCGAAGAGGCCCCACGTGTCAGCATCAAGCGGGTCCAGCCATTCGACGGGCTCGCCAGCACCGCGAAGTTCGTGGTCGAGGTGACGGTGGCCGACAAGGCGGCGTTCAAGGCGCTTCACGCGATGCTCGACCCGCTGCGCAACGGCCGGGGAGAGGTCCGGGCGCGGATCGCGGGGCCGGACGGCGATACGCTGCTGATGCTGGGACGTAACTTCCTGCTCGACGCCGAACTGGCCAGCCATATCGAGGACCTGCCGGGCGTGACCGCAGTCGCGATGAAGTCGTCGGAGGCGCGTCTGGCATTGGTGGGGTAATGGCTGAACCGTCGCCCCAGCGCACGCTGGGGCGACGGCCCGGCATTAGCCCCCGACTTCGCGCCGATCCTGCTCTTCGTCGCCCGCCTCACCATGATTGCCATAGCCGCCGCCGGAGCTGTCGGCCTCGTCCTCGTTGGGCACCTGTTCGGGCGGGGTCTGTTCGGGGTCGTGGATCATCGTCGCTCTCCTTCCCGGTTCCAACGCGTGGACGAAGCGGGATGATCCTCAAAACAACTCGCCTTGCGCTCCCCTTGGCGGGCGAAACAGGCTGGTGTCGAGCAGCGGCCGATCGCGGTTCAGCCCATGCAGCCGACATGCTCGGTGGAAACGAACGCGCAGCAATTCCGCCCAGGGGCCTTGTCCGCGCATCCGGGTGAAGAAGCCAGGATCATTGTCTCGCCCGCCGCGCAGCGACTGGATGATCGCCATCACCTTGCCCGCCCGTTCGGGGAAATGCGTATCCAGCCAGGCGCGGAATAGCGGCGCGACCTCGTGCGGCAGGCGGACGGGGATAAAGAAGGCATGACCGGCCCCCGCCTGCGCCGCACGGGCAACCAGATGCTCGATCTCATGGTCGGTGATGGCCGGGATTACCGGCGCCAGCGAGACATAGGTCGGGATGCCCGCCGCTGACAGCTTCGCCACCGCTGCAAGCCGTCGCTCGGGCGTGGGCGCGCGAGGCTCGACCGTCCGCGACAATCTGGCGTCGAGCGACGTGACCGAGACGCACACCGTCGCCAGCCCCTTGGCAGCCATCGGTGCCAGAATGTCGATGTCGCGCACCACCCGGTCGGACTTGGTAGTGATCGCGACGGGATGGTCCGTTTCGGCCAGCACCTCCAGGATTTGCCGGGTGATCCGCCATTGCTGCTCGATCGGCTGATAGGGATCGGTATTGGTCCCCAGCGCGATCGGCGCGACGCGATAGCCGGGCCTGGCGAGTTCGACGCGAAGCAGCGCGGCGGCATCCGGCTTGGCGAACAACTTGGTCTCGAAGTCCAGCCCCGGCGACAGGTCGTGATAGGCATGGGTCGGTCGCGCGAAGCAATAGATGCAACCATGCTCGCACCCGCCATAGGCATTGATCGACTGGCTGAACGGCACGTCGGGCGAGCTATTCCGGGTCAGGATCGTGCGGGGTTTGACGATCGTCACGCTCGTCCGCAGCCGTGGCGGTTCGCCATCGACCACCGCACGCTGGTCCAGCCAGTCGCCGTCCGCCTCCTGTTCGGGCAGGTTGAAGCGCCGGCTCGTCGCATTCCCGGTCGCGCCCCGGCCCGTGATCCTCGTCACGGTAGCGCCCCTGAGCGGCGCGCGATCATATCGGAAGAATCGTCCTTGACCATAGGGTCAGGCTATCGCATCAACGGGAACGTATCAAGAACGAGGGGAAGTGTGATGGCACGGTTCGAGTATCTGGAGCTTCCGGTTTCCGATCGGGCGGAGGCCAAGCGCTTCTATGCCGATGCGTTCGGTTGGGACTTCACCGATTTCGGTCCCGATTATGCCGCGACGATGAGCGGGGACACCGATCTTGGCCTCGACGCCTCACCCGAGAAGGTCGCCGCGCCGTTGCCGGTGATACGCGTCGACGACCTGGAGGCGGCACAGGCGGCGGTCGAGCGCGCGGGTGGCGCGATCAGCGTGCCGATCTTCGCCTTTCCGGGCGGCAGGCGTTTCCACTTTCGCGATGTCGACGGTCACGAACTCGCCGCGATGCAGGGCGAGTGAGCGATCAGCGCTCCAGCAGCCGGGGCATGAGTTCGACGAAGTTGCAGGGGCGGTGACGGCTGTCGAGCTGATCGCGCAATATGCCGTTCCAAGCGTCCTTCACCGCACCCGTCGAGCCCGGCAGCGCAAAGATATAGGTCCCGCGCGCGACGCAGGCGCAGGCACGCGACTGGATGGTCGATGTGCCGATCGTCTGGAAGCTGAGCCAGCGGAAGAGTTCGCCGAAGCCGGGAATCATCTTGGTGGCGACGCGCTCGACCGCTTCGGGGGTCACGTCGCGGCCGGTTACGCCGGTGCCGCCGGTGGTCAGGATGCAGTCGATGCTGCCGTCGTCGATCCATCGATGGAGTTGTGCGACGATATGGTCGGCATCGTCGCGCAGGATCGTCCGCTCGGCCAGGTCATGGCCTGCCTCGGTCAGCAGCCCGACCAGCGTATCGCCCGAACGATCCTCCGCCAGCGAGCGGGTGTCGGAGACGGTCAGCACCGCGATGCGGACGGGCAGGAACGGGCGGGTCGTATCGATGGGCATGGCGGCTTTCGAAACAGAGATTGGCGGGTAAAGCTCCGACGGGAATAGAGGGGGCGGCTTGGCGAAAGGCGGGACTTGCTCTTCGACGTCGCTCAGCGTGAACCGAGGTTGGGGACCGGGTCCCGCTCCAAATGTCGTTCAGCCTGAGCAAGGTCGAAGGCCATGCTATGCCGACGCCCCAAATCCACTCAATTCGCCTGGGGAACCGCCGTGCTCGATTGCGGGCTGATCGTGGCGTTCAGGGCGATCGTCGTCTTCGCGGGTAGGCTCGCTTGTGCGATATTGGGGCGTTGCAGTCGGATCGCACTCGCGCCCGGCAACCCCGGGAAGCGCGGCCATAGCCCCTGGGCCAGCGCCGACCGGCTGGGCGACTTGCTCTTGCCGGTCTGGCCTTCGTACATCCAGTAATTGCGCAGGACCATGGTGACATATCCGCGCGTCTCCCAATAGGGGATGCTCTCGATGTAGAGCAGCGGATCGCCATTGTCGCGCACGATGCTGTTCCACTCGGCCACGGGCTTGGGCCCGGCATTATAAGCGGCGATGACCTTGGGCAGCAGGCCGCCGGTGACGCCGGTCATGTCGCGGAGCCGCTCCAGATGGCGCTGCCCGATGTCCATGTTGGTCGAGGGCTTGGTCAGCGCGCTGCGGTCGATCGACACACCGCGTTCGCGCGCGAAATCGGTGGCGGCGGCGGGCATGATCTGCATCAGGCCATAGGCACCGGCGGGGCTGATGACCTTGTTGCGGAATCCGCTCTCCTGCAGCGTATGAGCGTAGACCAAGGCCTTTTCGACGCGCCAGCCGCTGTCAGGCGTCCAACTCGGTGTCGGATAACGGGCCTCGGCGGTCGCGGTGACACCGGCCGGACAGTTATGCGCCAGCCAGACGGTCGTCGCGGGCAGGTCGAGCGATTCGGCCAGGCGGACCAGACTGCGGAACTCGCCAGACTGGCCGATCCGGGCTTGCTGCCGGATCACGGCATCGGCCAGGTCGGTCTCCCCGATCTCGACCAGCGCGGCGGCGACCAGGATGTTGGGGCGACGGTCCAGCGCGGCCCAGTCGGTCGCAACCAGTTGCCCGCGTGACTCCCGGTCGCCACGCATGCCCAGCGCCTGGCGGGCAAGCTGACCATAAAAGCTCTCACGGAATTGCGAGGCGGAACGCAGCCGTCCCTCGACCCGGTCGGGGCGTCCGCATACCATATCGGCGCGGGCCGCCCAGTAGAGCGCAGCGGCGCGCAGGTCGACATCGGTCGCGCGCGCCGCCGTTCCCTCGAACGCGGTTTCGGCGGTCTGGCAGTCATTCTGACGCCAGGCGGAGAGAGCGACGGTCCAGCGCCCCTGGATCGCCCAATCGCCGACCCCGTCCGCCGCCTTGGCGGCCAAGGTCCGGGCGTTGGCGTCGTCGCCCATCAGGAAATAGATCCAGGCAACACGCTGCTGCCACTCGGTCAGCGCCTCGGGCGAAAGGCCCTGTGTCGATTCGAGCAGCGCCAGGGCAGAGGGGCCGTCATCCGCCTTGACGAAAGGCTGCATCTTCACCGCCAAATCGGCGGCGATCATATCGCTCTTTACGCTTTTGGCGCGGAGCCGGCGGGGGGCGCCATCCTGCCAGATCAGATTATGGGCTTCGGGCAGCGGGGGCAGGTCGCGCGCGCCACGCGAACGGGCCAGGCGGGCGAGCTGTTCGGCCTGGGGCAGCTCGGGGGCTTCGTTGAGCAGCGCGACCAGCCGGTCGACCTCGACCTTGGGTGAGCCCTTGGCGGTGTAGAGTTCGGCGCGAGCGATCGCGTGGAGCGGGCCGGGCTTGAGCGCGTCGAGTTCCAACTGCGCATCGGTCCAGCGGCTTTCGCGGATCGCGG